>NZ_CP014766.1:1200000-2400000 GCF_001611675.1 Pontibacter akesuensis | reverse complement strand
ACTTTCTAACGCGCCCTATGCCTTCATCGCGAATTCTGCCGACCATTGTCTTTTCGCAGTTTGCGGGTACTTCGCTGTGGTTTGCCGGGAATGCGGTGCTGCCTGAATTACAGGCATCACTAGGCTTGCAGGAGGAGGCGTTGGGGCTGCTTACTTCGGCGGTGCAGTTTGGATTTATACTTGGCACCCTTTGCTTTGCCTTCTTTTCGCTGGCTGATCGTGTGTCGCCGCGCAAGCTGTTTTTAGGTTGCGCATTGTTCGGCGCCCTGGCAAATGTGCTGGTGCTGTATACAGCTACAAGTATAACCGGCGTGCTGCTTCTGCGGGGTGCCACAGGTTTTCTGCTGGCGGGCATTTACCCAGCGGGCATGAAAATAGCGGCCAGTTGGTACAGCGGCAAGCTGGGCAAGGCCATCGGTTACCTGGTGGGTGCGTTGGTGCTAGGCACGGCTTTTCCATACTTGCTGCGCGGCTTGGGAGCGGCGCTTCCTTGGCAAACTACTTTGCTGGCAGTAAGTATACTGGCCGCTGTGGGCGGCGTGCTGATGTACCTGCTCGTGCCAGACGGCCCTTACTTGTCAAAAGGCGCTAAGTTTGAGGTGGGCAACATGCTACGGGTTTTCAAGGCGCGGGAGTTTCGAGCGGCGGCTTTCGGGTACTTCGGGCACATGTGGGAACTCTATACGTTTTGGGCTTTTGTGCCGGTTATACTTGCCTTCGCTTTCCCGGGCTGGCAACCGAGCCGGTTAGCCCTTATGACCTTTTCAGTCATCGCCGCTGGGGCAGTTGGCTGTATCGGCGGCGGATATCTTTCGCAGCGCTGGGGCAGCGGCTGGGTAGCGTTTGCGCAGTTGCTGCTTTCAGGGGTGTGCTGCGTGCTTAGCGTTTGGGTGTTTCAGGCACCTTCGCTGCTCCTGCCCTTCCTGGTATTTTGGGGTGTGGTGGTGGCCGGCGATTCGCCACAGTTCTCCGCGCTTACGGCACGCATGGCTCCTCCGGAGTTAGTGGGCACGGCCCTCACGGTTGTCACCTCCATTGGTTTTGCCATCACCATCATAAGCATTCAGCTAACAGGCTTCCTGGCTACGGTGCTCCCGCTGCCGTGGCTTTTTGTTCCGATTGCCGTAGGCCCGCTGCTGGGTTTGCTTACCGTGCGGCCGCTTACCGCCAAATGAAAAACGGCAGCCTGCCAAAGCAGACTGCCGCTATAAATCGAAACCACTGATTTATACTTCAAATCAGTAAATAAGTTATTTTTTCACTTCCAGTTCCAACACGGTACCATCCGCGCCACGCAGGTTGAGTTCGTCGTCATCCAGCTTCTGCACTTCAAAGTTCTGTGTCACGTCCTGGCCCTCAAACTGCAGCGTCAGGCGTTTTGCTGCCTGGTCAAACTGCCAGGTACCGGTTTGCAGCGAACCGCCGCCACCCATGGCAAAGCGGCCATCGGCATAGAACTGCATGGTTTGCGCTTTCTCTTCCTTGCTCAGGTCCTGCTCATCGCCTGCAGCATTTAGCTCTTCATTAGCTACCCAGGTTTTATTGTCCGGGCCTGATAAGAGGGTCTCTGCCCCTACTTCCTCCTTATCACCACCGCAGCTTAGCAGCAGCACGCTTAGCAACAGGGAATACAGCATGTTTGATGTCTTTATACTTTTCATAGTTTGTTTCTTTCAGATGAATGCAAATTTCCCGCCGCCATACTTCGGCTGCGTCTGTCCCTTTACGGCAGGGCATACTTTCCTGTTGCCGCAAGGGCAGTATAACTAACTGCCTCTTGCGGCGTATCTTATACTGTGCGGCAACATGGACGTGCCGCGGCTATGAAAACCTTAAGACTTAAAAAGAATTAGTATGGGACTGTTAGATTTTTTCAATAAGAAGGGCAAGGAAGAGAAAGCATCAAAACCAACAAGCAATGTACAATCCTCCAAGCGCGTAGAAACTCCAAAGGGCACGCAGCCCATCAGCAAGGGCGGCGATATGGTAACCAAGTCCCCCGGCCATCCGGAGCAGGGTTTTTACAGCGAAAGCGATAAGCAGCAGACAACCACTGCCGGCCCGAACCAGGATATTTACACTGTGCAGAGTGGCGACTCCCTTTCAAAAATTGCGAAGAAGCACTACGGCGACGCCAATACGTGGAAAAGGATTTATGAGGCGAACAAAGACAAGATAGGCGACAACCCCGACCTGATTCGCCCCGGCCAGCGTCTGGTTATTCCCCGCGACTAAAGATACTGTTTGTGTTTAAAGCAGAACGGCCAGCCTCAAAAGGGCTGGCCGTTTCTTTGTGTCTGGCGCTTTCTTAAATCTGGATTAAGTTATACACACCTAGCTTCTCCTAGGAGCGGAATTTACCCCTCCCCAGCCCTCCCCTAAAAACAGGGGAGGGAGTGAGGCTTTTGGTCTGATATCTTAACGGAATTATCAGCAACCGTAAAACATCCCCCTACCCCTTCAAAGGGGGACTTGGACAAAGGTATATGGCAACTGCTTTTGCCATCTGAACTGATTTTAGTCTTTGGGTGGGGGTAGGGGCCCTCGAAAAAGAGCGCCTTGTAATTGATGCGGTGCCAGCAGCTTCAATTGCACAGCGCAATGCCCGAGGACGAGGCCCCGCTCCTGTAGGGCCCCTGCCCCAGCCGTGAGCGCTCCAAAGCCAGAAGTGAAACAGTAGGTATTTGGGAACTAGAGGATGAACAGAGGCTAGAAAGGATAGCTTGGCTGAAGTTGCGGAAACAGCGGCTAGAATGAATAGCGAAATCAATGAATAAACGCGACAGCTTTCCGAAGCCCCTCTTCCTAGTGCTCTCCCCGAGGGGCGTGGGAACTAGAATGCTTATGACAGTATGAAACGTGAGACTAACAACTACAATCTTGTTCTGCTACACGGAAGATACAAGCGTGCGCTTGCACTAGAGACGCCTCCAAGTATGACTGGCATGAAAAAAGCCTGCCAGAAGTGCGTCTGGCAGGCTTTGAATCAATAAGTATACTTTCAATACTGCTTAGAAACGCTCGTCGGCAGAGAAGTAGAAGTCGCCTTCAATCTGTGCGTTCTCATCAGAGTCTGAGCCGTGAACAGCGTTTGCCTCGATAGACTTCGCGTACTTCTTACGGATGGTGCCTTCCTCAGCCTGGGCCGGGTTCGTCGCGCCGATTAGCTTGCGGAAATCCTCCACGGCGTTGTCCTTCTCCAGGATCATAGCCACGATAGGGCCAGAAGACATATATTTTACCAGGTCGCCGTAAAACGGACGCTCCTTGTGCACTTCATAAAACTTTCCGGCACGCTCCTCTGTCAGCTTTGTCTTTTTCATCGCTACCACGCGGAAGCCGCCTTCTTCGATCATCTTAGTTATGCCGCCAATGTGGTTATCTGCAACCGCATCAGGTTTAATCATAGTGAATGTGATGTTTCCGGCCATGTTTCTTTTTACCTTTAGTGTTTATACTTCTTATTTAAGTTGGCAAAAGTAGCGCATTTCGGGGAATATTAGCAGACTTTTAGGTTATAGTTTAGTTAAGTGCCACATTTGTATTGTAGGCGGCACGGCGGCAGCAAAATAGGGCTATTGTTGCTTTACACGTATTTTATTCAGAAATTCGCGCCTTATATCCTTATTAATCAGAGGATTTATCTACTCAGTATGCATAATATTAATGCTCTAAAAGAGCTTTTAAGTGAGCCTAAAGAGGTGATGATCACCACGCATCATAAACCGGATGCCGATGCACTGGGCTCGTCGCTTGGCCTGGCGGGCTACCTGAAAAAGAAAGGCCACCACGTTACGGTAATCACCCCGTCTGATTATCCCTCTTTTCTGAACTGGATGCAGGGCAACGACGATGTGATGGTATACTCAGAGAAAAACGACGCCCTGGTGCAGCGGATCATCAACGAGGCCCAGGTTATCTTTTGCCTTGATTTCAACAATCTCTCGCGCATCAACGAGATGGGCGAGTATATCCGGCAGGCACCAGGCACTAAGGTGCTGATAGACCACCACCTGCAGCCCGAAGACTTTGCCGACCTGGACTTTGCCAACACCGACGCGGCTGCCACGGCAGAGATCGTGTATGACCTGATTAAGGCAATGGGCGACGGCGACATGATTGACGCGGGTATCGGCGAGAGCCTTTACGCCGGCATTATGACGGACACTGGATCGTTCCGCCACCCAAGCACTTCTAAGAACGTGCACCTTATCATTGCCGACCTGCTGAACATCGGGGTGAGAACTTCAGACATTCACCGCCTTATTTACGACAGCTCTTCTGAACTGCGCCTGCGCTTTTTGGGTTATGCCTTGAAGGATAAACTGGTGGTGCTGCGCGAGTATAACACCGCCTACATCTCCATAACAGCCGACGAGCTGAAAAAGTACGACTCCAAAACAGGCGATACGGAAGGACTGGTGAACTATGCGCTGTCAATCGAGGGCATTGTTTTTGCCGCCCTTATCATCGACCGCAGGGAAGCCGTGAAAATGTCGTTTCGCTCGGTTGGTGCTTTCTCGGCAAACGAGTTTGCACGGGAGCATTTTAACGGCGGCGGCCACAAGAACGCAGCAGGCGGCATGTCGCTGGACTCGCTGGAAGCCACGGTAGCGAAATTCGAAAGCTTGCTGCCCGCTTACAAAGAGAAGCTGCAGCAGGCCACAACCAGGTAATCAAAATTATATCAACCTATATTAAATGCTATCTAAAACCAAATTCTTATTGCCGGTACTAGCCGGTGCGTTACTGTTGCAGGGCTGCAACAAAAATAACGATGAGTTCTACACGACTGCCGACGGTCTGACTTACAAGATCTTTGAGCAAAATGAGGACGGTGAGTACGAAAACAAAGGAGAAGTTGCTGCAGAGGACACTACCGGTGCCAAAATAGGCCAGGTGGTAACGATGCACATGTCTTATAAAAACGACGCGGACTCCCTCCTGTTCGATTCCCGTACCCAGGGTGCGGGCATGCCGATCATGATTCCGGTTATGGAGCCGTCTTTCAAAGGCAGCTTAGAAAATGCGTTGATGATGCTTTCTCCGGGAGACAGCGGTGTGTTTAAGGTGAACGCCGATTCGCTTTTCGCGAAGACGTTTGGACAGCCAATGCCGCCGTTCATCAAGCCGGGCTCTAACCTTACCTTCTTTTTGAAGGCAGAGAAAGTGCAGTCGCGTGAGCAGGCAATGATAGACCAGCAGAAGATGTTTGAAGAGCAGATGAAGCAATCGCAGGTACGTGCCACTGAGCAGCTTAAAATTGACGATGCCATCATTCTGAAGTATCTTCAGGAGAAGAGCCTGCCAAACGCGCAGAAAACTGAGTCAGGCGTGTACTACGTGGTAACCGAAGAAGGCAAAGGCCCACAGGCAAATGCCGGCGACCAGGTAACTGTGCACTACGTGCTCACGCACCTGGACGGCAAGCAGCTGGAGTCATCACGCGAGAACGCGATGAACAACAACGAGCCATTTAAGTTTGTACTTGGCCAGGGCCAGGTAATCAAAGGATGGGATGATGCCATTCAGCAACTGAAAGAAGGCAGCAAGGCTACTTTGCTTATTCCTTCTACGCTGGCTTACGGTGAGCAGGAGCGTGGCCCGGACATGCCAGCCAACTCTATCCTGCGCTTCGACATTGAACTGCTGGACGTAGAGAAACAACAATAGTAAACGCTAATTATGTTACAAAGCATCCTTAACAAGAACAGAAGCGGCCTTATGGGCGCGCTTCTGATTTTTGCATTTATTTTATCATTCTCCGCCTGCAAAGAGGAAGACAGTTTCTATACCGATTACAAGGCAAAGAACGAAGAACAGCTACAGGAGTACTTTAAAGCCAAGGGCATCGATCCGGGCACGCTGGTAAAAACACGCAGCGGTTTATACTACCAGAAACTGGAAGAGGGCACCGGTGTCAATGTTTTCCGTGGCGACAGCGTTGCGGTAAATTATACAGGCATACTGCTGGATGGCAACGAGTTTGACTCCAGCTACAAGCGCGGCAAACCCCTTAAGCTGAAGGTAGGCATTGGCGGCGTTATACCGGGATGGGATGAGGGTTTGCAACTGATGAAGGAAGGCGAGAAAGCGCGTTTGTTCATACCGTCGCACCTCGGCTACGGCCGCCAGCCCGTGCAAGGCATACCTGCCAACTCGGTGCTGGTGTTTGATATGGTGATAGAGGATGTTTGGTAAGCAATACCAAATGCTATAAAAAAAGGCCACTGGAGAAATTCGGTGGCCTTTTTTGTGAGCTATACTTAGGCCAGCACCTCTGAAAGTATAGCCAGTGATTTAATCTCCCCCAGCTTATCCACATGCAGCTGGTAGTAGCGGATGAGGATATCGAGCAGTTCGCGGCGCACTTTGCCGTTGGGTACCGTAGCGTTGTTCGGGTCCTGCAGCAGCTGGTTGAAGTATACTTCGTGTACCTGCATGGCCATCACGGTGGGTGCCGAGGTAGCCGATTGAGCATTAGACGAGAAAGCCACCTGCTCCACCACCTCTGCCCCGGAGCCAGGGCCAAAGCCCAAGTGGTAGCTTAACTGCAGCAAAAACACCAGGTGAAAGTTCTCATAGCCCGTGTCCATCTCATCGAACGTGATTACGGCGTGGTACAGGAAGTGAAACAGCGAAGGATTCTCCTCCTCCTCTTTTATCGTACGCGCCACCACCTCCGATAAAAACAGCAAAATACTGCTCTTCCGGATGTCAAAGGGAATAGAGGAAAACGGATGAGCCGACCGAAACTCATTGATGCGCGTAAGCCCTCCCCTGGCCGAAGTATAAACCACCATGTCGAGCAGCGTGAACGGCTGGAACAACGCAATGCGACCACCGGGCTTTTGCCTCCGCACGCCATTCACGATATAGGACTGCACGCCCAGCGCCTCCGTATACATTTTAGAGATGATGGACGTTTCCCTATACTTGATGCTGCTAAGCACAATGCCCCTTGTTTTAACTAACATGCTCTAAAGTACGGCTATTTTGCTGATACAGGTTTGATCGCCGTTCTCGCTTGCACTGAGCACAAGGTACACGCCCGCCTTCACGCGTTTTCCGTTGTAATCGCGAGCGTTCCAGGCAAAAGTGCCGCCTGTTGCCTTGCCCCGGTACACCAGCGTGCCGGATACATCGGTGATGCGCACATCGGCATTGTTAGGCAAACCCGAAACGGCCACTTGACCAGTATAATCTGTGCGCACCGGATTGGGAAATACCACGGCGCATTCAGGCTCTCCCTCCGTAATGGTGGCTGTGGAGCGGAAGGAGGCAAGGCCCGCATCAGTGGCGATAAACACCTCGCCCGACTGGTGCTCTACAGCCACGGAAAGCACCTTGTCAGATGGCAGCGGACTGTTTCGGGAAGTATAATGCGCCAGCAGTTCATCACCGTCCGCCCCGAAAAGCCATAAGCCGTTGTCGGTGCCCATCCACTTGCGGTTGGCCCCGTCTACGGCAATGGTTCGCACCACCTGCCCATCCAGTAGCGGCCGCCCATTGATGATGGGAATGCGGGCATCGTACGGCGAGCTTTCGAACGCAAAAGCCGGGTTGTAGTACACGCCTACCCCATTGCCTGTGCCTACCCAAATATCACCGTTCAGGTCTCTGGCCATGCTGTAGACGGCTGCACTCGGCAAGTTACCGTTGCTCTCTCCGGTCGAGAGCCTGCGGGTGCGGTTCTGCTGTGCATCAAACACCAGCACACCACCTACACGCCCACTCATCGGGGCAACGGAAAGCCATTTCTGGCTGTAATCGTCCAGCACAATTTGCGACAAGTATGTGGCATCGGCTATACCCTGTAAGTCATAGGATTGCCAGGTACCGTCCGGCGCGAGTTTGTGCAGTCCTGCAGCACCGGAACGGCGGTTGAGGTTCACCACCCAGACATTCCCCTCGTAATCCACTGCCACATCCGATACCCGCACATCATCCGGCGCCCCCTCTATACTTAGCAGCGGACTGTTGGCGCTGTTGTACAGGGTTGCCTGCTCCGGCCCCTCCCACGCAAGCAGGCCCGAGCCGTAGCTGGCCAGGTAAAGCTTGTTGGTGGTGGGGTTAAATTCGGCACTTACCAGATCCTGCGCAGCAGCAAAGCCAGGTGCAGGAAAAAGAGAGCGGTTATAGCTAGCCCATTGGCCTTTTCCATAGGTGTAGAAGCCGTTCCAGGAGTTGAAAGGCGTATAGCTCTCGCTGAAGCCGCCACTTAATACATACACTTTGCCCTGGTACGAATAAACAAAGAAGCTGCTGCTGGCATAGGGGCCGTTGGGAGCAAAAGCGGTGGCTTCAGTGCCGCTTTGGTTAAGTTTTATTAGACCTCTGCTGTTGTCGGCAACCCAAACGGTCCCATCGGCGGTGGCAATAGCTTCGTGTGGCTGAGTAATAGCGGAGTTATTTAAAGTATAAGCCTGCCCTTGCGCATCCAGCAGCATGACACCCGTGGCAGTGGCTACTGATAGAAATGACGGGGAGGCATTTATACTTCGGATAGGGGCAGCTGTGGTGATAGCAACTGCCCATGCACCGTTCGTGTAAGTATAGATACTGCTGCCCGAACTGACATAGAGCGTGTTGTTGAAAGTAGCGAGTCCAGTTACGGCAGCAGCGGCGGGCAAACTGCCGTTCACGTTGCGCCAGCTTCTAAAATCCTGCAGGTTGGCTCCTGCCGCCGGAGCTGCCAACACGCCGTGGTTCGTGGCGAGGTATATAGTACCCTGAAGTATGGCGACGCTACTGACACCGGTTTCTGCGCCACCGGGGCCGAGGGCGCGGTACGTGCTCTGCACCTCCTGCTTGGGCAGGTTCAGTACCACCACCCCGAAACTGGTGGCCAGGTAGGCCAGCCCCTTGTGCACATACACGCTGTTAATCTGCTTCTCCCCGGGTATCCGCTCCCGGAAGATGTCTGTGATCGCGTAGGTTTCTGCATCGGTGAGCAAGTCTACTTTCGTGTTAGCGTAAGCGATCACCAGTATTTGGGAGGTTTCGTCGTAGGCAATGTCGCTGATCTGCTGCTCGCTTAAGCCGTCTACTGTCGTTACCGTTTCGAGGGAGTTAAACTCGGTATCATAATAGAAAAGACCGTTCTCCGCTGCCAGGTATACTTTGTCGCCGGCCACGGCTACGGCCTTGCCGCGCTGGTAAGGCACGTGCACCTGCCAACTCCCGATAGGCACCGGGCTTTGCGCCTGCACCTGCCCCACCGCCAGCCATACCAGCAGCAGCAAGTATAAAGTGCGCAAGGTTAAGGCAAGTATGGCGTTCACGGCAAGTATAAATCAGTTCAGTGTTGCTTGTTCTTCAATCCTTCCTTAAAGCAATGGCGGCAGCGGGCCTCGTACGAATCGGTTTCGCCGAGCAGCACCTGCTTCTCATCCGCAGCAATCCGGAAAGAGTAGTTGGCGATGTCCCCGCATTGTACGCATACGGCGTGCACCTTGGTCACGTACTCTGCCACCGACATCAGCGCTGGCATGGGCCCAAACGGCTTGCCGAGGTAATCCATGTCTAACCCGGCAGCGATCACGCGCACGCCGCTGTTAGCCAGCTTCACGCATACTTCCGGCAAACCTTCGTCAAAGAACTGGGCTTCGTCGATGCCCACCACATCGCAGCTGCCGCCCAGCAACAGCATGTCCTGGGCAAAGCCGATCGGTGTGGAGCGGATGGCGTTGGCATTATGCGACACCACGTCTTCCTCGTGGTAGCGCTTATCGATGGAGGGTTTGAAGATCTCTATTTTCTGTTTCGCAATCTTGGCGCGATTCAGCCTCCTGATCAACTCCTCCGTCTTCCCTGAAAACATGGATCCACAAATTACTTCGATCCACCCTCGTTTGTGTGCGGGATGTACGTTACCTACGCGCGGTTCAATAAACATCTGTTCTGTGTGGTGTGCTAATTGTAAATGTGTGAATACGATGGTAATGTGCTGCTCTGACAATGTGCGGATTGTCTGAATCAGGATTTACAGGATGAGCGGATTTACAGGATTTTCATACATTATACTTCCCAATCACTCATTTAAACCTTTCTAACCCTCTAACTGCTATACTTCATGTGCGGCAGTTTTGTCTGTTCGGGAACATTTCCGGTAACTTCTCCGCCAGTCAGCGTACATTGGCACGTTAATCGTTCGTTATCCTTCAGCCGGCCCTTTTCGCGGTAGCGAAGCTCTGCTGCCGAGAGCGGCGAAAAGTTCGGGAGGCCCTGTTGCACCACAATGCGGCAGGAAGTGCAGCGTCCTTTGCCGCCGCAGGCGTGCATCCAGTCGGTGCCCTGTGCCTGCAGGGCCTTGAGCAGGGTTTGTCCCTCGGCTACCGCCACCTCCAGGCCGAACAGGTTTTGCACTCTTAACTTCGGCATAATTTTATAACTTTACAGAAGAAAGCGATACCAATGGAAGACAAATATAATCAATTACACCTGGAACGGTACAGCAAAGAGCTGGCAAATCTGCTTTGCGACCGTCACTTTGCCTCACACGACACCCTGAACGGGCCTCAGCTGATCAGTTTTACGCCCATCAAGCAGGTAAACCTTTTTGTGATCAAAGAGCTGCTGCTCAAGTGGCACCAGGAGATGGCCAACCTGCGCAGCCCCTACTTCGACTATGAGCACGAGGAGGTGAAGGAGGCGCTGCTGAACTTTATGAACGTGATCTCGCGCAAGATCCTGATGAAGCGCAATGCGTTTGAGCCGCTGCTGCAGAAAGCCATTTACGACACCTTTCTGGTGGTGCTGGCGCCTGTTACCACGTTTGAGGAGAAGTTTCTGCGCATTCAAGAGGAAATTACGCTGCCAAAGCTGCAGGAGAACCTGCGCTATATCGACATCGACAAAGCGCTCTTTGCCGGCTTTATTGATACTTTGTCGCCGAGCAGCCGCGACCGCGAATACATACTTAGCCGCTTTAAGCTTTACATTAACGCCAACCAGCAGCAGCGCACGCCGCTAAGCCAGCTGCTCAGCCAGTTCAACAACCTGCTCCCGATAACCGAGGAAGAGGTGAAAGAACAAGCTCCAGCCGCCTACGCAGCGCCAAAGCCTGCGCCACCGGCGCCGGTACAGGAGAAAGACGTGGTGGCCCCGATCCACACAGCGCAGCGGGAGGCTCAGGTGCCTGTGGCGCGCCCGGCCATGTACAAGCAGGAGGATGACGATGCCGAGGATGAGGCCCCGGTAAACGTGCGCCCCACGCTAAACGATAACTTCCGCAAGGCGACGCCAGTATCCTCCTCTGTCGCCGATTCGCACAGCAACCGCAAAATAGACTCGCTGAAGAACTCTATTTCCATTAACCAGCGCTTCAGCTTCATCAACGAGCTGTTCGACGGCGATAACCTGACCTACTACCAGACCATCCAGACGCTCGACAACTTCACGGATGCGCAGACTGCCACACAGTACGTTACCCACACCCTGGCCCCCAAGTATGACTGGACCAAAAAGCAGGAGCATGTAAACAAACTGCTCCGCCTGGTGGAGCGCAAGTTCGCCTGATCTGCCACGTATAAAGTATAGAAAAAGCCGCTGCCAACACAGCGGCTTTTTTTGTGCCCGTAACAGGTCATTCAAGGCAGTACCGGTGCCATCGGCATACGGCAGCCCGGTATTTCGCAAAAAGAGAAAACATGGCAGAATTGGCTCCGTAGGCATTGCAAATAAGCAGCTGAAACATTAATTATGCACCCGCTTTACCAGCGCCGCTTGCTTTGGCCTGACGTTTGGCTTTAACCGGGGTGCTTTAAAAAATAAGCCCAATCCGACACAAACAGCTTTGTAACCCGTACTAACATTTTAAACAAAACAGCTTACCAGCCATGAAAGACGATTTTGACTACGACGACGACCTCGCTTTTAACGATGACGAAGATGAGGATGAAGATGACTTCGGTATGACGTTTGAAGAGGACCTGTACCTGATGATACGGGAGAAGCTTCGTGACACCATACAGGAGTACAAGGGGGAGTATCCTGCGCTGAAGAAACTGGAAAGTGCCGTTAGCTCATTTAAAGTGAACGTGAAGAATACTGATGACGCCAAGTTTTACCCGCTGGCGGCCAAGCTTCTAAGCGAGCACATCAAACCCCTGACTCAGGACTCTGAGGAGATTCAGGAGATTTACGACAACATGCAATCTGACATTACGCGCTTCAAAAACCAGCGCGCCCACGGCTACGAGGGCGAGCTGTACCTGACAGCCTAAGCGCAGGAAACATATAGAATCAGCTTACTATATTGATGAAAATATATAGTAAGCTGATTTTTTTTGCCTCCCCGGCCTTTTTTTTCGGCTCCCCGGGCACACTATCCAGCTTACTTACAGCGTTTTAACAAAGCGAACGTATAAGAAGGCATACCAGCAGGGGGCATAGAAGCTTAGCGGCTTGTAAAATATTTCTATATTTGCCCCTATAGAGTGCAACCATTTTTAGGTTTTCGGAATCTTCTTTGTATAACATCAACTCCCGGAAGCTGTGCTACTGACTTTTATACGCTACCCAAAATTCAACAAACTTAATACTCCGGCAAAAATGGCTACACATAAGCTATTACCTGGAGAGCAGTACCTTATCCAGACTGTGGATAAGCGCCTCGCCCTCACGACACATCGCCTGATTCAGCGGCGCGCCATCTGGTCCCAAAAGGCCGGGCAGGCCGTCATGCTCGAAGACATCGCCGCCTGGGAGCTAAAGCTCTCCGGCAATACCCTATACCTGCTCCTAAGTATCGCGGCGGCGTTGCTCGTATATTTCAACGATTCCTTCTTCTTGCTGAGCGGCTTCTTTATTGCCCTTTACCTGATGACGCACCGGCGAAAAGTGCATGTGCGCACCACAGCAGGAGACACCATGGTGTTACCGCTGGATGTTGAGGACAACAGCATCCGCAGCCTGATTGACATGGTGAAGCAGGCCCAGCACAACCGCGTTTCAACGCTCCAGTTCAACGAACCTAGTATGGCGGCGGCATAGGCCGCTCCTTTAGATATAGTAAAAAGCACCCACACCGGGTGCTTTTTTGTTTTGTAGCCACTGCCGGCAATAACTTGGCACAACTAGCGTATTATCGCTATATTTAAGCCTTTTATGGGCACAGGTGTCTGATACCGTGCTCCTGCTATAGCTGCAAACCGTGAAGACATATCAACTCAAAATAAAACAGGTACTGAATGAGGTAAGCAAGGTAGTGGTAGGCCAGTCCTACATGGTGGACCGCCTGCTGATTGGCTTGTTTACCGGCGGGCACATTCTGCTGGAGGGCGTGCCCGGGCTCGCTAAGACCCTTACCATCAACTCGCTTTCAAAGGCGCTGCACCTCGATTTCCAGCGGCTTCAGTTCACGCCCGACCTGCTGCCCTCCGACCTCATCGGCACGATGATCTACAACCAGAACGCCTCTATTTTCGAGGTGAAGAAGGGGCCGATTTTTGCCAACCTTATACTTGCCGACGAGGTGAACCGCTCTCCCGCCAAGGTGCAGTCGGCTTTGCTGGAGGCGATGCAGGAAAAGCAGGTAACCATTGGCGAGACCACCTTTATGCTGGATTTGCCCTTCCTGGTGCTGGCCACCCAAAACCCTGTGGAGCATGAGGGTACTTACCCGCTGCCCGAAGCCCAGGTAGACCGCTTCATGATGAAAGTGTACATCGACTACCCCAGGAAGGAGGACGAGCTGGAAATCATGCGCCGCATGGCCAACATGAGCTTTACCGATGCGGTAACCAAAGTGCTTTCAAAAGAAGACATTTTCGCTATCCGGAACGAGATAAACCAGGTGCAGATTTCCGAGACACTGGAAAAGTATATCATTGAGCTGGTGTTTGCCACCCGGCGACCGGCTGAGTACGACCTGGAGGAGTTTGCCCCCTACATTCAATTTGGCGTGTCGCCGCGGGCAAGTATAGCCCTGAACCGCGCGGCCAAAGCCGTTGCCTACTTCGACGACCGCGATTACGTGCTGCCAGAGGACATCAAGGACGTGGCCCATGATGTGATGAACCACCGCATCATCCTCAATTACGAAGCCGAGGCCGACGGCATCAGGACAAAGGATTTTATTGAGGCCATCCTGCGCAAAGTACCGATCAGCTAAGTATAGCGGCAAGGCTGCAGAACACCCTACTTTCCTGGCCAGGGGCACCGGTAAGAATGCCCTCCTTCGGCAACCATACAAACACTACCGTCAACTCCTGCGTAACTCCTAACCTCCTGCACCTTTGTGGTGCGGGAGTGTTTATTGTTGTTCCACTTGAATAAAGGAGTATGTTTAGAGGATTGCTGAAAATGTTTTTGCTGCGCAAACTGATGGGCGGCGGGGGCAGAACGGGCGGAAGAGGCCGTGGCGGCTGCGCAGGCATTGGGTGCCTTGGCCTGATCGTTATACTTGCGCTGGCTTACTTTCTGTTCAGTTATTTAGGCGGTAGCGGCGGCGGATCAGGCGTTAGCTTTTAGCGCCACGACTGCCTGTAACTTAATTTTGAAGTATAAAAAGAAACCCGCCGATTGGCGGGTTTCTCGCAGGACGGGAGACTAAGCCGCCTGCTACTGGCTGACACGATGTTTCTCACCCATACATGTGCAACCAATATTATCAGAAGGGAACCTAGTAGTCTGTGTTCTGTGGGTCGAAGTTTGCCCAGCCGGCGGTCCAATCAGTAGCACCGAAGGCGCCGATGTACTGCACCTGCTCAAAGCCATTTAGGTTTGCAAACGATGCACCACTTAGCAGCGCAGAGCCCGTTCCCGGCAGTAACGTAGGGGCGCCGCTTTGTTTGAATGCGCCTTCAATCATCACGTCTGTGTTAGCTGTCTTCAGCACGTTTCCGTTGGCATCGTACCAGCTTTGCACGTTAAACGTGCTGCCAGAGGCTACCCTAAGTGGCGTTGTGGCCGCAACAACATAATTATTCTTGAAGTTAAGCTCATTGTTTGTTGCGCCTCCCTCTACCGCAGCTCCATCCAGGTAGATGCCTGTCGGCCATCCGGCTATAACAGAGTTGTAAACGGATATCTTGGTGTTTTTCTTGAAGTGGATACCGCTTCCGTAGTTGGCCTGTGCCGTGGTAGAAGCGGTTGCCAACGGGCCGAACAAGCTGATGTTCGAGAACTTGGCCGTTGTGTTTGGCGTGGCCGCGTCGCCTGCCTTGTTGTTGTCAGACTCAAAGCCGTTAGATTTTGAGACGTCCGCAATGTTTGGGTCACTTATACCAACCGCATACTGGATAGTACCAGAAAAGCCGTTGTCCGTGTCAAACATATCGTCCACCGTTTTGTAAGCGATCAGGTGCTTGGCGTTGGCACTTCCACCGAACCATTCAAAGGCGTCGTCGCCGCTGAAAGAAACCTGCACAAAGTCGATCTCTGTGCCGCTACCCACACCGCCAAAGGTAATACCGTTGATCTCATTGTCTGGCTGGTAGGCAATACCGGCAAACTCCACACGCACATACTTCAGCACGCCTGAGTTGTCGTCGGCCTTAGAGCCACCGTACAGCCTGTCAACGCCTCCTTCAATAGCGGCAGAGCTACCCACGTTAACCGGAGCGTTACCAAGCAAAATCAAGCCACCCCAGTCGCCGGATTTCCGTGAGCCTTTTGGCTGGTTAGATGTAAATACAATCGGCTTTTCAGCGGTACCGCGTGCAATGATCTGTGCACCGCGCTCAATAATCAACGATCCTTTTGAGGTTTGATCGCCTTTAATGATTGTTCCCGGCTCTATTGTCAGTTTAGCGGGAGCCTGTACATATACAAATCCTTTTAGCAGGTACTTCTTATCAGCTTTAAGCGTCATGTCGGAAGTGATGACACCACTAATTTCCTCTACGCCATTGGTGTTGTCTACCGGAGTTGGCGTTGTCGTGCTGTCATCGTCGCAGGACACGTTAGCAACACCTAATAAAGCAAGCAGTAGTAATGTGCTTAATTTTTTCATTGTTATTGGGTTTTGGGTTGAAAGGTTTTTTGCTTGTTATCAAATCGTTCTAGAAGTTGTAGTTCACACCCACTGTTGTGTAGCTGCCAAGCCTGTAGGTGATGAAGTCTTCGTCCACGCCGTCAATTTTGGCGTTTCGGTTGGAGTCCTGGATCAGTCTCACTTTTTGGTTCAGAATGTCCTGGATACCTGCTTTCACCTCGAAGTGCTTCCCAAATCCCTTTGTCAGGGAGAGGTCCAGCACGTTGCGGGGCATCTCGTAAACAGTTGGTGTCTGGTCGTCGCCCACCGTAAAGATGCGCTTGCCGATCACGTTGTACAGGAGGCTTACCTGCAGGTCACGGGCATCGTCCTGGTAATACAGGCCGGTGTTCACGATGTAAGGCGACTGGCCATACATGGCCCTGTTTCGATCCTGCCCTTCTGTCGCTTCACCCAAGTCAACTTTACTCTCGATGAGGGAGGCGTTCAGCACAAGGCTTAGGTTTTGGATGATACTGTTGTTCGATAGGTTCAGGAAGGACTTCCTTACTTCAGCCTCTACACCATAGCTTTGGCCGCTCTTTGCGTTGCCCGGCTTGTAAATGGGGTTACCGGATGTTGGCAGGCTGTAGATTTCTATCGGGCTGTTGAAGTACTTGTAAAACACGCCAAACGAAAGGATCTCGGTTGGGTTAGGGTAGAACTCGTATCGCAGGTCGGCGTTGTGTATTGTAGCTGTTGTCAGGTTCTCATTACCCTGAATTTCCGCGTTCAGCTGAAAATCGTAGTAGGCAAAGGGCGCCAGTTCCCTGAACTCTGGGCGGTTCACACTGATGCTGTAGCCACCTCTGAAAAGAGAGCGTTCGCTGTAGTTGTAGGTGGCGTTAAGCGATGGGAGTATACTTGTGATGGGGTTATCCACCTCCAGCTTACCGCCGCCATACTGCGAGGAAGTCAGTTGCTGCTTGTTGTATTCCACACGTACGCCGCCCGACAAATTTAGCTTAGCGTTAACCGGAAGGCTGCCTCCCACATAACCTGCCACCAGTAAGTTAGAAGCATCGTAGCGGTCGGTAGGGTTGGTGCCCTCCCTCAGGCTGAACCCGGTAGTATTTATGTTTTGCGGGTTGAACAGCTCGCCCAAGGGCAGTGTCAGCAGGTTGTTGTTGAACTGCGATGGATCCGAAACCGTGTAAGACATCCAGCGCGCATCAAAGGTCCTGTCCTTGTTTTCTGTGTAAAAGCCCACACGGATCTTTGGCTGGTTCTCCGCCAATGTGTCTTTCCCCGCGAAGCTGTGCTCTACCTGGCCGCTCGCCATAATGGTGTTCTCGTGCATGTCAGAGTAAAAGCGGCCTGCATCAAAAGTACTGGCGGCAAAAGCAGGAATCACCCAAAGGAAAGGCTCGTCGCTACCGATGTTGCGCTGTGACCTGATGCGCTTAAAGTTCGGCTCGTTGCGGTTGGAGTAGTTATAGCCTGCGGTCCAGGTATAGCTGGTGCGTTCGTTGTCCAGGTCGTGCGTGCCCTGCAGCTGGCCGGAGTAAATGGTTCTGGATTCGTAGCGCTGTGCAATGTTGCGCACATCCACATCCTTGCCCTGCAGTTCTATTCCCGAGCGCTCCACCACCTGCGATTGCCCGAGCTGGTTGAACAGGTTGCGGAATTCAATCTTGTTGTTGTTATTCAACCGGAAGGCCCAGTTGCTGATAATACCCAGGCGGTTGTTCTGGCTCGATTCGATGTCGTTATACTTATATTCCAGCGGACTTTTCTGCTGCTGCTCATCAAAAGCCGTGTAGCGGTAACGCTCCACATCCAGCACCTGGCTCGTGTTGCTGTATGAAACGGCCGTCAGGTTGCTGGCTTCCGTGTTGCCTATAAAAAAGCGGCGCGTCAGCCCCAATGAAAGGCGCAGGTCCGGCAGAGCATTCAGCTTATTGGTAGACCAGTCTCCGTCGAGTTGTCTGGCAGCAGAAATAAGGCTTTCACTGCTTACGTTGTTCACGTTGGCCGGGAATCCTCCCGGCAGTGCCCTTTCGCCGTTATCAAATCCAAGAAAATCGGTGCCACTGCCTTTTTGCGTGCTGATGTTGTTGAAGGTGGTGCCCCCGCGGTAGCCGCCCGATATACCGATGCTGGTGGTGTTTTCGGTGGCGAAGTTCTTCGTGTATACTTTGATGACGCCGCCGCCAAACTCGCCAGGCAATTCCGGCGACCCTGACTTGAACACCATGATCCGGTCAAGAACGCTGGTAGGAAGTATGTCGAACGAAAAGGCGCGGGAGTCTGGCTCTGTACTTGGGGTCAGGGCATCATTCAGCATTACGGTGTTGTAGCGCTCGCTCAAGCCCCTGATCATAATGTAGCGATCGTTCATAACCGTTACTCCCGGAATGCGGCGTACCACAGCGGCAGCGTCCCGGTCCATGGACTTGGCGATTTGCTCGCCTGCCACACCACTTACCACCACCTCGCTCTGGCGCATGGTCTGCAGCACGGCGGCCTCTGTGTTTGTCTGCCGTGCTCCCACTATCTCCACTGTCTGTATCTGCGTGGTGTTTTCTTCCAGCTGTATATTAACTGTGGTTGGCTGCCCTGCCGTTACCTGTAGTCCTGCCTGCTCGTAAGGCTTGTAAGACAGAAAGGTAACAGACAAATTATAGGTGCCAGGGGCAAGCGGCAACGCGAAGTTTCCTTCGTAGTCGGTTGTGGTGCCTTTGGGAGTGCCTTTGATGAAGACTACGGCGCCTATTATTTCTTCGCCCGTTAGCTTATCGGTTACTTTGCCTTTCAGCGTACCCTCTTGGGCAAAGCTGAAGGTGGCGGTGGTGAGGAGGAGGAGAAGTGTTAGAAAAGATTTCATGGCTGTACTGTTGTTTAGTCTCGCTGCAAAAGTAGAGGGGCTACTTTAACTCAACTTTAAGCCGTGGTTACGTTACCGTTAAACATCCTCTCTGTTTGTTAAGCAACGGTTATCGCAGGTTTACCTCAACATTAAGCCGCTGCCGGAGTAGCCGCCACAGCGAGCCTTGCTGGTAAGCCGCGATGGGTTGGTTGACCTGCCAGAAACTTTAGACTCTTTCCTTTAGCGCCTTTAACGCCACATTTCAGATGGTTAACTGCCGCTTAGAAGCTTAACATTAGCATAACATTGCCATAATCCGGAAGTAATATAGATGTGCTTATTTTGCAGCATCAAACAACAGCAAGAAAACGGCAGCCTGACTAACTGCTTGTTTTGCTGGTGTAACCCCTGCAGGACCGTTCTGACTAAACGCTCTCTTCAGGCAGTTGATTAAATCTCACCTTAATCAGGAAGAAGTGACTAGATCTTTTGTTGGAGCAGCGCTGCTGTTCCTGACAGCCAGTTTTATAAATAACAGTGCTTCAGGCCAGACTCCTGCAAACACAGACACAATTCAGGTTGCCACCACGGCAACGGCCGAGCAGCGCATCATCTCCCGGGTCGACACCATTTATATAGCTCCTGCCAAGGAAGCTAAAACGCCCTGGTACAAAACCCTTTCCATCCGCGGATACGCACAGATAAGGTATAACCGCCTGTTGGAGACTAACCCACAGCTTAAGTGCGATCAGTGTGACAGATCTTTGGGAGCAGGCAACGGCTTCTTTATCAGGCGGGCACGCATCGTTTTCAGCGGAAATGTACACGAGCGGCTTTATGTGTACATCCAGCCTGACTTTGCCTCCTCCCCTGGTGGCAGCGCCCTTAACTTTGTTCAACTGCGCGACGCCTACTTCGACCTTGCACTTGACGCAGCAAAAGAATTCAGGATAAGAGTCGGCCAAAGCAAAATACCCTACGGCTTTGAGAACATGCAGTCCAGCAGCAACCGCCTGGCCCTGGACCGTAGCGATGCCATCAACAGCGCTTTTGCCAACGAGCGTGACCTGGGGGTTATGTTTTACTGGGCCCCTTCCGAAATCAGGGAACGCTTTGAAGAACTGACCAGCTCAGGACTGAAGGGAAGCGGCGACTACGGCGTGTTCGGTGTAGGCGTGTTTAACGGGCAGACCTCCAACAAATCAGACGCTAACGACCAACTGCACACGGCAGTGCGGCTAGCCTACCCGCTACAACTCGCGAACGGGCAGTATATCGAGCCCGGCATCCAGGCCTACTCTGGCAAGTATGTCGTTACCCCCGATCAGCTCTCCACAGGCGTGTCTCTGGGTTCTGAGCAGCAGGCAAAAGAAGGTTTCACAGATCGTCGTGTGGCGGCATCACTGGTGGTGTACCCACAGCCGCTGGGCTTTCAGGCAGAATATAACATTGGAGAGGGCCCTGAGTTCGATCCTGAAACGCTGTCGATAAAGGTAAAGCCGCTACACGGCGGCTACGCCCAAACCATGTACAGAATGAAGTTTGGCAACCATATCCTTATTCCCTTTGCGAAAGTGCAGTACTATGATGGCGGCAAAAAGCATGAGCGTGACGCTGTAAGCCACAAAGTATACGAGACAGAGGTAGGTGCCGAGTGGCAACCTATTAAAAACTTTGAACTGGTAGCTGACTACAGTATTGCAGACAGAACCACCAGGTCATTCGCTAACCTCTACAACAGGCAGCACGGAAGCAGGCTAAGGCTTCAGGCCCAGTTTAACTTCTAAAGAAGCCATCTTGTAAGGCAGTCAGTAGTAGGGCAGCGGGAATAGCAAAGGCCTGGTTTAAACCACAATCGCTGCACCTTCTTTTTCAGGTTGAAAGTATAACAGGCACAACCTACTCTATTTCTCACCATAACTTCTACCAAGTGAATTATCTAAAACTGAAAGGAATTATACTTCTGCTGTTTATCGCATTGTTCTCGAGCATAGGCGCTTCGGGGCAAAGTGTGAATTACTCTAAGTTAGGTAAGGGCCTGCAGTTTATTGCAGCAGACTCCTCTTTCAGCCTTAAGTTTGGCACCCGTTTCCAGATGCTGTACCAGGGTGGCAACAACCCTGCAACAAACAATTGGGATGACCGCTTCCTGATCCGCAGAGCACGCCTAAAGTTCGAAGGCTTTGCCTACTCACCTAAATTAGAGTACAAAATTGAGCTTGGCCTAAGCAACAGCGACATCGGAAACGACAACCCTTCCATGTCGAACAACGCTGACAACATTATACTTGACGCAGTGGCAAAATGGAACTTTGCGCCGCATTGGGAGCTTTGGGTTGGCCAGACAAAATTACCGGGCAACAGAGAGCGTGTTGTCTCCTCGCAGAAACTACAGTTTGTAGACCGAAGCCTCCTGAACTCCCGCTTCAACATTGACCGCGACGCCGGGCTACAACTGCACCACGTGCACAACATTGGCCAGGTAGTTATCAGGGAGATTGGCTCCATCGCCATGGGCGAAGGCCGGGATATCACCATCAACAACTCAGGCGGCTATGACTACACGGCTAAGGTAGAGGTTTTTCCTTTCGGTGAATTTGAGGGAGACGGGGCCTATGTAGGAGGCGATATTTACCGGGAAGAAACCCCAAAACTGGCTATAGCCGCGGCATTTGATTATAATGACAATGCCTCCCGCGAAAGGGGGCAGCTTGGCGACTTTCTAAGTGAGCAGCGCGACCTTAGTACCATTTTCGTAGATGCCATGTTTAAATATAGAGGATTCTCTGCCATGGCAGAATATGCGGATAGTAAAGCCTCAGAAGGCCCGGTTGTAGCCAGGACAGATGCGGGTGCAGTAGAGGAGACGTTTGTAACAGGCAATGCATTCAACCTGCAGGGAGGATACCTGTTCGAGAACAATTGGGAAGTGGCAGCCCGCTACACCAGTTATAACCCTACAGAGGTTTCCGGCCTGCGCCCACAGGAGCAGTATACACTTGGGGTTTCCAGGTACATTGTAGGCCATAGCCTTAAGGTTCAGAGTGATGTAACACTTCAGGACCAGCCCGGAAGACCAGACAGCTATCTGTTTCGACTCCAGATGGAAGTGGCGCTTTAATCATATTTAAATAGTAACAATTTCTTAACAATGCACCGGCAGAGGTTGCCTCCAATTGTCTCAACTTTGCACTTGCAAACACAGGCAATAAAGGATAAGCCAGTATAAAACCTCTGTCACACAACTACTTCATACACATTGAAGTATAGCAGCTTAAACAAAAAACACATTAACGCAGAAGTAATTTTTCAAACAAATAGCAACACCCAAAACAGCTACTAATATGTTAAACCTAAGGCTCAACTTTTCCAGATTGAATGCTGCACTCGCACTGGGCGGTGTACTGCTCTTAAGCGCTTGCGGCGGCGGTAACGAGGGAGCAAACGGAGACTTAACCGGCAACATCCAGATCGACGGTTCTTCTACTGTGTACCCTATCACCGAGGCCGTGGCGGAGGAGTTCCGTAACGAGGCAGAGGAGGTTCGGGTAACCGTTGGTGTGTCGGGCACAGGTGGCGGCATGAAGAAGTTCTCCCGTGGCGAAATTGACATTGTGAACGCTTCCCGCAGCATGAATGCGAACGAGGACGAACTGGCCAAAAGCAATAACATCTCCTACATCGAACTGCCGGTAGCTTACGACGGCCTGACAGTGGTTGTGCACCCGGAGAATGACTGGGTAAAGGACATCACCGTAGCCGAGCTGAAGAAAATCTGGGAGCCGGCGGCACAGGGCACCATCAAAAAGTGGAATCAGATTCGCCCGGAGTGGCCTGACCAGGAAATTCACCTGTATGGCGCTGGCGTAGAGTCAGGTACTTATGATTACTTTACAGAGGCGATTGTAGGCGAGAGCCACGCCAGCCGCGGCGACTATACAGCCAGCGAAGACGACAACGTGCTGGTGCAGGGCGTATCAACTGACCCGTATGCACTCGGCTTCTTCGGTTACGCGTACTACGACGAAAATAAGGAAAAACTGAAGGCAGTGCCAGTGGATGACCAGAACGACAGCAACGGCGCCGGCGCAATCATGCCTTCGCTGGAGACAGTTAAAGACGGCTCTTACGCCCCGCTTTCCCGCCCGCTGTTCATTTACGTGAGCTCTAAAGCCACGGCAAGACCGGAGGTCGTGCAGTTTGTAAACTTCTACCTCGATAATGCCGCACAGCTTAGCGAAGAAGTAGGTTATATTCCGATGCCTGCCGAAAAGTATGAAGAGCAGAAGCAGAAGTTCCAGCAGTTTGTTGGTGACACCGGCTCCAGCGACGCCAAGCAATAAATACAGCAATGGAAATATGCGTTAATGCAGGCCGGTTAGGCTACCGCTAACGTGTTCCTACTTTAAAAACAGCACCTTGAAAATATCAGAGAAAATAATCGAGGGCTTGTTGTGGTTATCGGCGGTAATCACAATTCTGGTCACCATCGGCATTATTTGGGTATTGCTGTCAGAGTCGATTGCTTTCTTTCAGGAAGTCTCTATCGTGGACTTCCTAACAGAGAAAGAATGGACGCCGCTCTTCGCCGATAAGAAGTTTGGAATCATGCCACTGGTGGCGGGCACCCTGCTGACTACCTTTATTGCTATTTCGGTGGCCCTGCCCATTGGCCTGACCATTGCCGTGTACCTGAACGAGTACGCACATGCCACGCTGAAACAGGTGGTAAAGCCCATGCTGGAGGTGCTGGCTACCATTCCGACGGTAGTTTACGGCTTCTTCGCCTTAACCGTGGTAACGCCTTTTCTGCAAGCCATCATTCCCTCGCTGGCTGGTTTCAATGCCTTATCTGCTGGTATTGTGATGGGCATCATGATCATCCCGATGATCTCTTCACTGAGCGAGGACGCCATCAGCGCTGTGCCCCGTTCGCTGCGGGAGGCAGCGTACGGCATGGGCTCCACACGCCTGCAGACGGCCTTTGGTGTGATGGTGCCGGCCGCTTCTTCCGGTATTGTGGTGTCGGTTATACTTGCCATCTCGCGGGCCGTGGGCGAAACCATGATTGTGGCCATTGCCGCTGGGCAGCAGCCGCGCCTGACACTGAACCCGCTTGTTCCCATCGAAACCATCACTACCTACATTGTGCAGGTAAGTTTGGGTGACGTGCCGCACGGCTCGCTGGAGTACCGGACCATCTTTGCCGCCGGCATCACCCTGTTTGTTTTCACGTTTGCGCTGAACAACATCAGTTTCTGGATCAAAAAGAAATATCAGGAGAAGTATGACTAATTCGGATCGCAACAGGTTGAAGGACAAAGTCTTTCAGGTTTTCGGGGTATTTTGCACCTTTATCGGGCTGGTGGTGCTGGCTATCTTCCTGATCGATATTGTGCAGGAAGGCATTGCCCGCATTGATTGGGATTTCCTGATGGACCTTCCATCGCGCAGAGCCAGCAGCGCCGGCATACTTACCGCCTGGGTGGGTACGCTCTGGCTGCTGGTGCTCACGGCGCTGATTTCCTTTCCGCTGGGGGTTGGCGCAGGCATTTACCTGGAGGAGTACAGCCGGAAAACAAAGCTGTCTAACTTCCTGGAGATTAACATTGCCAACCTGGCGGGTGTGCCTTCTATCATTTACGGCTTGCTGGGCCTGGAGATCTTTGTGCGCCAGATGCGCTTGGGCGGCAGTTTGCTGGCCGGCGCGCTTACCCTGTCGCTGCTTATCCTGCCGATCATTATCGTCACTACACGCGAGGCTATCAAAGCCGTGCCGGGCAGCGTGCGCGACGGTTCTTATGCGCTCGGGGCCTCCAAGTGGCAAACCATCTGGAACCAGGTGCTGCCGGCTTCTTTCGGCGGTATACTTACCGGCATTATACTTGCGCTGTCGCGGGCAGTGGGCGAGGCAGCTCCGCTGATCGTGATCGGAGCGCTGGCGTATGTGCCGTTTACGCCGGCATCGCCGCTGGATGAGTTCACCGTGTTGCCGATCCAGATCTTTAACTGGACCTCACGGCCGCAGGAGGAGTTCCTTACCAACGCAGCAGCGGCCATTATCGTGCTATTATTTATTACCTTCCTGTTAAACGGTATCGCCGTATACTTACGCAATAGGCAGCAGCGAAAAATCAGGTGGTAACACGGCCAGCAGAAGCGGGCGATACCCCGTTTTATACTCGCCTTACTCTTAGTTTCTAATATCTCGTGTCTTTTTATACTCTATGAGCAAAAAAACCAAGCTCGAAGCCAAGAACCTCAACGCTTTCTACGGTGACTTTCACGCCCTGAAAGACATCAATATTGCGATGGAGGAGAAGAACGTAACTGCCTTTATCGGCCCATCGGGCTGTGGCAAGTCCACGTTTCTGCGCACCTTCAACCGCATGAACGATTACATCGATGGCTTCAGAACCGAAGGAGAGATCCTGATGGACAACAGGGACATCTACAACAAAGACATCCGTGTGGATGAACTGCGCAAGGAAGTAGGGATGGTGTTCCAGAAGCCGAACCCTTTCCCGAAAACCATCTTTGAGAATGTGGTGTACGGCCTGCGGATACAGGGCATCAAGAAAAAAGACGTACTGGAAGAAGCCGCGGAGCACTCGCTGAAGCAGGCCGCTTTGTGGGACGAGGTGAAGGACAAGCTGCACAAATCGGCGCTGGCACTTTCAGGCGGGCAGCAGCAGCGCTTGTGCATAGCGCGCGCGCTGGCCATCTCGCCTTCGGTGCTGCTGATGGACGAGCCCGCCTCCGCGCTGGACCCCATCTCCACCGCCAAAATCGAGGAGCTGATCTACAAGCTGAAGCACGACTACACCATCGTGATCGTGACGCACAACATGCAGCAGGCTGGCCGCGTGAGCGACAACACGGCGTTCTTTTACATGGGTGAACTGGTGGAGTACAACAAGACCAAGACAATGTTCACCAGCCCGAAAGACGATCGCACACAAAACTACATCACGGGCCGTTTCGGTTGATTTAAATACCCCATCATTTCCGTATACTTGTAGATGTTCACCCCATAAAAAGACTTGAATGCCACACATAGATGTTGAATTAGCCCGCCTGAAGACCAAACTCCTCGAAATGTGGGACCTGGTGGAGTACCAGGTGCAGAGCGGCCGCGAAGCCATGCTGAACGCTGATGTGGAGCTGGCCAAGAAAATCATCCAACGCGACCGCAAGGTAAACCAGTTCGACCTGAAGATTGACCGCATGTGCGAGAACTTCTTCGCCCTGTTCACACCCGTGGCCGTAGACCTGCGCCTGGTGCTGGCCGTGCTGAAAATCAACGCCAACCTGGAGCGCATCGGCGACACGGCTGAGGGCATTGCCCGGTTTGTTAAAAAGCTGGAGGCGCCTGTGGAGCCTCAGCTCCTGGAAATCACCAACGTGCTGCCCATGTACGAAGAGGCACTGGCCATGTTGGTAGAGTGCCGCACCGCCTTCAGAAACAACGACCCACAGCTGGCAAAGGCTCTGATAAAGCGGGACAAGAAACTGGACAAGATCTACCGCAAGTCTGACGATGTGATCACCAAGTACATGACAGAGAACCCTGGCAAGATACGGGAGGCGCTGGCCATACTTTCCATCATCAAAAAGCTGGAGCGCGTGGGCGACCAGGTAACCAACATTGCCGAGGAAATCATTTTTTACCGCGAGGCAAAAATGGTGAAGCACAAAGACGACAAGAAAAAGAAGAAGGAAGCAAAGAAGGACCAGGACAAAGACGAGCAAAACCCGTCATAACCCAGTTTGTTCTGCTTTCGAAGTATGGTGAACGGCACAGGCTACAGCAGCCTGTGCCGTTTTGTTTTATACTGGCAAGGCGCTATAGTATCGATCAGCCTGTAAAAGCTACGTTTCCATGCTTTTGTGCCTTACCTTTGCAGCAAAATCGAAAAGATGGTGCTGTTTAAAGAGATTTTATACCTCATTCAGAAGGACCTGGTGCTGGAGTGGCGGCAAAAGTACGCGCTGAACGGCATGCTGCTGTATGTGGGCAGCGTGGTGTTTGTCTGCTACCTAAGCTTTGGCATGCGCTCCAATATGCTGCAAGCCCCGGTATGGAACGCTTTGCTTTGGATTATCCTGCTGTTTACCTCGGTCAACGCCATCGCCAAGAGCTTTATGCAGGAGAACAGGGGGCGGCTGCTTTACTTCTACTCTATCGTGAGCCCGCAGGGCATTATACTTGCCAAGATTATCTACAACACGCTGTTGATGTTGCTGCTGGCCTTTATCTGCTTCGTGTTTTACGGTTTCGTACTAGGCAACCCGGTGCAGGACGTGCCCATGTTCCTGCTCACGCTGCTGCTGGGCGCCATCGGGTTTTCCACCTCCCTTACCATGATTTCGAGTATCGCCTCCAAAGCCGCCAACAGCAGCACGCTCATGGCCGTACTCAGCTTTCCTGTAATCGTGCCCATGCTGCTTATGCTCATCAAAATGTCGAAAAACGCCATGGATGGCCTGGACCGCAGCCTCAGCCTCGACGAACTGCTTACCCTGCTTGCCATAAACATGATTGTCGTCACTGTTTCCTACATCTTATTCCCGTACCTTTGGCGTTCGTAAAGAGACGCTAGAAGGTAGATATTAGACGCTAGACAATCAGTCTTAAGAGTCAGGCTGCAAAGCTTCGAATTATGGTTGAAGAACATAGAGCTAATTCGCATAAACTTTTGTTAAGGTATTGGGCACGATGTGATAAGGCTTAACAACAATAGAGTCTTACATCTAACCTCTAATATCAAGTATCTAAAAAAGAAATGAAGAAAAATTGGTGGAAAATACTGGCCGTGCTCCTACTGGTTTTTACCGTGGTGGCTGGTATGCTTTCTGATGTGCCGCGGCTGGCTATTCTTAACGAGACTATCCGCAATTTATACTTCCACGTGCCCATGTGGTTTGGCATGATCCTGATCCTGCTGGTATCGGTTGTTTACTCTATCAAGTACCTGCGCAACCCTACCGTCAAGAACGATGTGATCGCTTACGAGGCAGCGAAAGTCGGCATCCTCTTTGGCGTGCTGGGCATTGTAACGGGTATGGAGTGGGCCAAGTTTACGTGGGGCGAGTACTGGAGCAACGATCCGAAGCAGAACGCCTCGGCCATCGGTTTGCTGATTTACTTCGCGTACCTGGTGCTGCGCAGTTCCTTTAACGAGCAGCAGCAGCGTGCCCGCATCAGCGCAGTGTACAACATCTTCGCCTTTGCTGCGCTTATTCCGCTGCTGTTCATACTTCCGCGCCTCACCGATTCGCTGCACCCCGGCAACGGCGGCAACCCTGGCTTTAACGCCTACGACATGGATAGCAGTCTGCGCCTGGTGTTTTACCCGGCCGTGCTGGGCTGGACACTGCTCGGCATCTGGATCGTGAACGTGAAATCAAGATTGGAATTAATCAGACAACGCTTATATGAAACTGTTTAGAATACTGGCCGTGTGGTGCTTTATACTTGGCACCACGGCAGGCCTTGCGCCAGTGCAGGCCCAGCCCGAACAGACGGAGGTAGAGTTCTCATCGGCCCCACAAGCCGAAGTGGAAATGGCCGACACGCTGCGCCGCGACGGCAAAATTTACGTGGTGGTGATTGTGTTGCTGACCGTTATGGTGGGCATGATTCTTTACCTGGTTTCGCTTGACCGGAAGGTGAGCAAACTGGAAAAACAGATGCGTGAGTAGCAGCAAAACATAAGTATGAAATTAGCCTTCTGCCATGGATTTATATTGTCCGCTGGTGTGTTAGGCTACAGGAATAACAGGAAAAAGTTAACCAAAGATGAAAAAGACACACATCATCGGGATTTTAGTCATCGCTGTGGCTATTGTGATCATTATGTCTTCCGTAGGCGATGCCAGCACCTATGTTTCGTTTGGGGAGGCCATGGAGCTTGCCGAAGAAGGCAACGACACAAAAGTACACGTGGTGGGCCGTCTGAAGAAAGACTCGCAGGGCCACATTGTGGGTATGCAGTACGACCCGCTGATAGATCCGAACTACTTTACCTTCACGCTGGTGGATACCAACCGGGTAGAGCAGCAGGTAGTATACTTCAACCCAAAGCCGCAGGACTTTGAGCGCTCGGAGCAGGTGGTAATTACGGGCAGCATGCAGAAGAACGTTTTTGTAGCCGATAAAATCCTCCTTAAGTGCCCATCCAAGTATGTGGAGAAGGAAGTACAGCAAAATACAGCAAGCCTTTAAATTAGTTTAGAGTTTAGAGTTGAAAGTTCAGCGTCTACCGTTTCGGCTCCTTTTCTTCTCCAACTCATAACTCATAACTTTAAACTTTTAACTATCAGCAATGATTAATACGCTCATCGGGGATATTGGCCATACAAGTGTGATTGTGGCTTTTGTAGCAGCCGTGGTGTCCTCCTACGCTTATTTTATGGCATCCCGTTCCAAGGTGGAGCTGTCCGGCGACAATAGCTGGCGCAACCTGGCACGCGGTGCTTTTTACGTGCACGGAGCCGCCGTGATGATGATCATCTTCTCGCTGTTCAACATCATTTACGAGCACCGCTACGAGTACTATTACGCCTGGAGCCACTCCTCTAATCACCTGCCGGTGTATTACATGATCTCCTGTTTCTGGGAAGGTCAGGAGGGTTCGTTCCTGCTCTGGATATTCTGGCATGTACTGCTGGGCTTCGTGCTCATCAACTCCTACAAGAAAAACAAAGTATGGGAGGCGCCTGTGATGGCAATGTTCTCCTTTGTGCAGCTCTTCCTGACATCCATGATTCTAGGTGTGGTGATCGGTGATGTAAAAATCGGCTCCTCTCCTTTTATTTTGATGCGCGACTTCATGCCTGAGGCTCCTGTGTTCGCCATGGACCCGAACTTCGTGCCAACTGACGGTACCGGCCTGAACCCACTGCTCCAGAATTATTGGATGGTGATTCACCCGCCAACCCTGTTCCTGGGTTTTGCCGCCACGCTGGTTCCGTTTGCTTTCGCGATGGCCGGCCTCTGGAAAGGCAAGTTTACTGAGTGGGTAAAGCCTGCTTTGCCGTGGGCGCATTTCGCTGCGGTAGTGCTGGGCATCGGTATTATTATGGGTGCTTACTGGGCCTATGAGACGCTTAACTTTGGTGGCTACTGGAACTGGGACCCAGTGGAAAATGCGGTATACATTCCGTGGCTGATCCTGGTGGGCGGCATCCATACGATGATCGCTTACCGCCGTGGCAAGTCCGGGCTTAAGGCAACGTACATTCTGGTAATTGCCTCATTCCTGCTGATTCTTTACGCTACGTTCCTGACCCGAAGCGGTATCCTGGGTAATGCCTCCGTGCACTCGTTCACCGACCTTGGCTTGTCCGGGCAGCTGTTCGCTTACCTGGCTGTGTTTGCCGTGCTGGCCATTGGCCTGCTGGTGTACCGCTGGAAGTTTATTCCGACAACAGAGAAAGAGCTTTCTACCTACAACGGTGAGTTTTGGGTGTTTATCGGCGCAATCGTACTATGTCTGGCAGCTTTCCAGGTGTTGTTTACAACGTCTATCCCAGTTTACAACTCCTTCCTTGGCTTTATTGGCATCGAGTCTAACGCGGCTCTGCCAGCCGACCAGATTGAACACTACACGAAGTTCCAGTTGTGGGGCGGCGTAGCGATTGCCATACTTTCAGGAGTGGCGCAGCTGCTATGGTGGCGCAAAGGCGAGAAGGAAAGCTTTGCTGATGCACTGACTTTGCCTGCCATGCTGACCTTGCTGTTCGCCAGCTTGATCATCGTGTTGTCGAAGCTGGGCGTGCTGAACGATACTATTGACAACCCGGCTTACATAACCCTGCTGGTGGCTGGCCTGTTCTCGATCTTCGCTAACCTAAGCATTATCCTCAACCTGATCCATAAAAAAGTATCGCTTTCCGGTGGTGCCGTGGCGCACATCGGTATCGCTATGATGCTGCTGGGTATCCTGTTCTCTTCGGGCTACTCCAACATCATCTCCGAAAACACATCGGGCATGGTGTACTCCCGCGAATTCCCTGACGAACTGAACCGTGACAACGTGCTGCTGTGGCGCAATGCCCCTGTGCAAATGGACAAGTATACCGTTAGCTACCATGGCCAGTTCCAGGAAGTAATCGGTGTGCCGGGCTACGTAGACCGCGAGCTGCTGTTCCTGACTGCTGACCCGTACAAGGCCATTGCGCGTGGGCAAATCGTGGCGAACGAGAAAGTATACTTCGACACAGGCGATACGCTGGAACTGCTGTCTCCGGAGAACACCTACTACGAGGTTAAGTATAAAGAACGCGAAACGGGTAAGGCCTTTACACTTTACCCACGCGCGCAGGTAAACGAGAACATGGGTCTGCTGGCGTCTCCCGACATCAAGCACTCTGTAAGCATGGACCTGTACACGCACGTATCAGGACTTGCACCGGAAGAGAAAGAGTGGGGTGAGCTGAAGGAGTATGTGCTTAGCGCCGGCGACACGATTATTTTGAATGACTATGTAGCGATCTTCAACGGCATCGAGCAGATAAAGCAGGTACCAGGCGTTAAACTGGCTCCCGGCGACATTGCTGTGCAGGCAGACATGAAGATTCTGGGTGAGACCAAGAACTACCACGCCCACCCGGTGCTGATGATCAAAGACCAGATGATGGGCCGCGTGCCTGAGGAAGTTGCCGACCTTGGCCTGCGCCTCACGTTTATGAACATCGACACCGAGAACGATAAATTCACCATTGGGGTGAATGCCACGCAGAAGGACTGGATTATCCTGAAAGCAATGGAGAAGCCTTTCGTAAGCATCCTCTGGATTGGTACCATTGTGATGTCAATCGGTTTCGTGATGGCCATCGTGCGCCGCAAGGACGAAGGTGGCAGCCCACGAGCAGCCAAACCAAAGCAAGCCCGAAAAGCACAGGTAGCATAAGCAAGATTTCCCTATATTTGAAAAGGCAGGTTTATCCTGCCTTTTCTGTTTTAAGCGCGGTGAGGCATGAACATCTTCATTATTCCATCCTGGTATCCCTCTGTTGACTTCCCGGTAAGTGGATCTTTTCTGGTAAAGCAGTTGCAGCAGCTTAGCTCCCGCTACACAGACATCAACATTGGAGTAAGCAACTGGGGGCAGAACCGGTCGGATCTGGCACTACAGGCAAAGGACCACCTGCATAACTTAAAGAAGCTTTTTGCGGCCACCATCCATCCGCAAAAAGAGACGCTACGGCAAAACCATGCAGTGTACTACCATCCTACCTTTACCTGGACACAGCACATAGCTCAAGGCAACCTCGAAGGTGTTGTAAAAGCCAATTTATCAAATCTTAAAGCTTTTGAAGCCGATTTTGGGCCTGTTGATCTGATACATGCGCAAACAGCAAGGCCTGCTGGAATAATAGCAAAAAGGTTGAGTGACGAAACAGGAATCCCCTTCTGTATAACGGAACACACCGGCCCCTTCCCCGATAAGTATTCTGTTGGCAAAGATGGGAAGTTGAAACCCGCCCTTAAGCTCGCGTATGATTCCTCAGCGCAAAATATAGCAGAAAGTCATTTCCAGAAGCAGCGGATGCAGGCACAAGGCATCAGCCGCGTAACAGTTATCCCTAATTTTGTAGAAGAAGACTTTTTTAAATGCAGTTTGAAGTCTGATAGTAGGGCTTTCCGGTTTTTCTCGCTTGGGTACATCCATCCAAAGAAGGGGTTTGACACTTTGTTAGCCGCTTTCAAATTAGTGGTGTCTGAGTATGAAAGCGCAAGCTTAACTATCGGCGGTACGGGAGAATATTTGGAAACCTATAGACAGCTAACTGCAGATGCAGGAATTTTAGACAAAGTAAGCTGGCTTGGGGAAATAAACAGAGAAGAGGCCTTACACCAATATCAAAACTGTGATGCCTTTGTACTAGCCAGCCAATATGAGGCGCTTGGCAATGTGTTTCTGGAAGCAATCGCCTGCGGTAAACCTATCATCGCTACTAAATGCGGCGCTCCGGAAGAAACCGTTAATGAAACAAATGGGGTAGCGGTGGAAAAAAATAATCCTGAAGCGCTGTCAAAAGCTATGTTATACCTGATTAACAACATCGGCAAGTATGATAGCCGCCAGATCAGGCAGGACTTTATGAGCCGCTTCTCGTCTCAGGCCGTTATGCCGCAGTTATACAGCCTCTACAAAAACATCAGCAGCTTACACCCCAGACAAAGATGAACATAACCTTTATCGGAGCCGGAAACGTGGCGTGGCACCTGGCGCAGGCCCTGCATGCAGCAGGCCATACTATAACAGCCATCTACAGCCGTAACGCCGCCCAGCGGGATGCATTAGCCGGCAAAGTAGCGGCGGCAGCCATTGTCTCGCTTGATCTGCGAGAGGAAGTAGCAGAGGTGGTGTTGATTGCCGTGCCCGATGCCGCACTCGCCGCTGTAGCCGCTGAAATAAAGGTGAAATCAGGCACCGTGGTGGCCCATACTTCCGGTTCACAGCCGTTAGCTATACTTGCCGCTGTTGCAGGCGCAAAAGCAGGCGTGTTCTATCCGCTCCAAACGTTCAGCAAAGCAAAGGCGGTGGATTTTGCGCAGGTACCGCTGCTACTGGAGGCTAAGGATGCCGAAGCGCTAGAAAGTTTGCAAGCACTTGCGCAAAGTATAAGCAAAACAGTGGAAACGGTGGATTCTGAAGCCAGAAAGCAGCTGCACCTGGCCGCCGTGTTTGCCTGCAACTTCACGAATCACCTGCTCGGCATCAGCCAGCAACTGCTAGAGCAAGCCGGCTTGCCCATTGCACTGCTAAGGCCTCTGCTTCAGGAGACAATTGCCAAGGCCATGCAGCAGCACCCCTTTACAGTGCAAACCGGCCCCGCCATACGCCACGACGACAACGTGATACAGGCACACCTGCACATGCTGCAGCAACAGCCCAGGTGGCAGGACCTGTACCGGCTACTTACGCAGAGTATCCAGGATTCCGGCAACCAGGCTTAACCAATTCGCCTGCAAAGTAGTTTAACTGCAAGAGCATAAGCGCCCGTATACTTTGATTCGGGGGGCATGCTTTGTAAATTGCGCCTCAAATTGAGAAAGACATGAAAGTAGTAAATATAACATTTAAGTTTGCCGATGGCTCCCCAGACCAGACACACCCGGCCGTGGAAGGTGAGTCGGTGCTGGATGTGGCGCTAAACAACGCCATTAAGCTACAGCACAACTGCGGCGGTGTTTGCGGTTGCAGCACCTGCCACGTATATGTGGAGGCCGGCATGGACGACCTGCCTGAGATCTCAGACAAAGAAGAGGATTACATTGACCGCGCCGTAGACCCGCGCATCAACTCCCGCCTGGGCTGCCAGTGCGTGGTGCAGGGCAATGAAGACGTGGTGATAACGATTCCGGAGCAGGATTTCCTGGGCCACTAACCGACTCTCCTCTTCATTTACCTACTGCCAGTTCTAATGCATTGTGCAAGCTGCATACTTCCAAAGTATAAGTAGGTAGCAGGTATACTTGGTACAAAGGAGATGACAAATGATAATTGTTAACTGATAACTGAAAAATATGAGCTACGAGCCACCGATACACTGGAGCGATCACGAGGACATTGCCATGGCGCTTTACGAGAAGTTTGGCGATGACTTCACAGAATCAAAGATTTACCGCATCCGCTTTACTGAATTGCTGGACTGGATTCTTTCGCTGCCTAATTTTGAAGGCACGCGCGAGCAGGCCACAGAAGGCCACCTGGAGCAGATCCAGGCAGCCTGGGTTTACGAATGGCGCGATAACCAGGACTAGATTTCGCAGGTATAAATCAGGAAAAATCTATACTTTTAAAGGCTCTTTCGCAGGAAGGAGCCTTTCCTGTTTTATAATGGGGAGACCAGACCTAATACTTACCTGAAGCAAACTAACATGGCAGTATACAGCAAAGCTTACCGGAGTAAAAAAAGATTGCTCACCTTCTGTGGCCTTTATATGGCTGCAATGAGTTTGTGGCTTTTACATACTTCCTACGGACTCATTCCATTTGGAATGGCTGGTGCCTTTCTGATCCTTATTTCAGCCGTAGTGGTTGGTGTGATATTGGACCTATTTCATGCAACAAAGAAAACTTTCGAAAGTCGGTGGTTCTACCTTGTAGGTCTACTGACATTTTTGTCGATAGTCTGCTTTTTCGTTTTCTCTAAAATTCAGAGTCATGTTACCGACTACAGAGCAGAAGAAATTATCAGCGAACTGGAAGAGTATAAAGCAGATAAAGGATATTATCCTCCAGATCTGGAAGCTTTGACAAGTCATAATGTGTATAAAGTGCCGCCTACTGCCTTCGGTGTACTGCAGCAGGATTTCCAGTACAGCCTTCATAAGCCCGCTGAATACCAGCTCAATTACTATTCATACTTCGGTGTTGAGCATACCTACCACTCGGAGACAGGGGAATGGAGCGTTGACGATTAAAGTAAAGCATCTCTCAACACGGAACAGGGTTTTACTTGATTTCACCTCGTTTACAATTTGTCCTACATAAGAACATTTTGCCTAATTTTTCACCCATTGCCAATCACTAACCTATGTCCATTACCCAAACAGACCTTACCCGCATCAACACTTTTGTTTTTGATGTAGACGGCGTACTGACGGATGGCCTGCTGTACTGCTTTGCCGACGGAGAGCAGGTGCGCGCCTTCAACATCAAGGATGGTTTTGCCATCAAACATGCCCTAAGCCAGGGCTACCGGGTAGCTATTATTTCCGGCAAAAACGAGCCTGGGGTGCGGAAGCGCCTGGAGCAGCTGGGAATTGAGGATATTTTCCTGGGCATAGAAGACAAGGTGGATACGCTTGAAAACTACCTCTACATGCAGGGCGTGCACCCGGGCACGGTAGCCTACATGGGCGATGACATGCCTGACTTTGAGGTGATGCAGCGGTGCGGACTGCGCGCCTGCCCGGCCGACGCGGCAGACGACATCAGGGAGATTTCCACCTTCACCTCCACTAAAAAAGGGGGCAGAGGCGCAGTGCGTGAGCTCATTGAAACCATCATGAAAACACAGGACACTTGGTAATACGTACGTATTTATACTATTTTAAAATCCAGTAGAATAATTTCTTTAATATACTATTGCATATATAGAATTTATTTTCTAGTTTACAGCTCTTTAATTACAATCAATAGTTTATTTTATGAAGACAGGAAAAGTAAAGTTCTTTATTGAGTCTAAGGGTTTTGGGTTCATCACCGATGACGAGACAAACGAAGATTTCTTCGTACACATTACAGGCTTAAACGGCCTGCAAATTCAGCAGCACGACCAGGTAGAGTTCGATACTGTTGAAGGTAAGAAAGGCATTAACGCTGTGAACGTAAAGAAAGTATAGCGCAAACCTCTACTACAACAGTAAAGCCCCTCCTGGTAGGGGCTTTTTTATTGCCGCTTCATTTCTGCATCGTACCTTTACAAAAGCAACATACTCTTCAGATCCCGCCTGTGAACTCAATCCTCTCCCTGATCCGAGCCCGCAACCTGCTGATGATTGCGCTTTGTCAGGCGCTGGTGCAGGCCTGCCTGCTGACACGCGGCGTGGAGTGGGACAAACTGCTGGAGCCGGGCTTTCTGCTGCTGGTACTCTCCACGGTCTGCATCGCGGCCGCCGGCTACATCATCAACGACTACTACGATGTCAAGATTGACGCCATCAACAAGCCGAACCGCATTCTGGTAGGCCGTCGCATCCGCAGGCGCAGGGCCATGTTTGCGCACCTCATCTTGTCTGGCATAGGCGTATTACTCGGGGCGGCGCTTTCGCTGAAGGTGGGGGCCATAAACCTGGGGGTGGTGCTGTTGCTGTGGGGCTACTCGGGCCGGCTAAAGAAAATGCTGCTGATCGGCAACGTGGTTATCTCCTTGCTTGCCGCCACCATGCTGCTGATCGTGGCCGTGTATGCCGATACGCTGAACAAAATCACGCTAAGCTACGCTCTCTTCGCACTGCTTATCTCCCTTATTCGCGAGATCATCAAAGATATGGAGGACATGAAAGGCGATGCCTCCTTCGACTGCCGCACCTTGCCCATTGTAGCCGGCGTTTATGGCACCAAGCTGGTGCTCTACCCGCTCATCGCCGCCTTCCAAGCCTTTGTAATTGTGGTTATACTTCACCCCTCCACCAAGCTTTTGTTTGATGTGTACATGGCGGTGCTGGTGCTGGCGCCAACGGTTTGGATGGTTTTAAAACTGGTGCGCGCCGACCGTATCCGTGACTTTGCCTATCTCAGCAACTTAAACAAGGGCATCATGCTGATGGGCATTCTCTCCATGCTGTTGCTTTAGGCAAAAGGCGCGGCAGCTGCACAGGAAACCTTCACGTATAGGCACTTTTATGTTTTAAAGGGATATGTGAGTATATTTGTAATCTCTGAAGGCCAACGAAGTATAAGGAAAGATGGACAGCGTGCAAAAGTTGCTTTTAAACTATGGGCTGCGTAAAACCGGCTGCCGCCAGGAGGTGCTGCGCCAGTTCCTGCAGAACAGCTTTGCGCTCTCGCACGCCGACCTCGAAAAGCTGATCGGCGACCGCTACGACCGCGTCACGATTTACCGCACGTTATATTCCTTCGAGGAGAGAGGACTGATCCATAGTATAAACGATGTGAGCGGTGCGGTGAAGTTTGCGCTCTGCCAGGAAGAGTCCTGCTCGCAACAGCACCACCACGACAACCACATCCACTTCTACTGCACCTCCTGCAGCCAGACCTTCTGCCTGAACGATGTGGTGATCCCTCCTATTTCCCTGCCGAAGACTTACAAAGTAGAGCGTCTTCATTTTTCGGCCCAGGGAATCTGCAAAGACTGTGATCAGGCAGCGGCCAGCTAACTTCAGCTTTATACTTTTATTTGGCTATATTTAGAGGTGCAGCGTATCCCTTTTGTCACCAGGTCAAACTGCCTAGCCACCTAAAACACCAGCCATCCATGAAAGTTAAAACTGACTCAGCTGCGGCCTTTCGCCAATTGGTAGCCTCCCCTGTTAAATTCAGGCTGTTTATGCTGGCAAAGCTGCCGATGGCGTACATGGCGGATCTGCGCGTGGCCTCCATCACCGAAGAAAGCGCTACCGTCACCATACCCTATAAATACCTGAACAAAAACCCGTTCAACTCCATTTACTTCGCCTGCCTAAGTATGGCCGCCGAGCTTTCAACGGGTGTGCTGTGCATGATGCACGTGCATGAGGCTAAGCCAGGAATATCGATGCTGGTGGTGCACATGGAGGCTGATTTTACCAAGAAGGCAGTAGGCAAAATCACGTTTTCCTGCGAAGACGGCAAGCAGATACTGGAGGCCGTGGAGCACACCAAAGCAACCGGCGAGGGCGTGACGGTGATAGCCAGCAGCGTTGGCACCGACGAGCAGGGCGACAAAGTAGCCGAGTTCCGCTATACGTGGTCGCTGAAGGCGAAAAAGAAGTAGAAAGAAGAGAGGCTGGTTTTTCGGCTCGTATACTTGTAACTTGCGCGCCTCAACCACTGCCAGCACATGAACCTCAAAGCCATTTGCACAGATATAGACGGTACGCTGCTCAACAAAGAGCGCCAGCTATCGGAGCGCACCATCCGCACCTTCCGAAGCCTTGACAAGGATATCCCTGTTATTCTGGCTTCTTCCCGGATGCCAAGCGCCATGCGCCACCTGCAGCAGGAACTGGGCATTCTGCACAACCCGCTGATTTGCTTTAACGGCGGCTATATTTTATATTTTGAGGATGGCAAAACGGCACCAGTGCAGCTCGACTCCACACAAGTGCCTGTTGAGGTTTGCCTGGCTATTTACCAGCTTACACAGGGCACCGACATTCACGTGAGCCTTTACGAGCAGGATAACTGGTATGCGCCACAGCTGGATTACTGGGCAAAGCGGGAGCAAAGCAATACGAAGGTTACACCAACTATCTCATCCCTTAACACTATACTTGACGCCTGGCACTCAGCCGAAACCGGCGCGCACAAAATCATGTGCATGGGCCCGGCCGACGAGATCGAGACGCTGTACCAGGAGCTGGTGAAGAATTATGCTGATCAGATACACGCCTATCGCTCCAAAGATACCTACATCGAGATCGCGCCACGCTCCATTTCGAAAGCCACAGCACTGGAGTTGCTCCTCGAAAGCAAGTATGGCATCGGTTTGCACGAGGTGATGGCGTTCGGCGATAACTACAACGACATCGAAATGATCAAAGCCGTAGGTATGGGCATAGCAGTCGGTAACGCCCGCGAGGAAGTAAAAGCCGTAGCAGACAAAATTACCCTAAGCAGCGTAGAAGACGGTGTAGCCGTAGCCATAGAGGCGTATTGGAAATAATTTTAGACACAAGTAGTAAGACTCAGCACACAAGACTTTATCATAAAGCAATTTCTGCCTTAAGCACTTATAAGCTCTTTTTTTCAAGTATACCGAAAGAAGTCTTGCATCTTGGTACCTGTGTCTTACATCCTTTTAAAGAACCATGAAAGACTATAAAAAATATTACATCATCCCGGCTGATCCGGAGGAAGTATACGTGGCGCTGACCAACCCAGGCACCATACAGCTCTGGACGGGCGAGGCGGCGGAGATGTCGGAGGAGCCGGGCTCGGAGTTTTCGCTCTGGGAAGGAAGCATTGTGGGCAAGAACCTCGAGTTTGAGCCGGGCAAGATGCTTGTGCAGCAGTGGTATTTCGGCGAACAGGAAGAGCCTTCTATCGTTACCATCAAATTGCACCCGCACAAGTATGGCACCTCGGCTGAGCTGCGCCACACCAACATCCCGGATGAGGACTACAACGACATTACCGAAGGGTGGGACGATGCCTACTTCGCCGCCTTAATTGATTTTTACGAGGGAGATTAAGCCGCCGCGTGTATAATTTATACTTGCCCGCTTCCTTCTAAAGGCAAACCCGCTATATTTGCACCTTCATTACAAGTTCATACTTTTGGAACCTAAGGACAAGAAAAATATAGTCATATTCGCCTCTGGGTCAGGGAGCAATGCGCAGCGGCTGCTGGAATATTTCGAGCACCACCCGCAGATCCGTGTGGCCGCCCTGTTCTCTAACAACCCGAATGCGTATGCCCTTAAAAGAGCCGAGACCTACCACGTCCCGGCTCTTTTGTTTTCGCGCGATGCCTTCTACAATACCGATACCGTGCTGGAGCAGGTACAGGCTTTCGAGCCTGATCTGATCGTGCTGGCAGGCTTCCTGTGGCTGGTGCCGCAGAACCTGCTGCGCGCTTTCCCGAACCGCATCATCAACATTCACCCTGCCCTGCTGCCCAAGTATGGCGGCAAAGGCATGCACGGCCAGAAAGTGCACGCAGCCGTGGTGCAGGCGCAGGAGCCGGAATCAGGCATCACCATCCACTACATCAACGAGGAGTACGATAAAGGCGAATTTATACGTCAGGAGCGCTGCCCGGTGTTGCCAACCGATACGCCGGAGGCCCTCGCCGCCCGCGTGTTACAGCTGGAGCACCAGCACCTGCCGCTGGTGGTAGAAGAGTTGCTGACGCAGCAAGAGCAAGCATAGACCCAATTATCAACCCAAACATACCTTACCCATGCAATCCGTTAAAATCAAATCCGCACTGATCTCGGTATACTATAAAGACCGTCTGGAGCCGCTGGTGGAGCTACTAAAGCAGCACGGCGTTACCATTTACTCAACCGGTGGCACACAGACGTTTCTGGAGGAGCAAGGCGCTGAAGTAGTAGCCGTGGAAGACCTGACGGACTACCCTTCCATTTTCGGCGGTCGTGTAAAAACACTGCACCCGAAAGTATTCGGTGGTATCCTGCACCGTCGCGATAACGACAGTGATATTTCTGAGCGCGAGAAGTTCGAGATTCCGCCGATCGACCTGGTGGTGGTGGACCTTTATCCTTTTGAGGAAACCGTTGCATCGGGCGCATCAGAGGCCGACGTGATTGAGAAGATCGACATCGGTGGTATTTCGCTGATCCGTGCCGCCGCCAAAAATTTTAAGGACGTGCTGATTGTTTCGTCGCGCGAGCAGTACGACGAAGTGGTGGAGCTGCTGCAGGCAAAAGACGGTGCTACCGACCTGGAGGACCGCAAGCGTTTCGCTGCCAAAGCCTTTAACGTATCTTCCCACTACGACACGCACATCTTCAACTACATGAACGCCAATGGCGAGACACAGGCCCTAAAAATAAGCGTTCAGGACAGCACACCACTGCGCTACGGGGAGAACCCGCACCAGCAGGGCACTTTCTATGGTAAGCTGGAAGACCTGTTTGAGCAGCTGAACGGCAAACAGCTTTCTTACAACAACCTGGTAGACGTAGACGCTGCCGTGGCACTGGGCGCAGAGTTTGAAGAACCAGCCGTGGCTATATTGAAGCACACGAACGCCTGCGGTTGCGCCACGGGCGAAACGATGAAAGAAGCCTATCTCAACGCACTTTCTTCTGATCCGGTATCAGCCTTTGGCGGCGTAATCATAGCCAACCGCACCATAGACATGGCCGTGGCCGAGGAACTGAACAAGCTGTTCTTCGAAGTGTTGATCGCGCCTGACTATGATGCCGATGCACTGGACCTGCTGAAGACAAAGAAAAACCGCATCCTGCTGAAGCAAAAACAAGTGGAGCTGCCAAAGAAGCAAGTAAAAACTTTACTGAACGGCTTTGTTGAGCAGGACAAGGACCTGGCCACCGAAACAGAGGCCGACTTCAAAACTGCCACCAAGCGCATGCCGACGACCGAGGAGAAAAAAGCACTTGTGTTCGCAGCCAAAGTATGCAAGCACACCAAGTCGAACACTATCGTGCTGGCAACCGATAAAATGATGTTCTCCAGCGGCGTGGGCCAGACCTCCCGCGTGGACGCCCTGCGCCAAGCCATCGAGAAGGCCAACAGCTTCGGCTTTGACCTGAGCAAAACCGTGATGGCTTCTGATGCGTTTTTCCCGTTCCCGGACTGCGTGGAGATTGCTGACAAAGCAGGTATCAAGGCAGTAGTACAGCCCGGTGGCTCGATCAAAGACCAAGATTCAATTGATTATTGCGATGCGCATGGCATGGCGATGGTAATGACAGGCGTCCGCCACTTCAAACACTAGGCTCCTCAAGTATAAATTACTTATAAATTGAGGAAGACCCCAGCTTCAGTAGAGGCTGGGGTCTTTTTGCTGCCGCTGTGGTTGCCTCCTACTATGATTTACCTCACCCCAACCCTCTCCTTTATCGAGGGCCCCTACTCCAAAACAGGAGAGGGAGTAGCTGCACTGTTCATGTTCAAGTATAAGCGCTGTAGTTGACGGTGTGGAGTGGACAGGTCGCGACCTGTCCCTACTTTACCCTTCCCCAGCACTCCCCTAAAAACAGTGGAGGGAGTTTGGCTGAAGTTGCATAAGCAGTGGCTACTGGAACCGATCCCAGTCCTTGGGTTGAGCGCCTTTGGAGTTTTTCGGTCCCGCGGGAGCGGGATTGCAAAGCGAAGCGAGCAAAGAAAAGCTCCTAGCGCGATGCCCGAGGACGGGGCCTCGCTCACATAGGGCCCCTACCCCAGCCGTGAGCGCTCCAAAACACAAAGTGAAACATTTGGTATTTGGGAACTAGAGGATCAGCGGCAGCTAGATAAGATAGCCTGTTCGGAGTTGCGAATGCAACAGCTAAACAAGTATGGCTTTCGAACCTAGCCAAGCTGCAACCACGATAACATTGTAAGACACAAGCGGAGGCAGCGCCAGTAAAGATGTTTTTTTGTACTTGAGGATCAGGTTACTCATCCAGTTTTACCACTAATAGCTGTGCTTCCAAAGCAGGCAGGCGAAGCCCAGGCAGGCATTCCTAATAAATAAAAACTAATTAAGCCAACAGAAATCCTGTTACATTATTAATTCCACTGAATTTCACTAATTTTGCCGCAAGTTTCTGAACAGAAACATTGTATATTGAAAATATAACGGGGCTACCGCACGCCTTCAGACATAAACATGGGACTATTTAATTTTTTGACGAGCGATATAGCCATTGACCTTGGCACCGCCAATACCCTGATCATACATAACGATAAAATTGTAGTCGACGAACCTTCTATTATTGCTGTGGATCGCACCACAGGTCGTGTGTTGGCCATTGGCCGCAATGCCATGCAGATGCACGAGAAAACGCACGAGAACATCAAGACCATCAGACCTCTGAAAGACGGCGTGATCGCCGACTTCCACGCGGCAGAGGAGATGATTCGCGGTATGATCAAGATGATTGACACCGGCCGCCGTTTGTTCCAGCCCTCGCACCGCATGGTAATTTGTATTCCGTCGGGCATCACGGAAGTGGAAAAACGCGCCGTACGTGACTCGGCCCAGCATGCCGGCGCCAAGGAAGTATGGATGATCCAGGAGCCCATGGCTGCAGCGATCGGTATCGGCATTGACGTGGAGCAGCCGATTGGCTCCATGATTGTGGATATCGGGGGTGGTACAACGGAGATTGCCGTGATAGCCCTTTCCGGTATCGTGTGCGACCAGTCCATCCGCATTGCCGGCGACGTGTTTACGAAAGACATTCTCGATTACATGCGCCGCCAGCACAACCTGCTGATCGGTGAGCGTTCTGCCGAGAAGATTAAAATTGAAGTAGGCGCTGCCCTGACAGAAATCGAGAACCCACCAGCCGACTACGAGATCCGTGGCCGTGACCTGATGACTGGTATTCCGAAGGTGATCAAGGTAACTTACCAGGAAATTGCCATTGCGCTGGATAAGTCCGTTTCTAAGATCGAGGAGGCTGTTCTGAAAGCGCTGGAGATTGCCCCACCGGAGCTTTCTGCCGACATCTACGACAACGGCATTCACCTAACAGGCGGTGGCGCGTTGCTCCGTGGCCTGGACAAGCGTTTGGCTGCCAAAACAAAACTGCCGATCCACATTGCCGAAGACCCGCTAAGAGCGGTGGTGCGTGGCACGGGTGCCGCCATCAAGAACATCGAAGGTTTTAAAAACGTGTTGCTGACGTAGTAACAAGTGCGGAATCTCTTTGCCTTTATATACCGGTTTCGGGCAGTTATCCTGTTCTTGTTGCTGGAGGTGCTGTGCGTTTTCCTGATTGTGCGCTACAACACGTACCAGGGAGCCGCTTTCTTCAACTCGGCCAACAAGTATGTGGGGCAGGTGCTGGAGTTCCAGAGCGGCATCACCGATTATTTCCGGCTCACAAGTATAAACCAGACGCTGGCGCGGGAGAACGCCGCCCTGCGCGAGGAGGTGCTGCAGTTCCGGCAAGCAACACTCAGTGACAGCACCGCCACACTGGATAGCACCTACTTTGTGGCTACGGACACGAGCAAAGTATACCCGTACAACCTGCTGGCCGGCCGCGTGATCAACAACTCGGTGCGCCGCATGAACAACTACCTGACCATAGCCAAAGGCACGGCCGACGGCGTGAAGCCAGGTATGGGCGTGATTGCCCCGAATGGCGTGGTGGGCCGGGTGAAGACGGTATCAGAGCACTATGCCACCGTTACCTCGCTCCTGCACTCCCAGATGCTGGTTTCGGCTAAAATCAAGAAAAGCGATACCTTTGGCACCGTGAAGTGGGCGGGGGGCGACTACCGTACCGCGCTGCTCGACTACATTCCGCTGCATATCAAACCGGCTAAGGGCGACACCATTGTGACAAGCGGTTTCAACACCGTCTTCCCGGAGGGCATCATGATCGGCACCATCAGCTCCATCGAAAAAGAGCCCGACAAGAGCTTCTATACGATTGAGGTAAAGCTGGCTGTTGATTTTGCGCAGCTTGCCTATGTGTACGTGGTGGAGAACATGTATAAGGTAGAGCGCGACACATTAGAACAAAACGCAGGAATCCTTCCCGATGAACAGTAGCTTTGGCCTGAGAAATATCGCCCAGTTTTTTGTGTTTGTGGCACTGCAGATTCTGCTCATGGACAGCCTGGTGCTTTTCAGTACCGGCTTCTGCTTTATCTACATAGCCTTCCTGCTGTTTCTACCCCTGGTTATCAGCCGTGTATGGCTGCTGGTGCTTGGGTTTGTGGTGGGTTTTACGGTGGATATTTTCTATGATACCATGGGCATACATGCGGCGGCAAGCGTGCTGCTGGCATTTTTAAGGCCACTGCTATTGAACCTTCTTACGCCACGCGATGGTTACGACAGTGGCGATGCCGTGAACATACACACGATGGGTTGGCGCTGGTTTTTGGCCTATACGTTTACGCTGGTTCTGGTGCATCACACGGCTGTTTTCTTTCTGGAGACAATCTCTTTGCAGTCAGCGGTGTACACGATGGTGAAGATCCTGCTGAGTACTTTGTTTACAAGTATCGTCATGGTAATTTTACAACTGCTGTTCTTCTCCGCTAAACGAGAGCGGATAGACTACCGATGAACTACTTAGAAAACAGAAAATACATTATCCAGGGCATTTTCCTTATCATAGGTGTCGTTTTTACCCTGCGGCTCTTTTACATTCAGGTGGTGGACAGCAGCTACAAACAGGCTGCCGAAACAAACGCCATTAAGCCTGTCATCCAATATCCTTTCCGGGGCCTGATTTACGACCGCAACGGCAAACTGCTGGTGCAGAACACCCCAGTTTACGACCTGATGGTGGTGCCCAAGGACGTGAAGAACCTGGACACCCTGCGCCTGGCAGAACTCGTTAAACTGCCTTTGGAGGATGTGCGGGAGCGCCTGAAAAAAGCGCGCGCCTTTTCGTACGTGCAGCCTTCCCCCTTTTACCAGAAGCTAAGCACCCAGGAGTTTGCCTACATCCAGGGCAACCTGATCGATTTTCCCGGTTTTTACATTAACGCCCGTACCGCCCGTGGCTACCCGCACCAGAGCCTGGCGCACGCGTTGGGCTATATTGCCGAGATCAGCCCGAAGCAACTGGAGGACTCCTCCTACAGCGGCTACCGCCCCGGCGACTATATCGGCAAAAGCGGCATAGAACTGGAGTATGAGCAGTACTTGATGGGGCAGCGTGGCGTGAAGTATAAAATGGTAAACGTGCGCGGGGTGGAGAAGGGCTCTTTCCGCGATGGCACCTACGACACCCTGGCCATTGCCGGCCAGAACCTCACCAGCACCATCGATCTGGACCTGCAGGCCTACGGCGAATTCCTGATGAACGGCGCCAAGGGCAGCGTGGTGGCCATAGAACCATCCACCGGCGAAGTACTGGCTTACATCTCCGCCCCCTTCTACGATCCGAACCTGTTTACCGGCAAAGACTACGGCAAAAACTACATGGCCCTGCTCCAGGACACGAACAAAACAATGTTCAACCGTCCGATCATGGCCGACCAGAACCCGCCCGGATCTATCTTTAAACTGACACAGGCTTTGATTGCTTTGGAAGAAGGGGCTATTAACCCGAACACAACCTATGCCTGCAACAAAGCGCTGGTAAACTGCCACGCGCACCCTTCCCCGCTTAACCTGTACGGGGCGGTGCAGCACTCCTGCAACCCATGGTTTTACCAGGCTTACAAGGCGCTCATCAACCGGGGGAAGTCAAAGAACACCTTCACCGATACTGCTATTGGCCTGAAGGAGTGGCGGGAGCAAGTTTTGAGCTTTGGCTTTGGTCAGCAGCTCGGCATCGACATACCGGGCGAAAAGAAAGGCATTGTGGCCTCTACCGATCTGTACGACCGCGTGTACGGTAAAAACCGCTGGAAGTACTCTACCATCTACTCCCTTAGCATCGGGCAGGGCGAGCTGGGTGTAACACCGCTGCAGATGGCTAACTTTATGGCCGTAGTTGCCAACAGGGGCTACTATATAACACCGCACATTATCCGCGCTGTGGGCGATGACGGAAAGCCGCTGAAGGAATACCAGGAGAAGCACCGTGCCTCGGTGAGTCCCCAGCACTTTGAGCCGATTATAGCTGGCATGGCTGAGGTAGTGCGCGCGGGCACAGGCCGTAGGGCTAACCTGGAGAAGGTAGGTATAGTGGTGTGTGGAAAGACTGGTACGGCCCAAAACCCGCAGGGCGCCGACCATGCGGTATTCGTCGCCTTTGCCCCGAAAGACAATCCCAAAATCGCCATTGCAGTGTACGTAGAGCACGGCAAATGGGGAGGCCAGTCGGCGGCTCCTATTGCGGGCCTGATGATTGAGCAGTACCTGACAGATACCGTTACGATCAAGGATCAGGAGAAATGGGTGCTAAGCAGGGAGTACCTCAACATTAAATCGAAGTAAGGCCATGGAGAAAGTACTTGGGAAAAAACTAGTTGCCGCTCCACAAAGCCGCCGCTCCTCCGGCCTTATCGCGCCTCATCTTGATTGGGTGACGGTGCTGCTATACTTTTTGCTGGTGGCACTTGGCTGGATGAACATCTACGCCGCAGTGTACAGCCCAGACAACGTGATCAACATCCTGAGCTTCGACATTAACTCGGGGAAGCAACTTGCCTGGATCGGTGCCTCTTTTCTGCTGATTATCGTGCTGTTGGTGGTGGACCACAAAGTATACGAGCACCTCGCATACCCCATTTACGGCTTTATCATACTTTTGCTGTTGGTTACGCTGGTGGTGGCCAAGCCTATTGCCGGCTCGCGCTCCTGGCTTGAACTGGGGGCGGGCATACGTCTGCAGCCAGCCGAGTTGGCTAAGTTTGCCACGGCATTGGCGGCTTCTAAATTCCTGAGCTCGGTAAACCTGCGCCAGCAGAACTTTAAGGACCAGATGATATTGGCTGGTATCACCGTGTTGCCGCCTGCCATCATCATACTTCAAAACGAAACAGGCTCCGCCCTGGTGTTCAGCGCCTTTGTGCTGGCCTATTTCCGCGAGGGCATGTCGCCGCTTATACTTATTGTCGGGGTTTCGGCGGCGGCCATCTTTATACTTACCCTGCTCATCCCGAAACTGTACCTCATTGCGGGCATCACCATACTTATGGCACTGGCCACCTGGCTTGATTTCAGGTTGCTGCGCCGCTTCAAGGTCATGATCGCGTTGTGGGGTGTGGTGGTTGCCATGATCTTCAGCGTAGATTTTTTTGTAAACGACGTGCTGCAGCCGCACCAGCAGAACCGTATCAAGGCGCTCATCAATCCAGAGGCCGACCCGCTGGGCTATGGCTGGAACGTGACACAGTCGAAGATTGCCATCGGTTCCGGTGGCTTTTGGGGCAAGGGCTTTCTGGAGGGCACCCAAACCAAATTCGACTTCGTGCCTGAGCAAAGTACTGACTTTATCTTCTGTACCATTGGCGAAGAGCACGGCTGGGTAGGCAGCACGGTACTGATTGCACTGTTCCTGCTCTTGCTTATTCGCATTGTAAGTATAGCCGAACGGCAGAAGTCGGTATTTGGGCGCGCCTACGGCTACTGCGTGGCCTCCATTATTTTCTTCCACTTCCTCATCAACGTGGGCATGACGATTGGCCTGGCGCCGGTGGTGGGCATTCCGCTGCCTTTCTTCAGCTACGGCGGCTCCTCGCTCTGGTCGTTTACCATCCTGCTGTTCATCCTGCTGGCCATCGATGCCAACCGTACCAAAGAACTAGCCCGCTAAGTGTAAGTATAAACCAGTGAAAGGTTAGGGATGACGGGGCAAGTATAAACTGTAACATGGCTTCTACGTAGCCTGATACGCTATTGGGAAGGGGTACTCGCGGGAATAGGTATTGCAGTATGGCTTCTACTTTGACCAACAAAGACAATGAAATTAACTAAATTAATGCCTCACATTAAGCTAACATAGATGATCCTGTTTGAGAACAGCCTTATAAGCTTAGATTACAACCCATCAACCGATATTCTGGAAGTAGGCTATCCTGATTTGCACGACTACCTGCTCCCCGAGATAAAGCACAGCATCAATATCCTGATCGATAAGGTAAAGCACTACGATGTGAAGCGCATTCTGCTGGATTCTTCTAAAACGGTCATATCAGTGGGCAGCGAAGAGAGCAGGCAGATTGCCGTGTACCTGGCCGCTGGCTTGGTGACTACTCGCGTACAGAAAGTTGCCCGGCTGCAGTCGCCAAGTTATGCGGTGGAACAATCGGCAGAAGGCAATATCCAGCACATCAAAGAATCACAGCAACTCCCTTTCCTGCTCCAGAACTTCACCAGCAAAGCAGTGGCTATAGATTGGCTGCAAGTATTAGTGGATTAAAACAGGCTAAAACGCGCAGCGGTACCGTACAAGGAAGGGTCAGAAAATATGTCTCGGCTATAATAAACCGCTGCTTAGTTAAGCAGGGTTTCCTGTGGTGCTATCTATAGAAAACTTTGAGGCGTCATCTGCCTCTTGCTTTTTCTTAAGCCACTGTAAGGCATCTTCCCGGTTATCAAAAAGCTTCACCTCTATAGCAGCTCCTATCTTACCCAGCAGCATTGCTTCGCCTGCTGCTTCACCAAAGGAATTGGGCCGCGCAACATGCGCCAGATACCTTATCCCTGATTTATAAGCCCGGGGTAACCATTCCTCCTCAATCCATTTTACCGAATCAGCCCATGGGCCAGTGAATTCGGTATTATCATTTAGCCTAAAGGCACACTTTGTGTTTTCGTGTACTTCCAAACCGGCTATGATGGCATTCCTTAAATCTTGTTTCGATGCGGTGCCCTGCCACGTAGCTTCCACAACATTTAAGTCATCTTTATACTCTATTCTATAAAATGTCTTTCCAAAGACACTTTTCACTTCCTTCAACATGATAATAGGTGCAGCTATAGCAATGATATTATTTAAACTTTTAAAGGTAAAATAATATCACAAATTTTCACAATCATCTACGGGATAGTTGTACGCTTAAACCATCAACTTCAGGCTTAGTCTTTTCGCAGAACAGACTGCCACAGAAAGTACTACTCCTTATACAAGCCTGACAGCGAGCGTACTGGGCAAAAAAGAAAGCTTCTAACCGAAAGTAAAAGTTAAATACTATCATCCTTTTTACCAGGATCAAAATACCCTCATTCTCAATTCTAAATTATTCCACTGATATTCAAAACATTACTATTTCAACAACTGTTCTCAAAACAAAGAAGATAGGAAAATTTCTCCTGTTTAACGAATCTAATTACAACCTAAACCCGCACGAGCTATGACACCAAACACAATGGCCTCCATTATGATAGTTGGATCTGTATTTTACTTTGCCTATGCATTAGTAGCTGAATGAGCTTTATACACATACTCATTTAGTAAGCTTTACTTTTTCTTGCACACAAATGTGCCAGCTGGAAAGACTTTAGGCTTCTTTTACAGAACAAGAAGCGGGGAAAGACTAAATAAAGATGGGCTATAAAAGTAAAAACCCGCATTAAACACTGTTTAAGCGGGTTTTCTGTTAAAACGTTTGCATCCCAAATAGGAGCTTATGTACCAGGAGCGGGTACACAACCTGCAAACATAGGAAAACAACAGTAAACAAAAACAGCCCTAAATTAACTTTTAAGGCTGTTTTTATATTTTAAAGCCTCTCCTATTTTCCTTTGATATACTCTTGTTCTGCTAAACTTTGTTGCTGGTTTGTTGCTCGGCATATTTTATTATTGTTATATTTGATAACAAAGGAATACAATAGCCCAACAAGTGAAAAAGCAAACGAATAAAGAGCCTGTTAGACTTAGGCAGAGAAAGCTTAGCAATGGCAACCTTAGCCTCTACTTAGACTATTATAATGGTGGGGTAAGGCAGTATGAGTACTTAAAACTCTACCTGATAGAGAAGCCTAAGAACGCCCTAGACAAGCAGTCTAATCAATCTGCTTTAGAACTTGCTCAAAGGATAAAAGCAAAGAGAACAGAAGAAGCTTTGTTAGGCAACTATGACCTGCAATCAAAGAGCCTTAGCCACACAGACTTTCTGAAGTTCTACCAAGCTTACATCACTACCTATACCAAAGCAGATTACAGGGTATTATCTGCCAGCCTTAAGAAATTCAAAGCTTACCTGAAGGAGCGGTTCGGGAAAGAAAAGCTGCTTTGCAAAGAGCTTACACAAAACCTAATAATAGGCTATAAGGATTACTTAGAGGCTAACCATACTGGAGAAGGACCACTGACCTATTTTAACCGCTTCAGGAAGGTTGTAAAGCATGGGATTAGAGAAAACCTGTTCCCTAAAAACCCACTGCCCGAGAAACTAAAATTTAAGAGTGGGGGCATGAGTAAGGGAGTGCTAAGCTTAGATGAGGTAAGCAAGTTAGCAAGTACTGAATGTGGCAATGAAACAATAAAGCGGGCTTTCCTATTTGCCTGCAACACGGGCCTGAGGTTTGGAGACATAAAGGTTCTGCAGTGGCAGGATATCAGCAATGATGAGCTGCTTATTAAGCAGAACAAGACACAGGAGGTAAACCGCCTTAGGCTTAACAGAAACGCCCTTACACTGATAGGAGAAAAAGGTAAACCCAAAGATCTGATATTCCCTTTACCATCCTTTGAAGGTTCAGTTAAGACAGTTAAGAATTGGGTTAAGCGGGCTGGTATAGAAAAGCGCATTACATGGCACAGTGCCCGCCATTCCTTTGCTACCAACATCCTGCTGTTGGGTTATGACATTAAAACACTTTCCCAACTCTTAGGGCACACTTCAATCAAGCACACACAGAAGTACCTTACTATTGCAGATGAGCGCAAAGCACAGGCTGTAAATGCTTTGCCTGACCTTAATTTTTAGTTATGCAGGAATTCAAATACACCTATCAAGATTGGGTAGATGGGGAACTAGACAAACTTGATATTTTTAGGCTTCTTAGGGACGATGAGCTATCAAGCAAGGACTTTAGGAGAATATCTTTAGAACAGAGCAAAGCTTATACTAAGTTATTGTATAACGCCTTTGAGACTCTCAAACTGGAGTTTGCAAGCAGATACAAGAGCTCATTTTTAAAGAGCAAATGGCTTGAACTGCACATAGAACTATGGGCAGAAAATTTGAGCAGCCTAGAAGAACAATATCCTGATATAGCTAAAACCGTTGCTACATCAAGTACTGATGGTCGATACACACTGACAAAGCAGCAAGTAGATCAATTTGACTATTGTGAAATCAATGATAGCCTAATGAAGAGCATTAGCTTTAACCTTGTTATAGAAAGCTATGATGACATGCCTAATATTTACTACATAATTGCTGCAAACTATTACAATTGGTTGTTATGGTATAAGGAAAGTGTTAGCAAGTCTGAACCTACAATAAATTATTCTGAAAGAGATACATATGAAGCAAGCTTAAAAGATGCAGAAAACGCTGCTAGGCAGGCAAAGCAGCAGGTAAGTTATACTTGGCCTAACCTGTTTAAAAATACTGAGCAGGCAGACATAATACTTAATCTTTTGAAAGAACATCTTTCAAGCTCTGGTCAATGGCTAACTGAGCCAAAAGGTAGACATTTAGTAGCCCTATGCATGGAGCTGGAGAGCAAAGGGTATTTTAAAAGCCAAAACGCTATTACAAATCCCGCAAAAGCAGCTGCCTTCAATGCTCAATTTGATGTAAAGTTAGCGGCAAAGAATTTCCAACCCCAAAAAAGAAATGATGCTGAAGATTATAGAGAGCATTTTCAGCATTTACCTAAATACTCATGTAGTTCATGACATAGACTGTTCCATTAGTTCCTGCTTTGTTCCATTGGAACAAATGGAACAGTTTAGTTTCATTGCTTGCCTATGTTTGTAGTGTTATAACAGACAAAGGAAAGGCCTTTCCATTTCTTCAACTCTCAACAAACGAGAAATGGAACTACAACAATTAGAGCAAAGGCTTAGGAACATAGAAACCCTGCTTCTAAGCCAGAAGACAGTATTAAATTTTGAAGAGGTAGCCAGCTATACAGGCTTATCCAAGAGCTATCTGTACAAGCTAACCTCTGCGGCTCAGATACCGCACTTTAAGCCACAGGGAAAGCACATCTACTTCAACAAGGCAGAAGTAGACCAATGGCTGCAAAGGAACCACACACAGCCCCTGAATGAGGCAGAGCTGGAGGAGCAGGCGGCTACCTACATCACCCTAAAAAGAATGGGAGGTGCAGCATGCTAACGGCCTACTACAGATTTGAGAGCCTGCCTGAAAGCCTAAGGCTACAGCACAAGATCAGGAGCAAAGCCAGGTTGGACTGCACAGCTTATGCCAACCCCAAAGGCTACACAGGTTTGATGGATTTTATCAATCCCAAGGGGCAAATGTACCTGTACAAGACACCTGCCAGGGAGATAGTGAAAGCCAACAGCAAGCGGCTGGCAGAATGGGCCTTAGGCAACGGCAAGTTGAACCTGTCCAGCATCTACTTTGAGGATGCAGACTATCCAGAGTGCAGCTATGGCTATCCTAACGCCAACAGGCTACTGAGCAGCAAAGAGCCAAACCCGCTGTTCCCCTACAGGAACGACTGCTACCTGTTCCTCACCAATGCAGATCTGACACTGGTAGAGGTGCTTGTGGTGCTGAACGGCAGGAACCTGGTATCAGGCTATTACCAGAACCTGATAGATGGAGGCTTAGACAAAGAGCTGCAACACCTAAGGGAGCAGGCTAGCCCCTTGTTCAGTTATGAGAGTGCTTTATAGTAAGCTGTACACGTTGATAGATATTATCAAATGCTATGTATGATACTACAAAGCTATTCCTAAGCCAGGAGCAGGCAGGCGGTTCTGTACAGGACTGCCTGCACTACCTCACCAACCTATCAGAAACTTACAGGCAGGAAAGCGGGCAAACTTACATTGCAGGCAATGCAGGCAATTTAAGAGTGGGCGTGTCGGTGCATGGAGTCAGCATAACAGGTAGCCTTGCAAAGTTCTACCTGGGCACAAACCTGCACACCCTGAACAGATCAGACAGCAGGCGGGCCTTTGAGATGATGGCAGACACCCTGCACCTGCCCATACAGAAAGCTACCGTGTCAAGAGTAGACATAGGGCACAACCTTGTAATGGACCACAAGCCAGAACTGTACTACCAGCACTTAGGCCCTAGCGCTAAATACCAGCGGCTGGTGCAGCCCAAAAGCCTTAGCTACCAGAATAACCTCAGGAGTTACAAGTTCTACAACAAGATAGCTGAAAGCAGGAAAAACGGTGTGGCTATTCCCGATGTGTACAGGGGCAAGCACCTGCTAAGGGCAGAGCTGTGCTATATGCAGCGCCTGCCAAAGCAGTTTAATCAAGCCCTCATAACACCAGACACCCTGACTGATGAGCAGTTCTACATCAGCATGTATGACCGATGGTTCAAGGAATATGAAGCAATAAGCAAAGTAGGATTAGCAAAGATGGACACAAGCAAGATCAACACCCCAGATGATTACCTGAAGCAGCTCCTGGCCATGTGCATACAGGAGAAAGGGCTGGACACCGTACTGCACCATGTGGAGGTATCTAAAGAGCAGCACATGTTCAAGCACGCTGCCTACTATTCCAATCTCAAAAGAAAGCTTAAAGAGCTATGCAGCAGCAATACGTTTGCAGATCAGCCAGAGCTGATAAAGGAGCTGAATAAGAAAGTAGCCAGGGCAAAGCAGCACTACAGGTAAGCTGTTATCTTTTGTTAAGGTTTCCCGCGCGTATGGGTAGGGCCTTGCAAATCCCTGCACCATTCCCAAGCCCCGACCGCTGGAGAGGCAGACGCGCCCGCGTGCAACTAAGAAAGAAAAAGGTAAGGGGGTAGGGGGCTTAAAATCCCTGCAACTATTCAAAAGCCCACACCGCTGACCTATGAAAAAATACCGCTGCCAATTAAAAGGTAAAGGGGGGTATTCACCTGCACCTGATGCCATTTGAAGCACTTTATTGGGCATATTCCCTAAGGATTTAGGTTTAAAAAGCAGCAGAAAACCATCAAAAACAGCTAAAAACGCTCATTTTATGGCCAAATTTCCCACTTTCCCGACCTTATTTGATGATGTTTTGCAGGTTTCTCTGTCCGATTTGAAGAAATGGGGCTACCTGAAGCCTGAACAGTTCAACAGCGGCACCATTACCTGGAGCAGTAACGGCCAAAAGACGGCCGCCATAGGTATAGCTGTAAACACCCGATCAGAGAGCCCCTACCTAGAGCTGGACTACACCCACAACGGGCAGCCTGTAAACTACAGGGTACAGCTCGTTACTGTACCCGCCAACATAGGAAAAGGCAGCGTGTGGTATTTCTTGTGCCCTCACACCAGCAGGCGGTGCAGGATACTCTATTCAGTAGGGGCAAAGTTCCTGCACCGTTCCGCCTACCCTGGCTGCATGTATGAGAGCCAGACCTATAGCCAAAAGAACAGGAAGCTCTTCAGGTTCTATGAGAAAGTGTTCAACTCTGATAAGCTTTATGAGCAGCTGTACAGCAAGCACTTCAGGAGAACCTATGCAGGCAAGCCTACTAAGCGGTTTTTGAAATTAATGCAGAAGATTGGGGAAAGTGAGCGGATAAGTTAACGGGGAAAGTAGCTGCTGTTTATCGGATATTTAAATCTTTGAAATAAACATTTTAGAACTATGTAGGTATAGTGGCTCTTACAGAACTATGATTTATTAATCATAAAGCCTGCCCACTAGTGATTTTCTTAGTAAATCTAGATTTAAAGATCCATATAGGGATACATTAGCCGAACTCCACTCATTATTATCTCTTAACCAATCTACTCCAATTCCAAAACCCTGTACAATGGAGCCTTTTAATTCTGCTGGAGAACCGTTGAACAGGTTAAGTGCCATTCCAGTCAGGTTTTTTGGCTCATCATCAATGTAGCCATACATAGAAGTGTAAGGCGTGAGGCTAATCCATTCATTGACAAATATGGGCAGTGAGGCCCTTAGTCGATAGGCTGTCACACGATCAAAAGCTCCAATGTTCCCAAAAACATCACCAACAGAAACCACATTAGGATCAATGTAAGTGCTTTGTGTTCTTTCCTGAAAAGGAGTCAGCGCATCCTGATTGTAGCTTTTATATATATCACCAGATAAGGATATAGCGAAAAGGCCTGATTTAGTATGAAACAAATTTATATGACCATGTAGGCCATATATAATGGGTCTTTTATTATCTATTATTTGAGACAATGTGTCATAGAAATTTACATTTTGATATTCTAAGTACACACTCATTCCTCCAGCATGAGTGAAGTTATTGCCGCGAGGAATAAGTTTTATATTATAGAAGGTATTCAAATTTCTCTGTAAACCAATTTCCGCTCTGTATGAAGGGCGTACTAGACCATTAATTACATCATATGGCTTACCTTTATTTGCACCTCCACCTGTTACCTTTCCAACAAAACTGAGTGAGGTGGAGGCTCCAACTGTCTTTCTTGCCGTGTCCCCCTCAACATAGAAGTAGTAAGGTGATCCTAGAACCAAATTATAATTGAGCTGCATAGAAACTTGGGTAGGCACAAGTGTGGCTTGTAATGACCCTCCTTTATAAAATTCAAAAACATCTTTGCCTCTGCTATCATGCATTATTATTTGTGCATGAGAATATTTACTAAAAAATAAAATGATAAGTAAGGCAAAACTAATTGATCCTAAGAGCTTATTGTTCATGTTGATTTTTAATTAAATTGTTAAAAAATTTAATTTCAGTACTCATATGATGATAGTTTTGATAATTGCAATAGCAAAGACCGATTATCACAGATTAGTATTTGAGAAGGAGTTGCTGTTGAAGTGCTTGGAAGCTGTGGTGGAAAAAGTGCTTTTTTTATGGATTAGGCCTTTTTATTTATTCTTATTAAAAGGTAAAAGCTAATCCAGTATATCGTACTCATTTATTTCCGCGGACTCAACTAACTTAAACTCATTTTGATACTGTGCAATAAGTTTACTTACCACTGCATCCCCACAGCCATTTCTAGACCCTTCATACATACATTCTGCAAGAGCACCAATCCAATATGGAGCGCTATTGTCTTTACCCTCTGAATCATTATCCCCATGACCAAACCTTAAATTCTGATGTGCCCTATCAACAGCATGGACTGTCTCATGTACAATTGTGTTAATGATATCAGCCATGTCTCTATCATAATCAAGTTTAGCAGAGTTCAAAAAAATTGTATTTGGATGATCGCTTGAAAAGTATGCTGTTGTTTCTGTGTCAGTTTCTTTATATAGCCTTACTCTAACAGTAAGACCTGAGTCCTGTATCCTTTTTGCAATGATTCTAGGACTTTCACCTGTAAATGCAAAGTCATCTAGTTGTCTTATATTCTTATAGAATGCAGTATCATTCAAAATTTTATTCGCTTCCAATACAGCTTGCTTTACTTTGGGGTGATTTCCATGATAAACAACCATAGTATCTATGGGAGTGCCAGGGGGTGTTTGTGTATCACTATCATCTGTAGGTGGCTTGGGGGGAGTTTCTGTAGTAGTAGTAGTTGTAGTAGTAGCCGCAGGAGGAATGTTAATTGTTAGGCAAGCTGTAATTGAAACTACTAAGATTAACAAAAGCAGAAATGATAGTAAGGCCTTCATACAGTTTTGATTAAAGTGAAACTGATTGTACAGGTTATTTTTCTTGATAAATATTATATTTATTTTAATAATAATACAAGAATCTTTATGACTTAAGGTAACATGATTATTTCAAGCTTTTATTTTATATTATAGAGGTAAGCTCAATATTTTTTTAGTATAATATCTTGTTTAAGAGTTTAATAGGTATAAGCAAGTTCAAAAATTACAAAATAGTAACAATTTTCATCCTTAACTTAATATCAATAAGCAATAATGGGAGTGAAGTTTAAATCGGATTATTGGAAATGAATATTGGTATATACACGCTATTCGAGCATCATATAACAGTTTTACATAGGCTGATCTTGATATACCTGAAAGCTTCTGCAGCCACGCAAATTGAACTCTTAGCCTTTAGGGAGAGCTATGGTATGCTATAAAGAATTAATCACCTCTGGAACATTATTCAGGGGTGAATTAACAAGAGGCGAAACAGGATAAACTGTCATCTCTGCTGATGGGTAAGGCTTGAGGAGGGAAAGCAAATCCTCCTGCTTTTCGTTCTCATCCAGCCACAGTTCCTCGGCCTCTGCTGAGAGTATCACAGGCATTCTGTCGTGTATCGGCTTAACTATATCATTGGCCTCTGTAGTGATTATAGTGTAGGTATAAAGAATTTCACCAGTGCCTTTATCCAGCCACTCATCCCACAACCCTGCAAAGGAGAACAGTTCACCGCTCTTTAACAGTATCCTGTGTGGCACCTTGCCCTGTGGTGTGGCCATCCATTCATAGAATCCATCAGCAGGTACAAGACACCTCTTTGTCTTGATAAGGTTTCTAAATGAAGGCTTCTCTGACAGTGTCTCAGACCTGGCGTTGATGGAGCGCTTTATTGACTTCACGTCCTTAGCCCAAAAAGGCTGCAGTCCCCATGAGAAGAACTGTATTGTATCCGGTTGCTTGTTGGTAACAACGGGAAGAGACTGTGAGGGGGCAGCGTTATAGGTCGCCTCACTCATATGCTTTCCCAGCAGGTCTGCCACATGGGACTTGCCTTTTGCTTTAGGAATAACAGAATATCTTCCACACATAGGGTTAAGTTAAATTTTGCAGTGATTGCTGTTGTAGCTCTTTCAGCTGATTCTTAGAAGCAGCTGAAAGAGCTATGATAATGTTAGCTTGCTATAGCACTTGATTGCCTCTGCTTACTGAATAGGTTCTGTATCAACCTGACTCTCTAGCCCCCTTTGCAGGTCTATCGGTAGAGCAGAAAGCAGGTCATAGCCAGTGGCGGCTTCTATGGCATCTACAGTGGTGCGATAGGATCCCCAGTCAGAACTGACAGTGTTACTGTTAGGTGTGTCCACTGCTATCACGCGTGTGCTAGTATTTATTCGCTCCAGATCGTTGTTGCCCTCTGGTAGCACCACAAGCACTTTCCAGATTCTGTTGGGCACAGTTATTCTGCCGTTGTCAATGGTTTTGACATTGCCGTTGCTGCCTGTGCCCCCTGCACCGTAACTGCCCATGATCACGTACACTTCCATCCCCTCACGCACCAGCTCACGCGTATAGTCCTCAAGGTTTGCCCATGTCTCTTGGTTGTTGTTGGGAGCCTGTGGAATAATGTTTGTCATCAGAAAAGTGGCAGAGTTATTCTCATCAGTGTTCGTTCTGTCAGCTGAGGGCGTATTGTGCCCTCTGTCAAAGCCTGTGCCCCTGTAGGAGCTGCTTCCTATACGGTACCACCCCTCTGGCAGGCTTGGGTCCGCTCTAAAGTCATCCTGCCTCTCTGCTGCTCCTAGCCAGTCCTTACTCACATGCCAGCTTACCCAGTTAGGTGTGCCTCTGTCGCGGCTGTAAGAGAGCGCGTACTGTGGCTTAAGCATAAGGTAATTATTGAAATTGCTCATATCGGCAGTGGCAGCACTAGGATTTCCTAGCAGAAGTTGCTCATCTTCTAATGTAAGTGACTGCTGTGGGATTACCTCTGAGTCCTTACAACCAGTTAAAATAAGAAAAGCAATGAGGAGGTATTTTAAAGAACGATTCTGCATGGCAACTGAACTATCGATAGATGGACTAATTAGCTTACTCACTAGGTATATGCTAATACTAAATAACTAATATTTGATATATTAGTTATTTTATGAATATTTGATAACACTCTAAATAGGTTATGCCTTTATAATAAGCCGTTCTACTTCAATTTATTCCAATTCATAAAAAAGTTAATATGGAAACAATACTGTCAACCCAATATGATCAAGACTTTAAAAGCACTATTCCTCATATAGCTAATTACCCAGAACTCTTACCATTTGTTGGCAAGAACTGGGAAACATCTAAAAGAATTTTATTTTTAGGTGAAAGTCATTATTTGCCATATGATAAGCTAAAGGCTTACTCAAGCTTTGACTATTTTCAAAACTGGTATGAAGGCAACTCTTTTGGTTTGGGAGATATTTACAGAAAATATATCTATACTAGAAACAATGTTTTTATAGCTGAGAATGGAACACATGAGAAACCTCTTTCTATATATTTTAACTTAAAAACAGCGCTTCTTGAACTTCCAGAAGTAAGTATCAATCAAGAGGTGTTTAGCAACTTTAGCTTTTACAACTATTATCAAAAGCCTGCATACATCAAAGGAGAGAAACATGAAAATCGCTCAATACAGCCTGACCTGATAGATGATAAAGTAGCCTATGAAACTCTATTAAGAGTTACAGCACTGACTAATCCTAAAGTAATAATCTTTGTTAGTAGAAAAGCCTACAAATCATTTATGCAAATGTACTCCACTCGAAATGAGAGTATATTGAAAAACATAAAAATTGATTCTGTCCCACATGCTGGAAGGCAATGGTGGTACAAGAAATCACGCAGCTATGGGGATCGAACAGGTAAGCAAAAATTTCTGGACCTTATCAAGGAAGCTTATCTAAACTAAGGTGTAGACAAAAATTTTACTCTGCCTTAGTCAACATGATAATTTCTACATATAGAGCCGCTTAATTTTATTGAGATAGTATTAACCTCTGAGAAGATGTATGATCAGGCCTATAGCAGGCACCTTAGAAGACCTTATGCGAGTAAGCCTACCAAACCCTTCCTAAGGCTAATGCAAAAGATCAAAGACAGTGAAGGACCGTCTAATACTTAAATAGATTTGCTGTTGATGTGATAGCAGGAACTACTAGAGAAAACTAGAGTTTTGGGGGTATATATAGTTCCTGACAATTTGCATAGTAAAGGCTACCCTTAAAGAGCGGCTAAATCAGAGCCTATACCGCCTGACTTAAGCAGGGGTAACAGTGGTTAAACTTTGGAAAAAGACTATACTTTAGCAGTATATAATAAGGGCTAAATGTTAAGATTTGTTAAGGAATCCCGCGCGCGTGAGTTCCTGCACCGTTTGGCCTACTCTGTGTGCATGTATGGAAGCCAGACTACGCTTAAATGAACAGGAGGCTCTTCAGGTACTATGAGAAAGTATTTAACTCTGACAAACTGTATGAGCATCTCTACAGTAAGCACTTCAAAAGAACCTATGCAGGCAAGCCTACTAAACGGTACAATAGCCTGATGCAGAAGATTGAAGAGAGTAAGCGGATGAATTATATAGAAAAAGGCTGCTATTAGTTGCCTAAAGTTATATAAGAGCAAATTCAAATTAATATACTAAAAATAAAGCACCAGACACTTCAAACGTGGTGCTTTATTGGTCACAGCTAGCTTGTTTTAAAGTCCTTTCAAATACTCTACAAGTTCATCAATGGTTATATAAGGATTTAAGTCACTAATGTGCTTTCCTGACAAAACATCATCTATATGATGATCCCTTATTTTTACAGCATTATCTATTGCTGTTTTAGTTAGACTTTGAATTTGCTCATAAACACGAGAAGTGCCTGGACGATAATTAGGCATGTAATTATCTTTGAAATACTTCTTTACTTCAACACCATTGGTAAATGAGCGAACCCTATATTCATAGTGAAAAATAAACCAAACTTCTATGCTGATACTAGAATAAGCAAGCTTAATATCATTGGAGATAGCTTTAGCAAAAGCTTCTTTTCTTTTAGGGAAATTATCATGATCGAAGACAACCCATACTGTTGAATATGGAGCTCCTTCATTCTTTGCAGCCTTTTTCTTTATTATTGCCTCTTTTACTATGTTTAGAGGGTCTCTATTTTTTGACCTACTTATGTTGATTTGTAAACCTTTCTGCGTGTCTCTTGATAAAGAATTCTTTATTTCTAAAAAATATAATTCTTCTGTTTCTCCTTCACACAAGATTAATACACGAGAATTGACCTTCTTTTGCTGAAATTTTCCTCTACTCCTCATTGAACAGCAATTCTAATTCATTGATGACAGGAGTAGCTCCTAATTTACCACTGTTATACCACTTGTCGTAAGGCACTGTATTTCTAACACCTTGAATATCTGATAAGCAATACATAGATGTAGCACCAAACTCATTCTTTTCAGTAAACCAAATCTGGTCTCTTCTAAACAAACTATTATCAAGCTGACTGGTATCATGAGTAGCAAATATCAGTTGAGCATTATTAGTATTTATCTTGGGGTTGTGAAAAAGCTGCACCAAAACCTTTGTGATGTGGGGGTGCAGATTGTTGTCAAACTCATCAACAACTAAAGTAGAACCAAACTCTAGAGCATCTAAAATAAGACCAGCGATAGAGAACAAATTCCTCGTTCCTTGTGACTCATCTTCCTTATCGAAAGGAACGGTTCCATTATCAACACCATTATCAAAGACTTTATGACTTGCTTTGATATTGTATTTATAATCATTCTTTAACTTGTCTTGAACCTCAGTAGGGACATTGTCTGGAAAGCTAACAGCATCCCATGGTTCTTCATGAGATTTGACTTCCACTATACCTGTATCCAATGCACAAATTAATGTATTGAACCTCTTATTGAAATTTAAATCTTCTTCATTAGCCAGGCGCTTTGCAAACAACTGTTGTACCCTGTTCTGCTGATAATCATACAGCCACGAGATTACCATCATTTCATATTTAAAGAAATGATAAATAGGGGTAAGTAACTCGTTATTATCAAGAACTGCTTTAGATATCAATAACTGATTAGGAAGCAGTTTCTTTTCTAATGACTTTCTTTCCCCCTTATAATAGTCCCCGTATGTTACTCCCTTATTTTTTCTAGAATAAATTAATGCCTTTTGCCCCTTTTGAAAAGTATATGCTTCTTCTCTTAATATTTCATCTCTTGAGAAGGAGACAATAAAAAGGTACTTTTTTTTATTATCTGCTATAAACTCAAGTTCAAAATATACAGGAGAGGAGGCGGACTTCTTGTCTAGTCTATGCGGTTCATAAGGCAGTATTTCTTTTCCTGGTGAAAACTCTGCACTTTTTTCAACCAAATAGATTATGGCACGGAAAGCTCTTATTAAATTACTCTTTCCTGAAGCATTGGGGCCATATATAACTGCTGACCTTAGCGCCTTGTTCTTGCCAATTGTATATATATTAGAAGGATGCTCCTTAAGAGTGGTTGGCTCCATACTAAACTCTACTCTATCTTTGATAGAGCGGAAGTTCTCAATTGCAAATCTTAGTAACATTTTCTATTGTTTGATGGCAAATATAGAGACAATTTGTATAAAAATAACAAAAACAGATTGAATTCCAAACAAATGTTAACGCAGAAAGTTTTAATATGTCTGATTTTGTTTTGATTTTTCTACTACTATAACAACTTACTTAGCCTTTCTGTACACTTCTAATCTAGCGGCACAAAAATATGTGCACTAGCTTTTTGAGTCTTAGCAGGAAATTAATTTAGCTACTACTTCAGCGTTGATAGCATTGACAGTTGATTATAGAATTAGATCAGTAAATCCTAATAAATAGGTATGAGGTATCAATCTCAATTATTAAGAAAATTTGTTGCTAGCTTGTTGCTCAATAAACAAAAAAAGGCTGTAAGTTATTCACTTACAGCCTTTTATAATATTAAAATAGTACCAGGAGCGGGAATCGAACCCGCACGAGCTTGCGCTCACAAGATTTTAAGTCTTGCGTGTCTACCAGTTCCACCATCCCGGCAACTCGGGCTATTCCCGAAGAGATTCGCTTAAAAAACAAAGACGTTGTTCAGCACAACGTCTTTGTTTCCTTTAGCAGAGCGGGAGACGGGATTCGAACCCGCGGCCTCGACCTTGGCAAGGTCGCGCTCTACCAACTGAGCTACTCCCGCTTTTTGATTTTACCAAACCGCCGTAGTGATTTAGTGATGCAAAGATAGAGACAAAATCTCACTTGTCAATAGCTGGGCTACTTTTTTTCTCCTCTTGTCCCTTTTTCTACTGATAATCAGTGAGAAATTTTTCAGTAGTGAGATAAGTACCATGCATTGCCTGTTGCAGCACAAGTACTGCACCCCATAGTTGTAGCCTAAATATCAGTACATAAAACCCTGCCATACCTATAAGTACAGCATATGCACAGGGTACACCAAGTATAAATACAGCTTAAACCTGTTACCGCACCGCCTCCCGCTTCTTGTCCTGCAGCAGCAGTTTCAGCTCGTTAAGTTTGAGTAAGGCTTCCACTGGCGTGATAGTGTTAATGTCCAGTTGCTCCATCAGCTCTTTTACACGCGCCAGCTGCGGATCGTTCAGCTCGAACATGCTGAGCTGGTAGTTGCTCTTCGGTGCGTGCTTCAGCTTCTGTTGTGGCGCCTCGTCCGTTACCTTTTCCTTTTCGAGGTGGTGCATGATCTCGTTGGCGCGAAGCACGACATTGTTCGGCATACCTGCCATCTGCGCCACATGTATACCGAAGCTGTGCTCGCTGCCTCCTGCCACCAATTTGCGCATAAACAGGATCTTTCCGCCAGCCTCCTTCACCGACACATTGTAGTTCTTCACGCGCGGCAGGTCTTCTGCCAATTGGTTCAGTTCGTGGTAGTGGGTGGCGAAAAGGGTTTTGCCCCGGAACTGCGGGTGGTTGTGCAGGTGCTCCACAATAGCCCAGGCAATCGAAATTCCATCGTACGTGCTCGTGCCCCGGCCAATCTCATCCATCAGAATCAGGCTGCGGTCCGAGAGGTTGTTCAGGATGCTGGCTGTCTCGGTCATCTCCACCATAAACGTAGACTCGCCTTTCGATAAGTTATCAGAGGCGCCCACGCGGGTGAATATTTTATCGATAACACCAATTTTGGCGGCCTCCGCAGGCACAAACGACCCGATCTGCGCCATCAGCACGATGAGGGCCGTCTGGCGCAGCAGTGCGCTCTTACCAGCCATGTTCGGACCGGTAATAATCACGATCTGCTGCTCCTCTTTGTCCAGGAAAATATCGTTCGGCACGTACACCTCTCCCAGCGGCAGCTGCTTCTCGATAACCGGGTGGCGGCCTTTGGTGATATCAAGTATAAGCGAATCGCTTACCTCCGGCTTCACGTAATTGCTGCTTTGCGCGATGTTGGCGAAGGAGCTCAGGCAGTCGATCACACCGATTACTTTGGCGTTCTGCTGTATCTGCGCCACATAATCCAGCGCATGCAGCACCAGCTCATTGAACAGGCCAAACTCAATAGCGTAAATGCGCTCCTCGGCATTGAGGATTTTCTCCTCATAGGTCTTCAGCTCCTCAGTGATGTAGCGCTCGGCGTTCACCAGCGTCTGCTTGCGGATCCAGGAGGCTGGCACTTTGTCTTTGTGCGCGTTGCTCACCTCCAGGTAATAGCCAAATACTTTGTTGTAGGCAATCTTAAGGGAGCTGATGCCCGTGTTCTTCACTTCCCGCTGTTGCACCTGCGCCAGGTAGTCCTTGCCCGAAAACGAGATGGCACGCAGCTCATCGAGCTCTTCGTGCACGCCATCGTTCACCATGTTACCCTGGTTCGTGAGCATGGGCGGCTCTGCCTTTAGTGTATTGCGAATCTCCTCCCGCAACCCATCGCACGGCGCCAGCTGATCGGCCAGCTTCTGCAGGGCTGGTATGCCACTTGCTGCGAGTATTTTCTTGATGGGAAGTATGGCCTCCAGCGCCTTTGCCAGTTGCACCAATTCCCGGGGATTCACGCGGCGCACCGCCACTTTCGAAATCAGGCGCTCCAGGTCGTTGATTTGCTTCAGGTGCTTGTAGAGCTCGTCCAGCAGCTCATCGTGCTGCATCAGGGCCTCTACCGTGTCCAGGCGGCGGCGAATCTGGACCACATCCTTCAGCGGCAGCACCACCCACTTCTTAAGCAGACGCGCACCCATGGGGGTTATGGTCTGGTCCAGCACCTCAATCAGCGGCACGCCCTCGGGGTGCTGCGGGTACAGCAGTTCCAGGTTGCGCACCGTAAACCGATCGAGCCACACATACTTGTCCTCCTCCAGGCGGGAGATGGTGGCAACGTGGCTGATCTCGTTGTGCTGCGTCTCAGAGAGGTAGTGAAGTATAGCGCCAGCCGAAATAATGCCCTCGGCCATGCCTTCAATGCCAAAGCCTTTCAATGTGGCCGTGCCAAACTGCCGCGTCAGCGACTCATAGGCGAAGTCGTGGCTGAACACCCACTCTTCCAGCGCATAGTACCGAAAGTCGGGGCCATACAGCTCCATGAAGCGTTCTTTCTCGCGCTTGCAGAACAGCACCTCCGCCGGCGCCAGGCTCTGCAGCAGTTTGCCAATGTAATTTTTATCGCCCTGGGCGGTGATAAACTCGCCAGTGGAGATATCTAGGAAAGAGATGCCTACTTCGGTTTTGCCGAACTGCACCGCAGCCAAATAGTTGTTGCTGCGCCGCTCCAGCACCTGGTCGTTAAAAGAAACGCCCGGTGTTACAAGCTCCGTCACGCCGCGCTTCACGATGCCTTTTACCGATTTAGGGTCTTCCAGCTGATCGCAGATAGCCACGCGCTCCCCGGCACGCACCAGTTTGGGCAAATAGGTATCCAGGGAGTGGTGCGGAAAACCGGCAAGGGCGATTTCAGAAGGGGAACCGGCGCCACGCTTTGTCAGCACAATGTCCAACAGTTTGCTGGCCTTCACGGCATCTTCGCCGAAGGTTTCGTAAAAATCCCCTACCCTGAACAACAGCAACGCCCCCGGATGCTTCGCCTTAATGGCGTTGTACTGCTTCATCAGCGGGGTTACTGTTTCTTTGCCTTCTCCTTTCATACTATACTTCACTAATGATGAATGCTGAATTATGAATTAGGAATGGAAGCAAACCCACCCCTGCCCCTCCGAGGAGAGAAATTTATACTTTGTTAGCTTTAGAGAACGTAAAGCTTTAAACCGGCCCCTCAAGTATAAGCCCTGAATTAAGCAACTCAAAACAGCCATGCTACAAGTCATTCCTACGCCATTGTGCCTAAAGTTTGACTTTTGCCTAAAACGCCTGACCTTTGCAGTTACAAGGGCGTCCGCAAATCTTGTGTCTTACGTCCTGTGTCTTATATCTCTACCAATGCGAAAACTCTCGATGGACGACCTCAACCGCGACTCGGTTGAAGAATTCAAAAATAAGAAAAAAATACCGTTAGTCTTGGTGCTAGACAACGTGCGCAGCCTGAATAATGTAGGCTCTGTTTTCCGCACGGCTGATGCCTTTATGGCCGAGAAAGTATACCTCTGCGGCATTACAGGTAAGCCCCCGCATCGCGACATCGAGAAAACGGCCCTCGGTGCGACTGAGTCAGTGGAGTGGGAGCATGTGCCGGACACGCTGGCATTGGTGAAGCAACTGCAGGCGCAGGGGTACAAGGTAGGATCAGTGGAGCAGGCCGAGAGCAGCATCATGCTGAACCAGTTTCAGCCGCAGCCAAACCAGAAGTACGCGCTGGTGCTGGGCAACGAGGTATTTGGGGTAGAGCAGGAAGTAATCAACTTGTCTGACTTTATACTGGAGATTCCGCAATTCGGCACAAAGCACTCGCTCAACATCTCGGTGGCAACCGGGGTGGTGGTGTGGGACTTCCTGAGCAAAACACTAACACAGGAAGTATAAACTGACGTAAACTATACTATGGCTGGCATGCGCTAAAACGCCGTGCCCTTTTCAGTCGCGCCAAAACAAGAAAGGCCACTTCCTGTTGGGACTATACTTAATAGTCAGTCGCTTACAAAAAAACATCCTGCAGTTTTAAACCCTTCTGCTGCTTTCAGGTCTGATTATATAGGAAGCCAAGGCTACCCTGTCATATCACGGGCATATCCCTGGTAAACAGGAGTCGTGCGACGGCTGTCCTTTTTTGTTCTATTTGCATTGCACCAACTATGAAAATACATACTTACCGTTCTTTGTTCTATTTCCTCATTGCCCTCTTCTCCCCGCTCCTGCTGCAGGCACAGCAAACAGGCGGCAGTGGCAAAGTATCGGGCACCTTGGTAGAGGGCGAATCAAAAACCCCGGTTGGCTTTGCGAACGTGGTGCTGCTCTCCGCCCGCGACTCCAGCCTGATAACCGGCGCTACCACCGACATAGAAGGCCTTTTTATACTTGAGCGCGTGCCTTTCGGCCAGTTTATACTTCGCGCCTCCCGCGTGGGCTACCCCACCAAGTTTGTTCCGAACATTACCGTTTCGGCCGATAACCCCACAGCCGCGCTGGGCACCATTGCCCTAAAGGCAGCGGCCACCAAACTAAGCGAGGTAGAGATTGTGACCGAGCAGCAGTTGGTGGAGTTTGAGCTCGACAAACGAGTGGTGAATGTAGCCCAGGACATCAACGCTCAGAGCGGTTCGGTGGCCGAGGTGATGGAGAACCTACCCTCGGTAACGGTGGATATTGACGGCAACGTGAGTATGCGCGGCAGTTCCAACGTCACCATCCTCATCGATGGCAAGCGCTCCGCCCTCTCGAACCTCACCATGGACCAGATCCCGGCGAACCTGATTGAGAGCATCGAACTGATCACCAACCCTTCCTCCAAGTATAACCCGGAGGGTACTTCCGGCATCATCAATCTGGTGCTCAAAAAGGAGAAGAAGCCGGGCTTCTACGGTTCTGCCTCGGTTACGGCCGGCACTTACGATAACTACAACACCTCCCTGAACCTGAACTACCGCTATGATAAGTGGTCGCTGAACGGGGGCTACGATTTTAGGCAGCGTACGCGGCCGGGCGAAAGCAACAGCTTTACCGAGAACTATTACTACGACGAGTCTGAGCTACTTGACAGCACCAGCTACCGTATTCAGCGGGGCGACCGCAACAGCACCGATATCTCCCACAACTTTAGGTTGGGTGCCGATTACTACCTCACGCCCAAGCATACCTTGTCCGCCTCTGCGCTGTACCGTTTTGGCAAGGATGAAGGAACAAACAACATCTACTACCGCTTTCTGGATGAGAACCGTTTGGAGACGGGCACGCGCCTGCGCAACACCGACGAAGTGGAGGACGAGCAGGCCATGGACATCACCCTGGGCTACCGCCAAACCTTCGACAAGCAGGGGCAGGAACTGACGGCTGACCTGGTGTTCAACACTAACGTGGACGAGGAGGTAAGCAACTTTAGGGAGGAAAACCTGGAGGAAGCGCCCGAGGTGCAGCAGACACTGGTAGACGATGGCAACTTTGAGTTTGTGGCCAAGGCGGATTACGTGCACCCCCTGTCTGAGAACAGCAACCTTGAAGCCGGTTTCCGCAGCACCTTTGAGCGGCTGGATGAGGACTCGCGCTTCTTTAACCGAAACAACAGCACCGGCCTGCTGGAGTATGATGTAAACCAAAGCAACCACTTCATATACGATGAGCTGGTACATGCCGTGTATGCCAACTACAGCAACAAGTTTAAAACCATCAGCTACCAGTTTGGCCTGCGCGCGGAGCAAACCTATACTACAGCAGACCAGCGCACAGAGCAACTCAACACAACGCCTGACCAAATCTCACAAGACCCGGTGGACAACAACTACTTCAGCCTGTTCCCGACGTTTTTCATCACGAACGATTTCGACGAGAATAACAAGGTGCAGTTCAGCTACAGCCGCCGCATTAACAGGCCCCGCAGCCGCTTCCTGAACCCGTTTGTGGACAGGTCGGATAGGTTCAACATCGACTACGGTAACCCGAACCTGAAACCGGAGTTTGTGAACTCGCTGGAGCTTGGCTACCTGAGGTACTGGGGCAGCGCCTCTTTCAACTCCAGTATATTTTACCGCCACACTACCGACGAGATAGAGCGCTTCAGAACTCCCATCAACGTTGTCATCAACGGCGACACCCTTCCCGGCACAGAGACCACCTTCCTGAACCTCTCCAGCAACACTTCCTACGGCGTGGAGTTTGGCATCAATTACCCGGTAAACAACTGGTGGCGCCTGAACGGCAGCGTGTCCGGCTTTAGAACACAGTTAAGCACCACCCAGGGAGACACCGAACTTAGCAACAGCCAGCTTAGCTGGAATGCCAGGCTGAACTCAAACATGACGGTGTGGAAGGACCTTGAAATACAACTGTCCGGTTACTACCGCGCCCCTTCCGCCGACATTCAGGGCCGTATGGAGCAAATGTTTACCTCGAACCTGGGCGTGAAGAAGGAAGTGCTGAAAGGCAACGGCACCGTTTCGCTGCGCGTGTCGGACATCTTCAACACCCGCCAGTTTAACTTCCTGAGCTATGGCCCGGGCTTCCGGACAGAAAGTGAGAACCGCCGCCAAAGTCGCATCATTTACCTCGGCTTCACCTACCGCATCAACAGCGACGACAACAACCGCAACCGACGCGGAGACCAGGGTGACAGAGAAGAAGGCGGTGATGGGGACGAGGGGGAGTTTTAAGAGGGGTGGTTGAGGTTGCGTTCGGAGAAGCCAATGTTCAGCAGAAGTGCAACATCCCCCTACCCCCTTCAAAGGGGGACTTTTACCTCACCCCAACCGTAAGCGCTCCAAAGTATAAGGTGAAACGTTTGGTAGTTGGGGGCTGTAGGATGAACTGCGGCTAGAAAAGATAGCTTGGTTGAAGCAACGAAAGAGGGTGGCTTAGAAAGTATAGCAGGTGCTGTCAACGGCACAAGCGGACGCTTGCGCCAGACAGGGAGTAAGAGAGAATGACACGTAGCGAGGAAAAGCAACAGAGTACATCTCCCCAGCCCAGCCTATACTTTCCCCTACTTCAACTCCAGCTCCATCATAATATCGGCCCGCTCATAAATGCTCGGCGGCATCGGCACCTCCACAAAACCCAGGCGCTCATACAGATTCAAAGCAGTCTGCAGGCGGCGGTTGGATACCAGGTATACTTTGTTTGCACCCGCCAGACGTGCCCGTTCGATGGCAGCATCACCCAACATTCTCCCGATCTTCATGCCCTGCATTTTGGGTGCTACCGCCATTTTAGCTAGTTCAAAGACACCTTCTCCGTCATTCAGTAGCGCACAGGTGCCTACCGGCTCCCCATTGAAAAGCGCCATCAGGATATGGCCGCCTTTGCTGATGATGTATCCTTGTGGGTCAGTCAATGATTTGGTGTCGGCTTCCTCCATCACAAAGTATTTAGAGATCCACTCGTGGTTGAGGTCGTAGAAAGCCTGAGCGTAGAAGAGGTTGAAATCTACGATTTGTATAGCCGAGGGCGTGTTGTAGTGCTGTGCCATAAATGCGCTGTAAGTATAACGAATGCAAAGGTAGAGCCTGCAGCGGTAATCTATACTTAGAGGGCACAAAAAAAGCGGGTAACCACACCCGCTTTTTAACTAAACACAAACACAATGCTAGTACTTACAACTGCGCGATTCCCGCCTCCATTACTTTTATCTTGTCCTTCTTCTGCAAGCCCGACAACACTTCGATGTTAATGCCATCAGACAAACCGGTTTTGATCATGCGCTTTTCGAAACGCTGCGGCGCTGTTTCCACCTCCACGTACGGCCGCTCTTCCTCGAACTTCAGCATGCTCTCTTTTATAGCCAGCGTTTTTTCGCGCTTGTCCAGCACAATGTCTGCGTTGGCGCTGTAGCCGGCGCGAATAAAGTCTTTTTCATCGAGCAGTACCTTCGCCCGTATCGGAAACTTGATGGTGCCCTCCTCATCCACACCCTTCGGCGCGATGTACTCCAGCTTGGCATCGAACACACGCCCCTCGATAGCGCCGATCGTGAGCAGCAGGTCCATGTTCTCCTTCAGTTTACCCACTTCTGATTCATCTATTTTGCCTTCAAATATCAGGCTGCGCATGTCGGCTACAGAGGCGATGGTGGTTCCTTCGTTGAAGTTATTGCGCTCTATGATGGACGTTCCTTCCTTAATCGGCACATCCAGCAGCATGCCATCAATGGTAGAGTAAACCAGGTTTGATGACTGGCCCTTTTTGCGCGACGAGCCCTCCCGAACCAGCTGCAGGTTGCTTTCTGCCGCCGACAGGTTCTCGCGCTTCATGTCGTAGTCAGCTTTATACTTGCGAAACTCCTGCTCAGGCACTACTTTCTGTGCGTACAGCTCCTGATAGCGGGCCAGTTCGCGCTTGGCTTCATCAAAATTTAATTTGGCCGTTTGCAGCTGCGTTTCGGCATTGTTCACGCTCACCATGTTCGGCACAATGCGTATTTTGGCCAGCAGCTGCCCTTTCTTCACTACCTGCCCCGCCTCCACGTACAGTTCCTCCACAATACCCGACACCTGTGATTTCACCTGCACCTCCTTGCGCGGCACAATCGAACCTGTGGCCACCGTTTTCTTCACGATCTCCGTCTCAAAAGGCGACTCTGTTTTGTACACCACCGGATCTGTATTCGCTTTGTTGTAAAAGTAATACCCCAACCAGCCGGACAGGCCAATAAAAACGATCACGAATAAGCCTAATAATACCTTTTTCATAGGGTAATCATTTATCAATTAACAATTATCATTTATCAGTTCTGATGCCTCTCACTTTGTGACTGTGCGGGAGGCACTTCTTGTCTACATCCTGGAACTACTCGTCCCGCAGCGCCACTACCGGACTCACGCGCGCCGCTTTTGTGGCTGGAATCAAGCCTGCGAGGGCACCCGTAAACACGAGCAGCAGCGTGGCTGTGACGGCTATACTTAGGTTGATCCCCGGGATTCCAAAGAAGCCAGCCTGGATATCAAACTCCCGCATCGCATACTCAATTAGCGCGATAATTCCGGTGCCTGCCATCAGGCCAATGTATCCTGCAAAACCCGTTATCACAATAGATTCCTGGATAATGAGGCTGATGATGGACCAGGGTGTAGCCCCGAGTGCTTTGCGCACACCAATCTCTTTTGTCCGCTCTTTTACAACGATCAGCATAATGTTACCCACACCAATAATGCCTGCGAAGATGGTGCCTATACTTACCAGCCAACTGAAGGCGGCAATGCCTGCAATCATGCCCTGCACATCCTGAAACTCCTTCTCCACGTTGGCAGTGCCGAAGGCTTTCAGATCGGCAGGGGCTACCTGGTGGCGTTGCATGAGCAGGGCTTTCACTTTGTCCTCTACTACCGTAGCGGGAACGCCCTGCTTTGGAATCATCGCCATAAAGCCCACCTTGTTTACCTGGTTGTAGGTTTGCTGCAGCGTGGTGTGCGGAATGTAAATTACCTTCGAATCTTCCACCACGTCCTCCCCCTTTCCAATCGGCTCAAAGGTGCCGACGATCTGAAAATAGCTGCCTTTGATGCTGATGTACTTGCCAATCGGGTTCTTTTCCTCCGGAAACAGCACCTCCAGCACCCGCGGACCGACCACAGCCACCTTGCGGCGTTCCTTCAGGTCAATGCCATTGACAAAACGGCCGGTAGTCACATTCAGCGGCTTCACGGCCAGCAGTTCCGGCGTCTCGCCGTTTACGGTAAAGGCTGAACTCTTATCCTGGTAGTTAACCGTAAAATCGCCCCACAGCTGGTTGCTCGGCGCCACCACACTTACCTCAGGTATATTCGCCTTGATAGCCGCCACATCATCATTCGTCATCTGGATCGTGCGCCCCGCCTTAAGCCCCATGTAAGGCACGCTCGTACGCTGAGTCCAGAGGAAGACGGCATTTTTGGCCACATTGAACTCACTTGTAATCCCATTTTCCAAGCCCTTTCCGGCTCCCAGGAGCACCACCAGCATAAAAATGCCCCAGAACACACCAAAGGCCGTCAGCGCCGTGCGAAGCTTGTGCTTTTTGACGGTGGTGTAGATCTCGTTCCATTTATCGATGTCTATCATGGCGCTTGATGAATTTTGAATGTGCGAATGCGTGATTGAGCGAATGTTTTAATTTTGAATGACTGATTTTTGAATGATTGAATCCTTGTAACTTAGTCGGCACGTTCTGTCATTTCGAACGGTAGTGAGAAATCTATTTGGAATTCTGAAGAAATCTCTCCTATCGTCGAGATGACATAACTGAGATGAAAAGCTCACTCATTCACTCAACCACTCATTCAAAATTCGTCAATCCGCCCGCAGTGCCTCTACCGGTTTGATATAAGCTGCCTTTAGGGCGGGCATCAGGCCTGCCAGCGCGCCGGAAAGCACCAGCACCACCGTAGCGGCAATCGCCACGCTTGGGTCTACTTCGGGGTTGGCAAAGAACGGTGCCTCTACACCGGAGGAAACCATCATGTACTCCAGCAACGCCAGCACCATGGTGCCGAACAGCAGGCCCATGTAACCGGAAAAAGCCGTGATCACCACTGACTCCTGCAGGATTAGGCTCACGATGGAAAGCGGCGTAGCCCCCAGTGCTTTGCGCACGCCTATCTCGCGGGTACGCTCCTTTACAATGATCATCATGATGTTGCTCACCCCCACAATACCTGCTATCAGCGTTCCGATGCCCACAATCCAGACAAAGATGCGGATGCCGTTGAACAGGCCCATTATTTTGAGAAACTCCTTCTCTGTATTTTCAATGCCAAGAGCCATGTCGTCTTCGGCCGCGAACTTGTGGCGCTGTGCCAGCAACTCGCGCAGCCTTTCTTCCATCTCTGCCGCAGGCACGCCATCCTGAGCCACCAGCGCCATCATCTGCACCTGGTTAGGCTGGTTAAAAGTGCTTTGCAAGGTGGAGAATGGTATATAAGCACGCTCTTCGCGGCGGGCACTGTTGTTGCCGCGTGTTTTGAAAGTACCCACCACTTTAAAATAATTACCCCGGATGTTGACATACTTGCCAACAGGGTCCTCCTCACCGAACAGCACCAGGGAAGCCTGCTCCCCGAGCACCACTACTTTGCGCTTCTCCGCTTCATCGTAATTGTTCAGCAGGCGGCCCCGGTAGGCGCGCTCGCCGTTCAGTTCCAGAAAATCGGGCTCCGTACCGAATACCTGGTAAGAGCCGTTCTGCTTTTTGTAGTTGATGGTATACTCCCCCCACACCCGGTTGCGCGGGGCCATCATGTTCAGGTTGGCTACCTCACGGTTGATAGCGTCCAGGTCCTGGTTGGTGAGCTGGATCTGGCGACCGGGCTTCATGCCTTTGTGCGCTACCGCTGTTTTGCCGCTCCACACATAGATACTGTTCTTCGCGCCATCTCCGAAGCGGTTGATCACGCCATTCTCCAACCCCTTGCCCGCTCCCAGCAGCAGCACCAGCATGAAGATGCCCCAGAACACACCAAAGGCCGTCAGGAACGTGCGCAGTTTGTTCTTGCGCATCGTGCCCAGTATCTCCTGCCATTTATCTATGTCGAACATGCTTTTTTAATTTTGAATGAGCGAGTGAGTGACTGTGTGAATGGGGAATTTTGAATGACTGATTTTTGAATGATTGAATCCTTGTAACTTAGTCGGCACGTTCTGTCATTTCGAACGGTAGTGAGAAATCTATCTGGAATTCTGAAGAGATCTCTCCTATCGTCGAGATGACATACCTGAAATGAAAAATTCACTCATTCAGAATTCTCCTCCAGCTTCCGAAGCCATACTTGCCCGCTCCATCACCCCGTGGTCATCGTTCATGATCAGGCCATCTTTTAGTCTGATTACCCGGTGCGTCTGCGCGGCAATGTCGTTCTCATGCGTCACGATAACCACCGTCATGCCTTTGCGGTTAACTTCTTTAAAGATATCCATTACATCGTAGGACGTCTGGGTGTCCAGGGCGCCCGTTGGTTCGTCGGCAAGTATAAGTTTGGGCTGCGAGATGAGGGCGCGGGCGATAGCCACACGCTGTTTCTGCCCGCCCGACAGTTCGTTTGGCGAATGCTCTGCCCAGTCCTTCAGCCCGACCATGTCCAGGTACTCCAGCGCCAGTTTGTTGCGCTGCTTACGGCCCACCTGCTGGTAGTATAGCGGCAGCGCCACGTTCTCCATCGCATTTTTAAACGACAGCAGGTTGAACGACTGGAAAACAAAGCCCAGAAACTTGTTGCGGTAGTAGGCTGCTTTGGCGGCAGAAAGGTTCCGGATAGGTGTGCCAGCCAGCGTGTAGTCGCCAAGGTCATAGTCGTCCAGGATACCCAGGATGTTGAGCAGCGTAGACTTTCCTGAGCCCGAGGACCCCATGATTGATACAAACTCCCCCTCCTGCACGTGCACATCAATGCCTTTGAGCACATGCATCTTGTTGTGGCCCATGGCATAGTACTTATGGATGTTCTGTAGCTGTATCATAGGCTGGCAGTTAAAGTATAGGCACCTTCTGTTTTACGGTAGTTTGTATTGCAAGGTACTGATATGTTTAATTAAATCCTGTTTATATTCTACTTACAACGCCTTTTCCTCTACCTACCGCATATCTGTGTCGACCAAATCAGCATAACAAAAGCTATACATTGGCGAACGGCAGGTTTGATGGGGCAAAGGCAAACAAGTCGCCTAAGTTGTTGCCATTGTAGCAGATAGATGCAACAGCCGGCATACAGGTTGCCTGCCTATTAAAATATTTTCTGACTGATTAACAGTGAGGATTTCCTGCTACATCCCCTGTAAACTTATAGGCGCCCTTTTAAAGTAATCCCGCTTGAGGGGCTTGCGTACATAAGCAGATGTTCACTCAGCAGCTACCGGAGCCTGTTCTGTTTCACGCCCTCAAGCACCACCTGGACTTTATCGAAGGGTTTGTGCAGGAAAGCGTACGTGTGCCGGAGCAGCAACTAATCAAAGCTTTGCGTACCATTGGCAGTTCGCAACTGGACCTGTACCTGGGGCCTCTCTCGCCGCAGCAGCTAGCCAGGGAAGCCATTTTATACTTGCAGGAGCGGCAGTTGCTACAGCCTGAGCCATACTTGCGCCACCTTGGCTCCGCCGGCTTTCAGGTGCTTCCCCTCTCCGACGGCTCCGACTGGACACTGCGCTGGGGGCTGGCGGAGAACCGCCACGTGCACCTGCACCCTGCCCGCTATGCCCGCCACACCCTGCGTGTAAAAGCCAACCACCTCAAATCGGCCATTGCTGCCGCTGTGGCAAGTATAAAGTATAACCGGAGCATAGATTTGGACCTGCTCAACCAGGTGCGCCACGCGTGGTTGGCCTTGCCTCCCGTTAAAGCCTATACTTCTGATGAGGGCCTGGGAAGTATACTGCAACTGGTGCGGGGCACTTAAACACGTATCGCCACCCCATAGGAGCGGCGATACGTGCAAGCTATGTAGAACGAAACTTATCGGTTCATTTCCCGAAGGGCGGTAAGGGATACCTGTCTGTTGTTGAGTTGGGTGTACTTAAAGTCGTCGCCACCGTTAAACCTGGCTCCCTTCACGTTGAAGCTGTCGGAGATCTCGGCATACTTGAAGTTGGCCGTTCCGTCGAAGCTGGCCTTCTCGAAGTTTACGCCTCGTTCGAACTCGGTATACTTAAAGTTTGCCTCCTCTTTAAACGTGGCACCGGCAAAGCTTACGCGCTCCGGAAACTCCACATACTTAAAGTTGGCATCGCCCCCAAACCGAACGTTGCTGAAGTTCACGCCCTTCTCAAAGTCGGCATACTTAAACAGCGCCTCTTCGGCAAATCGGCTGCTCATAAACGATACCTTACCATCAAACGCGCTATACTTGAAAGCGGCGGCTTCCTCAAACGTGCAATTCTCAAACACCACATCGCCCTCAAAGTTCGTCTTGTACATCTCGTTGCCCGAGGTGTTCAGAAAGCCGCTGTTCTCGGGGTTGAAATAAGCCAGCACATCGCCTTTAAAAATACAATCCACAAAAGTAAGCGGAGCTTTTACGGTGCTGGTGTACTCCTTGCTTGCGCTGTTGCTGTTCTTGTCCTGCTTCATGTTCTGGAGCTTGGTCATGTCCAGGTCGCCCACTATCACGGCGTTTTTGTAAGACACGGCCTCGCCACGGCTTATTTTGGCGATGATCTCAGATGCATTCACACTTTTTTGAGCCCATGCCAGCAGCGGCAACATGAGGATTACGAGTAGTAGCTGAATTCCTTTCATCAAAGTTTTAATTAAGGTTAACGTTCTTTCCCTAAGCTTCTGATTAAAAGATGCCAGGAGAAAGCAGAAGGTTGCCTCGGACCTGAAAAAACTGCCCCGGCAACCGGTGCTGCTGCAACCTTTAGCCTGTAAAGCCATCTTTCATTTGCCCCAAAATTGTAGCCACATCTGCTTTGAAAGGGATTTTTAAAATTTGCCATTGCCACGCCGCAGTCAGAAATATTTTTTTTCTATCTGCTGTAATGTTTTCCCACCCCGGTCGTCTCTGTTACTGAATGGATTTACAAGAGTTTAAAAGCAAGGTGCTTCCTGCAAAGCAAAAGCTGTATCGGCTGGCTGTCTTTATACTTCGGGATAAAGAAGAAGCAGAGGATATCCTGCAGGACGTGTTCCTGAAACTCTGGACAAATAAGCACAAGCTGCATGCCTACACCAGCATCGAGGCCTTTGCCATGACTATCACCCGAAACCTGTGCCTGGACAGCATCAAGACTAGCAAGCGGAAACGCATGGTGGATGCCACAGGGTTGGAGCTAAGCTCGGGAGAAGTAACACCCTACCAGCACACCGAATCGGCCGACAGCATGAGCAAGGTAGAAGGCCTGGTGGCAGGGCTGCCGGAACAGCAAAAGCTTATCCTGCATCTGCGCGATGTGGAAGGCTGTTCTTTCGAGGAGATAGAGCAGATTACGAATTTAACCGTCAACAACATTCGGGTTATACTTTCAAGGGCCCGCAAAAGTGTACGTGACAGTTTCTTAAAGCTGGAAAATTATGAAGTGGGATAACATAGAGGCACTGCTGCAAAAATACTACGAGGGCGAAACCACGGTGGCCGAGGAAAAGCAACTGCAGGATTTCTTCAGCCGGGAGCAAGAGTTGCCGAAGCATTTGCAGCCGCACGCCGCGCAGTTCGGCTATTATGCGCAACAGCAGGAGGCGCAACTGGATAAGTTCTTGGCAGACGAGTGGCTGTTTGAGAAGATAGAAAAGCAGGCAAAGGCACCACAGCAGGGCAAGCACTTGTTTTTCCCGATGCTGCAGGGAGCAACCGCCTACTGGCGCGTGGCAGCAACCATTCTGCTGGTGGCAGGTGCCTTCTGGGCAGGCAGCCACTACATGAATGGCTCCACCACGGCGCAGCAGACGCCGGAAATTGCCGCTCTGAGGAAAGAGGTACAGGAAATGAAGCAGGTGCTGGCAACAGGGCCCGCGGCAGATTACTCAGCCAGCGACCGCATCCAAGTAGTAAGCCAAGAATTTAGCGCAGCCCCCGAAGACGATGAGGTGATCACCCTGCTCATCAGCACCATGAACAGCGATCCGAACGTGAATGTGCGCCTTGCCGCCAGCGAGGCACTCTTCAAGTTCAAGGAAAGCGAGCAGGTACGGAATGCCCTGATCAAGTCGCTGCCGAAACAAACAGACCCGCTGATGCAGATCACGCTGATAGACATGCTGGTGCAGCTAAAGGAGAAAAAGGCTGTGGAGCAGTTCAGGAAGCTGGCCGAGAAAGAAGACCTCTTACCCATTGTAAAGAACAAAGCCCAGGAAGGCATCGGCATTCTTATATAAAATCAAATTCTGACATTAAGTATAAAATAGAAACATGAAAAAAATAATGTTAATGGCATCGGTATGTCTGATGCTCACCGGAAAAAGCATGGGCGCAGTAGCGGCATCCCCGCACACTAGCAGCTTGGCATGGGCCCATGGCTCAGAGACAGCAACAAACGAAGTAGCTTTACAACAGGATGATGCGGCGGCACAGAACAAGCCGCTCACGCATAAAGTGAAGCTGGCCAATAACAAAGACAGCCGTGTTATCCTGTCGATGTTCAACAGCGGCGTGCAGATAGTGGGATACAACGGCGATGAGGTGATTATAGAAGGCGATGGCCAAGATGCTCCGCCAGAACGCGCCAAAGGACTTAAACCAATGTATAACCAATTGGAAGATAACACGGGCTTCGGACTGGCTGTAACAAAGGAGAACAACACAATCAGGATCAGCAAAGCCTCCCGCCAGAGTGGCAACTACATTATCCGAATTCCAAAGAACGCTGCCGTGGTGTATGCGGAGACGAACTGGACCGGTAATGACATAACCATGGCGGACATGAACGGGGAGATTGAGCTAAAGCTGAACAACTCCAACGCCACGCTCACCAATGTAACGGGTCCCGTTATCGCCAATACAACGGCCGGGGATATCGTTGCAAAATTCTCCGGTCTTAACCAGAGTAAGCCCACCGCCATTTCTTCGGTGGCAGGCACTGTGGATATTTCGCTTCCGGCAAGCACCAAAGCCAGCTTTAAACTGAAGACGCTACAAGGAGAGGTCTACTCTGACTTCGATATGAACCGGGCGGGCAACACGAAGAACGGCTTGCCCCGCGTGGCCGGAGGTGACACCATCGAAGCCACTACGAACGGTGGTGGAGCAGAAGTGAGTTTGTATACCATTACGGGGGATATGTTTATCCGCAAGAGCAAGTAATTCAAAAACTATAATCTAAAGGACTATGAAAAAAGTATTCGTTTTAAGCTTAGTGTGGTTTGCATTTACCACAAGCTTACTGGCCCAGACTAAAACAGTGGAGAAGGTGCTGGCGGTGCCGGCGAACAAAAAAATCGACCTAAAGCTTACCTTTGGTGACAACATCAAGATAACTGCCTGGGATAAAAAAGAAGCCTCCATCAAAATTGACTACGAGATAAACGGCGGCAAACTGAACGACGCGCTGACCCTCGATTTCAAATCAGACAACACGAGCGCCCGGGCAAAAGTTGACCTGGACGAAGAGCTGATAAAGAAAGGCAAAGCTGAAGACTGCCCGGGAAGTCGGGGGAACTACAGCATGCAGATCAACGGAGACAACGGGGACCACAGCTACACCTGCACCAAGATCAACTATGAGATTTTCGTGCCTCGTGATGCGGACCTGACCGTGGAAACCATTAACGGCAATATCGAGCTACGGGGCCTTACTGGTCCGGTGCACGCCAAATCCATCAGCGGCTTTGTAGACATGAACTGGTCCGAAAAGAAAGGAGCCACAGTTTTGCTGGAGACCATCACCGGTGAGGTATACTCTGATTTGGGAATGGAATTTCCGAATGGCAGAAAAGATGCACCCATGGTGGGATATGAGCTAAAAGGGAACGTGAACGGCGGCGGCTCCAAAATTAACCTGGAAAGCATCAGCAACGACATTTATTTCCGTAAGCAGGACTAGTGCTGGGCCAAATTATAAATTATGAATTAGAAATGATTCGTAAGAAGATTTCAACACAGTTTCTAATGGCACTTGCTAGCTTTAAAAATTATATTTGAAGAGCACTAAGTATACTTGTCGGAAGACCTCGCAGCGTGCGCAGCTCCTGCGAGCGTCTGGTCAGCTTATAGCTACTTATCCCAGAGTACAAGCCTTAAAACACAAACAGCGCCACCTCAAATGAGGTGGCGCTGCCATTCTATACTTGAGAAAGATTTTGCTTAGATGTGCAACGCACGGTTCTCCGTCGCTGCCAGGCACGCTTCCTTCATAGCTTCGGCATAAGTCGGGTGTGCATGGCTCATGCGGGCCACATCCTCGGCAGAGGCACGGAACTCCATGGCTGTCACTGCCTCGGCAATAAGGTCGGCAATACGCGGGCCAATCATGTGCACGCCGATGATCTCATCCGTTTCCTTATCAGCCAGTACTTTCACGAAACCGTCTGTATCGCCGGATGCTTTGGCGCGGCCAGATGCTTTGAACGGGAATGAGCCTGACTTATAGGCACGACCCTGCTCCTTCAGCTGCTCTTCGCTAAAACCAACGCTCGCCACCTCGGGCCAGGTATACACCACGCCCGGAATCAGGTTGTAGTTGATGTGCGGCTTCTGCCCCACAATCTGCTCGGCCACCAGCACGCCTTCTTCCTCGGCTTTGTGTGCTAGCATCGCGCCACGCACTACGTCGCCAATGGCATAAATACCCGGCACATTAGTCTCCAGGTGATCGTTCACGGCAATCATGCCCCGGTCACCCAACTGCACCCCGGCGTTCTCCAGGCCCAGGCCTTCGGTGTACGGTTTACGGCCCACAGAAACAAGCACGTAGTCGCCCTCAAACGTTACCGCCTCTCCTTTCGGGTTCTCGGCCGTTACTTTCACCGTTTCGCCCTCGTTGGTAGCGCCGGTTACTTTGTGGTTGAAGAAGAACTCGAACCCAAGCGTCTTCTTCAGGATGCGCTGCAGCTCTTTGCCCAGTGCACGGTCCATGGTTGGGATGATGGAATCCATGTACTCCACCACCTGCACTTTAGAACCCAGGCGTGCATACACAGAACCAAGTTCCAGCCCGATCACGCCACCACCGATGATGATCATGTTCTTTGGCACTTCTGTCAGCGTCAACGCCTCTGTAGACGTGATGATGCGCTGCTTATCCACAGGCAGAAACGGCAGCGATGTTGGCTTGGAGCCTGTCGCGATAATCGTTTTGTCTGTTTCGATCTGCTGCTCTTTCCCTTCTGCGTCTGTTACCTTAATCGTGTTCTTGCTCACGAAAGAGCCCAGGCCGTAGTAGGTGTCGATCTTGTTCTTTTTCATCAGGTACGCAATGCCGTCGTTGTTCGACTTCACCACTCCTGCTTTGCGCTGAATCATCTGCTGCAGATTCACCTGAAGGTTCTCCAACTCAATGCCATGGTCTTTGAAGGCATGGGCCGCATTGTGGAAATGCTCGGACGAATCCAACAGCGCTTTAGACGGGATACAGCCCACGTTCAGGCACGTACCGCCCAGTACATTATACTTCTCAATAATAGCGGTTTTCAGGCCCAGCTGCGCACAACGAATCGCTGCCACGTAGCCACCAGGTCCAGAACCGATTACGGTTACATCGTATTTCATTCTTTTTATACTTTAAGGAGAGTTCCCTCTCGTTTTGTATTGTTTTCTCTTTGAACGTTAGACCAACCCCTGCCCCTCCAAGGAGGGGCAGGGGTTGGGGAAGTCCCCCTTTGAAGGGGGTAGGGGGATGTTTTACGTTCGCAGCCCCCCCTAAAGCCCCCCCAAGGGGACAATCAAAAAAAGGAGGAGCAAGCTTTTTAGCTAACCCCTCCTTTATTTCTATTTACTATACCCCTAACAGCAATCTCATCGGATCTTCGAGCAGTTCCTTCACGCGCACCAGGAAGCTAACCGACTCACGGCCGTCGATAATGCGGTGATCGTAAGACAGGGCCAGGTACATCATTGGTCTGATCTCCACTTTACCGTCTATAGCAACCGGGCGCTGCACGATGTTGTGCATACCAAGTATAGCCGACTGCGGCGCGTTGATGATCGGAGTAGACATCATGGAACCGAACACACCACCGTTGGTGATGGTGAAGGTACCGCCTGTCATCTCCTCGATAGACAATTTGCCGTCGCGCGCTTTTTTCGCTAAACGAATAACCTCTTTCTCAATGCCATCCAGTGTCAGGCTTTCCGCGTTGCGAATAACCGGCACGACCAGGCCTTTTGGTGAGGAAACAGCGATGGACACATCCACGAAATCATTAAAGATCATGTCATTGCCATCAATCTGCGCGTTTACCGCAGGCCACTCCTTCAAGGCAACTGTACACGCTTTTGTAAAGAACGACATGAAGCCCAAGCCTACCTCGTGCTTCTCCTTAAACTGCTCCTTGTACTTGCTGCGGATGTCCATAATCGGCTTCATATCCACCTCGTTAAAGGTAGTCAGCATGGCCGTATCATTCTTCACCTGCACCAGGCGACGGGCAACGGTTTTGCGCAGCGAGCTCATTTTCTCACGGCGTTGGTTGCGCTCTCCTGCGGCAGCCGGAGCCGCTGCGGCGGCAGTAGCTTCCTGCTTCGGAGCAGGGGCAGCAGCCGGTTTAGCGGCAGCCTGCTGTGCATTTTGCGCATCTTCTTTGGTGATGCGTCCGTCGCGGCCTGTGCCCTGCACGTCGGCAGCGTTGATGCCTTTTTCTGTAAGTATTTTACCGGCAGCCGGCGATGGTGTACCAGAAGCATACGTCTGGTTGCCATACCCTGTAGCGGCGGCAGCTTGTGCCGCTGGCTGCGCTACTTTTTGTGTAGCGGCATCCTGCTTGGCGTTGGCCTGCGCCTGTGCATTGGCAGCGCCTGCACCCGGAACGATCTTGCAAAGCAGCCCACCAATCTCTACCGTATCGCCTTGCTGAGCTACAATCTGCAGTGTACCGGCAGCTTCAGCCGGCAGCTCAAAAGTAGCTTTATCAGACTCCAGCTCAGCGATTACTTCGTCCATTTCCACATGGTCGCCGTCATTTTTCAGCCAACTGGCGATCGTTACTTCTGTGATGGATTCACCAACAGTCGGCACTTTCATTTCTACTGGCTCACCGGCTGCTACTGCGGCTGGCTGCGATGCCGCCTCGGCAGGAGCAGCTGCTTGCGCGGCTGGCTGTGACGCCTGGGCAGCAGGGGCCGCCGCAGGAGCAGATGCCGAAACACCATCCTGATCGATTCTGCAGATCACAGCACCGATTTCGATGGTATCGCCTTCTTGTGCTACAATACGTAAAATGCCTGCGCCTTCAGCTGGCAGTTCGAATGTGGCTTTGTCAGATTCCAGCTCAGCAATCACCTCATCCATCTCCACACGGTCACCGTCTTTCTTAAGCCACTGGGCTATAGTTACCTCAGTGATCGATTCACCTACGGTAGGCACTTTTACTTCTAAGCTCATATATTATTCAATTATGAATTACGAATTAAGAATTATGAATGAGTAATGACTAATCTACTTAATTAGTCATTACTCATTTTAAATTATTCATTAGATGGCGAATGCTCTTTGCACCAGTTCCTGCTGCTCTTTTACGTGTACCTTGTTGTAACCTGTGGCAGGCGAGGCACTGGCTTTACGGGCCACCACGTCCTCGATCTGCTTGCGCATCAGGCGCAGGATGTACGTCCAGCCGCCCATATTCTCAGGCTCTTCCTGTACCCAGTAAATCTTCGCGTCTTTATACTTGGCAAGCTCAGCCTCCAACTGCACTTTCGGGAATGGCGCCATCTGCTCCAGACGGATAAGTGCCACGTCCTTGCGCTTGCTGTTCTGCTGCTCTTCCAGTAAATCAAAGTATACTTTGCCAGAGCACAGCAACACTTTCTTCACAGACTTAGCCGTGGCGTAGTCATCACCTATAACTTCTTTAAAGCCTCCCGATGTAAAGTCGGCTACCGGAGAAGACACCAGCGGGTGGCGCAGCAACGACTTAGGCGACATGTTGATAGCCGGCTTGCGGAACGGCAGCGCCAACTGGCGACGCATGAAGTGGAACAGGTTAGCCGGTGTGGTTATACTTGTCACGAAGATGTTGTTCTCGGCAGCTAGCTGCAGGAAGCGCTCCGGGCGGGCATTCGAGTGCTCCGGTCCCTGGCCTTCGTAGCCGTGCGGCAACAGCATCACCAGACCGTTCATGCGCTGCCACTTTGATTCTGTGGCTGTGATAAACTGATCGATCATTACCTGGGCACCGTTGGCAAAGTCACCGAACTGGGCTTCCCAGATCACGAGTGCGTTCGGGTTCGCCATGGAATAGCCAAACTCAAAACCTAGCACGCCATACTCCGACAGCAGCGAGTTGTAGATCTCGAAAGAACCCTGGCCCTCACGAATATAGTTCAGGTTGTTGTAAGGCGCGCTGGTAACGGCATCGTGCAACACCGCGTGGCGATGTGAGAAAGTACCGCGCTGCACATCCTGACCGGAGAAACGCACAATTCGGCCATCCAGCAAAATAGAGCCGTAAGCCAGCAATTCGCCGGCTGCCCAGTTCAGTTGCTTGGTCTCGAAGAACATTTCCTTGCGCTCCTTAATCAGCTTTTCGATCTGCTTGAGTGGCTTAAAGCCCTGTGGCAATTCGGTCAGTGCCTTTCCTACGGCTTCTACCGCCTCAGCAGAGATACCTGTTTCCGGCGATTGATTAAAATCCTCTGGCTCGGAACGGCGCAGTTCCTGCCACTCTTTCTCCATCTGCTGGTAGTTGTAAGGCAGCGGCTTCTGCTTCACCATGTCCAAGCGGTCCTGCAGCATTTTGCGGAACTCCTTGTCCATGCTCTTAGCCAAGTCTGCTTCAATCGCACCGCTTGCAATCAACTGCTTGTTGTATACTTCGCGTGGGTTGGCGTGCTTCGAGATGAGGTTGTACAGCTGTGGCTGCGTGAACTTCGGCTCGTCTGACTCGTTGTGGCCATGGCGGCGGTAGCACACCATGTCGATAAAGATGTCGTTGTTCACCTTCTGGCGGTATTCCATGGCAAAGCGCATGGCAAACACCACCGCCTCCGGGTCATCCCCGTTCACGTGCAACACCGGCGCATCAATTACCTTGGCAACGTCTGTGCTGTAGATAGAGGAGCGGGCATCTTCAAAATCGGTTGTGAAACCTACCTGGTTGTTAATCACAAAGTGGATGGTACCACCGGTGTTGTAGCCTTCCAGGTTCGCCATCTGCGTCACTTCGTACACAATGCCCTGGCCTGCCACGGCGGCATCACCGTGAATCAGGATCGGAAGGATCTTGTCTGCATCCTTGTTATAAAGCGTGTCTATTTTGGCACGTACAAAGCCTTCTACTACCGGGTTCACCGCCTCCAGGTGCGATGGGTTCGGCGCCAGTTTCAGGTTCACTTTGTTGCCGGATGGGGTGATTACTTCAGACGAGAAGCCCATGTGGTACTTCACGTCACCGTCACCCATAGTCAAATCCGGAACAGCGGTGCCTTCAAACTCCGTGAAGATCTGCTCATAGGTTTTGCCCATGATGTTGGCCAGCACGTTCAGGCGGCCACGGTGCGCCATACCGATCACTACTTCTTCAACGCCCAGTTCAGAGCCTTTGTCGATGATGGCATCCAGGGCGGGGATGGTTGTTTCGCCACCTTCCAGTGAGAAACGCTTCTGGCCCAAAAACTTCGTGTGCAGGAAGTTCTCAAACACCACTGCCTCGTTTAGTTTGGAAAGGATGCGCTTCTTGAAATCGAGTGATGGGTTGAAGTTAAGCGAGTCTTTCTCCACTTTCTCTTTGAACCACTCCAGCACCTCCGCGTCGCGGATGTACATGTACTCAAAGCCGATGGCGCCTGAATAGATTTTTTTCAGGGCAGCCTCAATGTCGCGCAAAGTGGCCGGGCCGATGCCGATCACTTCTCCCACGTTGAACACGGTGTCCAGGTCAGCTTCCGTCAATCCGAAATCAGCCAGATCAAGACGCGCTTTGCGGTCTTTGCGGGCACGTACCGGGTTCGTGAGCGCGCGCAGGTGGCCGCGTGTGCGGTACGCGTGGATGAGGTTGCGCACGGCCACCTCTTTCTCCGACTCGCCTTCTGCCACAGTTCCTTTCGCAGGAGCTGCAGTTGGAGCCGGAGCAGCGATAGCAACGGCTTCACCGTTGTGTCCGTTCTCGCCATAGGCGGAAGCAAAATCAAAACCTTCAAAGAATTTGCGCCAGCCAGCGTCTACTGACTCTGGGTTTTGCTGATAGTCCTTGTACAGACCATCTATATAATCGCCGTGCGCGTTGGCGATGTACGTATATTTATCCATAATTTAAAACTACTGCGTGTGTGAAAGACAAAGTTAGAAGTATTATTGAAAAATCAAATTTCACACATTCGCATAAGCAAATACAACTCATTATCAAGACTAATGTTCTAGTAAATACCCTGTTTTTGCTGCTTCGGTTGTATAAAGTTTCCAAGGGCGCTTAATCTTCTTAGTATCTGCCTGTTAATGCGATCACGTGGGGCAGCAAAACTGTATAACTGAATCCTGGCATCACCCCATCCGTGTCCACAATATTGATACTAAGCGCACTATGCAAGAGCAGCAAGCATGAAAAGCCGCAGCAACCTGCCTGTTTCAGGTCGGTTAACTGCTAAGCGGAACCTGTGGCAAGACTAGAAACACGATACATTTAGTAAAGGCCACTGCCTGACCCTTTTCAGATTGATGGAAAGTGGTTTTACACTTCAAAGCTGGCGCTCCTGTGGGGAAACGAGGAAAAAGGCTGCTACTGCAGCAAGCAAAGCAAGCGCGGCACAGATGTGCATCACCAAAGTATAGGCCTCCAAAAAGGCTGCATCCAACACTTGCTGCACCTGTACCCGCTGCGCTCCCTGTACCTGCTCCGGCACAGTAGCCCCTCCCAACTGATCTGCCTGCGCCAGGATTTCCTGTGTTGCCGGAGCACCCAGATTTATACTTGCCATACTTGCCTGCAGCTCCTGCCCAAACGTAGCCACGGCCATGGCTCCTACCACGGCTATACTTAGCACCCCCGCCGTACGGCTTACCGCGTTGTTCACGCCAGAAGCCGTACCAGCCAGGGCGTCTTCCACGGCACCCATCACCGCAGTGGTGAGCGGTGCCACCGTTAACGCCATGCCCGCCCCAAACACCAGCACGCCCGGCAGGTACGTATGCCAGTAGTTCGCAAAGCCGGCTGCCTGCTCCACCTGCCCCAGCAGCACAAATCCGACGGCTACCAATGCCGGCCCCACTATCAGGAACCAGCGCGGCCCATAGGTACCGGCCAGTTTGCCCACCCTGCGGGAGCATAGCATCAGGAGCAAAGCGAAGGGCAGCGTGGCCAGTCCCGCCTGCAACTGGCTGTACTGCTGCACCTGCACCAGGTTTAGGACCAATATAAACAGCCCCACGTTAAGCGCGCCGTACAGCAGCAGCGTGAGCAGGTTGGCACCACTAAAGGTGGAATTTCGGAACAGTTGCAGCGGCACCATGGGTTGGTTGCTTTTAGCCTCCACCCACACAAACAGCAGCAGCGCTAACGCACCAACTACCAGTGTACCGGCCACGGCTATACTTCGGAAGCCCAACTCAGGCATCGAGATAAAGCCGTACGTAATGCCTGCCAGACCAAGTATGGCCAGCAGCGCCCCGAGCCAATCCATGGGTTTTCCGCCTGTGCTACTGCGGCTCTCCGGCACTTTGAAGTATAACGCCAGCAAAGCCAACAGGCCGAGCGGCAGGTTCAGGAAGAATACGGCGCGCCACCAGCCCAGATCTGCCAGAAAGCCGCCTAAGGCCGGGCCTACCATCGTGACCATGGTGGTCACTGCCGACCAGGTGCCGATAGCCTGCCCCCGCTCTTCCTTTTTAAAATAAGAGGAGATGATCGCCAGGCTGCCCGGCACCATCAGGGCACCGCCCACGCCCTGCACCGCCCGCGCCAGGATTAGCAGCGCAGGAGACGGCGCCAACCCACAACCCAGTGAGGCAAGCATGAAAAGGCCGATGCCCCACATAAATACTTTTTTCCGCCCCAGCCGGTCGCCGAGCGTGCCGCCAAGCAGCGTGAGCGAAGCCAGGAAAAGCAGGTAAGCATTCAGTATCCAAAGCAGGTCCGTGGCAGTGGCACCCAAGTCACGCTGGAGGGAGGGCAGCACCACGTTCAGCGCAGAACCATCTATAAAAGCCATAGCCGACGCCGTGGTGGCCGATACCAGCACCCACTTTCCGGTGGCCTCATCTGTCTGTGGTTGGTACTGCATGTAGGGCTATACTTGCGGAATGGCTTTAAAAGTTGTTTCCAGCAAAGAACGGCTCCCATTCTATTACTTTATTTTCTTATCCGTTGATGTTACTTTCAATGTGTTAGCACACCTTTTTCATCAGAGTTATCATCCTATACTTGTCTTAAACCGCAATCCAATCAATGTTGCAACTGCTATACTAATGTTACTTTTCCCTACTTAATTTCCTGTTATAACAACTTGTGTGTCTTTACTTTTAAGCATGGGAACAGCTGTCACACCATAGCTGGGTTCGGGAGATGAGTAGCTGCGCAGCAACGCCAGACAGAGAACACACTCAAACTAGTAATAGGTATGTATAGCTATCTGCTGGAAGAACTTTCCAAAGCCATCGGGGCCAGGCTGCTGGTTCAGTTTCACTACAAGGACGAAAAGCATGTAGTGGAGCCGCACCTGCTGGGCCACACCCACCAGAACGAAGACTGCCTCTGCGCCTGGCTTATCAGCAAAGACGGCAAGGCGGCCGAAGGCTGGCACTGCTTCGACCTGAAACAGATGCGCCAGACGCAACTCCTCGACAACAGGTTCACAAAAAAGCGCCCCGGTTACGATCCATACAACAACACCATGAACCGCATTTACTACCGCATCTGATCTGCGGACATGCATACAACACAACGCGCAAGCCTTTCCATGTTATGAAAACTTTTGATGCTGGCTTTTATTTATCTTAAACTAAGCCGCCAAAACCAGTGTTATACTTAAGTACCAGCATGTAGTACATTGGCAAAAAAGAAGAGCAAAACCTATAAAAAGCCACCGGAGCCTTTAACGGCACAGGAGAAAATAAGCCGCTACATGCGGGGCAACAAAAGCAAGAACACAAGACCCGAGCTGAAACTGCGGCAGGCATTGTGGCGAGCAGGCCTGCGCGGCTACCGCGTGCACTGGCTTAAAGCTCCCGGCAAACCTGACATCTGCTACCCCGGCCGCCGGCTGGCCGTGTTTGTGCACGGTTGTTTCTGGCACCGCTGCCCGTACTGCAAACCCGCTCTTCCTAAAACTAATCTCCCCTTCTGGCAACACAAGTTCGAACAGAACCAGGCCCGCGACGCAAAGTATAAGCGCCTGTACAACGAGGCCGGATGGCAGCGCGTGGTAGTGTGGGAATGCCAGCTGCAACAGGGCCTCCAGAGCATTGTAGCCGTCATACGTGAACTGCACCAGGGTGTGCCGGCAAGCTGGCAGGTGGCTGCGTAGCAACAAATTGCGCCGGATTAAGTATAATTTTTCCTTAACTTGAAGGTAAAACCACCCTATACTTAACCTTATGAAAAAAAATATCCCGCTGCTGGGCCTGCTTGGGCTTCTGGCTGTCGGTTGCAACGAAAACTCCCGCCAGGTAAGCGAGAACGACGAGGCCGCCAACGCCACAGCCAACGCTGACAGTACGAACCTACAACCGGCACTGCAGAGCATCAACGCCGAAGACCTGCTTGCCCACACCACCACGCTGGCCTCTGATGCCTTCGAAGGACGCGCCCCAGGTACCGCCGGAGAAGACTCTACCGTCGCTTACCTCACCCGCCAGTTCAAGGCACTGGGCCTGCAGCCCGGCAACCCGGATGGCAGCTTTGTACAGAAAGTGCCGATGTTCGGCTATACGCCTACGCCTACGGCCACGATCACGGCCAATGGCAAGAAGATACCGCTTAACTTTCCAAACGACTACGTAGCCTTGTCCAAGCACTATGTACCTGAGGTGAACATCGATAATTCGGACATGGTGTTCGTGGGATATGGCATTGTAGCCCCGGAATTTGGCTGGGATGATTACAAGGGGCTGGATGTAAAGGGTAAAACGATTGTGATGCTCGTGAACGACCCGCCCATACCTGACCCTAACAACGCACAACAGCTCGACACCACCATGTTTGGCGGCAAAGCCATGACCTACTATGGCCGCTGGACTTACAAGTATGAAATAGCCGCAGAGAAGGGTGCTGCCGCTGCCATCATTATACACGAGACCGGGCCTGCCGGATATCCGTACGAGGTTATTTCGGGGAGCAACAGCCGCGAAGGCATTGACATCAGCAAAGCCAACAAGCACATGGACCGCGCGAAGGTAGAGGCCTGGATCACCGAGCCCAAAGCCCGCGAGATTTTCACCGCCCTTGGTCGCGACTTCAGCCAGCTAAAGCAGGCAGCACGGCAAAAGGATTTTAAACCCGTGCCGCTGAAGGCAACCGCCAGCTTCAACATCAAGAACAAACTACGTGAGGTACAGTCTCAGAACGTGATTGCGAAGCTAGAAGGCTCTGATCCGAAATTGAAGGATGAGTACGTGGTGTACACGGCGCATTGGGACCACCTGGGCAAAGACCCGAAGCTACAGGGCGACCAGGTATACAACGGCGCCCTGGACAATGCCACGGGCACTGCGGCGCTGCTGGAGCTAGCCGAGGCATTCAGCAAAATGGAAACGAAGCCCAAGCGCTCCATCCTGTTCCTGGCTGTAACGGCTGAGGAAAAAGGGCTGCTTGGCTCTAAGTATTACGCCACCAACCCGCTCTACCCGCTAGAGAAGACGGTGGCCAACATTAACATGGATGTGCTGAATGCCTACGGCCCTACAGAGGACGTGGTGGTGATTGGCTATGGCAACACTACGCTGGAAGATGTACTGGCAGAAGAGGCAAAAAGGCAGAACCGGTATATTGTACCGGAGGAGACTCCAGAGAACGGCTCTTTCTACCGCTCCGACCACTTTGAATTTGCCAAGCAGGGCGTGCCGGCATTGTATGCGGAGTCAGGCGTGAAAGCGCGTAACCAACCGGCCGACTATGTGCAGAAGTGGAACGAGAACTACACCGCCAACGATTACCACAAACCAACAGACGAAGTGCGTGACGACTGGAACCTGGCAGGCGCAGTGGAAGACCTGCAGCTGTTCTTCAGGGTCGGCAACAGAGTAGCCAACACAGAGAAGTATCCGGAATGGAAGCCGGGAACTGAGTTCAAAGCCCGGCGCGAGGAAATGCTGTCGAATACAGCCGCGGCGAAATAAGCTTTATACTTTATCTAATACAAAAGGCCCTGTTGCGTGTGTGCAGCAGGGCCTTTCTGTTTTTTATTTACCGGACTTTTCTGCTTTTCTATACTGCAGCTCTGTCAGCGAAACGTCAAACTCGTCCTCCACAGCATCGTTGTAGATCGTGTAAGAGAGCGGATGGTAGCCATTGCGCTGCACCTTTGGCGCCTGCTCTACCTTCAACACGTTCTTCTGCCCTTTGTCCAGCCCCTGCAGGTATGCCAGCGTGATCATCGGCTCGTAAAAAATGATCTTTTCCTGGTTGACCCCAATAATATAGGTGTGCGTGAAGTGTTCCCCGTTTAGCTCTGGGGAGAATTTATTGATCCAGTGAACACCCATTTCCCGTACGGCATCCACAGCCGAAACATACGATGGAGGCATAAAGCTTTCTGCAAAGGCAGCCGTGTGCTGCTGCGGCCCTCCAGGTATGGCTTTGCGCTCTTCGTCTGATATCATATAGAAGTGCATATCGAAGTGCGGGTGCTCATAGTTCATTGGCGGGTGGCCCATCGGGTTCCAGTCCAGCACCACGTGGTCGTATGGTGCAATATCCAACCCTTTAGGCAAGTCAAGTTTATACTCCGTCATCTCGTTCGGCAGCGACGCGATAACTTTTTTGGACATGCTCAGTCCAATAGCCACCGGCTTGTTGTTAGGCGCAGTCTGTACCCAGGCCCGCACTGTCCCTTCGCCAATTACTGTTTCCGGACCATAATGCACTTCTGTTTTCAGGTCGTCCTGCTTATCACACGAAGCCAGCACGAGTGCCGCTCCCATCAGCAGGGCACATGATTTCATACTTTGTAAGATTCTTTTCATAAGCTTATACTTGCTTGGTTGATACTTACATCAAATAAATACAAATAAAACTACAAATCCACAACAAATGCCCTTTAAAATTTTTCATTCCTTTAGCCACTTTACTCACCAATTTAGCATATTTACTAGCAATTAATAACCCTTCACCTCGAAAATGTATAAATTCAATTACCGGAAAGGGTTACTTTTTTAGTGATATCGTATAAATAAGTACAAAATCAAATTGATTAAGATTATGAAAAAGACTTGGAAATTAGCTTTTGCAGCATTTGCACTTTTTGCCTTCACAGCTTGTGGCGGCGAAGAAAATACAACTACTGAGACAGAGGCTGTCGAAGGAGTAGAATCCGAGATGGAAACTGAAATGAATATGGAAACTGAAGATACGACGGTATTGGAGGACACCACTGTAAATGATGGTGTTGCTGATGATATTGAGGAAGAGCAGCCTCCAATTGAGTAATAAGAATTATTTAACAAGTATAAATCCCTGCCCCTAACGGCAGGGATTTTTTGTTTGCGCGCCAATTTAAACCTTCTAAGCCGTTTATACCTGTAAAAAGAAGAATGGAGATGGTGGATATATGCAGTAAACCTTTTTAACTTTAGGAATGGAAAATGCAACGCTTCAACACGATGGCGTAACGATAAAGTTGGTGGAGGGTGATCAGGAACTGCAGAAAGCCGTTGCCCACCTAAGCCAAAGCCAGGAATTGGCGCTGGACCTTGAGTTTGACCAGAATCGATTTACTTATGGCTTTAACCTGTGCCTGATACAGATAACTGACGGGCGCGGCACTTGCTACGTTATAGACCCCCTTACTACTGCCGACCTGCAGCCGCTCTTTGCGCTGCTGGAGGACCCGCAGGTAACTAAAATTATACACCACGCCAACAACGATATCCTGCTGCTCGACAAACTTGGCTGTAACATCAAGGGAGTTATGGACACGGACGTGGCGGCAAAAATACTTAATTACGAACGCTCCTCCCTTGCCACTGTAATGAAGGAAGAGTTTGGCATTGAGGTAGACAAATCGCAGCAGTCGAGCAACTGGAACAAGCGGCCACTCACAGAAGACCAACTGCGCTATGCCGCCATCGATGTCATTTACCTGCACCGTGTAAAAGCCAAGTTGGTGGAGCAGATAGAGGCACTGGACCGTATGCACTGGCTTGAGGAGGAAAACAGGCTGCTCGAGGCCTTAGTATATTCCGAGCCTGAAAATCCGCACCTGAAGCTTCGCAACGCGTACCGGTTAACTCTTTACCAGCAGTACATCCTGAAAGCACTGTTCGCCTTTAGGGAGGAGATGGGACAGCAGTTCAATAAGCCTGCGCCTTACGTGATTTCGAACGAGGCCATTGTAGAGCTTGCCAGCAACCCCGACACAGACATTCACGAGTGGCTTAACCATACCAAGGGCATCCATGGCGGATTGAAACGCGCACGCAACGAGGACAAACTGGTTGAGACGATGCTGCAGGCCAAGCAAAGCGCCAGAGATAATAACATAAGTCACGATTACTTATCTAACCGCTGGCAGCGCCCACTCCGCACACCGGAGGCAGAACAGCGCAAAGAAGAGCTGTCGCAGATACAACAGCATATCGTGGAGCAATACGGTGAGTTTGCCTCCCGGCTTATCATTACGTCTGGAGTTATCACAGAGTACAGCCTGAACAACCAGTTGCGCTGCACCAAGCAGTACGCCACCGACATTATGTTTGCCGCTGCCAGGGATCTTCAGATAAATCTACCAGAGCCTGTCATCAAAAGCATAGAGAAATAACAATTGATTTGTTAGCATTAAGCACCCTAACCACCACCATGAAGGAATTCAGAACTGAACACGATTTTTTGGGAGAGATGCAAATTCCCAACGAGTTATACTATGGTATACAAACCGCCCGTGCGCTGGACAATTTCCACATTACCGGCCTTCCTATTTCGCGCGAGCCACTCTTTATACAAGCTTTTGGCTATGTAAAAAAAGCAGCAGCCATGGCCAACCGCGATTGTGGTGTACTTGCACCAGAAATTGCGGAAGCTATCTGCCTTGCCTGTGACAAGCTTATCGCAGGCGAGTACATGGATCAGTTTGTAACCGATATGATTCAGGGAGGCGCAGGCACTTCTGTGAACATGAACGTGAACGAAGTAATCGCAAACCTAGCACTCGAACTCCTAGGCCACCAAAAAGGTGATTACGATTACATTCACCCAAACAACCACGTTAACTTCTCACAATCCACTAACGACGCCTATCCTACCGCATTCCGCCTGGCGCTTTACCGCAAAATAGAGCATTTCGTCGAAATCCTCGATGAACTACAAGAATCGTTTGCCCAAAAAGGAATTGAGTTCAAGCGCGTGCTCAAAATGGGCCGCACGCAGCTGCAGGATGCTGTGCCGATGACGCTGGGTGATGAGTTTCACGGATTCTCCACTACCATAAAAGAAGACATACAGCGCCTGAACGAGGCAAAGCTGCTGATATCAGAGATCAACATGGGCGCCACGGCCATTGGTACATCCATCAACGCACCTGAGGAGTATCCTCAAATCGTGACGCAGCACCTACGCGAACTTACGGGCATTCCGGTTGTGCTGGCCGAAGACCTGATAGAAGCTACCTGCGACACAGGAGCTTATGTGCAGCTTTCTGGTGTAATGAAGCGCTCTGCCATCAAGATCTCCAAGATTTGCAATGACCTGCGGCTTTTATCTTCCGGTCCGCGTACGGGTATAAACGAGATTAACTTGCCGCGCATGCAACCGGGCTCCTCTATTATGCCGGGTAAAGTAAACCCGGTGATACCTGAGGTGGTTAATCAAACGGCTTATTATGTGATAGGCTGTGATATGACCGTCACGATGGCTGCTGAAGCCGGTCAGTTGCAGTTGAACGTAATGGAACCAGTGATAGCATACAGCCTTTTCAGCTCCCTTACTTTCTTTGGGAATGCCTGCAGAACGCTCAAGAACAAATGCATCGAAGGTATTACGGCCAATGAAGAGATCTGCTTTAACATGGTAATGAACAGTGTGGGTATTGTTACCGCTCTGAATCCTATACTTGGATATGAAGAATCTGCCTCTATCGCGAAAGAGGCACTAATCACGGGCAAATCTATTCATGAGATAGTTGTCCTGGAGCGAAACAGCATCACACAGGAGAAATGGGACGAAATCTTCTCGATAGAAAACCTAATCAATCCTAAGTTTATTAACAGCTAGAAAGTTGATAACTACTGTATAAAAAAGAAAAGCCCCCGCTTTAGTAGCGGGGGCTTTTCTGTTTTGCAAGTATGGCAGAGGGTCTCGGTTTCAAGGCAAGTCGGGCGTAGGTACGGCCCCATGTATATAGATATAGCCTGGCACAGCCGGTAAGTACGGCCGCTGTTCCCAAGCGGGCAATGCTGCAGGCAACATACAGGCTTAGAGCAGAACGGTCACGGAACAGCTTTCCTCCCTCCAGAATTCTTTGAACGCAGAACGCCCCCCTCGCTTGCGCAAGGGGGGCGTCTGATGTATGGGGTTGGCGGCCACCTACTCTCCCGGGTGTGACCCCAGTACCATCGGCGCGCCCGGGCTTAACTTCTCTGTTCGGGATGGGAAGAGGTGCTCACCGGGGCCATAGCCACCATTATCGTCGCACGGCTGTTATGCGTGCTAATGCTTGTTAACATGATTTGGGAAAGAGAGGGGAGGCGAAAAGCGGCGGGCCTTTTCGTGGCCGGACGCGCTCGGGCAATTAGTATGGCTCGGCTTTGGTGTTTCCACCTTTACACCTGCCACCTATCGACGTCATCGTCTTTGACGGCCCTTAAGGGAGATCTCATCTTGGGGCGGGTTTCGCACTTAGATGCTTTCAGCGCTTATCCCGTCCGAGCGTAGCTACCCTGCGCTGCGGCTGGCGCCACAACAGGTCCACCAGAGGCTCGTCCAGCCCGGTCCTCTCGTACTAAGGCCAGAACCCCTCAAATCTCCGACGCCCACAACAGATAGGGACCGAACTGTCTCACGACGTTCTGAACCCAGCTCGCGTGCCACTTTAATCGGCGAACAGCCGAACCCTTGGGACCTTCTCCAGCCCCAGGACGTGACGAGCCGACATCGAGGTGCCAAACCTCCCCGTCGATATGAGCTCTTGGGGGAGATCAGCCTGTTATCCCCAGAGTACCTTTTATCCTTTGAGCGATGGCCCTTCCATGCGGAACCACCGGATCACTATATCCGCCTTTCGGCCCTGCTCGGCTTGTGGGCCTCACAGTCAAGCTCCCTTCTGCTATTGCGCTCTGCGCACGGTTACCAAGCGTGCTGAGGGAACCTTTGAAAGCCTCCGTTACTGTTTTGGAGGCGACCACCCCAGTCAAACTACCCACCAAGCACGGTCCCCCACTCTGTGAGGTTAGGCGCCAAGCAACTCAAGGGTGGTATTTCAAGGACGGATCCACGACGCCTGGCGACGCCGCTTCATCTCCTCCCACCTATCCTACACATGAGTTACCCAGCGTCAATGCTAAGCTATAGTAAAGGTTCATGGGGTCTTTCCGTCCCGTTGCGGGTACTCGGCATCTTCACCGAGACTACAATTTCACCGAGCTCACGGCTGAGACAGCGCCCAGATCGTTACACCATTCGTGCAGGTCGGAACTTACCCGACAAGGAATTTCGCTACCTTAGGACCGTTATAGTTACGGCCGCCGTTTACCGGGGCTTCGATTCAATGCTTCGCCTTGCGGCTGACATCCCCTCTTAACCTTCCGGCACCGGGCAGGTGTCAGGCCTTATACTTCATCTCTCGATTTCGCAAAGCCATGTGTTTTTGTTAAACAGTCGCCTGGGCCTTTTCACTGCGGCTTCTTGCATTGCTGCAAGGAAGCGCCCCTTCTCCCGAAGTTACAGGGCCATTTTGCCGAGTTCCTTGGCCGTGATTCACTCGAGCACCTTAGGATTCTCTCCTCGACCACCTGTGTCGGTTTGCGGTACGGGCGGCAAGCCATTTAAACGCTTAGCGGGTTTTCTAGGGAGCCTGATTAGGGACGATCTCCGCCCCCGAGGGGTTGGAGTACTTTCAGCTTTCAGCTAGTCCGGCGTACTTCACGACCGGTCCAATACCTACGGCTTTAAACGCGCTATTCCGTCAGCGCGCCGTCCTTTCACTTCTCCGTCACCGCATCGCTATGGCGTGCCGGTACTGGAATATTAACCAGTTGTCCATCGAACTGCGCTTTCGCCTCGCCCTTAGGACCCGACTAACCCTGATCCGATTAGCGTTGATCAGGAAACCTTGGTCTTTCGGTGTGCGGGTTTCTCGCCCGCATTATCGTTACTTATGCCTACATTTGCTTTTCCCTACGCTCCAGCGCCCCTTGCCGGGACGCCTTCACCGCAGAAGGGAATGCTCCCCTACCAGTGCACATAGTGCAATCCGCAGCTTCGGTATCAGACTTGATGCCCGATTATTATCGATGCCCTCTCGCTCGACCAGTGAGCTGTTACGCACTCTTTAAAGGAATGGCTGCTTCCAAGCCAACCTCCTGGCTGTCTAAGCAAGTGGACCTCCTTTGTTCAACTTAGTCTGAATTTAGGGACCTTAGCTGGCGGTCTGGGTTCTTTCCCTCTCGGCCCGGGACCTTAGCACCCCAGGCCTCACTGCCGCGTATGTCAAGTGGCATTCGGAGTTCGTCAGGATTCGGTAGGATGTGACTCCCCCTAGTCCTATCGGTAGCTCTACCTCCACATGACTCCACCGCGACGCTGCCCCTAAAGGCATTTCGGGGAGTACGAGCTATTTCTCAGTTTGATTGGCCTTTCACCCCTACCCACAGGTCATCCAAATACTTTTCAACGTAAACTGGTTCGGACCTCCAACTGGTTTTACCCAGCCTTCATCCTGCCCATGGGTAGATCACAAAGTTTCGCGTCTGCCCCCCCTGACTGCGCGCCCTGTTCAGACTCGCTTTCGCTGCGGCTCCGTGCCTCGAAGACACTTAACCTTGCCAGGGAGGAGCAACTCGTAGGCTCATTATGCAAAAGGCACGCCGTCACCCAACTAATGGGCTCCGACCGCTTGTAAGCGCACGGTTTCAGGATCTGTTTCACCCCGTTATTCACGGTGCTTTTCACCTTTCCCTCACGGTACTGGTTCACTATCGGTCTCTCAGGAGTATTTAGCCTTACCGGATGGTGCCGGTGGATTCAGGCGGGATTTCTCCGGTCCCGCCCTACTCAGGGTACCGCTAGGGCCAAAGAGCTTACGCACACGGGACTATCACCCCCTATGGTCGTTCTTCCCAGAACGTTATGCTTCAATCTTTGGTCCCACATCGCGGCCCTACAACCCCAGACTTGCCGTGACAAGCCTGGTTTGGGCTGTTCCGCGTTCGCTCGCCACTACTTGCGGAATCACTCTTGTTTTCTCTTCCTCCGGGTACTTAGATGTTTCAGTTCCCCGGGTTCGCTCACCCTAAGGTGTACTGTGTCTTCAACACAGTGGGTTGCCCCATTCGGAAATCTGCGGATCAACTTGTATGTGCCAATCCCCGCAGCTTATCGCAGCTTGTCGCGTCCTTCATCGCCTCTGAGAGCCTAGGCATCCCCCGTGCGCCCTTCTCTGCGTCATCGGCCGGTCCCCCGAAGGCAACCGGCCCGCCTCTTTCGCACCAGGACCCTATCACTAGGGCCTAGTCAATATTTTATTACTTCTCTCTCTTTCCCATCATGTCAAAGAACTTCTTTCCAGTTAACAGTTGCCATTTATCATTTATCATGATAAGACCTTGTTGCCTGAAATTGGAAGTAAAAACCTGCCGTCTTTACTTGTGTGCTGTCGCCGTGCCGCTAGGGCCAGACTTAAGTGTGGAGAATAACGGAGTCGAACCGTTGACCTCCTGCGTGCAAAGCAGGCGCTCTAGCCAGCTGAGCTAATCCCCCAGGTAATCGTCATAGAGTGGGCCTGCGTGGACTCGAACCACGGACCTCTACATTATCAGTGTAGCGCTCTAACCACCTGAGCTACAAGCCCGCTTTGTTGGGCTCCATGCCCGCTTTTGGGCCGCTGTGCCCGCTCACTATAAAATGGGTTTTGATCGAATGCGAGAGACAGAGCAAAAAAAGGAGAAGGAAACTTCCGGGCCGGCGGTCTTCCCTAGAAAGGAGGTGATCCAGCCGCACCTTCCGGTACGGCTACCTTGTTACGACTTAGCCCCAGTTACCAGTTTTACCCTAGACGGCTCCTTTGACGGTCACCGGCTTCAGGTCTCCCTGACTTCCATGGCTTGACGGGCGGTGTGTACAAGGCCCGGGAACGTATTCACCGCGTCGTTGCTGATACGCGATTACTAGCGATTCCGGCTTCACGGAGTCGAGTTGCAGACTCCGATCCGAACTGAGACGCACTTTCTGGGATTGGCTCACCATCGCTGGCTGGCTACCCTCTGTATGCGCCATTGTAGCACGTGTGTAGCCCTAGGCGTAAGGGCCATGATGACCTGACGTCGTCCCCGCCTTCCTCGCTCCTTGCGGAGGCAGTCTCTCCAGAGTCCCCACCATCACGTGCTGGCAACTGAAGATAGGGGTTGCGCTCGTTGCGGGACTTAACCCAACACCTCACGGCACGAGCTGACGACGGCCATGCAGCACCTTGCTTTGTGCCCCGAAGGGAAGTACCATCTCTGGTACCGTCACGCGCATTCTAGCCTAGGTAAGGTTCCTCGCGTATCATCGAATTAAACCACATGCTCCACCGCTTGTGCGGGCCCCCGTCAATTCCTTTGAGTTTCACCCTTGCGGGCGTACTCCCCAGGTGGATTACTTAACGCTTTCGCTTGGACGCTGACAGTGTATCGCCAACATCGAGTAATCATCGTTTACGGCGTGGACTACCAGGGTATCTAATCCTGTTCGCTCCCCACGCTTTCGTGCCTCAGCGTCAGTTTCGGCACAGCGAGCTGCCTACGCAATCGGGGTTCTTGGCGGTATCTAAGCATTTCACCGCTACACCGCCAGTTCCGCCCGCCTTCACCGAACTCAAGCCCGCCAGTATCAACGGCAGTTCCAGGGTTGAGCCCTGGGATTTCACCGCTGACTTAACGGGCCGCCTACGCACCCTTTAAACCCAATAAATCCGGACAACGCTTGCACCCTCCGTATTACCGCGGCTGCTGGCACGGAGTTAGCCGGTGCTTATTCATCAGGTACCGTCAGTTACCCCCGCAGGGGCGTTTTCTTCCCTGATAAAAGCAGTTTACAACCCAGAAGGCCTTCTTCCTGCACGCGGCATGGCTGGGTCAGCCTCTCGGCCATTGCCCAATATTCCCTACTGCTGCCTCCCGTAGGAGTCTGGTCCGTGTCTCAGTACCAGTGTGGGGGACCATCCTCTCAGAACCCCTAGCCATCGTAGCCTTGGTGGGCCTCTACCCCGCCAACTAGCTAATGGCACGCATGCCCATCTTCCACCGCCGAAACTTTGACCATAAACCGATGCCGATTCATGGTGTCATGCGGTATTAATCCCGGTTTCCCGGGGCTATCCCCCTGTGGAAGGTAGGTTGCATACGCGTTACGCACCCGTGCGCCACTAACCAGGTTCCCGAAAGAACCTGATCCGTTCGACTTGCATGTATTAGGCCTGCCGCTAGCGTTCATCCTGAGCCAGGATCAAACTCTCCATTGTAAAGTTTTCATCTACTCCTAAAAGTAGAAATGTGTCTGTCAGACCCCGGCCCGACCTCATCCCCTAAAGGACGAGGAACGTTTCCTTTTTCTCTTTTTATTCTGTCTCAAGCAATCTCTCAAAGAACTTCCGGAGGACCTGTTGTCTTCCCTAGCGCACCCTACCGGTGCGTGTCACTCATCTTCCGCCCGAGCCGTTCGCTCTTTTGCGGGGTGCAAAGGTAAAAGCTTTTTTTCTTTTAGCAATACCCGATGCACTATTTTTTTCTCCCTTTTTGTTTCCCGGAAGAGCTGCCCTCTTCCCTGTTTCGCTCCCTCTCGAAGCGGATGCAAAGGTAAGAACCTTTTCCCACTTAGCAAGAAGTTTCTCACTTCTTTTTTTCGGCTCCGGATGCTGTTGAATCAGCGCCTGAACCCGAGCGCCTCCGGTTGAAGCGGGCTGCAAAGGTAGGAAACTTTCCCGTATCCAACGCAACTCCTTCAGCTATTTTTTTCAGCGCCACAGGATAGTTGATCCTGTGTTAGCCGCCCCCGTCCCTGCCGAACCGGGATGCAAAAGTAGGGAATGTTTCCCGCTTTCCAAGCCCTTCCCCGCAACTTTCCGCCTGCCTCGGCCTAAGTGGCTGACCCTCCGATGGAAAAGTTTCAGACTTTCTTTCCGCCCCCCTTTCTTCAGCCTCCAGAGCGGGCGCCAGGGGTAAACAGCGGAGCGTGGAGCCGGAGTTCCGAGCAATAGAAATATCTTCCAAGGAACCGCCCGCGGCCCGGGCGCTTGGGAATAACAGCGGCGCATGGGTTGTTTGTTCCCGGTAAGTGAAGAAATTTGAGCCTTCTCACTTAAATTTATCTATTCCATATTTCCTTCAACACTTAAATGAAAGAGCGGGAACAGTGTTTCTTCACTGTTCCCGCTCTTTCATTTAAGTATAAGAATGCACTGCACTCAGCATCATTTGCTACTATACTATACTATACTATACTATACTATACTATACTATACTATACTATACTATACTATACTATACTATACTATACTATACTATACTATACTATACTATACTATACTATACTATACTATACTATACCGCCTCCTGCCTCTCCTTATTATTAGCGGCACTGTCGGCGTAGGCTTGCAGGTAACGGTAGCGCTCAGTTAACTTTCCGCCTTTGGCGATGGTTGCCCGCTCCAGCATTTCTTCTGCATCATTATTAAAAAAGTGTGGCAGCACGTTATCTATCAGGTGGCGGCCGAAGTCGCGGGAGGCATTGCGCGGCAACTCGCAGGGAAGGTTATCAACAGCCATTACCGTGATGTTATCAGGCCTGGAGTAGGGCGGCTCCAGCGCTGCTGTCTGGGGGTTGTAATCGAATGCGGGTTCGGTAATGGTGGTGGAGCGCTTGGTGACAGGTATGGAGCCGCCCACATCACAGGTAATATCAGCAATGGTGTCTATCCTGAAGTCAGCATTCCTGGCTTCTTCCTCGGTGAACAGCTTTGGGGCTTTGGGGTTCCAGTAGGCGCAAGCCAGCAACAGGTCGGTGACACGGGTGAACTTGCGGAAGGTACTCTTATATAAGTGCGGGTTGGTGTAGAAATCCGGCGAGTCCCATACTTCCACATCTGGCCGCGTGTTGTAGTCGCCGGAGTGCAGCTGGGCATAAACGGGCTCGGTGAACTGCTTGTACAGAAAGTCGAACACACTTACTTTCCGGATTTCCATCTTATCCAGCACCTCCATGGCACCGCCCGCCACACGCCCGCCACCGGTAACGGCAATTTTTATCGGCGGCAGCTTCACCTTAAAGTACTCCTCCTGCATGTCTTCCATCTCGTGGCAGAGGTAGGCGGGCTTCAGGTTGAAGAGCCCGTGCTTCCTTCCGTAGGTCAGCATGCCGTTATAAGCGCCTACGATACCAGCATAGCGCCCGAAAGCCACCACCCGCTGGCCATCACTCGACTTCAGCAGCTCATAATCTATCAGGGTGATGTTCTTGTCTAGTATGGCGCGGAGCAGTTTCGCATTTTGCGGCTGCTCTTTTATCGTATGGGAGAAGAAGAGGTAGGTTTTATTCGGAATGAGCTGCTCCACCGGCACCTCCTTCACGCCCATCAGCACATCGCAATCGGTTAAATCCTGCTGCAACGGGATGCCCAGTTCCTGGTACTCCGCATCGGTAAAGCAGCGGATGTCGCTGGGCTGCACTGCCACCTCCATCTCCGGAAACTCCTGCAGGGCCTCCACGCACTTTTTGGGCGTGAGTGGCACCCGTTTGTCCACAGGTATTTTTCCTTCTTTGATGATGCCAATCTTTAGTTTGCTCATGTAGAATCGGTGTTGAATTGTTACGCTGGTATTTATGTTAAGCCACTAAACAAATGGTGCCGGTGCCGCTTATACTTCAGTTGGTTATGCCTTGCCTTTGGCATAAGCCGTACCCGGAACTATTTAGCTTTGATGCTTCAATATAATAAACTATTACTACTTTTGTAGAAAAGACGGGAATAGCCCCTACAGGCCCTCCCCACAAGTATAAAACCCAAAATCCCAGACTAATATATCACCGTTATGATTTTTAAAACCAAACCTGCGGATGTATTCAAGGAGCGCCACAACGGCCCCGACAAAGAGCAGATGCAGGACATGCTACGCACTATCGGCGTAGACACTCTGGATCAACTGATCGACGAGACGGTACCTGCGGCCATTCGCCTCAAAAAGCCGCTCAACCTTCCGGCAGCGCTTTCCGAGAAAGACTTCCTGAAGCAGTTCGGGGAGATCGCCAGGAAAAACAAAGTATACAAGTCGTACATTGGCCTTGGCTACAACGACACCATCGTGCCACCGGTTATACTTCGTAATATTATGGAGAACCCGGGCTGGTACACCGCTTATACGCCTTACCAGGCTGAGATTGCTCAGGGCCGTTTGGAGGCACTGATCAATTACCAGACCATGGTGATGGATTTGACTGGGATGGAAATTGCCAACGCCTCTTTGTTGGATGAGGGCACTGCCGCCTCCGAGGCCATGGCTATGTTCTACTCTCAGCGTAAAGGCTCCCGCAAAAACGCAACCCGCTTCTTTGTATCTGAGCAGGTGCTGCCGCAGACTATCGACATTTTGCTTTCCCGTGCCACGCCGCTTAACATCGAGCTGGTAATCGGCGACCACCGCACAGCCGACCTGCAGGACGAGACGCTGTTTGGCGCACTGCTGCAGTACCCGGCTGCCGATGGTTCCGTGTTTGATTATACTGACCTGATTGCAAAGGCACACGAGCAGGACATGCTGGTTGCCGTTGCAGCAGATATCTTATCACTTACCTTATTAACACCTCCGGGTGAGATGGGTGCCGATGTTGTGGTAGGTACCACCCAGCGTTTCGGTGTACCGATGGGCTTTGGCGGACCGCATGCCGCTTTCTTTGCTACGAAAGACGCTTTCAAGCGCGTGATTCCAGGCCGTATTATCGGTATATCGGTAGACGCAGCCGGCGACAAGGCATATCGCATGGCCCTGCAGACGCGTGAGCAGCACATTCGCCGTGAGAAAGCAACTTCTAACATCTGTACCGCTCAGGTATTACTGGCGGTGATGTCAGGGATGTATGCCGTGTACCATGGCCCGCGCCGCCTGAAGTATATAGGACTGAACACGCACGCGCTGGCACAGCAACTGGAGAATGGCTTGAAAGCATTGGGCTTTGAGCAGCTGAACGAGCAGTACTTCGATACGCTGAATGTGGCGGTGGAAAGTGCCGACATGCAGCAGGCGATCCGTACCGAGGCAGAAGCCGCTGGCATCAACTTCCGCTATTTCAACACCACCAACATCGGCATCTCGCTTAACCAGAACACAGAACTGCAGGATGTAAAAGACATTTTGGCGGTATTCGCAAAAGTGGCTGGCAAGTCTGCTGATGTATTAAGTATAAACGAACTGCCCGAGGAAACCGAGATTACGTGGGCTGATAGCCTGATCCGTAAAAGCGATTACCTGCAGCAGGACGTATTTAACAAGCATCACTCGGAGCACGAGATGCTGCGCTACATGAAGCACCTGGAGAACAAGGACATTTCTCTTGTTCACTCGATGATTCCGCTGGGCTCCTGCACCATGAAGCTAAATGCAACGGCCGAGATGATTCCGGTAACATGGCCGGAGATTGGGCAGCTGCACCCGTTTGCCCCTGCTGATCAGACATTGGGTTATAAGCAGATCTTCGCTGATCTGGAGGCATGGTTGTGTGAGGTAACACGCTTTGATGCGGTATCGCTGCAGCCGAACTCTGGTGCGCAAGGCGAGTATGCGGGCCTGATGGTGATTCGTGCCTATCATGAGTCACGTGGCGACCAGCACCGTAACATTGCCCTGATCCCTTCTTCTGCACATGGTACTAACCCGGCTTCTGCGGTTATGGCCGGCATGAAAGTGGTGATCGTGAAGTGCGATGAGAAAGGCAACATTGATGTAGCTGACCTGCGCGCGAAGGCTGAGCAGCACAAGAACGAGCTGTCTTGCCTGATGGTAACCTACCCATCTACCCACGGGGTGTATGAGGAAAGCATCATCGAGATCTGCCAGATCATACATGACAACGGCGGCCGTGTTTATATGGACGGTGCCAACATGAACGCCCAGGTTGGTCTTACTTCCCCGGCACACATTGGTGCTGACGTTTGCCACCTGAACCTGCACAAGACCTTCTGCATTCCTCACGGTGGCGGTGGTCCTGGCATGGGCCCGATTGGTGTAGTAAAAGATTTGGCGCCGTTCCTACCTGGCCACGCGGTGGTTGATCTGGGACGTGATGAGGCGATCAATGCTATCTCGGCGGCGCCTTGGGGTTCTGCTTCTATCCTGCCTATCTCCTATGCCTACATTGCAATGATGGGCGGTGAAGGCTTGACAGAGGCAACGAAAGTAGCGATTCTGAATGCCAACTACATCAAAGCCAGACTGGAGAAGCACTACCCGGTATTGTATGTTGGTGCCAACGGACGTTGCGCCCACGAAATGATCCTGGATTGCCGTGGCTTCAAGAAGGCAGGTGTAGAAGTAGAAGATATCGCCAAGCGTTTGATGGACTATGGCTTCCATGCGCCAACAGTATCTTTCCCGGTAGCGGGCACGCTGATGGTAGAGCCAACAGAGTCAGAGGCACAGGAAGAACTGGACAGATTCTGCGATGTAATGATCTCTATCCGCGAGGAGATTCGTGAGATTGAGGAAGGCAAAGCAGACCAGAAGGAAAACGTGCTGAAGCATGCGCCGCATACGTTGAAAGTGGTGATGGCAGAGAACTGGGAAAGACCATACAGCCGTGAAAAAGCTGTGTTCCCGATGGCTTACCTGCGCGACAACAAAGTATGGCCAACCGTTAGCCGCATCGACAGCGCGTACGGCGACCGTAACCTGGTTTGCTCTTGCGCACCGACAGAGGCCTACAACGAGAATAACAACGAAATGGTAGCTGTAGGATAACCTACTTCCCTTTTCAGGAATAGCAAAGCGCCTGGCCATAATGGTCAGGCGCTTTGTTTTATACTTCGTTTGTACTTGCCCTTCCTTTGTACTTGCCAGTAAGCAACAGCTACAAGTATAGGCGCCCAAACAGTGGAGCGTAGTTTCTCCGGAAGCCCGGCAGAGCTGCCCAGAAATAAATCTAAACAGGAGCGCACGATACTCTTTGCACCTTTTCCTGCCACACAAAGCAAACGGATATAACTTTTGCAAGAGCAAATAAAATATTAATCGAACTATATAATAACTGTACTATTTATAAGTTGTATATTTGTCTCTCTTTGAGAAATTAACTTAATCAAGCCTAAGCAATGCAGAAGGTAGTTATGTCAGCAATTCTTTCCGCTGTCTTACTATTACAAACCCCGTTACTGTGGGCGCAGGCACCTGTTAAGAGCTTTGTGCTTTCCGCTGAAGATGCTGCAGGCTCTCGTGTGGAAGCCAGTGGAAACCTGCTGGCAGAAAAGCCTGACTCGGTGCAGTTATCGCGCGTTAGGCAGGAAAGCCTGAGGCACTACGTAAGCGATTCAATCCCGCAGCACACAAAGCAGGAACTGCCGCTGCCCAGGCGCAGGATTTACCGGGTTCGGTAGCACAGCAGGCATTTGCCTGGATATCTGCCGTCTTACATCATCCGTATACCCGGTTACGGTACTACCACAGCCAACCAAACCCGGATCACTATGAAAACAAGCCCCCTCTACCTACTACTCCTGCCTTTACTTTTCATCCTCTCCGGCTGCGTCAGAATTGCCACTGAAACTGAATATACCTACAACCCTGCCATCGATTTTAAAAAGTTTCAGACCTTTGACTGGCACAGAACTGAGGTACCCCAGCCTGTTGCCGGTGGAGCCGGTGCCCAGTTCAGCCTGTTGCTGGACCAGCGCATAAAAGAGTCGGTGGCAAGTGAATTGGTAAAGGAGGGCCTTAGGCCGGACATCAACAACCCCGGCCTCCTGGTTGCCTACGATATTGCGGTAGACAACAAACAGTTGGAGACAAAGGATTATACTTTCCCGGAGGGGTTCGGGTATGGCTACAGCTACTGGTACGGCTACCGTTACCGCTACACTACGGACGGCCTTCCCGGCTATCAACCTATCCAGAGCTATGCCCCGGGCACACTGGTGATAGACATCATTGACCCAACGACAAACCAGCTTTTGTGGCGCGGCTACTCGCGTGCCAGCCTGGATCCCACTGCTGCCGATGATACGCGCATCAGCTACGTGGTGGCCAACATCATGTCGCAGTTTCCGCCTGTTCCTTCGGCTATCCGGTAACTTACAAGGTATACTTCAGACTCAGGCCGGTGTAGTAGTTTCGGTCCGGTGCTGCTTGGAAATAGCGTCCGCCAAAAGCGTTGAGGTCATTGCCCAGGCTATACTTTTCATCGGTCAGGTTATCTACGCCGCCGAATACCTCCAGCCCAAAGTGCGCGCCCAATTGCCGCTTCAGCCCAAGCCTTGCGCCTGCCACCAGGTAGCTGTCGGCATACACCGTGTTCTCATCGTTCAGCGGTATCTCATCCACATAATTCGCCGTCAGGTTGAAGTATAAACCGAAACGGGTGGTCAGGTCAATGCCTGCGGTGGCGGCATGTGGCGCCACGCCGGTCAGGTCGTTACCGGAGTAATCTGTTTCGTTCTGCTGGTATTCCTTAAACCTGAAATGGCTGTACGTGTAGCTGCCCCATACTTTCAGCAGGCTTAGCGGCTGCGTCGGCTCGTCGAGAAGTGTGTAGCCTATACTTGTCTCAAGGCCTTTCTGATCGGTGCTGCCCACGTTGCGGAACACCGCCACACTCGATACATCCTGCCGGCTCACAATCGTTTCGTTTAGGTTGAAGTAGAAACCTACCACATCAAAGCTCAGCTTATCGGCCAGCATAAACCCGCGAACGCCTACCTCATAGTTGGTGCCCTTCTCAGCCTCCAGCGCCTCGTTCAGCTGCCCGTCAGATGTCAGGATTTCCTCCTCGGTGGGTGGCGAAAAGCCGGAACTCACGCTGGCGTGTATTGATATTTTATCTGTCAGTTGCTTTAGTAGCGCCACGCGTGGGGAAAGCACAGCCTCAAAATCGCGTTTGTAAATGTAGTTGCCGGAGGCCACCTGCTGCAGGCGCGTGATCTCATACCGGGTGTCGTTTAAGCTAAGCGCTGCCGTGGCAATTATGTCCGAAGGTAACTCAAACTCGGCCTGAGCAAACAGAAAACCTGCCTTCGAGACCACTTCATCGTCGGTGCGCAGGTTGCCGGTCGTGCCGCCGTTGTTGTCGTAGGTGCGGGCCACTTCAAACCCCCGCTGAAACTCCCCTCCCAGGGTAAAGGCCGTGGCTATACTTCCCAGGCTGGCATCGAGCACAAAGCTGGTGCGGCCGCCAAATTCCTGGTTTGCGTTGCGCTCATAGTCTGTGTTAAAGGGATTATCCTTGAACTTATGCAGGCCATATACCGATGTGGTATTCCGGAAGTCCTCGCTGAACCTGTACTCCTGCTTCAGCCCCACGTTGATACCTTCCAAATCGAGAGAGGCATTTTGTGCCACACTTCCGAACTGCCCTCCCCGTGCCTGCCGCGGGTCCTGCGCATACTGCTCCTGCGTGAGTCCGCCCGGCAACTCATAGTATAAGTTGGAGTAGATGAGGTTTGCCGAGATGGTGCGCTTGTCGGTGGGCGTAAACTGCGAGCTGATCAACAGCACGTCGCGATCAATGGCCGACTGCTGCCGATAGCCATCATACGTTTGCCGCGTGTACTGCACCAGAATGCTGCTGTTTTCGGCGCCGATGCTGGCCGTGGCCGTTTGACGCTGAAAACCATAGGAGCCAAACGTGGCGCCTACTTCCAAAGAGGCTTCGCCGGGAGCGGCACGACGCGGCTCCAGCAATACGGTGCCGCCGGTTCCGGCGCCGTAGATGCTTGCCGTCGGTCCTTTGAGGATTTCCATCCGGCCGATGTTGCCGGCATCCAGCAAGTTTAGCGCTGTGGTACCGTTGGCCTCGGTAAACGGGATACCATCGTAGTATACTTTTACGTTCCGGATACCGTACGGCGAGCGTAGGCTGCTTCCCCGGATGGACAGGCGGTAACTGGCCGGAGCGCGCTCTTCCATGCGCACGCCCGGCACGGTGTTCACGGCCCGCACCAGGGAGCTTTCGTCAAAACGGGTGATTACCTCCCGCTCAATTAAACTGATGGCGCCCGCCGTTTGCAGCAAGGGCCGGTTTGTCTCGTAGCCCTGCACCTGCACTTCCTGCAGCACAGCACCTTTAGGTTGCAGCAACACCTCTATCACCGAGCCATCATACCCCTCGCTCCAGTACACGGTGTCTGTCTTAAAACCAATATAGGAAAGTATAACCGGTGCGTTCACGCTTGTCAGCTCCGCCTCAAAGTAGCCGGTCTCGCCGCTCAACGTGAAAGCCTTTCCATCTACACTCACGGTTACGCCCCGTAACGGCTGCTGTGTCTGGGCATTCAGCACGCGCCCCCGCAGCTCCTGCGCCTGCAGGGTAAAGGGAAGTGCCATCAGAATAAAGAGGGAAAGTATAAGGAGGTAGTTAATCTTGGTCATGCGCAAAAATAAGTATCACTGTCAGAACGCGGAAAAAGGCGCAAGGTTTAAGCGGGCGTATGCATACCGCAGCAGCTTCTTTGCCCTGACAACAAATAAAGTCGGAACCAGTTATATAGAAAGATAAACAGCATCCTTAACACACAACCTCTATGAAAACAAAAACTACACTGCTGGCCCTCAGCATGGCCCTGCTTTGTTCGGGCGCTTGGGCGCAGGACACCAAACCACCGATCACAGCCTCTTACCAAGGGAATATTTTTAAACCCACTGTGGTAGCAGCCACCGACGAACGCGTGCGGCAACTGAAAGTACCGGCAGGCTTTACCGTCTCTAAGTTTGCTGATAACCTGAACAAGCCCCGAATGCTGGCGGTGCACACCGACGGCACAGTCTATGTTACCGACCGCGACAAGGGAACTGTGACCATGCTCCGCGACACGAACAACGATGGAAAATCAGACCAGCAAAAGGTTGTGGCTACCAAGAAGGACATGCACGGCATAGCCCTCCGGAACGGCAAAGCTTACCTGATGACCGTGAATGACATTTTCACGGCTGATATAAAGCAGGACGGCACACTGGGCGAACTGAAGCAGCTTGCCACTGGGTTCCCCGAGGCTGGCCAGCATGCTGACCGCACGCTTGAGTTCGGGCCCGACGGCATGCTGTACATCCAGGTGGGCAGCACCTGCAACGCCTGCGAGGAGACGCACGAAGAAAACGCCACCCTGGTGCAGATGAAGCAAGATGGCTCCAGTCGCCGCGTCTACGCCAGGGGCCTCCGCAACTTCATCGGCTTTGACTGGCACCCGCAAACGAAAGAGCTCTGGGGCTTTGACCATGGCATTGACTGGCTCGGGGACGAAACGCAGAAAGAGGAGCTAAACAAGATCGTGGACGGCGGCAACTACGGCTGGCCTTATGTATTTGAGAATGGAAAGCCGAACCTGGCAGATGAGCCGCCAAAGGGAATGAGCTGGGAGGAGTACGCCAAGCAGACAAAATTCCCGGCCATGCTATACGATGCCCACAGCGCCCCGATGGATTTTCTTTTCTATACTAAGTCCCAGTTTCCGGCAGATTACAGGGGAGATGCCTTCCTCACCCTGCATGGCTCGTGGAACCGAAGCGAGCCCGCTGGCTACAAAGTAGTGCGTGTGCGGTTTGAGAACGGGCAGCCGACTAAAATAGATGATTTCATGACCGGTTTTTTAGTGAACAACAACAAAGCCGTTTTTGGGCGCGTAGTGGGCCTGGCCATGCACAACGATGGCTCTTTGCTGATTGCCGATGATGCGAATGGCGTTATATACCGCGTGGCGCACAAAGGAAAGTGAGCGTTTACTAGTATAAACTTAACTTAAACAAACAGGGCCGGTTGGGTAGAAGCAACGGGTCCTGCTTGTTTAAACTATTAGTGTTGATATCTGGTGATTTTTTACTCCTACTAAGTATAAAAAGCAAAAAGGCCCGGCAGTAACTGCTGAGCCTTTTATAACTATGAAAGCTAATAAATTTAATTCTTCTTGATAGTGAATTCGGTACGGCGGTTTTTCTGGTGCTCCTCCTCGGGGCAGTTCACACCGGTTGCGCACTTATTTACCAGCCTTGTTTTGCCGTAGCCTTTCCAGGTCAGGCGATCTGCCTCTATTCCTTTTGTCACCAGGTAGTCAACGGCTGCCTTTGCCCTTTTCTCGGAGAGCTGCTGGTTGTACTCCTGGCTCTCGCGGCTGTCGGTGTGGGCACTTAGCTCAATATTAACAGAGGGGTTGTTCATCAACAGTGTCGCTAGCTTGTCCAGCTCTTTGGCCGCATCGGCACGGATGTCCCACTTATCGAGGTCGTAGTAAATGTTGTCCAGCACAATGGCCTTCTCCACCTCGTTCTTATCAAAAATCAGCGCCACCTGCACTGTATCCGGCGCCGTAGCCGGTATGGCTACACCAGACTCCATGTTCAGGAATCCTATTTTTGAACCTTTAAATACATAAGTGTTACCAGTGCGTGCATCCATAAAGTGCTTTGCATTTGCATCTGTTATGAAAACACTTGAATCGGTAGTGGCTTTTCTGGCTGCCAGTACGCGCGTTTCGGGAAGCGGCTCCTGCACGGTTTTCTTTTTGTTGTTCTGGAAGCGTCCCAGTGTAGTGATAGCCAGCACAACCGGCTTCTGCAGCACATTGAATGCATAGATGTCTTCGGTACCGTTCTGCGAGTCACGGTTAGAAGACAGCAGGCCGCGTGTTCCCGGCTCGGTGAACAGCAGGCCAAAGTCGTTCTTTGGGGAGTTGATCGGGTAACCCAGGTTTTTGGCCGCACGCCATTTCCCTGTCTCGCCCTCGGCCGAGAACATGTCCATGCCCCCCATGCCTATGTGCCCGTCAGAAGCAAAGTATAGCTTGCCGTTCGCATCCACATAAGGGAAGCTTTCACGGCCGGCTGTGTTTACCACAGTTCCGGCATTCACCGGCTGTCCCCAGCTGCCATCGGCCTGCAGGGTGCTGTAGTAAATGTCCGTCTCACCGGCTCCTCCAGGCATGTCAGACGCAAAGTATAGCACCTTCCCGTCCGGCGACAGGGCAGGATGCCCCACCGAATATTCCTCTACCTTATTATGGGTAAAAGGCTGTATGTTGCTCCAGGAGCCTCCCTGCTTTTCGGCAGAGAAAATCTCCAGGCGGTTCACCATGTCTGATTGGTCATCCTTCTTTACCCAGCTCGTTGGGTCGGCATTCACGCTGCCGAGTGCCGGCACCTGCTTGGTGCGGGTAAAGTATAACTTGCTGCCGTCTTTTGCAGCGGCCGCGGTGGCATTGTGGTAATCAGTGTTTATCACGTCCTGCAGTGCCTCTGGCTTTGCCCAGTCGCCTGCCTCGTTTTGCTGCGCCACAAAGAGCTGCAGGTACGGGCGGCCTGTCCATCCGTATACTTCTGCTCCCTTTCCTGCTTTACTCACGCCACGATCTGATGTGAAAACAACACCGTTTGCGCCGTAAGCCGCAGGGCTAAAGTCAGCAAAGCCATTCATGCTCAAGGCGGGTAGCGCTGTTACCTCAGCCACTGGGGGCTGGCTCATCCACCGGATGGATTGGTCCGTAGCCTCCATCAGCGCCTGGGCGCGGTCTGCCTGCTCAGGCATTTCTTCGGCCCACTGCATGTACTGCTCATTGGCCTCTTTATACTTGCCGTTGCTACGCAGCGCCTCGGCATAGTAGTACAGGTTAATCGGATTACGCCCAGTCATGGCCACTACTTTGCCATACCAGTTTTCGGCGGCCTCGGTTTGGCGTGTCAGGCGGTAGGAGGTAGCAATGCGCTCTGCCGTCTCCAGCTCCGGCTTGCGCTTCAGGATGGCCTCCTGGTACTCCTGCAGTGCCAGCGTATACTCAAAGTTGTTGTACAGTTTGTTTGCTTTGCGCAACGAGGACTGACCCTGTGCCAGCGGCGCAAAGCCCAGCACGGCGGCTGCTATAATGCAAAAGGGGGTATATTTTAGTTTCATGGGTGTTAACGCTAAGATTAAAAGTACTGCGGTGTCAGCATTTTGGTCTCTTTCTTCTGGAAGAAGTAGTAGCCTACGGATACCTCGTGGGTGCTTTGGTTGCTGTAACCGTTCAGCATTTTATCGTAGGAGTAGCCTACGCGCAGCTGCTTCAGTACCTGCACCTCACCGATAAAGGCAACGGCTGTGCGCTTGGTTACATCCGCTGTCTCCGGCTCGTTGAACAGGTTTAAACTGGTGCGGTAAGAGCTGCCCAGCCACAGGCGCTCGCCCAGCAGCACAAAGGCGTTCAGGTCCACGTTGCTTGGTGCGTTAAAATCCTCCTTAATCAGCACACTTGGCTTTAGTTTGACAAACGGGGTTACATCGAACAAGTAGCCTGTGGTAAAATAGTAGTGGCGCTCCGGCTCCACCTGCTGCATGTCGTCGAACTGCAGCAGGTCTGCCGCAGAAACACCGGCGTAAAAGCGGTTGGTGTGCAGGTAAGCACCGATCTTCACATCGGGCTTTATAACTGTCTCCTTGCCCGTTGGGATGGAGGGATCCTCAGTAATACCAAACTTACTGCCATCCAGCGTTGTCTGCACTACACCCGGGGCTAATCCCAGACTGATCACGGCATTTTCGCTCAGGGGCAGTTTTACGGCAAAATTGGCATAGATACTGGAGGTTGTCTGGGCGCCGATCTCATCGCGTGTGAGGCCCAGGCCCAAGCCCAGGCGCTGGTTTGCCAGTATTCCGTCCACCAGCAGCGACTGTGTTGTTGGGGCTCCCTCAATACCCGTCCACTGCGAGCGGTGGAAAGCGTTCAGGTTTAGTACATTCTTGCTTCCTGCATAAGCCGGATTAATGGCCATACTGTTAAAGATGTACTGCGAGTACTGTGGGTTTTGCTGTGCGCTGGCGGCTGTTGTAAGCAACAGCGCCAGCAGCAGGTAACATATTCTCATCTTCATCTGATATTCTTATTTTTAAGCTGGTGCCTAGCGGAACAAGGTCACGTAGCCTGTAAACTCTTTCACAATGCCGCCACATACCGTTACCCTTACCTTATAGAAGTAAGTACCTTGCTCCAAGCCTTTGCCCATCCAGTCGTTCTGGTAGCCTGTTTTCTTATAAACCTCAGATCCCCATCGGTTAAAGATGGTTACTTCGTTTACCGGGAATTTTTCGAGGTTGCTTATGAACCACGTGTCGTTCTTGCCATCGCCGTTCGGGCTGAAAGCTTTCGGCAGGTTCAGTTGTCCCTCCACCAGGGAGGCATCCATTGGAGCCGTAGCGGCTGTAGTGCTGCTGCACGGCCCGTTGATGGCTGTTACCGAAACGGTGCCGAACCTGGCTGTTGCATTATCCGCTTTCACTGTGATGGTATTGGTGCCCTGGCCGGAAACAATGGTGAAGCCAGCTGTTACCCTCCAGGCATAGGAGGTGGCGCTCTGTACCGGATCGATCGTGTATACCAGTCCATCACACACATTGCTGTTGTCTGTGATCTGGCCAAGTATAGCCGGCGGTGTAGAGACGTTTACCTGTAGCGGCTGGCTGGCCGTGCTGCTGCAGCCGTTAGAAGCTGTGACAGTGATTGTACCACCCGTTGTGCCGGCATTTACCTTTACAGAAGTGCCCGTGCTGGCTCCCTGCACCAGGCTGATGCCGCCTGTAACGGCCCAGGTATAGGTTATGTCCTCTACAGGGCTCGCCACACTGTAGGTCAGGGCCTGGGTGTTCTCGCATACTTCCGTTGTACCACTAACTGTTGGTGCGTCTGGTCCGCCTAGCGGGCTTACCGCTACCTCGGCTATTTCATCGCCTGTGCCACATGCGTTCACCACGGCAAGGGTTACGGTACCGGCTGCTGCGCCAACCCGAAGGGTTACACTCCTAAAGTGGTCGCCACCACTTACGACCGCCCAGCCTGCCGGCGTTGTCCAGTCGTAGTCGGTTATACCCGCCACTTCACGTGCGGTAAGGGTAATGGTTTGTCCGTTACAGGCGCTGGCTACGCCTTCTATTACCGGTTTAGCCGGCTTGCTGTTTACGGTGATGCTAAGGGGTGCAGATGCTGCACTGCTCTCGCACACGCCATTCGCAGCCACTGAGATGTTGCCACCCGCAAAGCCAACGGTAACCTGTATCTCCCGCTCATTTGCTGGTGTACCAGGTACTACAGCCCAGCCTGTAGGCAGGTTCCAGGTATAAGAGGTGGCACCGGCAACTGCGTCCGTACGATAGGTTTGGGTTGTTCCGGCGCAAACAACGGCCTGGCCTGTTACGCTGGCCGGTGTGGCCGGCGTGGCCGTAATGCCAATTGCTTTTGTAGCCACATTACTTGAAAGGCAGCTGTTGCTTACTACCAGGGTAAGTGAACCTCCGTTTGTACCGGCACTAACCTGCACGGAGCTACCCGTTGCCTCTCCTACAATGCGAACATCGCCTACAGGCGTCCACAGGTATGTGACTCCCGCACCGTAGCCTGTAACTGTGTAGGTATTGTCTGTGCTGTTTGCGCATACGGTGGCAGCGCCTTGTATAGTGGGAGGCGCCGGCTTTGTGGGCAGTACCAACTGCTCTGTCACCGTATAGACTGTATTGCATCTATCGGTTACCTTCACTTGCAGTGTGCCCGGTGCCGCTACTCTGATCACGGCGGTGTTGTTGCTTTGACTCACAAGGCTCCAACCCGTAGGCAAAACCGTGAAATCGTATGTGGCGCCTGCTACTTCTGTCACTGTGAACGTGATGTCGGTTGGAGTGATGCCGCAGTAGGAAGTGCTTGGAGTGATGTCCAGCGTAGGAACAGCACATACCACGACAGGGTCCTCGTCGTTGTTGTCGTTAGGCTCCGGATCCGGGTTGTTCGGGTTCGGATCTATTGTTACCTGGTTGTTTATTTCTCCCGCAACTAGCAGTTTGAACACAACAGTGATAACGGCCACCTCACCGTTCTGCAGGTCACCTACATGCCAGCGGTACTTTCCATCCGCGTCCATTCCGAATGTGCCTTTTGCGGTCGTATAAGTTACAAACTCCAGCCCCCCTTGCGGAAAGTTCTCCGTTATCACCACGCCGGTAGCGGTTCCAGGGCCGGCATTCGTTACAGTTATTGTATACCTGATATTGGCACCTACAGTATAGCTTCCTCCTTCTGCCTCCTTTTTGACGTTCAAATCCGTGTATATGACATTCGGCAGGTAAATCAGGTTGGCATTGAGGTTGATTCTACCTTCCAAAGAAATGATCCTGCCGTTCAGGTACACCCCTTCAGCCAGGTTAATGTTTCCTTTGGCAAGTACGCTTCCTTCAAACAGGGACACCCCCGTCAGGTTGACGTTGTTCTCTACAATCCAATAAATGTTTTTTGCCTCTGCGCCATTCGTTGTGTTCACGCGTACGCTGGCAATGCCTCCAACCGGCAAGCTGTTCTTCAGGTCTCCTTTTACGATGACGTAAAACTTGGCATTTACATCTCCTCTGCCGTCAAACGTGATGGTACCCTGCAGTACATCGTTCAGGTTGGCATCGCCGTTAATCTGGTGCACCCCCGGCAAAAGCACGCTGGGCATTCTGAGATGACTAAAGTCCACTGATTTTGCCGCGATGGAAGTATAGACTCCTGTGGCGTCTTCCATGGCTTGTGCAGCCGTAACCGTTCCGATCTCTTTTTTAGAGACAATCAGCAGGCCGTTGTCCTGCAGCGCATTTACCGGCAGGGTACCCAGGTTGCCATAGATCACCGTTGTGCCCGTGTTGGTTACGGTTGTAGACGATAGCACGGCAAAACTGCTCGCTCTGCCCAGCACCTCAACAGTCGGATCTTCCTGAGCCATACTTTGGGTGTAGCCGCCTATCAAAATCAGAAAGGTCAACAGTAAATTTTTAATCATAAAATAACGTGTAAAAGGATATAGTATCAAGCGCGTGTTCATAGCTGTGAATGCTATGGTAATCCAATTGATTGTACTGATATATTGTAAAAATGTTATCTATATTTTTAACTATATATGAAATAATATTAATTATTCCAAGCAAAGAATACAGCAGGAGTATATTTAGAAATGGGCGGGTTTGCCAGTGGGGAATTACCTGTAAAAACAGGGTTTAAGTAGGGGAAAGGCGTAAAAGTCACTTACATAGGCTTTTTATTATATTCTTGCGATAAAATTAAACTTTAAAAAGTAATTGTCAAAAGTATCGGTATATTTTCATTTATAAATTTTAAATCTGCAGAAAAAATCTAACCTAAAAAAACAGTGCAACTAAAAAACCCCTGTTGCGCCAATGTGCAACAGGGGTTTCAGGTACTTTAAAAACAGAATTACTTATACGTTCACGTGGCGCTCGGCATGGTAAGAAGAACGCACCAGCGGCCCGGACTCCACATACTTGATGCCCCGGTTCAGTCCTTCCTCCCGGTAGTGGTCAAACAGATCGGGGTGAATAAACTCGGCCACCTCCAGGTGCATCTTGGTTGGCTGCAGGTACTGGCCCAGCGTCAGGATATCGCAGCCATTAGCCGCCAGATCATCCATGGCCTGGTACACCTGCTCCTTTGTCTCGCCTAAACCTAGCATAATGCCGGTTTTGGTGCGCTTGCCATACTCCTTGGTGCGGCGGATCTGCTCCAGCGAGCGGTCATACTTAGCTTGCGGGCGCACGCGGCGGTAAAGCTCCTGCACCGTTTCCATGTTATGCGACACCACCTCCTGTCCGGGAGAGATCATGGTGATCAGCGCATCCCAGTTGGCTTTCACATCCGGGATCAGCGTTTCGATGGTAGTGGTCGGGGACAGGAGTTTCACCTGCTTCACCGTTTCGTGCCAGATGGCGGCACCGCGGTCTTTCAGCTCGTCGCGGTTAACGGACGTTAGCACGGCGTGCTTCACCCCCATTAGTTGTATGGCCTCCGCCACACGGCGCGGCTCGTCTTCGTCGTACTCGTTGGGGCGGCCGGTGGCCACAGCGCAGAAAGAGCAGCTGCGGGTACACACATTACCTAAGATCATGAACGTGGCTGTACCTGCGCCCCAGCACTCACCCATGTTCGGGCAGTTACCGCTCTCGCAAATCGTGTGCAGCTTATATTCGTCTACAATGCTTCTTACTTTGGCGTACTCCTTCCCAACCGGCAGTTTTACACGCAGCCAGTTTGGCTTGCGGGGCTGGCCCAGTGCGTTAAGCCCCTCGGGCTTGGCATTAGGCTGTATTACCGGAAGTGTCATCATTTCATCCATGTTGCAAAGATAGGAAGTTATGGGTTAAGAGTTTAGCCACAGACCAAAAATGTGGGTGCGGCAAACTGCTTTCGTAACAAATGGATGGTGGTAAATGTTCGGCAGGGGTTACTTGCGGCTGCCGTAGTAGAGGTTGAGGTAAACCGAGGTGAACACGTTGTTGTTCTCGGCAAGGGGAATGATGATCGGTTTGCTGGGGAAGTACTCCACACCCACGCCCACCTCAATGCCCGCTATACTTTCGCGGTAGCGGCCATACTCAAAACTTACGCCCGCCTTGCCATGCACGCCGGGTTTTATCTTGGACTCGCCGAAACCGCGGAACACGGTGTCGCTGCCCAGGATGTAATCTATAGAGTGTACGTTCTCATCGTAGGGCACGGTACGAACGTCGGTGCCGTTGCCGTCGAAGTTATAGTCGATGTAGTAGGGCACTTGCAGGCCGATGGACGGGCCTACGGCAACCAGGGCATTTACCTGCACGCCTGACTCAGCGGCTTTGCGGAAGAGCACCCGCTCCTGGCCGTAGTGCGGCCTGATGACGAACAGGTAATTTTTCTTGCCATACACAAACGGTTCCCCGAGGGCGGCAATGTAATGCTCCTCCTTGGGGTGCTTCACCTCCACCGCCTCCAGCCCGAAGAACTGGTACCTGTTTTCGTTTACAAAGTAGGAAGAGCGTATGAAGGCGCCGCCAATGAGCCCCCCATTGGAGTTGAAGTTGATACCGTAGCTAAGCTCGTTTCGGAAGCTCTCGTCTTCGTTGTACTGCGCCATAGCAGGCGTAGCCGCCAACAAGGCTGCTACCAGTAGTAGTGTTAGGATTCTTATCACAGGCCAGTGAGTTACAGATTATATAAAAGTACTTAACTTTACGTGTAATTCAAACTCATGGATTTTATACGTATGGCAACAATAAAAAGCATTTACAACGGCGGCTTGCGCACTACAGCACAGCACCTTGCCTCCGGAAACAGCATCATTACCGATGCGCCGGTGGATAACAACGGAAAAGGCGAGGCCTTCTCTCCTACCGACCTGGTGAGTGCCGCCCTCGGCTCCTGCATGATGACCATTATGGGCATTGTAGCCAACCGCAGCGACATAGACATCGAGGGTATGGAAGTGGAGATTACCAAAATCATGGCTGCCGATCCGCGCCGCATTGGCGAGGTGGTGGTGGACTTTACCATGCCGGCCGGCAAATCATACTCAGACAAGGAGAAAGCGATGCTGGAGAACGCTGCCCGTACCTGCCCGGTGGCCTTAAGCCTGCACCCGGATACCAAGCAGACGGTTAATTTCCGATACTAAGCAAAAAACGGCGTGGCAGAAGTATAGCCTGCTACGCCGTTACCTGGCTTTTCAATTCATCTACGCTAATGCCGAGGTGTGATGCCTCGTAGGTGCATACACCGTCTTTTACCAGCAGCAGCTGCGGCGACTCGTGGTGCACCTCCAGTACTTCTGCAATCTCGTTTGAAACAGGCCGGAACTTCAGCAGGTCCAGGTAGTATGCCTTCACCTCGTCCAGGTCAGCATCGTCCCACTTGCGCTCGAGGCGGCTTTTGGCGGTGGCACTGATGGAGCAGGAGGTGCTGTGCTTAAAAATCACCACCGGCTTGCTTTTCGACTCTTCTATTACTTCGTTTAGCTGCTCTACACTTGTTAGGGGATGCCAATTCATATCGCTGATCCTTTTTCTTCGTTAGCTTGATCGTTTCTTTTTGGCCCGGGGCTTATACTTCTTCTTGAAGATGCTTATCTTTTTTACCGGGTCGCCGTTTGTGTTAAACCGCAACCGCTCGCGCTCCTCGTTGCGAAGGCGTTTTCTGCCGGCCACTCCTTTTTTGAACGTATAAGCATCGGGGTTCAGGTGCGTGTCTTTGTAAGCGACGGCATCTACCTTGGCCGCGTCCTTCAACGACTGCTTTAGCTTTTGCTCATGCTTTTCCTCGGCTTTGTAATTCACCTGCCCATAACTTGGCAACGTTCCCACCAGGGAAAACAGGAACAGGTTTGCTCCACACAGGATGGCCTTTTTTACATATCGCCGCATACCACACACTTTCTTCATCGTTGTTATACTGATTCTGTTACAAGTGGTTTCTCTGATAAGGACTAATTGCGTTTCTTCACCCGCCCGTTCTTGTCCATGTTTACCTGTATGGCTTGAAGGCCATCGGCACCCTGAATTTTGGCGGTACGCTTGCTGGTGGGTTTTGGGCAGGGCATGCCGTGGCGCTGGCAACTGGTTCCGAAAAGAAGCACCATGCAGGACAGCAGCAGGAAAAGAGCTTGAATTTTACGCATATAGCAAATATATACTTTAATATCTTAATATTAAATAGCTTAAACACAAAAGAGGCAGCCCTACCGTGGCTTTTACGGCGGTAGGGCTGCCTCTTTTGTGTTAGAACCTTAGTAGTTCAGCATCATCTCTGCCTTCTGGCGCAGGCGCTGCTTTGGCAAAAACTCCTGCTCCAGCGGTGGCGCAAACGGCACGGCTGTATCCAGGCTGGCGACACGAGCTACCGGGGCATCCAGCAGTTCAAAGCAATGCTCGCTAATCCAGGCGGCTATCTCGCCACCAATACCGCCGGTCATCGTGTCCTCATGAAGTATGATCACGCGGCCTGTTTTCTCTACGGCGGCCCGCACGGCCTCCTTATCCCAGGGCAGTAAAGTGCGCAGGTCCAGTATCTCGAAGCTGGCGCCCTCTAGCTCTTGCTGCAGTTGCTTGGCCCAGTGCACGCCCATGCCGTACGTGATGATGGTGAGGTCTGTGCCCTCGGCCACTGTTTTGGCCTTGCCAATTTCTACGGTATAGTAATCGTCCGGAATCTCCTGCGAAACGGAGCGGTACAGCAGCTTGTGCTCGAAGTACATCACCGGGTTCGGGTCCTCAATGGCGGCATTTAGCAGGCCTTTGGCATCATAGGGAGAGGACGGGTATACTACTTTCAGACCGGGCGTGTGGAAAAACCAGGCTTCGTTGCTTTGGGAGTGGAACGGACCTGCTGCTGCGCCCGCACCTGTTGGCATGCGCACCACCACATCGGCGTTCTGGCCCCAGCGGTAGTGGCTCTTGGCCAGGTTATTCACAATTTGGCTGAAACCGGCACTCACGAAGTCGGCGAACTGCATCTCTACAATGCTTTTCTGGCCGCGCACCGACATGCCCAGGCCTATGCCAAGTATGGCCGACTCGCAAAGCGGCGTATTGCGGATGCGGTCTTTTCCGAAAGCATCCACAAAGCCTTCCGAAGCCTTGAACACCCCGCCGTACTCGGCCACGTCCTGCCCCATCAGCACCAGGTTCGGGTAGCGCTCCAGGCTTTGGCGCATGGCATCAGAAACGGCGTCCACAAAACGGCGTTCTGTTTTGGCGTCAGAGGCCGGCGCAATGATTTCCTGCGCGAAAGGCTGGTACATATCCTCCAGTTCCTGCTCCCGGTTTACCTCAGGCATCGGTTCGGCGAACGCTTTTTGCAGTCCCTCCTCTATCTCGGCCTTCAGCTCCTCTTTTATACTTTCCATCGCCTTCTGAGTCAGCACCAGGTCGTCGAGCAGGTAGCGCTCAAAGTTCTCTACCGGGTCTTTCTTTGCCCACTTCTCGAACAGCTCCTGCGGCACGTACTTCGTTCCGCTGGCTTCCTCATGGCCGCGCATCCGGAAGGTGATGGCCTCGATCAGCATCGGGCGCGGGTTCTTGCGGATGCTGGCTGCCGCCTGGCTCACGGTATCGTATACTTCCAGAATGTTGTTGCCGTCTATCTGCAGCGTGTCGATGCCGTAGGCCGGGCCTTTATCGATGAAATGCTTGAACTTGAACTGCTCGTTGCTTGGCGTGGAAAGGCCGTAGCCGTTGTTCTCGATCATGAAAATAACTGGCAAGCCCCATACTGCCGCTACGTTCAGCGCCTCATGGAAATCTCCCTCACTCGCCCCGCCATCGCCACTGAACACCAGCGTCACCTTCTCCTTCTTCTCCAGCAGATCCGCCAGCGCAATGCCATCGGCCACGGCCAGTTGCGGCCCCAGGTGCGAGATCATGCCCACAATGTGGTGCTCGTTTGTGCCGAAGTGGAACGAGCGGTCGCGCCCTTTGGTGAAGCCGTGCGTTTTACCCTGGAACTGCGCGAACAGGCGATCCAACGGCACCTCGCGGCTCGTAAACACGCCTAGGTTGCGGTGCAGCGGCAGAATGTATTCGTCTTTATCCAAGGCAAGGGCCGAGCCTACGGAAATGGCCTCCTGCCCGATGCCGGAGAACCACTTGCTCACTTTGCCCTGGCGCAGGAGCACCAGCATGCGCTCCTCAATCATGCGCGGCTTTAGCAGGGCGCGGTATAGCCTGATCAGTTCTTCTTCTGTATAGTCTTTGCGGTTATAGTTCATCTGTTTCCGAAAACCTTGTTATATGTTGGCAAGTTAAACTAATGGCGTTCCTTCTGAAACTTATGCCACTAATTTATACTTTTGCTTAATTAGACATAAGTATCAAGACGTAAGACACAAGACTTAATCTTGGTGTGCAAAAAGTACAGAAATACCGGAAGGCTTGCAAGTATAGCGGCAGAACTGAAGTTGCTACAGCAACAGAATTTAAAAAGTCTTGTGTCCTGATACTTGTGTCTTGTGTCCACCCAAAGAAAAAGAACAATGATAGAATTCAGAGAATTTACCTTAGATAACGGCTTGCGCGTGATTGTGCATGAAGATCATACTTCGCCGATGGCGGTGCTGAACATATTGTATGATGTAGGCTCGCGCGATGAAGAGGAGGCTCACACCGGTTTTGCGCATTTGTTTGAGCATCTGATGTTCAGCGGGTCCAAGAACGTGCCGGTGTACGACGAGCCGCTGCAGCGCGTGGGCGGCGAGAACAACGCCTTCACCAGCCCCGATATCACCAACTACTACCTGTCGCTTCCGGCCCAGAACCTGGAGACTGGTTTTTGGCTGGAGTCTGACCGCATGCTGGAGCTTGCCTTTAGCGAGAACGGCCTGGAAGTGCAGCGCAAGGTGGTGGTAGAGGAGTTTAAGCAGAATTACCTGAACCAGCCTTATGGCGATGTATGGCTGAAACTGCGGCCGCTGGCTTACAAGGAGCACGCCTACAAATGGGCAACCATCGGCAAGGAGATTTCGCACATCGAGGAAGCCACCATGGATATCGTGAAGGCTTTTTTCCGGAAGCACTACTCACCGAGCAATGCCATACTTGTGGTGGCGGGCAACGTGCCCTTCGACAAAGCAAAGGAGCTGACGGAGAAGTGGTTTGGGCCCATACCTGCCGGCGAGAAGTATGAGCGCCAGCTCAAAAAGGAGCCAAAGCAAACGGAGGCCCGCATGTTGGAAATCACATCTGACGTACCGCTGAGCGCCATCTACAAAGCCTACCACATGCCAGGCCGCCAGCACCCGGATTACCACGCGGTCGATCTGATCAGCGATATACTTGGCCGTGGCAAATCGAGCCGCTTGTATGAGCGACTGGTAAAAGACCAGAAGCTGTTCAACTCCATTGCGGCATCGGTATCGGGCAACATTGAACCGGGCCTTTTAATCATACAGGGCAAACTGAACGAGGGCGTTGCCCTGGAGGAGGCGAATGCCGCCATCGAGGCGATTGTGCAGGAGCTGATTGATACGCTGGTAGACGAGGAAGAACTGAACAAGGTAAAGAACCAGGCCGAGACAAGCATCGTGTTCTCGGAGATTGAGCTGCTGAACCGCGCCATGAACCTGGCCTACAGCAAGCTGCTTGGCGATGCCAACCTCATCAACCAGGAAGGCGAGAAAGTACAGGCTGTTACGCCCGCCGACATTCAGCGCTGCGCCAAAGAGGTGCTGCGCCCCACCAACTGCTCTACCCTGCTGTACAAGGCGGAGAAGAAAGAGAAGCTGGCAGAAGTAGAAGCTTAACTTTATACTTTCCACAAAAAAAAGGAGGCCAACGCTACAGGACCTCCTTTTTTATTTTTGAATATCTGCTATTTCTGCCTGCACTCCAGATTCACTTCAGGTTTGGGTTCTAGTTTTGAAGTGTAATTATTTACCATACTTCAAAAAAACAGAACCATGAAACCAGCAATGTTAGCCATTCTACTTGCAAGCAGCACTTTGTTCGCCTGCGATAAAGAGGACCAGGACTTGGCCCCGGATAAAGTACCTGCCGAGGTAAAGGCATCTTTGGTAAAAACATTTACCAACGCAATAAATTTTGAGTGGGAGAAAAAGGAAGCCAATTACGAAGTGGATTTCGATATGAATACTGTCGAGTACAGCGCCTTGTTTACCGCATCGGGCGAAATGCTGATGCACAAGTATGATATCACGGCCACAGAACTCCCAGAGGAGGTAAAAACAGTCATCACACAGCATTATACCGACTACCGCATCGATGATGCTGAGGTAGTGGATAAAGCTGGCACCCGCTACTACCAGGTTGACCTGAAAAAGGACAACATGGAGAAGAGAGTAGTACTCGCCGCCGATGGGCAGGAACAGGCACAGATTTCTTACTGGGACTAAAACAGTATTTAAACGAAGAATCATACACCTGGCACAAAGCGCGGAGCACGAACTCCGCGCTTTGGCTTTTTAGCATAAAGTATACTTCGCACGGGCAGGGCTCCAGCAGGAACAGAGAATCCTGTTTCTAATCACTATCTGTAACCTTACACCTACAAATATTGTATATACAAACATTATCCGTACCTTTGTAGGACAAGCTAAACTATGCGAATAGAAGACGAAATACACCAGAAGGAGTTCAAGAACGATTACCGCCGTTTGATGGCCAACCTGTTGTTTACAAACAACTGGCTGAACCAGCAGATGACGCCGTTCTTTAAGGAGCTGGGCCTGACGCTGCAGCAGCACAACGTGCTGGCGATTCTGCGCGGCCAGCACCCCAACCCCGTGTGCTTCGGCGATATTCAGAACCGCATGGTAGACCGCAACTCCAATGTGACCCGCCTCATTGACAAATTAATCGAGAAAGGCTACGTTACCCGTGATATCTGCCAGAGCAACCGCCGCATGATCGAGGTGCGCCTGACGGAGAAAGGCACAGAGAAACTGCAGGAGGTAGATGCAAAGTTTCCACAACTTTTTGCCAGCTTTGAAAACCTTACAACCGAGGAAGCTGTTCTTGCCAGCAACCTGTTGGATAAACTACGCGGCTAGCGATTTTTTTTATTTTGATATTTGTATAAACAAATAATGTGCAGACCCATACTATGAAAGACATCACTATAAAAGGAGCCACCATACCAGCGTTGGGCTTCGGCACGTACCAGCTGGATAATACCACAGCAAACGAAATGGTGCAGGCGGCCCTTGAAACCGGCTACCGCCACATCGACACCGCCCAGATGTACGGGAACGAAGAAGGTGTGGGCAAGGCCATTAACGCATCAGCCGTGAACCGCGAGGAAGTGTTCCTGACAACGAAGGTGCTGCCTTCTAACCTGGGCAGGCAAACGTTTCTGCCTTCGGTAGAGGAAAGCTTAAGGAAGCTGAAAGTAGATGCCGTAGACCTGCTGTTGATTCACTGGCCAAACTCGGATGTTCCTGTGGAAGAATACATTGGCGAGCTGGTAAAGGCGCAGGAAAAAGGCTATACCAAACACATCGGCGTGAGTAACCACACCACTGCCCTGTTAAATAAAGTACTGGCCACAGGTGCCAACATCATCACCAACCAAGTGGAATACCACCCTTTCCTGAACCAGGACAAACTCTACAACTACCTGCGCCAGCACGACCTTTCGCTGACGGCCTATAGCCCGATTGCACAAGGCCAGGTGATGGGTAACGAGACGCTGAAAAGCATCGGCGGCAAGTATGGCAAAAGCGAAGTACAGGTAACGCTGCGCTGGCTCATACAGCAGGACGGCGTAATGGCTATCCCAAAGAGTGGCAAGGAATCGCACATGAAATCTAACTTCGACATTTTCGACTTTGAGCTGACACAGGACGAGGTGCAGCAGGTAAACAAGCTGACGCAGCAAAATAACCGCCTCATCAACCCTTCCTTCGCCCCGGATTGGGACTAAATCTAATTTTGAATAACTGGATTTTGAATGAGTGAATGGTTTTGCTGTTAGCACCTATTCCTCTGACAATTGATAAATGATAATTGATAACTGAAATGGAAAACCAAGCATTATTACAACCGATAAAACTACACGACCTGGAGCTGAACAACCGGGTGATCATGGCTCCGATGACACGCAGCCGCGCCGACAACGAAGGCAGTGTGCCCAACGACCTGATGGTAACCTACTACCGCCAGCGCGCCGGTGCCGGACTGATCGTTTCTGAGGGATCACCTATTTCAAGACAGGCTGTTGGCTACATTAACACGCCTGGTATTTATACTCAGGAGCAGGTGGAAGGCTGGAAGAAAGTAACCGAGGCGGTACACGACGAAGGCGGAAAGATTTTCCTGCAGTTGTGGCACGTAGGGCGTATGTCGCACCCCGATTTCCATAACGGCGAACTTCCGGTGGGCCCTTCGGCCATCAACCCGAACGATAAGTCTTTCACGCCCCAGGGCTTTAAGGATACGGTTACGCCACGCGAACTGGCAGTACCTGAGATCAAGCAGATTGTGCAGGATTTTAAAACCGCAGCCAAAAACGCCATTGAAGCTGGCTTCGACGGGGTGGAGGTGCATGCCTCAAACGGTTACCTGCTCCACCAGTTCTTCGTGACTACCGCCAACACCCGCACTGACGAGTACGGTGGTTCAAAAGAAAACCGCAGCAAAATACTTTTTGAGGTGTTGGATGCCATCAAAGAAGTAGTGCCGGCAGAGAAAGTAGGCGTGCGCCTGAACCCGAGCCTGCACGGCGGCTTTGGTATTACGGTGGATGAGAACACCATCCCTACCTACGACTATATAATTGAGCAGCTGAACAAGTATAGCCTGGCTTACCTGCACCTGACGGAAGCTTCGCCGGCTGTGAAGGATGTGCCGCACATTGAGTTGAATATTGCCAAGCGTTACCGCCCGATCTACAAAGGCAACCTGATCATCAACGGCGGCTTTACGCAGGAATCAGGCAACGAGGTAATTGAGGCAGGTGACGCCGACATGGTAGCGTACGGCGTGCCATTCATCGCCAACCCCGACCTGCCGGAGCGCTTTACACAGGATGCAGAGCTGCAGAAGCCCGACACCAGCAAGTTCTATGCGCCCGGTGCCGAAGGTTACATCGACTATCCTACGCTGGAGGAAGTGAACGCCTAAACTACGGGTATCATTCAATAGATTCTAATGCAAAAAACCAGCTGCCGAAGGGTAGCTGGTTTTTTGTTTTAGAGCCAGCCAAAGAGTTATACTGGCTGCAGCTTAAAGGCATGTGGATTCCGGCGCTGGTACCAGGAGGCAAAGAAAGCGATCACGAGCAGCAGTTCTGCAAAGTCGCCTCCGTAGTACATAAGCTGGGCTGCCTCCTGAATCTGCGCCACGTCGTGCGGCGTGTTGCGGGGCCAGACATAGGCGTACATGAACTTGCTGAGGTACGCGTGCGCCGCCATACTTACAAACAGCACCGCCAGCCGGGTATACTTTCCTGCGCGGTTTGGATTGAAATCTGGGCCTGCGATGGCCCACACAAACAGGCAACCCGCCAGCAGAAAGTGGGCGTGCACCAGGTGATGCAGGAAAGGATTGGTTAAGGTTAGAGTGTAAAGCGGCGTTAGGTAAAGCAGGTACATGCCGCCGATGTTCAGCAACAGCGCCGGGACAGGATGGCCCAGCCAATGCACAGGGCGGCTCTTAAGCAGGGCAGTTATACTTCGGGCGGCTGAAACGGGCAGCGTGCGCAGGGCCAGCGTGACAGGAGCGGCTAAGACCAAACCCAGCGGGGCCAGCATGCCCACCAGCAGGTGCTGCACCATGTGGCCGCGCAAATCGTGGTGCGCATACTGCGCCAGCCCCGGTGCCATGGCTATCACTAACAGGCTGCACCCAAGTATAAAACTCGCCGTACGCCAGCGGCTCCACTGCTTCCCGGCCCGTTGCTGCTGTAGCACTGCAAACACGTAAGCTCCCAACAGCACCGCCACCAGCAGCCACGGCACCAGGTACGATGCCATACTTGCGGAACCCATGTCCATGTGCTGCCCTGTCATCTCCACAACGCTTAGTTTGCTGTATGATGCTGTGCAGACCGGGCACGCCAGGTTAGCCAGGCTCCTATCGCCAGAAGTATAACTCCAGCCAAGTTCCAGGCGATGTCGTACGGCAGAATATCTTCCACGCCATACCGAACCTGGTGCAGGCGCAGCACCTTGTGGTCTACAATGCCATCGAACAACTGAAACCCACCCAGCCCCAGGAAGAAACCGGCCCATGCCCAATTAGCGGCCAGTGCGCGCCGGTAGTGTAAGTCGGAGAGCATAAAGAAGCCTGCCACAATCGCCACCAATTCTGCGGCATGCAACAGACCGTCGGTCAGCAAACCGATGGCTGGCGTGGACTGGTCGTAGAAGTGGTGCCAGGCCAGGAGCTGGTGAAAGATGATCTCATCTACGGCGGCCATCACGCCAACCCCTAGCAGTACCCCCACCCACCGGGATCGGCTCGTATCAACCTGATGTTGCTCAGTTAGGTCCATGGAATGTTTTTACAAGTTGGAACAGGAAGATAATTTGGGGTGCATTTATGCTTCAGCCTAAGCAAGGGTAGGTTCCGGTAAGTACTTCGCAGCCGAAAAGATGCTCTTGCCCGACATGAGCCGTTAATTAAGTGGATACGACAGTTCCCTCCAAAGGGATTATCACCCATCGCCACGCATTGCACAGCAACAGAAGGTGCCGCAACCGTATAAGGGCAGGAAAAGCAAAAAGCGACATTCCAATTATCAATTTAGCCCCTAATTGGCTATTTTTACCTTTCGTGCTTCTGCCCCGGCGGCAGAAGTATGGCCATCACACAAACAGCAAAATGAAACTAAAGATAAGAACCGGCTTCGGCTATGATGTGCACCAACTGCAGGAAGGGCTTGATTTCTGGCTCGGCGGCATCAAAATACCGCACACGCACGGGGCGCTCGGCCACTCCGACGCCGATGTGCTCATCCACGTGATTTGCGATGCCTTGCTCGGCGCCGCGAACATGCGCGATATAGGCTTCCACTTCTCCGATAAGGACCCTAAGTATAAAGGCATCGACTCTAAGATATTGCTAAAAGAGGTGGTGCAGCTATTGGCTAAGGAGGGCTACGAAATTGGCAACATCGACTCTACCGTGTGCCTGCAGGAGCCAAAGGTGAACCCGCACATCCCCACCATGAAAACCTGCTTGGCCGAGGTAATGGGCATTCCGGAAGAGGATATCTCCATCAAAGCCACCACCACCGAACAGCTTGGCTTTGTGGGCAAGAAAGAGGGCGTGGCGGCTTATGCAACCGTGCTCATCGTAAAAGAGTAGGTAAAACAGCATGGCTTTTTGCAGCGCCTGTTAAACCTGCGGCTGCCTTGTCCGTCTAACCTGCACTAATAAACGCAACAATACATAACCACACCTTACTCAAATTAACCCATGAGAAATAATCTCTATGCTTGCTTGCTGCTGGCTGCCCTCGGCTATGGCTGTGCCCAGACGCCCAGCGCCAGCAAAGGCCCCATAACCGACGCGGCAAAACTGAGCGAAGCGGCTCCTACGTATGCGGCCACCATCACGGCGGCAGACCTGTCAAAGCACCTCACCATCATCGCTTCGGATGAGTACGAAGGCCGCAACACCGGCGAGAAAGGCCAGAAAATGGCAGCAGAATACATCTCCCGCGAGTTTCGGGAGGATGGCCTGACAGGACCGGTGCAAAGCAATACCACCAACCCCTATTACCAAACCTTCGACCTGGAGAAGAGCCAGTGGGGTGATGGCTACATGACAGTGGGCAAGGAAAAGTACCTGATGATGCAGGATTTCTTTGTGCTCGGCAGCTCCCCTTTCCAGACAGAGCAGGCTGTGGATGTGGTTTTTGCCGGTTACGGTATTGACGACGCCAAGTACTCGGACTACAACAACCTGGATGTAAAAGGGAAAGTACTCGTGGTACTGGCCGGCGAGCCGAAAGGCCCGAACGGAAACTACCTGATCAGCGGCACCGATAAAGCTTCTGACTGGGGCAACGACTACCGTTCTAAGCGCAACGCGGCTACCAAGCGCGGCGCAAAGGCGGTAATGATCGTGACGGGCACCAACCCGGGCGAGTTCAACAGCCTCACGCAGCGCTATAAGGCCTATGCCAACCGTCCGTCTATCGGGCTGAAGAGCAGCAACGAGAACCCAAGCGCAGCCACCATGTTCATCTCGCCGGTGGCGGGAGCATCTTTACTGGGCACTACCACCGAGAAACTGATCGGCTATAACAAGCAGGTTGCCACAGCAGGCAAGCCTGTTGCCGCCACCTTCACCGCCGCCAAGGATGTGAAGATTATGACAGAGCGCAAATCTGAGCCGCTGCCAACAGAAAACGTGCTGGGCTACATTGAGGGTTCTGACAAGAAAGACGAAGTGGTGGTGGTAACCGCACACTATGACCACGTAGGCGTGGAAGAAGCTTTGGAAGGTGACAAAATCTTTAACGGCGCGAACGACGACGGCTCCGGCACGGTGGCTGTGCTGGAACTGGCCGAGGCATTTGCACAGGCCAAGAAAGACGGTTATGGCCCGCGCCGCAGCGTGTTGTTTATGACGGTTACCGCTGAGGAAAAAGGCTTGCTGGGCTCTGAGTACTATTCGGAGAACCCGATCTTCCCGCTCGCGAACACGGTGGCCAACGTTAACATCGACATGATCGGCCGCATGGACTATGAGCACGAGAAGACCAACGACAGCAACTACATCTACTCGATCGGTGCTGACAAGCTTTCTTCAGAATTGCACCAGATTAACGAGGCGATGAACGAGAAGTACGTGAACCTGAAGCTCGATTATACTTTCAACGACGAGAACGACCCAAACCGTTTCTACTACCGCTCGGACCACTACAACTTCGCCAAGCACGGCATTCCGATTGTGTTCTATTTTAACGGGGTGCACGATGATTACCACAAGCCAAGCGACGAGGTAGACAAAATCATCTTCGAGAGCGCCGAAAAGGTAGCGCGCCTCGCGTTCCACGTGACTTGGGAACTGGCTAACCGCGACAACCGCATTGTGGTGGACAGCAATAAGAAATAGCGTTGAATGGTGCGTTCTGAGTTACTGGTTGGCAATAAGAACGTAGGTTAAAGAGTTATCAAGTATAGAATGAGCGCCCAAGGCCGCTAATTCACAATTTATTAAGAAAAACACCCTAACTTTAAGGGTGTTTTTCTTTTGTAGGGGCATACTGTCGCAGAGCAGCCTTTGCCCCGGGAAAACGTAGGGGAGATAAGTATGAGCAAACTGAAGCAATTTCTGCTGGACGCAGAGACAAAATCATTCGACCAGGGCCACCGCGCCACCATCAAATTCAACATCGGCAAGTATAACGCCGCTGTGCAGCGTGGCCTTACCCAATATTCTGACCATGAACTGGCCCGGGAGCGCGGTTCTTTCATCAAGACAAATACCATCAACAACCTTGATAAGTACCTGATGGAGTTCGAGTCTAACTTTACCGCCCGTGGGGGCAAGGTAATCTGGGCCCGCGACGCGCAGGAGGCTTTAAAGGAGATTGGGGAGATCATGAAGCGCAAGCGCGCCCGCTCCATCGTGAAGTCTAAGTCGATGACGACTGAGGAGATTCACCTGAACGATTACCTGGAGAAGAACGGCATCGAGACGGTGGAAACCGATTTGGGCGAGTACATTGTGCAGCTGGCCGAGCAGCGGCCGTACCATATCGTGACGCCTGCCATGCACATGTCTAAGAAAGACATTGCCGACCTGTTTGTGCGCAAGCTGGGCATCCCTCCTACCGACAACGCTGAGGAGCTGGTAGGGGTAGCTCGCAGGCTGCTGCGCGAGAAGTATACGTCGGCCGAGGTAGGCATAACTGGCGGCAACTTTTTGATCGCCGACATCGGGGGCGTGGCCGTAACGGAGAACGAAGGAAACGGACGCCTCTCCACCACCTTCCCGAAGACGCACATCGCCATCGTGGGAATCGAGAAAATGATTCCGTCCGTCATGGACCTGGACCTTTTCTGGCCCCTGCTTAGCACCAGCGGCACCGGGCAGAACGTGACGGTGTACAACACCATCTTTACGGGTCCGCGCCAACCGAAGGAGAAGGACGGCCCGGAGGAGATGTACGTGATACTGCTCGATAACGGCCGCACAGAACTACTGGCCCTGCCCGAAAAGCGCGAAGCCCTGAACTGCATCCGCTGCGGTGCCTGCCTGAACGTGTGCCCGGTGTACAAAAACATCGGCGGCCACACGTACGAAACCACCTACAGCGGCCCAATCGGGTCAGTCATCACGCCACACCTGAGTGGGATGGCCGAAAACAAGCACCTCAGTTATGCCAGCTCCCTTTGCGGTGCCTGCACCTCGGTTTGCCCGGTCAAGATCAACATCCACAACCTGCTGCTGCTCAACCGCAAGCAGAGCGTAGACCAGGGCATGGCCGATAGCCAGGAAACAACCGTAATGAAGTTCTGGCTGAAAGCCATGAAGAGCCGCACGCTACTGAACCTGGCGCCAGCGGGCATCAAGAACTTCGTGCTGAAGCGCGTGCTGAAAGATACCTGGAGCAAGCGCCGCGAACCGCTACACGTGCCTAAAAAATCATTCAACCAACTCTGGAAAGAGCAAAGAGGATAAAGGAAAAGCCTGCTACATCAGCAGGCTTTTTTTGTTAGAGATTGTACGTGCAGGTTAAATTTGAATAGACTTTAAGTAGGGACAGGTCGCGACCTGTCCAATCGTTCCCGAACCAATCCGTCTGAATGATGATTTACGGTATTTCTGGACTGGAAAAATCAGGTATAGCTTCGTTAAACGTTCCTGTTTCATCTATCAGCCATCGCGCGGACAGGTCGCGACCTGTCCCTACGAAGTATGAATTACCGATCCAGCTCTCCCAGCACAATATCCACAGAGCCCACGATGGCGATCAGATCCGCTACCATACAGCCCCGGCTGATCTCGTGCAGCACCGAGAGGTTTACGAAGCTTGGGGCACGGCCTTTGGCGCGGAAGGGCACGTCGCTGCGATCGGTGGTGCGGAAGTAGTAGCCCAGTTCGCCGCGCGGTGTTTCGCCCCGGAAGTATAGTTCCTGGCTTCCGGTCATGCGCATTTTCTTGGGACAGGCGGCCTGAGGGTCAAAGTCGGGCGTGCGCTTGTAGTCGGTGGTGAGGCGGTCGAGGCATTGGCTGATAATTTTGATGGACTCCCGGCACTCCAGCGCACGCACATAGTTGCGGTCCCAGCAATCGCCGGTGGTGCCGGCCAGCCCCTGACCAATCGGCACCTCAAACTCCAGCTCAGGGTATACGCTGTAGCCGTCTACGCGGCGCAGGTCGTGCCTTAGGCCGGAGCCGCGCAGCATCGGGCCGGAGCAGGCGTAGTTGATCGCCACATCCAGCGGAAGTATACCCACGTTGGCCGTGCGGTCGATAAAGATTTTGTTGCTTAGCAGGATGGTGTCGAGTTCGTCGAGCTTTGGCTGCAGATAGTCAATAAACTCACGGCAGCGCTCCTCGAAACCTATTGGCAAATCATAGTATAAGCCGCCTACCCAGATGTAGTTGTACAGCATGCGTGCGCCGCACACCCACTCCAGCAGGCGCTGAATATGCTCCCTGTCGCGCAGCAGCCACAGGAAAGGCGTGAAAGCACCGATATCAATGGCATAGGTGCCGATGGCTACAAAGTGCGAGGCAATGCGGTTCAGCTCCGTTACCAGCACCCGGATATACTCCACCCGCTTCGGAATTTGGTCGGTGATGCCCAGCAGCTTCTCCACGCCCATACACCACACATGCTCGGAGTTCATGGCAGCCAGGTAATCCATGCGGTCCACATAGGGGATGGTCTGTTTGTAGGCCATGTTTTCGGCGTGCTTCTCGAAACAGCGGTGCAGGTAGCCCACGTGCGGCACCACGTCCTGGATGATCTCCCCATCTGTGACCACCTCCAGGCGCAGCACGCCGTGCGTACTCGGGTGCTGCGGCCCCATGTTCACAATCATCTCACCGGCCCTCAGGTTATCCAGGCTAAACTTGTTCGGCTCTGACTGCAGCAGGTAGTTTTTGTAGATGGATGAGGCCACGGTGGAAGTATGAATGACGAAATAAGAATTTTGAATGAAGGCAAAGTTCGGGAAAATGAGGGAATTATGCAGCTTTAGTTACGGCTTGGCATGTAATGATGAAGGAAACAGGTTAAGAAATAAAAATTTATCATAGCTATATAAAGAACATAACATATAGTATATTTGAAGCCTTCATTCATATATCAAATTTTGTACAATCCAAATACTACTTAATTCTTTAGCCATTATTTCCAGCCCCTTACCTATGAACAAACTTTTCCTTTTCGCCTTCTTCTCATTTTTCAGCTTTGGCGCTTATGCTCAGGTTACTTTCGATGAAGGTTATCTTCTGCAAAGTTCGGGAAATGGGGAATTCTATTCGGATTTGCTGCCACGATAGCTTTAGCAAGTATAGCTGCTATTTTTTTATACATATAAAACCTAAATAATATAATATCATCTATATACAGTACATTCGTCAGCTTAATTCCATTTGCAGCTGGATGCAGGTATTTAACAGGAGTAGTCCCTACTATTTATAAATTGTATTTAATATCAATTAGCATTTCTTACTTCCCTTCAAACCAAACTTAATATGAAACTTAAAATTATTCTTCTATTTCTGCCTCTTCTGCTAAGTGTAATTTCTTGTAGTAAGGACGAAACTGGTCCAAAACCGCAGCCCGAGAAAATGTATCAGGGAGCATTGCACATAGAAAGCCAGGATGAACTTGAAACGATCGGTAAAGCAAATTATGCCAAAATCAATGGTGAACTAATCCTGAGTGGTGATGATATAACGGATGTCAGTAGCCTTGGGAGTCTCAGATATATTTACGGAGACCTCACGATAACGGCAACCAAACTAACCAACATTGATGCATTGGCTAAAGTAAGGCTACCTGAAGGTGGTACTGTTCGCGTGCTGAATAACTCTGTGTTGAAAAACTTAAATGGATTAGCAAGCCTAGACGTTGCACTTTTTTCTTTGGATATACACGGTAACACACAGCTTGAGAACATTGACGGTGTTCGCGGTGTGAAGGGTATCACTGGCGGAATAATGATTTCAAGTTCTGATAAGCTGCTCAACCTAAACGGGCTTGCTAATATAAGCGGTGATGTAAAAAGTCTCATTATTCAGTCTAATACGTCATTAACAGATATTAGCGGCCTATCAAAAGTAACAAAGGCAACTGATCTTGCTCTTACCGGCAACAGTGAGCTTACCACATTGAATGGTCTGCACAATTTAAAAGAAGTAAGATCTCTTTTTTTAGAAGGAAACAATAAACTAGAGGACCTGAATGGCCTTTCGGAACTGGAAACCTGCCTCAAGCTAACAATCCACCGCAATATTAACCTGAAGCACCTCAGCGGTCTCTCAAAGTTGCGTAAAGTTGATGATGGACAGATGCGCATAACTGAAAATCCTTCGCTAAAAGACTTTTGTGGTTTACAGCCGATCGCCCAAATTAGCCTCATAGGCTATAATATCAGAGACAACTTCTACAACCCTAGTAAAGATCAAATAAAGGAAGGTCAATGCAGTATTTAACCAGCAAACTTCGACTATAGAAGCTTTAGCTTTACAATACCTTCAACACTTAATCTATTACCTTTAGCCCCTTACCCATGAACAAACTTATACTTTTCGCTTTCCTCTCTTTTCTAAGTTTCAGTGCCTACGCTCAGGTTACTTTCGATAAAGGGTATCTTATCAACAATGAAGGCAAAAGGATGGAAGTCCTTATCCGAAATTCCGATAAGCTATCCAACCTGACGCAGTTTGTGTACAAGCTTTCTGAAAACGCTGAAACACGACTTGGCACCGTAGACTCAGTACAGGAATTCGAAATTTTCAACACCGTACACAAATACCAGCGCGCCACTGTAAATGTTGATCGCTCTTCCGAAAACCTAAGAGATATAAGCCACTCCAGAGAACCTATATTCAAGCAGGAAACACTTTTTCTAAGGGTATTGGTAGAGGGCAAAGCAACGCTTTACACTTACCAGGGGCAGGCAGGTTTCGAACGCTTTTTCTATAAAACAGACAGTTCTGCCATAGAGCAACTGGTTTATAAAAAGTTCATAGTTGAAGGCACAAAATTCAGCGAAAACAACGCTTACAGGCAGCAGCTTTACACCACCTTAAAGTGTCCCTCTTTCACTCCGGAGCAGTTCAACAAGATTGGGTATGAAAAAAAAGAACTTGCCAGACTTTTCGTAAAGTATAACGAATGCATTGGAGCTACCTATACCAACTTCTCCCAAAGACGGCAGAAAAAGGAGTTTGAAATATCCTTCAGAGTTAAAGCAGGCGCCACTTACACTTCCCTGAAAATGGAGCACCACTCGGGATCGCCTTATGTGAAAACATTTGATCCGGAAGTGCTGCCTTCCCTAGGTGTTGAGGCAGAGGTAATTTTACCTTTCAACAAAAACCAATGGGCTTTATTCGCTGATCCAACCTTCCAAAACTATAAAAACGACCATGAGGCGGTAGTTTTTGGGAGGGAAGCAGTTCTGGAAGTAAACTATAGGCACATATATGTTCCAATTGGCGCCAGACGATATTTTTACCTGAATAACGATTCAAAAATATTCCTGAACGGTGCTTTCTCCCTGAACTATTTACTCAATGCATCCAACGCAATAGAGATAAATAACATTAGTGTTAACGCAGGTTTTGATCATAAGAGCATTAGCTCGTCATGGGTAGTGGGTGCTGGCTACACATACAAAAGGAAGTATAGCGTTGAGGCAGTATATAACATCAAAAGAGTTATAGTTGATGGCCGGTACTGGCGAAACAGCTATGTTAATCCGTTTGCTGTAGCTGTGGGATATAAACTGTACTAGTACAACTGATGTAGCCTATTCCATTCCCATATAAGTATAATTGTAAAAGCAAAGCGGCCACCGGAAGTATAACCGGTGGCCGCTTTGCTTTTAGAGGTATAACAGGCACTCCCTACTCCGGCTTCTCCCGCTTATCCGAGAATGGCGTAGGCTGCCCGAGCAGTTCCCATGGCTCTCCCCTGAAACCGTTCAGTTCGTTGTGCTTATCAAAAGGTACTTTGATGCCGTGGTAGTAGTCCTGCAACTTGTAGTCTTTGCGGAGCGGGTGGCCTTCCCAGTCGGTGGCGCAGAGAATGCGGCGCATGTCGGGGTGATTTGTAAAGTTGATGCCGAACATATCGAATACCTCGCGCTCGTGCCAGTCGGCGGTGCGCCAGATGTGGCTGACAGTGGGCACCCGCGGCATGGGTTGCACGGGTGTGGTATTGCGCGGCACCTGCACCTTCAGCGTCAGGTGATGATCGTGCGGAATAGAGTATAAAGTATAAATCACCTCCATGGTGCCAGCCTCTGGTCCGTTGTCCATGCCGGTAACACAGGAGAGGTAGTCGAAGTACGTTTGCGCATTGTCATGCAGCTCCAGGCACACCTCCGGCAGGCGCTCAGGCTGCAGCAGCAGGTAGGGCTGCAGGTTATCAGCCTTCTCGGCAAGTATAAGTTCCGGCCCGAAGAGCCGCACCAGCAGGTCTTTTATTTCTTCGAAGTTCACGCGTTTTTCTTTCTGGGCCATTTTGCCGTCGCGACAGCAGCCCGTGTGTATGCAGTCTCAAAAATACGCATAAATTCATCATGTACTCCAGGCAAGTATAACGGGTGCGCCTACTGCGTCAAAACTTAGCCAAACAACAGGCCGCAGACTTTACTTTACCTTATATTTCTTTTAATTTTATGGATTAACTACTGAAACTGATAGGCATACGTGCAACGGCTATTCCGTAAAATTAAGGCTCTCATTTTCAGAAACGGGGTTTGATGCCTGAATCAGTGATGCAATCAGAAAGTATAGACACAAAGACAATCTTTAGGGGCGGCGGCGAAATGGGCGACCGCATCAGACAGTTGAACTGGGCCAACACCCCCCTTGGCCCAGTAGAGAAATGGCCACAGAGCCTGCGTACCGCTGTCAGCATCATGCTCTCCTCTAAAATCCCGATGATGATTCATTGGGGGCCGGAGCTGATTCACTTCTACAACGACGGGTATGCCACCATCATGCAGACGAAGCACCCGGGCGCGCTCGGCGAGCCGGCTTACCCCTGGTGGAGCGAGATGTGGGAGTTTCTGACCACGATATTCGACAAGGTAAAAGCCGGCGAGACAACCTATTTCAAAGACCAGCTGGTGTTGCCGAACAGAAGCGGGTTTATAGAGGAAGCCTACTTCACCTTCTCCCACAGCCCTATTTACAACGAACACGGCGAAGTGGGCGGCATCTATGCCACCGCTATCGAAACCACCACCGATGTAGTGAACCAGCGCCGCCTCGCAATGCTAAGTCACCTGACAGCACACAGCGCCCACGCCTGGGAGCCAGCTGCTGCCTGCAAGTCCATGACAGACTCCCTGGCCACTAACCCGGAGGATGTGCCGTTTGCGCTCGTTTACCTGCTCGATGAAACGGGTGAAACAGCTACACTGGCAGGCGTTACCGGTTTTACAGCAGGCAATAGCGAAAGCCCTGAGCAGCTAAGCTTGACTGATGTTGCCAAAGACTGGCCATGGCCGCTGGCAAAAGTGGCGACAACGGGTAAGGCCGAAATTATTACAGACTTGCAGGAGCGCTTTGGAACACTGACTGCCGGTGCCTGGCCGGAGCCGCTGCAGCAGGCCATAGTGTTGCCTGTTACGCGCGTAGGCCAGGATGCCACTGAACTCCCCTATGCCCTGTTGGTGGCGGGCTTCAGCCCCCGCAGGCAAGTAGACGAGGAGTATAAGTCGTTTTATACGTTGGTTGCGAACCATGCGGGCCGTGCCATTGCCAATGCCCGGGCCTATGCCGAAGAGCGAAAAAGAGCGGAAGCCCTGGCAGCTCTGGACAAAGCCAAGACCCATTTCTTCCACAATATCAGCCACGAGTTCCGCACGCCGCTCACACTCATGCTGGGGCCGCTCAGCGATCTGGCGCAATCCGATTTGCCGGCAGAGGCCCGGGAGCAGCTGGCCCTGGTGGAGCGCAACGGAAAGCGCCTGCTCAAACTGGTAAACAACCTGCTGAACTACGCACAGGCCGAAGCCGGACGACTGGAGGCCAATTACCGACCGGTAGAAATTGCCCGCCTCACGACTGACCTTAGCGCTTATTTTCGCTCAGCGGTTGAGGCAGCCGGGCTGAAGTTCAACGTGAACTGCACGCCCGTTCCAGCACCCGTTTACCTGGATGTGGAGATGTGGGAAGGCATCGTGTTCAACCTGCTTTCCAATGCACTTAAGTTCACGTTTGAAGGTGAGATAAATGTTTCGCTGGAGCAAAAGCACGAGCAGGTTGTGTTAACGGTAGCAGATACGGGCGCAGGCATTCCGCCCGAAGAAATACAGAAAATCTTCTCACGCTTCCACCGCATTGAAAATACCCGCAGCCGCACCCACGAAGGCTCCGGCATTGGCCTGGCCTTAACACAGGAACTGGTTAAGCTGCACGGTGGCACGATCCATGTCGCCAGCACAGTGGGCGAAGGCACCACGTTCACGATCGCTGTACCACTAGGCAGTTCCCACCTGCCCGCAGGACAGGTAACCACCAACAGCGCAGCACCTGAAGCTGATCTGCAACTGCAGAAAGGCTCTGGCATCTATTCTGGCTGGCTTGGAGAAATCAGCGCTGCAGAAAGCAAAAGTGAGGCGCCTTCGGAAACTGAACCCCGCTGGGCATATGAGGCAGCAGAAGGCAAAAAACGCCCGCTGGTGTTGCTGGTGGATGACAACCAGGACATGCTGCACTACCTAAGCCGCATTCTGGAACAGGAGTACCAGGTCCAAACCTGTGTGAATGGAGCCACTGCCTGGGATAAAATCCTGAAAGAAAGCCCGGCACTGGTTATCTCAGATGTGATGATGCCCGAAATGGACGGTTTTCAGCTGCTGGAACAAATAAGGAAGGATGAACGCACCCGGCTGCTGCCTGTGATGCTGCTCTCGGCCAGGGCTGGCGAGGAGGCACGCGCAGAGGGCATGGAACAGGGAGCCGACGACTACCTGGTGAAACCGTTTAATGCGCGGGAGCTGAAAGCACGCGTCAAGGCAAACCTGGAACTCGCCCGGTTGCGCAGCCAGCTGACAGCCGTGGTCACAAGTATGGCCGAGGGATTTGCCGTGCTGGACCACCGCTTGCGCTTTACCTTCGCGAATGCCCGGGCACTGCATATCTTGGGCAAAGAAGCTGCTGCTGTCAACGGGAAACCCCTGGAAGAAGTAGTAGCAGCCAATGTGTTCAGAGCACTCAAGTCTCGTATCGCCCTCTCGCAAAAAGACGAGCTGACGCGCACGTTTGAGTACCAGCTACCGGAAAAAGGCCGTTGGTTGGAGGTGCGCATGCACCCGCTTGCAGAAGGAACAGCCTTTCTGTTGACAGACATCACCTTCCGCAAAAAAGCCAAGAGCAGCCTGCAGCACACCCTCGAGGAAACAGCCAGCCGCAACACCGCCTTGATGAAGGTGAACGAGACGCTGGATAACTTTGTGCACATCGCTGCCCACGATTTAAAGTCGCCGATCAACAGTCTGAAGGCTTTGCTTGGACTCTACCAGCAGGAGCAGGACCCAACGCTACAGAAAGAAAGCTTCTCCAGAATCGAGGCTTCCGTTAAAAAGCTCGACCTGACGGTAGCGGGCCTGTTAAGCATCGTAAAGTTTCAATCAAAAGGCGACCGGGGTACGCAGGAAATTCGGTTTGCCGACGTGTTTGCGGATTTGCAAGCTGAATTTGCCGAGGAGCTACAGGCTCAGCAAGGGCAACTGGCCGCTGATTTCAACGAGGCGGAGTCTATTGTGTATGTGGAGGCTTACCTGGGGAGCATCATCCGGAACGTGGTGCAGAACGCGCTCAAGTATAAATCACCGAATCGCCCGCCCATCATTCACCTGCACACCGAGCGTAAAAATGAAACGGTGCTGCTACGGGTGTCGGACAACGGCATCGGCATTGACCTGGAGCGATTTGGCAACCAGCTTTTCAAGCCTTTCAAGCGCTTCACAAACGAGTCGGAAGGAAATGGATTGGGGCTGTACCTGGTAAAGAACATGGTGGAACGGAACGGCGGCCACCTGCAGGTAGAAAGCAAACTGGCTATCGGCACCACCCTGAACATTTACCTGAAGGAGTACCCCAGAACTGTAAGCAGGAAGGGAAACCTGTGATGCCTGCGCTGCTTTGGAGCACAGGCAGCTGGTTTCCGCGCAGCCCAAGTATAGCCTGCTAAAAGCAGAAGGCCAGTAGTCATGAAAACTACTGGCCTTCTGCTTTTATAAAATCGAAAAGCCTTTACGCTTTATCGGCATCTGCCACAGGCTCACCTTGCTGCGCCCTTTTAGCCATGATTTGCTGCACGGCGCGTGGGGCACGGATACTTTCCTTTCGGATGATCTCCTGCAGCTGCAAAAAACCACCGATCAGCGCCTCGGGCCTTGGCGGGCAACCGGGCACGTACACATCCACCGGAATGATCCGGTCCACTCCTTTCACCACATGGTAACCGTGCTCCCAGTACGGGCCGCCGCAGTTGGAGCAGCTTCCCATAGAGATGACATAACGCGGCTCCGGCATCTGCTCGTAGAGGCGGCGCACGCGGTCGGCCATCTTAAACGTAACCGTGCCGGCCACAATCATCACATCCGACTGGCGCGGCGAGGCACGCGGAATAATGCCGAAGCGGTCTAAATCGTAGCCTGAGGCATAGGCGCCCATCATCTCAATGGCACAGCAAGCCAGCCCGAAGCCCATCGGGAACAGCGAGGTGAGTCGCGCCCAGTTAAGCAGATCATCGAGTTTGGTGATGACTACGCCGCCTTCTCCTGTTTTATCTTGCATCAAATGATGAACTCTGAATTATAAATTATGAGTGGCTCCAGCTACGCTTTATACTTCCTGGTTGCCACTTGCTTTACTTTTAGCCTCATTCCGGGCGTTTACCTGCCGGTACACGTCCATCGGAATTTTAGAGCGGCTTTGCGGCAGGATAGGCTTCGGCTTTATCCAGTCGAGGTGGCCCTTGGCCCAGGCATAGGCAAGGCCCAGCACCAGCACGCCGATAAAAATGAACATCTCGGCCAGCGCAAACCATCCCCATAACCCGTCTGTGGCGTCGATCAGTTCCTTGCGCCCAAATACTGTTGCCCACGGAAACAGGAAGGCCAGTTCCACATCGAAAATTATGAAAATGAGTGCCACCACGTAGAAGCGCGGGTTGAACTGCACCCAGGCACTGCCGATCGGCTCCTCCCCGCTTTCGTAGGTTGTCAGTTTCTCGGCGTTCGGGTTGTTTGGCCGGATCAGCCTACTGGTTAGCATACCGATCACCACAAAAATAGCCCCCCCAACCAGGAAGAGTAATATGGTGCCAAAGTCCGATGCGTAGTTTTCTGCCATTGCCTTACAGCTGTTTAGGCAAAATTACGATAATTTGGTTACTCCTGCTTTAAAAATAGGGAAGGTTGTTAGCTTGGTTCGTTCGGATAATTCCCCTCCTCGGAGGGGCAGGGGTGGGTGCTGTTGGTAGCTTAACTCACAAATAAGTTTCGTTAGTTCAGTTTGATGGCGCTTTCACCAAGATCCTTTCAGGATGACAAATGTGGAGTGGGAGAAGTGATTAAGTTGGATAAAGCATCTGTAGGAGTAGACACCCCTGTAGTCCCCTCAAGGGGACAGTTATACTTGTTGCATAGTGAAGGCGGCGGCTAATTGAACTGTTTCCAGTCCTTGGGTTGAGCGCCTATGCGAGTTTTTCGGTCCCGCGGGAGCGGGATTGCAAAGCGAAGCGAGCAAAGAAAAGCTCCAAGCGCGATGCCCGAGGGCGGGGTCCCGCGGCCGTGAGCGCTCCAAGGCTAAAGATAAAACAATGGGCGATTGCGAGCTGTAGGATCAGCGACAGCTAGAAAAGATAGCTTGGTTCTAGTTGCGACAAGCAGTTGCTATGCAAGTATGGCTGAAGTAGTATAAGTCACAAGCGCACGCTTGCGCCAGGTAATGGAACAAGTATAGCTACTGCTAAGCGAATATGGCTTTTCAAGCCAGTCGAGTTGCAAACTCAACATCATAATAAGACACAAGTCTGAAGACTTGCGCCAGTGAAAGCCAGAGGGAGCAACACAGCTGCCACACAAGTATAAAACAAATCCATCTGCAAGACTGTAACAGATAGAGCACTTACTAAACCCTAAAACAAACTTATACTATGCTTACCGGACGCGTAAACGCACCAGAAATCAACACCGACTACGGCTGGCTGAACACGGATAAATCCTGGTCGATCAAGGACTTCAGGGGCAAAATCGTATTGCTTGATTTCTGGACCTTTGGCTGCATCAACTGCCAGCACATTGTGCCCGACCTAAAGCGGCTGGAGGAAGAGTTTGCGGACGTGCTGGTGGTAGTGGGTGTTCACTCTGCCAAGTTCGATGCCGAGAAGCAGAATGAAACCATCCTGCAGGCTATCCGGAAGTTTGGGATAGACCACCCGGTGGTGAACGATGCCGACTACCAGCTCTGGAACCAGTACGGTATCCGCGCCTGGCCTACCACGGTGCTCATCGATCCGAACGGCAAAGTGATCGGGCAACATGCAGGAGAGGGCGTGTACAGCACCGTAAAACCTTACCTGGAGCAACTGATAGAACAGTTTGCAAACCAACTAAACCGGGAGCCGATCCGTTTCCACGTGGAGCATGCAGCGGCACAACAAGCGTCTCCGCTATACTTCCCATCCAAGCTAATTAGCGATGACGAAGGCAACATCTACCTTTCCGACAGCGGCCACAACCGCATTCTGAAACTAGACCAGCAGGGGCAGGTACTGGAGGTAATTGGCAGCGGCAAGCAAGGTTTTGCTAATGGCAGTTACGCAGACGCTACCTTTTACGAGCCGCATGGACTCGCCCTGCACGGCGCAATACTCTATGTGGCCGATGCCAAAAACAACGCTATCCGCAAAGTAAACCTGCACACAAAACAGGTAAGCACCGCCGCCGGCACCGGCGAACTGGGCTACTACTTTCTGGACGACAAGCGCGGGGAGCCCGTAAACCCCAACAGCCCCTGGGACCTGCTCATACTTGAGGACTACCTGTACATTGCTAACGCCGGCAACCACCAGATCCTGCGCATGGACCTGGCAACAGAGCAAGTATACCGCTTTGCCGGCAGCGGCCGCGAAGCCCTGACCGATGGACCACTGCACGAAGCGGCTTTTAACCAGCCCAGCGGTTTGGCCAGCAATGGCCCCGTACTTTTTGTGGCCGATGCCGAAGCAAGTGCCATCCGCACCGTCAACACCAAAACAGGCATGGTGCTCACGCCGCTCGGCAGGGGCTTGTTTGATTTCGGGGATGAAGACGGGCACGTGGACGATGCGCTGCTGCAGCATTGCGTGGGTGTGGAGAACATCGACAGCAACATCTACATTGCTGACACCTACAATGGCAAAATAAAGGTGCTCGACCTGGGGCGGCAACGCGTACGCACCCTTGCCAGCGGCCTGCACGAGCCCAACGACATCATGTTTCTGAACGGCCAGCTATGGGCAACCAGCACCAACAGCCACCAGCTGTTCACCATCGATATCCACAACGGCGAAAAGCAGGAAGTGCAGGTAAGGTTCTAAAGCCATTGCCACCGTCTGACTTAGTTATTGCATGATGCTACGCTGCCGCCAGCTTTGCCTGCTGCTGCTTTACGCGGAGGGCCTGCTGCACGTGCCGCTCCTGGTGCACCACCACAAACTCCAGCGCTTCGCCAATGCGCATCTTTAGCAGCTTAAAGAACTCGACCGGCACCGCCTTTTTGGCTAGATTTGCACCCCTTGCCTGCTGTAGCAGCTGCTGTAACTCCTGCTGGTGCTGCAGAAACTCCTCTACCGTGGTGCGGTCCAACTGGCTGTTGTTGGGGTTCATGTGCTTCACCGTCTGGTGCTTTTTCGTGTTCTGAGGGCGCACCATGTCAACCGATTTTTTGCCGAGCCAGCTGTAGCTTATACTTGTCACGTCAGTTCCGCCGGTGTTTTGGGCAATGGCTTTGGCTATAGCGGAGTTGTAGTAGCGGCTGTAGCGGTTCAGGTGCTCGAGGCACTCCAGAATGCTCCAGCTATCGGGGGCGGGTTTAAAGTTTAAGGCAGCCAGGTCCAGCGAGGCGAACTCGGTGGCAACGGTCTGCTGCAGGCCTTTGGTGGTTTGGGAAAGTTGCTCCAGCGTGCTCATAGTTTTCATCGTTTTAGGTTGTACATCCCAAAGGTACAGCAGGTTATAGCATCCAATCCTTGATCTAAATCAAGATTTATACTTTGATGCGGCTCAGCGTTTCCGGCGACATGCGTAGGTAGGAGGCGATGTACTTTTTGGGGATGTGCTGGAACAGGTGCGGACTGCGCTGCATCACCCGCTGCAGGCGCTGCTCCGGCTCGGGCAGCAGCAAATCTACCTCGCGCTCAATCTTGCCCACCAGCGCCTTCTCCAGTTGCTCGTACCAGAACCGCCTGATGTTGGGCCGCTGCTCCATCAACTGCACCAGGTCCGTTTTGCTGATGCCCAACAGTTTACTCTTCTTCAGCGCCTGAATGTAATAGGCCGAGGGCTTGGCATCCACAAACGACGGAAAAGAGACAACCAGCGTGTTGGGGTAAGCAAAGCCCACGCAGATCTCTTCGTCTGGAAGTGGGTAGTAAATGCGGAGCGCGCCGCTGGTAACGAAGTATAAACCTTGCTCCACCTGCCCCTGCCGTATCAGGAAATCGTACCGGCTCAGCTGCACCGGTTTCTTCCACAGTAACTCAAAAGCGTCTATGTCATCTGGGGTGAAGTAAGAGATTTGCTGAAGGAGGGTGCGGAGCATGGAGAGTTAAGCTATGGGTACTACTGCAGCTTCTGAAAACTCCTCTAGTACGGCGTCTGTCATGTACTCCAGCCTTTTCTCCTTTGCCAATTCTTCAACAGAAGTATAAGAGATAAAGGTACAGGTGTTAGCCAGAATGTGCCGGAAAACAGGTCTTGACAGCTCCTGCATCACTTTGGCCTTTCTTTCATCCGGTGCAACTATGTGGGCTCTGATGTTCAGATTTGGCTGTAATGCCATAAGATCAGCCATTCTAAGTATGCCTGAATAAATAGACGTAGTATGCTCTATTTCGAAAGCGCGTACTATGGTCCGCCCTTTTATCCAGAGAACATCGATATTCTCAATTGTCTTTATCGTGTCGATATCATAATTGAGCGGCAAATCATTTAGAACCTGGTTTTGGCCGGAAAGCCATACTTCCAAAACTCTACTTCTATCATTCTTCGGTAGCCAAATCCTATAGCCCATGCGGCTTCCTATTTCTGCAAGTAAAGCCTGAATTCTAAAAGAATCACGGGTTGGTGGTGCTACTTCTTCTGCTAAAATTGCCGAAACTTCCGGGAGGATTTCAGGCTCTACATCTTTGGCAGAGGTGTTGTCAAAAGGAATGAAATGATCAACTTTATTCTTTTCAAATGCCTGCTTCAGTGCATCAACTGCAGCACTGTCCGCAATGGCCTTTGCAAACTGCATATACTTCATACCCCAATACTGGCCTCCAACCTGTGCTAGAAGACCTAAATCGAATGGAGTCGCATATTCTATATTTTTGACCTTCAAAGCGTGCACATACTTATCTCCATCAGCCCAAGGCTTATGATCAGTAACCTGATCCAGAATAAAGCGAGCCCCACATACTGCCTTCTTACCCTCCTTTACCACCAAGTATATTAAATCTCCCGGTTGAGGACCTCTGTTAGAAAAGCCTGCTACTTTTTGCTCTATGCAGATATTGTAGTTTTCAACTGAGGTAGAACAATGAAGTATTCTTGTGCTCATAGCATGGGGATAAGGGGGATTTTGTATAGGATAAAGTTAATGTATAATTATACATCTTCAAACTCTTTTAATCCCCTCCTGCCACAAGTATTCCCTTATGCTCACCGCCGCTGCTCAAACTTTTTGAATCCTACCAGGCCCTCCTTCTCCTCTACCTCCACCTTCTCGACTCGCGCCTTGGTTGATCCTTCGTGTGCCCATTGCTCTAACTGCTTCAAAGCCTCTGTGTCTCCTTCGGCTTCTACGTATACGGTGCCGTCCGCTTCGTTCTGCACGAAGCCTGTCAGGCCTAGTGCCTTGGCTTTCTCCTGCGTGCTGGCCCGGAAAAATACGCCCTGTACTTTGCCGTGCACGCGCAGGGCGATGCGTTTGGTATTGTTGCTCATGGTGTAAGTATAAGTTGTTTGCTTTTTGAACGGGCAAACGGAGGACTGGTTAAAGCAACATCAATAGTATAGCCAATGGCCTTTTACCTGCCCTTTGGAGTTTACCTCCAGTGCCGGGAACGGAAGCTTGATAAAGAACATGCCCTTTAAGAGGGTGTTAAGCAGCTTGTTGTCGGTTTTGATGCGGGTCCAGTCGACGTCCAGCGAGAAGAGGTACTGGCGGTAGCGCTCTGTTTCGGGCAAATACGTGCCCCGGTAATAGGTCCTGTTGCTGAACTCGCCGAACATTCCGCCGGCGCTGTAGCCTACGGCCACGCTGGCCCAATCCGGTATTGTGCTTTTAAAGGCCAGCTTGTTTATCGGCACACTTAACCAGTAAGTATGGGCATTGTAATCCAGGAACAGGCTCTCCAGGTGGCTGTCGCCGAGGTAGCCGTTGGCCTGTTTATAGTAGGGAGACGGCGAGAAGCTGAATTTATACCTGGCCACCTGCTCATCAAACAAAAGCTCCTGCCCGATTACGAGCGCCGAGCCAGCTGCGTTAGCCACCATGTCGGGAGCCGAAAAACCCCAGCCCTCGTAGAGGCCGTCCCATACTTCGATGGGCGTTTGCAGCACCAGCCCCAGCGTGCCGCCGTATAGCAGCGCCTTGCCCTTGGGCACGCCTGCGTTGCGCAGCAACCTATAGCCCATGTAGCTCTCCACGTAAGCCCCGAAAGCATGCCCGAACTTATCTACCTGCTGGTAGCCCCTGGCATCGTTGTAGAAATGGAAGGGCACCCGCTCGTGGTCTTTGTACCACACAAACTGCAGGTACGACATACCCGCTACATAAAAAGCAGCCTCCGACGCTACTATCGGAAGGAGCTTGCGGCGGTTTATACGTGCGGTGTCTGTGGCGGTGCTGTCGGTGGTCTGGGCAAAGCCCTGGGAGGTAGCCAGGAGCAGCAGGCAAGCCAGCAGCAGATTCCGAAATGTCATGCAGCAAAAGGAGCAGCCTTAGTGCTACCTCCTCTTAAAGATACTGGTTTTGAGCAGTGCTGCCTAGCAACAAGCGCCCAAACTTTTGTGGCTACAGGGTACAGCTTTACTCCTCTTTCGACCGCTGTTCCTGCCGTTGCGCTTCCTGTACCTGGTGTAGCTGTTCTAAGGAGATGTACCCGTGCTTGAAGGCATGTTCTGCGGCGGCAACAGAGTCTTTCACCAACAGCATCTGCACATCCTGCTGCTCTACCTGCCGGCATATTTCCTGCACTTCCTTGGCGCGTCCATCCTCTGTCACATCCCGGATATAGATGCACTTCACCTGATCAGGAAACTCCTGAGACACCTGCCTGTAAATCTCGGGGTCATCCTTGCCACTGTCGCCAATCAGGATAAAAGACAGCCGGGGGTACGTACGCAGCACAGCACGGATCTGCTCTAATTTGTGCTGGCGTTTGTCATCCTCCTCGTTTTCACTCCCATGGTCGCGAAGCAGAATCGGTCCCTTTGGGATGTGGTGCGCTTCCATGAAACTAACCAAAAAGCTATAGAGGTTCCATTGGCCCGAGGACACGTAAACCAATGGGTTGTTGCGCCCCTTCAGCACCTGCAGCAACGATGCAATACCCGGAAAAGGGCTCCGCTCCTGTGCATCCTGCAACAAGGTTCGCTTCAGCTGCCCGAGCGTACTGGTGGCGTTGGCAACGAGCACCGTATCGTCTATATCAGAGACTACCCCAAAGCGCGCATCGTCTTGCGGCACAAAGATGCGCCCCTCGGCCTCCATGGCATCCTCGTCGGTTTTCCGCTCCAGCAGTTTCAGCTGCACGGTGTATCCTGTCTCTTTGTAGTTGATGGGTGTTTCTGTGTTAAACTCTACTTCAAAGTAGCCTTCCTTGTCGGTCTCCACTTCCTGCTGCTGCCCGGCAAAGGCCACGGAAAGCCTGATATTAGGAATGGCGCTCAGGGCAAAGCGCCGCAGCATACTTAGGCTTTGCTCCAGCGCGTGCTCTTCCTGTCCGTCATTTTGCTTTTTGTCTTTCTCGATCACGCGGCCCTTCAGGTACACATAGGTGTCGGAGCCGTAGCCGTAAAAAGGCAGGATCATGATGGGGCGCAACAAGTGCAGGTTTTCTTTCAGTTGCTCCCTTCCTGCGTCCAGCTCCTGCCCCAACTGCACGAGGGCCTCATCCAATTTCTTCTTTATATCCAAAACTAGTTCCCGTTGGTTCTGCTTTTAAAACGCTGTAAGGGGCTAGTTGTTCAGCAGAAAACTTCTTTTATACTGCTGGGTGCTCGCCATTACGGCTTTTCTGCGCGTCTTTTTCACACGCCTCCTTCACCTCTCTCAGCTGGCTTTCGTTGATCCATCCCATTTCGGCGGCATGCTTCGCGGCCGACAGTGTTTCTTCGGCCAACAGCATTTTGGTACCCTTTGCCTCTACCTGGTTAGCTATGTCTCTCACCTCCTTGTCGCGCTTTTCCGGTGTTACGTCCCTGATGTAGACGCCCAGAATGCGGCCGGGATACTCCTGCACGATATGCTGGTAGATTTCAGGGTCGTGCTGGCCGCTGTCGCCGATGCAGATAAAGTTCAGGTCGGGGTACGTGTCAAGGATGTGGCGGATTTTCTCGCGCTTGTACTCCTGCTCGCTTGTTTCAAAATCGCCCCGGTCCAGGCGCGTGCCTTTGTCGCGCAGTAGCAGCGGCCCCTCCGGAATATCGTGCGAGCGGAAAAAGCTGATCAGCAGGTCGTATAGGTTCCACTCGCTGCCCGACACAAAGAAGAGCGGGTTCTGGCCTTTGCCATCGTTGCCTTTGCACAGTGCCCGCAGAAAGCCCGCAATGCCCGGAAAGGGGCTGCGTTCGAGCGAGTTCTGCAGCAGCATCAGCTTTAGCTTTCCGAGTATGTGCGTTACTTTCGATACCAGCACGGTGTCGTCTATATCAGAGATAATCCCGAATCCCGCGTCTTTCCCCGGCACAAACACATGCGCCTCCGCCTCCATCCGGTCGTGGTCGGTTTTCTGCTCCTGCAGTTGCAGCTTCACCTTGTGGCCGGCGGTGCTGTAATCTATGGGGGTATCCGTGCGGAACTCCACCTCGAAGAAACCCTCCTCGTCCGTCTCCACTGTAATGGTTTGGCCGGCAAAGCTTGCCGTAAGCGTAATACCCGGAATCTCATCCGACTCATACCGCTTGTAGGTTGCCTCCAGGTGCTGCAGCACGTTGTCATCCTTTTCGGGCTGGCTTACCTTTTCATCTTCCAGCACCCGGCCCTTCACGTACACATAGGTATCGCTGCCAAAACCATAGTAAGGCATTATGTTGATCGGCTCCAGCAGGTGCAGTTTGTCCTTTACCTTAAACTTGGCCATCGAGAGGCTGTGCTCCACCTTCTCAATGGCCGCCAGCATTGTCTCTTTCGCCGATTGTGTTAAATCTGTCATAGTTAAATCCTTTGCTTTATTGAACGGATGGCAACAGCAGGAGTTAAGCCAAAGTATAGTTGCGCGCGAAAGAACAATTCCTGCAAGCGGTTTTGTTATCTTTGAAACACGTATACTTGTGTATAACACCCGCGGCCGGTGCAGCCATACGGCCGCCGGAGCCGCTCACAACCTATAGAGAAAGGAATTAAGAATTATGTCATTATTATTCACTGATTTTAAGAGCTGGGAGAAGCACTGCGCCGAAACCGGGGAGCCGCTGTACCAGCCTGTATTGCAATATGAAGTGGAGCAGAAAGACCGTTCCGAGGAGTATATCTGGGAAAACATTGCCAAAGCCTTTGATGTAATGCGCGATGCCGTGCAAACCGGCCTGACCGAGAACATGCAGTCGCGTTCGGGCATGGTGAACAACAGCGCCAAAAAGGTGGCAAAGTCGCCCGTAACGGTGCTGTCGCCGGAGTTTCAGATGCTGGTGTCGCGTGCGTTGGGGGCCAAAGAGGTGAACTCCTGTATGGGCCGCGTGGTAGCTGCCCCAACGGCGGGCGCTTCCGGCATTCTGCCCGGCACGCTTACCACGCTTCAGGAGCTGCATGGCCTGGAGGATCGTACCATTCACGAAGGCTTGCTGGTAGCCGCCGGCATTGCCCTGATTATTGAGCAGAACGCCTCGCTGGCAGGCGCTGTGGGCGGTTGCCAGGCCGAGACAGGTAGTGCCGGTGCCATGGCTGCCGGCGCGATTGTGTACTGCCTGGGCGGCAACGTAGACCAGGTGTTCACGGCTGTGGCCATCACCATTCAGTGTATGCTGGGCCTGGTATGCGACCCGGTAGCGGGACTTGTGGAAGTGCCGTGCATTGTGCGCAACGCCAGTGCCGCCGCCATTGCTTTCTCTTCCGCACAGATGGCCATTGCCGGGGTAAACGCCGTGATACCGGTAGACCAGTGCGTGGCAGCCTTGGGCGAGGTAGGCGAAAGTATGGAGCGCAAGTATAAAGAGACTGCCGAAGGCGGTTTAGCCAACACCCCAAGAGCCCGCGAAATTGAGAACTTCGTGCTGGTGCAGGATGTGGAGATTCTGCCTGACGAAGACAGCGAGTAAGTATAAATTTAACTAAAACAGCCCTGCCCATTTCCAATTGGGCAGGGCTGTTTTGTTTAGCTAGATCATTCGTACTTCAGGTAAGTATAAATCGGGATTTGAACACAGCGAATGCGTGGAGGTCCATCAGTGCAGTTGGTCAGGTGTGGGCATGCTATACTTGGTTCTAAACTGCACCTAAGACAGGAGTCTATTCTTGGGTATGATCTATACTTGCAGGAACAATTCCCCTCCTCGGAGGGGCAGGGGTGGGTGATACTTCAGCGGCGAAGAATCCGCTGCCACTCGTTTACTCTCATCTCTCCTCCTGTCATCTCGACGATAGGAGAGATCTTTTCAGAATTCCAGATAGATCTCACCTATCGTCAAGATGACAAATGTGTTCAGACAGACTAGAACTGAAAACTTCGGCGAGAAGAGAAGGTATATCCCCACTTGACCAGCCATACTTCCACAGCACAATCATGCACCCGACACACATCCGTGTTACCACTGCAAACGACCTGCATTTGATGTATATAAGCCGTACCTTTGCCTCCACTTGAGTTTGAATTGTTTTCTCTGAAAGACTATACTATGAACAGAAGACCAAGACGCAACCGTCAGTCCGAGGTGATCCGCAATCTGGTGCAGGAAAACACCGTGGGCGTGAACGATCTCATTTACCCGATTTTCATTATCGAAGGCCAGAACCAGCGCGTGGAAATCTCCTCCATGCCGGGCATCAACCGCTTTTCCATTGATACGCTGCTGGAGGAGATAGCGGCTTGCGTGGCGCTGGGCATCAAATCCTTTGCCCCATTTGCCTCCATTCCTGATCAGTTAAAAGATAAATATGCCACCGAGAGCCACAACCCGGATGGCCTGTACACCCGTGCGCTTCGCGAGATAAAGAAGAACTTCCCGGAGGTGGCGCTGTTCTCCGACGTAGCCATGGACCCGTACAGCTCCGACGGCCACGATGGCATTGTGGAGAACGGCGAGATTTTGAACGACGAGACACTGGAGGTGCTGGGCAAGATGGCCCTGGCACAGGCGCAGGCGGGTGCCGATGTGGTGGCTCCTTCCGACATGATGGACGGACGTGTGGGGCACATCCGCCGCGTGCTCGACGAAAACGGGTTTCATAAGGTGGGCATCATGAGCTACTCAGCCAAGTATGCCAGCGCCTTTTACGGCCCGTTCCGCGATGCTTTGTCCTCCGCCCCAAAGATGGGGGACAAGAAAACCTACCAGATGAACCCCGCCAACAGCCGCGAAGCCCTGATAGAAGCCGAGTTGGACGTGGCCGAGGGAGCCGATTTCCTGATGGTGAAGCCTGCCCTCGCCTACCTGGACATCATCAAGCTGCTGCGCGACAATACCAGCCTGCCCATTGCTGGCTACAATGTGAGCGGCGAGTATGCAATGGTAAAGGCCGCGGCCGAGCGCGGCTGGGTTGACGGTGAAAAAGCCATGCTGGAGGGCCTGGTAAGTATAAAGCGCGCCGGGGCCGACATCATCCTGTCTTACTTCGCCAAGGAGTTTGGGCAGTACCTGAAAAAATAACCGAAAATTGGACGGTTTCAGAGGCGCATCGGCTATGGCTGGTGCGCCTTTTTTTGTGGCACCGGATACCGATGTTTTAACACCGGCCATAAAAAGCTAAACCCGTGGCCCTCAAGCGCCTAAATAACAGCCTGCAAATGGAACAACTTTGCCTTTATCCGGCTTATATAGTACCTTTAAGTAGCACCTATTTACCCAAGGAGAATTTATGAGAAAATGGAGCCTTTGGCTTGTTGCCCTCGGAATGGCAGCCAGCACCTCGGCGGTTGCTCAGCGTGGCCTCACGCCCACCAGGGCGAATACGAAAGAGCTGCAGCGCATCGCTACTTCTGCTGAAAAAGAGTACAGGGCAAACCGCGCCAAAGCGCTTGAACTGGCGAAGGCGCGTGGTTGGGTAATAGAGAAAACGTACAAGGACGGCACCTTTATCTCGCTGCAGGGCATCGATGCCACTGGCCTTCCCATCTACTACATCACCTACAACAATGCCAACGCGGCCGCCACCACGCAAACCGATCAGTTATGGGCAGGTGGTTCGCTGGGTCTTAGCCTTAGCGGCAGCGGCAGCAGCGTAGCTAACAAACTCGCCGTCTGGGATGGCGGCGGTGTGCGGGTGTCGCACCAGGAGCTGGCCGGGCGCGTTATCCAGAAAGACAAACCCGATGAGGCAAATGAGCATGCCACGCACGTGGCGGGCACGATGGTGGCCGGGGGCGTGAGTGCTGCCGCAAAGGGCATGGCATTCGGTTACAAGTCGTTGCTGGCGTATGATTTTAATGGGGATGAGGCTGAAATGGCCGCTGCCGCAAAGGATTTGCTCGTATCGAACCACTCGTACGGCAACATTGCCGGCTGGCGCTATAACTCCGACCGCAAGGGAACGGACGAGGATCCGTATTGGGAGTGGTGGGGGAATACCAACATCAGCACCTCCGAGGACTATAACTTTGGTTATTACGACCAGGATGCCGCCACCTGGGATGAGATCGCCTATAACGCCCCGTATTACCTGATCGTTAAATCGGCAGGCAATAACCGCAGTGAGAATGGCCCGGAGGTAGGCAAGCCCTATTTCCAGCGCAACAGCAACGGAAAATTCACGTTGGTGAAAGAGCGGCCCGCCTCCATCAGCAGTAACGACAGCTACGATGTTTTACCCTCTTCAAGCAACGCCAAGAACATACTTACCGTGGGGGCTGTCTATGCGATAAACGGGGGCTACAACCAGGCACAGGATGTACGTATTGCTCCGTTCAGTTCCTGGGGCCCCACTGATGATGGCCGCATAAAACCGGACATTGTGGGGAATGGCATTGCCTTGCTTTCCACCTCCTCCACCAACGACAGAAGCTACAAAGTGCTGAGCGGCACTTCCATGGCGGCTCCGAACGTATCGGGCACGCTGCTGCTGCTGCAGGAGCACTTCTCAAATGTGAATAACGGCAGATTTATGCGCGCCGCCACGCTGAAAGGGCTCGCCATTCACACAGCCGATGAGGCAGGTGCCAATGCCGGCCCTGATTATATGTATGGCTGGGGATTGCTCAATGCCGCGCGTGCCGCCACCGTAATTTCGAACACAAAGGGTACGCACCTGCTGGAGGAGAAGGTACTGGCTCAGGCTGCTACGCAAACCCTAACCGTTGTCGCCTCTGGTAACGGCCCGCTTAAAGTGACTATCTCCTGGACCGACCCGAAGGCGGAGCCAATTGCCATTGGTGCCTCGGCCCTGAACAGCCGTACGCCAAAGCTGATGAACGACCTGGATGTACGCGTAAGCGGCAACGGGAAAAATTACCTGCCCTGGACCCTGAACCCCGGCGAGCCGGCAGCGGCAGCCCGGGTAGGAGACAATGTGCTGGATAACGTGGAGCAGATACTGATCGCCGACGCTGTGCCGGGCCAGACCTATACCATTACCATCAAACACAAGGGCACGTTGATACAGGGCCCGCAGGCGTATTCTCTGCTGGTAAGCGGAGTTGGCGGCACAGCAGCCTGCGCCACTGCGCCAACCACGAACACGGGTGCCAGGATCAGCAGACTCACGCTGGGCGGCATTGCCATCAATCAGGATGGAGCCTGCACCACCTACCGAAACCAAACCAACACGGTTTTCTCTTTTGAGCCAAGCCAGACAAAACAACTGAAGCTGGACCTTAGCTCCTGTGGCGCTGCTGCCGCTAAAATCGCCAAAGTGTTTATCGACTGGAATGGCAACGGCGCCTTTACGGATGCCGGCGAAACCATTGCTTCTGATGTGATAGCCGGCGATGGCACCTTTACCACCAACCTTACGGCTCCCGGCTTTGTGCAGCAGGGCGATAAAGTGCGCATGCGCGTGGTAGTGCAGGAGACAACGGATGCCGCGGCTGTAACGGCCTGCAGCACTACGGCAAAAGGCGAAACACAGGATTACCTGATACAGTACAACAGGCCACAGCAGGATTTGGGCGTGGCCGCCGTAACGCCTGTGGGCGCCTCGCTTTGCGCAACAGGAACGCAGCGTGTGCAGGTAACGCTTCGGAACCACGGCGCTGCGCCACAGCAGAATATTCCAGTAACGGTAAATGTGCTGAAAAACGGTGTGCAGCTAAAAACGCTAAGCGGTACTTTTGCCGGTACGCTGGCTCCTTACAGCCAGGCTGACCTATTGCTGCCGGAGGCGTTTGCCACGGAGGATGGCGCGACCTATGAACTGGTGGCGCAGTCGAACCTGGGCGGCGATGCCGTGCAGAGCAATAACCAGCGGGGCTATACTTTCAGTATTGCCGGAACGGCCATTGCGCCTGTCGAGGCCGCGGCCTTCCGTTGTGGCGAGGGTCCGAACTATACCGTATCGGCGCAGGGTCAGGGTACGCCTTTCTGGTACAGCTCCCCCACCAGCACGGTGCCGGTAGCGGCGGGTAACCAGGTGCAGGTGCCTGTATCCAAAGTAGGCACCGCCCTTTATGCTGCTTTCGGTGATTTTTCGGCAACAATTGGTGTACCTACCAAAGCTGCCTTTCCAGGCGGCAATTACAACCAGTTCAGCCCATCGGTGCTGGTGAATACGAAAGCTCCTATGGTGCTGGAAGAGGCGCGCCTGTACATTGGCAACAGCGGTAAAATCACCTTCACGGTGTATGACAGCAACGGCGCCCCGGTATCCTCCCGCACCCTGAATGTAACGGCTACTGCCAGCGCTCCGGGACCCGATGTGCAGCCGAACGACCCGGCCGACCAGGGGCAGGTATACTACCTGGGCCTGCAACTGCCAGAGGCCGGAGATTACAGCATTGCCATTTCGTATGCTGATGGCGCTACCATCTACCGGAACAACCAGGGAGTAACAGGCTATCCGTTTGAGGTTTCGAACGTGTTCTCGATCACGGGCAATACGGCCACCTCTGAATCACAGAGCTACTATTACTACTTCTACGACCTGAAGGTGCGCGCCCTGGATTGCCCAAGTCCGCGGGTAGCAGCCGTCATGAAAACAGGTGCTCCGCTCGAGAAGCCCATTGTGACACGCCAGGGGCAGGAGCTTGTCTCGAATGAGCCTGTGGGAAACCAGTGGTTTCTTGATGGCCAGCCAGTTGCGGGTGCCACAGGGCAGCGCTTCACCCCAACGTTCAATGGCAGGTATAGCCTGCTGGTTTTCCGGGATGGCTGTATTTCAGAAATGTCAATGGCGTACAGCTACGAGAAGGAAAGTGCGGAACGCGGCGTGGGTCCTGAACTTATCGTGTACCCGAACCCTAGTGCCGACGGCAAGTTTGAATACACCGTGGAAACAGATGCCCTGGAAGCGATGAGCCTCACCGTAATAGATTTACTGGGAAGGCAGTTGTACACGGCTACCGTAAGTGCGGTTAATGGCCAGTACAAGGGTAAATTCGATATCTCAAAAGACAAAGATGGCCTTTACATCGTTCGCCTGCAGTATGGCGACCAGACCTACACCCGCAAGGTAGTGGTTCGGAGGTAAGGAAGGTTTTTAAACAGCAAAAAGGGCGGAGGCACTCTACAGTGCCTCCGCCCTTTTTGTTTGCTGCTCTATACTTCCGGCTGCCATTCCGCCCGTTCAGGCTGTATTTGCCAGGCGGCATTTCTACTTACTTTTTGGATAGCTTGCCCTTCACGGTGAGGTAGTCCAGGTAATACAGTATCTTAATGGAGAAGGTGTTGCTCTGTGGAGAACGCAGCGTGTGAGAGAAGTTATCGACGTAGCGCGGCTCCACCAGGTGCACGTTTTCCTCAAAGGCATTTTTCCAAACAACCGTGATTTCGCTTCCGGGTGCAAACCACCACGAGTACACCATGTCCAGGTTAAAGGAGTTGTAGTTCAGGTCGGGTGATTGGGTCGGCTCATAGGTGTAAGGCTCCAGCCCGCCATTTTGCTGCAGCAGGAAGAAATCGCTGTAAATAACCTTGCTCCAGTTGTGCCAGGCACGCAGTTGCAACGACATGCGGTTGTTGAAAATATAGCTGCCAGCCAATGAATTGTTCACCGAATTCACCTTGCGCAGACCAAAAATGATATCCCGGTCCGGCAGCGGGTTCCCTGCCTCATCCAGGCGCGTAACCAGGTTCACAAAACCCATGTCATCCTGCCGCCTGCCCGATTCAAAGCCGTAGTCAAAGCTTAACTGATTGTTTACACGGTATCGCGGCGAAATCTCATAGAAGAAATTGTTGCGGTCGTTTTCGTCGAAGGCGCGGTAGTTGGCCCCCACATCCAGGGCAAAATTCTTGCGGTAGTCCGTCGATATCCATCCGTTCAGGGAATAGTTTACCGGGAACGCATATACTCTGCCGGCCACGCGTGGCTCAAAAAAGTCGTTGGTGACCACCGGCTCCAGGTTCACGTTGAAACCCGCACTTGTAAAGTTCTTAAACGTGCCGTTCACGTTACTGTAAATCACGAAATTCTGAAAATCATCCGGCCGGAAACGGCGCTCATACACGGCCCCGGCGTTGGTGTACAGGTTCAGCAGCTTCCAAAAAGGCTCATAGAAGTTGTAGGAGAGGTTCAGCTCCTGCGCAGAGGAGTTGTTGGTGAACAGGATACCCAAATCGTTTGGATCATACTTGTCGGAGCGCAGGATGTGGGCCGCGCTGTACTGAAAGTTACCGCTCACCTTTCCTGCTCCCACTTGGTACATGTAGCCGCGCTCCGTATCGGCGGAAAAGAACTTCTGGCTGAGCGCCGCTTTGCCGTTAACGGCATACTTGTTTCCCTTATTGGCGATGCGGAAAACCATCCCGGTCAGGTTGGCATCGTACGTAGAGCCTTGCCGCATCACGTTGGTGTTTACCAGGGTTACGAAGGAGTTGTTCTTCAGTGATTGATCGAACACGGCTATATTGTAGTTGGTGAGCGGCTGCGTTTTCAGCTCCAGTTCGTTTCCCTCCTGGTCCTGCAGCACCGCGTACTGCTCACCCACCACCGCATTGAACAAGCCGATTCCCAAACCAGACGAGGTACGGCCGGAAATTTTAGTGCCGTTGATCATGCGGGTTTCTATTGGGTTTTCAACCACATCGTAATCACGGTACAAACCACTGTAGATGCGGTTGGCGTTGGCCGGACGGCCGCCGATGCGCCTGGAGTAGAAGAAGCCCCCTTTGTTGAAAAGCTCGGTGCCCTCCAGAAAGAAGGGCCGGTTCTCGCTGAACTGCTGCTCAAACGGCGACAGGTTCAGTACCCGGTTATCAGACTGCACCTGGCTGAAGTCGGGCACCAGGGTCATGTCCAGCGTAAAGGCATCGCTGATGCCATACTTCAGGTCGAGACCACCGCTAAAGTTATAGTCCTTCTTGTGCACGGTGTTCCCTGTTCCCTCCTGCTCCACCGGGTACCGCTCCATAAAGGTGGAGATGTAGGGCGTAAGCGACAGGCGCAGCGGTGCTTCAATATCGCGCAGGCCCTCCAGCCTGCCCCACTGGTTGGCGAAGCCGTCTACCGCCGGGTCCACGTAGTTCCAGAAAAAGCCTTCGCGCGTAGCCTGCCGGTTGCGCATAAAGTTCAGCCCCCATACCTGCTCCTGCTTGCTGCTGAAGCGGATGGCCGAGTACGGAATTTTGAATTCAGCCACCCAACTGGTTTCATTTATCCTGGTGTTGCTCTCCCACACGGCGTTCCAGCTCCAGTCCTCGCCGTTGGAGGAGTAGCGGGCATCGAGCTGCACACCGGCTGGGGTAATAAAAAAGCCGAAGCCATTCAACTCGTCCAGGTATGTATCCAGGAAAATGCCGAAGAAATCGGTGTTGCCGAGGTCATCGCGGCGGCCCAGTTCGCGCAGGATCGAGTCCTGCGATACATCGTGCATGATGGCCCCCACGTAAATCGCCTCATCGTCGTACAGAATCCGCACCTCCGTCGGGTGCTTCTCTAGCGGGCCGGGGTTGGGCCGGTTCTTAATAAACTGGGTCGCAATCGCCGCCTGCTGCCACATTGGCTCGTCCAGTTCCCCGTCTATTTTCGGCGCCTGCTGCACCCGCTCCGCCTGCAGCGTTTTCTGTGGGTAATTATACTTCTTTGCTTGGTTTTGCTGCTGGTCTTGCGCGGTACAGACCAGGCAGCAGAAAAACAGAAAGGGGAGCAGTACCAATTTTTTCATAGGTAGTGTAATGTATGGCAGTAGGACTCTTGGTGTAGCGTAAAAGATGTAGCGGCAGGAGCAAAGGTTGCCTCTGAAGTATAAAATTATACAAATTTTTGTTCGGAGATAAATGATTTACTAACGCAATCAGTCCTTTGATCATAAATGGTTTTCACTGCCTTCCTCAAGCCGCAATCGGAATGGCGCCATAGGCTTTGAAGCGGCAATCTACACTTCGTTACAAAGTATAAACTGATTTGCCTGCGCATGAAAAAGGCCATACTTGTGCAAGTATGGCCTTCTCTCTTTTCACGAAGTATGGCAACTACAAATCCTCTTCGCGCACCAGCATCAGCACAGCTGACTGGGGCACGATAAAGTATTTCTCTGAAAGGTAGTTGATCTCAATGGCATCGCGCTGCAGGTAAATGGCCAGGTCGCCTTCTTTTGCCTGAAGCGGGATGTAGCGCACCTCTTCCTCCTCCTGCCCCCACGGCTCCTCTTCAAAGCCATAGTCTGCCGGAATAGGATAGCCGGGCCCCACCTTCATGATATAACCCTCCTGCACCTTTTCCTTGGCCTGCACGCCCGGCGGCAGGTACAAGCCGCTCTTGGTTAGCTCACTGGCGGTTTTTGGTTTGATCAGCACGCGATCGCCCACGATGATGATCTTCTCCAGCTTATTTTCTTTTGAAATCCTCATTTGTAATGTATCCATCTTATAAGGGGTCAGCGGTTACTTTGAAACGCATATCAGCCTTGATAGTTATGTCCTGCGAAACAGGCTTCCGTAGCGCAGCTTTTGTGCGGATGGTGTAACTTTCGCCTTTGATGTACTCATCCAGTTTAGCGTTGGTGGATTTTAGCTCCAACTGGGTGGCCCCCATCGGTACCTCCTCCAGAAAAGCGATTTTTACTTCCGGCTGGTTTTCACTGGAAATGTACAACTCGATCTCATCCAGAAAATCAAAGTTCTGCTGCTGCGGATCAGTAATCACCAGCGTGAGCTTGTTCAGGCTTACATCCTTCACCAGTTCGGCGCGGGTTTGGTTGTTTTTAAACGTTTCCTCAGAGTTGGTAGGCACCGTAAACGGTGTGATCGGCACCAGTCGCCCTATCGGAAAGCTGGAGTCGATGGTGAAGGTTTCATCCTCGTCAATGTAGAATGTCAGTAGGTCATCAATTTTTTCGCAGGCTACTGTTACCAAAGCCACCAGCAGCACAAAGCTCAACGCTATTCGCTTCATTTTGTTAATTTGTAAGGGTGAAGTATAATAAAACAATTGCGGCAAGCGCAATAAAGGGCTTACCCTCATGCGCTTGCCGCAATTTACAAAATACCGGGCAGTTTAATCAAACATATCGCCTTTGCGCACCTTGCCGTCGCCGTGCTCGTTCCAGCTCATCGGGTAGTTTTCGTCTAAGTATGGCAGGGCATCCTCAGTCAGGTACAGTGGCTTAAAGGTGTCGATCATCACGGCATACTCCTCCGTTTCCTTCTTGCCTATACTTGCCTCCACGGTGCCGGGGTGCGGGCCGTGCGGAATACCGCCCGGATGGATGGTGAACGACCCGCGCTCCACGCCTTTGCGGCTCATAAAGTTACCCTCTACATAGTATAGCACCTCGTCTGAGTCCACGTTGGAGTGGTTATAAGGCGCCGGGATAGACAGCGGGTGGTAGTCGAACAGGCGCGGCACAAAGGAGCAGATCACAAAATTGTGCGCCTCAAAGGTCTGGTGCACCGGAGGCGGCTGGTGAATGCGGCCCGTAATCGGCTCGAAATCCGCGATGTTGAACGCGTAAGGGTAGAAGTAACCGTCCCAACCCACAGCATCAAACGGGCTGAAATCATAATAGAACTGGTGTAGCTGCCCCTCCTTCTTCACCTGTACCAGGCGCTCGCCCTTCTCTGTCTCTGTGATCAACTCTACCGGTGGACGCATGTCGCGCTCGCAGAACGGCGAGTGCTCCAGCAACTGGCCAAAGTGGTTGCGGTAACGGCGCGGCGTCTCAATCGGGCTGAAAGATTCTATGATTAACAGCCGCACCTGCTTTTCGCTTTGATCGAACCGGAACTTGTGAATAACCGTGCGCGGAATTACGAGGTAATCGCCGGGCCCGAACGGGATGCGCCCCATCTGGGTCAGCAGATCGCCGGTCCCGTCGTGTACGAACACCACCTCATCGGCCTGTGCGTTTTTGTAGTAATACGCCATTTCCGGCGCCGAGGGGTTACAAACGCTGATGGCCACATCGCTGTTGAAGAGCATGGTTTTGCGCGCATCTAAGTAGTCGGAGCCGGTGGCGTTCACCTCCACAGTGCGCAGGTGCTGCGGGGCCAGCTTCACGTTCTCGGCCTTTTTGGGGGCAAAAGGTTTCGGCTCGCCGATGCGGCTGATCTGCGTGGGCGGGTTAATGTGGTAAAGCAGCGAGGATACGCCACTGAAGCCCAGCGTGCCCACCAGCTGCTCTGCGTAGAGGCTGCCGTCGGGTTGCCTGAACTGGGTGTGTCGCTTGTGCGGGATCTCTCCCATTCTATGGTAAAAAGCCATGGTATGGTGCTTTATGGTGATGCTGTTTTTAGATGCTGGATTGACAAAGGACTTTTTTATTGAAGACTTTTCGATCAAAGACTAAAGAGTACTCTGTTAGCTTTAAACCCACCCCTGGCCCCTCTGCGGAGGAGAATTTTTCTAGATTTAACTGTCTCACTCTCCATTGTCATTTCGAACGCAGTGAGAAATCTATCTGGAACTTTATATAGATCTCTCACAGCGTTCGAGAGGACAAGAGTAGGATAAATTTACTTCTAGTTAAACCGCCTCCTCAGAGGGGCAGCTCAATCATATTCAGAAAAACGTTTTCTCCCTTGTCTTTTGTCAAACGTTCCTTTGTCAACCCTTATACTTACATACTATCTGAGGCCAGCCGCTGTGCCCTGCTGAAATGCCGGATCGCCTGCTGAAACTCTTCATCGGACTGGTGCAGGATCGGGAAAAAGCCCTGGTTGCCGTACACGCTTCGTGCAATGAAGGCTTTCAGGTTGTTGCGGAGCAGGTTCTTGGAGCGATTGAATTCCGCCTCGTTGTACTCCACCTCTGCCTCCCGGGCCATCTGCACCACGTCCTGCAGCATTTTGTCCGTTACCTCGAAGTTTGCCTTGAACTTCTCGAACGGCATCTTCTCTAGCGTGTTTTTATTTTTGCGGTAATAGTTAAGGGTATACTCCCGGATAATGTTCTTGTTGTAGAGCTGGCTCAGGTAGTGCGACAGTTCCATGGTATCGCGGGGAACAAACACATCGGGCATAATGCCGCCGCCGCCGTAAACCGCACGGCCCTGCAGTGTTTTATACTTGAGCGAGTCCACAAACAGGCTGCTGTCCGGGTGAAAGTACTCTCCGTTCTCAAAGCGGTTCAAAATGTCCATTTCGTAGGATTCCGCATCGCCGGCATAAGGCTTTTGGATGGAGCGGCCGCTTGGGGTGTAGTAGCGCGAAATAGTAAGGCGCAGCTCAGAGCCGTCGTTAAGCGGAATCGGCACCTGCACCAGGCCTTTGCCAAACGAGCGGCGGCCCACTATCAGCGCACGGTCGTTGTCCTGCAGGGCGCCGGCCACAATCTCGGAGGCCGAGGCACTGCCCTCGTCCAGCAGCACGATCAGCGGGCCTTTCTCAAAAGCGCCCTTCTGCTCTGCAAATGTCTTGGAATCATACTTGTCGCCTTTGCCGTCGGTGTACACGATCATCTTCTCCCCCGACACAAACTCGTCGGCCATGCGGATGGCGTGATCCATGTAGCCGCCGGGGTTACCACGCAAATCAAGTATAAGCTGCTGCATTCCCTTGCCCTTCAGCTTGGTTAGCGCCTCTTTGAATTCTTCGTAGGTGTTGGCCGAGAAACGGCTCACTTTGATGTAGCCGGTGGTGTTATCCACCATGTAACTCACATCCACCGAGGAAGTAGGGATTTTGCTGCGCTCTATTGAAACGTTTAGTGGCTTGCGGGTGGCATCGCGCAGTATAGTCAGGTTTACCTTGCTGCCCTGCTTGCCGCGCAGGCGCTTAAACACGCCTTCGTTCGTGATGCCGATACCGGCCACAGTCTCGCCGTTTACTTTCACAATCTTGTCGCCGGCCTGTATGCCCGCAGCCTCAGAAGGGCCTCCGCTGATCGGCGACACCACATAGATGGTATCCTTAAAAATGTTGAACTCCACCCCGATGCCCTCGAAGTCGCCCTCCAGGTAAGAGCGGGCCATGGCCAGTTCATCGGCGGGGATGTAGGCTGTGTGCGGGTCCAGTTTTTTCAGCATCTGGGTGATGCCGTAATCCGCCAGCGCCTCTATATTCACGGTGTCCACGTAGTCGCGGTCTATGTAACTCAGGATGTCGCGGAACTTCAGGTAGCTTTTGGCCGTGCCCTGTGGGTTGTTTGATGACGGTGAGAACGTAGTGGCCCCCAGCAACACGCCTACCACCAATGCCATCGCGATGAACAGCGGCAGCTTTATCTGAAACGAAGAATTCCGGATTGGCCCCCTTTCATCTTCCTGCTCCATCTTTTCCATATGCTTGATTTTAAACTGCATCGGATGCCCGTTGGCAGGCAATGCAATATTTTACCTTAAATATACACAGGTCCCCTATATCTATACAAGTACAAATAAGTAAAGTTGCAGCCCCGCATTGCTCCTTTGAGCCGCTGCGACACGGTTACCGCGGCAGCTTTTGCTCGTAATTTCCTGTCAATTTAAAATTGTTCTAAATAAGCCTTGCCTCATTCGCTTTTGCTCCTTAGCTTTGCTCCACTATTTTAAATCAGTCTAAATAAACTGTACACTACTAAACTATAAACTATGCTTGCTTCAATCAGACGTCATGCTGCTTTAACGCTCGTAGGCTTGGCAGCCTGCGTAAGTTTCACCTCCTGCTCTGACGATGAAACCGACGCGCCATCTTACAATGTGCCCGAAACCTACACATTTGACAATGTGAACTACTCAGGCCAGACAACCCGCCTTGCCATGCTAAGTGAAATTGATGCCTATGTTAAAACCGGCAACACAGGCAGACCATTGGATGCGCAGAAGTTGAAAAACATGTACGCTAACGTCAACACACCTTTCACCGATGCCAGCCTGAACGCGGCAACTGATAAGCAGCTGAAAAACAAAACTATTGAGTCGGCACGACCTGTTTTTGAGGGTTATTTTGATGCTGTAGCCCAAGCCAGCCTATTAGGCACTACGCCAGCCGCACCTGGTAAAGCCGGTATTCTGACTACCGCAGACAACAAGCCTTACCTGGTAGATGCTAACGGTGTAGAGTATGCCCAGCTGATACAGAAAGGCCTGATGGGCGCCGTTTTATACTTCCAGGCGGTGGACGGCTATTTATCAGCCGAGAAAATTGGCCCTGCAGTAGACAACACCACTGTAAAAGACGGCCAAGGCACCGATATGGAGCACCATTGGGACGAGGCTTTCGGTTATTTCGGAGCTCCCGTTAATTTTCCTAAAGAGACTGAGGGCGCTAAATTCTGGGCTAACTACAGCAACCAGGTTGATGCCGCCCTGGGCAGCAACAAAGCGCTGATGGATGCCTTCCTGAAAGGCCGTGCCGCTATCTCGGCAAAAGACATGGAAGCGAAAGACGAAGCCGCCGCTACGATCCGCACCGAGTGGGAGCGCCTGGTAGCCGCCTCGACCATACACGAGCTGAATGCCGCGAAGAAAAACATGGCAGACCAGGCGAAAAAGAGCCACTACCTGTCTGAGGCGCTGGGCTTTTTGATGGGCCTGCAGTACAAGACAGATCGCCAGCTGACGAATGAGAAGTACCAGGAGGTGAAGAATGCCATCGGCACTAACCTCTACGCCACCACAGCTGACGACATTAACGAAGCCATTGATATCCTGAGCGCTGTGTACAAGATGGACAGCATCAAAGGCCAGCTATAAGGGCTAAGGCTTTCTAAGAGAGTACAAAGTGCAGCAGCCAGGCCATTGCCCGGTTGCTGCTTTCTCATTTAAAATCATACTACTATGCTAGCATTTAAGCGATATACGGTTGTAGCACTTGCCTGCCTTGCCACCTTCTCAGGCTGTGGTTCTGATAGCGAGGGCGAAGGCCCTAAAACAGCGTACGACCGCACGGCGATGGTGAACAACTATGCCGAAAACCTGATCATACCAGCCTACACTACCTTCAACAGCAAAACAGATGCCCTGGCTACGGCCATAAATGCTTTCACGGCAACTCCTTCGGCCGCCACGCTGGCTGCTGCACGAACGGCTTACCTCGATGCCAACAAAAGCTGGCAGGATGTGAGCGCGTTTGAGTTTGGCCCCGCCAGCGACGAACTGCTACGCACCAACCTGAACATATATCCAACAGCTGCGAACGAAATCGAGGGCAACATCGCTGCGGGCACTTATAACCTGCAGGCCACCGAGAACCTGGATGCGAAAGGCTTTCCGGCCCTGGACTACCTGCTGTATGGGGCAGGCACCGAGGCTGAGGTAGTGGCGAAATACACAACAGGCAACAGCGCCGCCAACCGTAAAAAGTACCTGCAGGATGTTACCAACCTGATAAAACAACGCGCCACAACGGTACATAACGCCTGGACTACCGGTGGCTTTGCCGCAAAGTTCAAGCAGGCCGAAGGCACCGCAGTGGGCAGCGCCGTAGGCAACCTGGTGAATGAGCTTAACTCTGATATTGACCTGACGAAGCGCGCCAAACTGGGCTTTCCGAGCGGAAGGTTTAACTCAGGTACCCCACTGCCGGAGAAGGTGGAAGCCTACTACAGCGGCAACTCACTGGAGCTGCTGAAGCAGACGATCCGTGCCGAGAAAGCGGTGTTTATGGGACAGAGCGCCAACGGAACCAATGGCCCCGGCCTAGATGATTACCTCGACCACGTGGGCGCCATGTATGGGCAGGGACTACTGTCTGAGGCCATAGAGGCTCAGTTCGATGCCGCGCTGGCTGCTGCCAACGCTGTGCAGGGCCCGCTGTCCGAAGCTGTGGTTTCGCAGCCTCAGGCAGTTACCAAAGTGTACGACGAAATGCAGAAGCTTATCGTGCTCACCAAAACAGACATGCCAGCCGCTTTGGGCGTTACCATCACCTACGTGGACAACGACGGCGACTAACATTTTGCTCCCCCTGGAGGCAATTATACTCTGGGGGAGCAAATCTGCTTTTCCAGGTAATACGGAAGTATACATCCTATGCTACAGAAGCTACAGTCACACCTCTCCCAACCTGTATCCGCGGCCCCGCTGGCGGTGTTCCGTGTTATTTTTGGAGGGATGATGCTGGCCAGCGTGCTGCGCTTTATAGGCAAGGACTGGGTAACGGAGCTGTATGTGCAGCCAAAGGTATACTTCCCCTACTACGGGTTTGAGTGGGTGCAGCCGCTGGGGGAGGCGGGCATGTACGCCCTGTTCACGCTGATGGCGCTTGCTGCCCTGGGTATTATGCTGGGGCTTTTCTACCGCTTCTCGGCGCTGCTGTTTTTCCTCTCCTTTACCTACGTCGAGCTCATCGACAAAACGAATTACCTCAACCACTACTACTTTGTGAGTGTGGTGGCTTTGCTGCTGGTGCTGGTGCCGGCGCACCGCCACTTCTCGGTGGATGTGCTGCGCAAACACGGTCTTTGGGTGAGCCATGTGCCGCGCTGGGCCGTGCTGATTTTTCAGCTGCAGTTGGGGCTGGTATACTTCTATGCCGGCATCGCCAAGCTTAACCCCGATTGGCTGTTGGAGGCCATGCCGCTGCGTTACTGGCTACCGGCGCACACGCACCTGCCGCTCATCGGCCCGCTGCTCGACGAAGTATGGGTGGCCTACCTGTTCTGCTGGTTCGGCGCTTTTTATGATCTGACTATCCCATTCTTCCTGAGCTGGCGCAGGAGCAGGCTGCTGGCCTATGCCACGGTGGTGGTGTTCCACGTGCTTACGGCGGTGCTTTTCCAGATTGGCATGTTTCCCTACATCATGATGGTGAGTACGCTGATTTTCTTCTCCCCAGCTTTCCATGAGAGGCTGCTGGGCCTGTTCCGAAGTATAGCAAAGGTGCCGAAGCCAGCCCTACCTAGATTTGCCGGTACCGCTGGCCAGCCTATACTTCTCGGTATACTTGGTTTTTATTTCCTGCTGCAGGTGCTCCTGCCCTGGCGCTATTTGCTGTACCCCGGCCAGCTGTTCTGGACTGAGCAGGGCTACCGCTTCTCCTGGCGCGTGATGCTGATGGAGAAAACCGGCACCACGTTTTTTTACGTCCGCCACCCGAAAACAGGCTTTGAGACAGAAATCAACAACCGCGATTACCTTACCGTGAACCAGGAAAAGCAGATGGCCACGCAGCCGGACATGATTTTGCAGTACGCGCACATGCTGCAGCAGGACTTCGCGGAACGCGGTATGCCGGGTGTGGAGGTGCGCGCCGAGGTGTATGTAAGTATGAATGGCCGTGGCAGCCGCCTTTTGATCGATCCGAAAGTTAATCTGGCTGCCGAAAAAGAGAGCTTCCTGCCCAAGCCCTGGATTTTACCTTTAGAAGACGTTGCCCCGCCGCAGAACGCGGTAGGGCAGAATTAAACACACATGCGCTACACGCTCACGACCGTTCTTTTCCTTTGCAGCTGCCTGGCTGCCCTGGCACAGTCCTATTCTGTTTCCGGTACTATTACCAATGCCGCCAACGGGCAACCCGTGCCGCAGGCAGAGGTGCTGCTCACCAACACAGGCAACCTCTTTCAGGCCGATGCCAGTGGCAAGTATAGCATCAGCAACCTGGCTGCCGGCACCTATACCCTCACGGCCTATAGTGTAGGCTTGGGTTCGGCTACACAGCAGGTAATCATCACCAACAGCCCTGTTATCCTCAACTTTATACTGAAGCCGCTCGAAGGTAAGATCAGCGAGGTGAAGGTGAAGGGGGAGCGGGAAAAGACCTTTGGCATTACGCGCCTGAACTCAGTAGAGGGCACCGCTATTTACGAAGGCAAGAAAAGCGAAGTGGTCGTAATCGAAGATATCTCGGCCAACAAAGCCACCAACAACAGCCGCCAGGTATTCGCGAAAGTAGCCGGTCTCAACATCTGGGAAAGCGATGGCGCGGGTCTGCAGCTCGGCATCGGGGGGCGTGGCCTTAGCCCGAACCGCACCTCCAACTTCAACACCCGCCAGAACGGCTACGATATTTCGGCTGATGCCCTCGGCTATCCGGAAAGTTATTACACGCCTCCCGTTGAGGCCCTTGACCGAATTGAGGTGGTGCGCGGCGCGGCCTCGCTGCAGTATGGCACCCAGTTTGGCGGCATGATTAATTTTGTGATGAAAGAGGGCCCGGAGGACAAACCCTTCGAGCTCACCACCCGCCAAACCGTGGGCTCCTGGGGCCTGTTCAACTCCTTTAACAGTGTGGGCGGCAGCAAAGGCAAGTTTCATTACTACGGTTTTTACCAGTACAAACGCGGCGACGGCTGGCGCGACAACTCCAATTTTGATGCCCACACCGCCTTCAGCTCTATCCACTACAAACCAACAGACCGGCTGGAGATAGGCTTTGACTATACCTTTATGGATTACCTGGCGCAGCAGCCGGGTGGCCTCACGGATGCGGCCTTTGCCCAGGATGCCCGCCAATCGGTGCGCAACCGCAACTGGTTTAAGGTAAAGTGGAACCTGCTGGCCCTCACGCTGGACTACCGCCTGAGCGAGCGCACGAAGCTGAACATCCGCAACTTTGGTTTGTTGGCGCAGCGCGATGCACTGGGCTACCTGGAGAAGATCAACCGGGCAGACCCGATGCGGGAGCGCCTCCTGCTACAAGACCAGTTCAACAACTTCGGCAACGAAACGCGCCTGATTACCCGCTACAATTTCCTGGACTCTTTCTCCACACTGTTGGTGGGCGCCCGTTACTACCACGGCCTGACAGACCAGAAGCAGGGTAACGGCTCTTCCCGCTCGGATTCGGATTTCCGCTTCTATTCTGAGACGGGTGCGCCGAGCCAGTCCAGCTACGATTACCTGAGCCGCAACGTGGCCGTGTTTGCCGAGAACATCTTCAACATCACCCCAACACTAAGCGTAACGCCCGGCGCGCGCTACGAGTGGATCAACACCAACGCAGACGGTAGCTACCGCGAGGTGATTGCCGACCAGGCAGGAAACGTAATTCGGGACGAGACAAAGGCGGAGGACCGCAGCAACTCACGAAACATCCTGTTGCTGGGCCTGGGCCTAAGTTACAAACCCAACGAGCAGCTGGAAGTATACGGCAACTTCTCGCAGAACTACCGCGCCATCAACTTCAACGACATGCGTGTGGTGAACCCGAACCAGCTCGTGGACCAGAACCTGCAGGATGAGAGCGGCTATACTTCGGACCTTGGTGTGCGGGGCAACAGCAGCGGCGTTCTCAACTATGATGTGAGCCTGTTCTACCTGGCGTACAAAGACCGGATCAGCTCCATTAACCAGGTAACACCCAATTACCAGATCCAGCGGGTGCGCACCAACGTGGGTGACTCATACCATTACGGGCTGGAAACTTTTGTGGAAGCGGACCTGCTGAAGCTATACTATGGCGCCGACCACCCGACCAGCCTCTCGGCTTTCTCCAACATCACCTATGTGTACACCACTTATGAGAGTTCTGAAAGTGATGTGGACGGCAAAAACGTAGAGCTGGCTCCTGCCGTGATCGCCAAGGCGGGTCTGGCCTTTAAGCGCAATAACTTTAAACTGGCCTATCAATACTCTTACACGGCCGAGCAGTATACCGACCCTGCCAATTCCATACTTGAGCCAACTGCGGTGGTGGGCATTATCCCGGCGTACTGGGTGATGGACCTCTCGGGCAGCTATACTTACGGGCGCTTCACGTTGGAGACAGGCATCAACAACCTGACCGATAACCGCTATTTTACCCGCCGCGCCACGGGCTATCCGGGTCCGGGCATTATTCCGTCGGATGCACGCAGCTTCTACCTCTCGCTGCAGTTTAAGCTGTAGCCCTAGGTGGTGTAGATCGCGTTACCGCAGGCGTTCTGCCTGAAATCGCCTAAAAGCCTGATGAAGAACTCAAAGCTAAAATTACTACCTTTGTAGTAGAGAAGCGAACGCTATGGGCAGAATAATGGGTATTGACTATGGGACAAAGCGGGTGGGGCTGGCCGTTACGGACACGCTCCAGATAATCGCGAGCCCATTAGAAACCGTTCATGCCCAGGATGTGTTGTCTTACCTGAAGGCTTATGTACTGCGCGAACCGGTGGAGGCGTTTGTGCTGGGCATGCCGCGCAACCTAGCTGGCAACGCCACCGACAACACCCAGCACGTGGTTGGTTTCCAGCGGAAGTTGCAGAAGGAGTTTCCGGAGGTGAAAGTGCATTTGGTGGATGAGCGTTTTACCTCGAAAATAGCGCAGCAAACCATGTTGGCGGGTGGCCTTAAAAAGAAAGCACGCCAGGACAAAGGCACGGTAGACCGCGTGAGCGCCGCCATTATTTTACAGTCGTATCTAGAAAGCAGAAGTTATATATGATTTATCCGATTGTTGCCTACGGCGACCCCGTCCTGAAAGAAGTAGCTGAAGATATTCCGCAGGACTACCCGAACCTGAAAGAGTTGGTGGACGATATGTTTGCCACCATGTACCATGCGCACGGCGTAGGCCTGGCTGCCCCGCAGATTGGCAAAAGCATTCGTTTGTTCGTGATCGACTCGGAGCCGATGATGGACGAAAAAGACGAAGGCAAAGGCCTGAAGAAGGCGTTCATCAACCCGGAGATTGTGGACGAGGACGGTGAGGAATGGGGCTTTGAAGAAGGCTGCCTAAGTATACCGGGCGTGCGCGAGGTGGTTTACCGCCCGGAGCGCATCGTAATCCGTTATTTTGATGAGGAGTGGAACGAACACGAAGACACGTACGATGGCATGAACGCCCGCGTGATCCAGCACGAGTACGACCACATCGAAGGCATCCTGTTCACTGATTACCTGAACGGCCTGCGCAAGCGCCTGATCAAAAACAAGCTCGCCAAGATATCGAAAGGCGAAGTAGACGCAGACTACAAAATGAACTTCCCCGCTCTGACGAAGAGACGCTAAGTCTGTACTTGATTATAGCAAAAGCGCCTGCCATTTAACTGTGGCAGGCGCTTTTGCTTTTATGTGCTGGCAGTAGCAGGGCTGCCACTTTCGAACTGATGGGGCTGTTCTTTGCTTAAAGCCACTCTCCTGCCACACCTGGTTTATTTTTCCAACTCTGCCTGAAAAGGCGAGGCTGGCAAGCCCTCTTTGTTGTAGAGGTTCGCTCCTTCGGGGTTATCGGCCCACGCGTACCTTACTGCCACCGGCTTGCTTACCGTATCGCTCCAGACGACAACTTTATTTCCTTCGATTCTGGCCTTTGCCCACACATACTTTTTGTCAGGGCTGGCGATGGCGAATTGCTTCAGCTCGCCTCCTCTTGCCTCCAGGCCGCTGCCTGTGTTGGCAAAAGTAAGTATAAGCTTATTGCCTTTTCGCTTTACCGACTGATACATCGGGCCGGAGTATACCACTTCGTCTCCGTAAGCCACTTTCTGCGCCGCCAGCGCCAGCCTTTCGCCAACAGCCTTTTTGTTAAGCGGATGGATATCGTTCCACTCCCCCACATCTATTGCCACAGCCATGGCCGAGTTAGGTAACGCCAGGGCTTTGCGCTGTGCTTCCCGCAGTTGGGCCCAGTCACTTTCAGAGGGCTGTGATTTCGCTTCCATGTAATTTGCGAGCTGCACATACAGGAAGGGGAAATCTCCCTGCCCCCACTTGTTGCGCCAGTCTTTGATCATGGCCGGGAACGAGCTTTCATACTCTTCCCAGGTATCGGCGTTCGACTCTCCCTGGTACCAGATCACGCCTTTGATGTTATACTTGATGAGCGGCGCGATCATGGCGTTGTACAGGCCCAGCGGTTTCCAGCGGATAAAGGTCTGGCTCTTCAGCGGGTCCATGGCTGCGCCCAGTTTGTACTGCCACTTCCCCTTCAGGTCGATCTTCTTGTTGCCGGCCACCAGCTCATACGGCTTATCCGGCACAAAACCGCCCCTGCCGCTTTCGTTGACGATGCGGATGGCCAGTGTATTTTTCCCTGCTTTCAGCACACCCGCAGGAACCGTGTACCAGCGCGGCGGATACTGATAACCCGTAGTGCCGACAAACTGTCCGTTCACAAAAGCCGAGTCAGAATCCACGATGGCGCCCAGGTTAAGGTCGGCTGGCTGCCCGGCCATACTTGCCGGCACCTCAATTTCTTTCCGGAACCATACCACCCCGTTCACCGGCCCCAGCCCGGTGTCGGCCCAGTACCCGGGGATTTCCATACCTGCCCAGTCGGCAGTGTTCAATGCCGGATCAGACCAGTGAAGCCTGCCTTGGTAGCCTTTGTCTTTCCGGAACAGTTCCCGGTACCAGGCCTGAATTCTTGCCTGATCCTCCCCTTCTATCTTTTTAATGTAATTCTGATCTTTGAATAACTGCGCCTCCTGGTAATGCTCCGGAAACTGCTTCAACGCCTCCTCACTAAGCCAGGCCTCTACGGGCGAGCCACCCAGTGCAGAATTGATAAGCCCGATGGGCACTTTATACTTTGCGTACAGGTCTTTGGCAAAGAAGTAGCCTACAGCCCCGAAGTTTGGAATAGTAGCCGGCGTGACTTTCTGCCAGCTTCCCGCCTCCAGGTCCTGCCGCGCCACGTTGAAATCATAGGTCTTAGGAACCTCAAAATAGCGGATGAACTCGTTTTGCGCTGTTCTCATCTCCTCGGCATACAGCGGCTTTACCCGACGCATCGGCAGCTCCATGTTCGACTGCCCTGAGCACACCCACACATCCCCTACCAGGATATCCTGCAGCGTAATAGCATTCTTGCCTGTGATCACCATTTGGTGCGGTCCCCCTGCTTTCAGCTTTGCCAGCTGCACCTCCCAGGCACCCTTGTTATCGGCAACAGCCTGGTAGGTTTTGTTCAGAAAACGCACGCTCACCTTTTCTCCGGCTGATGCCCAACCCCATACTTTTAAATCAGTATCGCGCTGCAGCACCATACCATCCGATATTAGCTTTGGCAGCCTCACCTGTCCCTGCGCCACCAGCGGCAGCAGGAAGGAAAGCATCAGGAAGAACCTGATTAAATTAGCCTTTGTATGCATGAAGTATAGGTCTTGGGTTATGCCTCTTTGGAGGGTTGGGATTAGCAACTGTCCTGCAATTTTATTAGTTTAACAGGATGCGACTTCACCAACTTTTTCAAAGTAAGGAATTGTAAGCATAAACTGAAAAATCCAGCTCAAAATCAGCGACAGGTGCTACCTGGCCCATCATTAACCTTAATTACTTAAATAAGCCCTATGGAAGCAATAAAGAGGAACAACGTACAGGTTATGGGAAAAGGCACTACGCCCATGTTGTTTGTACACGGCTACGGGTGTGATCAAAACATGTGGCGCTACATTACCCCGGCTTTTCAGGAAGACTACAGACTTGTTCTTTTCGACCACATTGGCTTTGGCAACTCCGACACCTCTACCTATACCAAAGAGCGTTATGACTCGCTGCAGGCCTATGCGGCAGATGTGCTGGAGATATGCCGGGAGTTAAATCTTGAGGACGTGATATTTGTGGGACACTCCGTTAGCGCCATGATCGGCACACTGGCCGCTATCCAGGAGCCGGAGCGTTTTTCAAAACTGATTTTGATCAGCCCTTCCCCAAGTTTTATTAACGAAGGCGATTACGTGGGAGGCTTTTCGCGTGAGGCGATACAGGGCCTGCTCGACTCCCTCGACAGCGACTACCTCGGCTGGTCCAACACCATAGCCCCTGTGATTATGGGCAACCCGGAAAGGCCGGAGTTAGGCCAGGAGTTAACCCAGAGCTTCTGCAAAAGCGACCTGGACATTGCCCGCGATTTTGCCCACATTACTTTCCTGTCAGACAACCGGGAAGACCTTCCGCGTGTGCAAACCGAAACACTGATCCTGCAATGCTCCGACGACGTAATCGCCCCCCTGACCGTGGGAGAATACACGCACGACCACATTGCCGGCAGTACGCTTGTTGTTTTAAAAGCCACAGGGCACTGCCCTAACTTAAGTGCACCAGAGGAAACTGTAGCTGCCATGAAAAGCTTTTTGAAAAAATAGACGTACACATAGGAGTACGGAAGCACAAGCAGCGCCCATATACGTTGCTGCTATTACCCCTGCTTCCTACAGTTGAACAAAACAGTTGACAGTTGGTGGAGCACAAAGAACTTAAGAAAGCAAACGGAGATGTCTTCTTTGAGGTGAGGCGAACGACCGACAACAGCTTCATTTCCATGAACTGGGTGGGAATACAATCGCTGGAGACAATTGTGATGGGATGCAACCAGGTGCTTACTATGTTACGTGAAAAACCATGCCCCAGGTTGCTAAACAGCAACCGCGAACTGATCGGCCCCTGGGAGGTAGCGGTAAACTGGCTGGCTTACAAGTGGGCGCCACAGGCAAAGTCGCTGGGCCTGCGCTACTACGCCCACGTGCTCTCCCCCGGTATCTACGGGCAACGGTCTTTCCAGTCACTTTATCCCGCCCTTCAGTCACAGCTTAACATTGAGGTGTTTGAAGATGAAAAAAAGGCGGAACAATGGCTCCTGCTAAACGTTGCCTGACCGTCTGCCGCTAAAGCTCTTTCCTTTAACGCTCCATTCATAGAGTTACCAACCGAACGGGGACACTACCGGCGGAAGCAGCCAGGACAGCGGCAAGTATAAGCAAGCCAGCTGCTTAGCCTATACTTCTAAATAGATTTACCCGACCTTAGGCCTGCAAATCGCGTACAGGCTACCGATGGCCATCAGACTAAAAGCTATACTGCTGCTGCTCTCCCTGCTGCTACCGCTCCATGGCAATGCCTGGGGCTTTTTCGCGCACCAGCGCATAAACCGCTTGGCAGTATTTGCCCTGCCTCCCGAAATGGTGGGCTTCTACAAAAAACACATCCGCTACATTACCGAAAACGCAGTAAACCCCGACAAGCGCCGCTATGCCGTGGAAGGCGAGGCCGCCCGCCACTACATCGACCTGGACGTGTACGGCGACAGCGCCCTTTACAAGATGCCGCGTTTCTGGCCGCAGGCGGTGGCGCAGTACAGCGAAGACACCCTGCAGGCCTACGGCATTGTGCCCTGGCACATCAGCCTAATGAAGTACCAGCTTACGCAGGCATTTAAGGAGCGCAACATGGAACGCATCCTGCGCCTAAGCACCGAGTTGGGGCATTATGTCGCCGACGCCTGTGTTCCGCTGCACACTACCCAGAACTACAACGGGCAACTGACGGGGCAGCACGGCATCCATGGCTTCTGGGAGTCGCGCCTCCCAGAGCTGTTCTCCGACAACTATGACTTCTTTGTGGGCCAGGCCGACTACATTGAGCAGCCGCAGCTGAAAGCCTGGGACATTATTGCCACCAGCCACCTGGCCCTGGACTCTGTTCTTTACTTCGAGAAGGCGCTGGCGCAGGAGTTTGACGAGGAAAAGAAGTATGGCTTTGAGCTGCGCAACAACGTGACTATCCGAGTTTACTCCCGCGCCTACTCCAAGGCTTACAGCGATAAACTAAACGGGCAGGTAGAGCGGCAGATGCGACTGGCTGTCCGCTCCATCGCCAGTTTCTGGTACACCGCCTGGGTAGATGCGGGCCAACCCAGCCTCGGCACGCTTGCCAACACCCTCACACCGGAGGAACTCCACCAACTGGAAATGGAGAAAAAAGATTACGAGAAAGGCACGCACAAACCCCGCCAAGAAGGCGACAGTTGATCGAAGCCCCGCGGTGTCTGACATTAATTTTGAATGAGTAGTTGAGCGAATGAGCGAGTGAATTTATACTTGCTCTTTTCCAACCTGTCATCCTGAAAGGATCTTGTGGGTATGGTGCAACGGACTTTGCTCTCCGCTTATAAGGCCTTCCCCGGATGACAGGAAAGGATTCAGTTATTCTAAAGTCAGTTATTCAAAATTAATCTCATATGCGGCGGGCTCCGGGAATGCTCGTTGGCCCAGGCAGGCGATGTGCTTTAACGCCACTCTAAAAATAGTTATCTTGCTGCACACAAACCACCTAAACCTTAATGACGAACCAAAACACACTGAAGCAGCTCCGCCTTGTGCTGCTTCTGCTGCTGGCGCTGCTGGTGCAACCGCAGGCCTGGGCACAGCAAAAAAAAGCTGCCACCCTGCAGCAACTCGATGCTTATTACCAGAAAGCCCTTGATGCCTGGGACGTGCCGGGCATGGCCATCGCCATTGTAAAGGACGATGAAGTGATTTTTGCGAAAGGCTACGGCGTTCTCAACAATAAAACCGGCGGCCAGATAGATGCCAACACACTTTTCGGCATCGCCTCCAACACCAAAGCCTATACTGCCGCCGCTCTCGCCACACTGGTGGATCAGGGCAAGATTAAGTGGACGGACAAAGTGAAGAATTATGTGCCCTACCTGCAGCTCTACGACCCGTTTGTAACCGAGAACCTGACGATCGAAGACCTGCTGAGCCACCGCGTGGGTTTTAAAACCTTCAGCGGCGATTTGCTCTGGTACAACACCACGTATAGCCGTCCCGAAATCATCAAGCGCATGCGTTACCTGGAGCCCGTGTACGGGTTCCGCGATGGCTACGGCTACTCTAACCTGATGTACATTACCGCAGGGGAGGTGATAGAGCAGGTAACAGGGCAGAAATGGGAAGATTATATCAAGCAGACGTTCTTTCAGCCGCTGGGCATGAACCGCTCTTATACTTCTGTAAATGAGCTGAAAGGCGTGCAGAACGTGGCCTCGCCGCACGGCTTTGATGCCAACGGCAAACCAAGTGCCACCACCCTCACCGCCTGGGACAACTGGAACCCGGCTGCCGGTATTTTCACCAGCGTAAACCAGGCAGCGCAATGGCTGCGCCTGCAGCTAAACCGGGGTACGTACGCGGGCAAAGAGATTTTCAGCGAGGAGGCCAGCCGCAACATGTGGCAGGCGCACAATGCCACACCCGTGTCGAAGCAGGCGGAAGGAAACATCCCTTCCACCCACTTCACCGCTGCCGGCCTGGGCTGGTTTGTGAGTGACTATGAGGGACGCAAATTAGTGTACCATGGCGGTGGCCACGAAGGGATGAACAGCCGTACGGTGCTGGTGCCGGAGGAAAACCTGGGCATTGTGATATTCACCAACAGCATGAGCAGCATCATGACACCACTTGCCAATTACACCGTCGATCAGCTTTTAGAAGTGGAAAACGGCCGCGACTGGAGCCAGCAGTATCTGGACAACGCTGCCAAGGCAAAGCAGAAAGAAGCAGCTGCTGTCGCAAAGGCGCCGAAGGAGAAAAAACAGCGCAAAGGAGAACCTGCCCGCGCGTTGCCTGACTACGCCGGAACTTACCACAGCGAGCTGTATGGCAACGCTACTGTTACACTGAAAGACGGAAAGCTGCACCTGCAACTGGAACCTGCCCCGGCATTGGGTGGGGAACTGAGCTTTTGGCAGCACGACATCTTTAACCTGGACTGGAAAAACGACTTTGCGTTGCTACACCCGACTAATGTGCGTTTTTTGGCAGGCGAAGACGGAGCCATAGCCTCCATGCGCATGGACTCTAACAACCCGGACTTTCACTTTGATGAGCTGAAGTTCGAGAAGGTGAAATAGTTCAGGCACCTCGTAACCAAAATCTTTTAAACAAGAAAAGGCCGTACGCGCACGTACGGCCTTTTCTTGTTATGGGACGACAGCGATTAAATGGCTGTAACGATTTGTGCAATGGTTGCTACGGATGCAAAATAAGCGATGATGATCCAGTAGGCAACAGACTCCTCATTTGCGTATAGTTTTTTCATAACTCAACATTTTTAAAGTTAAACATTGTTTAGTTCTATTAAACTAAATCTACTCTGCTATACGCGTTTAATTTAATATAGGTTAAGTACTATGTTATTTTTTGGTGCAACTATTCCCATCTACAAACTTTAATTAAGGGACTGGAAGCCAAAGGGTTGGTTACTTCTGCCCTTACCGCTTCAGGAAGCGCAGGAGCACTTGCTGGCGTACCTGCTTTATAATTCTGATGGGAAGCGGCAGTCTGTTGTAGCGCCACTCATAAAAAGGAACAGGCCTGGACCCGAAGCTCTGGTAGAAGCCAGCTATACTTTCAATCATCGGGCTTTCGAAGTCAAGCACCTGCTGTGTTCCGGCGTTCCGCCGGATAACCTCATCCAAGATTAGTGTACGCCCGTTATGCCTGCGCCCATTACTGTCGGCTGCGTTGAAGATGTAGGTGATATGCCCGCCATAGTATAAGAAAAAACCTCCCGCCGTTATGCCGCCGTCTTCCGAAACCGTGTAAAGCAACTCGCCCACTCCATTTTCCACAGCGGCTGTGTATAACCGGCGAAGCATTGGATAGGCTTCTGCCGCTACGCCTCCGTAGATCTTATGTGCAATATTCTGCCTGAACAGCCGGACCAGCGGTTCGATATCCCGGCCTTGGGTGATACTGGTTTTCTCGCGGCGAGCCTTGTTCAGGTTATACTTGCGATCGCGGGTATAGCCTTTCCAAAGCTGCTCGTAAGATTCTTGTAGGGGCAGGTAATGGGTGAATAAAAAAGCGGTGGTGGCTGCATCAGGTTCAGTACGTTGCAGCACATTGGTGTTGGCCGTGCAGAAGGCGTAACTGGCGGAATAGCTGAAGTTATTCCGCACCACTGCCAGCATTTCCGCGGCCATTTCCGGTGTGAGTTCATGCAAAGTATAGATGCCCAACTGTTGGCAAAACAGCGGCTGCTGCAAATAGGCAATGCCATACTTGTGCCGCACCGGTAGCGGCATCACGGCTACATAACTGCCACTCTCCTCCTCCACCACCGCCTGCCACCCCGGCGACACCACATCCAGGTACCACGACAGTGCATATACCTGCCGCTGCCCCGATGCCTCAATGCAGGCATCCCAGGAGGTTTTGTCTAGCTGTGTATGTTGGAGTAAGTGCGGCACCTGGTTTATACTTCTTCCGCCACGCCAGATGAAAAAAACGTGCGGTATACTTTTATGCGGATGTCACGAATAATTCTCACGTAAAGCGGCAGCGCGTTGTGCCGAATAGCAAAATACTTTACCCGGTGCGCCCCGAAGCTCGCGTAAAAGTGTTCGATCTGCTCAATCATCGGGCTCTCAAAATCAAGCGTGTAGTCGGTGTCCGCGTGCTGCCGGATCATCTCGTCGAGCACCAGGGTGCGCCCGTTCGTAACGCGTCCCTCGCTGTCGGCCGAGTTGAAGGCGTAGCTGATCACGCCGTTATACTTGATGAAAAGGCAACCGGCATTCACCTCACCTCCGGCCGTCGTGTAAATCAGCTGCGCCGCGCCCTTCGCCTTCAGCACCGCAAATAGATCGCGCAGCAGCTGGTACGTGTGCTCAGACACACCGCCCACTACCTTGTGCTCAATGTGGATCTTGAAGTGCTGGATGAGCGGCTCAATGTCATCGCTTTCGAAGAGGCTGAGGTTGGCACGCTGCGCCCGCTTCAGGTTCATTTTGCGGTCGCGGGTGTAGCCTTTGTACAGCTCCGCGTAGGGCTTGTTCAGGGGCAAGTAGCGGGTGTAGCGGGCAACTAGCTCATACTTGTCCTGCAGCTTTTCCAGGTGCGGCGTGTCGCTCATGTTAAAGCGGTAGTTGTAAATGAACTTGTAGCGCTTCACCATCAGCTCCAGGAATTTCTCGCGGATGCCGGCGCTGCTTTGGGTTGTGGTAAAAATGCCCTGCTGGTGCGTATGGAACGGCTGCCCCAGGTAAGGGAAGCCCATCTTTGTAATCCCCGGCAGCGGCATCACCGTCACGTAGCTCCCGGCCTCTTCCTCCACCAATCCCTGCCACCCCGGCGACACCACATCCAGAAACCACGACAGGGCATACACCATGTCATCGGCAGAGGCGGTGATGCAGGCATCCCACTTCGCTTTGTCTAGCTGCGCATGCTGGAGGTATCGGATCATACTTGTTTGAAGAAACCCTAAGCAACAAAAAAAGATGCTCCCTTCAAAGTTACAATTTTCATTGTTGATTTCAGGCAGCGCCAAACAAACCTGCCCCTTCGAGGAGGGGAATCTTCGCTACACTTTTTTGTCATCCTGAAACGTGACGGGCTACTTGTGAACGATCAGTCTAAAAAAGCAAAGGCCGCTGTGCATCCACAACGGCCTTTGCTTTTATACTTCGGAAGAAACAATTCTTAATTCATCATTCCTAATTCATAATTAAAAACTACACCAGCTTCTTGTAGCGGATGCGTTTCGGCTCGGCATCACCAAGGCGCTTCTTCTTGTTCTCTTCGTAATCTGAGTAGTTGCCCTCGAACCAGTATACCTGCGACTCACCCTCAAACGCGAGGATGTGCGTGCAGATACGGTCCAGGAACCAGCGGTCGTGCGAGATGATTACGGCACAGCCTGCGAAGTTCTCCAGGGCATCTTCCAGCGCACGGATCGCGTTCACGTCCAGGTCGTTGGTTGGCTCATCGAGCAGCAGCAGGTTGCCGCCTTCTTTCAGCGTCATGGCCAGATGCACGCGGTTGCGCTCGCCACCCGACAGCTTGTCTACCTTCTTCTCCTGGTCGCCGCCTGTAAAGTTAAACTTGCTCACATAGGCACGCGACACAATCTGTCGGCCCGCCATCATCATGTGCTCTGTTCCTCCTGAGATCACCTCAAACACAGACTTGTTGTTGTCTAGCTGAGCGTGCTCCTGGTCCACATAAGAAATCTGTACTGTCGAGCCCACGGTAAAGTCACCGGCATCTGGTTGTTCCTGGCCTGTGATGAGTTTGAACAAAGTGGTTTTACCGGCACCGTTTGGCCCGATAATGCCCACAATGCCACCCTGTGGTAGCTCGAAGCTCAGGTTCTCGAACAGCAGTTTATCGCCGTAGGCCTTGCTTACGTTGTTCACCTCAATCACCTGTGAGCCCAGACGCGGTCCATCCGGAATGAACAACTCCAGCTTTGCCTCTTTCTGGTTTGATTCTTCACTGGCCAGTTTATCATACTGACTAATACGCGCCTTCGATTTGGCATGCCGTGCTTTCGGGGCCATCTTCACCCACTCCAGCTCGCGCTGCAGGGTCTTCTGGCGCTTGCTCTCGGTCTTCTCTTCCTGCGCTAAGCGGCTTGCCTTCTGCTCCAGCCAGCTGCTGTAGTTGCCTTTCCACGGAATTCCCTCGCCACGGTCCAGCTCCAGAATCCAGCCTGCCACGTTGTCGAGGAAGTAGCGGTCGTGGGTAACAGCGATAACGGTGCCTTTGTACTGCTTCAGGTGCTGCTCCAGCCAGTCCACCGACTCAGCGTCGAGGTGGTTGGTAGGCTCATCCAGCAGCAGCACGTCCGGCTCCTGCAGCAGCAGGCGGCAAAGGGCCACGCGGCGCTTCTCACCACCCGACAGGTTGCCGACAATGGCGTCTTCCGGCGGCGTGCGCAGGGCATCCATGGCGCGCTCCAGGCGGTTGTCCAGTTCCCAGGCGTTGTGGTGGTCGAGTTTCTCCTGCACCTCGCCCTGCCGCTCGATGAGCTTGGTCATTTCATCATCGGTCATCTCCTCGCCGAACTTCATGTTGATCTCGTCGAATTCCTTCAACAGGGCCACCACTTCGCTCACGCCCTCTTCCACTACCTCGCGCACGGTTTTGGTTGGGTCCAGCTGCGGCTCCTGCTCCAGGTAACCCACCGAGTAACCTGGCGACCACACCACTTCTCCCTGTATCTGCTTGTCAACGCCAGCGATGATTTTCAGCAAGCTGGACTTACCGGATCCGTTAAGGCCCAGCACGCCGATTTTGGCGCCATAGAAGAAGGAGAGGTAGATATTTTTAAGGACTTGTTTCTGTGGTGGGTAGATCTTGCTAACCCCAGCCATCGAGAAGATTATCGTTTCGTTGCTCATGCTGTCTTTTTATAGTTTAAGCGGAATTACTTTAGAGGCCTTTGCTGCTTGGGCGCCAGATAGCGCTTTGGCGGCGGCCCTTTTATGTCATATTTCATACTAAATTACAAATATCGTAAAATTTCATGTGTTTATGGTCCACTAAATTGCGCTGAAATAGTTAAACTTGTAAAAACAGTATGGCTAAAGTGCGCCTTACTGATTTTAGCACCATGCTGCTTTTGGATGCCGGACAGCCCTATCTTTCGGGCCCAAGCGGTTACAGCAAACGCTGAAGGCCTGCATGCGTATGCTAAAATTAGTTTACCCGATGCCTTATCCATCATTCACGTACGACCCTAACCCTATCCAGTAAAATGGAAAACACCGACCTATTGGAAGAAGCCAAGAAGTATGGCTTTATTCAAGACCAGCAAGTATGGCTTAAGCCCTTTATGAACTACCCTGCACGCCAGGTGGGCGATGTAAAAGAGTCTGAAGATGATTCGCTGGTGTACTTTGCCAAGCGTTTCGATATGTTTCAGGATAAGGTGAACAACCTGCTGGAGCGCATCGCAACCTCTGATAACAAAGGTTCTTTCCTGATGAAAGTGCTGCACATGAAAGAGCAGATCGGCAACTTCGACGCCCTCGGCGACTTTGAGCAAGTGTACTACACGCTCAGCAGAACCGAGGAAGAGATAAACGACACCATCAAGCAAAACCGCGAGAAGAACCTGAGCCTGAAAATTGCCCTTACGCAGGAGGCAGAGGCCTACAGCGAGAGCATCGACTGGAAAGAGGCCACTGAGAAGCTGAAGGAACTCCGCACCACCTGGATCAAAACCGGCCCGGTGGAAAAGGAGCTAACCGATGAGGTGGAGGAGCGCTTCCGCAATGCCGTAGAAAAATTCTTCGAGCGCAAAAAGAACTTCTTCGAGGATAAAAAACGCATGCAGAACCGCACCTACGAGCGGTACAGAGACTTAATCAACCAGTCTTATGCGCTGATGAATTCAGAGGACTGGGAGGAAACGACTGCCAAACTGAAGCAACTGCAGAACCAGTGGAAAGAAGTAGGCGGCACCCTTTCGCGCACGGCCATGACGAAAATGTGGGGCGACTTCCGAAAGGCGCACAATCACTTTTTTGAGCGCCTGAAGCGCAAGATACAGAAAGAGAAATCAGCATCTAGAGAGCAATTTTACGAGCAGAACTACGAGGGCAAGCAGAACTTGGCCGCCGAAGCCGAGCGCCTGCTGCAGGAACGCAGCCTGGGCGAAGCTGTGAAACGCGCGAAGGAGCTGCAGGCAGAGTGGAAAAAACTCGGTCCTGTTCGTCCTGAGGTATCAGATGCTGTGTGGGAGCGCTTCATCAAAGCCTGCGACCGCGTGTTTGAGATGAGCAGCCTGGAGCACTACATTCGCAAGCGCCAGCAGGCTGCCGAGGAAACGTACTCTGAGGTAGATGGCCTGCAGGCCCGCATTACGGCCCTGCGCGAGTTCATCAAATCAGACCGCAACGAACTGGAACTGCTCGAGGCGAACCTGGACAAACTGAACGATTCCCCGAGCAACGAATCGTTCCGAAATATGCTGAAGGGCAAGATCCGAAACTATAACCGGAAAATCGGCACGAAGACCGCTATGATCGAGATGTTTCAGAGCCAACTAAGCGCCATATCCGGCTAAAGAACCAAACTATTTTTAGATGCAAAAAGGGCCTTCTGCAGCAGCAGAAGGCCCTTTTTGCGTTCCTGTAGTAGCCAGGCATGCTTCTTGTACAGCTATTGTTACCAAATGTTGAAACAGGACGATATTTTTTGCACACATTATGAACATTTGTGCTTTATTTGCGTTGTGTTGGTAAAAACAGACAAAAAAGCAATTATTAAGCTGCAAAAATTTTTGTTCTTGTTTTTATTTATACTTTTGCAGACTATTTTAAAAAGCCATAAGATAAAGGAGAAAATATTATGTACTGGACACTTGAATTAGCTTCATACCTGGAGGATGCACCCTGGCCAGCCACTAAAGACGAGCTGATCGATTTTTCAATCCGCTCTGGCGCACCAATGGAGGTTGTAGAGAACCTGCAGGCCCTGGAAGACGACGGACAGCCTTACGAGAACATCGAGGAGATCTGGCCTGACTATCCTACCAAAGAGGATTTCATGTTTAACGAAGACGAATACTAGAATTAATGATGAATTACGAATTATGAATGGTTTATAGAGCCACTTCTAATTCATAACTCATAATTTATAATTCATAATTGAGCAAAGCTTGATCGTTGAAGTAAAAAATCTGGTTGCGGGTTATGGCCAACGGGTCCTGATTCGCAACCTTTCTTTCTCAGTGCCGGCTGCTGCTTTTGTTGCCATTATCGGCCACAACGGTGCCGGAAAAACTACGCTCTTCCGGGCCTTCCAGAACAAAGTAGCGTACCAAGGCCAAGTGCTTGCAAAAGGCCATGACCTGAAGCATTTTCCCGAGGCTTCGGGCTCCGGCTTGCTGGCCTACCTTCCCCAGAAAAATATTGTTGGCTTTCCCATTAAGGTGCAGGACCTGGTGGTAATGGGGCTGTTCCGCAAAAAGCGCTTTTTCGAGAACTACAGCGCTGCTGATTATGCCCTGGCTGCTGATACGCTGGCCCAATTGCAACTATCCCATCTCCTTGACCAGGATTTCACCACGCTATCAGGCGGCGAGCAGCAACTGGTGTGGCTGGCTCAGCTGATGCTGCAGGATGCCACCACTATCCTACTGGATGAGCCCACGCAGCAACTGGATGTATACTACAAAAGTAAGGTATTCAGCCTGCTGCAGGACTGGGTCGTAAAAAACGGGAAAACCATCCTCTGCATCACCCACGACCTGCAGAACTTACCACCCATGCAGGGCTACCTGCTCAACCTCTCCAAACCCAATCCTATACTTGAAGCCATCACACCGGAATCCGTTCAGGAGAACCAGACTTTCCTAGAGGCGGGGCGGCAGCCGGTGCTGTAGCTTATTAGACGTTAGATTTTAGACGCTAGGCTCTAGACAAAAAACCCAAACTGGCGCCGGTATCCAACCGGTGACGCCCAATGCACACGAGTCTTCAGACTCGCTTTTGCGCTGAAAACGTACTCTTTGGCACCAGCTAAATCAAGTAAGCCTCACAACTTCTGTATACATAACCCTAACCTAACTCTTTGGCAAAGGCCTCGGCAAGTATAAGGTCTTCGGGTGTGGTAATTTTGATGTTGCGGTAGCTGCCTTCCACCAGCGTGATTGTTTCTCCTATACTTTCCACCACTGAGGCATCGTCCGTAAAATGCGCCAGCTCGGGCTGCTCGTAAGCTTTTCGAAGTATACTTGCCCGGAAGCACTGCGGCGTTTGCACCAATTTATACTTTACCCGCGGCACTGCCATACTTCCCTGCTCCGTCAGTTCCCGAATTGAGTCTTTCGGAGCCACCGCCACCACGGCACTGCCATACTTGTCTGCGGCATCAAAAGCGGCCTTAATCGTGTCTGTATCTACAAAGGGACGCACGCCATCATGCACCGCCACCAGCGCCTCGCCCTGCACCGCATCCAACCCGTTCTTGACAGAGCCAAACCGTGTGGCACCTCCAGCCACCGTCATGTGGAAAAGCTTGAAGCTGTACTTGCGGCACAGTTCGCGCCAGGCAATCAACTGCTCCTGCGGCAGCACCACAACCATCCTTACTGCCGGGTTATACTTGTGGAACCGCTCCATCGTGTGCATCAGGATAGGTTTACCCGCTACTTCGATGAACTGCTTCGGAACGTCCTGCTGCATGCGGGTGCCGCTGCCACCTGCCACTATGATTGCGTATTCTGGTAAAATTGCCATGGCACAAAGTTAAAAAGTTACAGCGTTCGAAAGACAGAAAGTTGACACCTGTGATGCGGTTGTCCAATACAGCCACTCATACTAGAAAGGCTGGGGACAAAACAAAAGCCCCGGCTTTTATGGCCAGGGCTTTCTATACTTTGAATTGGTTTTATACTTAGAGAATCAGCATTACGTCGCCGTAGCTGAAGAAGCGGTATTTCTCTTTTACAGCCTCCTCGTACGCCTTCATTACCAGTTCATAGCCACCAAATGCCGCAGCCATCATCAGCAGCGTGCTTTCCGGCATGTGCAGGTTAGTCAGCAGGCTGTTTGCGATCTTGAAATCATAAGGAGGGAACAGGAAACGGTCCGTCCAGCCTTCGTTTGCCTTCAGGCGGTTGTTAGCCGACACCGACGACTCCAGCGCACGCATGGTGGTAGTGCCAATAGCGCACACACGCTTTTTCTTGTCCAGCGCGCGGTTCACCAGTTCAGCAGTTTCGCCAGGAACCATAAAGTTCTCGGAGTCCATCTTGTGCTTGGTCAGGTCTTCCACATCTACCGGGCGGAAAGTACCCAGACCCACGTGCAGCGTTAGCGGCGCCATGTCGATTCCTTTGATCTCCAAGCGCTTCAATACTTCTTTCGTAAAGTGAAGGCCGGCTGTTGGAGCTGCCACAGCGCCTACGTTCTTGGCGTAAACGGTCTGGTAACGCTCGCGGTCTTCCGGCTCAGCCTCGCGCTTGATGTATTTTGGCAGCGGTGTCTCACCCAGGTCGTTGATGGTCTTGTAGAACTCCTCGTCCGGGCCATCAAACAAGAATTTAATGGTACGGCCACGGGAAGTGGTGTTGTCGATTACCTCGGCTACCAGATCACTTTCGCCGAAGTATAGTTTGTTGCCTACACGGATTTTACGGGCCGGGTCCACCAGCACGTCCCACAGGTGAATGTCTTTGTTAAGCTCGCGCAGCAGGAACACTTCTATCTTGGCGCCAGTCTTTTCTTTGTTGCCATACAGGCGGGCAGGAAACACTTTCGTGTCGTTCACCACCATCACATCGCCATCGTCAAAATACTCGAGAATGTCTTTGAAGATGCGGTGCTCGATCTTCCCTGAGTCACGGTGCACGACCATCATGCGCGACTCATCGCGGTTTTCAGTTGGGTGCGTGGCCAGAAGTTCTTCGGGAAGCTCGAATTTAAATTCAGATAATTTCATATATCAAATATTACGGTATTTGGATTCCGGGTGTTAAACAATAGTATCAGCAGTACAACAGCAGAACCCTGCTGCGGGGTTCATACATTTCCTTTACTAAAAAGCAAAAAATCAAGCCGCAAATTTACCCTTTTTGCCCGAAATATTGTTACTTTTAAGCAAATTAGTTCCGCCCCATTCACCCGATTGAAGAAGAAAACTATGATTTACCTGCGTTTGATAGCTGAAAGTTTCCGATTTGCCTGGCAAGCGCTGCGTGCCAACCTGATGCGCACTATCCTGTCGCTGCTCGGGGTCACGATTGGTATTTTTGCCATTATATCCGTTTTCACACTGGTTGACTCCCTGGAGCGGAACGTGCGCGAGAGCATGAGCTTTATCGGGGAGAAGGTGATTTACGTGGAGAAGTGGCCCTGGTCTTTTAGCGGCAACTACCCGTGGTGGAAGTACTTTCAGCGGCCAGAGCCTACGATCCGGGAATACAGGCTGCTGCAGGAGCGCGTGACCAACAGCAACGGCGTAGCTATTTTCTCACAGAAGGGCGGCAGCACCTTTAAGCAGGGCAACAACAGCTATTCCGACGGCTCCCTGATGGGTGTATCCTACGATTACCCTAAAGTAAGCGAGGTGCCGGTTATTGAGGGACGCTATTTTACACCTCAGGAAACAGACGCTGCACGCAATGTGATGATCATCGGCGATGAGATTGCCAAAACGCTTTTCCCCTACGGTAGCCCCCTCGGGCAGCAGGTAAAGGTGGCCGGAAGCAAATTTACGGTTATCGGGGTGATAGAGAAGCAGGGCGAGAACATGTTTGGCGCGCCGAACATGGACCAGATGGGCATGATCCCGTACAGCACGTTCAGCAAGATGTATGATGTAGGACCCGACGGCATGGGCTCCACCATCGCCCTGAAAGGCCGTGACGACGACCCGGGCCTGCTGGAACTGGAGTACGAAACGCAGGGCATCATGCGCAACATACGCGGCCAGCGCCCCCGCGACGAAGACAGCTTTGCCATGAACCGGCCCGAGATGGCCACTGAGGCTATTGGCAGCTTTTTCGACGTAATAGGTTTGGCTGGCTGGGTAATTGGCGGTTTCGCTATACTTGTTGGCGGCTTCGGCATTGCCAACATTATGTTTGTATCCGTAAAAGAGCGCACCAACATCATCGGTATCCAGAAATCGCTGGGGGCTAAAAACTATTTCATCCTGTTCCAGTTTCTCTTCGAATCCGTGTTTCTGAGCCTCTTAGGCGGGGGCATTGGCATTCTGCTGGTGTTTCTGCTCACGCTCATCCCCCAGGACATGATGGCCATCACCTTGTCGGTTGGCAACATTATACTTGGACTTGGCGTATCGGCGGTGATAGGAATGCTTTCCGGCATCATCCCTGCCGTACTGGCCTCTAACCTGGACCCTGTGATTGCGATTCGCTCCAAATAAGTAACTTTACATGTTTGGCCTTTGCCGCGCCTCCTCAACCGCCGCAAAGCCTATATTTTTTTAACCTGATGCTGCGCGCCCTAAAGTATAGGCGCCCAGGGGCAACCGCTCCTGCAGAAGATGACGAAACAGATTATGACAAAGCTTAGAAAAACAAGTAAAACCAAGCTGCACGACGAGACACTGAATACTGGTAGCGGCCAAACCATTATCAACCCGAACGTAAACGAGAATAAGGCAAGATCGGTAACCGACCTGCGCGAGAGCGGCCAGTCTACGGCTGCCCCTGCCTCTGAGGAAGACAAGCGCATACGCCAGGCTTTTGTGGACAAAGACTGGAACGAGATCAAAATAGCCGACTCCTGGCAAATCTTTAAAGTGATGGCCGAGTTTGTGGACGGCTTTGAGAAACTGGGCAAGATTGGTCCCTGCGTGTCTGTTTTCGGCTCGGCCCGCACCAAGTCCGACAACAAATACTATATCATGGCCGAGGAGCTTGCCGCTAAACTGGTGCGCCACGGCTACGGTGTAATTACGGGCGGTGGCCCCGGCATCATGGAGGCGGGCAACAAAGGCGCGCACTCTGAGGGCGGTAAATCAGTAGGCCTTAACATTCAGCTGCCGTTCGAGCAGTTCAACAACATCTACATCGATTCCGACAAGCTCATCAACTTCGACTATTTCTTTGTGCGCAAGGTGATGTTCGTGAAGTATGCGCAGGGTTTTGTGGTAATGCCAGGTGGCTTCGGCACACTGGACGAACTGTTTGAAGCGATCACACTGATCCAGACAAAGAAAATCGGCGCTTTCCCGATCGTGCTGGTAGGACGCGCTTACTGGAGCGGCCTGTTTGAGTGGATTGAGAACGTGATGCTGAACACCGAGAGCAACATCAACAGAGAAGACCTGGACCTGGTGCACATTGTGGACGATGCCACCGAGGCCGTGAAGATCATCGACGACTTCTACAGCAAATACCTGCTGTCGCCGAACTTCTAAGGCTATACTTGCAGATTTATCTTACAGCAAAAGCAGGCTCTCACCGGGGCCTGCTTTTGCTGTTTTATAGCGGATGCTGCACTTTATCCTGTTTGATTCCCTACTCCGGCAGCGGGAGCAGAAACAACGGAGGCGCAGCCCCAGGTGTTATGCTTTATGTGAAAGCGGTTAAGCATGACTTGATGCCGCTGGAAACTTCTTTCCTCCAGACCACAGCCACAAGTATAAAACCCGCCGCTCCTAAACCAATTGCTCCAGTTTTCTGTTAAGAAGGGATGGACTTTTGCACAGCAGAAGCCCCGGGATTTATGTAACTTTGCTATTTAAGATCAACCCATTCCGAATGGCTTTAAACCAGGAGCAACAACTCACTACCACGGGCACCGATACGGCCACCGCCACGCCAAGTATAAACGGCGACGCGCAGCAGATTGAAGTATACGGTGCCCGCGAACATAACCTCAAAAACATTTCCATCAAACTGCCGCGCTACAAGCTGGTGGTGTTCACCGGCATTAGTGGCTCGGGCAAGTCGTCGTTGGCCTTCGATACCATTTATGCCGAAGGGCAGCGCCGCTACATGGAGACGTTCTCGGCCTACGCCCGCTCGTTTATGGGTGGCCTGGAGCGGCCTGATGTGGACAAGATTGAGGGACTGTCGCCGGTAATTTCCATTGAGCAGAAAACCACCAGCCGCAACCCGCGCTCCACGGTGGGCACCATCACCGAAATTTACGATTTCATGCGTCTGTTGTGGGCGCGTACGGCCGAGGCTTTCAGTTATGTGACGGGCGAGAAAATGGTGCGCCAGAGCGATGACCAGATTGTGAGCCACATGCTGGAGCACTTCAACGACAAGCGCATTGTGGTGCTGGCTCCGGTGGTGAAAGGCCGTAAGGGTCATTACCGTGAACTGTTCCAACAGATCCGGAAGATGGGCTTTATCCGCGCCCGCATCGATGGCGAACTGGTGGAGATCACGCCGAAGATGCAGGTAGACCGCTACAAGATCCACGACATTGAGATTGTGGTGGATAAGATTGTGGTGAAGGAGGATGACCGTTACCGCTTGTCCAGCTCAGTGCAGAACGCGCTGACACATGGCAAAGGAACGGTACTTATACTTGATGCGGATGCAAACCAGACGCATTTCTTCTCCCGTCACCTCATGGACCCTGCCACGGGTATCGCTTACGATGATCCGGCGCCAAACTCCTTCTCCTTTAACTCGCCTTACGGAGCCTGCCCTGTTTGCAATGGCCTGGGTGAGGTGCAGGAGATAACGGAGGAATCGGTGATACCGGATAAGTCGCTGAGCATTCGCCGCGGAGGCATTGCACCGCTTGGCGAGTACCGCGACATTTGGATCTTCAAGCAGATAGAGGCGCTGCTCAAGCACTTCAAGGCCTCTGTGGCTACGCCTATTAAAGACCTGCCGGAGGATTTGCTGAAGGTATTGCTGTACGGGCTGGAGGAAGACCTGGAGGTGAAAACCAAAAAGGGCAACTATGTGGTGGAGTTTGAGGGAATCATCAACTTTCTCAAAAACCAGATGGAGTCTGACTCCGACAACATCCGCTCCTGGGTAGAGGATTTTACCCAGACCAATACCTGCCCGGAGTGTAACGGCTACCGCCTGAAAAAGGAGTCGCTGCACTTTAAGATTGCCGAAAAGAACATCGGCGAGATTTCGGTACTGGACATCACCAAACTGGCGGCCTGGTTTGAGGGACTGGAAGATAGAATGAGCGAGCGCCAGAACGTCATCGCGAAAGAGCTGTTGAAGGAAATCCGTAAGCGCATCGGCTTTCTGCTGGATGTGGGACTGGATTACCTGAGCCTGCACCGCCCGGTAAGAACACTTTCCGGTGGCGAAAGCCAGCGTATCCGTTTGGCTACGCAGATCGGTACGCAGCTGGTGGGTGTGCTATATATTATGGATGAGCCAAGTATAGGTCTGCACCAGCGCGACAACGAACGCCTGATCAACGCCCTGAAAGACCTCCGCGACCTGGGCAACTCCATTATTGTGGTGGAGCACGACAAGGACATGATCATGCAGGCAGACTATGTGGTGGACATTGGTCCGGGAGCCGGCATCCACGGTGGGCAGGTGGTATCGGCGGGTACGCCCGAGGAGATGCTGCAGGCAGGCACCACCACGGCAAACTTCCTGAGTAACCGCCGCGGTATTGAGATTCCGCGCGTAAAGCGCCCGGGTAATGGCGAAACACTAAAGCTTATTGGCGCCACAGGCCATAACCTGAAGAACGTAACGCTGAAACTGCCTTTGGGTAAGATGATTTGCGTGACCGGTGTGTCCGGCAGCGGTAAGTCATCCCTCATTCATGATACGTTGTACCCGATCCTGAACACACATTTTTTTAGGGCAAAGCGCGAGCCGCTGCCTTACAAGAGCATCGAGGGGCTGGACAAAATTGACAAGGTTATCGAGGTAGACCAGTCGCCGATTGGCCGCACGCCACGCTCTAACCCGGCCACGTACACCGGCGTGTTTACGGATATCCGCAGCTTGTTTGCGCAGCTGCCCGAAGCAAAGATCAGGGGCTACACGCCGGGCCGCTTCTCGTTTAACGTGAAGGGTGGCCGCTGTGAGGCCTGCGAAGGCGCGGGCATGCGTACGATTGAGATGAACTTTCTGCCGGACGTGTACGTGCCCTGCGAGGTATGCAAGGGCAAGCGCTACAACCGCGAAACGCTGGAAGTTCGATTCAAAGGCAAGAGCATCACGGATGTGCTCGAGATGACGGTGGAACAAGCCACTGAGTTCTTCGACAGCCAGCCACGCATCCTGCGCAAAATCCAGACGCTGAACGAGGTAGGCCTGGGCTACATCACACTAGGCCAACAGGCCACCACCTTATCGGGTGGTGAGGCGCAGCGTGTGAAACTGGCTACAGAGCTGTCGAAGAAAGATACTGGCCAGACGCTGTACATCCTCGACGAGCCGACTACGGGCCTGCACTTCCAGGACATCGAGCACCTGACGGAGGTACTGCACAAGCTGACGGACAAGGGAAACACGGTGCTCATCATCGAGCACAACCTGGACCTGATTAAGGTGGCAGACTGGCTGATTGACATTGGGCCAGAGGGCGGCGAAGGCGGTGGCACCATTGTAGCCGCCGGCACGCCGGAAGATGTCGCTAAGAAAGGCAAGGGCTATACGGCACACTTCCTGAAGGAGGAGCTCAAAACGAGCATCTACCGCGAAAATGAGAAGGAGGCGGCAGAGTAATCAAACCCGCCGCATATCAAGTATAAAAAGAGCCGCTGCTATACTTTAGCAGCGGCTCTTTTTATACTTGATATTTTATGGACTAACTGTCATCTCGAACAGAGTGAGAGATCTATCTGAAATTCTAAAAAGATCTCTCCTGTCGTCGAGATGACAGCAGTCGGAGGAAAATGCTTTAGCAGATATGCTTATACACGTCGGGACAAGCGGACACTGGCGCCAGGGAAAACCGGTTGCTTAAATATTATCGATCTCGTCCTGCATCTCCTCCAGTATCTCCTGGTGCTGCCGTAGCAAGGGCAATTGCTTGCTGGCGTACTGTTTCAGGGCCATTATTTGCCCGTGCTCGGCCATATCGGCGTAACGGTCTATCAGCGTTTCGTTCTGCTCCACAATGCGCTTCAGGTAAGCCAGGTCGAAAGATATGCCCGACTGCTCAGTTACCTCCTGGTATGCTTTGTGATGCGCCTCGCCCAGTGTGCTCGGCAGCACGAAGTTTCCCTCTGTGGCCATTTCGCGTAAATCGTTCAGGATGTTCTGATGCGCTGTTACCATCTCCTGCGCCAGCCCCTTCACCTCGGGGCTAACGGCCATACCTGCGGCAGCCTCTCCTAACTGCACCTGCAGCATACTGGCACTGGCAGCCTCGGCGGCAAACAAGGCATCGTTCTCCATGTCCTCCTGCACACCGGCAGCCTCAAACTGCTCCATACTTTGTGCAGTGGCTTGCTCGATACTATCATCGGAGCCGCAGGCAGTGGCAAACGCCAGCGCCAGTGCGGCAAAGCTGTACTGTATAGTTCTTTTCATAAAGGATGTGTGTTTAAAACAGAAAGCACCTGCAAGATATAACTTACAGATGCTTTCTTATAGTCAGATAAACTGCTTAAGGTTACTGTTTGTTACTTTTTCATATTATTCTCTAGCTGCTGTGCACGGTCCAGGTGCTGGCGTAGCTTTGGTAGGGTACTGCTGGCAAAACTTTTCACCTCCTGGTTCTCCAGCTCGTTAGAGGCATTCTCAAACAAACTTACCGCCTCCTCATGCGAGCTTACCATCAGGTTCATATACTCCCGGTCAAACTCCTGGCCTGTTTTGCCACGCAGTTCCTCCAGCATGTTCATGTGCTCCTGGCTCATGCTGTCGGGCAACACGATGTTGTTCTGCTGCGCCAGTTGCGTTAGCTTCTGCGTGGCCTGCTGGTGGTCAGTTACGATCATCTGGGCATAGTCCTTTACTTCCTTCATCTGGCCTTTTTGCTGAGCCAGTTGCCCCGCCTGTATCTCCAGCATGTTTGAGCTTGCGGCTTTGGTCATGAAGTCAGACACGTTCGTCATCTGGTCTTCCATTTCCGTACCCTCGGCCTGCTGTTCGTTTACTTCCTGTGCCTCTTCTACAGCTCCGCCTTCCTGGTTACAAGAAGCCATCGTAAATAAAAAGGTACTAAGTATTAATCCGGTTGATGCAATTCGTTTCATAGTTTTATGTCCGTTTTGGTGAAAATCATTTCGCAATATCGATAGGTATACGCCCTAACTATCATTAAGTTAATGCATACTTCCACTATTTCAGCAGAGAGGCCACCCCTTTCTCATACATAGAAAAGTACAAATAAAGACAAGCCCTGCGAACGAACGCTTGAACCGGAAAGGAACAAATTCTTTTTTATCCGTACCAGTACTAGTTAATGCTTTAAACATGATCAGAAAGAAACGAATTTACCAGCTTTTACTGCTGCCTTTGCTCCTCTTGCTGCTCACACCGGCTATGGCCCAGCAGGACGATGACCAGGAGATGCGAAACGAAGACCTGCTGATTGACAAGGCTCATGACCGGGTGCTGAAGCTGAACCTGCTAAGGATGGGGGCAGTGCAGGTATCCTATGAGAAAATGCGCTCTGAACGCATCTCAAATGAAATTGCCCTGGGCTACGTGTACCGTGGTTACTTCAAAGGCGATAGTTTTTTCTCGCCAGACAAGGTGAATGCCGATGGCGTGGAGGTGCGTATGAGCCAACGCTATTATACTTCCAAAAAATACAGCGGCACGCCCTTTGGCTTTTTCCATGGCCCTGTGTTTGGCTACCGCTTTATGGTTTTTGAGGAGAATGTATTCAACTTACCTGAGCGCAACCCGCAGGACCCGGACTACCGCTTTGTTGGCCGGCTATACCAGAACACCCTGGAGCTTGCCTACCAGGCGGGCGGGCAGTTTAAACTAGGGCGAAACTTTACGGCAGAGGTGTCGGCCATACTTGGCGGGCGCCTGCAGTATGTGCTTGCCAAAGGCGCCAACGAGCTCCTGACCGACAACATCCGGGGATACGACCTGGTAGCGGAGGAGAACTCTGCCATTCTCCTGGATCCTACGCCGCAGCTCAACATCTCGGTGGGCTATTCTTTTTAGCGCTTCTTACTTCCTGCACGCGCACCAAGTATGGATTTTGCCTGGATGGAAACATGTGCCACAAAAAAAGCCAGACACTGCTGCCTGGCTTTCTTGTTCATACTTATAAGTATATTTAGTTCCCCTTAAACTGCGGCTTGCGCTTCTCATTGAAAGCCGTTACACCTTCTTTGTAGTCCTCGGAGTTACCGGCAATTTTCTGGCAGTAAGCTTCGTAATCCAGCATCTCGTCCAGCGTGGAGTTGAAGGACTTGTTCAGCATCTTCTTCATCAGGCCAATGGCCTTGGTTGGGCTGGCGGCAAAGCGGGCGGCAAGCTCTGCCACGGCAGCATCCAGTTCTTCCGGGGCTACCACTTTGTTTACCATGCCTAGCTGCAGCGCCTCGTCGGCGGATACTTTCGAGCCAAGCGTGCTCAGCTCAAACGCCTTAAGCGAGCCCACCACGCGCGGCAGGAAGAACGACGAACCGGAGTCCAGCACCAGCCCCACGTTCACGAATACCTCAATCATACTTGCCGCCGTGGAAGCGATCACCATGTCGCAGGCTAACGCCAGGGAGCAGCCTGCACCGGCAGCCACCCCGTTAAGTTTGCAGATAATGGGCTTCGGCAGATTACGCATGGCGCGGATAATCGGGTTATAGCGCTTCTCCAGCGACTCTGACAAATCGCGCTTGCTGGCACCGGCGATGGCTTTCAGGTCCTGACCCGAGCAGAAGGCTTTACCGGCGCCTGTCAGTACCACCACGCGCACGTTTTCATCGCGGCTTACCTGCTTCAGGGCATCCTGCAGGTCGTAACTCTGCTGGTCGTTGAAGGCGTTGAATACATCCGGACGGTTTAGCGTAATCGTGGCGATGCCATCCTGCACATCGTATAAAAGACACTCGTAGTTCATGCGTTTAGAGTTTTGTTGAGATAACCAAAGTTAAGCATTACGGCCCGATTGCCAAGTCGGCCACTAATACAGCGCCACAGAGGCCGCTATCACGGCCAGCACCAAACCTCCTCCGAAACCAGCGTACACCTGCGCCGGCGTGTGCGCCTGCAGCGCCAGCCGCGCCGTCAGCACGGCACCGGTCAGGAATATGGCAATGGCAATCGGGATGATAAGCATGGCATCGGGTGCTATTTTGTTCAGCACCAGCAGCAGTCCCAGCCCGCCGCCCATGCCCACGCTGTGTGCGCTTATTTTCCAGAAATGCGAGATGGCGTAGGTAAAGAACACCGACGCCGCAATAATTCCCATCACAAAGTAGAAGAGCGCATCGTAAGCCGGTTCGGTGTAGAGCAAGTAGGCGGTGGCGGCATAGCAGATGGCGGTGAAGAACAGCGGCAGGCTGCGCTGCTCCCGCCGGTCCATCTCCACCGAATCGAGGTGGCCCAGGCGCACCATGGCATAGGCGCCTATACTTGGGATAATGAAGGTGGTGAAGAAAATCATGCCCAGCACCACCCAGCGCACCTGCATCGGCAGTGTGAGCATGGAAGTGGGCATGTAATAAAGTATAATCGCAAAAAGGTACGTGGGCAGCAACAGCGGGTGAAACAGCACGGACAGTACCTGCGCAAGCGAACGGTTCACTTAGTAAGAATTATGAATTAGAAATTAAGAATGCTGAATGGCATCTAAGATAAGAATTCTGCTTTTATATGCTGCTATACTTGGGCGCCTGCCCAACTGGCTTTGATGATGCCGTTACAGTTCCAGCACCTTCTGCCACATCTCCTCGCTTACGTGTATGCCCTCCTGCTCACTTTTCCTGCGGGTGTTCAGCGTGCCTTCGCCCGGATAGCGCACTTCGCCTTTGCCATCGGCTGGCGCGCTGCTTTTGGTATAGTTCACTATGCTGTTCAGCAAAGCCTCATCTATACTTTGCGCGTTGATGCAAAGGAAGAATTGCGACACGCCAGCTTCGCTGCCACTGTCTGTTACCTGCGCCACACCGCGCCCGTTGCTTAGCGCCGCCACCAGTACATCGAGCATGAAAGACAGCCCCGAACCTTTCCAGAAGCCAATTGGCAGTGGCCTTTCTGATTCTCTTATTTTACCCGGATCTTTTGTCAGGTTCCCTTCTGCATCATAGCCCCCATCCACGGGCAAGGCCTCTTCTTTAAGCTCATACTCCTGCATTTTGCCGTACGAGAACTGCGAAATGGCCATATCCAGCACCAGGTGCCCTTCTTTCCGCGGCACCGCAATGACCAAAGGGTTATTGCCCAGCCGCGGCTCTTTCCCTCCGAAGGGAGGCATGTTGGCGATAGAGTTGGTAGCGCAAATGCAGACACACCCTTCGTCTGCAGCCTGCCAGCCATACGTGCCGCCGCGCATCCAGTGGTTGGTGTTCCGCACCGCCACGCAACCCATGCCGTTTTCCTTTGCCAGCGCAATGGCGCGTTCGGTGGCTTTCAGGGCAACGTACATGCCGGGGCCCATGTGCCCGTCCCACTGCTCCACGACCCCCTGCCGGTTGGTGCATTCCGGCTCCGCATCAGTTTTTATCAGGCCGTCTTTCACCAGCTGCACAAACACCGGAAAGCGGTTCAGCCCATGCGAGTACACGCCGTCCCGGCTGTTCTCGGCAAAAACCCGGGCACACAGTTCCGCCCGCTCCTCATTAAACCCGTTTTTCAGCAGCACCTTGTTAAACTGCGCTTTTAGCTCCTCGAAAGACACCTTCATTTCTTTTTTGTTTTGATACTTTGAGGTGTACGGTGGCACGTATGGCTAGGGTTGATTGGTCGTTGGTGTTACGGTTCTAGAGAAGTCTGGAGGACCGGCTTATCTGCCGTGATCCAACCACTCCTGTCCCTTCTTGTTTAAGGAGGGGAGTTGTCAGCAGAAGTATAAACATCCCCCTACCCCCTTCAAAGGGGGACTTGGCCTTTATTGCATCACAAAAGCAGTGGCTATCCGAAACGATTCCAGTCCTTGGGTGGGGGTAGGGCCCTCGAAAAAGAGCGCCTTGTGCATGTTGCGGTGCCCGCTAGGGCAGCCCGCAGCGGAGCCATGGCTGCTTCAATTGCACAGCGCGATGCCCGAGAAGAGGCCCCGCTCACATAGGGCCCCTACCCCAGCCGTGAGCGCTCCAAAGCTAAAGGTGAAACGATAGGTATTTGGGAGCTAGAGGATAAACAGTAGCTAGAAAGGATAGCTTGGCTGAAGTTGCGGAAAGCAGCGGGTCTAAAGACCTCGCGGCGTCTTTAGACCCGCGAGCGTCTGGTGGTAAGGCAGCTAAGCAAGTATGGAATAGCAGAATGCACTATAGCTCTTTGCGCAGGCGGGCAACCGGAATATTTAGCTGCTCCCTATACTTCGCTACAGTGCGGCGGGCAATATTGTAGCCTTTCTCGTTCAGCATCTTCTCGATCTTCTCGTCCGATAACGGCTTGCGCTTGCTTTCTTTATCGATGATTTCTTTGAGGATGTGCTTTACCTCACGGCTGCTGGCATCCTCGCCGGAGTCGGTGGCAATGCCTTCGGAGAAAAAGTATTTGAGCGGGTAAATACCAAACTCAGTCTGCACAGCCTTGCTGTTCGCTACGCGGCTCACAGTCGAAATGTCCATCCCGATTTCCTCGGCAATATCCTTCAGGATCATCGGGCGCAATTCGCTCTCATCACCCTCCAGAAAGAAATCATGCTGGTACTTGATGATGGCCTCCATCGTGCGCAGCAGCGTGTTCTGGCGCTGGCGAATGGCATCGATAAACCACTTGGCCGCATCCAGCTTCTGCTTCACAAACGTTACCGTCTCCTTCAGCTTCTTGTCCTTCTTGTCCGACTTATCGTAGGCATCGAACATTTCAGAATACGAACGGCTGATTCGCAAATCCGGGGCATTGCGCGAGTTAAGCGACAGCTCCAACTGGCCGTTGTTGTTGGTAAGTATAAAGTCCGGGATAATGTACTGCACGCGCGTCATGCCGGCGCCAGCTCCTCCGGGCTTTGGGTTCAGTTTGATGATCAGGTCCACCGCCTTCTTCAGCTCATCCTCAGTGATTCCGAACTTGCTCTGAATGCGGGTATAATGCTTTTTGGTGAACTCATCAAAAGACTCCCGAATGATGCGCTCGGCAAGCACGGTTATTTTGTCCTGCTCACGGCGCTCCAGTTGCAGCAACAGACACTCCGGCAGATCGCGGGCGCCAATACCCGCCGGGTCGAAGCTCTGAATCAGGTGCAGCACCAGTTCTATCTCCTCCTCGGTGGTTTCGATGTTCTGCGAAAAGGCAAGGTCGTTGGCAATAGCGCGCAGGTCGCGGCGAATGTAACCGTCGTGGTCGATGCTGCCAATCAGCTGCATGCCGATGCTGTACTGCTTGTCGTCCAGCTCCAGGTAGCCCAGCTGGTCCATCAGCGAATCGTTCAGGGAAGAGGTCATGGCAATAGGCAGGTCCCGGTCGTTATCATCATCACCGCCGCGGTCGCCTTGCATCTTGTAGCCGCTTATTTCGTCGTCGTTAAGGTAGTCGTTGATGTCCACCACATCATCCTTGCCGTAGTCTTCGTCGCTGTCGTTATCATAATCGTCCGACTCGCTGTACTCATCGGCTGTTTCTTCACGACCCTCCTCCAGCGCGGGATTTATCTCCATTTCCTCCTTTATGCGCATCTCTAACTCAGCAGTAGGTATCTGCAGCAGCTTGATAAATTGTATCTGCTGCGGCGATAACTTCTGAGATAAAAGTTGTCTTAAATCGAGTCGCTGCATAGTTCTAAAGGAAAAAACTGTGCTGTGAAGTGCACATCCAAATTTAGGATAATTTTACTCGCATTTACAAAAAAGGTTAAAATATCGTTACTTTGAGGGGTTTTATGAAAGACACCAGTAGCAGGACAAAAGACACAGGATTTCATTGGTGTAATTGCTGATGATTTAAGAGCAGGATCAGGAGTTGAGGCAGCCGTTACGGCGAAAAGAGCAGAAGAAAAAGGCTTTACACCTATTCCTAAAAAGTCTGCTCTTTGCCTCCTACTTGTTACTTGTGCCCGCTACCAAAACAGAAAATAATAGACTTGTATCTTCACACGCGTGACCTGATACGCCATAACGACGACATACACATGCAACGCACAAAAGTAAAAGATTTGTTAACAGGCGCCGGAGAGGGCCAGGACGTCCTGCTGAAGGGCTGGGTGCGCACCAAGCGCGGGAACAAGTATGTGACCTTTATCGCCGTGAACGACGGTTCCACAATAAATAACCTGCAGGTAGTAGCCAACGCCGATGCTTTCAGCGAAGAGGTACTGAAAGACGTGACCACCGGTGCCGCCATCGCCGTGACCGGTGAGTTGGTTGCCTCGCAGGGTAAAGGCCAGGCCTTTGAGGTTCAGGCGAAGAGCATAGAGGTGCTGGGCAAAGCTGATCCTGAGGCGTACCCGCTGCAGAAGAAGGCGCACTCGCTGGAGTTTCTGCGTGAGATCGCCCACCTGCGCTTCCGCACCAACACGTTTGGTGCTGTGTTCCGCGTACGTAATGCCATGGCTTTTGCCGTGCACAAGTTCTTCAACGAAAAGGGATTTGTTTACATGCACACGCCTATCATCACGGCTTCTGACGCAGAAGGCGCTGGCGAGATGTTCAAGGTAACCACCCTGGACCTGGATAACCCGCCACGCACTGAAGAAGGCCACATCAACTTTAACGAAGACTTCTTCGGCCGCGCCACCAACCTGACGGTTTCCGGGCAGATGGAAGGCGAGGTTGCCGCCATGGCCTTCAGCGATATCTATACATTCGGCCCGACCTTCCGTGCCGAGAACTCCAACACCACGCGCCACCTGGCCGAGTTCTGGATGATTGAGCCCGAGATGGCTTTCTACGACCTGAAAATGAACGCTGACCTGGCCGAGGAGTTTATCAAGTACATCATCCGCCACGCGCTGGAGCACAACCGCGAAGACATTGAGTTCCTGGCGCAGCGTTTGGCCGAAGAAGACAAGGCCAAGCCACAGAACGAGCGCCAGGAAATGACCTTGATCGAGAAGCTGGAACTGGTAGTGAACAACGAGTTTGAGCGAGTTACCTATACCGAGGCCATCGACATTCTGCTGAACTCCAACCACTACAAAAAGAAGAAGTTCCAGTACGACGTGAGCTGGGGCATCGACCTGCAGAGCGAGCACGAGCGCTACCTGGTGGAGAAGCACTTCAAGAAGCCGGTGATCGTGACAGATTACCCGAAGGACATCAAGGCATTTTACATGCGCCTGAACGACGACGGGAAAACCGTGGCTGCCATGGACATACTTGCCCCGGGCATCGGCGAGATTGTGGGTGGTTCGCAGCGCGAGGAGCGCATGGACATCCTGGTGGAACGCATGAAAATGGTGGGCATTGACCCTGAGGAGATGTGGTGGTTCCTGGATACCCGCCGCTTCGGTGGCTGTCCGCACGCAGGCTTCGGTCTGGGCTTTGAGCGCGTGGTGCAGTTTGTGACCGGCATGGGCAACATCCGCGACGTAATTCCTTTCCCGAGAACGCCGCAGAACGCAGAGTTCTAAGTGACTTTATACTTTGCAGGAGAGCCCGGCTATACTTTGGCCGGGCTTTTTTTATGGACTCATAATTCCTTAAGAAGATGTCAAAGTGATAAGAAGACACCATCGAACGCTGTCTACTTAAAAGCTAAAGCAGCAGCACTTTTGCCCATACTTACCAGACCCGGATGTACTGTGGGAATGTTATTGGTAGGGGTATCAGAATGCGCTTCCAGGTTTTACCAACTAGTATATGCGGCAAGTAAGGATGTGCCTTAAACTTTTAATACATTCCCAGCTATATTTTATACTTTGGCCAAGTATTTGTAGTTGTAATAGTATTAATCTCAAGCTTTTATACTATGCGTAAACTACTTTTCAGCCTGCTCTTTGTGGGGGCCTTCGCCACTGCGGCCAATGCCCAGAAAGAGTTCGCCAATATAGAATTACCCATGAGCCGCGCCGAGGACCTAGTATCGGTGGCAGACGACGACGGCATGGTGTGTATTTACTATTACCAGAACGGCAATCTTAACTTTGCCCTAATCTCCCCCACCGGTCAGAAACTGGCGCAGCACCAGATTCCGTACCGTCAGTCCAAAGACCCGCAGGTGCTGGGAAGCCGCGTAACAGATGATGAATTTATCTTTTACAGCCGCTTTGTGAACGGCCGCCGCGAGTACGTGCGCCCCTTTGCCATTAACCGCCACACCGGCGCTTTCCGCAGCATGCAGGATGTGCAGTTGGACTTGGACCGCAAAGTGACCTTTATCGGTGGCTTCGGCGACAAGGACCACTTCTATATGCTGTACACGGATAAGGACGAGAACTTCCACCTGTACCGCGACTCCGAGGAGAACGTGGCGACGATGGACCACCAGGTTTTTAAAACTGAGGATATGCCCCGCACCCGCGAACGCCATGCCCGCGAGTCTGGTATGATTTACGTGCACCCGGACCTGGAGCGCAATGTGTTCACGGGCCATCACCGCAGCAAGATCTATACCCGTGGTGATAAGCTGCACATGGTGTTTGACGGCTACGCGGTACGCGGAAAGAAATCGGATGAAACAACAACCGAGATTCTGACGCTGGACTGGAACACCGGCCAGACGCAGTACCGCACACTGCCGGTGCTGGAGCAGCGCAACTCCCCTAGCTTTAACTCTTTCCTTCACCAGGACAAGCTGTTCCGTGTGCAGTTGGAGAAAGACAAGTTCAAGCTGGCTGCCTTCGATTTCAACACGCTGCAGCCTATAAAGGAATATAACTACGGGGAGAACGAGGAGATTGCCATCAAATCGACACCCGTACACCAGCGCGGCACCAGGGGCTTGTTCTCTGATGGGCAGCAGGTAATCGAGAAGCAGGATAAGGTGATGAGAAACCTGGCAACGGGCATTCCGGCCATCACCGTGGATACGTACAGCGACAGCACGCTGCAGCTCACGATTGGCTCCTACAAAGCGCCAGACGAGCGCAACGGCAGCCGGGACCAGAACCGTATGGTGAAGACTCCGGACCGCTATGTGCGCACTTCACGTGGTCTGGCCCTGATTCCCGGCCGCTGGACACCAGCTTATAATATCCCGAGCTATTACCTGAACTCGCCCTACTACAGCCGCTATTTCTACGATCCGTTTGGACAGGGCAGCGGATTCCCGACTGGCCCGGGTATCAGCACATACTTCCATACTGTGCTGGATGCCCAAAGCCTGAACAAGGTAGAGCAGGAAGGCGAAGTGGAGGTGCTGCAGGAAAAAGTGGACGCGTATGAGCGCGAGCTGAAGCGTGAGCCGGAGTTCCAGACCATGTACCGCTACGGCGATAAGCTGCACTACGGCTACTACGACCGTAAGACCCGGACCTTCCGTATTGTGGAGTTTGCCCACGGCCAGGTGCCCGAGCAGACGGTGCAGCAGAAGTAGGCTTCTACATTTCCTATAAAAAAGCCCCGGCAGTTAGTCACTGCCGGGGCTTTTGCTTGCTTATCGGTTTTATTCTACTGCTGCTCCATTAGTTTTTGCACACGCTGCTGCAGTGCCTGGTCCTGGCGGTAGGCGATCATAATCTGCTCATACTTGTCCAGCGTCATGCCGTCTTTCTGAATGGCTGTTTCCACTTGCTTCTGCATGGCCGGCTGCAACTCCATCATGCGCTGTGCGGCTTTGTTAAAGGCAGCCATTTCCTCCGGCGTGGCTCCCACCTCGGCAAGCTTCTGCTGCTGGTGTGCCTGCGCCATCTGGTTAAACTTGTCTATACTTAGCTTTTCTTCCTCCAGAATGCCCATCATGGTTTTCTCGCCCTCCTGTTGAATGACCATCAAACGGGAGTTAGCGTTGGCAAACTGCTTTAGCTCAGCTTCTGTGAAGTTTTGCTGCTGGCCCTGCTGTGCGGGTGCCGTGGCTTGCTGCGCAAAAACCGGGGTAACCGCCGTAGCGCCGAATAGCAGCGCAGCGAAGGCAGCGCCCTTTAATTTATGCGTTAAATTCATAAGATTCAGGATTGAAATGAAAGGTAAAAACTTGGTTGATGGTGGGATTTTTTTCCTGGCACCTTCAGCTTTATACCCGCTTTAAAAGAAATAGTTGTGTTGCAGCCGTTATGGCAAAGGGCTCTGATCCGGTGCAGATACCATTTTCGACGGTTCATCCTCCCCATCCGACAGTTGATCTGGTTTCGATTTTATAGCACTGATTAGCTGTGCACCTTTGGATCGAAACTTAACAACAACTATGAAAAAGCTACTCAGAACTCTTGCTAAAACGCTTCTCGTATTGCTGCTGCTGCCGTTGGTGCTGCTCCTGTTTTTCTGGACAATGAACACCTACTACCTGGGCGGCACCGATGCGGCAAACACTACTTACCTCACGCAAAACAAACAAAACCTAAGCCAACAGCTCCTAAGTACTGCCACGGCTGATGCTGCCTTATTCGACAGCACCTTTTACTCCAACCAGGTTTTTCTGCTTGGCGAGAACCACGGCTTTGCCGATGTGCAGCAAATAGACAAGTTCATGCTGCTGCACCTGAACAAGAAAATTGGCCTCCGGTACTATGTGGCCGAGATGGACAGTAGCAGGGCTAAGAATCTAAACGCGTTCCTGCTGGACAATACACCGGACACGCTGCTGCTGTGGCAGGTGATCCGCGATATCAAGCTGCGCATTCCGCAGCAATCCAGCAAAGAGCTGTACCAGAAGTGGCTGGATGTTTATAACTACAACCAAACACTGCCAGACTCCCTGAAGCTAACAGTTATCGGGGTTGACAAAGATTTTGAGGACACTTCGCGGGAGATTGGCAGGGACTCGATGATGCTGGTGAATTTTAAAAACACTGTGGAGAAGCGCGGGCTGCAAAACGAGAAGTTCTACGGCCTGTTCGGCTACACCCATGTGCTGCAAAGCGGCATCGGCGAGAAGAACATTTATCCTTTCGCCGCCAAGATCAGGCGCTCAGACTTGCCTTTCGCAAACAAGGTTCAGAGCATCGCCTGCCTCACCCTCGACAGTGAAATGGCGCTGCCCCAAAACGAGCAGTTCCCATCGCCACCGGACGGCAAAACAGCACTGGTAAACGCCGACGGCCCCTTCACCTTGGTGCAGGGCATCAGGGATCTTAGAGAAGTAACTTCACCGCACACCATCACGCTTTTTGACCTGCGCCAGCCAGGCTCACCCTACAGCAACAGTCAAAAACTGGCGGGTATCAAAGTTAACCTGATGGGCGGAGACATACTTCCCCACAGCGCGCAGCAGGTTACAACCGGCTTTTTCCAGCACGTTATACTTGTCCGCAACTCCCGCGCCCTCACAAGCCTGGAGTAGCTCCAACGGCCATACTTGGTTATAGGAAACGCCCGGGCACCGCTTCTGACAGTTCATCCTGCCAAGGCTACAGTTCATCTACTTTCAATTTGAGCAAGGCAATGGCCTTCGCACCTTTGGTTTAAATCAAAACCAGATCAGCCATGGAAACGCTATTCACAGTGCTCCTCATCCTCCACATTGCAGCCGGCACCATCAGCTTAATTGCAGGGCCCGTGTCGATGGTAAACAGGAAGGGCGGCAAACAGCACCGCCTCACGGGCAAAATCTTCTTTTATGCGATGATGCTGGTATCCGGTACGGCTGTTACAATGGCTGCCCTGCCAAACCACCACAGCCCATTTCTGCTGATTATCGGGGTGTTCAGCGCCTACCTTGTCATTTCCGGCTATCGGGTTTTAAACCTGAAGGGATTGGCGAAAGGGCGGAAGCCGCCGTTGCAGGACTGGGGTATCTCTCTGGTGATGGCTGCCTTCGCGGCATACTTTGTTTTCGCTGGCTTCACAGGCGGCAGCTTTGACAGCAGCAGTATCATTTCAATTGTGTTTGGAAGTATCGCGTTGCTTTTAGTTGCGAAAGACGTGCGCAAGTATACCAAGGCCCCGACTGATAAGAACTTCTGGCTTTACGACCACATCACGCGCATGATAGCGGGCAACATTGCGGCTTTCACGGCTTTCCTGGTTGTCAATAACACCATACTTCCGCCCGTGGTTGCCTGGCTCGGACCAACCGTAACTGGCACCGCCGTTATCAGCTTCTTCATCACCAAGTATAAATTGAAGGCCCGGAAAGAAAAAGCAACAGGAGAAGTAGTGGCTGGAAAAACCGGCTCAAACTAGGTAGGCGGCAGTAGCTACACAGCAGGTGTTCCTGAAAAGCACGGTCCGGTTTATACTTGCCAAGGGTGCAAACTAATTCTGTTAAGTTATTATATTCGCTTTTATACTTCCCGATGGCCTCATTGAAAGAGAAACCACTAGCGCCCAATCCTGTAGCCCCGGCAGCCACACCTGTTAAGGCAAATGCACTGCGGAAGTTTCTGAAGCAGCTGGGCATCCTTTTGGCCGCCATCACCGCCACCATACTTCTCCTCTGCCCCCACTGCATTCAGGACGACCTGGCGCAGACGGCCTACAACATTACCTTTTCTTTTGTGATGTTTGTGGGGCTCTGGCAGGCAAACAGCCACCTTACGGCGCTGCTGGACAAGCGTGTGCCGTGGTTTGAAAACCTGGGCAAAAGGCTGGTGATCAGCTTGGTTGGCACCCTTGTCGTATCCACGGTGGTGGCGGTGCTGGTTAATGCCTTCTTTCTGGCCATAAAAGACATTCCGTTTCAGGAACTGGGTGAGAAGGCGCTGATGAACAACGTGTACGGTCCTGTGTTCATCACCTTTATCATCTCGCTGGCCATGCACAGCCGTGCTTTCCTGCTAAGCTGGCGGGAGATGGCCATCAATGTGGAGCGCCTGAAAAAGGAAAGCATCGCCTCGCAGTACGAGTCGCTGAAGGCGCAGGTAAACCCGCACTTCCTGTTCAACAGCCTGAACGTGCTTACCAGCCTGGTGGAGACGGATCAGAAGCAGGCGGTTCGGTTTATCCGGAAGCTCTCCGAAGTATACCGCTATGTGCTCGACAGCCGCCAGAAAGAGGTGGTGCCCCTGCTGGAGGAGCTGCACTTCGCTGAATCGTACATCTACCTGCAGAAGATCAGGCATGGTGCCGCGCTACAGGTGCAGAACGACCTCCCGTTGGATGCAGACCTGATGGTGGTACCGCTGGCCCTGCAGATGCTGCTGGAAAACGCCATCAAGCACAACATGGCGCTGGAGGAGCAGCCGCTTCGGGTGCATTTATACCTGGAGGAGGAGTACCTGGTGGTGCAGAACAACCTGCAGGCGCGGCGTGTCCGGGAGGAGTCCACAGGTATGGGCCTGTCTAACATTGACTCCCGCTATACTTACCTTACCGGCAAAAAAGTCCAGATAATTACTACGGAACACGATTTCATTGTAAAACTCCCCCTGCTATACTTCCATTCCTGATGCGGATACTTATTGTAGAAGACGAAAAGCTGGCTTCGGACCGGCTGGCCAACATGCTCCTGAAACTCAATAGCACAGCAGAGGTACTGGCTACCGCCCCTTCCGTTCGGAAGGCGGTGGAGCTGCTAAAACTAAAGCCACAGCTTGATCTCATCTTCATGGACATTCAGCTGGCCGACGGGTTGAGTTTTGAGATATTCGAGCAGGTGCCGGTGGACGCGCCGGTTATCTTCACCACCGCCTACGATGCCTATGCCATCAAAGCCTTTAAGGTGAACAGCGTGGATTACCTGCTCAAACCCATTGACGAGGATGGACTGCAGGCAGCGCTGGAGAAATTCAGGAAACTTAGCAGGCAAACGGCCGCTCCGCAAGTGGGTGCCCTGGAGCAGGCCATGCAATTCCTGAACGGCGGCAAGAGCTACAAGAGCCGCTTTGTGGTGAAAGTAGGCGAGCACCTGCACATGATCCCGGTGGAGGAAGTGGATTTCTTTTACAGCTATGAGAAAGCCACTTTTATACAGTGCAACTCGGGCAAGCGCTACGCCATCGATTATACCATGGAACAACTGGAGCAGCTAACAGACCCGCAGCTGTTCTTCCGCGTGAATCGTGGCTTCCTGATTAGTCTGAAAGCCGTCAAAGACATTGTCGCCTGGTCTAACAGCCGCCTGAAACTGGAGCTGCGCCATAACTCGCCTGCCGGTGAGGTAGTGGTGAGCCGGGAAAAAGTGCAGCTGTTTAAGGAGTGGCTGGACAGGTAGTTTAGGGAAGGATTTCACAGGAGGGGGAGTGTTTGAGGTTGCATAGCTGGAGTTTTACCTTATTGCATGCTTTAATCCAACCACCCCTGCCCCTCCTTGTCCAAGGAGGGGAATTTACTCCTCCCCAATCCTCCCCTAAAAACAGGGGAGGGAGATTGGCTGAAGCTCCGTCAGCAGCGGCTACTGAAACCGTTTCCAGTCCTTGGGTTGAGCGCCTTGTAGTGATGCGGTGCCCTGCAGGGGCAGCCCGTAGCGGAGCGAGGAGCAGCTTCAATACACAGCGCGATGCCCGAGGACGGGGCCTCGCGGCCGTGAGCGCTCCAAAGCCAAAGGTGAAACAATAGGTATTTGGGAGCTGGAGGATAGACACTAGCTAGAAAAGATAGCTTGGTTGAAGTGCGGAAAGCCGAGGCAGTTAGAGGCACAAGCGGACGCTTGCGCCAGGAAGTGTGACAAGCATAACCACTTTGCAAGTATGGCTGACACAAGTATAGCAACCGCCTAGCAAGTATGGCTTTTCAAGCCAGTCGAGTTGCAAACCCGATATCATTGTAAGACACGAGTTGGAAACTCGCGCCAGAGGGGGGGGCAGGGGTGGTTGGATCAACCCCGAAACGGCGTCAGCTTCTCCTTCTGCACCAGCTGCTTCTCCAACAGCTGCTGCACCTCCGGCTTGTCATAATCCTCTAAGCTTTTGATGTGCCGCATCACCTTCTTCATGATCTTGTCCTGTTTCTGGCCGGTCTCCAGCGCGTAGGAATACGGTAGGTCTGTGAAGGTAACCATGGTGTAGAGCGGAATCCATTTATCAGGATATTGCGCGCTGATCTTGTTCTCGATTTTTTTGCGCAGCAGGAAACGCGGGTCGGCTACTTTGTCGCGCATTTCCTCAAAGTTCAGCACGGCCAGGTCGGCGATGGCATCGGCGTTTGGCTTACGGCGGCGTTCGAAGGCTTTGAACAACGCCTCCCAATCATCCCCCTCAAACTGCTGTAGCATCTGGTCCAGCACCGTAATATCCTCGAAACCAGCATTCATGCCCTGCCCATAGAACGGCACCACTGCATGGCTGGCATCGCCTATCAGCAGCGAGGTTCCTTTGTAGCTCCACGGAAAGCATTTTACCGTCACCAAAGCTCCCACCGGGTTCTCGAAATACTCCTGCGCCAGTTCCGGCATCAGGGGCACGGCATCCGGGAAAACTTTGTTGAAAAAAGCCAGCAAGTCGTTTTTGTCTTGGATGGCGGCAAAAGAGTGCTCCCCATCATAGGGAAAGAAAAGGGTGCAGGTAAAGCTGCCGTCCGGGTTGGGCAGCGCGATCATCATGTAGTTGCCGCGCGGCCAGATGTGCAGCGCGTTTTTCTCGATGGCCCATCCACCGTCGGCCGTGGCCGGGATGGTCAGTTCTTTGTAGCCGTACTCCAGGTAGCTCTGCTGGTAGTCGAAGCGCTCGGCTTTCTGCATGGCACCGCGCACAACAGAGTAGGCACCGTCGGCACCGAATAGCAGGTCCGGTTGTATGGTTTCTGTGTTGCCTGTTTCCACGTTGCGCAGCTGCACTTCGTTCGTGCGCAGGTTTACGTCCGTGGCCTGGCGGTTAAAGTGGTAGGTGATATCCTGGTTGGGCTCCGACAGGTTCATCAAAGCCATGTTCAGGCCGCCCCGGGAAACGGAGTAAATGGCCTGCCCTTCCTTGCCGTAAGGCTGGTGCGTGAGGTTCCCCTGCTCGTCGTGCATCATGCGGCCATACATGGGGATGGCTACCTTCCGTACTTCCTCCTCTATGCCGAGGCCCTTCAAGGCGCGCCAACCCCGGTCGCTGAGGGCCAGGTTGATGGAACGGCCGCCGTCGATGGTGCTGACGCGCAGGTCGGCGCGGCGCTCGTAGAGGTCTACTTTGTGGCCGTGTTTGGCCAGGTACAAAGACAGCAACGAGCCGACCAAACCAGCTCCCATGATGGCGATGTTCTTTCTTTCGGTCATAGTATATCCGGGGCCAGAGCCTCTAATTGGCGTAAAGTAACGGTTTCCGGAGCGCTTTGGCAAGCCGCTTAGCCATGCACGTACCGAAAGGTGAGGTTGATGCGTGGTTGTACGGGCTTGCTGGTTTTAGGGATGTGGTGCAGCCAGTGATGCTGCGTTGGCCCCTGCATGAGCAGTAAACTCCCGTGGTTTAAGGTGATACGCAAAGCATCAACATCTTTCCGGCTGCGATGTTTCAGGGCAAAGCGCCGCTCCCCGCCAAAACTCAGGCTGGCGATACTTGGCTCCTGCCCCAGCTCCCGTTCATTGTCGGCGTGCCAGCCCATACTGTCCTGGCCTGTGCGGTAGAGGTTCAGCAGAACACTGTTGTACTGCTGCCTGCTCGCCTGCTCCACCTGCTCCCTTAACTCCTGCAGCACCGGCAACCAGGGCTGCGGCTTGTTTTCGAGGCCCGAATACGTATAGCCTTTGTCGCCGTACCAGGCGGTAAGGCGCGGCATGGGCTGCAGCTTTCCAAACAGTTTTATACTTTCCTGCTGCCAGTTTACCTGTTGCAAGAGCTCCTGTAAATATACATCGCTTTGCTCCGGGTTAAAAAAATGGGCCGAGAAGTATACTTCGGCATCAGGAAGGGGTACTGGTTTTAGTTTTCTGCCCGTATCATTCATCCATATTTCCGCTTGCTTTTACTTAATTTCATCCGGGGTCTGATCCACCTCCAGCACGGGTCTCCCGCTTTTCTTGCGCTCACGATCCAGCACCTTTATGGCGTTTGTGGCAGTTAAGCCGTGCAGGATAACGGACACCATCACAATAAACGCTGTGATAGACCACAGCTCGTTCGACTCCGGGAAAGCCACTTTATCCAGCGCAAAGGAAAGGTAGAAAAAGGAGCCGATGCCCCGGATGCCAAAGAAGCAAACCGCCAACTTCTCTTTGGTGGTAGAGTACGTGCCGAGCATACTTGGCAGCGCAGAGATAGGACGGATAAAGAACAGGAGCACCAACCCGACCACCGCTCCCTGCCAGGTAAGGTAATCTAGAATTCCTGTCACCAGGCTTCCACCGAACAGCATCAGCAGGATCACCATAATAATGCGCTCCACCTGGTTCACGAAATCGTGCATCTCTACGTGGTACTCGTGCTCCTCCTCGATGTTGCTGACTGTAAGCGCCGCCACAAACACGGCAATAAACCCGTAGCCGTGTAGTAGCTCTGTAACGCCATACGTTAACAGGGTAGCAGAAAGCGACAGAAAGCCGTGTTCTGCCTTGGGGAAGCTGGTGATTTGCGGAAGCCGGAAGATCAGGTAAGCGAGCCCGCGCCCAATGGCATAGCCCGCGCCAACCCCTACCACAATCCGGTAAAGCAGATCCCGCAGGACCCAATCCTTAAACCAGTCGTTAAACCAGTCGCCGCTGCCGTCGGCCCCGGCCGCAACCGCCAGCACCACCGCCAGCCACGTGAACGGAAAGGCGGACCCGTCGTTCAGGCCGGCCTCCGCCGTGAGGGAGAACCGCACCACGTCCTCTTCCTTGTCATCGGGAGGGCCTACCTGCACCTGCTCGGCCAGCACAGGATCGGTGGGCGCCAGTACAGCACCGAGCAGCACGGCCCCCGCCACCGAGAAACCCAGCACACTCCATCCCAGAAAAGCCACCGCCGCAATGCACAGCAGCATGGTTATACTTACCAGCCTCAGCGGAATGCGCCAGTTCTTAAAGCCGAATTTGCGCCTGATCTTAAGGCCGGTGCCCATCAAAGAGATGATCACGCTTAACTCCGTCAGGTGTACCACATAGTTTTCCTGCCAGATGGGGTCCGGCGTAGGGAGCCCCAGCGGCAGTGCGTAAATCAGCATGCCCAGCAGCAGGAAAACGATGGGGTAAGAAATAAACGTTCTCTCCATGATCTTAGGCACCCAGGTCATGGAAAGGGCCGCCAGTCCTATTACCGTCATGGCTACTATATAATCATCCATTATAAATCTTATCTTTAAAGTTGAAGGCCTGTTGACTGGGCCATGTGCCATTACTTTAAGGCAAGGAGTATCGCCTTCGAAACAGTAGTAATAGGCGTACATACGTTGTTTCAAAAGTGTTGCCTATTTTGTAGGCTTCGGACCTCTTTAAACACAAAAATTTGGAAGCGATAGAGCGTTTTCTGGTGGCCTTCAGTGATGCTGCCTGGGGTTTGCCCCTGCTGATCCTGCTGATGGGCGGCGGTTTCTTTTTTATGCTGTTCTCGGGTTTCCTGCCTTTCCGGTACCTGGGGCACGCCATAAACGTGCTGCGCGGCAAGTACGACGACCCGGATGACCCGGGCGACATCAGCCATTTTGAGGCACTCTCCAGCGCGCTGGCAGCCACGGTGGGCATGGGCAACATCAGCGGCGTGGCCGTGGCCATTGCCACCGGCGGGCCCGGGGTGCTCTTCTGGATGTGGGTGAGCGCCGTGGTGGGCATGGCCACGAAGTTCTTTACCTGCTCGCTTGCCATCATGTACCGCGGCCGCGACACAAATGGCCACGTAGAGGGCGGCCCGATGTACGTGATCATCGAGGGGCTGGGCAGGAAATGGAAGCCGCTGGCTATTTTCTTCGCGGTGGCCGGTCTTTTTGGGGCCTTGCCTATTTTCACAGCAAACCAGCTAACGCAGGTGATCCGCGAGGTGCTGCTACAGCCCAACGGTGCTTCCCCCGCCGATGCCTTTTACTGGAACCTGGGCATCGGCCTTGTGCTGGTGTTTGTTACCTCGCTGGTAATTTTCGGAGGCATTCAACGGATTGGGCAGGTAGCGGGCAAGATGGTGCCAAGTATGGTGGTGCTGTACATGCTGGCGGTGTTTTACATCATGTTTGCCAACTATACCAACATCCCGGCTGCTTTTGCCCTGATCTTTGAGGATGCCTTCTCTGCCAACGCGATGCTGGGCGGTGCCGTGGGTGCCATCATCATTGCGGGGGCGCGCCGGGCGGCTTTCTCAAACGAGGCCGGTATCGGAACTGCCTCCATGATGCACGGGGCCGCCAAAACCGATGAGCCGATTCGCGAGGGATTGGTAGCCATGCTCGGTCCTTTTATCGATACCATTATTGTGTGTACCCTTACCGGGCTCGCCATTATACTTACAGGGGCCTGGCAAACATCAGATGGCAACGGGGTGCTGATGACGGCTACGGCCTTCAACTCAGCCATGCCGGGCATCGGCAGCTATGTGCTGGTGCTGTGCGTGTTTATCTTTGCCTTCACTTCGCTGTTCTCCTACTCTTATTACGGCACCAAGTGCTTTGGCTTCCTCTTTGGGGCGAAGTATAAATACTACTACAACTACTTCTACGTGTTCACCATCTTACTCGGCGCCGTGGCTTCCATCACCGCCGTACTTGCTCTCATCGATGGCATGTACGCCATGATGGCCATCCCAACCATGACCTCGGCACTGCTGCTTTCCCCGAAGGTGATGCGCGCGGCAAGAGACTATTTTACCCGGATGAAGGATTTTAAGGAGGAGTTGAAAGTTAAAAGATAAAGCTGTTCTGCAGGATGGCACCAACTCATGTATGAAGAATGAGCTTTATTTAAGACGAATGAGCATCAGAACACTGTCTTTAGTTATACTTGTTTTAGCAGTCATTGCCTGCAATAGGCCTAAACCTGACATGTTCTTGCTGGCTAAAGAAGGAGATGTGAAACTGGAGATTGACAGTGTTGGTGTGCCTGAGCTGGCAGCTTTTCCACTGCGATTCAAACTAACTAACAACACAAATAAAAACGTTGTACTCGCTCTTGACACTATTGCTAACAAATACGAAGACCAATTAAAAAACTTGTATATAACTGCTGACCAAGACACTTTCTTTCTTGGAATAAAGTCTCAGGAACATTACATTATCTTCAGTCCACGCACCAGTACTTCTTTTTTAGGCTTCGGATACTTCCTTTATGGGAAAGGGCACTTTGATTCCTTCAAAGAGATTGATACTGTCTTTAAGAAAGGGAGGCTGGAGTATAGATTTGATGATAAGATTCTTCAGAACATTCGCTTCAAGGGAATGTTGGCAGAAGCCGATACGATTCTTGTTCCTTCAAAATTAGAAGCAAGCACTGACAAAGCCCAGATTGTTGAAAGATTTCAACCAGAGTCTTTAAGGTGGCGGGAGAAGAAGCTTTAGAATTTTTAGATAAAAAATTAATAATGTAGCAAAAGGCGGCTTATTAAAGTCACAAACAACATCAACTCAAGTATAAAGCACGAACGGCTGGCTTCTTTAACAGGACCAGCCGTTCGTGCTTTATACTTGCTCACCGGCATTGTGCAGCCGCTCCTCTGGCTGCTGGTAAAAACGGGTGGTCGGGTAGGCAAATTTAATATCAGGGGAGTTCAGGAAGGAGTTGAAGACATCCGTCCAGATCAGGTTCTCACTCTCGCGGCGGCGGTTAAGGGCGCACAAGTAGCGGAGCGTGAACTGAATGCCGTTTTCGCGCGCCTTTACAAAAACGCGCGCCTTAAAGTCCTTGTAAAAGATCAGGTGCCGCTGCGACTCCCGCAGAATCATTTCCTGCGCCGACTCGCTTAGCTTTTCCGAATGCCTGTCCACGATATCCTCCAGCACAGTTCTGGCCCTCTCCCAGTTGCTTTCGAAGGTAACGGCTACCTGCACTTCGTGCCACAAAAACGGAAAGCCATAGTTGTAGTTTATCTGCGACTGCGAGAACACCATACTGTTGGGCAGGTGCACCACGTGGCCTGTCGGTTGCTCTGAATCAATGGTCTGGCTAAGCTCATTCAGCGTAAACTGGAAAAGCCCGATATCGATTACATCGCCTGTGTGGCCGTTGATCTTAATCCTGTCGCCAATTTTGAACGGGCGCTTCCAAAGCAGGAAAATCCAGCCGAACATACTTAGGATAGGCTCCCTGAGCGCCACCACCAAACCTACCGAGAGCAGCCCCAGAAACGTGGCGATGGACTCGAAACCGTTAAACCAGATGTTGGCCAGGAAGACGATGCCAAACCCGGTGACTACGTAATTAGTGGTTTTCTGCCACTGGTACAGCTTGCGCGAATCTGTCTGGCGCTGGGCCGCCAACCGGTGGATCACCCGGCTGATCACCCACAGGCAAACCAGCAAGACAACCGATGCCAGCAGGTTTTCCTGGGCACTCGCCGGAATGCCAAAGCTTTCTTCTATCCAGTATTCTACTTTCCGCATTATGATTGATTTTACCTAATATACGCATCGCCAACAGCGGCAGGTGCGGCCTGATCAGCCATGACGTATGGCACACCAAAAAGCTACTCCCTATGCCTCCTGCCTTGCCTCTTCCAGCATTTTTATGCGCGACGGGCTGCCCACAATCCAAACCATGTCGCCCTCCTCAAACACCATATCGGAGTCGGGGTTGAGGTAACGCTCGCCGTTTTTCTCTATGCCCACAATCAGGCCATGTGTTTTCTCCCGCACCCCCGCCTGGCGTATGGTTTTGTGCAGCAGCATGGAGTCTCTTTTCACCAGCAGCTTCTCCAGCCCCACATCTTCCCGTTCGTTCTGGCCATCTGTTGGTGGGGCCACTTCGGTTCGGATAAACTCGCGAAATGTCTCTATCTGCTCGTCCGTTCCGAAAACATAAAGCTTATCGCCCGGGAATATCCTTTCGTTGCGGGTAGGGGCCATAATGGTGCGATCACCGCGCTCTATCACCGCCACATTCACGCCATACTTCTCCCGTACCTGCAGTTCCACCAGATTATGCCCGGCAACTGCCGACTCAGCCGCTATCTCAAAGGAGGTGAGGTGGGCGTTCCAGGGGGTGAGCGTGTGGTGCATTTTGGCGGCGTCGCTTATTTCGCGTGCGTTCAGGTTGTTCATAAAGCGCGTCTCTATGCGGATGTAGAAGTTCTGTATGCGCTGCGAGAAGATGGCCAGCACCCCGATAATCAGGAAGCCCCCGATAAAGGCCACCTGCACCGAGAAGAACTGGTTCAGCAGAAAGCCGATGAAGAGAATGGCGATCACGATGCGGCCAAACTCCAGCACGATAATCAGGCTTCGGTAGTTTTTGTTGGCCCAGATGCGGCCCTGCGCCTCCTTCTGCGGATGGTACACGGCCAGCGCCCACAGGAACGGCGCCATAAACACCAGCGTGATGGCCGTCGTGACAATATCGCCCAGGTTGCCGTTGATCAGCGTTTCGGTCACGAAGGGGTTCAGGTACCGGGCCGACAGCATTACGATGCCGATTATAATAACCGAGTAAATTACCAGGTTAACGATGTAGGTTCGGAGCACCAGTTTCCAATCGCTGGTGGTGCTGATGGTCTGGGCGCCGGAGCTGTACTCGTTCAGTGAGGCAAGCCATTTCGCGGGCAGCATGGCCTCTACCTTCCGGTACAGCGGCTCCGACAGGCGGATCATGTAGGGTGTGGTGAAGGTGGTCACAGCCGAGACCGCCACGGCCACAGGATACAGGAAATCGCTGGTTACGTTCAGGGTGAGGCCCAGGGTGGCGATGATAAAAGAGAACTCCCCAATCTGCGACACGCTCATACCGGACTGTATCGACGTTTTCAGCCCCTGCCCCGATATCAACCCACCGCCCGTTATACTCAATGCTTTGCCTACCAGCGTCACCACAGTGATGAGCGCGATGGGGCCTGCATAATCTACCAGGGTAGCAGGGTTAATCAGCATACCCACCGATACAAAGAAAATGGCCCCAAATAGGTCCTTCACAGAGGAAACGAGGTGCTCTATTTTCTCGGCTTTGGTGGTTTCCGCAAGTATGGAGCCCATGATAAAGGCACCAAGCGCTGGTGAAAAACCCACCTGCGCCGCCAGCACCACCATGAGCAGGCAAAGCGCCAGCGACACAATCAGCAGCGTTTCGTTGTTCATGAGCTTGCTAGCCCTTCGCAGGAATGTGGGGATCAGGAAAATGCCCGCCAGGAACCACAGCAGCAGGAAAAAGGCCAGTTTCATGACGGCGGCCAGCATCTCGGTGCCCGCAAACTGCTGGCTCACGGCCAGCGTGGAGAGCAGCACCAGCAAGAGTATAGCCACCAAGTCCTCCACGATCAGCACTCCGAACACCAGCCCCGCAAACTTATGCGATTTCACCCCCAGTTCCTCAAAAGCCCGAATGATGATGGTGGTGGAGGAAATCGACAGGATGCCGCCCAGGAAAATACTGTCCATGGTGTTCCACCCCAGAATCTTGCCCGTAAAGTAGCCCAGCAGCAGCATCACCACCACCTCTATCAGGGCCATCACCGACGAGGCGCCGCCTACTTTAACCAGTTTCTTGAAACTGAACTCCAGCCCCAGGCTGAACAAAAGAAAGATAACACCGATCTCAGCCCAGATGGTGATGTTCTCGGTTTCCATCACAGATGGGAAAAGGGCAATGTGTGGGCCCACCAACAACCCCGCAATAATATACCCCAGCACCAGGGGCTGCTTCAGCTTTTTAAAGATCAGGGTGGTGATGCCCGCAGCCACAAGTATCAAGGCTAAATCTGTAACTAAATGCGGTAAATGTGTCATGCAAAGTATGATTGATTCTTTGAGGAAGCGCTGGTGAATAGCTTTTACAGGCTATACGCACCCTACAAGATACGTTTAAATGGCTTGGTTTTACTACCTCCGTCTGCACAAAAGGATGCCGCTGCCGCCAAAAGCGACGGGCGGAGGAGCAGCCTTTCGCTCCCCTCCGCCCGTCGCTGCGCTTAAGTTAAGGTCTCTTAATGCGCCTCCAGGCACTCGTGCAGAATTTCGGAGAAGCGGTATACTTCCTCAAAGCTGTTGTAAAGCGGCGTGGGTGCCACCCTTATTACGTTCGGCTCGCGGTAATCCACAATAATACCGGCTTCCATCAGCTTGTCGAAGAGCAGGCGGGAGTTCTGCTTTACCAGCAGCGATATCTGGCAACCACGCGCCTGAGGGTCGCTGGGTGTGATCATCTCGAGCACATCCTTGCCCACGTGCACATCGTTGATCAGGTATTCCAGGTAACCCGTTAGCTTCTCGCTCTTCGCACGCAAGGCTTCCATACCGCCTGCTTCGTCCACCAGCTCGAGCGAGGCCCGGTGCACGGCCATCGGTAGAATTTGCCCGTTGCTTAGCTGCCAGCCCGGCGCGCCTTCCATTGGCCTAAAGCCCTTCTTCATCTGGAACCGCTCCTTGGCATCGTGGCCCCACCAACCGGCAAAGCGCGGAATGCTGTTGTCGTTCGCAAAGCGCTCGTGCACATACACGCCCGACGTGCCACCCGGACCGGAGTTCAGGTACTTATAAGTACACCATACAGCAAAGTCCACATCCCAGTCGTGCAGCTGAAGTGGAATGTTGCCAGCTGCATGCGCCAAGTCAAAGCCTACCAGGGCACCAGCTTCGTGACCGGCCTTGGTGATGGCATCCATATCGAATACCTGCCCGGTGTAGTAGTTGATGCCGCCCATCATGACCAAGGCCAACTCCTCGCTATGTTGTTTTATACTTTGCAGGATGTCCTCGGTGCGCAGGGTGTGCTCACCTTCGCGCGGGAACAGTTCGATAACGGCTTCATCCGGGTTGTAGCCATGGAAGCGGGTCTGCGTCTCCAGCGCGTACTGATCAGACGGGAAAGCGCCTCCTTCTGTAATGATTTTGAACCGCTTGCCTTCGGGCCTGTAAAACGACACCAGCATCAGGTGCAGGTTCACGGTCAGCTGGTTCATAATCACCACTTCGTTTTCCTTCGCCCCAACCACACGGGCAGCGCCTCCAGCCAGCAAGGTATGGTAGTTTACCCAAGGCTCATCGCCCTTGAAGTGTCCTTCCACTGCCATGTTTGCCCATTTGTACATTTCATTGTCGATGTACATCTGCGCTGACTTCGGCTGCAGCCCCAAAGAGTTGCCGCAAAAGTAGATGGCGTCCTGCTTGTTTACCTGCGGAAAGTAAAACCGCTCTCTGAAATGGTGTAGGGAATCTTGCTGGTCCTGCTCCTGCGCAAAGGCAAGGGTATTCTGGTAGTTCATGTTTTGCGGAATGGATTTATACTTAAACTGCCTCAGCAGCCATAGGTTTCTTTGTTCTGCTAAGATAAGGAATTGAATGATAAGAAAAGGACGGCAGCCGCTCGCAGTAGCTGCGCACGGTGCGCGTCCTTTTGGTGCTAGTATTTTAGTAGTTCATGAAAGCGTAAAAGCCCTAGCCCTCTCCCCCAGGGGCGAGGAAATTCTATTGTTGGTTTGGCGAAGTATAAACGCTGTAGCTTTGGCTATTCCCGCTACCCACTCCTAGCCCCTCCGGGTAGGGGAATATCCAGCAACCGTAAAACATCCCCCTACCCCCTTCAAAGGGGGACTTTAGGTTCAAGCTGCGTCAGCTGTGGCTACCTGAACCGATCCCAGTCCTTGGGTTGAGCGCCTTTGGAGTTTTTCGGTCCCGCTGGAGGCGGGATTGCAAAGCGAAGCGAGCAAAGAAAAGGTCCCAGCGCGATGCCCGAGGACAGGGCCTCGCGGCCGTGAGCGCTCCAAAGCAGAAAGTGAAACATTAGGCATTTGGGAGCTGGAGGATGAACGTCAGCTAGATAGAATAGCTTGACTGACGTTGCATGGAACAGTGGTTATGCAAGTATAGCTTTTCAAGCAATGGTGACTAACAAATCACCAGCCCTTATACTTTCTCCCGCTTCTGCTGCTTCACAAACTGCTCCTTCTTCAAATTCAGCCACTCCAGTGCCGTACCACTCAGCATGCGCTCTTTGGTAGCCAGATCATACGGCATAGACTCGATGAGTTTGCCGGGCTCGAGTTCACCGAGCGGGAAAGGATAATCAGTGCCGAGGGCGATGCTGTTGGCTCCCACCAGGTTCACGAGGTAGTCGAGGGCAGCAGGGTCGTGCACGAGCGAGTCGAGGTAGAACTTGCCGAGGTAGTGGCGTGGGTTCACATTGTTATCCACGGCGCAAAGGTCGGGGCGTACATCAAAGCCGTGGGCAATGCGGCCGATAGTTGCCGGGAAGGAACCCCCGCCATGGGCAAAAGCAATCCGGAGTTTAGGCAGCCGCTCCAGCACGCCACCGAAGATCATAGAGCAGATGGCCATACTTGTTTCGGCGGGCATGCCCACGAGCCAGGGCAGCCAGTACTTGCTCATTTTCTTTTTCCCGTACATGTCCCAGGGGTGCACAAAAATAGCGGCTCCCAACTCTTCGGCCGCCTCAAAAACAGGAAAGAGTTCGGGAGCCTCCAGGTTCCACTCGTTGATGTGGGTGCCGATCTGAATGCCGGCCATGCCCAGCTCTTTCATGCAGCGTTCCAGCTCCTTCACGGCCAGGTCGGGGGCCTGCATGGGCAGGGTGCCGAGGCCTACAAAGCGGTCGGGGTAGTCAGCCACGATGCCAGCAATGTGGTCGTTCAGCATCCGCGACAGATCATATGTGTGCTCCGGCTTTGCCCAGTAGTTGAACATCACCGGCACCGTACTTAGCACCTGCACGCCCACGCCATACTTGCTGCACTCGTGCATGCGCACCTTTGGATCCCAGCAGTTGTCCTGTATCTCGCGGAAGAACTTATCGTCCATCATCATGCGGGCGCAGCAGGGCTTGTGGTGCTCCAGCCGTACGAAGCCGCCATAGCCGTACCGCTCCCGCAGGTTTGGCCAGGTAGCCGGCAGAATATGCGTGTGGATGTCAATCTTCAGCAGATTGTTCTCTGTAAGTATAGGTGAGGCTGATGCTTTGTTCTGCATACTTCTGAAGGCATGTAAAAGGCCGCTGTAAAGCCAGCGACGGTATCAGGCAATCCAACAATATACGCATTTTATACTTTGTACGCACGCTGTAGCCGAAAGGCCTACGGCAAGGCAGGCGATTTAGCGGCGAATTCCCTTCTTAGCATGCTGTAGTAAAGCAGGTCGATAAACGCTCCGTTCTTGGCCTCGCTTTCCCGCAGCCTGCCTTCGTAGGAGAAACCGAGTTTCTGCAGTACCTTCTCCGACTGCCCATTGCCGCCTTCCACAATTGCCTCTATGCGGTTCAGTTGCAAAGTATCAAAACCATACTTGGTTACCGCCCTGGCCGCTTCCTGAATGTAGCCTTTGCCCCAGTAGCCGGGCAGCAGCCAAAAGCCTATCTGGGCTTTCTGGTGCTCCCGCTCCAGCTCATTCAGGCCACAGGCTCCGATCAGAACCCCCTCCCCCTTCAGAGAGAACGCCCACCAAACGCCCGTGCCGCTTCTGATCAGATCCTCATAGAACTTCATCTGCTCCTGTACCTCTTCTGCTGTATTGTAATGCACAGCGTAGTACCGCGTGACCCGCTCATCCGACAGCCCCCGAAGTATAAAGTCAGCATCTGACGGTTGTATGGGCCGTAGCTCGAGCCTTTCTGTAGTAAGGGTGGGGTGCTGCATGCTAGTTATCTTTTTGCGATGATATCCAAGTTAACGCTTCCGCTGAAATCAGACCAGACCTGAAGGCAGCTTTTTTCCTCCTGTACTTTTACTTGGCGCTCACCCGCCAAATGGTGTTGCTGGTATCATCGGCCACCAGCATAGAGCCATCCGGTAGCACCGTAATGCCAACCGGCCGGCCGTATACTTTGCCGTCCGCTTTGTCGGCAAAAAAGCCTGTCAAAAAATCCTCGGGCGGCCCGGAGGGTTTGCCATTTTCGAAAGGCACAAACACTATCCTATAGCCCACCAGCTCCGACCGCCGCCAGGAGCCGTGCTGGCCGATAAAAGCGCCGTTGTGGTATTTCTGCGGGAAGGCCTCCTGGTCATAAAACGCCAGCCCCAGCGAAGCAGAATGCGACACCAACGGCACATCCGGCACAAGCGGTTGCTGCACCTTTGCCGGCATCTTGTTTGCCCACGAGGGATCTTCGTTCTGACCGAAGTAGAAGTATGGCCAGCCGTAAAAGCCCCCCTCCTGCACACTTGTCAGGTAGTCCGGCACCAGTTCGTCGCCCAGGTCGTCGCGCTCGTTCACGGCTGTCCAGAGGGTGTTGGTGTTGGGTGCCCAGTCCATGCCCACCGGGTTGCGGAGGCCGCTGGCGAACACGCGCGCGCCTGTGCCATTGGGGTTTACCTCCAGTATGTTTGCCCGGCGCTCCTCATGCTCCATGCCGTGCTCTCCGTGGTCGCTGGCCGAGCCCACCGCCACATAAATTTTAGAGCCATCGGGGCGGGCGATGATATTACGCGTCCAGTGGTTGTTGTAGCCCCCGGCGGGCAGGTCAAGTAGTTTCTCGCCTTTTGCTGAGATTTTCGTTTGCCCGTTTTGATAGGGATAGCGCCACAGGCCATCGGTGTTGGCCACGTAGAATTTTCCGTCAAGCACCAGCATGCCGAGGGGTTGGTTCAGGCCGTCCAGGAAAGTCTCCCGCACCTCTGGCCTGCCGTCTTTGTCGGTGTCCCGCAGCAGCGTGATACGGTTGGCGCTGTTCCCCAAAGCCATGGACTTGGTAATACCGATGATCTTGGCACCCAACTCTTTCCAGAAACCGACTTCCGTACTTGCCTCGGCCACCAGCACATCGCCGTTTGGCATGACGTAAAGCCAGCGCGGATTTTGGAAGCCATCGGCATACTTGGTTACCGTAAAGCCTTCGGGAGCCGTAGGGGTCTGCCCGTCTTTCCAGCCAATCACGTTGCTGAAGTTACGGTGCGACTCCGTGGCATGTGGCGGCGGCAAAGTCACCGTCTGGCCCGCTGGTGTTTCGATTGTTTTTGGCTGCCCCTGCACCACAGGCGGCTGCGAATTACAGGCTGACACGGCGACTAAAGCAGTAGAAAGCGAAAGTATGTATAGGAGGTTTTTCTTCATAAAGATGCTATTATCTCCTACTTACTAGCGCAAGTGAAGTATGGTTTGCCTCCAACAGTATGGAAGTTATACTTTGATGCTACGTGCCTAGCAAAGTATGAAGCCGCTCCGACTACCAAGGCAGCAGAAGCGGCTTCATACTTCATCAAACTAAAAAAGTCTTAAATCTTGATACTTGCGTCTTATGTTCAAAAGATCGTTTTACGCAGGCTTTGCCGGCGGCTCCATCACAGTACCGCACTTGTCGCAGGTGCGGTGTTCTTTGCTGTCCCAGAAGTGGCTCATGATTACCGGAAGCTGCCCTACAATGTCGGTTACGTCGGCGTACTCCTCATAGAGCTTGTTCCCGCAGTTCTCGCAGAACCACAGGAAACCGTCCTGCTCGCCTGCTTTGCGGTAGCGCTCCATCACCAGTCCCACTGTACCGGCAGGGCGCTGTGGGGAGTGCGGCACGCGTGGTGGCAACAGGAATATTTCCCCCTCTTTTATCGGAATGTCCACGGGCTTGCCGTCCTCGATTATCTTCAGCACAATATCTCCTTCCAACTGGTAAAAGAACTCCTCGCCTTCATCGTAATGGTAGTCTTTGCGGGCATTGGGTCCGCCCACCACCATCACGATAAAGTCATCGTTGCCCTTGAACACCTGCTGGTTCCCTACCGGCGGTTTCAGCAGGTGGCGGTGTTCGTCTATCCAGGCTTTAAAATTAAAAGGTCTTGCTACAGCCATACTTCTTGTGTTACATGTGTGATAGAATGAAAGTACGAAAAATGCAGTAGAAATGGTAATTCTCAGGTCATGGGCCGCCTCCATGTTTGTATGTATTTCCGTACATTTAGCTTATGGACTTAAACCTACAGAACAAACGCGCTTTGGTGTGCGGGAGCACCCAGGGCATTGGAAAAGCCGTAGCCGTAGAACTGGCAAAACTCGGCGCCAGCATCACCCTTGTGGCCCGCAACGAGGCCAAACTGCAAGCAGTAGCCCAGGAACTGGACAGCAGCCAGGGGCAGCAGCATGAGTTTATTGTAGCCGATTTCGCAGACCCTTATGAGCTGAACATCCTGGTGCAGGCTTACCTGAAGGAGCAGCCGCAGGTGCACATCCTCGTTAACAACACCGGCGGCCCGGCTGGCGGCCCCATTACCGAAGCGTCAACAGACGAATTTATTGATGCGTTTAACCAGCACCTGGTGGCCAATCACCTGCTGACTACGTCTGTTATTCCGGCGATGAAGGCGGCGAAGTATGGCCGCATCATCAACATCATCAGCACCTCAGTCAAGCAGCCGCTGAACGGCCTGGGTGTGTCGAACACCATCCGGGGTGCTGTAGCCAGCTGGGCCAAAACAATGGCGAATGAGCTGGGGCAGTATGGTATCACCGTAAACAACGTGCTGCCGGGCTCCACCAACACCGGCCGCATCACCGCCATCATCGAGAGCCGGGCACAGAAATCAGGGCGCAGCACCATGGAAATCCAACAGGAAATGGAAGCCGAGATACCCGCCAAACGCTTTGCCGAACCGGAAGAAGTAGCCGCCGCCGCCGCGTTCTTGGCATCACCTGCCGCAGCTTACATCAACGGCATCAACTTGCCGGTGGATGGTGGCCGGACAGGTTGCCTTTAAGGTGCTAGACGCTAGATTTTAGAGGTTAGACTTCAGGGACCGATTTTTGAAATTTGGTGAGCTCAGTTGTAAGAATGCTGACTCGTGCTGAAATTCCCCTCCTCGGAGGGGCTAGGGGTGGGTTCTGCTGTTGGCAAGTATAAGCCGTGTGGTTTTGGCTTCATCGTTCTTCCACCAAGATCCTTTCAGGATGATAACTGTGGGAGTGGATGAAGTGAATTAGTCGAGCGGTTGGTAAAATATCCGCAGAAGTATGGACATCCCCCTACCCCCTTCAAAGGGGGACTTAATTTAAGTTGCATAGCGAAGATGGTAGCTACTTGAATGCTTTTTGAAGTAGGAAGAAAAAAATCCCCTCCTGGGGGTAGGGGTCCTCGAAGAAGGCAAGGAGGGGTTAGGGGTGGTTGGACCCGGTACGGCAAGTATAAACCGCCACCCATTCATAATCTATAATTCATCATTCATAATTGCAAACGCAGTGAATCAGCTTCAGAACTATATCAACGGCCAACTGGTAGCTCCAGTGGCAGGGCAGTACATCGACAACTACAACCCGGCTACCGGCGAAGTATACTCCCTGATCCCGGACTCCGACGAGCAGGACGTGGAGCAGGCGGTGCAGGCGGCAACAGCGGCTTTCCCGGCGTGGGCGAAAACGCCTGCCGAAAAGCGCGGCCGCATTATGATGCGCATTGCTGACCTGATTGATGAGAACCTGGAGCGGTTAGCTGAAGCTGAATCAATAGACAATGGAAAGCCGCTGAAGCTGGCGAAGACGGTGGACATACCGCGTGCCAGCAGCAACATGCGTTTTTACGGCACGGCTATTCAGCACTTTGCCTCGGAAGCGCACTACATGGAGGGTACTGAGGCCATCAACTATACGGTTCGTCATCCGCATGGTGTGGCCGGCTGTATTTCGCCCTGGAACCTGCCGCTATACTTGTTTACCTGGAAAATTGCGCCTGCCCTGGCTGCCGGTAACTGTGTGGTGGCCAAACCATCCGAAGTAACGCCCATGACGGCCTACCTGCTATCGGAGATTTGCATAGCGGCTGGCTTGCCTGCAGGCGTCCTGAACATTGTGCACGGCTACGGCCATAAGGTTGGCGCGGCCATGGTGGCCCACCCGAAGGTGCCGGTTATCTCCTTCACGGGCGGCACCGCTACCGGACGCGCTATTGCGGCTACGGCGGCTCCTATGTTCAAGAAGCTTTCGCTGGAGCTGGGCGGCAAGAACCCGAACATCGTCTTCGCCGACTGCGACTTCGACAACGCGCTCCATACTTCTATCCACTCGTCGTTCGCCAACCAGGGACAGATCTGCCTCTGCGGCTCCCGCATCTTTATTGAGCGCCCGCTGTACGAGAAGTTTCGCGATGCTTTTGTGGAGAAGGTAAAAGCCCTAACCGTAGGCGATCCGCTGGAGGAAAGCTCAAAGCAAGGCGCCGTGGTATCGGAGCAGCATATGCAGAAGGTGCTTTCTTACATCGAACTGGCCAAGCAGGAAGGCGGAAGTATACTTACCGGCGGACACCGAGTGCAGGTGGAAGGGCGCTGCGCCAACGGCTGGTTCGTTGCCCCTACCGTTATCGAAGGCCTCCCCTACAACTGCCGCACCAACACTGAGGAAATCTTTGGTCCTGTTGTTACGCTCACACCTTTCGACACTGAAGAAGAGGTAATTCAGTATGCCAACTGCACCGACTACGGCCTCTCCGCCACCATCTGGACGCAAAACCTGCCCCGCGCACACCGCGTGGCCCACCAGGTGCACAGCGGCATCGTCTGGGTCAACACCTGGCTTCTGCGAGACTTAAGAACTCCCTTCGGTGGCATGAAGAACTCCGGCGTTGGCCGCGAAGGAGGCTTTGAAGCACTGAATTTCTTTACCGAGCCGCAGAATATTTGTGTGAAGTTGTAAAAACCATATTTAATTTATCCTCATGAAGTTTGGTAAAACAATAAAGATATTTCTCATAGACGGTGATCCAAATGGCCGTATGACCTGTGAACTATCGAACTGGACAGGTAAAGCCTATAGAATCCCCCGTGTCAAAATCAAGGAATGTGTAGATAGACATGATCTAAATAATCCAGGTATTTATTTACTGTTTGGCAAGAGTGAGGATGGCTTTGATAAAATATATATCGGCGAGGCTGAAGAGATATTGAAACGGCTCCAGCAACAGGTTTCTCAAAAGGATTTTTGGAATGAGGCTATAGCATTCATTAGTAAGGATGAAAACTTAAATAAAGCACACATCAAGTACATTGAGAACCGGTTACATTCTTTAGCTAAAGATGCTGGCCGCTACCAACTAGAAAACAGTGTTATTCCTACACAATCTTCTATTTCTGAATCAGATAGAGCAGAAATGGAGGAGTTCATATCTAATATACGCTTACTTGTAAATACACTTGGTCATAAAGCATTTGAAGAAAAGCGAGAAATCAAGAGCAATGATGAGCAGCAGCCAATCTTCTATTTGAAAGGCGCAAGAGGTGCAGAAGCCTTAGGTGAACCTACAGCAGAAGGATTTGTCGTATTTAAAGGATCAAAAGCCACATTGTCAAATGTTAACTCAATTGCACCTTCTTTTGCTAAGTATAGACAGCAGCTCATCGAACAAAACGTTCTTCAGCAGAACGGAGAAGTCTATGAGTTTACGGAAGATAGTGTGTTCAGCAGCCCTTCAACTGCAGCAGTAATGGTGATGGGTAGAAATGCAAATGGTTTACTAGAATGGAAGTTAGCTAACGGAATAACGCTAAAGGAGTTTGAGTCTGAAAACAGATAAAGTCTGTTTTCAGACTCAAACTATTCCCGCTCCAACACCTCATCAATCAACCCATACGCCATAGCCTCGTCGGCTCGGAGCCAGTAGTCGCGGTCGGAGCTGTCGTGGATTTCCTGATAGGTTCTGCCGCTGTGCAAGGCGAGAATCTCGTAGAGTTCTTTCTTTAGCTTCAGTATTTCGCGGGCGGTAATCTCTATATCGGAAGCCTGTCCCTGGGCGCCGCCTAGAGGCTGGTGAATCATGATGCGGGCATGGGGCAGCGCAGAGCGCTTATCCTTCGCGCCGCCAGCTAGTAAGACAGCGCCAAAGGAGGCTGCCAGACCTGTGCAAATAGTCGCCACATCAGGCATGATGTACTGCATAGTGTCGTAAATACCGAGGCCGGCATACACCGAACCACCCGGGCAGTTAATGTAAAGCAGCACATCCTTCTGCGCATCCACCGACTCCAGGAACAGCAGTTGCGCCGTGATGATGTTGGCAATATTGTCGTCTACCTGCGTACCCAGGAACACGATCCTGTCCATCATCAGGCGCGAGAACACGTCTATCTCCCGGAAATGCGTGGGCCGCTCCTCTATCACGGAGCGGGTCATGTTGTTGATCTGGCGCGAACGTGCCGTACTGTCTATGTGGTGCAGGTATTGGTCCACACCCAATCCGCTCAGGCCCTGCCCATGCACGGCAAATTTGCGGAACTCGTTTTTGAAATAGCTTGAAGGATACATCGTCGTTATTTATAGTTATAGTTTCAGAAAAAGTCAGGCAGAGCGGTGCCACCCCTCCAAAACAGGAGGCTGTAAGTATGGGTAGTAAGGTAAATGATGTGAGCCTGTGGTACGACAGGCAGCTTATAGCAGAGGCGAACTATGTTTTAGCCAAACAGCCGTTGGTGAATCTGCTCCAGCTCCTGGCGCAGTTGCTTTCTGCCGGCCTCCTGAAGCGCTTTATAGGAAAGCTGTTGGTGCGCTACCTGCTCTTTCCACTCCCTGTCCCAAAGCATCCGCACCTCCATATCCAGCTCAGCTGCTTCGCTTAGCTTTCCATAAAGGAAGTGCTCCACCAGTTGTATTTCTTCTAATTCAACCCGCATGGCTGTCTATTTAAAATCGTGGCTTGCAAAGCCTTTCATAGATTTACGCAGGCGCTCCAGGCACTTAAACTTCTGCACCGTGGCAGAGCGCACATTCTTGTACTGCAACTGCGCTGCCAGCTGCTCCATGCGCTGCCCCAGGTAGTAAAAGGAAATTAAAAGTGAACTGCACTTCTCCCCAAGCTTTTCCACATACTGTGCGAGCTGCTGGCCTGGCTGCTCCTGTTCTACATCCGCCTCCTGCTTTAGCTGCTCGTTTAAGTCGGTAGGCAGGCTTTGGTACCGGTTGCGCTTCTCCAGTTCACGGCGCCAGTAGTTTTTGCAGATCGCCATGATGTACGTAGTAGCCGAGGAAGTCAGCTCCAACTGCTCGTGCATCACCTTCTCGTAAAACAGGATGATGGCCTCCTGCAACAGATCCTTGGCATCGTCGGCGGAGCCCTGGTGTTGCCGCACGTAATGGAGCACCATCGGGTAGGCTTTGCCGTACAGCTTTTCCAGTGTTTTCTCCCGGTCGGCTATAAGTGCCTCCCGCAGGTCAGCTGCCATTACAGGGTATTTGATTGTCTGCATAAGCTTTTTTAGGTTAATCCGGCTGAAGGTACAAGTATCACCCTGCTGCTCTAAAAATTTGTTCATATTCTGATACTCATACTTACGATTAACGGATTAATGTAGCCCTGCCCGGAGGTTTAAATAGGATCTCTGTACCTTTGCCCGATGGACTTTAAGAGAAGACGACTGGCGGTAACGCTCCGGAACCAGTTAAACTACCCGTTGCAGTTCAACCCTTTTGTGTTCAGCAAGCTGTTTTTGCTGTGGGTGGCTGTAGGCATTGTGGGCGGTGTGATAGCCGGCTTTTACTGGACGGTACTGGAGGGGCTGCTGCATTTTCTGGCGCAATTCCAGGGGCTATATGTAATTCCCATCATGGCTGTGGCTGGTTTGCTGGCGGGCCTGGTTATCCACTTCCTCGGCGACCCGGGCGAGATGGACCTGATCGTGAACAACATTCGCTTTAAGGGCGGCAGGCTGGAGCCCAAGAATAACCCGTCCATGATCCTGTCGTCGTGGATTTGCATTGCCAGTGGCGGCAGTGCCGGGCCTGAGGCGCCGCTGGTGCAGGTAGTAGGCTCCACCGGCACCTGGATTGCGCGCAAGCTCAGGATAAAAGGCGAAGACCTGCGGTCGTTAAGTATAGCGGGTATGGCCGCTGCCTTTACAGCGCTGTTTGGCGCCCCGCTGGGTGGCAGTCTCTTTGCGCTGGAGATTCAGCACCACAAGCACATCAGCGAGTACTACCAGGCCCTGATGCCCGCCCTGGTGGCCAGCTGTTCCAGCTACGTTATCTTTCTCCTGATCACGCACATTGGCATTGGCCCTACCTGGGTGTTTCCAATGTTCGCCACTCCTGAGCTCAACGACTTCTTCTACGCCATGCTGTATGCGTTGGCTGGCACAGCGGCTGGCTGGCTTTTTATTTTAACCGTGCGCCAGAGCCGGGTCGTCTTTAAAAAACTTAGCGTCCCGATTTATATAAAGATGATGGTGGGTGGACTGCTGATCGGCACCATCGCTTACTTTGTGCCCCTTTCCCGCTACTTCAGCCACGACGAACTGAACGTGTTGCTGGAAGAGCAGTTCACGCTGGAGTTCCTGTTTATATTGCTGGGCGCAAAAATCCTGGCTATTGCCTTCACCGTTACCTCCGGCTGGCGCGGTGGCTTCATCATTCCGCTCTTCTTTGTGGGAGCCACGGTGGGCTTGATCGTGAATGCTGTTTTCCCGGGGCAAAACCTGCCGCTGATTATGGTCAGTTGCATGGCCGCCATCAACGCCTGTGTTACGCGCACGCCTATCAGCACGACAATCCTGCTGGCCACGCTTACAGGCTTTCACCACTTTATCCCGATTCTGTTTGCCAGCCTGACCGGCTTTTTCCTCGCACCCAAAACACCGCTGATAAACGCACAGTTAGGCATGAAGGAGTAATTTGCCGCATCTACTTTGAAGCTCATTTCCCCAGGGCAAAGTATAGATGACTCATACTTCATTTGCCGCTAAAGCAAAAAGGGCCTGCTGTTAGTACAGCAGGCCCTTCCTTTTTACACTTTATACTTGTTACTGGTTTACCGCAGCCTTACCTGGGTTGATAAGCTTGCGCTCCAGGAAATCCGTCATCATCTTAAAGCGGTGCAGCGAGGTAATGCCTCCGCCTACCCCGTGGTTACGGTTCGGGTAATAGAAGCTCTCAAACTGCTTATTGGCACTAATCAGCGCATCCTGCATCGCCACTGCGTTCTGGAAATGCACATTGTCGTCGCCAGTACCGTGGATCAGCAGCAGGTCGCCCTGCAGTTTATCGGCAAAGAACAGCGGCGAGTTCTCGTCATAACCCGCGGCGTTCTCCTGCGGTGTTTTCAGGTAACGCTCAGTATAGATAGAGTCATAGAATCTCCAGTTGGTAACCGGGGCAACCGAGATACCGGCACGGAATACGCCTTCGCCTTTAGTCAGGCCCAGTAGCGTCATGTAGCCGCCGTAGCTGTGGCCCCAGATACCGATGCGGTCCTTGTCCACGTACTGCTGCTTGCCCAGCCACTTAGCCGCCTCAATCTGATCTTCAATTTCATACTTGCCTAGGTTCGCGTAGGTCACCTTTTTGAAGTCAGCGCCACGGGCTCCTGTTCCACGGTTATCCACACTTACCACAATCAGGCCCTTATCAGCCAGCACCTGGTACCACAGGTAGTTGTTGCCGCCCCAGCTGTTGGTTACCGTCTGCGAGCCTGGTCCGCCGTACACGAACATCAGCACCGGGTACTTTTTGTTCGGGTCGAAATCTGTTGGTTTAATCATCCAGCCGTTCAGCTTGGTGCCGTCGGCGGTATTCATCGTGAAGAACTCCTGCTTCGCGATATCATATTGAGCCAGCGTGTTCTTCAGCTTCTCGTTCTCCTCCAGCACCTTGATTAACTTACCGTCTTTTGCAGAGTGCAGGCTCACGGTTGGTGGGGTGTTAGCGGCAGAATAATAATCCAGGTAGTACTTAAAGTCATTGCTCAGGTTGATGTTGTGCGTTCCTGATTTCTCGGTCAGGCGCTGCTTCTTTTTGCCTTTGCTGCTGATGCTGTACAGGTGGCGCTCCAGCGGCGACACTTCGGTAGACATGTAGTACAGGCGGTCATTTTTCTCGTCATACCCTTCGTAGCTGCTTACCTCCCAGTTGCCGTTAGTGATCTGGCGCACCAGTTTGCCGTTCATATTGTAGAGGTACAGGTGGTTGTAGCCGTCTTTCTCCGAAGAATGAATAAAGTTCTTGCCGTCCTTTAGGTAGGTCAAGTCGTCGGTAACGTCGATGTAGGTTTTGCTCGTTTCCTTCAGCACCACGTCCGATTTTCCGGTGGTGGCGTTGGCGTGCAGAATCTCGAGGGTGTTCTGCAGGCGGTTCATTTTCTGGATAGACAGCAGGTTCGGGTTGTTAGTCCATTTGATGCGGGGGATGTAGATATCCTGCTCATTACCGGTGTCCATTTTCACGGTTTGGCCGCTGTTCACGTCATACACCGACACTTTCACGGTTGAGTTGGCCTCGCCGGCTTTAGGGTACTTGAACTTGTAATCCTGCGGGTACAGTTCGCCCCACATCTGCATGTTAAACTCCGGTACGTTCGTCTCATCAAACGTGTAGAAAGCAATCTTCTTTCCGTCCGGCGACCAATCGAAGCCCTTGGCGAAAGAGAACTCCTCCTCATACACCCAGTCAGAATAACCGTTGATGATGGAGTTAAACTTGCCGTCGGTGGTGATCTGAGTTTCCTTCATATTGCTCAGGTCGGTCACGAACATGTTGTTTTCGCGGGCAAAGGCAACGCGCTTGGCATCCGGCGAGAAGGAGGCATACATTTGCTTGCCGCCGTCGCTTAGCTTCGTCAGTTTTTTAGAGGCGATATCGTAGATGTAGAACTCAGCCTTAGATGAGCGACGGTAAATCTGTTCGGTGTCGGTGGAGAACAACACCTTCTGCTCGTCTGAGGAGAACGTGTAATCGTCGTACTGGATTGGGGCATTGCTGCCAGCCGGCACCAGGTTTTCGCCCTCGATGATAGTGGCCACTGGTTTGCCCGTGGTCACGTCATACTTCACGATGTCGTATACTTTGTTCTTGTCGTCGGCAACGGTCGAGCTGTAGTAGCGGCCGTCGTTCATCCAGTTAACGCCGTACACCGACTGCCCGCGGAAGGTGCCCGTGCGGTAGATATCCTCCAGGGTGATGTCTTTCTTCTGCTGCGCCTGCGCCATAAAGGCAAAGCACAGAAGCACGACAGCCAAAAGGTTTGATTTTAGTCTGATATGCATGTTTCGTCTTGTTAGTTTAGCTCCTCTAAGTTAAAAGAATATTACGGTATAGCCATAAGGCATAGCCAAAACCATACCTATACTTCCTGTTAAGGCTATATTTGTACCCGGTGCGCACCAAAAAAGGCGGCAGCCCCGTGGTGGAACTGCCGCCTTCTAAATTTATACTTCTGAATTTATACTTCACACTTAGAAGTTGTAGCCAACTGTCAGTAGTGCTGACTCCTGCTTGCGGTCCATATTCAGGATGGGCTCTCCGCCGCCCGAGCTGAAGGTATAAGGTGAATAGCGGGTAGACCGGTTGCTGCTTACGTAAGCCAGGTCTATAAAGTAGTTCTGCAGGCGAACACCGGCTCCCACAGTATAGGATTTGATCGAGCCATCCAGGTCAGAATTCTTGTACGGGTCGCCGGAGTGGGCATACCCTAAACGGAACCTGAAAGCCTCGTAGCGTGCCTCTGCGCCTACATTAAAGTTGATAGCCGACTGATAGGTATTAGAGATAGCATCATTCACACCGGTAAAGTAGCCGCTCGACGTGCTGAACTCCTCATCCTCTGAAAAGCGCATGCCCCCGTAGTTCACAAATTCCACGTCGGCCGTGATAAAGCCATACTTCTGGATGAAGAATGCGGCTCCACCGGTGGCACGGAACGGCGTTGTCAGGCGGTAGTTAAACTCCCCTGGCAAGGTAGACTCGGTTAATGTTTCCGGCGCTCCCGTCTCCGGGTTTACCGTAGTAGCCGTAATTGAAGAGCGGTACTCGTCGGTGAAACTGTAAGCCGTTGGCGTTTGGATGCTTAGCCCCAGACGCAGGGCATCGGTTGGGCGTGCAATTACACCAACTTTCAGGTTTACGCCTGCTCCCCTGGTGGTGAATTCATCACGCAGCGTCAGGTCATACTCACCATCCAGCACCACTTCGTTGTTTTCATCAAACGTATCTACGTAGTTGCCAAACTCCCTGAAGCTGCTCTCCTGCGTGAACCTGCTGGTTACGATGCCCAATGAGGCTCCAAGGTAAATTTTGTCTTTATAGCTGGTACCCACGCCAATGTCCAATTGATTTTGCGAACCACGGCGCATTATACGTTCAATTTGGGCGCTTTGGCCAACGGTGTACAGCGGGTTGGCAAAGGAAGTAGGATTGCCATACTCGTCCCTGAAGTTGATAAGGTACGTGCCATACGCCAGCCCTTCCAATGTGGTAATGCCGCTGTCATACTCTTCATCCAGCGCACCCTGCGAAACGCCATCTGCTAAATCGGCAAAGTAATCCACAATGGTGTTTGGCGCTTCAGCAGTAGTATTATATAAAACCTGATCGTTGAAGTTGTTCAGTCTTGAGAAGCCAATGCCGAGGTTCACCCCGCGCCAGTCGCTTTCATCGTTGTCGGCGCGGCGGTTCGACAGCACCAGGCCAAGCTGAGGAACTGTAAACATGCTCTCTTCCTCATTCCAGCCACCGCCGCCAATACCCTCAATTGTTGTTTTGGTTTTACTATACTGCAGGCCCGGTGTGATGGAAAACTCTGACCTGCGGAACATGCCCAGACCAGCCGGGTTGCCAAACAGGCTAGAGATGTCGGCTCCAAGAGCTGCCTGTGCTCCACCAATTCCTTGTATGCGCGCGCTACCCGCCACACCCAGCTGTGAATAACGCAAAGCGTCTTCGGCTGTCTGGGCAAAAGCAGTACCACCCCAGCCCAGCAAAAGCGCCAGGATGGCCAATAGTGTCTTCTTCATGTTATATGGAGTTTGTGCTATACTTAATTATTTCCTCTTCGTGAAGGGCGGCCACCGCCACTGCTGCTACCGGTGCTAGAGCCAGACGAAGACGAAGAACTGCTGCTTCGCTCATACGTTGGCGTTTGAACCGGACGGCTCTCGCTGCGGCTTGGGCGGCTTTCGTAGGTGCGCGATGGGCGGCTGCTTTCCTCGGTACGGGTGCGTGTTGGGGTTGGGCGCGTCTGCTCCGATGAGCGGCTCGGCGTTACCTCGCGGGTACGTCGGGCAGGACGGGTCGTTTCGGTTGGCTGCGTACGCTGCTGCTGTGGTTGCGTGGTAGTGCTTCCGTTAGAGCGGCGGCTAGGTCTTGCTGGCAGCACTACCCTTTCGTTTGTGCCACTCTCCGGAGCCACTGTGCTTCTGCTGCTGCGCGACTGGCGCCCAACGGCTTCACGCGACCTGCTCTCTTCGGTGCGCTCGCCTCTTACGGCCTCGCCACGTGCCGGACGGCCTGACTGCTCGTCGCTTCTGGTGGCAACCACACTGCTGCGGCTTCCGCGCGGGCCATACTGCGTTTTAGTGCGTGGCCCAAGAACTACGGGTCTGTCGTGATAGAAATTATAAGGGTTGCCGGCATAGTACCCATTGCTGTAGCCTCTGTGGTACCCATTGTAATACCCGTGTCCGTAGCTGTTAGGCCACCAGTTGCTGTAACCGTAGCGCGGATAGCCGTAAAAGCCTCCCCATCCCATGCCATAGCTGATGCTTACGCTAAGGCCGCTTCCGTAACGGGCATTGTTCCAGAACGGATCATAGTAAAAAGGATCGTGGTAGAATGGGTCGTAAAACGGATCGTAGTAGGCGTAGCTGGCGCGGCGCGGAATATACGCCATGCCCCAGTACGGGTCTACATAAGAGTGACTCGGGCGGTACCAGTTATCACGCTCGTCATAGGTACGGCCGTCGTAATACTCATCGCCGTTGTAGTTCTGCGTGATGGCATCATCTGAGTATTCAGGGTTCAGCACTTCGCCGTCGGCCAGGGCCTGCTGCGTTTCGCTGCTGCTTGCACTGTTTTGGTATGCCTGCTCAGTACGCTGCTGCGCTACTGGCTCCACGTACACCGTCTCATCAGTTGAACTGTAGTACATGTCATCGTACTCGGTCGACTGCATGGCAACCGGGCTGCTGCAGCCAACGGCCAGGAGGGCCAGCACGGGGGCTAAGGTAAAAATCGTATATTTTTTCATTGCCTTCTGCTTAAATCTGTGGAGGGAATTGACCTACTATATCAAAGATACACACACATAGGAGCAAAACCTTATCCATAGTATAATATATTAACGTAATTTTGGGACGGAACGATATCCTTATCTCTTGTACTTAAAGAGCAAATTCTGTTCCAAAAGCATTAATAAACAGGTATATAAAGTAAAATATTAGAGCAAGATGAGCAAAGGGTTACCTAAAAGAAGCGAAGACTATTCTCTGTGGTACAACGAACTGGTGAAAAAAGCCGGGCTGGCTGAGAATTCAGCGGTGCGTGGCTGCATGGTCATCAAACCGTACGGCTTCGCTATCTGGGAGAAGATGCAGCGCGTGCTGGACGATATGTTCAAGGCCACCGGCCACCAGAATGCGTACTTCCCGCTGTTCGTGCCCAAGAGCTTGTTTGAGGCTGAGGAGCAGAACGCCGAGGGCTTCGCCAAGGAGTGCGCCGTGGTAACTCACTACCGCCTGCAAAACGACCCGGACAACCCCGGTAAACTGCGCGTGGACCCAAACGCGAAACTGGAGGAGGAACTGATTGTGCGCCCAACCTCTGAGGCCATTATCTGGAGCACCTACAAAAACTGGATCCAAAGCTACCGCGACCTGCCCCTGCTCATAAACCAGTGGGCCAACGTGGTGCGCTGGGAGATGCGCACGCGCCTGTTCCTGCGTACGGCAGAGTTCCTGTGGCAGGAAGGCCATACGGCCCACGCCACCGCCGAGGAAGCCATTGCCGAGACAAAGCAGATGATGGAAGTATATGCCACCTTTGCTGAGCAGTACATCGCGCTGCCGGTTATCCGTGGCGTGAAGACACCGAGTGAGCGCTTTGCCGGTGCCCTGGACACGTATTGCATCGAAGGCATGATGCAGGATGGCAAGGCACTGCAGGCGGGTACCTCGCACTTCCTAGGCCAGAACTTTGCCAAAGCGTTTGATGTGAAGTATGCCACCAAAGAAGGCGGGCTGGAGCATGTATGGGGAACCTCGTGGGGCGTGAGCACTCGTTTGATGGGCGCCCTGGTGATGGCGCACTCTGACGACGAGGGACTTGTACTGCCTCCAAAGCTGGCGCCGATTCAGGTCGTGATTGTGCCAATCTACAAAGGCGAGGAGCAGCTGGCGCAGATCAGCGAAAAGGTGAACGGCCTGAAGCGCGAGCTGGAGGCAAAAGGCATCAGCGTGAAGTTTGACGACCGCGACACCGAGCGTCCTGGTTATAAGTTTGCCGAGTGGGAGCTAAAAGGCGTGCCGGTGCGCATCGCCATCGGTGCCCGCGACCTGGAGAACGGCACTGCCGAAATCGCCCGCCGCGACACAAAGGAGAAAAGCGCCCAGCAATTCGACAGCCTGGCCACTTACATCCCGGCCCTGCTCGACGAGATACAGGAAAACATCTACAACAGAGCGCTGAACTACCGCGAGGAGCACACCACCAAAGTGGATTCTTACGAGGAGTTTAAGCAGGTGCTGGAAAGCAAGGGCGGCTTTGTGCTGGCGCATTGGGATGGCACGCCGGAAACAGAAGAGCGCATTAAGGAAGAAACGAAGGCTACGATCCGCTGCATCGCTTTAAATACGCCGGAAGAGGAAGGCGTGGACATGCTGACAGGCAAGCCAAGCAAGCAGCGCGTATACTTCGCCAAAGCGTACTAGACTCGTTGTTCAATTACCGTTGTTCGTTAGTCGCGCGCTACGGTAAGTATAAAGTTACAGGCGCCGCCTCCAAGTATGGAGGCGGCGCTTCTGTTATACGCTTTGTGCTGCAGACACAGGCCTGCACGTAAGCGTGTAGCCAGCGCGGCATCATGTGCCGCAACAAGGCAGGAGACGCGAAGGCCTGATAATTCGTAACACGTAATTCGTAATTCTATCCCCAAATAGCTATATTGTAGACTGTAACAGCCGTGTACTATGCTACTGGATTGGATAACTGTGATACTGCTTATTGGTGTGGGGCTGCTGCTCGTGATCGTGGAACTGATCTTCGTGCCAGGCACCACCGTGGTTGGCATACTTGGTTTTATACTTACCGGCATCGGCATCTGGATCGGATACGCTTCTTTGGGCAGCGATGTGGGCCACATTATACTTGGGGCCACGGTGTTGGTAGCGGGTGTGGCCGTGGTGTACAGTTTTAAAACGAACAGTTGGGCGCGCTTTGCCCTGAAGGAGCAGAACCGGGGCCACGTGAACGAAGACACGCCCCACCTGCTTGCTGTGGGCGAAGAAGGTGTAGCCGTCTCTGCCCTGCGCCCGCAAGGTACTGCCCTGTTTGCCGACCGGCACCACGAGGTGCAAACGCAGGGAGAGTACATCACCCCCAACACCGCTATCCGAATAATTAAACTCAATCAGAATCAAATAACAGTAGAAGCAATCTCCTAACCTCAACCACAGATGGAAAACCTTTCCTTAATCTTCCTTATTGCCGGCGGTATTATCCTGCTGATGATCTTTTTATACTTCGTCCCGATCAGCCTCTGGATTACCGCCTTGTTTTCGGGTGTGAAAGTGGGCCTGCTGGAACTGGTGTTCATGCGCATCCGAAAGGTGCCGCCAAGCCTCATCGTGAACTCGATGATCAACTCCACCAAGGCTGGCATCGACCTGACAACCACCGAACTGGAAACGCACTACCTGGCGGGTGGCAACGTGCCGATGGTGATCAAGGCGCTTATCTCGGCCGACAAGGCAAACATCCCGCTGTCGTTTAAGCAGGCGACCGCTATAGACCTGGCCGGCCGTAACGTGTTTGAGGCTGTGACGACCTCGGTAAACCCAAAAGTGATCAACACGCCGAACGTAGCCGCTGTGGCGCAGGATGGCATTCAGCTGATCGCCAAAGCGCGGGTTACCGTACGGGCCAACATAAAGCAACTGGTGGGGGGCGCCGGCGAGGAAACCATACTTGCCCGTGTGGGGGAAGGCATCGTGACGTCTATCGGCTCGTCTACCTCTCATAAGACCGTACTGGAGAACCCGGATATGATCTCGAAGCTGGTGCTGCAGAAAGGCTTGGATGCCGGCACTGCCTATGAAATCCTCTCCATCGACATTGCCGACATTGACGTAGGCGAGAACATTGGCGCCAAGCTGCAGATAGACCAGGCCGGTGCCGACCTGCGCGTAGCAGAGGCCAAGGCAGAGGAGCGCCGTGCGATGGCGGTAGCCGTGGAGCAGGAAATGAAAGCCAAAGCCCAGGAGGCCCGCGCCAACGTGATTCAGGCGGAGGTAGAGATTCCTCAGGCCATCGCAGCGGCCTTCCGCAGCGGCAACCTCGGCATCATGGATTACTACCGCATGCAGAACATACAGTCGGACACTGATATGCGCAACTCCATTGCCAAACCCGAACAAGGAGCCCAGGGAAAACCAAGAGAGTAAGCGGGCGAACGACTATAACCAAAGGGGCCACTCCATACATTGGAGTGGCCCCTTTTTAGTTAAGTGTGGTAGTCGGTAATGTCTGATAAGCGGAGTTATGTTTGATAGAAGGGTAACGGTATTCGTGCAACCGAAGCCTGCAGCATAGCAAGAGTTAAGGCTGCAGTTTGTTGTACCTTGTTTTTCTTTATATCATAGACCCTACAAGCCTTTGCTTAAGTCCTTCTTTAGTGAAAATCCAGACTATCTGATAAGCACCAGCCCCATCGCTGTTCCATTGGTACATGATGTAAGAATCACCATTTTTATAGACCTTAAAGGTGTTCGTGCATTCGTAGATATCGCTATAAAGAGGCTTGTTTATTTCAACCTTCTTTCCTTCAACTATGACGTTAACTCCTTTTACTTGTGTTTTTGGAAAGTTACCGTCCGTTCCCCATACAGGTCTGCCTGCAATTGTTTTTACCCACTTCCCTTCATGCTTTTCAACAATTCGGTTATTGAGCTTAAATGGCTCCAGAAGATATTCAAATTTGAATTCTGTCCCTTGATAGGGCTGTAGTTTGTCCAGCGGTTGTAGCCTTGATTTATGTATGAATCCTTCGATGTAGTCAGGCTGGGTAGAACTAAAGGAGAAGGCATTCATAGGTATAAAGACAGGAATCCACTCGTTCGTATCTTGTCCTTCTTCATATTCATACCAGAAGACTTCGTTACTATATAGTTTATGAATAACCTGTGATTGTCCGTTCGGTTTCTCCCTAACATTGGTGTACCCGTCCTTATCTTGAATAATAGCTACCTGCGCTGTTGCCACAACAGTCGTAAGAAACATGGCTACCAGTAATGTCAGGTTTTTCATACTTATAAATATTGTACAACGTACTTGGCCATAAGGCGGCGCAGCTGGCTTATGGGTGTGGTTATATGATTTCATTCTTTGCTATTCATCACACTCCGACTCAACCTTGATAAACAGCCTGTCAAATTCCTTTGTCATTTGCCCTTCCTGATTGAAACCATCAACATATTTCCTTTGATTGTTCGCACAGTTCCACCAGCCATAGTTCATCAAATCAATCCGTGCAAAAAGCAACCTGTCGGTTGTCTCTAACTGTCTTTGATACTCCTGTTCAAGCTTTTCAGGAGCCCCATTATTAGACTTCTTTAGTTCAACATGCTTCTTCCAAGCATTTAGTAGTTCTGTAGTATCTTCTGAGATCAGAGCACTTATATAGCGTCTACATTTATCAGAATTAGGAGTGCCTTCTAAGAGTGTAGGGTTCAAGTGTGCTTCTAATGCCAATTTTTTCAACTTGTACAATTCTTCAAGCTGAAGAAGTGACAGCTCTTTATGCTTAAGCCAAAACTGGGTTGGCACTAAGTCTAGTTTTTTTAATTTCTGTACTGCAACAAGATATTCTTGTTCAAGCTTCTTTAGAGAGTTCCCTATATAATTGGCATTATAGTATTCAGGTTCATCTAAGGTAGCGTCTGTGTTTAAAGCTGTCACACTATTATATTCAAACAGTAGGAAATAAGTGTCCCTTAACTGCTTTTCAGAAAATTTACCAGTTTCATAGAAACCAGTATTTTCACATAGACCAAATTGCCATTCAAACTTTTTTGCGGAAGTATCACTTTCTGTTAGCTCTCGATCAGATTCATTCTCTGATACTGCTACACTTAAAACCGTATCAGTACTGGATACTTCTCTATTTTGGCAAGAAGCAAATAGAAAAATAAATACTAAACTTGAACTGAATTGAATAAATTTATTCTTCATTTATTTCATATAACTACGGTATAAACGGAAGTCTATTCGGCTTATCTGTCTAAATCAACCGATAACCGTATCCGGACTGCCGAATAGACTATATATTCATAGTAATATAAGTAGACCTTAGGACAATTCCCGCGCCCCGTCAGAGTACCAAAATCTGACCCTGCGATTCCAGGCTCCGGGGGCTTTTTCACCTATAACCACTTTTATGTTCCTAAGAAGTCGAATCTAAGATCTGTGAAAAAATCACAAAATATAAGTCCAGCTTCAAAACAAAGCGCCCGCTTCCTCTCCAGAAAGCGGGCGCTTAAATTTTATACTAATGATCCAGATAAGCTGCAGGTGTGGCTTTTTGCTTATGGCTCTTTACCATTTCGATCTTTCGCGGCTATACATTGCTGCTGGAGGTGCTTATCCAGTTTGTCCAGAATCTCTGCATCGTACCTGGCATCAAACTTCCTGGCAAACAGCTTGTCTTCCGGTTGACTCACTAGCTCCTCTATATCATTCCGATCAAACGTGACAGGCAGCTCCACGCCCTCCCTTTCCCAATTGATGTAATGAAGGTAATCTTTCAGCCTTATGTCCGGGTCGCGCTTCATCAGCTCCCAAAGTATAGTGTGAAAGAACTGCTCATCTGAGTATATGGTATGCTTATAATAAGAAAATAGCTCTTCCTTATTATCCTGCACATAACTATGGATTTTATGTAGTGTATTGCTGCTGAACGCCCACCACTGCGGCCCCTTGCAGTGCTCGGCAAAGGGTTGTTTCCTCTTTTTAAAAGATAATAGCAAGTCTTGCACAGATACTTTCCTGAGCAAAAACTTTGCAAAGGTTCTTTTAACATCGATAGGAGAGAAAATATAAGGCACAATTACGTAATCCCATCTTTTAGAGGAGATATTGATTTTATAAGCCTCTACTCTTTCCTTGTAGAGGTAATGAGCTTTCTGTATGGGTTTATGCTCTAGACTTATAAACTCAAACCCGCTGTTTTTCTCTAAAAAGGCGTTTATCTCCCGGTTGCTTTTTATCGGATAATCCTGCCCGCTAAGGAAAATTGTATAGCCCTCTCTCCCACCGGAAATCACTTCGTTAATCAGGTTTAGTGTTGCCTCCACCTGGCTAAAGTCGCCCCAAATACAATCTACTCTGTCAGGGATAAAGGTGACATGAGCTGCATTCTCAAAGCAAGCGAGGAAAGCGTTTATTTCCGACTTCTTATCGATGTGTATGTAGAAGGATGAACACCCATCCGATAGCCTGCTAACCAGCCTTTTTAGCTGCTCCGGGTTTGTATGCGCCAGTATGATATAGTTTTTATGCATGCTAAACACAGTGACAGGTTTCTGATTTATGCGAAAGGGCTGGAAGAAAAGCTCCTGCTACGCAACAAATTTAACATACAACTTACCGCGTTACCCGAAGGCGCTCCCCAAGTCCATCTAATATAAAACAGATAAACAGAAAAGACTAATGTATTGCCAATCCACAAGTATAGCAACGTAGGTAAAAGTTAATAACATAGAAGAAGCCCGCCTCCTGTACAGGAAGCGGGCCTCGCTTATACTTTATACTTCCTTAAACTTAAGCCGCAGGCTTCAGGGTAAAGGTGCGGGTTACGCTGTTGTAGGGGCCAGGCAAAACATTGCCGTTTCTATCAATCAACTCCAGCTTAATGGTGTTCTCCCCCATTGGCAGGCCTTCCATGATGTAAGGCAACCAACGGTCCAGTATAAACTCGGTGCCGTTGATGGTAGCACGCACGCGGTTTCCTTCCGCTGAAAGTTCGGTGTTCACCAGGTAGAAATCAAGCATTACCTGCTCAGTGTCGGCGCCCACATATTCGCCTTTCGGGCGGCTATAGAACATGTGCGGATCCTTCAGGTTTATATCCAGCCTTTGCGTTGGCTTGCCTGCCGTCACCTTACGCAGGTCGTAAGCACCCTGGTGCTTCAGGCTCTCGTGGTAAGAACGAGACAGGAACGAAAGGATCACGTGCTCGCCCTCTTCCAGGTCTTTGGTAAATTCAGTTTCGTAGTGGGCCGTGTACGGCTGGTTATCCACGATATTGTGTATGTGCTGCCCCTCCTGCGAGTTAGCCAGGTGCTCTGCATTAGAGTGTGGCGTCATGCGGGTAAGCTGGTAATTAGAAAGCGAGTAGTCGAAGGCAACAGGGCCCGGCTCCACCACCCCACCGGCTGGCGGCGTGTTCAGGCGCAGCTGCGACTCCGGGTACTTCTGGGAATCATCGAAAGCAAATACACGCAGGCCGTTTTTGCTCATCACAGCACCTACGGGTGTAGGGCCTTCGTCGGCTCTTGCGTTTGTGATAGGGGCTTGCGTCTCAGGGTCCTGCGTCTGGCGTGCCGTGTCACAGGCAGAAAAACCAAGCATCAGGGCAGAAGCAAGGAGTAGGTACGTTTTTTTCATTTGGTTGGTGTTTGGTTAGCTAAGCAGCTAATTTAATCATTTTCTTTGTATATTGCGAACTACGTGAATATTACATAAAAGTATACGCTAATTATATATATGAGCGAGATTTTGTTTGACGAGATCCCTTCCTTAGACCTGGCGGATTTCACTTCCGGGGATGCGGCAAAGCGGGCGCAATTTGTGCAGCAATTGGGCGACGCTTACCAGAACATCGGTTTTATTGCCCTCCGCAACCATGGCCTTAGCAACCAACTGACGGAAGAACTCTATGCTGCTACGCAGGAATTCTTTTCCCTGCCGGATGCGCAGAAGCAGCAGTACGAGAACCCTGAGCTAGCCGGCCAGCGTGGCTACATTGGCAAAGGGAAAGAGAAAGCAAAGGGTTTTAACACCGGCGACCTGAAAGAGTTCTTTCACGTAGGTCAGGACCTGGACGGCATCCCGGACAGCGACCCAATCAAGGCTGAGTACCCGGCCAACATTTTTCCTACGGAAGTAGCAGGTTTTAAAGAAGCTACCCTGGAGGCCTACCGCAAATTGGAGGCCGCGGGCAAGCAGGTATTGCGCGCCATCGCCCTGCACCTGGGCCTGGAGGAAACCTATTTTGATGAGAAGGTGAAGTATGGCAACAGCATTTTGCGCCCTATCCACTACTTCCCGATAGAGAACCCGGACAGTGTGCCGGCCGATGCCGTTCGCGCTGCCGAGCACGGTGATATCAACCTGATCACGCTGCTGATGGGCGCCAGTGCTGACGGCTTGCAGGTGCTGCGCCGCGATGGCCAGTGGATTCCGATTACGGCCCTGCCGGAGCAGGTGGTGGTGAACGTGGGCGACATGCTGGCCCGTTTAACGAACAACAAGCTGAAGTCTACCATTCACCGCGTGGTGAACCCGCCGCGTGAGCTGATGCACACGTCCCGCTACTCTATTCCGTTCTTCATGCACCCGCGTTCAGAAATGGACCTGACCTGCCTGGAGAGCTGCATCGACGAGCGTAACCCAAAGGCTTACCCGGATGCTACGGCAGGCGAGTACCTGAATGAGCGACTGATTGAGCTCGGCCTCAAAAAAGCATAAGTATAAACTTTTCGAGATAAAAGAAGAGAGATAGCTACAACCTGTCTCTCTTTTTTTATTTTTATGCCGCTTATGAGCCTGCGCTACTACATCTTTCTGAAAGACGTGCTGATTCTGGCCCTCACTTCTTTCGGTGGGCCACAGGCGCATATTGCCCTGATGCTCAAGTTGCTGGTTGATCGCCGCCGCTACATTACTGAACAGGAGCTGATCGAACTGAACGCGCTCTGCTCCATACTTCCCGGCCCCACCTCCACGCAAACCATCACGGCCATCGGCTACAAAATTGGCGGCGCTAACCTTGCCTACATCACCCTTTTGGTCTGGATACTGCCTGCCACCATTATCATGGCGGTGGCTGCTGTGGCCATTACGTACCTGCAGGAGCAGGGCATTTCGCTGCACTTTTTACGGTACCTGCAACCCATGGCGGTGGGGTTCGTGGCCTATGCCGCCTACATGATCAGCGCAAAGGTAATCTACACCAAAACAGCCGTGGTGCTGATGGTAATTTCGGCCATACTTTCCTACTTCTTCTCCTCGCCCTGGGTATTGCCGGTGCTGCTGCTGGCTGGTGGCGCTATTACAGCGCTGCGGTTTAAGCAGCACCCGCTTGAGAAGGACAAGAAGCTGAAGATACAGTGGGCCAACTTTATACTTTTTGTGGCTGTGCTGGTGAGTGCCGCCTTGCTTGGCCATTATACTTCGTCGCTGCCCGTGCGCCTCTTTGAGAACTTCTACCGGAACGGCAGCCTTATTTTCGGCGGAGGGCAAGTACTGGTCCCGCTCCTCTACTCCGAGTTTGTTGACTTCAAGCATTACCTGACCGGGGAGGAATTCTTGTCGGGGTACGCCATCGTGCAGGCGCTTCCCGGCCCCACGTTTTCCTTCTGCTCCTTTGTAGGTAACCTGGCCATGCGCAGGTTCGGCATTGGCGGGCAGTTGCTGGGTTCTTTTGTGGCTACGGTGGGTATTTTCCTGCCCGGCACCTTCCTCATCTTCTTTGTCATCCGGTTTTGGGATGAGCTGAAGAAGTACCGTGTGGTACGGGCCTCCCTGGAGGGTATCAGTGCCGTCAGTGCCGGCCTGGTGGTGGCTGCGGCTATCCTGCTCTACCACCCCGTGGATAATACGCCACTGAACTTTGGCATTGTGGTGGCTACGTTCTGCCTGCTCATGTTCACTAAAATCCCCGCCCCCATACTTATTCTTACAGGTTTGCTGCTGGGGTTTGTGTTATGAGGAATCAAGGATGCTCCTTCAGTTGACCGGGGTGTGGCTTGAATTAGTTACCTTTTCCTTAAGAGCAGCGCTAATATTCGCGGCAAGCTCGCTCTATCCGCATCATCAAAGTACTCATCAATATTCTCTATCGAAAAGCCATGAGTTGTGGCAGCTTTCGTGAAATCTGACAAGTCATGACGATAGCATGTTAGCACCTGCTGCCCTGCTACTGTATCAAATCGGGCCTTCGTTCCCTGGTACTGCTTATATGGATGCAGTTCTCCAATGTATACCATCCCCTTTGGAGCCACTGCCCTGGAGGCTTTGGAGAGAATGGCACCAAGGTCTTCGATATGCTCCAGAACAAGGCTAAACGTAACCAAGTCATACTGCCTCTGTGCAAAGCGCCATTCCTCGGTTACGTCTGCCTGATGAAATGTAACTTTTGCAGAGGTTATTTTCTGACGCGCCTTTTCCAACATCTTAGACGAGAAATCCACAGCCGATACCTGCTCTGCCTTTGTTAGTAGCCACTCCGTATTCTTTCCGGTTCCACAACCAATTTCCAGGCAGTTGTTGAACTGAACATGGGCCAGCGTGGCTCTTAAAGCTACTGCTTCAAGATCTCTGGTGTTGTTCTTGTTCTCGTCGTACTGTGCAGCCCAGCTGTCATACGCCTGTTGTATGTCCATTTGATTTTACTTTATACTCCTGTTGCCTTCCTTCAATTTGCAGTAGTCGTAGTACTTTCTTTTCTAAAGAGAATTTTATGCTGCCACAGATTAGGTTTTCAATGGAGTCCTTACGAAAAAAGGCCACCCAAAGGCAGCCTTTTATAGGTTACAACTTTTCCTTTAGCATCCGGATCAGGTACTCTCCGTAGCCGCTCTTTCTAAGTGGTTCTGCGATCTGCCTCAGCTGCTCCTCCGAGATGAAGCCCATGCGCCAGGCCACCTCCTCAATACAGCCAATCTTCAGGCCCTGCCGCTCCTCTATCACCTGCACGAAGGTGGCCGCCTGCATGAGCGAGGCGATGGTGCCGGTGTCGAGCCAGGCGGTGCCGCGGTTGAGGATGCCCACCTTCAGCTTGCCTCTTTTCAGGTACTCCTTGTTCACGTCCGTGATCTCGTACTCGCCCCGCGCGCTCGGCTCCAGGTTCTTTGCTATCTGCACCACCTCGTTGTCGTAGAAGTACAGCCCCGGCACAGCGTAGCTTGATTTGGGCTCCAGCGGCTTCTCCTCTATCGATACGGCAACGTTCTGCTCGTCGAACTCCACCACCCCATAGCGTTCCGGGTCGGTCACATGGTAAGCGTAGATCACGCCCCCGTCCGGGTTGTTGTTTGCCTGCAGCAGCGTGCTCATGCCCGAGCCGTAAAAGATGTTGTCGCCAAGTATCAGCGCTACCTTGTCCTCTCCGATAAACTCCTCCCCGATCACGAAGGCCTGCGCCAGCCCGTTCGGCACCTCCTGCACCTTATAGGAGAACCTGCATCCGATTTGGCTGCCGTCGCCGAGCAGGCGCTCGAACATGGGCAAGTCGTGGGGCGTGGAGATGATCAGGATCTCACGGATGCCGGCCAGCATCAGCGTGGAGAGCGGGTAGTAGATCATCGGCTTGTCGTAGACCGGCATCAGCTGCTTGCTCACCGCCAGCGTCAGCGGGTGGAGCCTGGTACCGGAGCCCCCGGCAAGTATGATTCCCTTCATCTGGTTTCGTTAAAGTATAGCTGCTGCCTATTTGGCAACAACGGTTTTATCTGTATCTCTGTAAATGAACTCCTGGTTGTTTTTGAACCAGTCGAACGTGCGCTGTAATCCTTCTGTGATACGCACCTGCGGGTTGTAGTCCAGCAGGCGCTGCGCTTTGGATGTATCAGCCAGACTGTCGCGGATATCGCCCGCACGATCAGGACCATGCACCGGCTCCACGTCTGAGCCAGCGGTTTCCTTTAGGATGTTGAACATCTCCAGCAAAGAGGTCCTATCCCCCACGGCAATATTATACACCTGGTTTACCGCCTCTGAATTCGCTACCAATGCCGCCTTGATGTTCGCCTGCACGCAGTTTTCCACAAAGGTGAAATCGCGCGTCTGGCCGCCGTCGCCGTTTATCTTCGGAGCACTATCCTGGATCAGCGCGTCGATGAACAACGGAATAACAGCCGCATAAGCACCGTTCGGGTCCTGGCGCGGTCCGAATATGTTAAAATAGCGCAGCCCGATGATCTCCATGCCATACGTTTTGCCAAACACATCAGCATACAACTCATTCGCATACTTAGTCACGGCATAAGGAGAGAGTGGCTTTCCAATACGGTCTTCCACCTTTGGCAGTTCTTTACTGTCGCCGTAAGTAGACGATGAAGCCGCGTACACAAAGCGCTTGATGTTGTTTTCCTTAGCCGCCACCAGCATGTTCACAAAGCCGCCGATGTTCACGTTGTTGGTTGTGATGGGATCGTTTATACTTCTCGGCACAGAGCCAAGCGCGGCCTGATGCAATACCACATCCATACCCTCGCAGGCAGCCACACACGTTTCCGGGTCCCGGATATCACCCTCCATCAGCTCGAAAGCTGGGTTGTCCTGAAACTGTTCAATGTTTTTGCGGAAGCCGTTGGAGAAGTTATCCAGCACGCGCACTTTACCCACTTTATACTTCAGCAGGTATTCTACCAGGTTAGACCCGATAAAGCCCGCGCCGCCTGTTACCAAAAAGGACAGGTTCTCCAGGGGCTTATCATGAAAAGGTAATTCGTACATACGCTAAATCTACTTTACTTATCTGTGTGTATACTGCTGCTCGTAGTAGCTCTGGTAGTTGCCGGAGGTTACGTCGTTCAGCCACTCCGGATGCTGCAGGTACCAGTCAACGGTTTTACTTAGGCCCTCCTCAAAGGTAACCGACGGCTTCCAACCCAGTTCGTTCATCAGTTTGCTGGAGTCGATGGCGTAGCGCAGGTCATGGCCGGCGCGGTCTTTCACGAAGGTAATCAGCTTACGGGAGTGCCCTTTCTCGCGGCCCAGTTTCTCGTCCATCTGGTCGCAGAGCAGCTCAATCAGGTCCAGGTTCTTCCACTCGTTCACGCCGCCGATGTTGTAAGTCTCGCCCACCTTGCCCTCGTGGAAAATCACGTCGATGGCACGGGCGTGATCGAGCACGTAAAGCCAGTCGCGCACGTTCTCGCCTTTGCCGTACACCGGCACCGGCTTCTCGCTCTGGATGTTGTGGATGGCCAGCGGAATCAGCTTCTCGGGGAAGTGGTTTGGGCCGTAGTTGTTGGAGCAGTTCGATATCTTGACAGGCAGTCCGTAAGTATGGAACCATGCCCGCACGAAATGATCGGAGCTTGCTTTAGAAGCAGAGTATGGCGAGCGCGGGTCGTAGGCCTTCTCTTCCGTAAACAGGCCATCCTCGCCCAGGGAGCCGTACACCTCGTCGGTGGAGATGTGGTAGAACAGGTGGTCGGGCAGGTTATCCTTCCAGTGGCTGCGCGATGTGTTCAGCAGGTTCACCGTGCCGATCACGTTCGTCTGCACAAAGGCAAGCGGGTCCGAGATGGAACGGTCCACGTGCGACTCGGCCGCCAGGTGAATCACTGCATCGAATTTATACTCGGTGAAGATCTCCTCCAGGTAGGCCGCATCCACGATATCGCCTTTCAGGAAGGTATAGTTCTCCCGGTCCTCAATGTCAGACAAATTTGCCAGGTTGCCGGCGTATGTCAGTTTGTCTAGGTTGTAGATCTGGTAGTTCGGGTACTTCGTTACGAACAGGCGTACCACATGCGAGCCGATAAAGCCCGCTCCGCCCGTGATCAATATTTTCATACTTATGCTTTTCCTTTTTGAAGAGACAACTGCCAGTCCCAGGCGCTTTTCATGGCTTCCTCCAGCGTGCTGGTCGTTTTAAAACCCAGTTCCTCGGTCGCTTTGGTGACATCGGCATAAATCTTTGGTACATCGCCTGCACGACGGCCACCAATCTTATAGTTTAGCTTTTCGCCCGTGGCACGCTCGAAAGCATGTATAGCCTCCAGCACGGTATTGCCCTGGCCAGTGCCCACGTTAAAGAACTCTATGCTTTCTACCTTACCGGCCAGCATTCTCTCCACTGCCACTACGTGCGCTTTGGCAAGGTCTACCACGTGCACGTAATCGCGAATATTGGTGCCGTCTGGTGTGTCGTAATCATTGCCAAACACCGTGAGCTGCTCTCGGATACCGGCAGCTGTTTGGGTGATGAACGGCACGAGGTTGCTTGGCACGCCCAGCGGTAACTCTCCGATTTTTGCAGACGGATGTGCCCCGATGGGGTTAAAGTAGCGCAGCGCGATACTTTTAATGCTACTGCCGCTGTTGGCCAGGTCCGTCAGAATCTCCTCGCAAATCTTCTTGGTGTTGCCGTAGGGAGAATTGGCTTTCTGCACCGGCGTCTGCTCGGTTACCGGCAGTTGCTCCGGAATACCATACACGGTGCACGAAGAAGAGAATACCAGGTTGGGTACGTTGAACTCGCCCATCACCTGCAGCAGCGCCACCAAAGAACCCACGTTGTTGTGGTAGTACTTCAGCGGCTGCTCTACGGACTCACCCACTGCCTTATAAGCCGCAAAGTGAATCACGCCCCGGATATCTTTCTCCGCCTCAAACACACCTCTTAGTGCTGTGGCATCAGTGCAGTCAACGCGATGGCACGGAATGCTGCGGCCAAGTATAGCGGCAATGCCCTCCAGCGCGCTTTCTTCCGAGTTAGAGAAATTATCGATGATGACAGGCTCGTAGCCCGCCTCTACCAGCTCCACTACCGTGTGCGAGCCGATATAGCCAGCGCCTCCGGTTACCAGTATCTTTTCTTTTGCCAAAACTTATAAGCTTGTGTAGGTGATATCTTTGATTCTATCGCGCAGAATGCCTTTTAAGTCCACCAGAATAGGGCTGCCATTCATCAGCGACTTAAAGTAATCCTCTTCCAGTTCCTTGTAAGGCGCATGCGGCACGGCCACCACCACGGCATCGTAATCTTTGCCGGGCTCTGCCACCAGACCGAAGCCATACTCGTGCTTCAGTTCCTCGGAATTTGCATACGGGTCTACCACTTCTACTGTCACGCCGAAGCTTTCCAGTTCGCGGATCACGTCCACCACTTTCGAGTTGCGGATGTCTTCCACGTTTTCCTTAAAAGTAGCGCCCATCACCAGCACTTTTGTCTGCGAAATGTTCTTGCCACCCTTGATCATCATCTTCACCAGCTTGTTGGCCAGGTAAGCGCCCATGTTGTCGTTGGTGCTGCGGCCGCTCAGAATCACTTTCGCATCGTAGCCCATTGCCTTCGCTTTGTACGTCAGGTAATACGGGTCCACGCCAATGCAGTGGCCGCCTACCAGGCCAGGCTGAAAGCGAAGGAAGTTCCACTTCGTGCCCGCTGCCTCCAGCACATCATAGGTATTGATGTTCATCTTGTCGAAGATGATGGACAGTTCGTTCATCAGGGCGATGTTAAGGTCGCGCTGGGTGTTTTCGATCACTTTGGCGGCTTCAGCTACCTTGATAGTGGAAGCGCGGTGCACGCCTGCGTCAATCACCAACTCGTATACTTTGGCAATCTCCTCTGCCGACTCTTTGCCACAACCCGATACCACTTTCACGATCTTTGCCAGCGTGTGCTCCTTATCGCCCGGATTGATGCGCTCAGGCGAGTAACCTACTTTGAAATCCTCCATGAACTTCAAGCCTGACTCGCGCTCCAGCACCGGCACGCAATCCTCTTCGGTACAGCCCGGGTAAACAGTGGATTCAAACACCACGTAATCGCCCTTCTTCAGCACTTTACCCACAGAGGTAGAAGCGCCTAAAAGCGGCTTCAGGTCCGGCATGGCGTGCTCATCGATTGGCGTTGGCACGGCCACAATAAAGAACTGTGCCTCGCGCAGCACCTCCAGATCGTGCGTAAACTCAATGTCAGCTCCCTCAAAATCGCTGCTCTCCAACTCACCGCTCGGGTCGATGTTGTTGCGCATTAAATCCACGCGCTTCGCGTTTATATCGAAGCCTATCACTTTTATTTTCTTTGCAAAGGCAAGCGCAATCGGCAATCCTACATAGCCTAAGCCAATCACAGCAAGCTTGGCTTCTTTGTTTATCAGTTGTTCGTACACGTTATGTATGCTGGTTAATTTCTGAATTTTATTTCCTTTACCTCTCCCCGCCTGCAGCGGCTTCTCATGCGTCAACAACACATCCGAAGAACGGATTCAATATACAGCGCTAACAGGGCCGTAGCAGGCATTTCTACTGCAAAAGTACAATTTTAACTTCTACTTAAGATAGTTTTAGCCCAAATTTTAACCACCTTACCGCGAGGCCGTCACCATCCGGGCTTTCCCGAACAAATCCTCCACTACCCGTACCTGCGCAAATCCTGCCTCCTGCAAGAGTTTCCGCACCTGCTGGCTGTAGCGCTCGTTTATCTCAAAGTACAACCTACCATCCTTTTTCAGGAGTTCCAACGCGACATCCGTTATCCTTCTGTAAAATTTCAGGGGGTCGGCGTTTGGCACGAACAGGGCGAGGTGCGGCTCGTACTGCAGCACGTTTTCGCGCATCAGCTCCTTTTCCTCCTCCAGCACATACGGCGGGTTGCTGATGATGATGTCCAGCGAGCCCGCGGCTATACCTGGAACCGGCGCAAAGATATCTGCCTGCAGCCATTCAACGGGCAGATCATACTTGGCGGCATTGGCCCGGGCCACCTCCAGTGCCCCCTCCGACACTTCCAGTCCGTATACTTTGGCGCTGGGCATGTTGGCCTGCAAAGCCAGTGGGATGCAGCCGCTTCCGGTGCAAATATCCAGCACATTCAGCCCTTTCTGTCCCTGATGCTCCTTTAGCACAAGGTCCACCAGTTCCTCTGTCTCCGGCCTTGGTATCAGCACGCGGTCATCCACCAGCAAATTTAGCCCGTAGAAGTGCGCCGTGCCCAGCACGTACTGCACCGGCTCCTGCTGCTGCAGCCGTAAGATCATCTGCTCTACCGCTTCCTGCTGTGCCGGCTGCACCTCTGCCGACTTGTCCAGACGTAGCTGCAGCCTGTCTTTCTGCAGCACATGCTCCAGCACCAGCTGCGCAATGCTCCCTGCCTCCGGCTCCGGAAAAGCCTGGTTTATACTTGTGCGGATGTGCTGCTGTAATTCCTGAATCGTGGCCACGCCTGTACTTTAGGTTGATTTCAATATCTTTGCAAAAGTAAGTAAACAGATACGAGTCGCAAGGCGTTTGATTTTTGACTTTATCCTTTCACAACGCGCAGCTGCCTGTATTTTATACTTCAAACCCCGGCATCTTACATTTAACCTTATGGCAACGCCCGACGAGAAGTACATGCGCCGTGCCCTGGAACTGGCCCGATTGGCAAGTGGCCACACCAGTCCGAACCCGATGGTGGGCTGCGTGATCGTGCACAAGGGGCAGATTATCGGCGAGGGCTGGCACAGGCATTACGGCGGTCCGCATGCTGAGGTGAATGCCGTAGCAGCCGTGGAAGACAAAAGCCTGCTGCCCAAAAGCCGGGTGTACGTCACGCTGGAGCCTTGCTCGCACTACGGCAAAACGCCTCCCTGTGCCGATCTGCTCATCAGCCATGGCGTGAAAGATGTGGTGATCTGCAACACAGACCCAAACCCGCTGGTGGCAGGGCGCGGCATCAAAAAGCTGTTTGAAAGCGGCGCCCAAGTAAAAGTAGGCGTACTGGAAGATGAGGGGCTGGAGCTGAACAAGCGGTTCTTTACTTTCCATACCCAAAAGCGGCCCTTTATACTTCTGAAGTGGGCCGAAACGGCGAATGGCTTCATTGCCGCCGCCAATTATGCGCAGCAGCAGATCAGCGGCAAGCTGGCACAGCGACTGGTGCATAAGTGGCGATCGGAGGAGCAGGCCATCATGGTAGGCAGTCGTACCGCTTTATATGATAACCCGCACCTGAACACGCGCCTGTGGCCGGGCCAAAACCCGCTGCGCCTGGTGATTGATAAGCAACTGCTGCTGCCTACGCACCTGCACTTGTTCGACGGCAGCCAGCCTACTGTGGTGTATACTTACAAAAGGCAGGACGATCGTGAGAATTTATACTTTGTGCAGCTGCAGGAAAACGAGCCGCTGCTGCCCCAGCTCATGCACGACCTGCACCAGCGCAGCATCTTATCAGTGATGGTAGAGGGCGGCACCTTCCTGCTGGAGAGCCTGCTGCAGGAAAACCTATGGGACGAGGCGCTGGTATTCAAGAGCCTTGAAAAGAATCTGCCTGCCGGTGTAAAAGCCCCTAACATGGCTTATGGACAGTTAAGCAGTATTCAAACTTTAGGTCCCGATCAGTTGTTGCACTATTTCAGAAGCTAGATTTTAGCTTCTAGACGTTAGACTTTTCTTACGTCATCAACATATTCACTCATTCAAAACTCAGTTATTCAAAATTAGCCCATGGCAGAGTCCCTTCTGATAGATGCGAACCTCAGCAAAGAGGAAAAATATAAAGCGCTGCTTCCGCAGATAGAAGCCTTAACGACAGGGGAAACCGACCTGATCGCCAATATTTCAAACTTAGTAGCCGCGCTGCGCCAGGGCATGGGCTTCTTTTGGGTAGGCGTATACTTCAACAAAGAGGGTCAACTGGTGCTCGGCCCGTTCCAGGGACCAGTGGCTTGCACCCGCATTCCGTACCACAAAGGCGTTTGCGGTGCGTGCTATACCCAGCAGAAAACCATACTTGTACCGGACGTGGAGGCTTTCCCGGGCCACATCGCCTGCAGCAGCGACTCTAAATCAGAAATTGTATTGCCAGCCATAAAAGACGGTGAGGTAAAGCTGGTGCTGGACGTGGACAGCGACCGACTCAATGACTTCGACGAGGTGGACCAGCAGTACCTGGAAAAGTTGATGAGACTGGTGGAAAGCTGGTATTAGTCTCGTTGATCGTTTTTCGTTACTCGTTTTTCGCAGCCTTATTCCTGCCGCAAGTTTAGCGATAGCTTAACTCGTGACAGGTACAGGCACTTCTAAACAACATCCTGTAATTTTTTTCTAGCCTGAAAATCCTGATTTAAACAAGAAAGGCCGCTGCAGTTTATACTAGCAGCGGCCTTTCTTGTTTGGTCTAATATCTAAAGTCCAGCGTCTTAAAGATTAGCCGAACAAAGGAGGCGTTTCGGTCTTTAGCTGGGCGATAACGGTTTGGCCGCCTTTTGTTTTCTGACCCAGTTCTACCTTGATGGCTGTATCGAGCGGCATGAAAATATCCACCCGTGAGCCGAACTTGATGAAGCCAAACTCCTCGCCCTGGCTTACTTCATCGCCCTCTTTCACATACCACACAATGCGGCGTGCCATGGCGCCGGCAATCTGGCGGAAAAGCACCTCCGGGCCTGCCGAAGACTCTACCACCACTGTAGTGCGCTCGTTCTGCGTGCTCGATTTCGGATGCCAGGCCACAAAGTAATTACCGGGGTGATACTTGAAATATTTCACAATCCCTGAAACCGGGTTCCGGGTGATGTGCACGTTGATCGGCGACATGAAGATAGAAATCTGCTTGCGCTTATCGGTGAAGTACTCCGGCTCTTCCACTTCCTCAATCACCACTACCTTGCCATCGGCCGGGGCAATGATCAGGTCTTCGTGGAGCAGCAGGTTGCGGTACGGACTGCGGAAAAACTGCAGGATCAGCAGAAAAAGCAGAACAGACACCACAGAGAAAATAAGGTTAAAGGTGCTGTTGCCGGCATTGAAATAGTAGAGCAGCAGGTTTAGCACCACTAAAATCAACAATGTAAAAAATAAGATTCTCCGTCCTTCCTTATGAATTTTCATCCGTCTTTATGTTTTCCGCCGGTGCTTCACTAACAAATAATAGCCCATCCAGTTTTATGAATGGGCTATCACCGGTTTCCAAAATTATATAATCTTTCGCTTATTCTTCTAAAAAATTATTTTAGAAGCCACCGCGGTACTTATACGTCATGGCTACCTTATCAATTGCTACGATGTAGGCAGCGATACGCATTGGTACGTTATATTTTTGTGAAGCCGCGTACACCCGCTCAAAGGCCTCGTTCATGATACGCTCAGCACGTCCGTTTACGCGGTCCAGCGTCCACTTGAAACCCATACGGTTCTGTACCCACTCAAAGTATGATACGGTAACACCGCCAGAGTTAGCTAAAATATCCGGCACAACCATGATGCCTTTTTCGTTGATGATGTTGTCGGCTTTGTACGAAGTAGGGCCATTGGCGCCTTCCACAATCAGGCGGGCCTGGATTTTGTCCACATTGTGGATCGTGATCACGTCTTCCACCGCAGCCGGAATAAGCACATCCACTTTAGAGGTCAGCAGCTCGTCCGGGTCCATGCCTTCGGCGCCTTTGTAGCCTTCCAGACGTCCGTTATGGGCGTTTTTATACTCGATGGCTTCTTCAATGTCGATGCCGTTGTCGTTCCAGTACGCGCCACTCACATCGCTAATGCCCAGAATTTTTACACCACGCTCGGCCATGAGCTTTGCAGCCCAGGCACCCACGTTACCAAAACCCTGTATCGCAGCGGTGGATTTGTTCGGGTCCATGCCCAGTTTCTCCATGGCAGCCATGGCAGACACCATTACGCCACGGCCTGTAGCCTCCACACGGCCCAGTGAACCACCCAAAACAAGCGGCTTGCCTGTAACCACGGCGTGCTCGGTAGAGCCTCTGGTTTTGGAGTACTCGTCCATCAGCCAGGCCATTTCGCGTGGGCCTGTGCCCATGTCCGGCGCAGGAATGTCGCGGTCAGGTCCGAAGATATCGATCAGGGAGTTAGTATAGGCTCTTGTCAGGCGCTCGATCTCGCCGGCAGACATAGAATATGGATCGCAGATAATACCGCCTTTGGCACCACCGTAAGGAATATCCACTACGGCACACTTCCAGGTCATCCAGGCAGCAAGGGCTTTCACCTCATCCAGGAACACATCCGGCGCATAGCGGATACCACCTTTAGACGGGCCCAGGATGTTGGAGTGCATCACACGGAAACCTTCGAACACACGCACTTTGCCATCATCCATGGTAACCGGAACGTTCACGATTACTTGGCGGGATGGGGACTTCAGCACGTTGTAGGTTTCTTCGTCCAGTCCCAGCACCTCAGCAGCAATATTGAAGCGCGACATCATCGATTCGAACGGATTTTCTTTGTCCTTAATCGGTGCAGGCTCTTTGTATAACATCATCTACTCTTAATTTAAGTGAGTAATTAATTAGTGAGTAATCAATCAGTGGGGCAAAGTTGAGAATTATACTTGCAACCTCCTAAAAGGGGCTCTAAAATATTTCTTAGAAGATTTCCAGAAAGGCAACGATAAAGGGAATGGCCATCAGCAGGCTGTCAAAGCGATCCAGCAGGCCGCCGTGCCCAGGCAGCAGCGTACCAGAGTCCTTCACGCCGAGGCTGCGCTTCAGCATCGATTCCGACAGGTCGCCGAGCACACCGAAGACGGCTACCAGCAAGGCCATACCTACCCACTGGTATACTTCCAGGTCAATAAAAAAGCCGGACATGATATAGCCCACCAGCACCGCCAGCACCGTGCCGCCAACCCAGCCTTCCCAGGTTTTGCCTGGCGAGATGCGCTCGAACAGCTTGTGCTTTCCGAAGTTTTTGCCCGCGATGTAAGCACCCGTGTCTGCGGCCCAGATCAGCAGCAGCAAACCAAGTATAGGTTGCCAGCTGTATTCCCCGTTCAGGTAGCCGAGCAGGTGCAGCAACGCGAACGGCCCCGCCACATATACTACGCCCATTAGCGTGAACGCGATGTTGGTGAACGGCTGGGGCTTTTTGCGGTACATCTCCACGATAAACACCAGGAAAACCAGCGGCAGCGACAGGAAAAGCACCTCCCCCGGCATCGTTTCCAGCTGAATCAGAAACACCGACACATACAGCACGCCGCCCAGCAGCAGGCCCAGGTACCTGTTTGGCTGCATGCCCTGCACACGCACCAAGGTAAAAAACTCGTGAATACCCAGCAGCGTGAGCCCCAGGAAGAGCAGGAAATAGGTCCACTCGCCACACACGATCCCGCCGACAAAAAGCACGGCGCCCAGCACCCCCACTATAATCCGTTGACTTAAATTGCTGAGAGAGGAAAGTTTCTTGCTCATGTATAGGTGTTGTGCCGGCAGGGTTGCGCGGCAGGTGTCAGGAGTCGTTGTTTTAAAGTTTACTGCAGCCGCTCTGCCCCGGCCTCTTCGGCTATACTTTGCTGCCGCAACGGCACCTGGTTAAAGCGCTGGTACAGGAAATAAATCAGGCCCACGCTAATCAAAACCGATAAGGCCACCGTGTAAAAAGGCATAGCCTCGGTGCTTTCAATGTCGGCCTCGATGGTGCGCGTCTGGTGCAAGTATAGCATAAAAACAGTAAAGCCGTTGTTTACAAAATGCGCCACGATCGGCACGATAATGCGACCGGACCAAAAGTATAAATATCCGAACAAGGCACCAAGTATGGCTCGCGGCAAAAAGCCGAAGAACTGCACGTGTATGGCCGCGAATATGATTCCGGTTACCCAAATGGCGACGTGGATGTTTCCAAACCACCTGAAAATCTGCCGCTGCGTAATGCCCCGGAACACCAGTTCCTCACCTATCGCGGGAACCACAGCGAACACCAGTAGCCCCACCAGTAGCTGTGGCACGGTTTCGAAGCGGGTAATGAGTTTGGTCAGCTCAGCCAGCTGGTCTTCCTGCGCCCGTGCCCAAGCCTCAAACCCAGCCATAAAATCCGGAAAATTCATGGTGGCGTTCCAGTTGATGATAACTGAGTTGGCCGGCATGATAAAGACAATAAGCAGTCCGCTTAGCAGCACCAGCAGCCAGGGGGAGCGCACTTTCCGGTTCAGGTAATCGCCGGGCTTGTAGTTAAGCGCAAGCAGCAGAAACAGCGGCGCCAGAATGAAGGCGAAGAACTGCAGCACACCCTGCAGCAGCAGCATCACGGCCGGCCCCTGGGGGTGCCCGGCTGGGTTGGTGGCCACGGTGGCCAGCTCAAATATGCTGATCCCGAAGATCCAGCTTGCCAGTGTACTGATGACCGCCATGGCCACAAAGTAGCCGCCCGACATGAACACCAGCAGCAGCAAGAGCACCAACAGAGGGTGTTGATCTTTGGAGATGAAACCTTTCATACAGATAATTAGGTTTTATTGACGTAAATTTACGGGAAATTATAGATTTTGCTTTGGTAAAGATTGCTAACATAGAGTTGGGAGAGTTTCCGTTGCTGCTTGCCCCCATGGAGGACGTAAGTGACCCTCCGTTTCGGAAGGTATGCAAGGCCAACGGCGCTGATCTCATGTACACGGAGTTTATCTCCTCCGAGGGTTTGATACGTGATGCCGCTAAAAGTGTGCAGAAACTCGATATTTTCGACTACGAGCGCCCCATCGGCATTCAGATCTTCGGTTCCGACATTGACTCAATGCGCGAGGCGGCCATCGTCTCCTCACAGGCCGGCCCCGACCTGATCGACATTAACTACGGCTGCCCCGTAAAGAACGTGGCCTGCAAAGGCGCCGGCGCAGCGCTGCTTCGTGATATTCCTAAGATGGTGAAGATGACGGAGGAGATCGTGAAAGCCACGCACCTGCCCGTTACCGTGAAAACGCGCCTGGGCTGGGACGAGAGCACCAAGTATATTGTGGAGACGGCGGAAAGACTGCAGGATATCGGCATACAGGCGCTGAGCATACACGGCCGCACCCGCGTGCAGATGTACAAAGGCGAAGCCGACTGGAGTTTGATTGCCGAAGTGAAGAACAATCCGCGCATGAAAATCCCGATCTTCGGAAACGGCGACATCGACTCGCCGCAGAAGGCGCTGGAGTACCGCAACAAGTATGGCGTGGATGGCATCATGATTGGCCGCGCCAGCATCGGCTACCCCTGGATATTCAATGAGATAAAGCATTTTATGGCCACAGGCGAAACGCTGCCGGGGCCAACGCTGGAGGAGCGCGTGGAAGTATGCCGCCAGCACTTCACGCACTCGCTGGAGTGGAAGGGAGATAAACTGGGCATTTTCGAGATGCGCCGCCACTACACCAACTACTTCCGCGGACTGCCGCACTTCAAGCCGCTGCGCATGCGCTTAGTGCAATCCGAAGACATCCAGGAAATCTACGACACGCTGGAGGAAATAGCCCATACCATGAGCTATGCTGGCGAGGTAGAAGGCTGATTGAGTTAGAAATTTAAAAAAATAAAGGGTTAGAAGGTGGAGAATGCCTGCAGAGGCTCCCGCTTTCTAGCTTCATACTTCTTTTTTCTACTTCAAGCATCCGCTTCCGCCACTAAAGCCAGCCTTGCCTTATATGTTTTACTCCAACTGTCACCTCGAACAGAGTGAGAGATCCTTTAGATTTGCTCCTGTACGTTGGCACAAGCGGGCGCCAGGAACAACCGCCCCACGACTATCTAACTTCCCAACTCTTTAACTTTCTAACTATCAAAACCGCTACTTCACCTCCACAGGAGCAATCCTCCGGCACACTGGCCTGGTTCCTGATTACCATACTTACCCTTATCTGGGGCACTTCTTTTATTTTGATGAAAAAGGGACTGGTGGTTTTCTCTGCCGGCGAGGTGGGTGCCCTGCGCATGGTTATTGCCAGTTTGTCGCTGCTGCCCTTTGCCATCAAACACCTGAAATCGGTGGAGCCGGCGCGGTGGAAGTTCCTGGTGGGAAGCGGGCTATTGGGCAACTTCATTCCTGCCTTTCTTTTTGCGTATGCCGAAACAAGGCTTGCCAGCGGTTTGGCCGGTGTGTTGAACTCCCTTACCGCTCTTTTCACGCTGCTGGTTGGCGCCATGCTTTTCAAGCAGGCTATTACGTGGATGCGCGTTTTGGGTATTCTGATTGGTATACTGGGCACGGCCATACTTATCTTCTCGGGCAACGGCAGCGCAGACCTCAACAACAAGTACTACGGCCTCTACATTGTGGTGGCAACCATCTGCTACGGCGGCAGCGTCAACATTATCAAGCACCGGCTCGGTGGCCTGAAACCAATCATTATTTCCAGCCTGGCACTGCTTACGGTGGGCCCGCTCGCGCTGGTATACCTCTTTACCACTGATTTTATGTACAAGCTGCAGCACGTGCCGGGCGCGTGGGAGGCGTTTATATACATTGCCATACTTGCTGTATTCAGCACAGCCATCGCGCTGGTTCTTTTCAACAGGCTCATCCACATTTCCACCACGCTCTTTGCCAGTTCCACCACCTACCTTATTCCCATTGTGGCGCTGATGTGGGGCGTGCTTGATGGCGAAAGTATCCAATTGTGGCACTACGTGGGCATGGTGGTGATTTTGGCAGGCGTGTTTATCGTGAACCGGGCAAAATAGCAAGCCGGCTGTTCCCTTCACAAGTATAGCCTCCCCCGATAGGCCGGTCAGAGTTTTGTGGCGGCAGGTGGTTTCCTGTTATTCAAGGTTATTTATACTTATAGCATGCTAGATGTGGCGTGGCGGCAGCCAGGGCATTTTACAGTTTACTATTTCTTTGCTACCTTAGGGAGTCTATAAATCCGTCATCACCCTGAATGAAGCTATACAAGCCCCTCCTAAGCCTCTTGCTTTTGCTATGCTTAGCGATGCAAACCTCCGCACAAAATGCAGATCTAATAGGTGAAATTGAAGAACTACAGCTACAAGCCGTAAACGACACCGCTTTTACCCTACGCACCTCCTCTGAAGCCGGCAACCTGGTGAAATATGTTGGTTCGCTGCCGATGCGCATAAACGGGGAGCTGCAGGAGCTTACCTTTGTTGATGGCGAAGCGGCCTTTTCGCTGCCGGAGCGGGCCGACCTGGTGCAGGTAAGCGCCAACCTGGGCACGCACACCATCGCCCGCCTTTACCGCCTTGATGGGGAAGAGCGCGCCGGCGTGCGGGAGTTCCCGATGTGGCTGTCCATACTTCCGCCGCTGATCGCCATTCTGCTCGCACTCATCTTCCGGGAAGTGCTGCTGGCCCTGTTTGCCGGCATCTGGATCGGGGGCTTCGTTATCTATGGCCTCTCCTTCAAATCTATCTTCACGGGCCTTCTGGCTGTGGGCGATACCTACCTGCTGGAGGCACTAACTGATAGCGACCACGTTTCCGTGGTGCTCTTTTCGATGCTGATCGGTGGCATGGTGGCCATCATCTCTAAAAACGGCGGCATGGCTGGCGTTGTCAACCTGCTTTCGCGCTATGCCCGTTCCGCAAAAAGCTCGCAGGTGGTAACATGGATACTAGGGGTGGCTATTTTCTTTGATGATTACGCCAACACGCTGATCGTGGGCAACACCATGCGGCCCGTAACAGATAAGCACCGCGTATCGCGCGAGAAGCTGGCCTACATCGTGGACAGTACCGCCGCGCCGGTAGCCGCCATCGCCTTCGTAACCACCTGGATCGGGGCCGAGTTGGGCTACATCAAAGATGCGGCCACGGCGCTCGGCATCGAGGAAGGCGCTTATTCGCTGTTCCTCCACTCGCTGGAGTATGCTTACTACCCGGTGCTTACGCTGGTATTTATGCTGATGCTGATCTTGATGAACAGGGACTTTGGTTTGATGCACAAGGCTGAGACCAGGGCCCGCACCACCGGAGCCGTTACATCTGCCAGCCTGGACCGTACAGGCGAGGCGCGGCAGCAGCAGGAGATGGCCGAGTTTGAGCCGGTAGACGAAACCCGCACACGCGCCGTAAACGCGCTGCTCCCGGTGCTGACAGTAATCCTAGGCACCGTGATCGGCTTGCTTTACACAGGCTATAACCCGGAGGTTTGGGCTGATACTTCCCTCGACTTCTTCCGAAAGCTCTCTGTCACCATCGGCGACTCTAACTCTTACACAGCGCTTATCTGGGCCTCGCTAAGCGGGGTGATCATCGCGGTGGCACTCACTGTGAGCCAGCGCATCATGAGCCTGACCGAGACAATGGAATCACTAGTAGTCGGATTCAAAACGATGCTACCCGCCATACTTATCCTGGTGCTGGCCTGGTCATTGGCGGCGGTAACGCAGGAGCTGTACACCGCCGAATACCTGACCTCGCTGTTCTCCGGCAACATTTCGCCGCAGTTCCTGCCAGAAATCACCTTCTTCCTGGCGGCCATCATCGCTTTCTCCACCGGTTCCAGTTGGGGCACCATGGCCATCCTTTACCCGCTCATGCTACCGGCCGCCTGGTACGTGTCGCTGCAGCAGGGGCTATCTGTGGAGGAAACGATGCCTATTATTTACAATGTGATTTCGGTGGTACTGGCCGGTTCTGTGTTCGGCGACCACTGCTCCCCTATTTCGGATACCACCATCTTAAGCTCCCTTGCCTCGGGTTGCAACCACATCGATCACGTGAAGACGCAGTTGCCTTACGCTGTTACCGTGGCGCTAGTGGCTAACCTGGTATGCACGAACCTGTCGAGCTGGGGCGTGCACTGGTTGCTGGTGTATTTTATAGGCGCTGGCATTCTGTGGGGCTTTATTCGATTGTTTGGCAAGAAGAACGAACTTGCGCCTGTCACGGCAGAGGCCGTTTAAAACAGCTTAAAAATCACAGCGCCGCAGCACCTGCTTACCTCTAAAGCAGGTGCTGCGGCGTTTCTATACTTCTGGAGGTCTTTTTTAGACGAGCTTTAGTTCGTAGAAATCATGCACTACTGTTCGGGCGCCGTAGCTTTCCTTGTTCCGGGCCAGTCCTTCGTTCAGGTAAGCCCCCTGCTGGTCGGTGGAGATGCCAAAGCTGAAGTAGGGCTTATGCGCATACACCTCCGTCAGCAGCCAGTCCACCAGCACATCCATCGCCCCAGCGTCACGCCCATCAGCCGAGGCGGCCATGTACTGGCAATGCGCCACAGTGGCGGTTTCGTACACCAGCGCTCCTGCCACCAGCTCATTGCCGCGTGTAGCCGTGTATAGCCTGATGTTGCCTGGAAAACGGGAAGCAAGCAATTCTATCTCTTCTGCTGTGTGCACGGGCGTGGTGTTATGCTTTTCCTGCAGCACCTGCTGTTCCAGTTGCATAAACGCAGCGTAGGCCGTTGACTGCCGCACCTGCACCTCGCCACTCTTGGCCTTTTTCACTTCCCACCTGCGGGTCTTGCTGTACCCAAGTGTATCGGCGGCGGCTATCACCGCATTCACATCCCTTCTATAAAGTGTGGCTCCGTGGCGGAACAAGGCATACAGGTCTTCCTCGGCTGGTTGCCGGTGGTAAATGTGCGGAATGGCTTTATACTTCAGGCTACTGAAACCCTGCTCCCCAAAGTATGACTTCAGGGCCTGCACCACCTCCAGCATCAGCGCCGCTTTCATGCGTTTGTCGGTTATAAGGCCCCCGTAGCTTAGACCGCCGTGGCTGTGAATTTCGTTGCCAGCCTCGTTTGCCGGCAGCAGCGCCACCAGCTTCTCCTTGTGGTAAAACAGCAGCGAGTGGTCTGTAAAGCGATGGGCATGGTAGTCCATGTAGTCGCGCAACAGCAGAAAGGTGCCGTTCCTGGAACCTGCCACAAAGGCATCCCAGGTTGCTTTGTATTTCCCGCTATACTTCAGGACCGATACCATACTTGAAATAATGAATGATAAAGAATGAGGAATGAATAATATGGGATGAATAATCAGGGGAAATCGCAAAAATAAAGAATACAAGTATAAATCACCCGCTAACACAATCCCAAAACCACTAACTCAAGACTCAGAACTCCTAACTCAGAACTAAAGGTTACCTATTCAGCACGATCCGGAACGTGGTGCCTTTGCCCACCTCAGACCACTTGATGTACAGCCTGCCCTGGTGGTAATTGTCGATGATGCGCTTGGCCAGCGCAAGGCCCAGGCCCCAGCCGCGCCGCTTGGTGGTGTAGCCGGGCAGGAAAACAGAGTCGACCTTGCTTTTAGGGATGCCCTTGCCCGTATCGGTGATGTCCACGGCGATCTGGCTTTTACCGAGCAGCGAGATAAGGATGGTGATACTTCCGCGCCCCTCCATGGCATCCACAGCGTTTTTGCAGATGTTCTCAATCACCCAATCATAAAGCGACACGTTTACTTTTGCCGTGATGTCGGGCGAGAAGTTTGACTCAACCGAAAAGCTGACTTGCCGCGAAATCCTGTTCTGTAGGTACGCGATGGCGTTCTGTGTTACCAGCAAAATGTTCTCGTCGCGCAACGTGGGCACTGAGCCTATGTTGGAGAAGCGCTCCGTGATGATCTCCAACCGCCGCACGTCCTTGCCCAACTCCTCCAGTATCGGCTCGTTCTCAAACTTAGGGCTTGATTTGATGTACTCGTACCAGGCCATCAGCGACGACAGCGGCGTACCCAACTGGTGCGCTGTTTCCTTGGCCAAGCCCACCCAAACCCTGTTCTGCTCGGCACGGCGCGAGTAGCTGAAGGCAAAGTAAGCCACCAGTGCAAAGCAGGAAATTACAATTAGCTGCACGTAAGGATAGTAGCGCAGCTGTGAGAGCAACTCAGAGTCCTTGTAGAACACGTAGTTCACCGATCCTTCGGCCCAGGGCACCACAATAGGGGCATGTTGGGCCTTCATCTTCTCAATCTGCCGCTGCAGAAATTCATTGATTTTATCCGGCTTATCCGAAATGTTTTCGGGTATATCTATGTTCTTAGAATCAAGGATATTTACATTTTCGTCTGTAAGTATAACCGGCACCGTATTGTTAGACGACAGGATCTCCTCCTCTATAAAAACGATGTTATCATCGCTGGGGGCGTTGATCATGTAGCGCAGGCCCTTGGCGTAGAGCTGCACCAGTTCCTGCTCCCGCTCAGAAAGTTTGCTGACAAGTATGTTCGTGTAGGTGATGGTGGCGGCGCCGATTATGAGGGCAATGATAACAACTATGAGCTTTATTCTGTTCTTCTGGGAGTAGATGGGGATCATGCAGTTAAGACGTAAATTATTTGAAATTAGTATAAATTAAACATAGAGGGCAAGTAAGTTTCATTTTAAATAATTGGGCTTTACCTTTGCACTTCCGTAGAACCACGTTACTATGCTTCAAAATTTTAAAGCAATCAGCCTGTCGTACAAGAAAGCGCCGCTGGATATCAGGGAACTGATTGCCTTAGATGAAACATCCTGCAGGTTATTCCTACAGACGCTCAAGAACTTTATTCAGGCTTCTGACATACTGGTGCTCTCTACCTGCAACCGCACCGAAGTTTACTATAATGCCGATATCGACTACAGCAAGGACATTGTAAAGCTGCTCGGCATCACCAAAGGCATTGACAACATCTCGCAGTACCTCGATTATTTCACCATTCTGACCGAGCACGACGATGCCGTGCAGCACCTGTTTGAGGTGTCGATGGGGCTGGAGTCGCAGGTGGTGGGCGATATGCAGATATCCAACCAGGTAAAGCAGGCCTACCAGTGGACGGCCGACAACGAAACGGCTGGCCCGTTCCTGCACCGCCTGATGCACACCATTTTCTTCACCAACAAACGCGTCGTACAGGAAACCTCTTTCAGAGATGGTGCCGCCTCTACTTCGTATGCCGCCATTGAGCTGATTGAGGAGCTGACCAACGAGATCAGCGACCCAAGTATACTGGTGGTGGGTTTAGGGGAGATTGGTGCCGATGTGTGCCGCAACCTGAAAGACCTTGGCTTCAAAAACGTGAAGATCACTAACCGCACACAGGCAAAGGCAATGTCCCTCGCCGAGGAGTGTGGGATGGAGGTGCTTCCGTTTGAAAATATTGTGGAGGGCATGAAGGCCGCCGATGTGATCATCTCATCCGTAGCCCGCGAAACGCCTTTCTTCACCAAAGAAATGGTGAAGCGCCTGGATGTGCTCACGTTCAAGTTCTTTATCGACCTGTCTGTGCCACGCAGTGTGGAGCAGGAAGTGGAGAGCGTGCCGGGCGTACTGGTTTACAACATCGATACCATTCAGAACAAAGCATCGGAGGCACTGCAGCTCCGCCTCAACTCGGTGCCCAAGGTGAAGGAGATCATCAATGAGTCCATTGAGCAGTTTAACGACTGGTCGAAGGAGATGATTGTTTCCCCTACCATCCACCGCCTGAAGAGTGCGCTGGAGGCCATACGCCAGGAGGAGATGGACCGCTACATGAAAAAGCTGGGCCCAAAGGAGGCGAAAATGATGGACAGCATCACGAAATCCATGATGCAGAAAATTATTAAACTTCCGGTATTGCAGCTAAAGGCCGCCTGCAAGCGCGGCGAGGCTGAAACACTGATCGACCTGCTGAACGACCTGTTCAACCTCGAAAATCACCCAACAGAGGCAGAGCACTAAATCTGGGTAAACAGTCACTTTTTTTTAGTTAATAAAACAGCAGAGGCCTCGGTAAACTCCCATTTTGGGTAGGTTCCGAGGCCTCTGCTGTATGTAATTCCTCTTAAAAGAGGTGTTACCAATGCGGATTTTATACGACTAAATATCCAGGCAGCACTCTTCCAGGCAGTCAATTACATCAATTAGTTTAGGGATGGCAAGCGAGTAATAGATCTTCGTTCCCACTTTAAAAGACGACAAAACGCCTTTGTCTTTCAGTGTAATCAGGTGTTGCGATGCGATTGCCTGGGGGAGGTCTAACTGCTTATATATCTCCGTAACAGTCATTTTGTCCTCTTTTCCCAGTAAATCCACAATAGCTAGCCTCTTCGGGTGAGCCAGTACTTTTAGCATGGCTGCCGCTTTATCTATCTTCTTCGATTCAACTCTTGATAATAAACTTTTCATAATTAAAATATACCTAACAGTTTCTATAAATCAATTTCCTTCTTATTTATATTAAGATATATACGAAGCCTGCATTATTTGGCTGAAATTCATTGCCAGGCTTTTACTATTTTTGGCCAATGGATACTTCTTATCATGTAATCGGACTGATGTCTGGTACCTCCCTTGATGGCCTTGATATAGCGCATTGTAGGATTACGTACAAATCTCAAAATTGGATATATGAGATACTAAATACTAATACATCTACATATGATGATATACTACTCGAGTCTCTCCGCACAGTCGAAACCGCCAGTGCGCTGGACCTCGTGGCGCTCGACCATTCCTTCGGCCGTTTCGTGGGGCAGCAGGTGCGCGCCTTTGTAGAGCAACACGATCTGCAACCAGACTTCATCGCCTCACACGGCCATACTATCTTCCACCAGCCCGATAAGCACATCTCACTGCAGATAGGCCACGGCGCTTACATCGCGGCGCACGCCAGGCTTCCGGTTATCTCCGATTTTCGCACCCTCGACATCGCCTTGGGCGGCCAGGGAGCGCCCCTCGTACCCATTGGCGACGAACTACTCTTCAGCGCCTACGACAATTGTATAAACCTGGGCGGTATCGCCAATGTTTCCTACAACCAGAACGGCCAGCGCATTGCTTTTGATACAGGTGCCTGCAACATGCTGCTCAACTCGTTGGCCAACAGCATCGGCAAACCTTATGACGAGAACGGGGACCTGGCACGCTCCGGCACCATGCAGCACGACCTCCTGCAGCAGCTTAATGCTCCAGCATACTTCTCCTCGCCAGCGCCAAAATCGCTGGGTAAGGAATGGGTTTCGACGCACAGCCTGCAAAGTATAGCCGCTAGCGATTCCGCTGTTGTTGATAAGCTGCACACCGCTTGCCACCACATCGCTCAACAGATAGCACAGGCGCTGCCGCCCCTGCACAAGGGCCTGCACCGGGTACTGCTCACCGGCGGTGGTGCGTTCAACTTATACCTGGTAGAGCAGATACAGCAGCAGTTGGGATCGGCATATCGGGTGGAGGTGCCGGAGCCGGAGGTGGTATCTTATAAGGAGGCGCTGCTCTTTGCGTTTCTGGGGGTGTTGCGCTGGCGTGGAGAGCACAACTGCCTCAGCAGCGTTACAGGCGCCAGCCGCAACAACATTGGCGGCTCCATTTACCTATATTAAGTTGCCCCAGCACATTTTTCGTACATTTGCCCAACCAAAAACAGATCACATCAACAAAGCATGAAAGACCTACTTGCGAAATTCGAAAATAAGCAACCAGAAATTGTGTTCGAGTGGAAAGACGCTGAAACCGAAGCCGAAGGCTGGGTGGTGATAAACTCGCTCCGGGGCGGGGCGGCAGGCGGTGGCACCCGCATGCGCAAGGGCCTGGACAAGCGTGAAGTAGAGTCGCTGGCAAAGACGATGGAAGTGAAGTTCACGGTATCTGGGCCTGCCATCGGAGGTGCCAAGTCCGGCATTAACTTCGATCCTGCCGATCCGCGTAAGCGCGGTGTGCTGGAGCGCTGGTACAAAGCCGTTATTCCACTGTTAAAAAGCTACTACGGCACCGGCGGCGACATGAACGTGGACGAGATACACGAGGTGATTCCCATTACGGAGGACTACGGCTTGTGGCACCCGCAGGAAGGCGTGGTGAACGGCCATTTCAACGCGACGGAGCCGCAGAAGATAAACAAGATCGGGCAGCTGCGCCAGGGTGTGGTGAAGGTGATTGAGGACCCGCACTTCTCCCCTTCCACTGCCCGCAAGTATACGATTGCCGACATGATCACGGGCTATGGTGTGGCCGAGGCCGTGCGCCACTACTACAACATCTGGAACAACAACTCCGAGGGCAAGCGCGCCATTATTCAGGGCTGGGGCAACGTGGGTGCCGCAGCGGCCTATTACCTCGCCTCTAAGGGCATCAGAATTGTAGGTATCATCGACAGAGCAGGTGGCTTGATCAATGAGGCTGGTTATACGTTTGAGGAAATCACAGACTTGTTCCTGAATCGCCAGGGCACTGCCCTCAATCCCAACACGCCGGGGCTGCTTTCATTTGACGAAATCAACAACCGTATCTGGGACCTGCAGGCAGAAATATTTATACCTGCGGCTGCCTCGCGCCTGGTTACGCGGGAGCAGGTGGAGCGCATGATCAACAGCGGCATGGAAGTTGTTTCCTGCGGTGCCAACGTGCCGTTTCAGGATCCGGAGATCTTCTTTGGGCCGACTGGTGAGTTTGCTGACCGCAACTTGTCTGTTATACCTGATTTTATCGCTAACTGCGGCATGGCCCGCGTGTTTGCTTACCTGATGGAGAGCGAGGTGGAGATTACGGACGAGGCACTCTTCACCGACATATCCAACATCATCCGCCTGGCCCTGGAGAAATCGTATGAGCGCAACCCACAGAAAACCGAAATTGCCAAAACAAGCTTTGAGATCGCGCTTAGCCAACTGTTATAATTCTTTATGTTTACGAACTGGGAAAACCTGTTAGACAGCCGGGTCCTGCAATACGAGTTCCTGGGTAACTCCATAGCCGAGTACCTGATTTCGGCTGGCATCCTGCTGTTTGGCTTTATCTTTAAAACGCTGCTTTCGCGGCTGCTCACGGGCCTGATGTACCGCCTCGGCAGCAAGTTCTGGAGCGAGGCTAACCTGACTTCCTTCCGGCGCCTGCTCATACAGCCCCTGGAGATACTGCTGTTCCTGTTCTTTCTGTACTTCGCGTTCCAGGTACTGGATTACCCGGTGGAGTCGAAGGACCTGCGGGATGGGGACCCCTTCCTGAAAACGTTCATGTTCCGCACCTACCAGGTGTTTGTGATCGTTGCCCTGACCTGGGTGGTACTTCGGCTGGTTGATTTCATTGCGATGGTCTTCAGTTACCGCACGGAGAAAACCGTATCCAAGCTTGATGACCAACTGGTGCCTTTCTTCAAGGATTTTGGAAAGGTGATGGTCGTGATCTTCGCTTTCCTGGCGATGCTGGGCTCTGTATTCGGAGTGAACGTAACGGGCTTGGTGGCTGGTTTGGGCGTGGGTGGTTTGGCCATTGCCTTTGCCGCCAAGGAGAGCCTGGAGAACCTGCTGGCATCCTTCACCATTTTCCTGGACCAACCCTTTACGGCAGGCGACCTGGTGCAGGTAGGCGATCTGGTGGGTGTGGTGGAGAAGGTAGGATTCCGCAGTACGCGTATTCGCACGCTGGAGAAGAGCTTCGTGACGATGCCCAACAAGCTCATGATCGACAAGCCGCTCGACAACCTAACCCTGCGCACCTTCCGCCGCGCCAAGTTCGACATCAACCTGACCTACGACACAACCTCAGAGCAGATCAGGTCCATTACCCGCGATATACAGGAATACATCAACAACCACCCCCGCACCAACGATGAGGGCCGTATCCGTTTCCTGAGCCTGGGGCCGCACTCGAAGGATGTGATGGTGCTGTACTTTGTGGACACCATGGACTGGAACGAGTTCATTGACATTAAAGAAGAGGTGAATTACAAGATCGTAGAGATTGTGGAGAAGTATGGCGCAGCCTTCGCTTTCCCAACGCAGACACTGTACGTGCAGCAAACACAGCAGGAAGAGCCGTATCCGAATGCTATAGACCAGCCACCCTATGGGGGCGGTGCAGACTTGAAGTAGGGACAATAAAAAAGCCGGAGAAGCTCCGGCTTTTTTTCACCCTTATTAACTTTAATTTTTTAAACTCTTTTCTGGTGGTAGCAATAGACAACTGGTTGTGCTACAAGGCTAAACGCCTCCTCTCATCTATCACTCACAGCCGTTCTATCCTATTTTGGTATATCTAACGCGCTGAGGTGTTCATAGTTACAGGATAAGTATAACTTTTTCTATGTAGGGGCTAATTTTTAGAGTTAACGGCCTATAACAACTGGTGAAAAACTTAGAAGCGTCAGTTTTCTGGAAGGAATCAGGAGTTTCAGGCTCAGTTTCAGATTCTGATTAAGCCTTACAAGAGATTAATTGTCGTCGAAATCGAAGTATTCTCCTTCCTGCGGCGCGATCACTTTCTCCTCTTTTGCCTTTGGTTTTTTGCCTCTCAGAATATCGCGCAGCTCCTGGCCTTCCTGCTTCAGGTCTGTCTTTATTTTCTGCCGCACCCGCGCATCATCGTAGGCTATTTTAAAATCGCTCTCACTGCCTTTCAGCGTCAGGAACAGGTTACTGTTGCCAGAGTCGGGGTCCTCAGCCACTACGCCAAAGGCTGCGTCCTTATCGGGGCGGCGGTTGCTGAACAGGGGCAACTTAATTTTGTAATCCATGCGCTGATCAAAGGTGTGGGTGCCGGAGATAGATACCACCGGAGCGGCAGACAGGCTGGAGCTGATATCCATTTCAGGAATGTAGATGGTGCCCCCCTGGATCCAGAAAGAGTTTTGCAGCTCGGCAAAACGCATGTTCGCCAGCTCCGAGCGCTTCACAAACGTCGACATCTTCTGCATTGGCGGGAAGTTGAGCAATTGGCCGTTGCGCACTGTCGCCATAATCTCAGCCTGCAGCAGATCAGTTTTCGGGTCGAGCTGGCTGTTGAAGTATACATCCGACACAATGTTGGCCGTGAGTTGGCCGCGCAGGTGCCGCTCCTCTATAAAGTTCTGGTGGAAGTTCTCGAACACATAGAACAGGCTGTCCACGCTCATGTTGTTGAGCTTTGTCGCCGTACTTATCTTGATGTGGTCGCGGGTGCGGGCATCCAGATTGCCGCGCACGGCAAAATCGCCGCCAATAGCCTGAAACGAGATGTTAGGTGTGGACAGCACCTGGTTACGGAGCTTCACCTCACCACGGAAGTTCTTGCCCCTGAACCTTCGGAATTTCACCCGCTCAATGGAGGCGCTTAGATCAAAGGCAATGTTGGGGGAGATCACCAGCTTATAGCTGTCGCCGGTGCGGTCTGTCTCGGCGGTGTTCTGTTCCTCGCTCAAAAGCTGGTCGAAGTTCAGGTATTTGCTGCTGAAGTCGGCCTCCACGAGCAGGCGCTGGTTCTGGAGCAGCGTCCAGGCCATCACGTTTTTGAACATGCCATTCACCACAAAATCAGATTCCCCCAGCTTACCTTTAAAGTCGGATACACCCACGTCGTTGCGCTTGAAGATAAAGTTGCCATTCAGGTTGCTCAACGGCAGCGGCATTTGCCGCAACGACAGCGATACGTTGTGCAGCGTTACCTCGCCGGTGGTGTTGAGGGTGCTGTTTCCCGGGCGGGCCTTAAACTCATTCAGGTTGCCCGAGAAAGCCACCCGCACGTCGGCCAGGCCGCTCCCGCTGCGTATTTGCTCCAGCTTTGCCAGTCCCAGCACGTAGCCCACGTCCAGCATACCCTGCACATCAAAAGCAATGTAGGGGTTGTCGAAGTTCTTGTAAGTTAAGTTTCCTTTAAAGGGCCTGCCATTCAGCACACCGCTCAGGTCCTTCAGCTCCAGCACCGAGGTGGCCGCCTTCTGCTTGTCGCCGTTCGTGAAGCTACCTGTAAGTTTTATCTGCTCCACGCGCTGCGCCACATCCGGATGAAAGAAGGAGGCATTGCGTGCGCCAAAGTTAAAGTTCACCTGCGGCGTGTGCGGGCCCGAGGCTTTCCCTTTGATGGTGCCCGTAAAATAGATGTCGCCTTCGCTGCGGTACTGGCTAAACTCCTGCGTTATACTTTGCGGCAGCAGCGACAGCAGCGACTGTATACTTGTGTTCTTCCCCTCCAGCTGCAGATCAAGCTCCGTACCCTGCCCATAGGCAATAGCGCCGCCTACCGCATATGCAGCACCCTCTACCTGCACCTCCGACGGCTGCAACGCGATTGTCTCCTTTAGCCGGTCTATACTTAGGGCAGTAGCCAGATTCACGCGCTTGCCCTTGAAATACTCGCCTGTGCCTATTTTAATGGTATGGATAGTGGTCTGGCCGCTGACTTCAATATCGATTGTCTCGGGTGAAATGGCGAGGGCTGCGGCCAACTGGTGCGCGTCCACCTGGTAGGTTTGCTTCAGCTGCTGGTCTATGTAGTGAACGGCAACCTCAGTGAGGGTTATCTGCTCCAGGTCGAATGTGAAGTCACTTTCTTCAGAGGTTGTGTCGCTTCCGAATACTTGGTAATTCACCGAGCCATCCGGCAGCACCTTCACGTACACCTCGCCCTTTTCCATGTAAAACTGCTTCACGCTGTACTCGCCCTGCAGCACATCCCAGATGCTGAACGTGAAGTATAGCTTGTCGGCGCGCGCCAGCGATTCGTTGCTCTCAGGCAGGCCCTCATGCACGTTTACCTGGTCCAGCGTTACGGCCACCTGCGGGAACTTCTCGAACAGGGAAAGCGAAATCTTCTCTACCTCCACCTCTGTCTTGATGTGCTTGTTTGCCTCGGCCACAAAAAGCGCTACTATTTTTTCTTGATAAGCATACACCAGCGCCAGCGCAATGCCCAGAACCGTCACGAGGCCGGCAGCCCCATAAAATAGCACTTTTCTCACTAATCCTTTTCTCACTGGGCGAATGTTCAGATTTATAGCATCTTATAAAACCTAAAGGTACTGCAGTTATAACGCTCCGACAAGAGGCAAAGTGGGCAGAAAAAAAATTTAAAGAAATTTTCACCCATTGTTTTGCAGTTAAAAAAATATGCCCCATATTTGCATCATCAAACGGGGACAAAAGGTCAACGGAAACAAAAAAAGGGGTGTTAGCTCAGCTGGTTCAGAGCACCTGCCTTACAAGCAGGGGGTCACTGGTTCGAATCCAGTACGCCCCACAAAAGGACAACGTAAAAGTTGTCCTTTTTTTATGTCCATACTTTTCTAACGGCCGTCTTTTCAGCTTCTTAAGGTCTTCATCTATACTTACAACGGCGGCACCCTGAGCGTAGTATGGCCACTGCCTGCTTCTCAACAAAACAGGTGCATGCAGCAATAAACCTTTTTCTGATCTTAGGCTTTTGCCAAAAGGAAGTGCTGGTGCAGCGTTAGCACCTGTGGGATGAGTAGTTGCCTATCATCGTTGTAGATGACGTGGTGGGCGCGGCTGATTTTCTCCTCCTCGCTTAGTTGCTTGGCTATGATGGCGGTGATGTCGGCCTCGGTGCGGTGGGTATCGCGCAGCAGCAGCCGCTTCAGGCGAAGCTCTAGAGGGGCTGACACCGTAATGATCTGGTCCATCTGTTTCCACGCCTCAGACTCATACATCAGCGCCGCCTCCTTCAGCACGTAGGGTTTACCAGCCTGAGCAGCGGCCCAGCTTTCGAAATCACGGCGAACGTGGGGGTGCACGAGGCTGTTGAGTTGCGCTAACTTTTCAGGGTTATTGAATACCTGGCTGGCCAGGTAGGTGCGGTCCAGCTCACCGGCTTGGGTAAATGTTGCTGCGCCATAGGTGGCAAGCAGTTCCTGCTGCAGGTCCGGGTTGTGGCGCATTACCCATTTGGCGCGGGCATCAGAATCGTAGACGGGCACGCCCAGCAGCGCAAACATACGCGTGACAATCGTTTTGCCCACACCAATGCCGCCGGTTATGCCTACTTTCAACATTAGCGTATGTTCACCTTAATGCGCTCCGGCCATACCCGCACATTACGGATGCCCCGTGGCTTTTGCACCAGTTCCGGCACCAGTGTGGAGTCAATGGGATTAAACTTCTTATAATCCAGCACCACTTTAAACGCCTCGCGGTTCAGCAGCGCCACCGAGTCCTGCAGCACCTGGTAGCGCACCACCATAATGGGCGGCCGCAGGTTCAGCGCCTGCCGCTCCGGTACGTTTATCAGTTGTGGCAGCACCTGTCGCTCTTCCGGCACCAGTGCCTTTACGTTCACTTTCACGCGCGCCTCCTCCACATCTGAGCTCACTAACGATTTGTAGTCGTAGTTGATGGGCACGGCTACGTCAGCAGGCGCTGTCAGGGCCTGGTCTGGCAGGCGCAACAGGAACGGGTCTGGCAAGCTGTCGATAAGCGAGGCTGGCCCGGTCAGGGTAAGTGAATCCGGGGAAATGCTCACAGGGCCCACGATCACATGCTGGTTGTTTGTGAGGGTTTGGGTAGGATCAAGCCGCAAGGCTACGCGCTTCTGTATTTTAGGGTCAAAATCGAAATTAATGGAATCGGTTACCACGAAGTTCAGTTCGAGGCCATCGAGCACGTTTACGAGGGCAGGGCGCAGGGCCGAGCCAAGTATAAAGTTGTTGCGGGGAAGATTGCGGATGTAGATTTCGGCTGGCTGCACCTCTAGCATCAGGCTCTTGCGCAGCAGCTTCCATCCCCGGCCCGTTACGTTAATACTTACCTCCTCAGGCAGCGGCTTTATCGGAACAAGCTGATTTGAATCATATACAAACCGGATGGGATAGGTGGTTTGTGTGGAGTAGCTTTTGTTAAGGGCATTCAGGAGCCAGAAAGTAGAGGCCGCCAGAAAACAAAACAATACTATTGTCCAGTATTGTCTTGTTCTCGGCTGAAATGGCCTCATGAACCATAGTACTATATTTTTGGCTCCCTCAAATGCCAATGTTACTGCACTTTTTGCATCCGCATGGTAGCTTCCATGGAGACAGCAGTTTTGTCAAACACAAGGCGAACGCCCCGGTCTACCTCTAACGTTATAAATTCATCGTCTATTGCCACCAGTTTGCCGTGCATGCCACCTATCGTTACGATAGCCATGCCCTTAGACAGCTCCTCGCGGAACTTCTTCTGGTCGCGCGCCTTTTTCTGCTGCGGGCGAATCATAAAGAAGTAGAAAACGAGGATAATGGCGCCGAACATAAGCAGCTGAGGCAGCATGCCCGCGTCCGGCGCTTGAAGGAGTATATTGTTCATGTTGTGGGGTGTGTTTCTGTTGATGCGCTGTGAAAGTATGGCTTAGTTGCGACGCACAGGGCCATCGGCTCCGGCAGTCGGAATGCCGCCTGCCTCTACGTTGCCCTTCATAGACACCTTCACTATGTTGGGCTCTGTGTTAGCACGAATGGTAACCGTTGGCTGCTGCTGGCCTACTTTGCCGGTGCTGTTAAACTTAACGGCAACAAAGCCTTTATCGCCTGGCGCCACCGGGGTACGCGTCCAGTCAGGGGCAGTGCAACCGCAGGTAGCCGAAGCGTTCTCGATGATAAGCGGAGTTTTACCGGTGTTAGTAAACTCAAATGTGTGCTCCACTGTCTCGCCCTGTTTAATTGAGCCGAAGTCATACTCGGTCTGCTCAAAGTTCATCACGGCTGCATTCTCACTTGGCGTTGCCTCGCTGCCTGCTGTCGCTACTACGTTTGGGTTCTCAACGGTCTCAACAGGAGCCTCGGCTGCTGTTTCGTTTACTACCGCTACGGTGTCGTTGCCTGCGTTATTGCTGTCGCAGCTTGTGGCGAATAGCGCCACTGCCAGGCCTGCTGCTAAAAATAGGTTCTTTTTCATGGTATGGATACTATAATTAAAGTTTTGCGATAATGTTCTGCGCAAACTCCATGGTGCCCGCCTTTCCACCCAGGTCGCCGGTGCACTCTTCTTTGTTAGCCAGTGTGGCCTCCAAAGCCGCCTCAATGCGGTTTGCCTCGTCTTTCATGTCCAGGTGGTGCAACATCATGATAGCTGAACGCAGTAACGCTGTAGGGTTAGCAATTCCCTTGCCAGCAATATCCGGTGCAGAGCCGTGCACTGCCTCAAAAATAGCCATTTCATCGCCGATGTTGGCTCCGGCTACCACACCCAACCCGCCAACCAAACCGGCGCAAAGGTCAGACAGGATATCGCCGAACAGGTTTGTTGTCACGATCACATCGAACTGCTCCGGCTTAGCCACCAGCTGCATGCACATGTTATCGATAATCTTGTCGTCTGCCTGTATATTCGGGTACTCTTTCGCAATCTCGTTGAAGACGCCCAGGAACAAAGCGCCGGCGCTCTTCAGGATGTTTGCCTTATGCACTGCGGTTACTTTTTTGCAGCCGTGCTTGTCGGCATACACAAAGGCAGCACGAATAATCTTTTCGCAGCCAACGCGGGTTACGCGTGCCACCGAGTCGGAGATCTGCAGGCGCTCGTCAAACATCTCCAGGCCAGCGTAAAGGCCTTCGGTGTTCTCGCGGAACAGCACCGAGTTTACGTTCTCGAACCGGGTGTTCACGCCCTTTGTCGTTTTAGCCGGCCGCACGTTGGAGTACAGGTCGAACATCTGGCGCAACTGCACATTTACACTTTTAAAGCCTTTGCCAACAGGTGTGGTGATCGGGCCTTTCAGGGCTACGGTGTTCTTTTTAAGAGAGGCGATCAGCGAAGCCGGAATCAGCTCGCCCATGGCTTCAAAGGTTGTCTGGCCAGCGTTTTCTTCATCCCAGGTAACGGGAACGTTGGCAGCAGCGAATATGGCTTTTACAGCCTCGGTTATTTCAGGGCCTATCCCGTCGCCGGGTATAAGGGTTACTTGTCTCATGCTTATAGTTCTTTCCTGCTATTAATTTCGTTTATCAGTGAGTCTACATCGCCCAGCAGCTTCTCAGCTTTTTCTTTAGCATCCTGTATTACCCGCTGCCCCTCGGTCTTAGCAGACATTGGCATGTTTTCTCCGCGTGCAATCAGCTGCTCCAGCAGGTCAGAGAGGGTGTCACGGTATTTTTCCAGCCGGTAACTCAGCCAGTAGCGCGTTTCCCTTCCTTTTTCCGGGGCGAACAGAAGGCCGGCAACGGCACCAACGGCGGCACCTGAAGCGAAAGCCAATATTGTATTTGTCTTTTTGCTCATAGTTTAAGTATACTTAAAAGTCGGGTACAATTTTTTCCTCTTCTACGGAGATTCCGGCACAAAGGCCGCCGCTGGCGTGTGGCGCTTACTTGTTGTCGATCAGGCCACGGCCCGACTTACGGATTTCGCCGCTTGTGATGAGCTCCTGGGCCATCTTGTCCAGCACACCGTTAATGAACTGCTTGCTCTTGGGAGTACTGTACAGCTTCGAGATCTCGATGTACTCGTTGATGGATACCTTTACCGGTATGCTGCGGAAGATGTGCATTTCGCAGAGTGCCATCTTAAGTATGATCTTGTCCAGCAGGGCCACGCGCTCCACGTCCCAGTTCTTCACACTGGCCGCAATCATGTGCTCATACTTCTCGTCCTCCCCGAGTGTCTGGAAGTATAAATCTTCGAAGAAAGCCTTATCGTCTTCCCAATTGGCCGACAGGTCCAGTAGCTGCTGCTCTTCGGCTGCCTCTTCGCCAAAAATCTTTACTGTTTTGTTTACAAGGCTCTTTACGATGGATTTGTTCTCCACCCAGTTCAGATCTTGCTCCTCAAACAAAGATTGTAAGTTTTTTTCTTTAAAGATAATGTTTTTGAAAATATGTTTCACCACCTCCAGGTCGTCTTCCGGGGTTGGCGCAGGCAGTTGCAGGTAGTTCAGGAACGTTTCGTCCTGCTTCAGAATGTTTTTGTATACCGCGCGGATTTCGCTGATGTCGGAGCCCCAGCTGATGTTCCGGCGGATGATGCCATCCTGGTAAGATTTGCTCTGGAGCAGGCGGCGCACCAAGGTGTTCTGCAGGAAGTTTTTTAGGTCCGGGCCTTCGGATGCGGTAAAGCGGCTGGCTTTCTTCTCTTCCTCCTCCTCTATCAGACTCAGCAGCACCTCCAGTATCTGCAGGGTGCCCAGGTAGTGGTCGTAGATGCGCTCCACCGCACTCAGCATCTGGTTGCCGTAGTACTTCAGGTCTTTCTTAACGGCGTTGTTGTAAGAGGCAATTGCTCTGTTCACCGCGCTAATGGCCTCTTTGTCGGCTCCCTCTTCGTCGAACTGCTGTGTTTCGTACCACTCCTTAAACATGAGCGTGGCCATTTGCTTTTTGCCTTCGAGCAGCTTTCTGTCCTGCACCTCCATGGAGTTAAGGTCAGGGGCGAAATCGTCGCTAATCTGGTCTAAAGCCAGCAGATAATCTGAACCTACGGCTTGCTGATAGGCATAGATGGCCTGCATTGCTTTGATTCGTAGGGTTCTGCGGTTGAGCATAATAATAAATGTAAGAGCGTTTCTTGGTAAACTATAATGGTGTGGGCAAGCGCCCGGCAATTTTCACTAGTGCTTAAAGCAGTCTAAGCGGGCTAAAGTTCCGCAAAGGTACGATGTAAAACAGAAGTGCCACAGGTTAATGCAGCACTTCCGGTTTACAATTTTATACTTGGCAGTTAACCTAGAACGTAGAACGCACTTTGCCGATGCGCTCAATGCGCTGCTTCGCCATTTTAAGGGCAGCCGCCTGGTTATGGATTCCCTCACGTTCAGCGAGATCAAAGATATCCAGGGTATAGCCATAGATACGCTCAGTCTGGGCGTAGGCGCTTTCGCGGTTGTAGCCGATCAGCTCAGAGTACACGTTAATCAAACCACCTGCATTAATCAGGAAGTCCGGCGCGTACACGATACCTTTCTCTACCAACGCCGGTCCGTGCACGTTCTCATCGCGCAGCTGGTTGTTGGCGCAGCCGGCAATTACCTGGCACTTCAGGCGCTCAATGGTGTTGTCGTTGATGGTGCCACCAAGTGCGCAAGGCGAGTAGATATCCACGTCCAGGTCGTAGATCTCATCCATGCTAACCACTTTGGCATTGTATTTCTTGGAGATCTCCTGCAGGCGGTCTTCGTAGATGTCGGTGATAAATATCTCAGCGTTCTCCTTGGCAAGTAGCTCTACCAGGTAACCACCCACGTGGCCAACACCCTGTACAGAAACTTTCTTGCCTGAAAGCGAATCAGAACCAAAGGCACGCTTGGCAGCTGCTTTCATACCCATGTAGGTACCGTAAGCTGTCACCGGAGACGGGTCGCCACTGCCGCCCATAGACTCAGGCAGGCCGGAAACGTGATCTGTCTCCATTTTGATGTACTCCATGTCCTTGGTGGTCATTCCCACGTCCTCGGCAGTGATATAGGCCCCGTTCAGGTTTTTTACAAATCGGCCGAACTTACGAAGCAAGGCTTCGTTTTTATCTTTTTTGGCATCACCGATGATCACCGCTTTACCGCCGCCCAGGTTCAGACCTGAGATGGCAGCCTTATAGGTCATACCTCTCGACAGACGCAGCACGTCGTCAAGGGCCTCGGCCTCAGAGGCGTAAGACCACATGCGGGTACCGCCAAGCGCCGGACCTAGTACGGTATTGTGGATACCGATGATAGCCTTCAAGCCAGTTTCTTTGTCATGACAGAAAACAACCTTCTCGTGGTTGTGTTCTCCAATCTGATCGAAGACTGACTTGTCTTTTTTCAGTTCAACTTCTTTTAATTCCACCATTTATAGTTTTGATTAGGGGTTGTTCTATATTTGCGCAGGTGGGGTTAAAGCACCCGCTCCAATCGCGCTGCAAAATTAAATCTTTTTTTGGTTATTTCAATTTGTAGGCGCTAACTCTACGTAAAAGCGCTAAAGCTTCAAGTTCTGACTGTGAAATCGTTACGATATCTAAATAAATACCTTTTCAAATATAAGTACAGGCTGCTGCTGGGCCTGCTCTTCACCATTATCTCCAACTTTTTCCAGATACTGCCGGCCCAGGTGGTGCGCCATGCCTTTAACCTGATCCGGGAGGGCATTAACCTGCACGGCCTGTTCATGGGCATGGAGCAGCAGGAGGTGGTGTACGGCGTTTTTGCCAACAGCATTCTGGTGTACGGTGTTATTATCCTGCTGATGGCGCTGCTGCGCGGAATATTCCTGTTCTTCGTGCGCCAGACCATCATCGTGATGAGCCGCCTGATCGAGAATGACCTGAAGAACGAAATTTACGAGCATTACCAGAGCCTGCCGCTCAGCTTCTACCGCAAGAACAACACCGGCGACCTGATGTCGCGCATTTCGGAGGATGTCAGCCGCGTGCGCATGTATGTGGGTCCGGCCATTATGTATGGCATGAACCTGGTAATTTTGTTCCTGATGGTAATCCCGTACATGCTGTCGGTAAACGTGAAGCTGACGCTCTACACGCTGATTCCGCTGCCTATACTTGCCGTCAGCATCTACTACGTCAACAACATCATCCAGCGCAAATCCGACGAGATACAGCGCAGCCTTTCGGGCATTACCACGTTTGTGCAGGAGGCTTTTTCAGGCATCCGGGTGCTTAAGTCCTTTGTGCGCGAGAACGACTCACACAACAACTTCACCACGGCCAGCAACACCTACCGCGACAAGTCGCTGGAGCTGAACTTCGTGAACTCACTCTTCTTTCCGCTGGTGCTGTTCCTGGTGGGCCTTAGCACCATCATCGCCATTTACATCGGTGGCCAGGAGGTGATCAACGGCAGCATCACGGTGGGTAACATCGCTGAGTTCATCATTTACGTGAACATGCTCACCTGGCCGGTTACCTCGCTGGGCTGGACGGCCAGCTTGGTGCAGCGCGCCGCCGTGTCGCAGGATCGTATCAATGAGTTCCTGAACACGAAAAACGACATCGTAACCCGGGAGAATATTATCAAACCTGTGGAAGGAGACATTGTGTTTGAAAACGTGAACTTCATTTATCCCGATACCAACATCCACGCGCTCAAGAACGTGTCTTTCTCCATCCGGCATGGCGAGACACTGGCTGTAATTGGCAACACTGGCTCGGGCAAAAGCACGATAGCCGCCATGCTGCCGCGCATGTACGATGCCACCAACGGCCGTGTGCTGATCGACGGTATCGATGTGCGAAACTACAACATCGAGAGCCTGCGCAGCCAGATTGGTTATGTGCCGCAGGATGTGTTTTTGTTCTCCGACACCATCCGTAACAACATCGGGTTTGGCTTGCCAAGTATAACCGAGGAGCAGATGGTGCAGTCTACCAAAGATGCCGACGTGTACGAGAACATCATGCGCTTCCCCGAGAAGTTCGACACCAAGCTGGGCGAGCGGGGCATCACCCTATCGGGTGGGCAGAAGCAGCGGGTGTCCATTGCGCGGGCGCTGGTGCGCGAGCCAAGCATCCTTATACTTGATGACTCGCTCTCTGCCGTGGACACCAAAACGGAGAATGCCATTCTCAACAGCCTGCGCCGCATTATGAAGAACCGCACCAGCATCATCATCTCGCACCGGGTATCGTCGGTAAAGCTGGCGGACAGCATACTAGTGATGGAAGACGGCGAGATCATACAGCACGGCACGCACGAGGAGCTCATTAACCAAGAAGGGCTGTACAAACAGCTGTATGAGCGGCAATTGCAGCAGGAAGATGCTGACTAGCTTTGCCCGTAATTTCAGGACGTTAGCCAGCCATTTGCCTCCGCAGGCATGCCAAAATCAGATTGAGGGATTTTTTTAGGGCAAATTCTGTTATGCCTACGTATAGCTATCTTACTATACCCTAAAAATTAACCTAAAAACATTCTGCGTATGGCTATCGACTTACAACAAATCAGCAAACGGTTCAGATTTTACACGAACCTGCAGGAGTTGGAAATGCAGGACCTGAAATCTATTACCGGCAGCGACGAAGAAACCCTTGATTGCCTTTTAAATGGCTGCAACATGCCCATGGATGAGTTGGTGGCTATCATCAAACACTTCCACGACCTGAACCCGCAGTGGCTTATCTATGGCGAGGGCAGCATGTTTAAGCCCATGGATGAAAACGGCAATTGCCAGGAAGGCCAGAAGGGGCACCTGAAAAAGGACAAGGCTGCTTACCTGAAGCAGATGCAGAATATGCTGATAGAGTTGGATGCGGCCGAAGTAGCCAAAGGCCATAAGCCCGATGTAGAGGCACTGAAAGCGAAGCTTGACGAATACAAGGCGACACATTAAGTGTCGCTTTTTTTATGCCTCTCCGTTGGCGGCAATGCCGTTTAAAATTAGATTAATCGTATAAAGCACATCGCGCTCAATCTTTGGGAAGTCGATGGTGGGGAGCTGGTGAAAATCTGCGCGCTGAAACTCCTCGAACTGGATCAGGTCCTTTACCACCATCATCGAATAGCCCACTCGCTCAGCCTCGCAGGGTATAAACACGCCTTTGGCCACACCTTCTTTGATCACAGACGCATAATAGGCTGCTTCCTTGCCTCGCGATTCCCGGAAAAGCTCCTGAAACATAGCGCGCGTCTCAATCAAAACCCTGATAGATATAGTGTGCTCCGAAACGATTTCCTGATAATAGCGCAGGGAGGAGCGGATGTACAGCAGCAGGCGCTCGTGCGGGTTGGGTTCGTGCTCGGCCAGCTGCTTGATGTGCGAGAGGCGGGATTTCCACTCCTGTGAAAAGGCCTCAATATAGAGCAGCTCCTTGCTTTTGTAGTAGTAGTACAGCGAGGGCTTTTTCATGCCAATGGCCGCAGCGATATCGTCGAGGGTGGCCTTGCTGTAGCCCAACCTGCCGAACACACTCTTTGCCGCCTCTAAGATCAGCTCTTTCTTGGCCTCTGCTTTCTTGCCCAAAATACGGTTGCTATGGTTACGGGGCCGGTTATGGCATGCATTGGCCCCTACACCCAAAGATATAGTATAAATCTATACTTGCAAGTATGGCGCTACTGCTTTACGGGCACCTCCAGCACGCCCTCGTCATCGGCCGGAAACCACTCCACGTAATACTCCTCCAGCTGCAGGTTCTGCTCCTTGGCATAATCGAAAACAGCCTCATACAGTTTGCCGGGCGCCATGGCTACACGGGCGTTCACCTCGGCGTGCACCACCTTACGGCCACCCGGCACTTTGCGCAGCGTATAGCCTTGAGGCAATTTCACGGTAGAGTCCGGTATGATGATGCCGATAAAGGCACGGATGCTGTCGCCGCTGTTGTCGGGGTTGTTGTAGTAGATGTTTCCCAGCGTGCCCTGTAGCTCGTTCTGCTCCAGCAGCTGTGCCGCCCGCTGAAACGCGTTACCCAGTGCCTCATCCTCCACAGAGCCCTCAAACGGCTGCCCCGCCACATACATAGGCTTAGAAGTGGCAATGGTTACCTCCGGATCTGTAAAGCCGCCCAGGTACGTATAAAACACCAACAGCAGAATGGCAAAGCCTGCCATTACATAGAGTAGCTTTTTCATAAATCAATCATGTTCTTGTACTGCATCTGGTGCAGTTGCGCATAGTAACCGTTTTGCTGCAGCAGCTCTTCGTGGTTGCCCATCTCCTTCAGCTCGCCGCGGTCCAGCACGATAATCTTGTCTGCTTTTTGAATAGTACTCAGGCGGTGCGCGATCACAATGGAGGTACGGCCCTGCATCAGCTGCTCAATGGCATACTGTATCAGCTCCTCCGTTTCAGAGTCTACGCTAGAGGTGGCTTCATCCAGGATAATGATTTCCGGGTTGTACACCATTGCCCGCACAAAGGAGATGAGCTGGCGCTGGCCCACGGAGAGGGTGGCACCGCGCTCCATCACATGGTAATCCAGCCCGCCCGGCAGACGTTCTATGAAGCGGCGCGCACCTACTAAATCGGCTGCCTCCCAAATTTGTTCGGTAGTAATGTTTTTGTTGCCCAGTGTGATGTTGTCAGCTATACTTCCGGAGAACAGGAATACATCCTGCAGCACCACGCCAATATGGTGGCGCAGCACGCTCAAATCATACTCCTGCAGGTCGTGCCCATCGATGATGATGTGGCCTTTGTTAATATCATAAAAGCGGTTGAGTAGGTTGATAACAGAGGTTTTGCCGGCTCCTGTCGCGCCAACAAACGCCACACTCTGCCCCGCCTTCACGTCAAACGAGATATCGCGCAGCACCCAGTCTTCGTCTTTGTAGGCAAACCACACGTTCTCGAAACGTACGTTGCCTTTTATCTTCTCGGGGGCATAGCTGCCGTTGTCGGCAATCATCTCTTTACTATCGAGCAGACGCATCAGGCGCTCAGTGCTTACCACACCCAGCTGCAGCGTGTTAAAACGGTCGGCGATCTGGCGGATCGGGCGGAAGAACATCTGGATGTACATGATAAAGGCCATCAGCGTACCCAGCGAGGTTTCGTCCTCCACCACACCGTAAGCACCGTACCACACCAGCAAACCCAGGCCAGCCGCTCCGATGATCTCTGCAATCGGGAAATAAACAGAGTAGTACAGCACCGAGCGGATGTTGGCGCGGGTGTGCTCTTTGTTGATCTCCTTGAACTTGTCCATCTCACGCTTCTCGTTGTTGAAGATCTGCACGATGCTCATGCCCGTGATATGCTCCTGCACAAATGAGTTTAGCCGCGCCACCGCCGTGCGCACCTCCTGAAATGTTGCCTTTATTTTTTCCTTGAAGATATAGGTACTGATGATCATGAGCGGGAAGGTGGATAGGCTTACCAAGGCCAGTTCCCAGTCAATGTAAAACATGAAACCAAGTATAAACACCAGCTGCAGGATATCGCCAATCATCGCAGCCAGTCCCTCGCTGAACACATCCGAAAGCGTTTCCACGTCCGACACGTTGCGGGTTACCAGGGTACCAATGGGCGTTCGGTCGAAAAACTTCAGGCGCAGGTCCAGTATGTGGCGGTAAAGCTTGATGCGGATGTCGCGCACCACGTTCTGGCCCAGCCAACCTGCGAAGTACGTATGGAGGTACTGCACAATGGCATGCACCACCAGCAGCACGCCCAAAACTACGAACATGCGGTTCAGGCCCTCCCAGTCGTTGTTCAGAATCTCGTTGTCTACCGTGTACTGAATCAGAAAGGGGCGCAGCGCGGCCAGCACGGCCGAGGCAAAAGTGAGGAATATGATAAAGTAAAATGTTCTGATGTAGGGCCTCACAAAAGTAAACAGCCGCTTCAGCACATCAGAATCGAATACTTTACCTGTATTTTTAGGGGTATCTTCCAAAAGTTTGTTTCTGCTAATAGGGATCCAAGTATAAACGCTGTCGCACACGATTTCTTCTTTACGTGCGTCTATGTTAAACCGATTGTAAAGTTAATGGTTTTGGATCAGGATTTATGTGTAGGTACAGCACCCGGAAAAACTTTAGGCAAAACACGCTTTAGTCGCTCATGAGTCTGTTTTCGCGCCTCGAATTCCTTTCTTTGTGCAACTTATACTTGCTACTGCTGCTGCTTTCTACACCTTTTTACAAGCTACTCTTTCTAGCTTCCGTTCATCCTCTAGTTCCCAAATGCCCATTGTTTCACCTCCGGCTTTGGAGCGCTCACGGCCGCGGGGCCCCGTACTCGGGCATCGCGCTGGGACCTTTTCTTTGCTCGCTGACGCATCGCAGTCCCGCTCCGCGGGACCGAAAAACTCCAAAGGCGCTCAACCCAAGGACTGGAATTGGTTCAGGTAGCAAAAGTTTTTTATGCAATGAAGGCTAAGTCCCCCTTTGAAGGGGGTAGGGGGATGTTTACATTACTGCGAATAACTCCCCTCCTTGGATAAGGCGGGGGCGGTTGAACTACAGTAAGCAGCACTCCCTCTCCTATTTTGGGGGTTGGGGCCCTCGATAAAGGGAAGGGTTGGGGTGAGGTAAATTCCCCTCCTCGGAGGGGCTAGGGGTGGGTTCACCTGAATAGGCCAAAACTACAGCGCTTATACTTCAACTATATTGATGGCGTCAAAATATATGGCGGATATTCCACTTTCGCCAGGTACAAGCCTTCGGATGGCGCTGCCCCGCTCGACTTGCTTCTGTCCATACTTGTCACTGCCTGCTCAAATGCCTGCACGGTTAGCTTGCCTTTGCCCACATCCACCAGCGTGCCTACAATCAAGCGCACCATGCCCCTCAAAAACCGGTTGGCTCGGATGGTAAAGATCAGTTCCTCTCCCTCCTGACGCCACACCGCCTCATACATGTCGCAGCGGTAGTGCTTGGTATCGCCTTTCACTTTGCTGAAGGTGGTAAAATCCTCCTGTCGTAGAAGTATGGCCGCCGCCTCGTTCATCTTTTCCACATCCAGTGCACGGCTGTGGTACCAGGCGTAGTATTTCTTGAAAGGGTTTTTATGAAGCGTGATGTGATAGTGGTACGTGCGGGCAAAGGCATCGTAGCGGGCGTGCGCTTCATCTGGCACCAGAAACAGGTTGCTAGCAGAAATATCAGCCGGGAGAATACGGTTAAGGCGGTAGACTAGTTGCTGTAGATCCAGTTGCTGGGCTGTATCGAAGTGCACGAACTGCTGACTGGCATGCACGCCGGTGTCGGTGCGGCCGCTGCCGGTGGTGCTGATCGGCTCGCGCAGCACTTTGCCCAGGCAATCCTCCAGCACCTCCTGCACCGTGAGGGCGTTGGGCTGCACCTGCCACCCGTGAAACCGGGTGCCGTCGTAGGCTATCTCTAAGAAGTACCGCATGCGGCAAAGATAAAAATAAAACCCGCAAGCACAGGTGCCTGCGGGTTTCTTACCCTTCGTGTCAGAGATATTAATTCCGCTGCCCTTGTCCGGCCCCAACACCATCCAGGATGATATCCTTTATGGAGCGGTTTTCGTCTCTGCGGCTTCTATCGGTTCGGCGCTGCTCATCTTCCCTACGCTCCCAACGTTCATCATCTCTTTTTTTATCATCTCTGCGCTCGCCACGGATGTCATCCTCTTTTTCGTAGGCCTTGGTGCGCTTTCTGTATTCCTTTTCTTCTTCTTTATCGCGCTTCCATTCGGCATGTGCCCGGTGCTTTTCATCTACAAATGATGGCTTCCCCTTGGCTTTACCTTTTCCCTTGCCGTTACCGTTTCCCTGGGCCATGGCAGATTGCCCGGCAAAAGCAAACGAAAGCATTAATGCGAGTGTAAGTAGCTTTTTCATGCGCGTTGTTTTTAGGTTCAGGCTTGTAATTACAAACGTGGTGCCAAAACAACCGGCAAGCTATATTGCAATTTGATACAAACTTTTCAACGGCCACAAAAAAGCCCTTCTGCGGCTACAGAAGGGCTTTTTTGTTATATTACAATAAATTTATACTTTCTCGTAAATCACAGCTACGCCCTGCCCTACGCCTACACACATGGTCGCTAAACCGTAACGGGCTTCTGCTCTGCGCTTCATTTCGTGCAGCAGCGTGGCAGAGATGCGGGTACCGCTGGCGCCAAGTGGGTGGCCAATCGCAATCGAGCCGCCGTTTACGTTCACCTTCGCAGGATCGAGCTCCAGTTCGCGCATACAGGCAACGGCCTGGGAGGCGAAAGCTTCGTTCAGCTCGATCAGGTCAAGGTCGTTTATACTTAGTCCGGCACGTTTCAAGGCTTTTTGTGTGGCCGTTACCGGGCCGATGCCCATGTGGGCCGGGTCCACGCCCGCAACGGCAGCGGAAACCACGCGTGCCATTGGAGTCAGGTTGTAGCGCTTGAGCATCTCCTCGCTTACAATGATAGAAACTGCCGCGCCATCGTTTATACCTGAGGAATTGCCTGCCGTCACAGAACCGTCTTTCTTAAAGGCTGGGCTGAGCGAGTTTAGCTTCTCCACGGTAGAAAGGCGCGGGTGCTCGTCGGTATCAAAGATAATGTCGTCGCCTTTGCGCTGCGGAATGGCCACTGGTATAATCTCGTTGCGGAACTTGCCCTGCTCTGCCGCCTCTTTATACTTTACCTGCGACTGGTGTGCAAACTCGTCCTGGGTTTCACGTGAAATGCCGTAACGCTCCGCAACGTTCTCCGCCGTCTCTCCCATCCCGAACGGGTAGTGCAGCTTCGACAGTTTCTCATTAATGAAGCGCCAGCCGATAGTAGTATCGTAAATTTCTGCGGTGCGGCTGTAAGCGGTTTCGGCCTTGCCCATCACAAAGGGCGCACGCGTCATACTTTCCACACCGCCTGCCAGGTATACGTCGCCGTCGCCACAGCTAATGGCACGGGAGGCATCCATGATGGACTGCAGCCCTGAGGCACAGAGGCGGTTAACGGTTACTCCGCCTATTTCCTGCGGCAAGCCCGCCAGCAGCAAGGCCATGCGCGCCACGTTGCGGTTATCTTCGCCGGCCTGGTTGGCTGCTCCCAGCACCACCTCCTCAATCAGGGCAGGGTCGAGGTTTGGGTTGCGGACCATTATTTCTCTTAGCACCAGCGCGGCCATATCGTCGGGGCGAACGCTGCTGAGAGCGCCTCCAAACTTGCCGACTGGTGTTCTTAAAATATCAACTATATAAGCAGTGTACATCTAAATTTTAGTTTTACAGGTCTTTGTCTAATTTTGCATCTCTTTGCAAGTTAAATTAACGCTACTATGATACAAAGAATTCAAACCGTATTTCTGGCCCTGCTCGCTATCGCCATGGTCTGTATGCTGTTCCTGCCGCTGTGGTCGGGCACAGATGCCACCTCCGGCGAAACAGTGGTGCTCACTGCCTGGAACCTCAAGTCATACTTCCTCGACGCAGCGGGCGACCCTACTTCTGCCGGCTCCATTCCGCCACAGGGCGCTTTTGCCATTGGCATGCTGGCAATTGCCGCCGCGGTTGTGGCCGTATACGAGATCTTTCAGTTTAAAAGCCGCCTGAACCAGATGAAAATGGGCTTGCTGAACACACTTGTACTTGCTGCCCTACTAGGCACCACCTTCTACTACGCCACCTACGTGGGCGCTGAAATGGTAAACAGCCCCGAAAACGGCGACTACCAGGCCGGCTTCTTTATGCCGGTGCTGGGCCTGCTGCTCAACGCCCTGGCCAACCGCTTCATCCGGCGCGACGAAAACCTGGTTCGGTCCGTGGACAGGTTGAGGTAATTTTGAATAATTGAATTTTGAATTAGTGATTGAGTGAATTTTTACTCAACTTCTGATAAAATATAAAGGCCGCTCTGGACTCATGCTCCAGAGCGGCCTTTTCACTTTCTAACTATCTAACTCCGACTCATCTTCTTCGGGAAGTATACTCCTCCAGTTCCCGCACGCTGCTGTCGAAGCGGAAGATGTCGTAGATGTAGTAGAAGCGGTCTTTATCGCAAACCGATTCATAGGCATACTTGGCTAACTCCACCCGGGAGCTCTCGTGGTCGAACTGCTGGAGCAGGCGCTTCAGACCCTCAGCCATGATGCTGCTGTTGCGAAGGGCATCGCGGGCAATGCTAAGTTTGGTGCTCTCAAAGTCGCGGCTGTGCATGGTGTCGATGAGGCGTTCCAGCTCGCGGCCGGAAAGCAGGTTGCGGCAGTTGCCGTAGTAACCGTCGTTGTGGCGCGGCGGCACAGGGTCGTAACGGTCTTCATCGTAACGGTCGTGGCCGCAGTAGTCGTCGTGGCGATGATAATCTGGGTAGAGCGGCGGCAGCGGAGCCGGCACCACCACCACCGGGGCCAGCGGTACTTCGCTGAGCAGCCTCAGGTAAGCTTTGCCGCTCCGGCCCATGGTGCGCACGCCGTAATTTGCCTCCACTCCTTCGGGCACAAACACGCGCTGCCCCATTTTGTACAGGCCATGGCGGCTCCTCACCTTCACCTCCACGTAATGCCTTCCCGGCCGCAGGTGATTGATGCGCACATAGTTGGAGGCGGTGCGGTTAATGGCTTGCCCATTAACGGCTACCTGAAAATATTCGCCGCGCTCGGCAGTGAAGGTAAGTATGGAAGCCTGTGCCCAAACCGGCAACGCCAGCAGCACAAGCAGGAACGGAAGTAGAAGCTTTCTCATGATAGTATAGGTTTTCGCTTATACTTGAGCAAAGCCAATTATTATGCCAGTTTGATTTTCTTAAAGCGCCTTACTTCTCCCGCTTTAGGTTGAAATTGTAGTTAAGCCCTATTGCCAGAGACCCCGGGTACGGGTACTCGTCTCTTCTCCTCAGGTTTCTGTGAAAGTCCCTACTGATCATGTAGTAGTTGAAGTAAGCGTCCAGCCGTTTGCTTACAGGATAGCCGAGGCCAAACCCGGCTGACAGCGACGCACTGAAGCCTGAGGCCTGTTCATCATACGTAACAGTGGACTCCTCTTCCCGCCGTTCTGTTTTCTTTACCCGGGTTGTGCTGTAAACGGGCGTAAGCATGGCCGTTCCGTAGAGTTGCAACCGCCTGAAAGGATACAGCAGAATATACTCCCCTGTGATTGGAACAGCAATACCCCTGGAACGGGACACCTCATCATAAAAAATCAGCTTGTCCTCGGCCTCTACATACACAACATCATTGTATGTATTAGCTGTACCGTACGATACCCCTACCTGCACCCTTGCTCTTTTGCTCAGCCTGTAGCCCATGTTCAGCACGCCGCGGGTATGAATGTCCCCACCTTTGGGCTCCTCCCTATACTTGACGTTATAGCCCATTGTGGTGGCGGTAGCGCCAATATAGAATCGTTTGGCCTCGGTCGTGTCTTTGGCAGTTGGCTGTGCCTGCACTGCTGCAGCTAGCGCGGATAATAAGAGGAGAAGGGACAGTAGTAGTGTTTTCACGAGCAGATGTTTGTTTTCGTAAGTAGATGGAACTAAGTATGTTTCCCTAAACATCGAAAAACCAATGTATAAACACAAGGTATTTTTAACCCAGTTTGTAACATGTGGTCAGGCAAACGCTAACCCTGCATAACCTTCAAGCCTGCCATGGTTGCCCCTAAAAGATAGGGGCAGCAAGATTACGCTATACTTGAGCCATAGCTCCTCAAACAAAAGAGCCACAGGCGCGGTGCCTGTGGCTCTTGTAAAGTATAAGTATAAAGTAGCTTAGCCTTCGTAATGAAACTCGCCCTGCTTGCTGCGAATGGTAAGTTCGTTCTTGTCGCTCTTCTTCACCTTGCCGATGATCTGCGCCTCCACCCCAAAGCTTTGGGAGATGTCTATCAAGTCCTGCGCGTACTCCTCCGGCAGGTAGATTTCCAGGCGATGGCCCATGTTGAAGACCTTGTACATCTCTTTCCAATCCGTCTGGCTTTGCTCCTGAATAATGCGGAACAACGGCGGCACCGGGAACAGCTTGTCTTTAATGATGTGTACCTTATCCGTAAAATGCAGCACCTTAGTCTGCGCCCCGCCGCTGCAATGCACCATGCCGTGGATGTGCTGCCGGTGCTCCTGCAGAATGGCTTTCACGATGGGCGCGTAGGTACGGGTTGGTGATAGCACCAGCTTGCCAATCTCCATCCCTGTTTCCTTGTCCACATCCGTCAGCCGGCAGTTGCCCGAATAGATCAAATCGGCGGGCACTTCATGGTCGTAGCTTTCGGGGTAAGAGGCTGCCAGGTACTTATGGAACACATCGTGGCGGGCCGAGGTAAGGCCGTTGCTGCCCATGCCGCCATTATACTCCGTCTCATACGTGGCTTGGCCGAAAGACGCGAAGCCCACGATCACGTCGCCAGGCTGAATTGTATGGTTTGAGATCACCTCGTCGCGGCGCATGCGGGCGGTTACGGTGCTGTCTACAATAATAGTACGCACCAGGTCACCCACGTCAGCCGTTTCGCCGCCGGTGCTGTAAATACCCATGCCGTTGTCGCGCAGCATCTGCAGCACTTCTTCGGTGCCGTTGATGATGGCTGCAATCACCTCGCCCGGAATCAGGTTCTTGTTGCGGCCAATGGTGGAGGACAGCAGGATGTTATCGGTGGCACCCACGCACAGCAAATCATCGGTGTTCATCACTACAGCGTCCTGCGCAATGCCTTTCCACACGCTCAGATCGCCGGTTTCTTTCCAGTACATGTAAGCCAGCGATGATTTGGTACCTGCGCCGTCGGCATGCATGATGGCGCAGTACGCCTCGTCGCCGGTAAGTATATCAGGTATGATTTTGCAGAATGCCTTTGGGAAAAGCCCCTTGTCGATGTTCTTGATGGCGTTGTGCACATCTTCTTTTGAAGCGGAAACGCCGCGGCGCAAATATCTATTTTCCATAGCTCTGGATGGTTTGCCTACAAATTTAAGAAACGGAATGGCATTCCCGACAGCAAAGGCCATTTATTCGGCTATTTAGATGCCCCGCTATACTTGTGGAGACACAGGAGGCCCGCAGCAGGAGCCGGAGTCTTTGAATAACAAGCATCAACTGGCAGAGACAAACCCGCAGCACATGCAACGTTTCTATACTTATAGGGGTCGGTAAATATAGAAGTATAACAATAACTAAACGTAGCTATGAAAAACAAACTCCTGCTCCCGCTACTGGGGGCCATCGCCCTGTTTGCCACTCCCGCGCTGGCACAAGACACGCCTACTTCCAAACCACAGGCAACCGCACCCTACAATACCTCCATCGGCTTTCGTGCTTCAGTTGCTGGTCCCTCAGGCCTCACTCCTGAAATTAGGATCAAGCATTTTATCCGTCCGCAGTCTGCCCTGGAGCTACAAGTGGGCCAGTGGAATTACCAAGGTGCTTACCAGGCCTCCCTGCACTACCTCTGGCAGCCGCAGTTACTCACCTCAAGCCGCTTGCGCCCTTACGCTGGTCTGGGCATCGGTGCCGTCGGTAGTACAAAAGATCGGTTTGGAGAGAGGCAGGTCATGGAGACGCATGCTGTTTTGTTAGGCTCTGTGGGCGTGGAATATGCCTTCCGCAAGCTGCCGCTGGCCGTTTCCCTGGATTACCGCTACGTTGTTACCGGCTTCAATACCCATTCCTTTGATGCCGTTAACGGCTCTCGTGCCAGCACCTTCGGCATCGGGTTAAAGTATACTCTGCGGAAGTAGAACGTTGTTTGAATCAGTATTTACAGGATTTTAGGATTGGCAGGATGAACGGGCGTTGGAGCAGCTGATCCACCAGACGCTCACGGGTCTGAAGACACCGCGAGGCCTTTTGAGCAATTGCAGATTTCATACTTGCTCTGAAATGGTCTGTGAACTTTAGGAACGGCATCCTGTAGATCCTGATTCAGACCTAAAAAAGAGAGCCGCACAAGTATAAACTTATGCGGCTCTCTTCTATTTTAGCGCTACACTGATTACTCCTGTATACGCACAACTTTAAATTCTGTACGTCTGTTGCGCTGGTGCTCTTCCTCTGTTTTGGCGTTTTTCACCACCAGGCGTGTTTCGCCGTAGCCTTTGGCTGTGATGCGGGAGCGGTCGATGCCCTGCGAGATGATGTACTCCACGGCTGACTCGGCGCGGCGCTGCGACAGGTCCAGGTTATACACATCGCTGCCGCGTGCGTCGGTGTGTGAGCTTAGCTCAATTGAAATGCCCGGGTTGTCTTTTAGTATCTGCACCAGCTTATCCAACTCCAAAGCGGCATCCGGACGAATATTGGCCTTGTCGAAGTCGTAGAAAATGTTCTCCAGCACGATAGCTTTTTCCTTCACGATCTCGTTCAGCACCAGCGTTGCTGTCAGGCGCACATCGTTCACCTCCTGCGTTAGCTGATCTTGGGCGGGCATTTTGCCAATGGTAGTGATGCGCTGGCGGGCCGTAAAGAAGCCGGGCTTCTCGGCTAGCAGGAAGTACGTGGAGGCAGAGTCAAGCGGGAACGTGAACTGACCGCTAGCATCGGTGGTAGTGGTGCGCAGTTGCTTTCCCTGCTCATCCTGTAAAGTAACAGTATGGTTTGCAACGGCTGTGCGCTGCTGGCCTTTGCCCTCACGCTGTTGAAACAAGGTGCCGTCTACAAAGAAATTCACCTGCTTGCGGTCGCTCTTCACAAAACGGTACAGGTCGTCGCCGCCTTTGCCGCCATCGCGATTCGACGAGAAGAAGCCGTACTGCCCATCAGCCAGGTAGATGCCAAAATCATCGCCCGGTGAGTTGATCGGCTGCCCCATGTTTACAGGCTTGCCATTTTCGATGCGGAACAGGTCAAGGTTGCCTAACCCCGGCAGGCCATCAGAGGCCACGTAAACCGTACCATCAGGCCCCACTGATACAAAGCTTTCGTTGCCCGGTGTGTTTATTTCAGGGCCAAGGTTCTCTGGCTTAGAGAATCGGCCATTATCATCCAGGGTTGATTTATAAATATCGGTGCCTCCGAGGCCACCTCTGCGGTTCGAGGAGAAGTATAAGGTTTTGCCATCCGGTGAGAAAGCAGGAGAGGAATCCCATGCCTGTGCATCGTTTATGCTGATGGGCTTGGCTTCCGTCCAGCCGTCCGCGCGGCGCTGAGACACGAACAGGTCTACGTTCTGGCGGCCTTTTTTCGTGCCTTCGTTGCCACGGGCAAATACCATGGTGCCGCCGTTGTTGGTGAAGGTGGCCAGCGCATCGTGCAGTCCCTCCACGTTGATGCCTTCATACTTATGCACGGCTCCCCCCATCTCAGCGGCAGAGTCGGTTAGTGTCGTGGCAAACACATCAAGGAACCCTTCGCCGTTGCCCAAGTACTCTTTGCCTGCGCCCCTTGTGGAGGAGAAAATGAGTTGATTGTCCAGCAAGTATGGCGCGAATTCCGAGGCTTCCGTATTCAGCGCCTCCAGGTTTTCTACTTTATAGCGCTGGTTCATGCCCAGTATCTCGTCCAGCTGCTGCAGGTTCTCCAGCTCACGCGCTGCCATTGATTTAAGCTGCGGGTTGGTGCCTACGCGTACGTAGTCCTGTACCTGGCGCATGGCCTCCTCATACTTGCCATTGGCCTTTAGCGCCAGCGCATAGTAAAAGTAGGTGTCTTCTTTCCTGAAATTGGCATCCAGCGCGGCTTTGTAGTAGGGCTCTGCCTGTGCAATGCGGTTGGAGAGGCGGTAAGACTCGGCAATCTTGTAGTTTACCTCACCGGGGCTTTTGCTGCTTTCCAGCGCCTGTTTGTAGTACTCAATAGCGCGCTCATACTCTTCCGCGCCAAAGCGCTTGTCGCCTTTGCTTAGGTACTTGCCGGCTCCGCAGGAAGCGAGCAAGAACAGGAACAGCAAAAGAACACTTGTCTGTTTCAGTAGTGGTGCCAAGGGCTTATGTTGTGGCATGAAGACGTATGGTTAGGTTAGCCGCGTTAGAAATACCGGGAGAGCCAGCTGTTGCCGGCGGGTTTGGGCCACGCCTGCTGCAGGTCTCCGTAGTTGTTGACCAATGTATCGTAGTATAGTGTATTCTTATCTATTTCGCCAGCCGCCACTTTGCCTTTCAGCTCCTGCATCCCCACTACCTGCACCTGCTCATCTTTCAGGAAAGCCAGTTGGGTGCGGTCGAAGAAAGAGACGCTGAATCGCTGCTCCAGCTCTCTCACAAACTTAACCGACGCATCGATGGAGCAGCCGCTGGCGGCGGTGGCATCCTCGTTGTTGGCCAGCACCAGGAAGCGGTCGTGCAGCAGCTCAGCTGAGGCTTGCAGGCCTTTGCCGTGGCTACTCCACTCTGTAGCAAAACGCTCCAGAAGTGGTTTTATTTCAGCCTGTTCTGCCTCCGTAAACGGGCGGTTGGCCTGGTAAACCCATAGGCGCGCCTGTGGGGGCAATTCGCTAAACGGAATGTACATAGTTAATGGTTGAATTGTTGCTTGTTAAATTGTCAGCTCACAACATGTAGAGAACAACAATGAAACAATTTATTTAGAAAGCCCCTCCGCCTGGGCAATCAGCTCAGCAATATCAAAAACTCTTACGTTGTCCTCCTGGTCCTTGTTTTTCACGCCGTCGTTCATCATCACCATGCAAAAAGGGCAGGCTGTGGCAATTACGCCTTCGCCGGCACCTAGGGTGACCAGGGCCTCTTCTGTTCTTTCGATGTTGATGTCCTTGTTGCCTGGCTCCGGCTCCTTAAACATCTGGGCGCCACCGGCACCGCAGCAAAGGCCATTGGCCCGCACGCGCTTCATCTCCACCAGGTCGGCATCGAGGGCAGCCAGCACATCGCGCGGCGCTTCGTAAATGTCGTTGGCGCGGCCCAGGTAGCAGGAGTCGTGGAACGTAATGCGGCGGCCTTTAAAGCTCTCGCCATCCTTCACGCGCACCTTGCCCTCATTCACCAGCTGCTGCAGGAAGGTGGAGTGGTGAATCACCTCGTAGTTCCCACCCAAATCCGGATACTCGTTTTTGATGGTGTTGAAGCAATGCGGGCAAGCCGTTACAATCTTTTTGATGTTGTAGGCATTCAGCACCTCAATGTTGGTGATGGCCTGCATCTGGAAGAGGAATTCGTTGCCTGCGCGCTTGGCCGGATCGCCGGTGCAGCTTTCTTCGGTGCCCAACACAGCATACTTTGTTCCCACGTGCTCCAGTATCTGCACAAACGAGCGCGTCACTCTCTTGTAACGGTCGTCGAAAGAGCCTGCACAGCCTACCCAAAACAGGATCTCCGGCTCCTCGCCATTGGCAGCCATTTCCGCCATGGTAGGCACTTTCACTAATCTTTTATTTTCTTCCATCTGGTTTTTGAATAAACACAAGTATCAAGACATAAGACTCAAAACTTGGTAATTTGCAGGTATGGCAGCGACAACCTATTGCCCTGGCCCAACTACGTTAATTCTTAATTTCTAATTCTTAATTCTTAATTCTTCGAAGGCACGTACAGTTCGTCGGCCCAGTTAAAGCGGTCTGACGGGGAGAAGGCCCAAGGTGCTCCGTTGTTTTCAATGTTGGTGAACATGGCATTGAGCGATGCCGGCGCGGCAGACTCCTCCAGCACCAGGAAGCGGCGCAGGTCCATGATGGTGGATAGCTGGTCTATGTTAACCGGGCAGGCCTCCACACAGGCGTTGCAGGAAGTACAGGCCCACAACTCCTCAGGTGTAATGTAGCCGCGCAGCAAGGTATTCTCCTCCGTCGTGTCTACGCGCTCCACGCCCATCTCCTTGTAGTGGTTTGGGGCAAAAATAGCCGGGTGCTCTCCTTTTTCCTCCATCCTGTCGCGGGTGTCCATCACGATCTTACGCGGCGACAGCAGTTTGCCTGTCATGTTAGCCGGGCACACGTCTGTACAGCGGCCGCACTCGGTACAAGTATAGGAATCCATCAGCTGCTTCCAGGTCAGGTCCTCCACATCCTTGGCGCCGAAACGCTGCATTACCGGGTTACCCGCTGCATCTACCTCCGGGGCCGGCGGCTGAAAGCTAGGGTCGAGCATGGCCTTTATTTCTGTGGTGATAGCCGGGTTGGTGGTAAACTTACCCTTCGGCAACAGCTTAGAGAAGTACACGTTCGGGAAAGCCATGATGATGTGGAAGTGCTTGGAGCTCGGCAGGTAGTTCATAAATGCCAGAATGCCGATAATGTGGAACCACCAGCCAACGCGGCCTATGATGTGCAGGGACTCAGGATCGCTGCCCAGCGCATTTACAAACAGGGAGCTAATTGGGTAAGCCCCAGCCACATGCGTGCCACGCAACTGCGCCAGTTTCAGGTCTGATATGTTGAACGCGAAGAGCGCCAGCATCAGCACGATTTCCACGACCAAGATGATGTTGGCATCCATCTTTGGCCATGCCCGCATCTCCACACCTTTTGACAGGCGTGGCACCTTAGTTACATTGCGGCGCCACAGGAACATGGCGCAGGCAACAATCACCAGCGCCGCCAGTATCTCGTTTATAAACATCAGGCCGCTGTAGAGGATACCGGCAAAACCAAGTATGCGGTGCGTGCCGAAGATGCCGTCGATCAGGATCTCGATCACCTCAATGTTGATCACCAGGAAGCCTACGTACACAAACAGGTGCAGCACAGCTGGCAGCGGGCGTTTAAACATCTTCTGCTGCCCAAAGGCCACTAAAAGAGTTTTGTTGATGCGCTCTGAAGTATTGTCGGCCAACTCCACATTACGGCCCATCAGCACGTTCTTGCGTATCTTGCTGATCTGCCACACAAAAAGGCCAATTCCGATGGCCGCCACAATTAAGAAGATGATATTTTCCAGTCCTATTACCACGGCAAATTATTCGTTATACATACTAATTTGTACATAAATATAGCAGGATTATGCGTAAAATGTATCCAGAAGCTATATTTTAAAATATTTTTCTCAAGAATGTTTGCACCTTAAAAGTTAGTTGCTACTTTTGCATACCCTTACGGAAAGGGACACAACAAGAGCTGGTGATGTAGCTCAGTTGGTAGAGCAAAGGACTGAAAATCCTTGTGTCGTTGGTTCGATTCCAATCATCACCACAAAAACCCTCATGCCAAAGCGTGGGGGTTTTCTGTTTTACACCCCTTTACTCCTGCATTTAACAGCCTGCAAAGTGTTTTGTTAGTCCAGAACATGCCCTCCCTTTAAGCGCTGCCGCTCATTTAACGGGCTGCCCGGCGGGTCTGTTGCCTTCCTTTTCCGGGCATGCACTTACCAGAACCTCAACAGCACCTTCAGAAATCTGCAGAACATAGCCGCGCAACTCTAAAGAAGCAACAAAGGCATACATTGCAGGCGCCGCACCTCGTGAACGCTTACTTCAGCGAAAGGGGACAGCTGCTTGCCAGAAACCTCGGGCGCCGCTGCCGAAGAAATTACGTATAGGCAAAACACTTGACAATGGGCCTGCTGTTCAAGCCTGTTCAGCATGCAGCACGGATAGCATATACTTCTGTTGTTGGGCTGTGTGCGTATGGGGCGGCACCTCATCAAAAGCTTTAAAAACTGCATCAAGCATGAACCTTGGATTTGCACTTCACCTCTTTCTGCACCTACTGGTGCCTTTGGCGGTTGCCTGGTTTTTCTTCCGGGCCGAGTTCAGGCGGGCAACCCTGCTTATGCTGGCCGGCTTACTTATAGACCTGGATCATCTTTTGGCTGACCGCATTCTGGACCCCAACCGGTGCAGTGTCGGTTACCACCTGCTGCACGCCTACTGGCTAATTCCACTGTACATTCTGCTGGCCTTTATCCCCAAAACAAGACTAATAGGGCTCGGCCTTGTCATCCACATCATACTTGACTGGCTGGACTGTTACCGGCAGCACGTCCTGGGCTTTTAAATTAGCCATCAATTTATACTTGATGAGGCAATGCCATACTTGGGAGCACCGCTTTGTAGGCTTTGCACCAGTGCCATTTAGGCGCTGCTCTAGAGCGGGATTCACCCCCTGCTGCGGACCTACATTGGTGCATCTTCAGCGTTTAAGTAACTTACACAGGCCGCAAAGTATTTTTTTTCAGCTTATACTTACGGGCAGTTGGTGCGCAGCTCTTGCAAGGCGGCAGAATAACCAAGCTGGTAGGCCTGCGAAAAGTGCGCACAGGCGGAATCCGGTTGCTGCTGCAGTTCCATTTCAGTACGCCCCAGCAGGTAGTAGAGCCGCCCGTTGTCTTTGTCTTCGGCAAGCGCCGCCCGGTAATCCTGCTCCGATTTCTTGCTCTGCCCCTGCCTGTAATAGGCGAACCCGCGGTAGGTAAGCGCCTCCACCCGTAGTTCTCCGGGGCTACTCTGGCTCAGAAACTTAGTCAGGTCTGCGATGGCGGCCTCCTGCTTTTGCAGGTAAAAAAGGCGCACCTCCCCCCGCTTCAGATAGGCCAGCCAAAGGGTGGGGTTCAGGCGCAGAGCGGTGGTCAGGTCGTGCTCTGCCTGCCCGTACTGCTCCAGGTTTTTGTAGCTGCGCCCCCGCATGTAAAACAGGTGCGCCGGTGGCTTTTCCTGCAGGGCTATGCTCTGGTTCAGGTCACGCAGCGCCTGCTCATAATTCTCGTTTACCTCCAGGTTAATGGAGGCACGGGCCTCGTAGGCGCCGGCATGGTCCGGTATGAAGTGTATCGCATCGCTCAGCAAGGTATGCGCACTGCTGTACTTCCCGTCCGCCATATAGGCCAGGGCGGTTTTATACTTGTCTTCGCCTGACACGTGGTCCATCACTGTTTTCAACAGGAGGCTGAACAGCAGTATGCCACCCACAAAAGCAGCGCTGATGTACCAGTCTTTGCGGGAGAAGCGGTTGTGGCGCACCTGCTGCCTCGGCTTATAGTACCGCTCCGATACGCCGGCGGGCTGCCTTGTGCCGTAGTACTGCTGGCTCTGCTCGTAGTGGGCCTGATGGTACACAGCCCTTCGCTGTTGCTCACGCTGGTACTGCAGGCGCATGTCGTAGAGCGCCCGCTTGCCCGGATCAGACAGGGTTTGGTTGGCGGTGTTCACGAGTTTGAACAGCTCTTCGGCGTGTGCGTTCCCCGGGTTGCGGTCGGGGTGGTATTTCAGCGCGAGCCGCTTGTAAGCCGCCTTCACTTCCTGCGCCGAGGCCGTGGGGTTAATGCCAAGTATAGTGTAATAAGTAGCGCTCAAGCAGGGGTAAATCCTAAATGGTTAGTTTTAAATTTAACTAAAACCCGACAATAAACAGCAAATTCCGTACTACAGGTTTATTCATATATACTTTGCGTATATTTTTATAACTACGCCCGTATACAAAAAAAGCATCAAAATAAAGCTAACAAAAACTATGGCCTTACAAGATAACGGAAACAGCGAACGCAGCAACAACATCATCGAGAACATGATGGGGTACATTGATACCCGCATAGACATTATACGATTGGAAATACAAGAGAAGCTAAAAGCTGTCTTTGTAAGTGCCATACACGGCGTGCTGCTTGGCGTGATTGGCTTCATGTTCTTTATTTTCTTCAATATTTTCCTGGGCCTGCTGCTAAACGATGTCCTCGACAGCCACTTCTGGGGCTTCGGCATCATCGCGCTTTTCTACCTGATCATTCTCATTATACTTATAATAGGGCTTGATAAAAAGGTATTCAACAATGTGGCCGATAAGGCTTTTGACAACACCATCTATAAATCTGACAAACGAGAAAAACACGTATGAGCGAATTAACCAACCCTTTGTTTGACAACGAACGCGAGTTCCTGGAACGACAAAAAGAAGAGTATAAAAATGCCTTGATGGGCGACGTGGACCAGATCAAAAGCCAGGGCCAGGAAATTGGCAAGAAAGTGGCTATGGCCGGCGGTGTGCTGCTGGCGGGCCTGCTGGTAAAGCGCATGTTCTCGGGCGGCGGCAAGGACAAGGAGAAATCTAAAGCGGAAAAAAACCGCAAGAAGAGAGGCAAAAAGCACGATGCCGACCTGTCGGACATGCATATTGCGAGCGCCTCTGCCTCCCGCGACAAAACAGTGATCTACCACCAGCAGGACGATGAGTTTTTCATGCCAACCGAGCAGGTGGAGCAGCGGGAAGAGCAGCAAAGCGCTAAAAAAAAGGCTGGCAGCTTTCTGACCTCCAGCGTGGGCAAGGCGCTGCAGCAACAGGCCTTGGCGCTGGTAGTGGTATACGCAACTAAAAAGCTGGAGGATTACTTACAGAGTGTCTCTGAAAATGACGATATTGCAGCTACGCCTGTGGTAGAGGTCACAGAAATAGAGACAACTGAGTATATCGTTCCGGAGAAGGATGCCTTTTAAACACGTTTACGCAAACACAAAGCCCAATAGTGCAGGCAGGAAGTATTTTGCCGTTCTGCTCGACCCCGACAACCTGACGGAGGCTTCCTGCCTGAACCTTATTGCCCTTAGCGAAACCCACCCGGTGGACTTTTTCTTCGTTGGCGGAAGCCTTGTCACCTCCCAGAACCAGGCGGCAATTATCCACCTGCTCAAGGCGCACAGTACCATTCCCGTTATCCTTTTCCCGAGCAACAGCCAGCACATCGACGCGCAGGCGGACGGTATTCTGCTGCTCTCCCTCATTTCCGGCCGCAATTCGGATTTTCTCATCGGCCAGCACGTAGTGTCGGCCCCCATGCTAAAGGCCAGCCGACTCGAGGTGTACCCTACCGGCTATATGCTGGTTGATACCGGCAGGCAAACGACCGCCTCCTACATGAGCGGCACTATGCCCATACCTTACGACAAACCGGCCATTGCCGCCTGCACCGCCATGGCTGGTGAGTTGCTGGGCCTGCAGTACATTTATATGGATGGTGGCAGCGGTGCTAAAAAACCCATTGCACCCGAAATGATTGCAGCCGTGCGCGAAGCTGTGGACCTGCCTCTGGTAGTGGGCGGAGGCATCAACAACACCGAAAAAGCAGCCATCGCACTGGAGGCTGGCGCTGACGTGATCGTGATTGGCAACCACATAGAAAAAAACCCCGGCTTTCTGGCCGAGGTCTCTTCCCTTGTCTCTTCGTATAACGTAACCTTAGATATTCGTCGCTGATTCGCGGCGGCGCATCTTGCCGGCAGGTATACCGAACATCATCTTAAAGCGGCGGCAGAAGTAAGCCGTGTCTTTGTAACCGACTTCCTTACCGATCTCGCGGATGCTTTTCTTGGTTGTGCGCAGCAGGAATACCGCACGCTCCATGCGCTGGTACTCAATATAATCCTGAGGGTTGATGCCTGTCAGCATTTTGAAGTACTGGCCTACATAATCCTCCGACACATTGGCTACATTCGACAGCACCTTGTTTGACAGGTCGCCACCGATATTCTCCTTAATGTAGTTGAACAGGTCGATGAGGCGCGGATCCTTAAAGTACGTGCTGTTTGTAGCGAGTTGCTCCACAAACATTCTGTTTCTCAGAATGTGGCGCACAATCTCCACCACGATCTGCTCGGTGTAGAGGTTGATCAAACGCTCCTTGCCCGGCAGTTCCTGCATGTTCTCTTCCACCACTTTAATCACCAGGTTGGCGAGCTTGTTGTTGTTAGAGATCAGGAAGGCGGGCAGGTCAAGCGAAGCAAAGAAGTTAACCGAGTCGAATACCTTCGCCTCGAAACTTACATAGCTGTGGCTCTCTTCCGCATCGCCAATCAGGTCCAGATCGTTATTGCTTCTGTAGAACTTCTCTCTGTTCGTGATCAGGTCGTCGTTTGTGATGGATCTGCCACCATTAGACGGACCGTAGGTAATCTTTGTGCTTCGGCCACCCGGAACGAATAGAAGTTCCCCTTCTTCTACCATTTGTTCCTCGTCGCCAAAGAAGATGCTGCCCTTGTGGAGCAGGATCAGATTATTGCCTACATCATAGTAGTTGCGCACCGTAAACGGCTGTTGCAACACTAGATTTTTACTTTTAATGAATCGCACCCCAAGCGATTCAATAATCTTATTGTAATCTTCCATGTGTGTTAACCAACTAACTTTTATACTAAATCCCTTTAATTTTGGCCTAAAGCTAAGGATATCTTTATAAAATTCAAATTACGTTTGAAAAATAAATTTTAATTCAATAAAGACTATCTATATGCTAAAACACACAACCACAGGATATTAGTGCCAATTTTACTTAAGCAAATCTCTCGAAATTACTATTTTTTGTATCTCTGATGTTCCCTCATAGATCTGTGTGATCTTGGCATCGCGCATCAAACGCTCTACATGGTACTCTTTTACGAATCCGTAACCGCCGTGAATTTGCACTGCTTCCACAGTCGTTTCCATGGCCACCTTAGAGGCATATAGCTTAGCCATTGCCCCGGATCTGGTGTAATCCATGTGCTGGTCTTTGTGGTAAGCTGCCTGCAGGCAAAGCATACGGGCGGCCTCGATGTTGGTAGCCATGTCGGCCAGTTTAAACTGTATTGCCTGGTGCTTTGCAATCTCCACACCAAATGCCTTGCGCTCTTTTGAGTACTTCAGGGCAAGCTCCATGGCACCGGAGGCAATTCCCAATGCCTGAGAGGCAATACCGATACGCCCACCGGCAAGCGTCTGCATGGCAAACTTAAAGCCAAAGCCGTCCTCGCCGATTCTGTTCTCCTTCGGCACCTTCACGTCCGTGAACATAAGCGAGTGCGTGTCAGAGCCGCGGATGCCGAGTTTGTTCTCCTTCAATCCTATTTCAAAACCCTCCATGCCACGCTCCACAATCAGGGCATTGATGCCGCGGTGGCCTTTCTCCACGTCGGTCTGGGCAATTACCAGGTATACCGATGCCGTGCTGCCATTCGTGATCCAGTTTTTGGTGCCGTTCAGCAGGTAGTAATCGCCTTTGTCTTCGGCCAGGGTGCGCTGTGAGGTCGCGTCAGATCCGGCTTCGGGCTCTGACAGGCAGAACGCACCGATTATTTCACCGGTCGCCAGCTTTGTCAGGTACTTCTGCTTTTGCTCTTCCGTGCCGAAATGCTCCAGGCCCCAGCACACCAGCGAGTTGTTTACCGACATCACCACAGAGGCAGAGGCATCCACCTTAGAGATTTCCTCCATCGCCAGTACATAGGAAACGGTGTCCATGCCGCCGCCGCCATACTTCGGGTCTACCATCATACCCATAAAGCCCAGCTCACCCATTTTCTTGATTTGCTCGGCAGGGAACTTCTGGTGCTCATCGCGCTCTATTACGCCGGGCAAAAGCTCTGTTTGTGCAAAATCACGGGCGGCAGCCTGTACGGCCAGATGTTCCTCAGTTAGTTGAAAATTCATGCGTGTTTATCTATAGGAAAGATTTAACTAAAATTAATTGAGTGCAAAATTATGAAATTCAAAAAGCGCCGCCTGCAGCTGCAGGCGGCGCTTTTTATAGCTTCATCTCAGGATAATACACCGGCACTAGTCGCGGCGGCCCATCAGCAACGACACGTAGTACAACAGCGTAGCCAGTGAGCCCAAAGCCGCCACCACATAGGTTAAGGCAGCCCATTTCAAGGCGTCCTTTGCCATGCCATGCTCCTGCGACGTTACAATGCCCCGCTCGTCAATCCAAGCCAGGGCACGCTTGCTGGCGTCAAACTCCACCGGCAGCGTAATGAAGCTGAAGAGCGTGGTCAGGCCGAACAGCGCTACACCTATTGTTAACGGAACAGGCGTTGTCTGCAGCATGAAGATACCGATCAGGATAATCCACTGCATGTAACGCGAGGCGATGCTTAGCGCAGGCACCATGGCCGAGCGAAACTTCAGGAAGCTGTACGCCTTGGCGTGCTGCACGGCGTGGCCGCACTCGTGGGCAGCCACGGCGGCGGCGGCGGCGCTGCGCGCCTCGTACACATACTCACTTAGGTTCACGGTTTTGTCAGCCGGGTTGTAGTGGTCTGTCAGGCGGCCCGCCACCGACATCACCTTCACATCCGTAATGCCGTTGTCATGCAGCATCATCTCCGCCACCTCACGGCCCGTCAGGCCAGAGCTTAGCGGCGTCTGGGAGTACTTCTTGAACTTGCTTTTCAAACGGGCACTTACACCCATACTCAAAAGCATAAACGCGATAACGATAATGTATATACCCATTGTTTTTTATACTTGCTCTTGTTAAGACTTAATTGAATTCTCTATCCTTTTTACGATGTTGGTAGTAGAGTAACCTTTTACGAGCGGAACAGTTTTCACCTCGCCCCCGCGTGCCTCCACTACCTCGTGCCCCACAATCTGATCTACCGCGTAATCATCGCCTTTTACCAGTATGTCCGGTTGCAGCGCAGTGATCAGGTTTAGCGGTGTATCTTCATCGAAGAGCACTACTGCATCTATAAACAAAAGGGATGCCATAATGCGTGCCCGTGACATTTCGTCTTGCAGTGGCCGGCTCGGTCCTTTTATACGGCTGATGGAGTTGTCGGTGTTCAGGCCAAGCACCAGTTTGTTGCCCAGTTGACGGGCCTTCTCCAGGTAATCGACGTGGCCCAGATGCAGCAGGTCGAAGCAGCCGTTGGTGAAAACGATTTTCTGGCCTTGGTCGCGCCAGCGTTGCACCTGCTCCTGCAGTTGCGGAAGGGAGTAGATCTTATCTTTTGAGTTCATGGGATCGTGCGTTTGTATGGATTGGCTGCGTCGCGCCCTGCTCCGGGCGCTGCAGCATACCTGCCATAAAACTAATCACTCCCATTACAACTACCAAAAGCGTTTGCGACGTATGCGCCAGCAATGCGTAGGCCATACCAGACTCTGCCGGCACGCCGTACAGCAGCAGTGTTGCCTGTACCATCAGGTGGTACACGCCTATGCCTCCCTGCACCGGCGCCGCCATACCCAGCGTTCCGGCCAGCAGCACCGAAAGGGCAGCGCCCCACCCTAAGCCAGCCGTGGCCGGCAAGGCGTAAAACACAACCAGTGTCATGCTGTAGTACATCAACCAAACAAACAGGGTATGCCCCCAGAAAGCTGCTTTATTCTCTAACTTAGTAATGCTGAAAACGCCTTTAAGCATGCCCCGCACAAAGCTCACCGCTTTCTGAAAAAAGGTGTTCTTGCGCAGTCGGCTTAGATAGCGCAGCGCCACCACCACCAGCACCACCGTAAAAACCAGCAGTGCCAACAGCAGCCAGTAAAACGTATTTACGCTTTGCTCCAGGTTGGTGTACTTGTCGGTGAAGAGGTTGAGGAAAAAATCGTGGATGCGGCCAAACTCGACCAGGAAAGTAAGCCCTATTACCAGCAGCAGCATGAGCATGTCGATGATGCGCTCGGCTATCACCGTTCCGAAGCCCGTGTTAACAGGCAGTCCATCGGAGCGGCGCAGCATGGTGCAACGCACCACCTCGCCCATGCGCGGCAACACCAGGTTAGCCACATAGCCCACCATCATGGCATTGTAAGTATTCCGAAGCGGAGGATTGTAGCCGGTCGGCCTGATTTGCATCTGCCAGCGCATGGCGCGGCTCAGGTACGCCAGCACGCCCATCACCAGCGACACCATCACCCAACCGTACTCGGCGCTTTTAAGCTCTGCCCACATTTGCTGAAAATCCAGCTCCTTTAGCGCGTACCACATCAAAAATGCAGATACACCCAGTAGCAGGGCATACTTCAGAAAAGAGAACAGTTTCTTCATGAAAGGATGCTACACCAGGCGGTTGTGCTGGTCGGGGAACACAAGCATTGGCGTGTGGCTTTTGGCGTCTTCAAACTTAATGCTGCAGTAGGAGATCAGGATGATGATATCACCTACCTGCACCTTGCGGGCGGCAGGGCCGTTCAGGCAAACAGTACCAGTGCCACGCTCTCCCCGGATCACGTATGTTTCGAAGCGCTCGCCGTTGTTGATGTTAACGATCTGCACTTTCTCATTCTCCACAATGTTGGCGGCATCCATCAGGTCCTCATCTACTGTGATGCTTCCCACATAGTGCAACTCTGCCTGTGTTACCTTAACACGGTGAATCTTGGACTTTAAAACCTCAATATACATGGTATACTTTTGTAACAGGGCGCGAAGTTATATAATTGCCGGCATAATAACTACCAAAGCAAAAGCAGCTTAGTAGGCGTACGCTAGCGAAACAATTTATACTTCGTTTAAATTCACCAGCATATTATCGATCAGGCGAACGGGGCCAACGAAAGCCGCAATGCACAGCGCCACCTCCTGCCCCGGCGCCACCTGCTCCAGGGGCTGCAGCGTGTCGGCGTCCGCAATCTCAAAGTACTCCACCTCTACTCTGCCTTTGCTTTGAAGATAAGCCGCTGCCTCGGCTTTTATACTTGCCAGCGATTGCCTCCCAAGCTTTTCCTTTGCCTGTTGCAGCGCCTCGTACAGCACCGCCGAAGTTTGCCGCTGCTCCGGGTTCAGACGTTTGTTGCGCGACGACATGGCCAGCCCGTCGGCCTCGCGCACTGTTGGAAACCGCACCAACTCCACATCAAAGCTTAGCGCCTGCACCAGTTGCTTTACAATGGCCACCTGCTGCAGGTCCTTCTGCCCGAAGTATGCGCGGTGCGGCTGCACCATATGGAAAAGCTTGCTCACGATGGTGGCCACCCCGTTAAAATGCCCCGGCCGGTGGGCGCCCTCCATCACGGCTTCCAGCGGTCCGAAACTAAACTGCAAAAGCGGCTGTTGAGGGTATACATCCGCAGCGACCGGGGCAAAAAGGATGTCGCAGCCCGTTGACTGCAGCAGCGCCACATCCTGCTCCATGGTGCGGGGGTATAGTTTGTAGTCGTCCGGGTTGTTGAACTGTGTCGGGTTAACAAAGATACTGCAAACGGTTACGTCGTTTTGCTGTACGGAGGCCCGTAGCAGTTGCAGGTGTCCCTCGTGAAGAGCGCCCATGGTAGGCACAAAACCGATGCTTTTGCCACTGCTTCGAAGTGCGTTGGTGCGCTCCCGGATGATGTTAACCTGCTGTATTACCTCCATGTGTTTGTATGCAAATGTGAAGCCGGCAAAAGTAAGTTATACCGTTTTAAATTGAAAATTAGAATAAAAAATACTAATTTTGCACGTCCCATTACTGTTGCTTATTAATTTTAACCTCATACCCATGTCAAAATTGCGAATCCTCTACGCCGCCACCGAAATCAATCCCTTCCTCCAAACCACTAAAGTAGCAGAGTTTCTACAGACGCTGCCACAGGGTATGCAGGAGCGCGGGATGGAGATCCGTATCTTCGTTCCAAGGTTTGGCCTGATAAACGAGCGCAAGAATCGTTTGCATGAGGTGGTACGCCTATCGGGCATCAACATTGCTGTGGGCGACGACGAAAAGCCTTTGGTTATCAAAGTAGCCTCTATTCCGAATGCGAAACTACAGGTTTATTTTATTGATAACGAAGACTACTTCCACAGAAAGTCAGTTTTTGTGGACAAAAACAACAAATTTCACCGCGACAACGACGAACGTGCCATCTTCTTCTGCAAAGGAGTGCTGGAGACGGTAAAGAAATTGGGTTGGGCTCCGGACATCGTGCATTGCAACGACTGGATGACAGGCCTGATCCCGATGTACCTGAAAACCACCTACAAAAAAGACCCGATCTTCAAAGACGCCAAGTCGATGTTCACGGTGTACAACAACAACTACACGCACAAGTTTGATGCTGACCTGCTGGAGAAGGTGAAGATGCTGGACATTGATGACAGCATGTTGAAAGAGCTCGAGTCTGGTGATTGCGATGGCTTTATCAAGTGCGGCATGGAGTATGCTGATGCGGTAATCAAGACGAACGAAGACTTCAGCGAAAACATCAATGCCCTGTTCAACGACTATATGAAGAAGAAAACCATCAGCACCGTTTCCGCTGATGAAACGCTTCTGGACAATTACTATAACCTCTATAACGAGTTGGGCAAGTAATGCTATTCCCAGCCTCCCTTCTTGTTTGCATTTAGGCAAGACGCTGGCAGGCACAAAAGCTTATTTTGCTATAGAACGTTCGTTATACAAGTACAAGAGGCTGCAGCTTATACCATATTATGGTACATAAGCCGCAGCCTCTCATTTTTCGATAACTCCCTTGACACAGTATATATTAGCACGGGCATCTGTTTAGGAAGCGTTTAGTTCATATTCATAAATTATACAGATAAAAAAGATTTAGATACCTTTGTGGGTACCTATAAGATTATATTAAGAAAAAACCTATGTGTGGAATTGTAGCATATGTTGGGCACCGTGAGGCAAGCCCCATTATTATTAAAGGCCTGAAGAGGCTGGAGTACAGAGGGTATGACAGTGCCGGCATCGCGTTGATGAACGGCGACCTAAGTGTTTACAAGAAAAAAGGCAAAGTAGCCGAACTTGAGGCGTTCATTGACAAGATGGATACCCACGGCACCATCGGGATGGGGCATACGCGTTGGGCTACTCACGGAGAGCCGAATGACGAGAACGCACACCCGCACTACTCCACCTCCCGCAAAATTGCCATCATACACAATGGTATCATCGAGAACTATGCTTCTCTGAAGAAGCTTTTGATAGAGAAAGGTCATACTTTTCAGTCTGATACCGACTCCGAGGTTTTCATCAACCTGATCGAGGACATCCGCACCAACAACAACTGCACGTTGCCTGAGGCCGTGCGCCTGGCCATGCACGAGGTAGTGGGCGCTTACGCGATTGTGGTTTTAGCCTCAGACAGCCCGAACCAACTGATCGCCGCCCGTAAAGGCAGTCCGCTGGTAGTAGGCGTGGGTGACGGCGAATATTTCCTGGCTTCTGATGCTACCCCTATCATTGAGTATACAAACGATGTAGTATACCTGAACGATTACGAACTGGCGATCATCAACAACGGCCAGCTGGATATCCGCACCAAAGAAGACGTGCAACAGACACCTTATGTGCAGCGCCTGGAAATGGAACTGGAGTCGATTGAGAAAGGTGGCTATGAGCACTTCATGCTGAAGGAGATTTTCGAGCAGCCCCGCTCCATCCTCGACAGCATGCGTGGCCGCATGATTGCGGAAAGCAACCATTTGATGATGGCGGGCATTCGTGAGTATGAAAACAAATTCGCGAACGCCAACAGAATTATCATTGTGGCTTGCGGTACTTCCTGGCATGCAGGCCTGGTGGCCGAATACCTGATCGAGGACCTGGCGCGCATACCTGTTGAAGTTGAGTACGCTTCGGAGTTCCGTTACCGCAATCCCATCATCAGCGAGAAGGATATTGTGATCGCTATTTCACAGTCTGGTGAGACGGCCGATACCCTGGCTGCCCTGGAACTGGCGAAATCTAAAGGCGCTACGATTTTTGGTATTTGTAACGTGGTTGGCTCTTCCATCGCGCGTGCTACCGATGCGGGTGCCTATACGCACGCCGGCCCTGAGATTGGTGTTGCCAGTACCAAGGCATTTACTGCGCAGGTAACCGTGTTAACGCTGATAGCCATGATAATTGGCAGCAAGCGCGGCACACTGGAGACAACAAAGCTGCATGAACTGATGGTGGAGCTGGAGAACATTCCGGCTAAAGTGGAGCAGGCCCTACAGCTGAACGACCAGATCATACGCATTGCAGAGAAGTATAAAGACGCAACCAACTTCCTGTACCTGGGGCGTGGCTACAACTTCCCGGTTGCCCTGGAGGGAGCGCTTAAGCTGAAGGAGATCTCTTACATCCATGCGGAAGGGTATCCTGCCGCTGAAATGAAGCACGGCCCGATCGCGCTGATTGATGAGATGATGCCGGTGGTGGTAATCGCCACAAAGGACAGCTCTTACGAGAAGGTGGTATCAAACGTGCAGGAGGTGAAGGCCCGTAAAGGCAAAATCATCGCTGTGGTAACTGAGGGTGACACTACGATCCCTGCCATGGCCGACCACGTGATTGAGATTCCGGAGACAAGCGAGCACCTGATGCCGTTGCTTTCCGTGATTCCGCTGCAGTTGCTGTCTTACCACATTGCGGTAATGCGCGGTTGCAACGTAGACCAGCCGCGTAACCTGGCTAAGTCCGTGACGGTGGAGTAAGTTTTTAAGCTATAAAAAGAAAGGGAGCCCGATGGGGCTCCCTTTCTTTTTATAGCTTATAGGAGAAGGTGTCCAGAAACAGCTGAATCACTTTGTCATCACCTGTGTTATACTCTGTATTGAGCATCGTGATAAAGAGTATACCCTGGTCTTTGCCGCCCAGAGCCGCCACCGTGTAATGCTGCACATCATTGCCATAGGTCAGCTTTACGGTCTTGCCGACTGCTTTCTGCCCCGACACCAGTTTGTGCTCAAACGGCTTCTCCTCCATTTTGTAGCCGAAGCTCACGTCCTCATCCGTCACTTCCTTCAGCATCAGGCTTACAAGCGAGGAGGGATCGAGCGTTTTATACTTCTGCACCAGCACACCGTTTCCGTTGGCCGTTACCAGCATCATCTGTTCTATATCCGGATCAGGAGAGGTGAAGGCCGGGTGCAGCCCGCTCGGGTACTGCAGCGAAATCCAGTCGTCCTTATAGGTAAGCACGTCTTTCTGCTTCACAGCCACCGTCACCACTTTCCCGTTGGCGAGCTTCATCTGGTATTCTTTCCCAAGCGCCACGTCCAGCACCTTGCCGTCCACGGTGAGTTGGTAGTTTGCTGCCTCGTTGGATTGTGCCGCAGCCACTGTTCCCATCAGGCTAAGTATAAGAGCGAGTAAAGGTATTCTCATATAGTAACAAGTTAACACTGCTCAAGATAAGCAATAAAGGCAGAAACATAGAACTCACACTATATAAAAAGAGGTAGCACCCGTACAGGCGCTACCTCTTTTTATACTTGTTTATACTTGTAACCCTTTTTAAACCGAGAAGCTCTCTCTCTTTAAATGTTTCGTTTTAAGTAAGGGACAGATCTTGTACCGCTCCTCTTTTGTATCCTCGTAAACAGCCTCCAGCACCTGGTACACATTGGCAATGCCCAACTGGTTGGCCCATTCAAAAGGGCCCTTGGGGTAATTAGTACCCAGCTTCATACCCTGGTCGATATCACCTATACTTGCTGTTTGCTCCTGCAAAGTATAGCAGGCCTCGTTAATGATCATGCAGATCATGCGCGGCGTCACCATCCCCACCCGGTCATCCACCAGCAGGTACTCGGTTCCCAAAGCCTTGCATACTTCCTGCAGCTTTGCCTCATCCTGATGTTGCAACAAACTCACCTCCAGCGCCGGACGATTAAAGAGCGTTGGCAATCCGTTAAAGCCGGCTAGCGTGCACGCAAGCTCCCTTCCCTGCACCAGGGCGGCCAATTGCAGAGTGGCCGCGTTGCAAAACACCACCTGTTCTGAAGTATAGTCGCTTAGGCGCTCGGGCTGCTCGTGCAGGAAAAAATCAAACACCATTTCCGCCTGCTGCAGTAACGGCCCCTGTGCCTCCTGCAGGAAAGTATAGCTGATTTCTTCTTTCTCTTCCGGAAACTTCTGCTTGAACTCGGCGGCCATTTCCGGGCCTGACAAAACAAGTATGTGCATATTTCTGTACTTTTGACTGTAAATATACAAATCTAAAACGAATCCATTATGGCACATACCATCATCAACTCCTCCAGTGCACCGGCTCCGATCGGACCTTACAGCCAGGCTACGCTTGCCAACGGCACCCTTTATGTATCTGGCCAGATCGCGCTGGATGCCGAGAGCGGCAACCTGGTAAGCGGCAGCATAGAAGACGAAACACACAAGGTAATGCAGAACCTGCAGGCTATACTTGCCGAAGCGGGTATGGACTTCAGCAACGTGCTCAAGTGCAGCATCTTCGTGAAGGACATGAACAATTTCGGCCGTATTAACGAAACCTACGGCAGTTACTTTAGCAGCAACCCGCCTGCCCGCGAAACAGTGGAGGTAAGCCGCCTGCCAAAAGACGTGAACGTAGAGATCTCCTGCATCGCCACAAAGTAAGGTTGGTTAGAAGGCAGTTGGTTTATACTTGGCTGTCCGATCAGTTTCTGACAAAGTAAAAAAGACATAGGATGATCTGTAGTAAATCATCCTATGTCTTTTTTCATACTTCCTCAACTCAGAACTCGTGACTCCTGACTCAATTAAATGTTTGCTCCTTTGGCAGCATCCTCTTCGCTGGCAGGTTCCTGCCCGGCCTGCAACTCATGCAAGGATAGCTGCTCAGTGGTTGGCTCCACATTCACGGCGGTATTGCCCACCTCTACCTCCTGCCGTATCACCCTGACGGCGTAGTCGGAAGGATAGATGTTGTAGCCATACTTCTTGGAGTAGACAAAGGTGAAAACCGCTCCGAAAAAGATGATCTGTGAGGTAAAGAACACCCAGGTAAGTATCACCACAATAGAACCGGCTGCCCCGTAAACTGATCCCACATCGTTTTTGCCCAGGTAGAACCCGATGAGGCCCCGGCACAGCACAAACAGCAGAGAGGTAACAAACGAACCGACCCATACATCCCGCCACCTGATCTTGGCATCCGGCAGAAACTTGTAGATACAGGCAAACAGAAACGACATCAGCAGAAACGCAGACAGTAAGTTTGCAAAGTGCAGCACGTAAATCACCCAACCCGAAAAGCGCGCCGTCAGGAAATCGCCGATCGCCACCAACACCGTGTTAGCCAGCAACGACAGCAGCAGAATAATGGCAATGGCCAGAATCATCCCAAAGGACAGGAACCGATCCACCAGCAGCTTTACATAGCCACGCTTGGGCACGGGCTTCACATACCAGATTTCGTTCAGAGAGTACTGCAGGGAGATGAACACGCCGGTGGCTGCCACAAAGAGCGCAAGAAGGCCCACAATCGTGGCGAAGCTAAAACTGCTGAACTCGTTGGCGCTCTCCACCATCTTCTGCACGGCATAGGCGCCCTCAGTGCCGATCAGCTCCTTTATCTGGTAGTAGATTTCGCCGGAGATGGCTTGCTTGCCAAAGAAGTACCCGGCAGCGCTGATGATGATGATGAGCATGGGCGGCAGCGAGAAAATAGTGTAGTACGCCAACGCGGCCCCCTTCTGGAAGGAGTTGTTCTCCACAAACTCAAAGGACACCTCCTTCAGCAGGCTCCATACTTTAGCTAACCGGTTACGCATGCTCCATTCACTGTGGCTTTTGTTTGCTATACTATGCAAATACGGAAATAGGCAATTATGTTTATAATCAGCCAAGTATGGCTAATTCACCGGCCTTACCTAAACAAACTTTATTTTGTACCTTTGCGGCAGACCTGAACGTTCTGAACGACATAACCATACATGGAAAGAGAAGTTAGAGTACGCTTTGCACCAAGCCCAACCGGGGCACTCCATATCGGCGGGGTTCGCACCGCCCTGTACAACTACCTGCTGGCCCGGAAAACCGGCGGTAAAATGATTTTGCGCATTGAGGATACCGACCAAACACGCTTTGTACCCGGCGCCGAAGACTATATCCGCGAATCGCTGGAGTGGTGCGGCATTGAACTGGATGAGAGCCCGTGGAACGGCGGTCCTTATGCCCCCTACCGCCAGTCGGAGCGTAAGCCGATGTACATGCAGTACGCCCAGCAGCTGATTGACTCTGGCCACGCCTACTACGCCTTTGACACGGCAGAGGAGCTTGACGCGATGCGTGAGCGCCTGAAGGCCGCCAAAGTAGCCACGCCGCAGTACAACGCCATCACCCGCACGACGATGAAAAACTCGCTCACGCTGCCGGAGGATGAGGTAAAGCGCCGCCTGGAGTCTGGTGAGGCCTACGTGATTCGCCTGAAGGTGCCCCGCAAGGAGGAAGTGCGCCTGCAGGACATGATCCGTGGCTGGGTAATGGTGCACTCTTCTGCCATTGATGATAAAGTATTGATGAAGTCGGATGGCATGCCAACGTACCACCTGGCTAACATTGTAGACGACCACCTGATGAAGATCACGCACGTGATCCGTGGGGAGGAGTGGTTGCCGAGCGCTCCGCTGCACGTGTTGCTGTACCGCTACCTGGGTTGGGAAGATACCATGCCGCAGTTCGCCCACCTGCCCCTGTTGCTGAAGCCCGACGGCAACGGAAAGCTAAGCAAGCGTGATGGCGACAAACTGGGCTTCCCGGTGTTCCCGCTACACTGGGTAGACCCGAACACCGGCGAAAAATCGACAGGCTACCGTGAGAGCGGCTATTTGCCGGATGCTTTTGTGAACTTTCTGGCTTTCCTGGGCTGGAACCCGGGCACACAGCAGGAGATATTCTCTATGGAGGAGCTGATTCAGGAGTTTTCTGTGGAGCGCATCGGTAAATCCGGTACACGTTTCGACATTCAGAAGGCCCGCTGGTTTAACGAGCAGTACCTGCGCGCCAAGCCAGACGGCGAGCTGGCCAATTACCTGATCGAGGCACTGGCGGCGCACAACATCACCACCACCCCTGATAAAGCAGAGAAAGTGGCAGGCTTGATGAAAGAGCGCGTGTCGTTTCCGCAGGATTTCTGGAAAGAGGCTGAGTACTTCTACGTAGCCCCTACTGAGTACAGCGAGAAAGTAGCCTCCAAGAAGTGGAACAGCCAGTCTGTAGCCGTTTTCGAGGATTTTAAGAACGAACTGTCGTCCCTGCAGGATTTCAATGCAGATACTGTGAAGGAGTTGTTAAACACGATTCTGGAGCGCCACGGCATGAAGCTGGGCCAGGTAATGCAGGCGCTGCGCCTTGCGGTTACCGGTGCTGAGGCTGGCCCTGACCTGATGCAGATTATCGAAGTGCTCGGACAGGAAGAGACGAAGCAGCGCATCGAAACAGCCATCAGCAAACTGAGCAGCTATGTGACTGCCTAGGGCATCGGCTTTATACTTTGTACCAAGAAAAGGCTGGCCGTTTGGCTGGCTTTTTTCGTTTTACGCTGTGCCCGCTTGAAACTATTTGTGCTGTGATGCTTATAAGCAAAGTATACCAAAGCGAGAATCATCATGGCTAAAAATAAAAAAGACAGCGACAGCTCCAAAAAGAAGTCACGGGTACACAAAGACCTTGATGGCTTTGAGATAAAGGTGAACGAGCACGGCGAGATCATCTCCAACTACAGCATCGATAAGATAAACGAGTTCCTGAACAGGAACGTGGAGGACAAAAAGCTGGTGAAGCGCGATGCCGCCGAGAAAGCGAAACGCGAAGAGGAGGAGGATTACCACGTGGAGGAAACTGAGGAGGCCGAAGAGACTGACGAGGACTTCGTGCGAACCACCAACTCCACCTCCGATGACGAGGAAGACGAGAACCTGCCCAAGGCCAAAGGCAAAAAAGGCAAAGCGCCGCAAGACGAAGAGGAAGACTAGCAGCCTGACCTGAAACGGCGGTTGAAGCGAAAAGAGGAAGCGTTGACACAAGAACGCTTCCTCTTTTCGCTTTTTTATTTATCTTCAACTATAATTCTACTGTAACCAAACACGGCTAACTATGAGAAACTCACACGAAGTAGATTACAAGATTTTTGGCAACGACATACAGGTGCTGGAGATTGAGCTAGACCCGAACGAAACCGTAATTGCGGAGGCTGGCGCGATGGTGTACATGGAGGAGGGCATTGACTTTGAAGCGAAAATGGGCGACGGCTCCAATCCCAGCCAGGGATTTTTCGGGAAGTTGGTCTCAGCTGGCTCACGCATGATCACGGGCGAATCGCTTTTCATGACGCACTTCACGCACCGTGGCTTCAACGGCAAGAGCCGTGTGGCTTTCTCGGCACCTTACCCGGGCACTATCCTGCCCATAGACCTAAGCACTACCCGCAATAACACCCTCATCACTCAGAAAGACGCATTTTTGGCGGCAGCACTCGGTACTAAGCTTAGCATACACTTTAACCAGCGCCTGGGCACAGGCTTCTTCGGGGGCGAGGGCTTTATACTGCAGCGCATGCAGGGCGATGGCCTGGCCTTTGTGCATGCCGGCGGCACCATTGTGGAAAAACAGCTAAACAACCAGACACTGCGCGTAGACACAGGCTGCGTAGTGGCCTTTGAGGAAGGAATAGACTTTAGCGTACAGCGCGCGGGCGGCCTGAAATCAATGATATTTGGCGGAGAGGGCTTGTTCCTGGCTACGCTAAGAGGTACCGGCCGCGTATGGCTGCAATCGATGCCGGTGAAGAAGCTGATTGAAGCGCTGATGCCGAAGGGTGAGAACGCCAACAAAGAAGGGGGCTTCTTCAGCAGCTTTATGGAGTAGCAAACACAAGAGCGGTCCGATTTCTTTGTTTCAGAAACCGGACCGCTCATATTTTCTCTGTTGCTATTCCTTGATAAAAAAGTATCGCAGGATAGTGGTAATGTAGTCTTCTGTCTGCTCCGGGTCAAATAGTTGGATGTCGTCGTTGAAAACCTCGATCGGGGCCTTATGCTTGGCGCTCAGCCTATAGGTGGCAATTCCCGTCACAGACAGTGTCTTTTCTTTGTAGTTTCCCCTCACCGCAACCCTCACTTCATATACTTCTGATACGAACTTAGGCTGGAACATGATGTTTCCCTCCAAGGAATTGGAAGATGACTTTGTGGGGGCTTCTTTGTACCTCACCTTAAAGTCTTCCTTCATCTCCTTTTCGAGCTTCTTGATCTTCTTAACGATGCCGTTGTTATAGCTGTTGCTGTACAGTTCATAAAACGCTTTTCGTTCTTTGTCCCGCTGCTGCGCAAGCTCATCCCGCTTTCGCTTCTCCTCCTCCTTCTCCTGGAAGGCTTGGTTTAAATCCTGCAGGAAGCTTTTAATGCTCATCTGTTGCGTTGCTTTTCTGTTGCTCTAATATTATACTTCTACAAATTACTGACCTGCATGATCTCTTCCAGGTGCTCGCGCGAGTTGCTCAACCGCGGCACTTTATTCTGTCCTCCCAGCTTGCCCTTGTGGCGCAGCCAGTTCATGAAAGTCCCGCGTGGGGCGGCATGTACAATAGGCGGCTGCAACGCCAGATCGTTCTGCCGCTTGGCATCGTAATCTGAGTTTACCTCCCGCAGCTTGCCGTCCAGCTCCTGCGTGAAACGCTCCAGGCTATCAGGCTCCTGCTCAAACTCAATCAGCCACTCGTGGCAGCCGCGCTTTCCGCTCTCCATGTAAACAGGGGCAGCGGTGAAGTTGGATATTACCGCCCCCGTAACCTTACAGGCCTGTATAATGGCTGCCTCCGCGTTCTCCACAATTACCTCCTCGCCAAAAGCGTTGATGAAGTGCTTGGTGCGGCCTGATATTTTAATGCGATAAGGGCTTAAGTTGGTAAACCGGATGGTATCTCCGATTTTGTAGCGCCACAAGCCTGCATTGGTTGATATTACCAGGGCATAGTTCTTTCCCAGTTCCACCTGGTCCAGCGTTAGCGTTTGCGGCATCTCCTCATTAAACTGATCCATCGGGATGAATTCGTAGTAGACCCCGTAGTCCAGCATCAGCAGCATCTCATCTTCCGTACCAGCCTGATCCTGAATACCAAAGAACCCCTCAGAAGCATTATATACTTCCAAATAGTTCATTTTATCTGTCGGAATAATTTCCTTGAAAAGCTGCCGGTACGGGCCAAAAGCCACTGCCCCGTGCGTGAATAGTTCCAAGTTCGGCCATACTTCCAGCATATTGCTTTTTCCCGTTACCTCCAGGATGCGCTTCAGCAGCAGGTACGTCCAGGTGGGCACACCGCTCATACTTGTCACGTTCTCCGCTGGCGTCAGCTCCACCATCTTCTCAATCTTCTCTTCCCACTTGTCCATTAGGGCCACCTTCAGCGGGGGCGTGCGCATGGCCTCGGCCCACATGGGCAGGTTCTGCATGATCACAGCCGACACATCGCCACAGGAAACCTTGTCATTCAATTCGCTTGGGTGATGGCTGCCGCCGATGGAAAGGCCTTTGCCGGTGAAAAGCTTCGTATCTGGGTACAGGTTCACATAAATGGAAAGCATGTCCTTGCCGCCTTTGTAATGGCAATCCTCCAGCGACTCCGGACTTACCGGTATGAACTTGCTGCGTGCGTTGGTTGTGCCGGATGATTTAGAGAACCACTCAATTTTAGTGGGCCACAGCAGGTTTTGCTCGCCCTTCATCACCCGCTCAAAGTATGGGTACAAGTCTTCGTAGGTGCTGATAGGCACCCGCTCCTGAAACTCCCGCACACTCAGGCCGTCGCCGTAGCCGTACTGCTTGCCCCACTCGGTGTTCTTCGCCTTATCCAGCAGGTTCTGAAACAGCTCAAGCTGCACATCGTGCGGGTACTTCCGAAACAGATCGATGTCATGGATCCGTTTCTTCATTACCCACGTTATAATTGAGTTGATTATTTCCAAGTGTCGGTTATTAATTATTGAGTGTTTGGCGGATTCTCACATTCATGCTGTGGCATACGAGATGAACGATCAGCAACCCAATTTACACTTTCCGCTTCAGTTCAAAGTGCTTGCCCAGGTACACCCGGCGTACCTGTTCGTCGGCGGCCAATTCCTCGGCTGATCCGGCTTTCAGAATTTTGCCTTCAAACAGAAGATAGGCGCGGTCCGTGATGGAAAGTGTTTCATTTACGTTGTGGTCGGTGATCAGGATTCCAATGTTCTTATTCTTCAGCTTCGCCACAATGGTCTGGATTTCCTCCACGGCAATAGGGTCCACACCCGCAAAGGGCTCATCCAGCAGCACGAACTTAGGGTCTACGGCCAGGGCGCGCGCAATCTCGGTGCGCCGGCGCTCGCCGCCAGAAAGGACGATGCCCTTGTTCTTGCGTACGTGCGTCAGCGAGAACTCCTCCAGCAGTTCCTCCACCTTCTCATGCTGCGCTTTCCTGGGCATATTGGTCATCTCCAGCACGGCCAGAATATTTTCCTCCACCGTTAGCTGCCGGAAAACCGATGCCTCCTGCGCCAGGTAACCCACCCCGCGAGTGGCGCGCTTGTACATGGGCAGGTTGGTAATATCCTCTTTGTCCAGAAATATCTTTCCCTGGTTCGGCTTCACGAGCCCCACGATCATGTAGAACGAGGTGGTTTTACCGGCGCCGTTTGGCCCCAGCAACCCCACTATTTCGCCCTGGTTTACCTCCACGCTCACGTCGTTTACCACTGTGCGCGATTTATACTTCTTTATCAGGTTTTCGGCTCTCAGTATCATCGTTGCTAAATTACACATAAAGCCACCATCCTGCAACGGGTGTATGATGCATGGCTTTCCGATGCGGCCAATCCTTCGGTATTAGAAAAATTCTATTATCTTTCTACAATAAAGTTTATAACCCTGTGGCATAGCTCTTGACTGATGCTGTTTTAATCCCTATTTTGTAACACGCTTCATTCTACAACTTTGGCCCATGACGTTTACCTTACTGCTTTCAGCTTTCCAGAAGCTTGCTTTTTCCGGTCTGCTGCTTTACACCACCATGTTTGGCGCAGCCGCTGGCAGCATAGATACAAACAACGATAATACAAAAACCGCCGCCACCAGCACCACCGCTTTGCGTGGCATTGATGTATCGAGGTGGCAAAAAGAGGTGAACTGGGCTATGGTTAGCGAGTCGGAGGTGACGTTTGCGTTTGTGAAGGCCACGCAGGGCGATTTCCGCCTGGACCCATACTTCGCCCGGAACTGGGAGGAAACCAAGCGCCACGGCATTAAGCGCGGGGCCTACCATTTTTACAAGCCAGAGGCGCCTGTGCAGGACCAGATAAAGCTGTTCACCAGCACGGTTACGCTGGAACCCGGCGACTTGCCCCCTGTACTGGACATCGAGGTATCAGACCCGAAAGTAAGCGCCGACCAGATGCGGAAGGATATCAAAGTTTGGCTGGAGGCTGTAACCGCGCACTATGGCGTGCGCCCGATCATCTATACCAGCCAGAACTACTACCGCCGCTACCTGCAGGGCCACTTCACCGACTACCATTTCTGGATTGCCCGCTACAGCGACAACAAGCCCGATATTCACCACACCGACAGCTGGATGTTCTGGCAGTACACCGACAGGGGCTCCATCTCGGGCATCAATGCGGCCGTTGACATTAACTTTTTTGTGGGCGATGTGGACCAGTTAAGCTCTCTGTGCCTGCCGCAGTTCACGGCCACCTCTGACCTGGCTAGTCCGTTGGGGCAGTTGAAGCACCGACAGCCGCTGCCATAGTTTTTATACTTATACTTCTTGTTTCAAACACAGGCCATAGCTACTTCCTGATAGCTTGGTCATTCCGCGCGCTTTCATTTTTCACCTATAAAAACAAGTTATGGAAACACCTTTACCACTCCCTGCAGAGGAGGTTGTGGAGCCTGCCGCTCCCGTTCTGGATCAGCAATTGCTGGACCTGTACCTGCACAAATTAAGTATGGAACAGCACCTGATCAAAGGCTTGGCAGCCGGACTACTGGCAGCGGCTGTCGGAGGCGTGGCCTGGGCCGCTGTTACCGTCGCCACCGGTTACCAGATCGGATACATGGCGGTGGCCGTTGGTTTCCTGGTAGGCTATGCCATCCGCACCATGGGGCAGGGCATTGATAAGGTCTTCGGCGTTCTGGGTGCAGTACTGGCCCTGTTCGGTTGCGTGCTGGGCAACTTTCTCAGCACAACGGGCTTTATTGCGCAGGAGCTCAATATGGGGTACGTGGAAACGCTGCTGGCACTGGACTACAGCCTGCTTCCGGAAATCATGGCAGAGACCTTCTCTCCGATGGATGCCCTTTTCTATGGCATTGCCCTCTACCAAGGCTACAAGTTGTCTTTCAGGCAGATTAGCCAGGAGGAATTACTTGCAAACGCAAGTGCTCCGGTGTCAGCCTGAACAACACCTAGTACGTACCAAAAAAGGCTCCTTAACGGGAGCCTTTTTTATTTTGTTCGGATGTCCTTGAGGTGGAGTTGCAGGTTGATGATGCCCCTGTAGATGTTTTCTTCAATAGTATAGCACACATCAAACGGCCGGCCAGAGGAAATAGCGTCGAAGTGATCGGCCAGGCCAAAACCAATGGCGTCGATATAGGTGAAGCCGTCCTGGGTCAGGCGCAGTTTGAGGTGCGTATCGCCCACAATCTTTGCGTTGCCAGCATCCATCACGCCCTCCGATACAAACACAGGCCGCATGTTGCCAGGGCCGAAGGGCTCCATCTGCCGAATAATGTTGTAGAAGTTGCGTGTGATCTGCCTCAGCTGCAGCGGGGCATCTATGCTTATCTGCGGGATTTTCTGCTCTGGGGTGATCGTCTCTGCCACCACCTGCTCAAAGCGCTCCCGAAAGGCCTGCACGTTCGCTACAGGCAGCGTAAGGCCTGCGGCATACATGTGGCCGCCAAACTGCTCCAGCAGGTCAGAGCAGCTCTCTATGGCGTTGTGCACGTTAAAACCGTGCACCGACCTGGCAGAGCCCGAAGCCATACCGTTGGATTGCGTCAGGATGATGGTGGGGCGGTAGTAATGCTCGATGCAGCGCGAGGCCACAATACCGATCACGCCCTTGTGCCAGTTCTCGTTGAACAGCACCGTGGAATTGGCACTCTTCAGGAAATCATCCTCCTGAATCATCTGCAGCGCCTCTTTGGTAATGTTGGTGTCTTTGCTGCGGCGCTCTTTGTTCGACTCATTGATGATGCCAGCCATTCGGTGCGCCTCTTCCTTGGTTTGGGCAAGCAGCATGCGCACGGAGTTCTTGGCATCGCCCATACGGCCGGCAGCGTTGATGCGCGGCGCAAACCCAAACACAATGCTGGTAATGTCCATCTCCCCTTTCAGATCAGCAAGGTCTTTCAACGCATCCAATCCCGGGCGCATGGCCTGCGGGCCGTTGAGGTGCTGCAACCCCTGATAGGCCAGAATACGGTTCTCACCGGTGATGGGCACAATATCGGCGGCTATACTTACCACCAGCAAATCGAGAAACTTCAGCGCTTCGCTCTGGTCAATATCATTCTGCATACAGAAGGCCTGCAGCAGCTTAAAGCCCACGCCGCAACCTGAGAGCTCTTTGTACGGATAAGGGCAATCTACGCGCTTGGGGTCCAGCACGGCTACGGCCTGTGGCACGTCATCGTCGGGCAGGTGGTGGTCGCAGATGATAAAGTCGATGCCGAGGCTGGCGGCATAGGCTACTTTGTCAGCTGATTTAATGCCGCAGTCCAGGCTGATGATGAGGGTAACCTTCTGTTCGGCCGCCCAGTCCATGCCCTGCTGCGACACGCCGTAGCCTTCTTTGTACCTGTCCGGGATGTAGAAATCGATATTGGAAGTATAGTTGCGCAGGAAGCCGTACATCAGCGCCACCGAGGTGGTGCCGTCTACGTCATAATCGCCGTACACCAGGATTTTCTCGTTGCGGTGCAGCGCCTCGTTCAGGCGGTCGACGGCCCGGTCCATGTCCTTCATCAGGAAGGGGTCGTGCAGGTCTTGCAGGGAAGGACGGAAAAAGTGCTTGGCTTCGTCGTAGGTGCAGACACCGCGCTGGCAAAGTATACTCGTAAGCGTGGTGCTTACTTTAAGCTGCTCTGCTAGCTGTTCTACAGTTTCTGCTGGCGCTTCCTGGCTGATAACCCACCTTTTCTCCATATGCTCTTCTGTACACTTCTGGTCTTGCCTGCAAAGGTAGCTAATTCGGGAGGATTATGTTTGCCTGCCCCGGAACACTTCACTCCTTCGCGCTTAATTTCGTACTTTTGTGCCGTACAACAGGATGAGGAATGAAACGATTACGAGAGCTTTTCGAAAAGTATGGAAACTACTCCCTTGACTTAGTCATGTATGGTTTTTTTCTGCTCTTTATACTGCTGCTTTTTGTCTTCTTTAGCTAAGTATTTTAGACGCAAGTATAAAGACACAGGACACAGTACTTTTGCATCGCGCCATCTGCTATCAAGTATGGCGCCCGTGTTGTGTGCTCAACCAAGGTAGTATTTCGGTTGTTGTATCACTAAAAACAATGCTGGAACCCTTCAGCTAATCATTTCTAATTCATAACTTCTAATTTCTAATTCCGCGAAGCGCTAATTCAGCTTGTCTCCCCGCAGCTTGCGGAACCGTTTACGGGCCTCTGCTGCGTAAATGCTGCCCTGGTGCTTCACCAGCAGTTCGTTGTAGAGCTGCTGCGCCTTGTCCTTCTCCCCCAGGTTCTCTTCCAGTATAAAGGCCATGCGGTACAGCGCGTCATCGCTTAGGATGTCGTACTGCGGATTGCCTGTTATCTTCTGCAGGCTCTCTACTGCCTTCGCAAACTCTCCCGATCGCTCGTACAGCGTTGCCTTCTGAAAGTATATTTCATCGGTAAGGCTGTGTCCCGGGTACTTTTGCAGCATCCCGTCCAGCGCTGTGTGTGCCTCCTGTAGCTTGTTCTGGAAAATGAGCAAATCAATGGCTGCATACTCCTCCATGGCTACTGTTGAGGTATCCAATCCGGTATTGTCGGTGATTAGCAGGCTAAGGTCCATGGCATCGTTGGCAATCTCGCGGCTGGTAGCCAGCTTCAGTATATCCAGGTGCGCCTGCGCCAGCTCAAAATCGCCTTTATAGTAGTTCAGCCGGGCATTACGCAGCTTCGCCTCATGCCCAATCGGCGTTTCCTTGTGTGATTTTTCCACCTGTGCGTACAGCAGCGTGCTCTCCCACGGCTCCCCCTTCAGCAGGTAAATATCACCCAGGGTAAGTTTGCTTTCCGCTACCATGTTTGGATCAGCGCGCGGCATGGCAATGGCTTCCTGCAGCAGGGCAGTCGCTTTCTCTTTATCATCCAGGTAAAAGGCATGGAGCCCGGCCATGTGCTGCAGCACTTCCACCGTTTCAGGGCGGCGCCCAATCTCCGCCAGCAGTGCCTCGTAATCGGCGATCAGCGCCTGTATCTTTTCCTTGCTCACCGGAAACGTATTCTGCACCTGCCGCTCACGCGCGTTTATCAGCCGTTGCCTTGCCACCAAGTAGTATGGCCCCTGTGGGTACTCCTGCACCATGTATTCATAAGCTTCTATGGCACCTTCATAATCATCGTTTTTCAGGCTGATGGCACCTAAATCCATTACACGGGTACCGCCGCTGCGCGTACGTTTGTCTACCGCCCGGGCCTGCATGAGTGCGCCGTAGAAATCTTTGCGCTGGATGTACAGCCAGATGAGCATCTCGTTGAAAGCAACCTTATCGGGCTGCTGCTGCACCCGTTTTAAAAGCTCCGTCTCCATCAGGTCCAGGTTCTTCTCGTCTTGCAGCGCGTTCTGCAGGCGGCTTTGCACATAGCCCAGCTCGCTCTCATTCTGCTGCAGCAGGTTTAGCACCTCAGGTATCAGTTTGTCTGTTTTCTGGCGGTAAGAGTACAGTGCAATCAGGGGCTGGCTGTAGGCAAAAGGATCGTTGCTGACCTGGCGCCCACGCAAGTAGGCTTTCTCAGCGTAGTCGAAGAGGTCGTTTTGCATGAACACGCTGGCCAATACGATCACCTCCTCCGGCTTCACACCTTCCAGTAGCTTATTGAACTGCTTCTCTGCCGCGGCTTTGTCGCCTGCAGCCTGTAATACCAGCCCCATATCTACCTCATAGGCCAGGTTGCCGGGGTTCTGCTTTATCGTTTTCTTTACCAGCTTCTCCGCTTCCTTGTAATTGCGCTGGGCTAGCAGGGTCTTCAGGTAATCGGGGTACACCATGTGGAACAACTGCTCGTTGCTGATCATCTTGCTGTACAGGGCCTCTGCCTTGGCATAATCGCCCTGGCTGAAGTACTGGCGTGCCAGCCTCAGGTCCTGCTGCTGTGCCGTGGCCATAGGAGCCGCAAACAGCACCAGCAGTGCCAGCACCAACGTGTATAATATGTTCTTCCGCATAGCTTCTTTAAAACGCTTCGGCTTTGTGCCTTGGTATGTCCTTCTTCCTTAACTATTAATATACCAAATCAGTTTGGATTTCGCAGTCTGTTTTTGGTTTGGTGGTTGCTTATACTTGTCCCGCCCGTTCCCATACTTTGGTTTGTGAAGTATAGCGATGGCTGGTGGTTAATGACCGTTAAAGCTCCTCAAACTTATCATACTTGCTTTGCACACAAATAAAAGAGCCACTCCTTGCGGGGAGTGGCTCTTGAAGTATAGGATGCGCGGGTAGCTTAGAAGAAGCGTACGCGGTTATCCACGATTTCTGATTTCTCTTTGATGGCCTCGAAGGCATTGCTCTGGGCATTGCCGCTACGCGTGCTGCGCATCTGCTCTTTTACGTTAGAGAAGTCGTTGATTTCCGGGGCCGGGTTCAGGTTCGTCAGCTCCACCATCAGCACGCCGCCCTGTCCCTCGAAAGGAGCTGTGCGGGCACCTGGCTTCATACCGAATGCCTTGCCTACTGCCACTGGCTCTACACCCACACCTGGGATGGCAGCAGAAGCAAACGTAATGTTATCAGCCGACTGTACGGTGGCTTCCTGGCCATAGGCAGCTGCAATCTGTTCCAGAGTAGTGCCTTTTGCAGTCGTAAGCTTCTCGATGATCTGCTGTGCCTTCACCTCGCTGCGAACAGCGGCAGTTAATTCTTCGCGCACATTGTCTATGGAAGCATAGCCTTTCTCGCGCTCGCCAGTCAGGGTTGCCACCACGAACATATCACCTACCTCATATACGGGAGACACATCGCCTACTTCTGTATCCTTGGCATACGCCCAACGCACCAGTTCACGTGCATTTGACAGGTCGTTCACCATGATCTGATTTTTGCCGATGTTAGCAGCCTCCTCCTTTACCAGTTGCTTGTTAGCTGCCACGTTCTGGCGGAACTCTTCTGCATTGCTGCTGGTGCCAGCCAGTTCGTCGGCTACGGAATACGCTGCGTCGCGGGTACCTTCGCTTGGCTCGATGGCGCGCTGCACGGCGGCAATCTTGTACGTGTTCTTTGTCTTAGGCTCGGTGATCTTCACAATATGGAAGCCATACTCTGTCTCCACCAGGTTAGGCAGCAGGCCAGCACTTTCGGCGCCGAAAATAGCCTTTTCAAAAGCCGGCACCATCTGTCCCTCAGGGAACCAGCCCAGGTCACCGCCTTGAGAGGCTGTACCGTCAGAGCCATGCTGTGTGGCCAGCTGTGCGAAATCTGCACCGCCTTTAATCTGGTTCAGGATACCCTCTGCTTTTGCTTTGGCCGCAGCCTTTGCCTCTGGTGTGTCGCTTTCAGGGCGGATCAGGATGTGGCTGGCACGGGCTGCGCTCTTGTCAGCCTCTTTTGCATCCACTACCTTGAACAGGGCCACTGTGCCATTGTTAGAGAACGGTCCGTATACTTTGCCCTCCTGCAGCGGAAGCTGCTTGCGCAGTTGCTCTGGCAATTCGCCCGGCGTGCGGTACGTGCCGTTGAAAGGCACATCAGAGTTAGTGTTCACAAAAGCAGAGTCGTTCGTAGAACTGGCGAACTGCTGTGAAAGCGTTGCGATTTCCTGCTGGTAGTAAGTGCTGTCTTCCGTTGAGGCCGAAACCGGAATGGTTACGAACTCGATGGTGCGGCCAGCCTCTACCTTATATAACTCTTTGTTGCGGTTATAGTAGTCTTTCAGCTGCTCATCCGTCACTTGTACCGCTGAATCAGCCAGTGTAAAGTAGGGCACGAACAGCACTTTCATGCTGGCTGTGGCATTCTGCGCTTTGTAGAAGTTCTTAGCCTCTGCGTCAGTAATGTATACCGTCTTGCTCAGCAGGTTCGCATACTTTGTTTGCAAACGGTCTGCTGCAATGCTCTGCTCAAAGTTAACCCACATCGGGCGTGTGCCCGTCTGGTCCAGGTTCTGCAGGTACTGCACCACCTGGTTTCTGTCAAACTCGCCTGTCTGCGGGTTCGAGAACGCCTGCATTACGGCCGGGTGAATGTTGTTGCCCTGTACCATGTCCGCCAGCTCTTCGTCTGTTACGGTCAGGCCCAGGCGGTCATATTCTTTCTCCAGGGCTATCTTAAAGATTAGCTGGTTCCATGCCTGCTCACGCAGCATCGCCAGTTCCCCCTCGTTGGCTGCACGGCCTACACGTCCTTCATAGTCTGCTTGTACTTGCTGCAAAACAGCGTCAAACTCCTGGAAATCGATTTCCTCGCCGGCTATTTCACCCACTGTGGTGGCATCGTTGCCCAACAGCCTTGAGTTTCCACCAAGCAGGTCACCGCCTACTATAAAGACGCCAAGCCCGATGGCAATAACGCCAACAGCCCAACCAGACCTCTCTCTAATCTTATTAATTAATGCCATTCGTTATTTAACTTATAAAAGGATTGTGCAAAATAAGGTTAATCGCGCTAAATTTCAAAATTTTTATCTGAATGATTACCCTTTGGCATCTGCCTGAAAATCTGGGTTTTTGATCAGCTTCACGGCGTCTATGCGGTTCTCATCCATGGTGAGCACGGTAATTTCGAAGGGCGGCACCTGTGCCTTGTCGCCGGGTTGCGGGATCTCCCCGAAGGCGGAGAAGAAAAGCCCTCCCAGGGTTTCGTAATCCCCCTCGGGCAGGTCCAGCTCATACTTCTCTTTCAGGTAGTCTATTTCGTGGCGGGCGCTCAGGATATAGATACCCTTGTCCGGCACCACCTGCTCCAGCAGGCCCTTGTTCACATCGTACTCATCCTGTATCTCCCCGAAGATCTCCTCTATCACGTCCTCTACAGTAACTATGCCAGAGGTGCCGCCAAATTCATCCACTACCACAGCCACACTGCGGTGCTCGGCCACAAACTTTACAAACAGCTCGCTGGCCAACATACTTTCCGGCACCATGCTCACCGGCGACAGAATCTCGTTTATACTTTGCGGCTGCCTGAACATGGCCAACTGGTGGCAGTACCCGATGATGTTATCGATGCTATCCTCGTACACCAGGATCTTGGAATGGCCTGTATCGATAAAAGCCTCCTGCAGTTCCTGCATGGTGGCCGCCACGTCCACCGCCTCAATCTCAGTGCGCGGCACCATGCACTCGCGCACCTTCACTGTTTTAAACTCCATGGCATTATGGAATATCTCCGGGTCTACCTCGGGGGCGTGCTCCTGGCTGGGGTGGTACAGGCGGTTTTTGATGAAGGCGCTGAGGTCCGTGAAACCGAACACGGGCTTATCCTCCGAAAACTCAATCTTAAACACCCGCTCGGCCACCCACTTGCTCAGGCCCACCAGCAGGTACACCACCGGCCACAGCAGGAAGTACAGCAGCAGCATGGGCACCGCCAGCACCTGCAGCATTCTGTTGGGGTTGATGGCAAACAGGCTCCGCGGCAGAAACTCGGCGGTGAGCAACACGATTACTGAGGCAATGAAAATCTGCAGGACAAGTATAAGCAGGGGGTAGTGCAGGTACACCGGGAGGAGGCTGGTGAGCACCCCGTTGAGCAGGGCGGCAATGGTGAAGCCGTACAGCACCAGCGCCAGCGTATTGCCGATCAGGATGGTGGCCAGCAGGCGGGCCGGGCGCCGGAGCAGGAAGCCTAGGATGCGCCCGGAGCGCACATTGTTTTTCTCGCTGAGCTCAATCTGGATTTTGTTTGCGGCCATAAAGGCCATTTCCATACCCGAGAAAAAGGCAGAGAACAGCAGGGCTACAAACAGCAAAACAATCTGACTGGGGTCAACCATGGACTTTATAAGTTAGGCACCATCTTTCTTTCTGAGGTACCGGTAAAGTATGTACAGGATAAAACCGATCATGAAGAGCCAGTAATTGCCCACCACGTCGTTTTCCACAAAGCTGCGGTGCGTGCCGATAACCATGGCTACGAAAGACAGCGAAAGGAGTAGGATGTATACGAGCCGCCGGTTCATTCTTCTTCGAAATTAAATACGCCTGTTACCTTAGAAATCGTGTAGCGCGACAAGTCCTGGTTGGCGGTAAAACCAGTGCCTGTCAACCGCTGCTCTGCCGTGGTGAAGATAACAAACTTATCGGTGTAGACCTTTGCCTTGTTCCGGTTCCAGTACAACTCCTCTGTCTCCAGTTTCTCCTGCTTCTTCAGGTTGTTCACCACCACGTTACCGCTGGCGAAGTATAAATTCTTGCCCGGCTGCTGCTTGCCGTAGTTCCCGCGCATCGTGGACTCCAGCTTGCCCTGCGCATCGTAGAACTCCACGTAAAAACCTTTGGGAAACACCCTGTCTCCTGTCTCGAACTCCTGCTGCACCGGTGCCTTAATTTTGGTGATTAACTTGGCCGAGTCGCTGTAGAGGGTGGTTACGTCGTGGTTCTCCATGGTAGGGCCGGTATACTTCACCTCCTTGTCAGGGTCTTTCAAGTCACGCTCACACCCCGAACCGACCATGAGCAACACCGCCAGCAGTGCGGCTATCCATTGGTTTCGCATCTGTATAAAAAAATCATTTACTGTGAAGTTAGCAATTTTTGTGCTGATTGCTGTGCAACTGCAATTCTGACAGGTAGCTAGCATAAAAAAGGCCGCTCCAAGAACGGCCTTTTTTGTTTATGTCTTAGCGGGGGTTATTCGATGCGGCGCTTGAGGAACCAGCGGCTGTTTACGGTAAAGCCTACTCCAAACTGGAAGTAATCTTCTTTTATGAGGCCGGCGTCAGTTGTGCCGCGCTGGCCGTAGCCAAGTGATATGTTCATCAAATACAGGTCGTAGATAGTGCCACGACCCACCGGCAGGGTAAAGCCGGCTGTTACGCCTTTGTCTTTTATATCCTGCCCGTTTAACTGAAACTGGGTATCGTTGTAGTAAAGCCCGCCGCGGTACGTAATGCGCTGGAAATAGCTGCCGATGGCATTTGCATCAGGCGTGTACTCCGCGCCGATGGCATATCGGTAGCTGTCTTTCAGGTTATCGTTGCCGCCGTTAAAGTCTTTGAACTTCGACCACTGGTAGGTAGAAAAGTCTGCTGCCACCGTTAGGTTGGAGGCGTTATCGAAGCTGATGCCCGCGCTCCAGTTGGCCGGTATATGGATGGTGCCGCTGACAGTGTCCTCGTCGGCAATCGGAAAGGCCACCAGGTCACCCTCCTGGGAGCGGCGCTCATACGTGATATCCCGTTCGGCATCCAGGTCCGCGGCAAAGCTGTAAACACCACCCACTCCAACAAACAGCTTGTCTTTTACTTTCTTCCTGTAGTTCACTCCTGCGCGGTACAGGAAGTCGCGGTACGTGGTGCGGTCTACCTGCACAATGCGGGCAAGGTTAGTACCTGCCTGCTCTGGGTCCACCACCGTGCCAGATGCCTCCGTAATGGTGTTGCCGAAAAGATAGGATGCGCTGGCTCCCACTGTCATGCCGCTGAACAGCCTTACCCCGTGGGCAAAGTATACTTCAGACAAACCGCCCTCGCCGGTGTACTCGCGCTGAATGGAAGCCTGCGGGTTGCCCTGTACCTGTGAGGTGGCGTTGATTTCGTAGTTAATGGTGGAGAACGGACGGATGCCCACACCAGAGCTCCATCGCTTGGAAATCGGAACCACCAACGACAGGTTGTAGAGGTTGCCGTTGCCATCGCGCTGAGAGGCTGTTTCGCTCTTCAGGTTCTTGATCTCACCAAAGCCGCTCAGGTCGAAGTTGGTGATGCTGTTGTAGTACAGCAGCGCCGGGTTGGTAATGTTGGGCTGGAAACTGTTACCGGCACTGATGCCCGCCCCGCCCATGCCAGCGCTTCGGATGCTGCCCTGGTAATGGTTAATCTCACCCAAACCATAGCGGGAATAGGGGGTATTGCCGATAACCTGCGCCTGCGCAACATGCGTTAAACAAAGCGCGGCGAAGCCTACCAGTACTCGGAATGTCTTATACATTATGTGTCAATATTCTGTGAAGCCCGATCAAGACCAATTCAGGAATTACAAAGATGCGTCCTTTTAAGTTACTTTCAAAAAATGCTGCATCGCCCCCGCAAAGTATAACTACTAAATCAGCTGCTTTTTGGCTGTAAGACTGGATAAAACCGTTGAGTTCGGCTACGCTGCCTGCCAACACGCCGCTCAGGATGGACTCCTCGGTGGTTTTGCCGGTCAGCGGAAATTTTTGCTCGGTTTGCTGTACTAACGGCAGCCGCTGGGTAAAAGTATGCAGCGCCTTGAATTTCATCTTCAGGCCCGGTGCAATGCCGCCGCCCTGGTACTGTGCCTGTGCATCCACAAAATCATGGGTGATGCAGGTGCCCGCATCAAACACAAGGCAGTTGCGCCCCGGGAACAGGTAATTGGCCCCCACAGCGGCCGCGATTCGGTCGGCCCCCAGGGTTTGCGGCGTTTTGTACAGGTTTATAACAGGCAAGGCTGCCTGCGGGGTAAGCTCCAACAGCTTACCGCTCACAAGCAGCCTCTCCTTTATACTTGTTGCACCCGCAGCCACCGACGCCACAATGGCATGGTCAAACGTCTGGTTCAGCAGTACCTCCGGCAGCTCTTGCTGCCCCTCAAAGTACCCTTGCTCCACCAGCGCGCCAGCCTCAAAAATGCCATACTTCGTGCCGGTATTTCCAATGTCGATGGCCAGGTTGCGCATATGCTACATGAAGTATTTCAGCTGGATCACTTCTTTTTCGGTCAGATAGCGCCACTCGCCGCGCGGCACGTCCTTCTTGGTAAGGCCAGCGTACTGCACACGGTCCAGCGACACTACATCGTAGCCCAGGTGCTCGAAAATACGGCGTACAATGCGGTTACGGCCAATGTGAATCTCCAGGCCAACAAACTTGCTCGACTCACCCAGCAGGGCTACATCGTCCACCACGGCTTTGCCGTCCTCCAGCTCTACGCCTTCAGCCACTTTCTGGTAATCGGCTTTGGTCAGCGGCCTGTCCAGCTCTACCTGGTAAATCTTTTTGATGTCGTTAGACGGGTGCGTCAGTTTCTGGGCAAGCTCGCCGTCGTTGGTGAACAGCAACAAGCCTGTCGTGTTTCTATCGAGGCGGCCAACCGGGAAGATACGTTCCTTAGAAGCCGTAGCCACCAGGCTCATCACCGTTTTGCGGCCTTCCGGGTCATCTGTCGTTGTCAGGAAGTCCTTTGGCTTGTTCAGCAGCACGTATACCAGCTTCTCGCGGCTCAGCAGCTTTTTGCCGTAGTGCACGTTATCGGTAGGCTGTACTTTGTAGCCCATCTCCGTTACTACCTCACCATTTACCTTTATCTCTCCCGACTCGATCAGCACATCGGCCTCACGGCGCGAGCAAACACCGGCGTTGGCGATGTAGCGGTTCAGACGTATGCTACCATCCTCCTCTTCGCCTAGGCGGTTGGTTTTTTTGATACGTGGGTTGTCTTTGTAGCGGTTCAGGTTGTAATCCGGCGTTCTTGGCTCCTCACCTTTGCCAAAGCGATCATCAGAGCGGCCGAAGCTTTTGCTGCGGTCACTGCCTCTATCGTCTCTGGAGTTGCGCTTGTCGCCATAAGCAGGCTTGCGGTCATCACCACGGCCGTTTCTGCCTTCTCCGCTGCGGCTGTCACGGCGATCGTTGCTGCCGTAGCTGCGGCGCTCACCGTCTTCACGGCGCGGACGGTCGTTGTTGAATGGGCGGCGCTCGCCTCCCTCTCTCCTGTCACTGCCATAAGAGCGACGCTCTCCGCCTTCAGCTCTGTCGCTACCGTAAGTGCGCCTTTCACTTTCTTCGGCTCTATCGCCTCCGAAAGTTCTTCTTTCGCCTCCTTCACGGCGATCGCCACTGCGGCTATCATCACGTCTGTCTGAGCCGTAGCTTTTTTTATCGTAGTCGCGTCTTTCGGGTCTGTCAGAATTGAATGAACGGCGCTCTGTACGCTCGCCACCTTCTTTTCTGTCTCCACCAAAAGAACGTCTTTCGCCGCCTTCGCGTCTGTCGCCAGCAGGACGGCGGTCTTCGCCTTCTCTCCTGTCGCCGCCGAACGAGCGGCGCTCGCTGCTATCCTGCTGTCTTCCAGGGCTGAATGAGCGGCGCTCTCCACCTTCTTTTCTATCACCGTAAGAACGGCTTTCACCGCCCTCGCGTCTGTCTGCATTGAACGGACGGCGCTCTCCGCCTTCCCGTCTGTCAGAATTGAAAGAACGACGTTCGCCTCCCTCACGCCTGTCGGAATTGAAAGGGCGACGTTCTCCGCCTTCGCGCTTATCTGCATTAAATGAACGGCGCTCGCCTCCCTCACGCCTGTCAGCGTTAAATGGTTTGCGGTCGTTGTCTCTTCTATTGTCTCTATCGCCAAAGGCACGGCGTTCACCGCCTTCTGCCGGCTTCTCGTACTTGTCTCTTCTGTTAAAGATTTTCTTTTCTCCGCGATCACTGTTTGGTCTGTCAGAACGGTCTCTGTCAGCACCTCTTCTGCCTGCGCCCGCGTTGTCGCGGTCAGGTCTTTCGTTAAATTTTGCCATTGCTATTTAGTTATCGATGCAGTATCGCTACTGTACCTTGGTTGTGCAGTAATAATGGATAATATAAAACTATAGTTCAATCTGTGTACGGGTGTACAGGGTCTAGTCGGCAGACTCGCCGATGGTGTTTTCCTCTGTGGCGAAGTCTCTTAGTTGCGGAAGGTCTTTGATGTGGTTGATGCCGAAGTAATCCATGAACTTTTGGGACGTGCCATACAGTACAGGTCGCCCGATGGTGTCGGCCTTGCCTTTAATCTCAATCAGCTCTTTCTCCAGTAGCTTATGAATGGCGTAATCGCAGCCTACGCCGCGAATCTGCTCTACCTGCGTTCTGGTTACCGGCTGCTTATAGGCAATAATTGCCAGCGTCTCCAGTGAAGACGCTGACAGTTTTTTCTTTGATTTGTGCTTGAGATATGTACTTACTGTTTCCTGGTACACCGGCTTTGTCAGAAACTGGTAGCCGCCCCCGATCGCGTAGATCTGGAAAGCGAAGTTCTGCTCAGCCAACTGCTCGTTTATCGCCTCCACGGCCTCCAGCACATCACTCACTAAAATCTCCTCCATTCCGAGCGATTCCTGTAGGCAACGCTGGATCTCCTCAATGCTAATGGGTGACTGGGCACAGAAAACGAGTGCCTGAATATGGTTTTGCAGTATATCCAAGGGGTAAAAGTACTAGTCGTTACGCTGAAGTTTGGCCTCGATGGAGTGCTGCGTGTGCGGCACGGCACGAAGTCTTTCCTTCGGGATCAACTTGCCGGTTACGATGCAAACACCGTAGGTACCGTTCTTGATGCGGATCAGGGCGTTCTCCAACTGCTGGATGAACTTCATCTGGCGGGAAGCCAGCTGGTTCATGCTTTCCTTCTCTGCCGTGTCGGCGCCGTCTTCCAACACCTTCGATGATGATGCCGTGTTATCAGTGCCCGAATCGTTGCGGCGGCTCAGGGTCTCCTTAATGAAGGTAACCTCCTTGCGTGCATTCGTCAGCTTCTCCTGAATGATCTCTTCAAACTCAGCCAAGTCTTCCTTGGAATACCGCTGTCTCTCTTCGTTTGTATTCATGGTACTGTCTTAGAACTGTAATATAGTTTAGCCGTTGGGTTTATGAACCAAACTCTTTTGCCTATGCCCTTTGGCGCCTTAACACGTATTGAGCTTTTAAAGTTTAGTTACGCTTGGTACTTGCAAAATCTTAGCCAAAGCGCCTGTCTTGCTGGCATGCCCGCTAAAATTGCTGCAAAAATAAGAGTATTATTAAGACTTTACTATCTATGGCAATTAAATAACATTTTTTCTCGCAGTTAATTACCTCATAGTCTGTAATTAGCAGGCCAGGCTAAGGCTAAAAGGAGCGTTAGATAGTTTAAGAGCAAGCTGGTGCTGGCAGCGAAACTTACAGACTAATCCCAAACCCGGTGAAGGGGCTCATTTCCCGTGGAGCAAGCCTACTTTGCTCCACGGGAGTACGGAAACAGGTTGTCTGGATATCGTTGTACCTGTGTAGCCGCCTTTAGAAACTCAGCATGCCGATTACGGCCGCAGCAGCCTCCACGCCTTTATTGCCGTGCTTGCCGCCCGCCCTGTCCAGCGCCTGCTCCAGGTTGTTGGTGGTAACCAAGCCAAAGCCCACCGGCTTGTTGAACTTCAGCGACACGTTGGTTAACCCGTTGGCCACTGCGTGGTTGATGTAGTCGTCGTGCTTGGTATCGCCTTTGATAACCACACCAATGCAGATAACAGCGTCAATCTCCTCCTGCACCGCCAGCAGCTGCGCGCCCAGCGTCAGCTCAAAGCTGCCCGGCACGGTGTTGATGAAAATGTTCTCCTTTTTGGCGCCATGCTTGATAAGCGTTTCCACTGCTCCCTCGCAAAGCACGCTCGTAATATCGTCGTGCCACTCGGCCACCACAATGCCAATAGTCTTGCCAGAGATATCCTTGAAGTTATCTTTCTTGTAGTCGTTCAGGTTCTTTAATGCTGTCGCCATACTTGGGTTCGTTTTTCGTTGATCGTTATTCGTTTTTCGCACAAGGCGGGCACAGCCATACTTGGTTTTGGCCCCAACTGCGCTTGTCTGAAACTTGGCAAGAATGCCAACAAAAAAGCGCTTCTGCCACAACAGCAAAAGCGCTTTTATACTTTATAATGGTAAAGCCTGGGCTTTTTATTCTGTTCTGCTACCCCCTGCCAACATCTCGGCGCGGGCTTTATACTTCTTGGCTTCAGCAACTTCGGCAGAAGCTACATAGTCCGTTACAATCTTGTTGTATACTTCAGCAGCAGCGGCATAGTCGTTCGCAGCCTCGTAGGCAATACCGGCCTTCATCAGGTACTGCGGCGAGAAGAACGGGTTGGCATTGTAGTTGGCAGCCTTTGTATAAATATCTGCAGCCTCCTTGTTCTTGCCTTGCTCCAGCAGCGCATCACCGGTCAGGCTATAGGCACGGGCCTGCAGCAGGTAGTCATCTGATTCAAACTCCTGCAGGTGCTCTACCGCCTCGGCATACTTGCCGGTTTTAAGCAGTGCGGTGCCAGCGTAAAAGTGCGCCAGGTTACCGGCATCTGTGCTACCGTACTCTTCTGTTATCGCCAACAAACCAAGGTTCTGGCCGTCGCCGTTCAGGGCTTTGCCCAGAGAGTCTGCCTCAAAGTAATAAACCGCCTGAAACATGGCATTCTGCGCCTCAACAGCCTGAGTGCTGCGGTAGTTGTAGTACAGGAATCCGCCTACAATTAGAGCCGCGATGGCGATGAACACACCGAGTAGCTTTGATTTGTTTTTCTTCACGAAATCCTCTGTACCCACCAGGCGATCCGCCAGTGCATCAGGGTTTTCAACCAGCTCCTCAAACTCGCTGTGCTTCTTAATTGTTTCTTTAGCCATCACAATAAAATGAATTATAACTTCAAAATTAAAAATTAAAAACGATATGCACCAACCTTATTATCAGCACAACAACAGATTTCTAGCTTTTAATTCCTAATTTCTTAATAATGCTGCTTAGTCCATTATGAAAGGATAGTCGCCTTCCACGTAAATGTCGGTATACAGCTCTTTCGGGTCCGGGTAAGGAGACTCCTCGGCAAACTTAACGGAGTCGGCCACGCGCTGCTTGATCTTATCGTCGATCTCGTCCAGTTCCTCTTCGGTAGCCCAACCGTTTTTCAGGATGGTGGCTTTTACAGATTCGATGGAGTCGCGGCCTTTGTAGTCTTCCAGCTCTTCCTTGGTTCTATACTTGGCAGGGTCCGACATGGAATGGCCTTTGTAGCGGTAAGTTCTGAACTCCAGCAGAGTTGGGCCCTCACCGGCACGGGCACGCTCAGCGGCTCTGGCCACGGCTTCGTGCACGCTCTCTACCTCCATCGCGTCAACCGGCTCAGAAGGAATGTCGTAGCTCTCACCCAAAGTATAAAGCTCCACCACGTTAGACGTACGCTTCACAGAGGTACCCATGGCGTAACCGTTGTTCTCAATCACGAAGATAACCGGCAGCTTCCAGGTCATGGCCATGTTCAGGGCCTCGTGAAACGCGCCCTGGCGCACCGCACCGTCGCCCATGTAGCAAATGCATACTTTACCGGTCTTGTTATACTTTTCGGCAAAGGCGATGCCTGCGCCAAGCGGCACCTGCGCGCCTACAATACCGTGGCCGCCCATAAAGCCTACTTCCTTATCGAAAATGTGCATGGAACCGCCTTTGCCCTTAGAGCAACCGGTAGCCTTGGCAAACAGCTCAGCCATGATCGCATCTGGGCTGGTGCCCAGCGCTAACGGGTGTGCGTGGTCGCGGTAAGCGGTAATCCACTTGTCGCCTTTCTCCAGTGCCGATGCAGCTCCTGCCGCACAAGCCTCCTGGCCGATGTACAGGTGGCAAAAGCCTTTTATTTTCTGCTGTCCGTACAGCTGTCCTGATTTCTCCTCGAAGCGGCGCATGAGTTTCATCGACTCAAACCACCACATGTATGTTTCCTTTGAAAACTTTGGCTCAGCCTGTACCTTTGCTTTCGCCGACTTCGCTTTTGCCTTATCTTTCGTATCAGCCATGAGTATTAGTCTTGCGGTTTTAAGATTTCCGTTGTTACATGGCAGGCGGTTAACCTGCTTGTGCTGCGGCAAATATAACCGCAAACGGTTTATCATGCGAAATTAAGGAAAAAGATATCAAAGTAGAAACTAAATGCTCCTCGAAAATCTCAGTTTGCTGTTCTTTAAGAACTACGAAGAAGCCTCACTAACTTTCTCGGAGCACATTAACTGTTTTATCGGTGACAACGGCAGCGGGAAAACCAACCTGCTCGATGCCATCCACTACCTGTCCATTACCCGAAGCGCCTTTCCGGGCACCGATGCGCAAAGTATAAAGCAGGGCGAGGACTTTTTTATGGTGAAGGGCCGCTTTGAGGTGGCCGGCGACAAGCACACAGTGCAGGTGAGCCTGAAGCAGGGGCAGAAAAAGGCCGTAACGCACAACAAGGCGCTCTACGACAAGATGAGCAACCACATCGGGCGTTTTCCGGTGGTGCTCATCTCGCCCTACGACACCGACCTGATCCGGGAGGGCAGCGAGGAGCGCCGCCGGTACTTCGACAGCCTTATCTCGCAGCTCAACCACACTTATCTGGAGCAGCTGATACAGTATAACTACGCGCTGAAGCAGCGCAACTCGCTCCTGAAGCAGTTTGCGGAGCGCCACTACTTCGACCGCGATTACCTGCAGATCCTGAACGAGCAACTGATTCCCTTTGGCGAGCAGCTGGCGCAGGAGCGGCAGACCTTTCTGAAGGAGTTCGTGCCCATCTTCCAGAAGCACTACCGCCACATTTCCGATAGCCACGAAGAAGTAACGCTTACCTACAAAAGCCAGTTGGAGGGCGATGACTTCGCGCAGAAGCTGCAGCAGGCCGAGCGCAAGGACATGGCCCTGCAGCGCACCACGGTGGGGCCGCATAAAGATGATTTCGTGTTTTTGATGGATGGCAACCCGGTGAAGAGCTTTGGCTCGCAGGGGCAGCAGAAGAGCTATGTGATCGCCCTGAAGCTGGCGCACTTCGAGGTGATGGACCAGCGGCAGCACCACAAGCCCCTGCTCCTGCTCGATGACATCTTCGACCGCCTGGACGAGAAGCGCATTAACAAGCTCATGCAAATGGTGGCCGCCCATACTTTCGGCCAGATATTCCTGACGGACACACACCTGGAAAGAACCGACAAAATTCTGGAAGGACTCTCGGAGAGTATCCGTAGATTTGATGTGAAGGAAGGGACGGTGAAGGTGATTGGGTAGTTCGTGCTAGGCAACTTTGCCTCTTCCATCTATAATAATGTACTTCATCATGAGCATCGAGGTAGAAGAAAGCTTAAAAAAGCTAGAGTCATTAGACAAAATAGTGATTGAATCTGCAAAAGATATGGTTCATGATGAAAACATGTATCCTCTTGATTTATTAGCGAATGCTGTTCTTAACAGAACCCTGTCAACTATAAGCGGTTTTGTTCTTCTTACAAGAGCTAACAATTTTAACTGTGCTGCACACTTGATAAGACTTCATCTAGATAATTTACTCAGATTCTCTGCAGCTTGGATTGTAGATAACCCTCATGATTTTGCAATGAAGGTTTTGGGTGGCGAACAAATCAACCATTTAAAAGATGCGACAGGTGCAAAGATGAATGATAGCTACCTCGTAAAGAAGTTATCTACTGAGTACCCGTGGGTTGAAAAGGTTTATAAAGAAACCTCTGGTTTTGTACACCTAAGCGATAAACATATATTCAATTCAACGAGGCTGAAGGATAAAGAACAAAGGACTATAGCGTTTTCAATCAGTAAGGAAGACTACTTTGTTAGTGATCAATCGAGAGTTGAAGCTACAGAACTAATGATCGAAATTACTAATTGCATATGTCATTTCATTAAGAGTTGGACATGGACTAAAAAGCATCCGCACACTTAAGTAATTTATACTTGAGGTTATTTGACACTACGCTACTTTGAAAATTCATTGATTTACACACCATTTCAAATCATAATTCCCCAACCCGTGCGCTACTACAAGAAGAAAGAGGCGATTGACAAACGCAAGGCAGACATCCAGCCGATTGGTGAGAGCCTGAAGGCGCTGATGCAGACGTACCGCATCGACGGTAAGCTAAGCGAGGTGCAGTTGGTGCAGAACTGGGAGAAAATCATGGGCAAACCCATTGCCATGAAAACGCAGCAGTTATACTTTAAAGACGGCAAACTGTTCGTGAAACTCACCTCGGCTCCGCTCAAGCACGAGCTCAACATGTCTAAGAGCAAGGTGATTAACCTCCTTAACATAGAGGCAGGCCGCGAAGTGGTGAAGGATGTGATCTTTCTGTAAGGCAACAGCGGCAGCGGAAACAAAGTATATCCTTCCTATACTATACTTTGCCCGATGACCGACAACCACAATTACCGCCCCGTTTCCTACTCCCGCACCACCCTCACCGAGCTGATGATCCCGAGCTACGCCAACTTCGGCGGCAAGATTCACGGCGGTATTCTGCTTTCGTTGATGGACAAAGTGGCCTACGCCTGCTCGGCCAAGCATGCCGGCAACTACTGCGTTACGGTAACGGTGGAAGGTGTTAACTTTCTGCAGCCTGTAGAGGTGGGCGAACTGGTGTCGCTGAAGGCTTCGGTGAACTACGTGGGCAATACTTCACTGATGGTGGGCATCCGGGTGATCGCTGAAAACGTGAAAACAGGCAAGATCAAGCACACCAATACCTCCTACTTCACCATGGTGGCCAAAGGCGACGACGACAAACCTGCCCGTATCCCTGGCCTGCTCCTGGAAACCCGCGAAGACGCCCGCCGCTTTCTGGAGGCGCTGAAACGCAGGGAGCTGTCGCAGCGCTACCAAACGGAGCTCGCCAACTCCAAAACCATACTTAGCGTGGACAATGAGCTGCACCTGCTGGAGAACCAGCGCTGCAAGCTGGCTTATTTGTAAATGCCCCAACAAGTATAAAAAAAGCCGCAACCAAAATACTGGCTGCGGCTTTTTTATGCTAAACGTTATACTTACAAACTAGGGCTGGTAGCTTTGGCAGCGCTTTTCTTTTCTTTTGTTTGCGGTTGCTCCCGGTTGATCTGCATGATGTCCACTGGCTGGGAATAATCACCCAGCAGGTGCCTGGTGAAGTAGTCGCCCATCATCCAGAAGAAATATTCGGTCATATCGCCAAAGCCGTGGCGCTGCCCCGGCATCAGCATAAAGTCGAAGCGCTTGTTTGCTTTGATAAGCGCATCAGCCATGCGGATGGTGTTGGCAGGGTGCACGTTGTTGTCCACGTCGCCGGTTACCAGCAGCAGGTGCCCTTTCAGGTTCTTGGCCAAATCCGGGTTCTTATCAATGGCATACTTGAAGGTAGTATCTCCTTTGGCTGTGATCACTTCTTTTACGCCGTGGTGCTTCTCGCTCCACCAGCGGTTGTAGATGTTGTTCTCATGGTTACCCGCTCCCGAAACAGCCACCTTGAAGAAATCAGGGTACACCAGCATGGCGGCAGTAGACATAAAACCACCACCAGAGTGGCCCGTGATGCCCACGCGGCTGATATCAATAAACGGATGGCGATCGGCCAGCTGCTCAAGGGCGGCTTTCTTATCGGCCAGGCCGTAATCGCGCAGGTTGCCGTAGCCGTAGGTGTGGTACCACTTGGAGCGGGCCGAGTGCCCTCCCCTGTTGCCCACTGTTACAACGATAAACCCAAGCTGCGCCAGGCGGTCCAGGCGGTCCATTCGGTGGCCAAAGGCTTTGTTCACCGCCTCTGTCTGCGGCCCTGGGTACACGTACTCTATTACCGGGTAGGTTTTGGTGGAGTCGAAATCAAAAGGCTTGTACATTACGCCGTATAAATCCGTGATGCCATCATCCGCCTTTACCATGAATGGCTCCGGAAACTTGTAGCCGGTTGTCATCAGGCGCGAAAGGTCGGCTGTTTCCAGGTCCATTACTTTGCGGCCCTTGTTGTTGTACACCTCCGATTTAGGAACAGAATTAACCGTGGAGGCCGTGTTCACGAAGTAGGTGTTCGCATCGTTCATGCTCACGGTGTTGTCGAAGCTGCCGCGGTTCAATAGCGTCAGCCCGCTCCCGTCAAGGTTTACGCGGTACAGGTGCAGCAGGTAGGGGTCTTCGCCGGCTTCGCGGCCGTTTGCTGTAAAATACAGCACGCGGTTCTTTTCGTCAATACCCACGATTTCCTCAGTATGGTAAGGGCCTGTGGTGATTCTGTTTTTCAGGTTGCCTGCGCCATCGTACAGGTAAAAGTGGCCCCAGCCATCGCGCTCCGACCAATGAATCAGTTCCTTGCCGCCATTTACTAGCCCTGCCCTGTTTACCTCCACATAGGTGTTGAATTCCTCTTTGATCACCGGTGTTACAGCGCCCGACTTCACATCAAGCTGACAGATATCGATCTTCTTCAGGTCGCGACTGGTGCGCGTAAAGTATAGCTTGTCATTGGTGCCATGCCATACATCGGGCTTGTACACATCATCTCGGTTCTTCTTCAAATCGGGCGCCGACCACAGCGATAGCTCCTGGTCTTTGTAGGCCGCGGCGTTAATTTTTTTCGCGCTTTTGGCAGCGAAGTCGAACACCAGCAGCTCCCGGATAGGCGCTTCCTTCTCACCCGGCATCTGGTACTTGTATGTTTCGAGCTCAGGCCGGCCTTTGGCTGTGTTATGGATTACCCACAGGTCCTTTACCTTGCGCTCATCCGACCGGATCATGGCAAAGGACTTCGAATCAGGAGACCAGGCGATGCGGGCAGGCTTGCGCTTGTCCTTGTTTTTCTCGCGCTCCACGTTCGTTTCGCCCCTGGCATCGCCGTAGTGGTAATGCTCTACGCCGTCTTTTGTGAGCTGGTGCTCCACAATCGTAGAGTCTTTCTCGTCTTTCAGCGCCTTTTCGTAGTTGGCTTTGTCCATCCAGTACAGGTTGTACTGCCTGGCAAAAACCACTACATCGCCGTTTGGTGAAACAGAGGCCCACTTTGGCTTGTCTTTCAGCTCTTCCTGGTCCTTCAGCTCCTCCAGCCTTTGGGTAGCCAGGTTATACCGGAAAAAGAAGGTCTTTTTCTGCAGCGAATCGGCGTCGGTTTTGTCTTTCCTGTCTTTCTTTACCTCATCAATAGAGCTTTTTATCTCGAACAGAATGCTTTTCTCATCCTCCGAAAACTTCAGTTTCTGAATAGGCAGGTGCTGCGCGTCAAACGGGTCTTTCACAATCATCGTCACTTCCGAAGCAAGTTTGGCATTATCGAACATTACTTGCTTTGATTTTGAGGCAGGGTCCACGATATACCACTTCTTGCCGTCGCTTGTCTCATACTCGTACCAGAAGCGGTCGGAGTTCTTGAGCCAGTGCGGGTCTACGGCGGTGCTGAAGACAAGCTTTTCCAGCTTGTCGGGCGAGAAACGGGAGGCTAACTGGTAATTCCCCCTGGCTTGGTTGCCCGGCTGTGCTTCTGCCCCCAGGCACAGCGCCAGTAAGGCGGTAAAAAGGTATAAGTATTTCATTAAGTTGATGATGTGTTAAGATAAAATTTCACTAATGTAAAAAGTATGGCTAACAATTAAAAACGAAGGTTTCCATCTCCCCCTGAAACCGCCTTACTATGCCGGGAATTCCCATTTAAGAGATTTCTTCCTTATCTTTAGCTATTAAACACACACCTAAACCTACACATGACTATAAAATCTAACCTTAAAACAATGCTGGCGCTGCTGCTGCTGGCAGGTTCTCCGCTTATCACCCCAACTGAAAGTATAGCCCAGGAGGCGGTTCGCCAGGACGACGACATCAAGAAAATGATCAACGAGATCTCGACCAAGAACCTCGAGGAACTTGTGCGCAAGATGGTGAGCTTCGGCACGCGCCACACCCTAAGCACCACCACCAGCAAGAAAGAAGGCATCGGCGCTGCCCGCGAGTGGGTGAAGTCGGAGTTTGAGAAGTATGCCAAAACCTCCGGGGGCCGCATGACCGTGGAGATGGACCGCTTTGTGGTGCCGGCCGACGGCCGCCGCGTGCCAAAGGACACTGAGATGGCCAACGTAATGGCTATCCTGAAAGGAACTGACCCCAGCGACGACCGCGTAATTATTGTGGGCGGCCACCTCGACTCCAGGGCAACCGACGTGATGGACGCCAAAAGCAAGTCTCCGGGCGCCAACGACGATGCCTCTGGCGTGGCCATGGTAATGGAAATGGCCCGCATTATGGCGCCTTACAAGTTTCCGGGTACCTTGATATTTGTGGCTTTCCAGGGAGAGGAACAAGGGCTGTACGGCTCCACGCACCTGGCCGAGCGCGCCAAGAAAGAAGGCTGGAACCTGGTTGCGATGCAAAACAACGACATCGTGGGCAACTCCTATTCTGATGAATTAAAGATGCACGACAATACCCGGGTCCGCATTTTCAGCGAGGGTACACCGGCTAACGAAACAGAGGAGCAGGCACGCCTGCGCCGAACACTGGGTTCTGACAACGACAGCCCGAGCCGCAACCTTGCCCGCTACATGGAGCAGGTTGGCGAGAAGTATGTAGACCAGATAGACGTGGTGCTGGAGTATCGTGCAGACCGTTTCCTGCGTGGCGGCGACCACACGCCTTTTAACAGACAAGGCTACTCTGCCGTGCGCATGAGCGAGATGAACGAGGACTTTGACCACCAGCACCAGGACGTGCGCAAGGAGAACGGCACACAGTACGGCGACCTGCCCGAGTTCATGGACTTTGAGTACCTGCGCAAGAACACCGCCGTTAATCTGGCAAGTATGGCAAGCTTAGGCTGGGCCCCGGCTGCCCCTGATAAGGTGGGCGTACTTACCTCAGAGCTTACCAACACAACCACCCTGCAGTGGCAAACTCCGGCCAAAGGCGCCAAGCCAGCCGGATACTACGTTCTGATGCGCGAAACGAGTGCGCCAACCTGGGAGAAGCGCTTCTACGTAACCGACACCAAAGTAACGCTGCCCTACTCCAAGGACAATTACTTCTTTGCCGTGCAGTCGGCAGACAAGGAGGGACACGCGAGCCTGCCGGTACTGCCTGTTCCGGTACGTTAGTATGAGCTGATGAAAAAGCTGCTTTTGCCGCTGTTGCTGCTATTCTGCGGCCAGGCTTTTGCCCAGCTAGAGGTACACAAGATTGCGCCGAAGGTTTGGGTGCATACCTCTTACAACACCTATCAGGGTACCCAGGTCCCGTCTAACGGTTTGATCGTAGCTACCACTGAAGGTATTGTGCTGGTAGATGCCGCCTGGGGCGATGAACAGACAGAGGAGTTGCTGGCGTGGATTGAAGAGAACCTGAAACAGCCTGTGAAAATGTGCATCGTTACCCACGCCCACGACGACCGCCTAGGTAGCGCAGCTTTGCTACAGCAGAAAGGCATTCCGGTGTTTGGCTCATCTCAAACGGCCACGTTGGCTGCAAGCAAGGGCATAAAGCTAGACCCTACTTTACCGATGGACAAAGCGTTAACTGTAGGCAACCAAAAGCTGGTGGCGTTCTATCCCGGCGCAGGGCATACCGCTGATAATATTGTGGTTTACCTGCCTCAGCAGCGTGTTTTGTTTGGCGGATGCCTTGTAAAGGATGCCGCCGCCAAAAGCCTGGGTAACACCGCCGACGCAGATGTAAGCTATTGGCCCTCTGCTATCCGAAATGTGCAGCAGCGGTTTAAAAAGGTAAAGACGGTGGTTCCCGGCCACGGCCCCTGGAGCGGACAGGAAGCTTTCGCCAACACCCTAAGGCTCCTGGAGCAGCAGCAGTAGTTACCGAAGTATACATCACATAAACAAAGAGGCCAGCATCCGTAAGATGCTGGCCTCTTTGTTTATAGTAAGCAGACGCTGTCTTTGAAAGACAATGTACTGAGGCTCTTCTGGAAATTTAGTCCCTGCTCACCAGCTTATTGAAGACGCCGTTCGGATCGTGGAGCAGGGCCAGTTTGCTGCTTTCAAATTCTTTGAAGAACTCATCCCAGCTTACTTCCTCAAAGGTGTCGTTGTCGTTGCTCTTCTCCGGGAAGTGGATGCGCAGCAGGCCTTCGCCCCCACCGTCGTTCTCGGTGCCCTTGATGATGCTGGGAACGCCGCCGTGGTCTTCTGCCCACTTTTTGATCTCGTCGTGATTTGTTGATTTTCTAGATTCAGCCATAGTTTTACTTTTTTCAAGTTTGTTTTCTGGAGTTTACCTATACGGGCTGGGGTGGCCAAAAGATGAGGCAGCAAAAAAGCAGCTCCCGGCGGAGCTGCTTTTCAAGTATGGAATAGGCTCGCCTACAGTTTCGAGATACGGGCCGCGGCCGATACATCAGAGGTGATGCTTGGGCTGCCTTTGTAGTATACCGCCGATGCACCGGATGCATTAATGTCCAGCGTTTTACTGGCAAACACTTTCACGTGGCTAGCACCGCTGGCCTGCACCTTCACCTCGCTGGCCTGCAGCTCCGATGCATCCACTTTCGAGGCGCCGGACATGTCCATCAGCAGCACATCGGCTTTTCCCAGCAACTCAACTTTGCTCGCGCCGCTCATGTCGGCCTTTACCTGCCTGGTGTCCACGGTGAGTTTTACGTTGGAGCCGCCACTCATGTCCATTTTCAGCGCATCAGACTTAAAAGTGGAGTTGCCGATAATTTTCACGCCGCCACTGATGTCGATGCTCTCCAGCGCTTTGAGCGTTACGTAGGCCTTCATGCCTTTGCTGGAGGAAATGCTCTTGTCGTTGTAGATGTGGAGCACACCGTTACGCACCTCGGTTTTGATGTTGTCGATCAGATTCTCCTCAGCCTCCAGCCGTACGCCTTCGTTGCTGCCCTGTGTGAGTTCTACCGTAAAGCCACCGCTCACGTCAATGCCCCGGATGCCCGACACGCTTCTGTTTTGGGTGGTGATGTTGCCATTGCCTCTCAGATCCTGTGCCAGGGCGGCAGGTGCGTTCAGCACCAACAGTGCCAGGGCGAATATGGCAAAAGCGGCAGATTGTAATTTTGTGCTTCTCATAGTAGTATGGTTCTGGTTAGTGATGACTTATTTCAGTAGCCCTTCCGGCTGCTTTTCAAGTCTAAAGATGCAGCCTGTTCCGAAAGGTTGCTTCGTTCTCCAAATTTTTCGGTCCCACAGGTTTGGATAGCAGCCAATACTATGCCTGTTTCTGCTCCAGCGGCTTGTTTATACTTGTATGGAAAAACAACGCTCCCGCCGCATACGCCAATATGTCCCAGTAATCGGCGGTATACATGGTGTGCAGCAGGGGCAGCACGCCCTCAAACACAACACAGAAAAGCAGCAGGGCCAGCAACGTATAGCCCAAGGGCAAGGTGAAGTATGGCGTGTCAAAGTATAGCCGCTCGGCAGCCAATGCAATTGTTAAGGTAAGCGGAAGCACCAGCAGATCGTCGAGGTGCGTGTGCAGCGGCCAGATGTAGACGCCTGCCAGCTCCAGCAACTGGTTTGCCAATGCAAGTATAAAACAGAGTAGGAACAGGGGCTGGCACAGCGTTCTCATCTTGTAAAGTAAAGCCTTGCGCAAGGTTACGGTAGGTGCGGCAGTTGTATCGGTCATGTGTGGTTGCGCAACAAGTGGAGGTGCTTCGGAAATCTTTATCTGGATGACAGGCTTGCCTTCTACGCCACTACAGTGCCACAAAGCCGATGGCCAGCATGATGCTGCCCAGTATGAGCAGGAAGATCTCGAGGGGGCCCAGATCCTTCAGCCACTTAAAGTTGCTGGTGGCAAGCAGCTGGCCACACACTGGGCACTGCTTTTCTCTAAGCGGCACTTCAGCACCGCAATTAGGGCAAATTTTAGTTTTGGGGATTTCCGAATCAGCCATGGCGATAAGAATGGGAGGCTATGGCGCAACAGCAGTTTACTCCAGCACCGGCTTTAGAAGTTTGCTTAGCACAATGCCTATGGCAAAAAGCAGTACGGGAGCCAGCAGTTGCACCGGGTGGCATATAGCCTGCTCCCGAAGGCAATGCATTAGCACAGCCAGCACAAGTACTCCTAAGGCAATTGCTGTTGGTTTGTAGAGTTTAGACATAGGCTACCGTTCTTAATATTATAGGATAGCTATACTGCTTTAGCTCTAACCAAGTTACAAAATTGTTATTCTTATATACAACAAATGTTTAGACATATTAAAAGCACCCTGAACCGCACTGCCTGTTGCATGCCTGCAGGCCGAACCTATTTTTTGGTGGTAATCAGAATAACTCCTCCCGCTGCCTTCGCGCCATAAATTGCCACTGCTTCCGCTCCCTGCAGTACAGTAATTTCCTGTATCATTTCAGGCGACAAGTCTGTAACCTCCTGCATTGGCTCCAATTTAGGAGCAGTTCCGAGTTCCACGCCATCCAGCACAAAAAGAGGCGCTTCAATCGCATCCAGGACTGCTGCGTCTAGTGGTGCCCCGTTGCTGCCCTTCATATTCAGTTCCGGCGGAAGTTCTTCCAAACCGCTCCGAGTGGCTACCTCCGAGAAATCACCTTTCTGCAGCTGCGCCACGTATTGGTTGATGGCACCCAGCATCTGCTGCTGCTTCTGGTGCAACAGCGGGCGGCCTTCCTGCAGGTCGTCGCGCAGCATCTGGTAAGACATCTTGCGCAGGCGCACGTAGTCCAGCAGCGTGGCAACGCGGGCCTCCTCACCTTCCGGTGCATCCTCTATTTGCTCCAGCAGGGTCTCGCTTTCCTCCCACAGCACAATACCATGTTCCAGAATCGGCACCATTTCATCCGCCTTCGCGTTTTCACCTGCCTTCTCCATCAGAAACATAGCTTCCATCGCCTTCTCCTCGTGTTTGCCTATCTGCTCCAGCGTGTATACAAAGCGTACCGTGCCGGTAAAGGGAATCATGTAAAACCACACAAAAAGCACAAGCATACCTGCCACCATTGTTATTGCATTGCCCACAGCACCATAGTTCTGGGTGATGTAGCGGCCCGAGCGCAATAACAATAGTGCGCCATACACCATGCCTGCCACCAGGCCACCAACGTGCGCGGCATTGTCTATACCATCGCGCATGCCGTAGGCCAGGTTAATACCAATCACCACCGCCATGTTCGCAAGCATGGCACGCTTGTTTTTCCAGTCAAGCTCGCGCTCCAGCAGCAGCAGCATCAGTAGCATTCCGAACAGACCGAATATAGCGCCCGAAGCCCCTACAGCCACTGTTATTTCCGGGCTCACCCACCAAAGACTAGCCACACTGCCGGCAAGGCCACAGAGGAGGTAAGCCAACATAAACTGCACCCGCCCCACCAGCATTTCCAGCTGAGCTCCTATGTTTACCAGCGCCATCATGTTTAGCAGCAAGTGCAGGATGCCGCCGTGCAGAAACGTGCTTGTCAGCAGGCGCCAAGGCTCTCCTGTTAAGGTGTATGGTCCAAAGTTCGCACCCAGTTCCACCAGGCGCCCGGCATCCGGATCAAGCACATGCAAGCCAAGAGCAGTACCTATAAGAAACACCAGCAGGTTTAGATTGAGCAGGATGGGTGTAACGAAGTAGTCTTGCTGCGGCACGAACAGCTGCAGAAAGTTTCGCCCCTTCTGGCCCCACGTTTCCGGCTGTGGCTGCTCAAAGCCCTCCTTAACAGGTATCTCCTCTCCCCGCTTCTCCAGTTCTGCCATAGCGGCCCAAACAGCCTCGCGCGCATAGGCGCCATGCTCCTGTACAACGGCCTGTAATTCGGCTGTGCTCATTGCCTCGGCCTGTACGGCGTAGTTGTTCTCCATCTGAATATAATATTTATGTAAATATAGGAATAAAGCAGTACGCGCAAAACTACTGCGCCTGAGCCGCAAAAGATAACCTTCAGCCACCGGAAAGGGTACAATTGGACACATTACATGTACTATGACTGATACAAAAATAGGCACCGTTTATTACACCCTGCAACGGGGAGACAGTCCCTTGGTGGCCACCGCCATTCACAACGGACACGAGGTGCGCCCGAACCTGCAGGCACTGTTTAACCTCACTTCGGATGAGCGCCTGCGGGAAGAGGACCCGTTTACCGCCGAGTGGGTGGGGATAACAGATAATTACATTGTAGGCAACTATTCGCGCTTTGAGATGGACCTGAACCGCCCGCCGGAGAAAGCCATCTACCGCAAGCCCGAAGATGCCTGGGGCCTGCACGTATGGAAGGAAGAACTGCCGGAGGAGCAGGCGCAGGAATCGATGGTGCGCTATGAGCGGTTTTACAAGGATGTGAAACAGATGCTTTCTAAACTCCTGGAGGAGCACGACTGCATCGTGATCTACGACCTTCATACATACAACCACCGCCGCGAAGGCGCCAATGGGCCGGCCGCTGACCCGGAGCAGAACCCGGAGGTGAATATCGGCACCGGCAATATGGATCGTGAGAAGTGGGCACCGGTGGTAACGGCCTTCATGCAAAGCCTGGGCAGCTACAACTACCAGGGCCGCCAGCTGGATGTGCGCGAAAACGTTAAGTTCAAGGGCGGGCACTTCATGCGCTGGATACACGATACCTTCGGCGACCGCGTATGTGTAATGAGCATCGAGTTTAAAAAGTTCTTTATGGATGAGTGGACCGGCACGCCCGACTGGGAGCAGGTGCAGGAGATAAAGCAGGCGTTGGAACAAACCAAGCGGCCCGTGCTGCAGGCGCTTACTCAGGTATGTGCTTCCTAGTAGCCATTGTCATACCTTGACAAAAGACTAAGTATGACAAAAGAAAAGGGCTTAAGTAACAAATCGGCTGCAAGTGCCGGCCATACTTCGCCATCCTAAGTTTTTTGCCAGTTCGTTTTACAGCGGATTGCCTGCAGCCGTAAGCGGGTCCTTCATTAGAAATCCGCAGCACCACACCCACAGCGCATGATCGACCACATCACCGACAGTTTTATCAAAAAGATAACCGGCAGCCTGAAGCGCGGCAAGCAGGTGCACCGGCGGCTGCCGCAGGGAGGGCTGGTGTACATCGACAGACCCCTGCCCTTCCTGGTGATCTTCCGCCATCCCACCGGCCAACCCGACCACGCCACCGCCGACTTCCTGAAAGCCAACGCCTCCTATATCATCTCGCACCAGGAGCGCACCGAAGAGCTACGGCCCCTGGTGCAAAGTATAGCCAAGACCCTATCCGACCATTTTGGCGCGTTTATGATTATGGAGTTGATGGCTGCGCCTGCCGATGCCACAGACGCGCCGCTGTTTAAGGTGCTGGGCCCGGAAAAGCAGTTGCCTACCACCACCAAAACCATTGTGGAGGAGCTGCAACGTATAAAGCTGCCCGAAACCCGCACGTCCGTAGCCACCGACACCAACCAACTACTGCTGCAGGAGCCGCACAGCCTGCTAACCGAGGAGGAGCTAAAACGACACAGCGTGCTGCTGCTCGGGCTGCAACTCAGACCTATCTATAAAAACAAAGCCACCGGCAGGATATACCCCCAGCTGCTGCGGAACATGCGCGAGAAAGTAGCCAACGCCATCAAGAAAACCGTGTTCGACTTTGTATCGGTGCAGACAACGCACCACCCCGTGCACTTCCAGGCGCTGGGCCGGCAGTCGGTGAACCGCGTGGTGTGGCGCATCGACAAGCAGCTCACCAGCATCAGCGACCAGTTTCAGTTCCTGCTGCTGGTAACGCCCGTGAACAACCAGGAGGCCTGGGCGGCTTTCCAAAAATCAAAGTATAAAGAACAACCGACTTTCCATTACCGCCTGCTGCCTGTGGATGCCGACCAGCTGAAGCGCAAGCTCTACAACATCGCCATCGAGAAAGTGGACGACCCCACGCTGGGTTACCTGTTCCGCGACAAGCGCCACGAGCTGGACAAGATGCTGACGATGCTGGCCGACCGCAACACCCCCGATTTTTTGTACAGCAGCATGCAGCTGTACGGCACCGTGCACGAGCCCCTGCTGAAGATTGCAGAAGGTATACTGGCCGCCATTCCTGAGCCCATGCGGGAGAAAGACGCGGCGCTGATGCCTGTAAAAGAGTTCGCCGCACTGGCCGAACAGGAAATTTCTTTTCTGCGGGAGCAGTACCCTGGCCTTGATTCCGGTGTGGACGTGCGGGAGGACATTGTGGGCCTGATCGTGTCGGAGGGAAGGCTGAATGTGGGAACCGACGCCAAAATACCCCGCCATCGGGCAGAGGCCCTGATCCAGCACGAGGTGGGTACGCATATCCTCACCTACTACAACGGCAAGGCGCAGCCGCTCCGGCAGCTGTACATGGGCAGCCCCGGCTACGAGGAGCTGCAGGAGGGGCTGGCGGTGCTAAGCGAGTGGCTGGTAGGTGGCCTCGACCAGGACCGCATGCGCATGCTGGCAGCGCGCGTTGTGGCTGTGTACCACCTCACGAAGGGCAGCAGCTTTACCGAAAACTTCTGGCGGCTGAAGGACACCTACAACTTCAGCGATGAAACAGCCTGGGACATTACCATGCGCGTGCACCGTGGTGGCGGCCTCACCAAAGACGCTGTGTACCTGCGCGGCCTCGTGCACCTGCTTGAGTACCTGAAACAGGGCCACGAGCTGGAACCGCTGCTCATCGGCAAAATACGGCAGGATTACCTCCCGCTTGTGCAGGAGCTGATATACCGTAACGTGCTGCGCCCGGTGCCCATCAAGCCGCGCTATCTCCTCAACGAGGGTATCAAACCCAAGCTGGAACAACTAAAAGCCGGCATATCAGTATTTAATTTACTGTGATCTTCCACCCAAAACATCCACCTAAAGAACAAAGCACCCCATGACCATAGGATTTGTAGTAAACGATACCAACACCGAAAAACCCACTTATTCCACCATTTTCCTGGCACAGCGCATGCACAACCAAGGGCACACCGTGTACCTGATGGGCGTCGGCGACCTGGCCTATTACCCCGATGGCTTTATGGGCGCCACTGCCGTGCAGGCCGACCCGAAGAAGAAGTATAAAACCCTGGTTACGTACCTCGAGGCTATCCAGGGCGACAAGGCAACGAAAGTGCGCGTTACCGCACCGGACCTGGACGTGCTCATGCTCCGCAACGATCCTTCGTCGGAGGGGGAAGGACGCGGCTGGGCACAGAACGCGGGCATCATCTTCGGCCAGCTGGCCTTGCGCCACGGCGTGATCGTACTCAACGACCCGACTAAGCTCTCTGATGCGGTAAATAAGATGTACTTCCAGCACTTTCCGGAAGCGGTGCGCCCGCGTACGCTCATCACCCGCGATAAGGAGGAGATAAAGGCGTTTTTCAGGGAGCAGGAGAACAACATCATCCTGAAGCCGCTGCAAGGCTCAGGAGGCTCGGGCGTGTTTATGGTGAAGAAGGACGACACCACTAACCTGAACCAGATCGTGGAGGCCATCAGCCGCGACGGCTACGTGATTGCGCAGGAGTACCTGCCCGAGGCGACCGGCGGTGACGTGCGCCTTATTGTGATGAACGGGGAGGCTTTGCAGCATGAGGGCAAGTACTGCGCCATTCATCGGGTAACCGGAAAAGACGATATCCGCAGCAACCTGCACGCTGGCGGCTCTACCCAGCAGGCCACCGTTACCCAAACGATGCTGGACCTGGTGGAGCTGGTGCGGCCAAAGCTGATTCAGGACGGTATGTTCCTGGTGGGCCTGGATATTGTGGGAAATAAGCTGATGGAGATAAACGTGTTTAGCCCGGGCGGTTTGCACGATGCCTTCGAGATGGAGGGTGTGGATTTCTCGGTACCGATTATTGCCGCACTCGAGCGAAAGGTGCATTATAAAAATACCTACAGCACCCAGATCAACAACAAAACAGTGGCCATGATTTAGCGCCAACACAGGCTGAACTATACTTGAAGGCAGGGATTCTCCCCTGCCTTTTCTTTTTTTCGACAGGTTTGCCGCCTTCTGTCAGGTAAGGCACCCTGTGTTACTGATGTTCCAACGCTAAAATAGAGGGCAAGCGTAAAGAAAGGCAGAATTTCTTGTTAAAAAAATCCGAAGAAGCGTTGTTGTAATTTTCTGTTAATCAGAGGGTTGCGGTTGCAACTAAATGACACGAGGGAAAGGTGAAAAATCTTTCTTGATTTTTCTTTTGCAATTGAAATTATAAAGGTACTTTTGCACCCGATTTAAGGGGAACAGAGTATCGGAAGGCTAATATAGTTAACACAAAGTTAACATTCAAGAATTTGGAGAAGAAGTTTGTTAAAGTACCCTTTTGCCCCCTGCAGAACCTACGTTAGAAATAGTGTTTTGCCCCGAATAAGGAAGTATAGTCTACTAAAGATAAGGTTAGATAAAGTTTAGATTAGTTTAGTTTGTTTTAAGGTGAGAGAAAGCCCCGTCATTAAATGGCGTGGCTTTTCTCATTTATAGTCGCACCGGAAATAAAGAAGCTTTTTACAATCCGCCCCTCCTTCCGCTGTCTCGGACATAAACAAAGCTATGAGAAAAGAAATTGAGGGGGCTGGGAGCTACACATCATCCATCACCAGCAGCCAACCGGCCACAACAGCCAGCGGAATAATCATCAGAAAGAGTTTTACAACAGTGGCGGGCGCCGCAGTGCCCGAGCGCCAGGAGCCCCGGCTAAAGGTATAGCGGGCACTGACGATGAGTGAGAAGAGAGCAAGTACCGACATGCCGATGTGTATGAACTGCACCACCTGTGGCGCCTCTGAACCTGCCGCCCAAACGCGCAGCCCAATGCGTATCAACCACGGCACCAGGGCCAGCGAACAGAGCAGCGCCACCACCGCCCCGAGCTTTATCCGGAAGAGTGTAACCCAGGAGGCCAACCCGAAAAGCACCATCCCTGCCAGCAGTGCCGCATCAGAATACACGTTCTGAGGCACGTGCACATACCCTCTGAAGAACAAAATAACCGTTGCCGTGGCAACACCTGTCAGGAAATAAAGCAGATACCGAGTCATATACAGGTATCATACTTAAAAACGGCTATTTAAGATATTTCTTCGGGATGGGCTGGGTAGCGGTTTCCGGGGTGAAGAGCAGGCTGGCGATCCACCAGCGGCCCTGGTCGTACACCAGTTGGTAGGTGTTTACGCCTCTGTCCTCCACTTTGCCTGTGGGGCTGCCCATACGGGTCTCGTAGGTCTGGAAGGCGGTGGCCAGTTTGCCGAACCGCTCGATGCGCAGGGCCAACTGGTTCTCGTAAAAACCCATTTCGGCGTACGCAGGGCCATTGCGGTCAGCGAAGTTCTCCACCGTCGTCAGGCGCACAAAACTGCTGTCGCCTTTGTAGAACACGCCGCCCATCTGCGCGTTCGGCAGAAACAGCGCCTTAAACGCCTCCATATCGCGCTGCTGCCCCTTAGGGCCGGAGATAATTTTTAAGCCCGCCGCTGTGATGGCTTCTATACTCGCCACGTCGGCCTGCGGTGCAGCTGTTTGCTGGGCTTTGGAAGTATAAAGTACACTTGTAGCGAGCAGCAGAATGAGAAAAAGCTTTTTCATGGTTTGTAAGTGCTTCAGTTTAGTCCTAAATAGAGTACCTGATTGGGAGGGTATAACGAACCGTCACAGGCTCCCCCTCCAGCAGGCCGGGGTTCCAGGTCGGCATGCTTTTAATTACGCGTAATGCCTCGGCGTCTCCATCCGGATGTATTCCTTTCAGCAGCTCTATATTGCTCAGGTTACCTTCTTCATCCACCGTAAATGCTATTACCACTAAACCAGCTAAACGGGCTTTGCGCATGCTCTTTGGATACTTGATGTTACTGCCGAGCCACCGAAGCATGGCATGCTCTCCGCCCGGAAACAATGGAATCTGCTCCATCGGGATGTATTTCACTTCCTTGCCTGCTTCATCATATACTTTGCCGGAGGTCATTTTTCCGCCCTCGTATACTTCCACCCGACGCACATTACCGGCTTTATAATAGGCGGTAAGAGAGTCGTGTGGCTGATTGTCTTTATACTTTTTGCTGTAGCGCAATTCTCCGCTTTCGTACCAGGCTTTGTAGGTGCCATTGAGCTTGTTGTTGCTGTATAAGCCTTCTTCCTTTAGGTTGCCGTTAGGGTACCACTCATAGCGCGGGCCATCCAGGATGCCAGATTTATACTTGCCTCCATCCAAATCGCTGTATGTGTGCTGGCTTACTTTAGTGCTGTCCTGCACTTGGTAGCGCGTTTTGGTGCCTCCGCCGGAGGCATCCTCTTTGGTCACCTCAAAAAAGTAAGCTTCTTCCGCTGTAACCTGTTTTACGCCACTCCTGCTAAAATACCTCACCTGCTGCTGCGCTTCTGCCGTTCCTAAGACACCAACTCCCAACGCGATCATCAGCCCTAATACTACTTTCTTCACTTTCCTTACAATTAACTTGAAATGTACTTTTTATGATTTTATACTTTGTTCAAGAGGCTTTCATCCTCATGTACTGCCATAGCTTATTACGCATGCACCTGTTCCTCTTCGCCGGATGGGGCGGGAATGTATTCCTCCTCCGGTAAGACTGGCTGCAGCTGCACTACAAAAGTAGCTTTTACTCTTGTGGAAAGTGTGAAGTATGGAATCCAGATGGCTGCTCCGATAACGGCCCTTGCCACTTCTCCGGCTGTCTCTCCGGAGTTGCCCAGCGGCACGTTCAGCAGGCTCACCAGCGCGACGTCCAGAAGTATAAAAACAAGGTTGAAAGCATAGTAGGCCACCATCAGCTTCGGCACGCTGGTGCGCTGCTTCACGGCAAGTATAAACAGCAGCGCACTAAGCACGATAAATGCAATGTTCACCACCAGTTCCATTCCTAGCACTCCCGCCATGGCCGGCGAGTAGGCTCCCGAGGAAGCATCGAGCAGGGCAGTCCATACAGCTTTGTTGAAAAAATCATCTGTGAAAAGGCTCACCACGATACGCAAAGGCGTTAAAGCCAAACCGATCATCGGGAGAATGAGCCAGCCGCCTATACTTTGTTTGTCGAGCAGGGAATAGCCCGGTACGGGGCTTGGGTCCCAGAAGTACAGCCTGTAAGCGCCGAAGGAGAAGCCTGCCAGCAGCAGCACCGCCAGCAGCAATACGCCCCAGCTAAACTGGCTGTCGGTGCCGGAGGAGGCAAGCGTTTGGTTGTACGTTAGGCCGTAGCTTAGCTCGTTCAGCAGTTCTTTCTGGTTGCTTAGGTATTTCGCCGTGCCCGCTGCCTCCACAAAGTCCTGGTGCGACTGGTACGTGTAGTGCAGCGTCAGCTCGGTTCCTGTGGTGCCGTAACTCACCGTTTTCTGGAAGAAGAAGGCATCGTCTTCTATGGCTTTCTGCTCGTTCGCAATAGGCCACGCCTCCGGCAGCAGCACCGTAATTTTCTGCTCCACGTGCAGCGGGTAAGAGAGCGCCAGCGGCATGGTGCGTTTGCTTGTTTTTGGCTGACGGATGTAGCCTTGGAGCACCTGCGGCGTAAACCACGCCTCCACTACCTCGGCATTATCGGCCTGCGCCGCCCAGAAATTATCGATGGTATACTTCTCTATTACCGTAAAGGTGTTATTCGCCTCCCAGTCTTCAAACGCAATATCTGCCGCTTTCTCAATGTCAGGATACTGGTTGGCGTAGAAGTTCAGGTAGCTTTTCTCGATGTCCTGCAGGCTGGTGGTGGCAAAGTTGCTGCGTTGGTAGTCGGCCTCCGAGCCGCTGTACTCGGTGCGCACCTCCAGCATAACCGGTTTGTCTATGGCCTTGATGTGGTAGATCTCCTGCGCGCTTACATGCGGAAAATCAGCGGCAGGCGACGTAACCGTGGCAAGTGCTTTGGTGGTGGGCGCCAGCACGAGCGCCTTGCCATAGTTAGGCAGGTAGATGTTCTTAAAATCGCCGCGCTGCTTGCTGATGGTGGCATCGTACCAGTAGGTTTGGCCGCCTAGCAGCTGCACCTGCACAATGCAGTGGTTGAAGGCATACGGCGAGGGAAGCTGGTTTTCGATCTGCTTCTGGTAGGTGGAGTTCACCAGGGCCGGGTAAGCTGTGATGCCCATCTGCCGCAGCATGGTGCACAGCAGCAGGGCTTTGTCTTTGCAGTCGCCGAAGCGGCTGGCGTATACTTCGGAAGGTGCCCGAGGCTTGAACCCGCCGATGCCTGCCTCATAGCCCAGGTAACGCACTTCGTCCTGCACAAAACGCAGGGCCTCCTCCAGGCGCTTCTCATCGCTGCCGTAGGTACATTTAATGCTGTCTATCTTTGCCTGAAGCGCCTTTCCCGGCTTGCCGTAGCCCTCGTACAGCGGCAGCGCCCACGCCACTACTTCCTGCCAGCTCTTAAACTCAGACACGTAAACGCCTGGGTAAGGATCATACCAGGAGGGCGTCTCATCATCCACCACGGTGGCAGGCAAATCCTTCAGATGCCAGGTATAGGTTGTGTTACCATCCGCCGTGGTTATACTTGGTTTTTTCTTTGTCAGGTGGAGCTTGTAGTTTATTTTACGGTGCTGCGGCGCCACAATGTGCACGAGCATCTCATCCATGGGGTCGTAGCCCTGCAGGTTAAAAGCGTTAAAGAACTTGCCCCCGAACACCGGGTTGCCGCCTTTTATGGTGCAGGCGTATTCCAGTATATCCCCCACACGCACATCCTCCAGCACCAGCACCGCCGTCAGGCTTTCGTCGTAAATGCCCCGGTCCATGCCCTGCTCCCGCTGCAGTACCTTTACCTTGCTCAGGTTCAGCTTGTCGATGGCTTTGCCGTTGCGCCACACCAGCACCTTGTGCAACTGCAGCTGCTCGTGGTTCGGGTCGAAGTTCAGCCGTAGCTCTGAGTAGCTCTGCACGCCTTCCTCGGTGGTGAACTTGTACACGTTGTGGTAGTATACTTCCTGCCTGGCCACCTCAAACTGCGTGTTCAGCAGCAGGTAATGGAAGCCCCCGTTCACGTTGTTGGGGTTGATGCTGGTTTGCGTCCGTGCCGGCAGCTTTTTGATCCAGGTGGGCTCTGGTTTTACTGATACGTTTTTGGGTGCTGCAAAACTCGCCTGCTGCCCCAGTAACAGCAGCAGCAAAAAGGTAAGCGCAAGCATTTTAAGTTTGTTTGGCGTGTAGAAATGCGTCATAAATCCAACAGGTAAAATTTCATTTTAAATATAGTATAATTTATGTTATCCGATATTCAAATTTCTATTTTAAGGTTAATCCAACCCAACATATAAACAAAACCCACAGCCGGCTGTATAGCTAGATGGGTTAAAAAAGTATCAGGCCCAGCCAACGTATGAGTAAAGCGAAGAAAGGAACAAGAGACAAGGCAAGCCCGGCCGGTGAGGAGAAGAAAAGTCTGCGCGAACAAGTGGGCGCACTGAAGAACCTGCCCCGGTTTTTCCGGCTTATCTGGAAAACCAGCCCCACCCTGACCGTCATCAACCTGCTGCTGCGCCTGGTGAAGGCTGCCCTTCCCATCTCGGTGCTGTACATCGGCAAGCTGATCATAGATGAGGTGATCCGGCTGATTGATGTGGCGGGTGAGCAAAGCCTAACCTACCTGTGGACACTGGTGGCACTGGAACTAGGCCTCGCCATACTTTCGGACATCATCAACCGCGGCATTACACTGGTGGACAGCCTGCTGGGCGACCTGTTTTCGAACCAGACCTCTGTGGCGCTGATTGAGCACGCTGCCAAGCTGGACCTGGCCCAGTTCGAGGATGCCACTTTCTACGACAAGCTGGAGCGGGCGCGGCGGCAAACAGTGTCGCGGGTGGTGCTCATGTCGCAGGTGCTCTCGCAGGGGCAGGATATCGTAACCATCGCCTTTCTGGCGGCCGGTCTGATCGCGTTCAACCCCTGGCTTATACTTATACTTTTGATCGCTGTAATTCCGTCTTTCCTGGGCGAAACGCACTTTAACGAGCGCAGCTACTCCCTCTCCCGCTCCTGGACGCCCGAGCGCCGCGAACTGGACTACCTGCGCTACATCGGCGCCTCCGACGAAACAGCCAAGGAAATTAAGACCTTTAACCTGTCCGGCTTTTTGTCGAGCCGCTTTAAGGAGCTGTCTGATAAATACTACCTGCTCAACAAAAGCATTACCATGAAGCGCGCTTTCTGGGGCAGCGCGCTCTCCGCCCTTGGCACGTTGGCCTATTACGGGGCCTATGTTTTTATCTTGACGCAGACAGTGGCAGGCATCATTACGGTGGGTAGCCTTACGTTTCTGGCCGGCTCATTCAGCAGCATGCGTGGCCTGCTGCAGGGCATCATGACGCGCTTTTCGCAGATTGCCGAGAGCGCTTTATACTTGCAGGATTTGTTTGATTTCCTGGCCCTGCAACCGCAGATCACGCCACCTAAAAACCCGCTGCCTTTGCCCCGGCCCATTCAGGAGGGTTTCACGTTTGAGAATGTTGGCTTCAAGTACCATAACTCAGAAAGGTGGGCGGTGCGGCACCTATCTTTCCATCTGAGAGCCGGGGAAAAGCTGGCGCTGGTGGGCGAGAACGGCGCCGGCAAAACCACGCTGGTGAAGCTGCTGGCGCGGCTGTACGAGCCTAACGAAGGGCGCATTTTACTCGATGGGAAAGACCTGCGTGAGTATGATTTAAATGATCTGCGTCACCAAGTGGGCATCATTTTCCAGGACTACGTGCGCTTCCAGATGACGGCTTCCGACAACATTGCCATCGGCCAGATCAGCAATATCCGGGACAAAGAGCGCATCGAGGGTTCTGCCCAGAAAAGCTTGGCCGACCTCGTGATTCAGCGCCTCCCCGACAAGTATGAGCAGGTGCTGGGCAAGCGCTTTAACAACGGTGTGGAGTTATCGGGTGGGGAGTGGCAGAAAGTAGCTTTGGCCCGCGCCTACATGCGCGACGCACAATTGCTTATACTTGACGAGCCTACTTCTGCCCTGGATGCCCGCGCCGAGCATGAAGTATTCCAGCGCTTCTCGGAATTGATAGAGGGCCGCACGGCTGTTCTGATCTCCCACCGCTTCTCCACGGTGCGCATGGCCGATCGAATCCTGTTCCTGGAGCAGGGACAGCTAAAAGAACTTGGCTCGCATGAAGAGCTGCTGGCGAAAAACGGCAAGTATGCCGAACTGTTTCAGCTGCAGGCGAAGGGGTATTTGTAATTTAAAGTATAGCGCGGTTCATTCCGCTACATCAGCCTTTTTGCTTCTAACGTCGATTTTGTGGCTGATTATTAAGCGGATGATATCTCTGTCATAAAACTGCTGCCCTGACGCCCTCTGCTGAAACCATTTCAGGTAACCAGCCTCCACGCTCACGTTCTTATGCACAGGGTAGTTCAGGCCCACATAAATCCTGTTCTGGTCAAACCTGTTGTTGGTGATGTTCTCGCCTGCATTGAACATTATTTCGTCGTTCAGCTTTCCTTTTAAAGGCTGCTGCCCGATTTTTACCAAAAGATACTCTAAACTCAGGCGATACCTGAAGCGGTAGTTGGCGGAGTAACCCCCTGCCAGTTCACCATCCGCAGTGTTTCTGAAAAACCTGCGCTCGGCGCGGTACCGGTGCGCTATTCTTAATTTGTTGATAGGCTGTTTGTAATCCAGTTGCAGGTGAGGCCTTAGCTCTGGCACCACCAGGTTCACCGTTGCGCGAGGGTCGTGCGGGCTTTGCAGGAAATAAGCGAAACCAGCAGCAGCCTCCCATCCCTTCCCCAAGCTAAACCGCACCTGCCCTCGCGTCAGGAACTGATGCTGCTCATCCGGGTTAAAGAACCGCCTTTCCTCAACCTCCAGATTTACTGCCCATTGCTCGCTCAGCTCCAGCGTACTATTGTATCCGTACCACACCAATTGCTGGCGCGTCACCTCTTTACCAACATTCTGCGCCCAGAGCAGTGGAGCATGTAACAGCAAGCTAAGTGATACAAGTATGATTTTAGCCTTCATGTCTGTAAAGGTACTACTGTCGTGCATCAAGAAAGAAGCCTGCTGTGGCGCAGTCCAATATTATCCACGTGGAACGTAAAACTCTAAAACGGGAAAAAGAACGGAATGATGATAGACGCCACAATCCAGAGCAGGATGTTGAGGGGCGTACCCACCTTCAGGTAATCTGAAAAACGGTAGTTGCCGGGGCCGTAGATCATGGTGTTGGTTTGGTAGCCCATGGGCGTCATAAAGCTAAGCGAGGCAGCATAGGCGACCGCCAGCAGAAAAGGCCGCACGCTTACGCCAAGCTGTTCGGCTGTAACAATGGCGATGGGAGCCAGCAGGGCCGCCGTGGCGTTGTTCGACATGAAGTTCGTTGTTGAAAACGTGATCAGGAAGAACACTGACAGCAGCGCATGCGGCCCGTACGCGCCCACCCCATAAATCAGGTAGTCGGCCAGCAGCTTGGCAGCGCCTGTTTTCTCCAAGGCTGCCCCCATAGACAGCACCCCGGCCAGCATGAAAATCACCTTCCAGTCGATGGCCTTGTATACTTCGTCTACGCGGATGCAGCGCAGGATAATGAGTAAAATCACCCCCACCAGGGCACTTAGCACAATTGGAACCATGCCTGTGGCAGCCGCTATGATAACGCCCGCACTGATGAGCAGCACAGGAATGATCTTGCCATAGTTAAAGTGGCTGCGCTCGGTTTGGGAAATGATAAGCAGGTCTTCGTTTTGCCGCAGCTTCTCCGACTGAAAGCTGTTCGCCCCGATCAGCAACACATCACCAGCTGATAGCTTTACGTGCGTCGGCTTCTGGTGCACAATCTCATCGCGATGGCGGATAGCCAACACTGAGGCCCCGTGGTTGTACGAGCGGAAATCAAGCTCTTTCAACGATTTGCCCTCCATGTAAGAGTTTGGGGTTACGATGGCCTCGTACAGCTTGCTGTCGCTCATGCTCATGTCCTCGTCGCGAAACTTGCGCTCTGACTTCAGCTTCAGCCCCTTTGCCTGCTTCAGGCTCTTCAGCTTCTCCACACCGATGCGCACTTTCAGAATATCGTTTGCCCGAAGTATCAGGTTTGGGAAAACCTGCAACCGCTCCTTTTCGCGCGTTACCTGCATCACTTCAATGTCCAGGTCGCGCACCAACTCCGACTTCTGCAGCGGCACCCCCACTGAGGGGGAATCAGGGAGCAGGATGATTTCGGTCAGGTAATCGCCCAGGTTAAAATCCTCTGACAGGTTTTCGGAAAGCTTACGGTTAGGGAGCAAATGGCGGCCAATAAAGAACATGTACGCCACCCCCACCAGCAGAAAGCAGATGCCGGCTGGCGCCAACTCGAACATACCAATGGGCTCCTCCCCCTGCGCCTGGGCAATACCGCTAACCAGTATGTTAGTTGATGTGCCGATCAGCGTACAGACCCCTCCCAGCAGCGCACCGAAGCTAAGCGGAATAAGCAGCTTGGAGGGACTTACTTTAATGTCGCGGCTAACCTGTATCACCACAGGCATCAGCAGCGCCACCACAGCGGTATCGTTGATGAAGGCAGATAGAAGGCCTGAGATGAGCATGAGGGCGAGCAGGCACATCAGGTAGTTCTTCCGGCCGATGCGGGTGAGTGCGATGCCGACGCTGCTGAGTGCCCCGGACTTAAAAATAGCGGAACTGATAATAAACATCGATGCCACTGTGATGGTGGCAGGGTTACTGAAGCCTGCCAGCCCCTCCATGGGCGTCAGGATGCCGGTAATCATAAAGAGCAGCATAATCAGGATGGCTACCGTGTCAATAGAAAGGCGCTCGGATACAAACAGTACCACTGCCAGCACAATTATCCCTAACACGGTAACAATCTCGACAGTCATAAGCATGGGTGTAACTGATGGAGCAACGGCGCCTTCCATACTTCCGGAAGCATGGTTTGGCTACGGCATGCATAACGGGTATACTATATAGGCAGTGTACTCGGCGTTATACTTTACTGCTAATGTGTAAGTTACAGCTTATTGACTATTAATCCATATTTCTGCCTCCACAAGAGAGGAGAAGCGCTTGATGGGCATCTGGCTCTGATTAGCCATGTCTTCTATCTGTAGGGAGGCGATATGATCTGCTGGGTCCACGCTGGCGGCCAGCTTTAAGCCAGCTGCTACCAGCAGCTTTTGCGCCTCCACATGCAGGGACAGCACCAGCGGCGGGTGCGTGATCATGGTGTGCAGGTCGAGCAGCAGGGTAAAACCTGGCTTTGTAAGCTGTATCGCTTTTTTAAGATCAGACAAATAAGTGGATGCAACAGATTTATTTTTCCAGAAACCTTTGATGGTCAGGTAAATTCTATTGGAATTATGGTCGTACAACAATTCATAGCATTGGTTATGGGCTACCAATGATTTGGATTTTTCTTGTGCGGTATTTTCGTTAGTTGTGTACATGTATCAACTTATACTTACGTACTTACACGTATATAAACTAGTCTTTTAGCAAGTATAAGTACTAAGTTTACCGAAAAATACTGGGAAAACGCCTTTTCACTAGGGCTCTAAGTAGATTTTTGAACCATCATTCAGCTATATATAGAATTGTACTTATTTAACACAAGCAACAGGATTACATCTGGATAAGCCCACTGATACCGTGCAGCATGCCGTTCTTGAGCTGCTGGTCCGGCTGCTGAATGCGCACGCCATTTACCAGAGTATGGTCTGTTTTGCGGCAGATGGTAATACCGGTGCCGCCAACCGTTTTAAGGGTAGCACCGTCTTTCATATCGCCCTCTTTGTAAGTGCCGGAAAGAATGTGGTTGGATAGAATGGCTCTTAGGCGCTCCGGTTGCTCCTGCATTATACTTTCCAGCTCCGCCTCGGGGGGTGCCAGGAGCGTAACGGGCGCATCGGCCGATAGCATGGGGGCCAGGCCGGCTTTTGTGAGCAAATCAGCCAGCAGGGGCCGCTCCTGTATCACGTGCTGCAGCAGCGATGTGGGTTGCTGTGCCTGTACGTGTTGGGTACAAACTGCAATCAGTACAATTACTATATACTTTATATAGGTATATTTATGGTGCGTCTTCATAGTATAAAAGAGGTTAACTCTCTCTTTTATACGTTGCCTAAGGTAATACAGCCATTCAATGGTTATACTTACCCCTCACTAAAAGTACAATTACAGCATTGCGTTCCTAGAAAAGCCCATCCCAGCTGGCAATCTGCTGAAAGAAATTCGGAAGGGCCTGCGGCACCAGCAGCAGGCTTAGCACAAAACCATAGATGGCACCCACCAGGTGCGCACTGTGGTTTATGTTGTCGCCCATGCGTTTATCCTGGTAATAAGAATAGATAATGTAGAGCACACCAAGCAAAAACCCCGGAAGGCACAGCAGGAAATACAGGCAGATGTCGCTTGTCGGGTAGAAGAGGATACTGGAGAACACCACGGAAGACACGCCTCCCGAAGCCCCCAATGCCCTGTAGGCCGGATCGTTACGGTGCTTGATGTACGTGGGAATGTCGGCGACCACAATGCCCCCGATGTAAACCAGCAGGTACAGCAATATGCCTGTTGTTGGCCCGAAAAGCATCATAAACGTCCTTTCCACGGCATCACCGAAGAAGTACAGGGTAAGCATGTTAAAGAGCAGATGCGTAAAATCCGCATGCAGAAAGCCGGAGGTGATGAAGCGGTACCAGGAATTGTCACGCTGCACAGAAAAGGGATGAAAGATCCACTTGTGCATGATGCCGGCGTTTTGCCAGGCATACCAGGAAATCCCGACGGTAATGATAATAAGGATGATGGTAACGCTCATGCTTTAATTTTGAATAACTGAATTCTGAATAATTGAACAGAGAATTTTGAATGAGTGGATGAGTGACTGTGTGAATATTTGCTCATTTTCAAATCTCCACATATCAAACCAACCTAACTATCCCGCTCCATCAGTTGCAGCGCCAGGCCGCGAATCGTGCGTTTACGGGCCTCCGGTAACTGAACGGCGTCGAAATGCTGCATGGCTTTCTGGAAGTACAAGTCTATCTGCTGCTCGGTTTGCTGGCGGATGCTCAGCTGGTCGTAAATACCGGTGATGGCTTGCACTTTGTCTGCGGCGATGCAATCGTCCTGCTGGTTGCGCCAGTTGTGGATGATGTGCAGTTGCTGTTCGTTTGCCTGCTCCAGCGCTGTCAGCATCAGAAACGTCTTTTTATCAGACAGAATATCACCGCCCACCTGCTTACCGAACTTGCTCTGGTCGCCGTACACATCCAGCAGATCGTCGCGCAGCTGAAAGGCAATGCCGATGTTATCGCCGAAAGCTTTCAGGTGCTCCGCGTCGGCTTCGGGCGCGCCCTGCAGTATGGCACCAAGCTCCAGGCTGAAGCCCAGCAGCACCGCCGTCTTCAGCGTGATCATCTGAATATATTCCTCCCGGCTTACCTGCTCCCGTTGCTCGAAGTTCATGTCCAGTTGCTGGCCCTCGCATACTTCGGCGGCGGTCTGGCTGAACAGCTGCAACACCTTTTGCAGCTTGTCGCTTTCCACACCCAACAGCAACTGATACGCGCGCACCAGCATCACATCACCGCCAAGTATGGCGGTATTGGCATTCCACTTTTCGTGCACGGTCTGCTGTCCGCGGCGCAGTGGGGCCTTGTCCATGATGTCGTCGTGCATGAGCGTGAAGTTGTGGAAAACCTCTACGGCCGCTGCAGGCAATAGTGCCTTCTCCACGTCTTTATCGTACATTTCGGCTGCCAAAAGCACTAATAATGGCCTTATGCGTTTTCCGCCTAAGGCCATTATGTAGCGTATGGGTTCATAAAGCTCTGCCGGGTTTTCACCGTAGCGGAGCGTGGATAAAGTATGGTTTATTTTTTCAGAAAGGATGCTGCTATCCACTGGGTGCTTAATGTTGTTTTAGTGTTTTCACGAGGCCGAGGTCGATGGTACGGTCGTTCAGGTTGGCGCTTTTCACCTCTACCAGCACCTCATCGCCAAACGAGATAATACGCTTCGACTGGCGGCCGATAATGCGGTAGTTGTTCGCGTCCAACTCGTAGTAGTCGTCGTTGAGGTCGGACAGACGTACCATGCCCTCGCACTTGTTCTCCTCGATCTCCACAAAGATACCCCATTCTGTGACACCTGAAACAATGCCTTTGTACTCGTTGCCGATGGTATCCTTCATAAACTCCACCTGCTTGTACTTGATAGAGGCACGCTCGGCATCAGCGGCACGCTTCTCCATCTCGGACGAGTGGCGGCAGCGCTCCTCATACTCCTCCTTGTCTGTAGAGGAGCCACCATCGAGGTAGTGCTGCAACAGACGGTGCGCCATCATATCTGGGTAACGGCGGATGGGCGAAGTGAAGTGCGAGTAGTGGGCGAAAGCCAGTCCGAAGTGGCCTTCCGGCTCGGTGCTATACTTGGCCTTGGCCATGGTTCGGATGGCCAGGTTCTGCAGCACGCTCTGCTCAGGCTTGCCTTCAATATCGGCGGTCAGTTGGTTCAGTTCGTCTGAGATGTCTCCTTCCGGGTCTACTTTGTAGCCGAACTTGCGGGCAAACAGTGCGAAAGTAGCCAAACGGTCTGGGTCCGGGTTGCCGTGGGTGCGGTATACCATGGTTGGGCGCTTTTTGCCTTTGCCTAGGTTGTACACGTACTCGGCCACTTTCTTGTTGGCCAGCAGCATGAACTCCTCGATCAGTTTATGGGCATCTTTGCGCTCCTTCACATACACCGACAGCGGCCTGCCGTTTTCATCCAGGTTAAACTTCACCTCCGTTGTTTCAAACGAGATAGCGCCATTCTTGAAGCGCTTGGCCTGGAGCTTTTTGGCGATGCTGTTTAGAATGTTGATCTCTTCGGAGAAGTCGCCCTCGCCAGACTCAATGCGCTCCTGCGCCTCTTCGTAGGAGAAACGACGGTCGGAGTAAATGATCGTGCGGCCAAACCAGGACTCGTAGATTTTACCTTTTTCATCCAGCTCAAACACAGCCGAGAAGGTTAGCTTCTCTTCGTTCGGGCGAAGTGAGCAAAGGCCATTTGACAGACGCTCCGGCAGCATAGGGATGGTTCTATCCACCAAGTATACCGAAGTGGCGCGCTTAAACGCTTCTCTTTCCAGTTGTGTCTTGGGGTGAACATAGTGCGTTACGTCGGCAATATGCACACCGATTTCCCAGTTGCCGTTCTCCAGCTTCTGAATAGACAGGGCATCATCGAAGTCTTTCGCGTCGGCAGGGTCAATGGTGAAGGTCGTCACATCACGGAAATCACGGCGCTTGGCAATTTCGCCTGCCGTAATTTTCTCTGATATAGAGTCTGCTTCCTGCTCCACTTCTTCCGGAAACTCAAACGGCAATCCGAATTCCGCCATGATGGAGTGAATCTCGGCCTCGTTCTCGCCGGCAGGTCCAAACACACGAATTACCTCGCCTGTAGGGTTCTTATCCGGCTTATCAGGCCACTCCACTATCTTCACGAGCACTTTATCGCCGGAGTTGGCACCGTTCAGGCCCCGCTCTCCCACGAACACATCGAAGTATAGCTTCTTGAAGTCAGGCACCACAAAGCCGTAGTTCTTCGACAGCTCCATAATTCCCACCAACTCGGTGCGGCTGCGCTCCAGCACTTCGATCACCACGCCTTCCTGGCGGCCACCGCGCACGGTCGGAGAAACCTCCACCTTCACGATATCGCCGTCCATGGCGTAGTTCAGGTGCTCGCGGAACACGCGCACGTCTTCCTCGCGGCCTTCCGACACAATATAGGCATACTTGCTGTTGGCCAGATCCACACGACCGGTAATGATGTCCACTTTCAGGTTCATCATGTACTTGTCGCCGTCTACCTGCAGCAATTTATTTTCGTTCTTGAGTGTGTTTACCAGGCTTTCTGTCTGCTCACGGCCGCGCTGGTCGGTAACACCGAGGCGACGGAACAACTGGCGCAGGGTAAACACCGTGTCCGGGCTGCTGGAGAAAATCTCCAGTACCAATGCTTTTGCTGATTTTGGGCCTCCTTTGCGGTCCGAAGAGCCGCCTCCGCGCCGGGAGGAATCTCCCTTGGAGGAGGATGACCGGCCTCTTGAGTTGTCTTTTCCTCTGGATGATGAATCGCTCCGTCCTCTGGAGTCGCTGCGCTTATCACGGCTTTCGTCGCCGCTTTTATTTTTCTTACTTCTCATGTAGCTGTTTAATGCATCTGGCGGCCGCTAATAGTAACAACCGCTTCTATCTTACAAACTTTCGGTTAAATAGTTTTATGTCTATACGCCGGAAGCCGTTGTAAGGCTGAGGTGCGGGTTTATTTTCAGGTGAAGTTATATAGAATTTTCTATATAAATGGGGTTAGAGGAGATTTAAGGGGTTTGTAAAGAGAATGCCTGATGCTGGAGTCTTGTGGCTAATTGATCTTTAGCTTCCTTTAGCTGGCGCAAGCGTCCGCTTGTGTGTTAGACTACCACTGCCATACTTGCATAGCCGCTGCTCTATGCATCATCTTACAATCTATCCTTTCCAGCTACTGTTCATCCTCCAGTTCCCAACTACCAAACGTTTTATTTTATACTTTGGAGCGCTCACGGCCGCGGGACCGAAAAACTCGCATAGGCGCTCTTTTTCGAGGGCCCCTACCCCCACCCAAGGACTGGAATCAGTTCAGTTAGCTACAGCTTTCTCTATACCACTTATGCCAACTCCCCCTTTGAAAGGGGTAGGGGGATGTTTATACTTCTGCGGAAAATTCCCCTCCTTAAACAAGGAGAGGCTAGGGGTGGTTGGACCACAGCAGCTACAGAGCAAAACCGTTGCTACTTAATCCTGCCCATTATCTAATCCTGTAAATCCTGATTTGGACAGGATTACAACCCCGCCTTCATCCGCTCCCGCTTCTCCTGCGCCCTAACAATATCTTCTGGCTCTCCTTTTGGAATGGCGCTGATGAGGGTGCGGGTGTATTCCTGCTGCGGGTTTTGGTAGAGTTGGTCTGGTGTGCCGCTTTCCACGATCTGGCCTTTGCTCATCACCAGGATGCGGTCTGACATATACTTGGCAACAGAAAGATCGTGGGTGATAAAGATGTAGGTAATCTGGAACTCCTGCTTGAGCTTGTTGAGCAGATTCAGCACCTGCGCCTGCACCGATACATCCAGCGCCGACACCGATTCATCGCAGATAATGCACTTTGGCTGCAGCGCCAAGGCCCGGGCTATACTTATGCGCTGCCGCTGACCGCCAGAAAACTCGTGTGGATAACGTTGGAAGTGCTCAGGCAGAAGCCCCACCTTCTCAAGCAGTTCCATCACTTTTGAACGGCGCTCTTTGTTGTTGGCGTACAGGTTATGCACCAGCATGGGCTCCATTACGGCATCTCCTACGGTGTGCATTGGATTCAGGGAAGCGTATGGGTCCTGGAAGATCATCTGAAAATTGCGGCGGCTCTTGCGCAGCTCTTTCGGGTTGAGTTGGGCAATGTCCTGCCCGTTGAAAATGATGCGCCCTTCCGTTGGCTCCACCATGCGCAGCAGCGCACGCCCCAACGTCGTTTTGCCACAGCCCGATTCTCCTACCAACCCGATCGTCTCACCGGGTTGCACGTTAAAGCTCACACCATCCACCGCCTTCACGTAATCGGTGGTGCGGCCGAAGAAGCCTTTCTTTATCGGGAAGTATACTTTCAGGTTCTCGACCTGCAGCAAGGGTGGCTTCTGCTTGTTTTCCCGCTCCTGCTTTATCTCTGTTACGGTGCCGATGTAGTTGTTTACCACATCTACCAGCGAAGGCTCGTATACCTGCTTTTTCTTTTCGATGATGTTGCCGCGTTCGTCTTCCTCCATGAAATCAGAGACGGTGGGAAGTATGGATTGAGCTTTGGCAGACAGCTTGGGGCGGCAGGCCAGCAAGCCCTTAGTGTAAGGGTGTTGCGGGTTCGTGAAGATGTCCATCACCTTGCCCTGCTCCACCAGTTTGCCTTTGTACATTACCAGAATGCGGTCGGCTATTTCGGCTACAACTCCCAAGTCGTGGGTGATGAAGAGTACGGCGGTGTTCTCCTTCACCCGCAGCTCATCGATCAACTGCAGCATGCGTGCCTGCACCGTTACGTCCAGGGCGGTGGTGGGCTCGTCGGCGATAAGGATGCTGGGCTCGCAGGCCATGGCCATGGCAATCATCACGCGCTGCTTCTGCCCACCAGAAATCTCGTGTGGATAAGCGTCGAATATTTTCTCGGGCCTTGGCAGTCGCGCCTTCTCAAACAGTTGAATGGTACGCTCTCTGGCCTCTTTTTTTGACAAATCAGTGTGCAGCAGCAGCACCTCGGCCACCTGTTTTCCACAAGTATAAACCGGGTTCAAAGATGACATCGGCTCCTGGAAAATCATACTGATCTCGTTGCCGCGTATCTGCTGCATCTGCTTTTCGGGCAGCTGAACCAGGTCTACCTGCCCGAACTTTTCGGATTGAAAGATGACCTTCCCTCCTGCTATCCGGCCTGGCGGCGTGTTAATCAGCCGCATCACCGACAGCGACGTAACCGACTTTCCTGACCCGGATTCTCCTACGATGGCCACTGTCTCGCCCGGATAAATTTCGAACGACACTTTATTCACAGCCGTTGTGGAGCCGCGGTGGGTGGAGAAAACAGTTTCTAAGTCTGTAACCTGAAGTATGGGAGTGGGAGTTGCCAAAGGTAAATAGAGTTTATGCTTCTGGTAAAAATAGGGCTTTTTGTGATGCGCTACTCAACGGAAACAGAAATCTGCTTGCCTTTAAAACTATAAGCGTATACAATGCCTGCTCCTTCTTTCAAATAGATACCTTCTATGTAATCTAATTCTGGGTAATGGTTGCGGTAATAATCATCTTCTGGCCTATATTGATTCGGAAAGTTAACATATAGGTGATACACATTTTCGTACTGCACCCCATCCAGGACTACAGTTGGTAAAAACTCCTGCTTGTAAGTATAATGATCTATGGGAGCGGTTGTAGCCTCACTAAATAAAAAGGTACGAAGTGTTTCATAGTTACTGATGCTCGTTGTACCAGACACTATCGGGTTAGGAAACTTGTTGTTGTATCCTACTGTTAGCTCCAGCACATCACCCACATTATTTTTGTCAATTGAACTGTTGTAACGATCTGTGCTTGCATCTTTTCTGTATGTTAGCGCAATTCTTACCGGATTCTGCCCTTCTACCTGGCCTGTAAATACTTTCTGTTCGGCTGTATAGAATTCGTTACAGGAGTTAAGGTCGAACTTGCCGCTGTAGTTTATCTTCTTAACCGGAATTACGACTTCTGTGCTTCCTTCAGGATTTACGTAGCGCATTTTCTGCTTAGCACCATCCATAGCTATGTAATAGCTTATGCCTGGTGCTGGCTGGGAAGGCAAGAAAGTGACTAACTCGTTCGTGAACTCCAGTTTGCCCAGGTCCACATCATCGCAGCCACACGAGTAAAGTGCCACAGAAAGCGTAGTAACGGCTAAAAGTTTAGCTAATTTCATTGTCAGATATAACGTATGTTTTTACAGCAAAAGAGCTTTAAATATATTTAATTACATGAGTATGTCTGCTATTCTCAAGTACTTAGTTTTCAAAGATTCATCTTCTGTAATTACACATTTTTAAAGCTTTACTCTTCATGCAAAACAACCACTCTCACAATATTATCTAAAGTCTTTGAACCAACCTTTTGGTATCGCCATAGTTAGTTGACTATTTAGAGTTTAAAAACGAGCAAACACTACACTTTATGATCAAAACCATCATCTTCGATCTTGGCGCTGTGCTGATCGATTGGAACCCGCATTACCTGTACCGCAAACTATTTAAGGAGGAGGCAGAGATGCTGCACTTCCTGGAAAACATCTGCACCCCCGATTGGAACGAGGAACAGGATGCCGGGCGCTCACTGAAAGAAGCCACGGACATGCTGGTGGCGCAATACCCGGAGCAGGAGGAAAATATCAAAGCCTTTTATGGCCGTTGGGATGAAATGCTAGGCGGTGCGATTGAAGGCACGGTGGAGATATTTCGCGAGTTGAAGGACAGCGGCAAGTATAACATCTATGCTCTTACCAACTGGTCGGCAGAAACATGGCCAGTTGCCGTAGAACGCTTCGACTTCTTGAACTGGTTTGATGGTGTGGTAGTGTCTGGCACCGAAAAAGACCGTAAGCCGTTCGATTCATTCTACCACACACTGCTGAACCGGTACGACGTACAGCCATCCGAGGCACTGTTTATAGATGACAACCTGCGCAACATCAAAGCAGCCGAGAAATTGGGAATAGAGTCAATCCACTTCACGTCGCCGGAGGAGTTACGGAAGGCGTTAGAGGAGAAGGGAGTTCTGTAGTTCAGAAGTCCTCGCAGCGTGCGCAGTTCCATTTTTTTATTTTGAATGAGCGATTGGGTGAATGAGTGAATTTTTACTTGAGGTTTTCAAGTTTGTCATCCTGAAAGGATCTTGTGGGCGAGCCGCAACTGCTTTTGCACTCCGCCACCAAGATCTTTCCAAGATGACAGAAAGGGGAGCGGGATTCACTCATCCACTCATTCAAAATTCAGTCATTCATAACTAGCACCAGACGCTCGCGGGACCTTCGGACACCGAGAGGTCTTAACTGAATCGTGAGGTGGTTGCACTTTTGTAAAACAGCAGCGGCTGCCTTATTGGGGCAGCCGCTGCTGTTTTTATACTTTACAGGCCTTGCTCTTTCTCCATCATAGACCTGTGCGCTGGTTCTGGTTCTTCTCCGAAGAATCGTTTCTGGTTGAAGAGAATCAGCAGCACGCCTACAAAAATGGCAGAGTCGGCCACGTTGAAGATTGGCCAAAGCGACATGGGCTTGCCACCTAACAGCGGTACCCACTCCGGTACAATGCCTTCCCATATGTCCACGTAGAACATGTCGATCACCTGCCCATGAAACCAGGGCGTAGATGAGCCATAGGGTGCGTTATCAAACCAAACACCGTAAAAGGTACTGTCGATCAGGTTGCCGACAGCGCCTCCAAGTATAAGCGCGATGCACCAGACCAATCCTTTCGGTGCTTTGTGGCTAACCAGGTAGTACAGGTAATAGCCGATCCCGAACATGGCCACCAGGCGGAAAAGCGTCAGCATGAGTTTCCCATACTCAGAGCCCAGCTCCACGCCGAAAGCCATACCTGGGTTCAGGGTGTAATGCAGCTTCAGCCAATCGCCGAGAAGCACGATTTCGCCGGGCATGCCCATCTCCATGTTGTAGTGCACGAGCAGCTTCACAGCCTGGTCCACCAGGATAACGGCCAACGCAGCCAGGTAATATTTCAGGTATTTCATATCTGTTGGTTAAGCAGCTTTTAACAACATGCTAGCGTCTAAAATCTAACGTCTAGCATCTACTATCTAAAATAGCTGCTGCAATATACTTCTTAAAGTATAAAAGCACCCGTAGCGGGTACGGGTGCTTTTTGTTTTATACGGATGCTTTCTCCGTCTGTATCTGAATAAACACTTTAAACTCGTCGATATCCAGCAAAGTGGAGCTGTCGAGGCTCTCTACCGTCTCCAGCGACAAGGCCTGCGTTTCAGCACAGATATAGTCGCGGTAGTTTTCGATAGCCGCTGTTACCTCCGGCACGCTGCGCTGCAACAGGATATGAATCTTATCCTGCACCTCCAGGTTTGTATCCTTGCGCAGGTTCTGGATGCGGTTTACCAGGTCGCGGGCAATGCCTTCCTGCTTCAACTCCTCTGTCAGGGTAATATCCAGCGCTACAGTCAGCTTGCCTTCGTTGGCTACCAACCATCCCGGGATATCCTCCGAAGAAATCTCCACGTCGTCCGGTGTCAGTACGGCTGTCTCCTCATCGTTCAGCATCACCTCAAAACCACCTTCACGCTCCAGCGTGGCGATGTCGTTCTGGTCCATGCGCTGTACGGCGGCGGCTACCAGCTTCATTTTCGGTCCGAATACCTGGCCCAGCTTCTTAAAGTTCGGCTTGATCTTCTTCACCAGTATTCCCGAAGTATCGTCGATGAACTCGATTTCCTTCACGTTTACCTCGCTTAGGATCAGGTCGGCTACGGCATCTATCTGGGCACGCATTCTGTCGTTCAGTACCGGAATCAGGATGCGGTGCAGCGGCTGACGTACTTTGATCATCTCCTTCTTGCGCAGCGAGTGCACCAGAGACGAAACGGTTTGCGCCAACTGCATACGCTCTTCCAAATCCTTATCAATAGCGCCTTCCGTTACTTCTGGATATAGCGCTAAGTGTACAGACTCCACCTCATTCTTACCGCTCACGCTGTTCAAATCTAGGAACAACTGCTCTGCATAGAACGGCGCCACCGGAGAAGCCAGCTTTGCTACAGTCTCTAAGCAAGTATAAAGCGTTTGGTAAGCAGCCATTTTATCGGTGTTGTACTCACCTTTCCAGAAACGCTTGCGGTTCAGGCGCACGTACCAGTTGCTCAGGTCGTCCACCACGAAATCCTGGATGGCACGGGCAGCACGCGTTGGATCGTAATCAGCATAATACCCGTCTACATCCTGCACCAGGGTGTTCAGCTTAGAGATGATCCAACGATCAGACTCTGTACGCTGCGCCAACGGCACGTCTGCTTCCGAGTAAGTAAAGTTATCGAGGTTGGCGTACAGCGCGAAGAACGAGTAAGTGTTCTGCAGTGTACCGAAGAAACGACGCTGCGTCTCCACTACCCCATCTGGGTTAAACTTCAGGTTATCCCAAGGTGGCGCATTCGCGATCATATACCAACGCACGGCATCCGGGCCATACTGGCCGATCATCTCGAACGGATCGATGGCATTGCCGAGGCGCTTGCTCATCTTGTTACCGTTCTTATCCAGCACCAGACCGTTCGCAATTACGTTCTTATAGGCCACGCTATCCTCTAGCATTACCGCCAGTGCGTGCAGCGTAAAGAACCAGCCGCGTGTCTGGTCCACGCCTTCGGCGATAAAGTCAGCAGGGAAGTTCTTTTCGAAGATCTCCTTGTTCTCAATCGGGTAGTGCCACTGTGCATAAGGCATCGCACCAGAGTCGAACCAAACGTCGATAAGATCTGGTTCTCTGTACATTGCCTTTCCGGACTTGCTCAACAAGATGATGTTGTCCACATACGGGCGGTGCAGGTCTTTTACCTCTACACCAGCATCCATCACACCGGCTTCCACTGCTTTGGCTATCTCTTCATGCAGCTCTGCAATGGAGCCTATACAGATTTCTTCCTCACCATCTTCTGTTCTCCAGATTGGCAGCGGGGTTCCCCAATAGCGCGAGCGCGACAGGTTCCAATCCACCAGGTTCTCGAGCCAGTTACCAAAACGACCTGTACCTGTAGATTCTGGTTTCCAGTTGATGGTTTTGTTCAGTTCGATCAGCCTATCCTTAACAGCCGTGGTTTTGATGAACCAGCTATCCAGTGGGTAGTATAGCACCGGCATGTCTGTTCTCCAGCAATGCGGATACGTGTGCTCATACTTCTCCACCTTAAACGCCTTGCCTTCTTCTTTTAGCTTGATGGCAATCTTTACGTCCGTTGGCTTGTAATCTACCCCATTCTCGTCTTCGCCGTTGTAGTTCTTCACGTACATGCCGGCAAAGTCGGTAATCTCTTTCACAAAGCGGCCTTGCCTGTCCACGATCGGGCCAAGCTTACCATTTTCGTCCAGCACCAACAGCGACGGTATATCGTTCTGGGCAGCAACTCTTGCGTCATCAGCACCAAAGGTTGGCGAGATATGCACGATACCTGTACCATCCTCCGTCGTCACGAAATCACCAACTACCACACGGAAGGCTGGCTTCTCTGGCTGCACGTAAGGCAACAGCTGGTGATATTCTACCCCGTTCAGATCAGCACCGGTAAACTCTTCTACTACTTTAAAAGGAATTAGCTTGTCACCCGGCTTGAAATCTTCCAGCGCCAGGTCAGCAGCTTTCGGGTTGAAGTAGCGGCCTATAAGGTCTTTGCCCAATATTACCGAGATTGGCTCATAGGTATATGGGTTGAAAGATTTTACCTTCACATACTTTATACCTTTACCTACAGCCAAACCTGTGTTGGCAGGTAGTGTCCAAGGTGTAGTTGTCCAGGCAAGGAAGTATACTTTCTCGTCTTCGTTCTCGAACAGGAACATGTTGCGGGTGATCTTCTTCACCTCAAACTGCGCCACAATGGTTGTATCCTTCACCATTTTGTAGCAGCCCGGCTGGTTTAGCTCGTGAGAGCTAAGGCCGGTGCCGGCAGCTGGTGAGAACGGCTGAATAGTATAGCCCTTGTACAGGTAGCCTTTATCGTAAAGCCTGCGCAGCAATGCCCAGCAAGACTCAATGTACTCATCCTCAAAAGTGATGTATGGGTTATTCAAGTCTACCCAATAGCCCATCTGCTCGGTAAGCGTGTCCCACTGGTTTTTGAAGCGCATTACCGTTTCGCGGCAGCGCTGGTTATACTCCTCCACCGAAATGGTTTTACCGATATCCTCTTTTGTAATGCCCAGCTCCTTCTCTACCTGCAGCTCGATTGGCAGGCCGTGTGTATCCCAACCACCTTTACGGCTCACCTGGAAACCCTTCAGGGTTTTGTAGCGGCAGAAAATATCTTTCACGGCGCGGGCCATCACGTGGTGAATACCCGGCTTACCGTTTGCTGACGGTGGTCCCTCGTAAAACACGAAAGGGGCATTGCCCTCGCGGGTAGCCACCGATTTCTCAAAGATGTTGTTCTTCTTCCAGAACTCCAGTACATCTTCGCCTACTTTGGCGTAGTTCAGATTTTTATACTCGTTGTACTTTACCATTTTCTGGTTCTTGTTCCTCTTGATCTAATTTCAAACGAAGCTGGGCCAGGTCTAGCTCGGCGTCACTGTCTTCGTCGTAATATTCTTCATAGCCCTCAATCAGGGCATCCGGTTCATGTATGTACTTGCCGCTGTCAAAACTCATGAGTAACGTAGGCAAGATAATCAGGTTCGTAAACAACGCAATCAGCAGGCTCACCGACATCAGTATGCCCAGCGCCTTAGTGCCGCCAAACTCCGAAAAGGCGAAGATAACGAAACCAAAGAACAGTATCAGCGAAGTATAGATCATACTTGTACCTGCCTCTATCAAACTGCTCGTAATGGCTTTGCTCACGTTGAAGCCGTTTGCCAGCAGCTCGGTTCTATACTTGGCCAGAAAGTGAATGGAATCGTCTATGGCGATACCCAAGGCAATGCTGAAGATAAGCGCTGTACTTGGCTTCAGCGGAATGTTGAAAAGCCCCATCAAGCCACCGGCTATAATCAGTGGTATCATGTTCGGTATCAGCGAAATCACCACCACCCTGACAGACCTAAACAACAGTGCGATCACAAAAGTTACCAACACAAAGGCCAGCAGCAAACTAGAGCGCAGGTTGTTGATGAGGTACTGGTTGCCCTTGATGAACAACAGCGTGGTGCCCGTCAGGTTCACGGTTGTTTCGGCACCGCTATCGTTGCGGGTAAAGCGCATCGTGTTTCCTTCGTCTGCCACTGTAACGCCTTCGCCGCCGTAAATCTCGCGCAGCTGTGGTTTTATTTTTTTGTTGATGAGCGTGTCGAGCTGCCGGGAGCCCACGTCTGCCACTTTAAGCGAAATGCGGGCGCGCTGGCCGGTGCTGTCGACAAAGGCGCGCAGCAGTTTCTGGTTTTCTCCGCTATCCTGCCTGGCCAGGTAACTGAAGATAAAGTTTCGCTCCGTATTATCCGGCAGCCGGTAAGAGTTCGGGGCTCCTTCGTAAAATGCCTGCGTTGCTGTTTTCACTAAGCCAGCCACCGAAATAGGTGCAGATAGGATCGGCTGCGTGTGCAGGAAATCCTCCAACTCCCCCAGCTTGCGCAGGTTCGGCAGGCGCATCACGCCTTGCTTTATGCCCGTGTCCACGATGATCTCCAGCGGCATCACCCCGTTAAAATGCTGCTCAAAGAAGGCAAGGTCGGCGTTAACGCTGCTTTCCTCGGGCAGGTCATCCACCATGTACGACACCGTCTTCACTTTATAGATGCCCCAGAACGAGAGGCCAAGTATAAGTGTGAGGAAGAAGTATACCAGCGGGCGCTTGCGGTGCACGATAAAATCGAAGAACTCCAGCAGCTTGTTCAGCGGCTTCGCATCGAGGTGGCGCAGCTGACGTGGTGTGGGCGGCGGCAAGTAGGAGAACAACGCCGGCACCAGAATCATACTTATAAAGAAGGTAACGAAGATGTTGATACCGGCTATCACACCAAACTCATATAGTATGGCGATGTGCGTAAAGGTGAAGACGATGAAGCCAATAGCCGTTGTGGTGTTATTCACCAGGTTCACTAGGCCAATCTTGCTGATTACGCGCGTCAGAGCCAGTATCTTGTTCCCATGCCGACGGTAGTCAAAATGGTAGCGGGCAAGTAAGTAGGTTGTGTTTGGAATACCAATCACGACGATGATAGAAGGGATGAGCCCGGTGAGCAGCGATATCTTGTAGCCAAACAGCGCAATGGTACCCATCACCCATACCACCACCACACTGATCACCAGCATTGGGATCAGCACTGCATAGAATGAGCGGAAGAAGATAAACAGGGTAACGGCTGTTACGAGCAGGGCCAGCACCAGGAACAGCTTCATTTCGGAAGCTACTTTGGTCGTCATGACGGCGCGCACGTAAGGCAGGCCCGCGTAGTGCAACTGAATTTTGGTATCCCGGGTGAATTGTTCTGTATGGGCAGCAATGTTGTCCATCACCTCCATGCGGCGGGCAGAATTCAGGTACGCTGGGTCTACTGTTATAGCCAGTAAAGTGGCGCCTGTTTTATGGTTGATGATCTGCCCTTCGTAGAAATTCTGATTCCGCACTACCTGCAGCAGGCTATCGAGCTGTTGTTGCGTTTGCGGGAAAGGCGTGAAGATGTTGCGTGTAGTGAATTTGCGCTCGGCCGTGTCTTTTACCACCTGCACCAGGTTCGGCAAGGCGATCACACTTTTCACCCCTTCAATCTGGCTTACCTGCTGTGTTAGCTCCTGCAGCTGTTTAAATTTCTCGAGCTGGTAAACGCTGTTGTCCTGCATGCCTACCACCAGCACGTTTCCATCCTCTCCAAAACTTTGTTTGAAGCGGGTGAAGTACTGCATGTCAGGATCGTCCGGGCTCACCACATTGGCGAAATCGTACGACATTTCTACGTTGCGGGCATGGTAGCCCATAAACGCTGTAAGCACGGCTAAGACCAACATCAGCCTCAGCCTATTCTTGATGATAAAAATGGCAATCTTATTCCACATAGTCCGGCTACAACAATTCGGCAAAGGTAGGCAAAATTTTGCACCTCACAGGGAATCAACCGTTAAACATAGATTGCAAAGCCAGGATAATATAGCAGATATCCGCATTGAGAAGCAGAAAACAAAACAGCCCCACTTATGCGGGGCTGTTTCTTTGATTGTGATAGTATAGGTTAGCTTTTCTTCTTTGAGCCGCTGCTGGAATCGTTTTTCAGTACACAGTTCGGTACCTGCTTTCCGTCCTTCTCTTTCATTCCTACCTGCTCATAATTTTTCCAGCAGGGGTCCTGGTCTCTATCTTTCTTGTTGTCTGACATAATTCATAGCTTATGGTTCATCTGTATTTACGGAGCACCTGCACTTACAGCTTAGTTAATGAGCTTTTACTTTTAGTTTAGAGCTAAAACAATCAGGTGCAGCTAACTTTATTCTTGTGTTTAAGGAGGCTAGTAGCACTTGTGTGGCCTCTCCGTATAGCACTGTAATTTTCCAGTCTCCTTTTCTGCAGTGTGTATAACTTTATGGTTTTACACACTGTGTCTTACTGAACCTCATCCTATTACACAATTATCCACATTGTGTATTGTACCGGGCCTGCCTTACATTTCCACATATATGCTCCCTGCTGATCAGGCACAGATCTTACGCAATCATCATTTTTATACTTATAAATTAAGCATAGTTACCTGCATTTACAGCCTCCTCACCTTAAAAGCTCCAGGAAAATAGGAATAACTTAATTAAACATAACTATTTAACTTTAAGAATAACTAAGAGTTTTAATAATTACTGCAAGATTAACATGGTTGGAGATTTTCGATAAATATGAAAAGCTGTTTCCGAATTTATACTTGTGCAGGGGCCTTATTCCCCCTATTTTTTGGCTTCAACACTTGTGACCCAAGGATGTGCTTAATAAGCTGACACCGCTGTTACTCTCGGATCTGGGACCAGTTTAATACCATGCTGCTCCGGATAAATAACTACGAAATTGTGCACCCGGAAGTGCTTTGAAAGCTGCATCGGTACGTCCGGCAAGTAGGAGTGATAGGATATACTGCCTAAGCGGGCACTTACAATCACTAGTAGATCATCCTTCTCGAGGTCCAGCTTTAACGTGTTGAGGTTTTTCCAGTCATCAAATTGAATGTACTGCACCTCCATACTTACATTGTCCTTCTCCAGCACTTTCTTGATTCGGGTGTGGGTGAACTCCCTGCCGTAAAAGGCAAGTGGGGCACTGGTCTGTTTGGCCAGAGTGTGGATTCTTTTTATCCAACATGCGAATCCCGGCTCATACTCTGCCCTGCTTGGTACCACCACTTTTATACTTGCAATGGTGTTTACCGGCTGCACAAGCTTTGCCACGAACACCATTTCCCCGGTTTTCAGGAGCAGGTTGTCGAGTACACTGCCGAATATCCTGTCCTTTGCTGTTATTTTGCCGTTCCAGCCCATCACCACCTCAGTTATCATCTGGTCTTTGATGGCGCGCAATATGCCGTTGGTTATGTTCAGGTCTACGCGCGTCAGCACATCCACATCTGTGGCAGTGGCTGCCGCATGCAGCTCGGCTTTCTCTAGAAGTTTGTTGCTTTCGATGAGCTTTTCCTTGCTCTGGTAATTGTCTTTCACCACGATGAGCGGGTATATGGGCGCCGCCGCAGTGGGGTTCTTCAACAGCACGGCTAGGTCAACAAGCTGCTCTAAGGTATCGGCATCAGCATCGGAGATGGGCACCAGGATGCGTTCCGGAACGTTTGCCACATCAGGTCCCTGCTCATCATCAAAGATTGCCTGCTTCACAGCGGCTTTCTCAGTAACAAAAGAGCTGATGATGCAGGTAACCAGAATCATCAGGATGGTGCCGTTCAGCACGTTCTCGTTCAACAGCTCCAGCCTGTAACCGATCAGTACGGCAGCCAGTGTTGCGGCTGCCTGCGCGCTGCTTAAGCCAAACATAAGCTGCCGCTCGGTTTTAGTGAAGCCAAAACCCTTCTGGGTAATAAAGGCCGCCAGCCATTTCGCCACTACTGCCACCACGATCATAGCTGCTGCCACAATAAGCGCTTCAGGGCCCCGAAACAATACGCGCAGGTTTACGAGCATACCCACACTTATCAGGAAGAAAGGGATGAAGAGCGCATTGCCTACAAACTCAATGCGGTTCATGAGCGGCGACGAATGCGGTATCAGCCTGTTAAGTGCCAGACCAGCTAAGAAGGCGCCGATAATAGGCTCTACTCCTGCCAGTTCGGCCAGGAAGGCTGCCAGGAACACCATCGCCAGCACGAAAATATAATGCGCCACCGGATCGGTATCGTAGTTTTTAAGAAACCAGCGGGTTACCCTCGGGAAGATCCAGAGCACGATAAATGAGAAAATAAGCAGCGAGATGACAAGCCTGATCCAGAATGTACCATTTAACTCGCCCGTGCTCGCCCCGGCTATCACCGCCAGCACCAGGAGCGCTGCCGTATCGGTAATGATGGTACCCCCTACCGTAATGTTCACCGCCTTGTTTTTAGCTATGCCCAGCCGGCTGGCAATCGGGTAAGCCAGCAGTGTGTGGGAGGCAAACATACTTGCCAGCAGCAACGAAGACATCAAACTGAACTCCAGCAGGTAATAGGACACAAGGGTGCCTAAAATCATGGGTATGGTGAAGGTGATTAAACCGAAGACTACGCTTTTATTCCTGTTCTTCTTAAAGTCGTTCAGGTCTATTTCGAGGCCGGCGAGGAACATGATGTACAGAAGCCCTACCGTGCCGAACAACACAATGCCTTCGTCGCGCGAGAGCATGTTGAAACCGTTAGGCCCCACGGCAACACCTGCCAGTATCAAGCCGATTATACTTGGTATCTTCAGCTTTTGCAGCACCACGGGCGCCAGCAGAATAATGAAGAGTACGAGGGAAAATATGAGGACGGGGTCCTTGATCGGAAAGTATTCCGGGAAAAGTTGTTCGAGATTCAGATTCATGGTATTTCGTAAGCACTTGAATTTTAGTGCTAACTCTCATACCACCGGTGCTTTTTTAGGTTTCTTATATAGGAATCTAATTTTAACGAAAAAAGCCTGTAACAGGCAGTTACAGGCTTTTTTAAGTATATATACGCAGCAGCTGCTACGTTAATTTCGCGAATATGCTCTTGAAGTTAACAGCCTTATCGATGTAACTTTTCAACTCGCTGATCGGCATGCGCACCTGCTCCCGTGTGTCGCGATCGCGTACGGTCACCGTGTTATCCTCCAGCGTCTGGTGGTCTACAGCGATACAAAACGGTGTGCCAATTAGATCCTGGCGGGTATAACGCTTGCCGATGCTGTCGCGCTCTTCGTAGATCATGTTGAAGTCATACTTCAGATCCTCAAAGATCTCCGTAGCTTTCTCAGGCAGTCCATCCTTCTTTGTCAGCGGAAGTATGGCGGCTTTCACAGGGGCCAAGGCTGGGTGCAGCTTCAGGAACGTACGGCTCTTGGTGCTGTCACCTTCTGTAATTTCCTCTTCCTGGTAAGCACTGCAAAGCACCATCAGGAACAAACGGTCGGCCCCTACGGATGTCTCCACCACGTAAGGCACGTAGTTACCGTACGGCTTGCCTTCTTCGTTCAGGTCGTTGTCGAAGTACTGCAGTTTTTTGCGGCTTAGCTCCTGGTGCTGCGTCAGGTCAAAGTCGGTGCGGGAGTGGATTCCTTCTACCTCTTTGAAACCAAACGGGAACTGGAACTCAATGTCCAGGGCGGCATTGGCATAATGGGCCAGCTTGTCGTGGTTGTGGAAACGCAGCTTATCGGCAGGAATGCCGATGGCCTCGTGCCACTTGCGGCGGGTGTCCCGCCACTGCTCGTACCACTCCATTTCAGTGCCGGGGCGTACGAAGAATTGCATCTCCATCTGCTCAAACTCGCGCATACGGAAGATGAACTGGCGCGCCACTATCTCGTTTCTAAAGGCTTTACCGATTTGTGCGATACCGAAAGGCACTTTCATGCGGCCGGTTTTCTGCACGTTGAGGAAATTCACGAAAATACCCTGTGCTGTTTCCGGGCGCAGGTAAATTGTCTGGGAATCCTCGGCCACAGAACCGATCTGGGTGGAGAACATCAGGTTAAACTGACGAACTTCTGTCCAGTTCGCTGTACCGGAAATCGGGCACTTAATGTCTTCGCGGATGATTAGTTCGCGTACGCCATCCAGGTCCTCAGCCTCCAGCAATTTGCCCATCTCGGCAGTCAAGGCATCGCCTCTGGCTTTGTCGCCTTCGTTCTCATACTGCGCGGCCTTCTCCTCGATCAACACATCGGCACGGTAGCGCTTTTTTGAGTCTTTGTTATCAATCATCGGGTCGTTGAAGCTATCCACGTGCCCCGATGCCTTCCAAACCAGCGGGTGCATAAAGATCGCCGCGTCCAAACCAACTACGTTCTGGTTTAGCTGCGTCATACTCTTCCACCACAGGTTCTTGATGTTGTTCTTCAGTTCTACGCCCATCTGGCCGTAGTCGTACACGGCCTGCAGGCCATCGTAGATCTCGCTTGATGGAAATATGAAGCCATACTCCTTTGCGTGCGAGATGATATCTTTCAGTTGTGCGTTTTCTACTGGTGTTTTTTCTTGTGTCGCCATGGCGCAAAGATAATTTTTAACGGATGATAATACACGGTAATCGCTTTGTTTTTCGTTAATGTCTCTGGCATTTGTTTATCTTTTCACCTTGATCACCAGCTCAAAACCCGGCTACAGGCCCATCAGATACCCTTTGTTACCGGTGTTAACAATTTCTTAACATTGGCTTACCTCCCCTCACTCCTTTTTGCACTAACTTGCAACGTTTTTTGATTCATTACCAATCTTTCAAAAATGGCCAAAACAAAAAAAGGCAAAAAGCATGTAGCTCCTATCAAGCCCTATAAGTTCAGGAGAAGGTACAGCCAAGTAGATATTTATATCCGCAAAGAGAAAAACTTCCTGTACTTTATCGCTTTTTCCCTGATCCTGGCAGGCTTGGTTTATCCCTATGCCTCTATTGCCATGTGGGTGGGTTTTGCCTTTGCAGGCTATTCCGCTATCGCCAACGACAGTATTCAGACCATTGGTACGTTCATCGTATCGAACGAAGATAAAAAATGGTACTGGCAATGGCTCTTTATGGGCTCCATCTTCCTGGGTACCGTGTACTACAGCTGGGTAACTTTTGATGGTGACGTTACTTACCAACGATTGTCGTCCAAAGGCTTTGACCAGAACATAGACAGCTTTGTGTACCTGCAGCTTGCGGCTCCTATCGTTCTGCTCCTGCTGACGCGCTTCCGCATCCCTGTTTCTACTACTTTCATGCTGCTTAGCGTGTTCACAGTGAGTTCCGGTGCCATCATCAGCATGGTTAGCAAGAGCTTGATGGGGTATGTGGCTGCCTTCGTAGCTGCCTTTTTGATTTATATCGCCCTGACTAAAGTTATCAAGCGCTTCGTAAAAGGAGAGGCACACGGCTCCTGGGTAATTGCCCAATGGATTATTAGCGGTTTTCTGTGGCATACCTGGCTTGCTCAGGATTTGGCTAACATTGCCGTTTACCTGCCGCGCCAGTTAGGCGGTTGGGAATTCGCAGCTTTTGCAGGATTCATCTTTATCGGTCTGGGCTTTATGTTCTTTAAGCGCGGCGAGAAAATTCAGAACATCATCAACGAAAAATCTGAGGTGCGCGACGTACGCAGCGCCACCATTATTGACCTGGTTTACGCCATCATCCTGTACTACTTCAAGGAATTGAACAACATCCCGATGAGTACTACCTGGGTGTTTGTGGGCTTACTTGCTGGCCGTGAATTGGGTATGCGTTTACGTACTGACGGTACGGCAAAAATGGGCAAGACCTTCAACCTGATTGGCCGTGACATTCTTTCGGTTACGATTGGTTTGGTTATCTCCATCATACTTGCCGTTGCCATCAACCCTGTTATCCAAGATGAACTAGTGAACTTCTTCTTCGAATAGAAGTAGATAACCGATTACAGAAAAGCCCGGCACTCCTGTGTCGGGCTTTTTTGTTTCTGTGGACTTTAGTTCACGCAACACAAGTATAGAATTGCCTTACCGTGTCTGTGTACCAGATTATGCTGTACTTATACACAACCACGGGATAGGGTTTATACTTAGGCACAGACAAAAAAACAGCCTTGCATCTCGAGTAGATGCAAGGCTGTTTATACTTTAATTGTATGGCTTTGTCGCTCTATTTCTCAGGCCAAACTACTTCTAGGTCATCGTTAATAAATACGCCGAAGTTGATGGCAATCAGTTGGTCCTCGTCGAAGTATAAATCAATCATCTCTCTCTCGAAAGAGATACGTGTCTCGCCTGTCTCGGCTTCTTCCTCTTCCGGATCGGTGATGTCGTTATCAGCGAATAACTGCATTACCTGGTCACGGCTCATCTCGAACACGCGCTCTCCCCAGATCTGCACCTCACGGTTGGCGGTTTCGATGCAGCTCAGGCGGTAGTCGTCCTCTTTATCGAAGTATAGCGAATAGCCCTCTTCCCAGTAATTCCAGGCCTGGTGCTCAAACTCATCCTCCTCGTCAGACTCCTCTACTTCTTCAGGCTCGCCTATCAATTGTTCTACTTCTTCCATTGTCAGGCCAAACTTGATCTTGCCAAGCCCCTTGCCCAACCTGATTTCTTTGTTGATCATTTTTCAGTTAAAGTTTATATATGCAAAGATACGGGTTTTACTTTTCGGAAGGTTCCTCTTTTACGTAGATTCTGACTGCTCATACTTCTGCCTGAACTCCGCCAGCAGCTCTTTGTATTTTTTGTTTTCCTTGGCTTTGTGCCAGCTTTCCTTAAATATGGCGGCCGAGGCTGCTTTCACTGGGTCCTCCTCATTTGGCAGAATTTCTCTGCCGTGCGCGCCGCTCTGTCCTTTTTTATTTTCCGGCACTGGTCCGTCATACTTCTTTCCAGATCTGTGGTTGGCATAGCGCCTGCTGCGGGTGTAGCCCATCTGCAGAAACTTTCGGGCCATGTCGGCCCCTACAAAATCCTCCTTCTCCAGGTACTGCTCAAACAGCTCGGTTATTTTCGCTGACGATTCCGCTGCAATTTCGGGTGTTTTAAAGCGCCAGTGCGGCAGTATCTCTGTTTTGTACGGCTCCACCAGCAGCACCCCCTGCTCCCCTTTTCCCACGCGGTACAGGTCCGGTCTTTCCCTGAAGTTTATCTTCCTGAAATCGAGGTCGTAGTTAAACGCCGCCTTCTTCCCTGCCTTTGTCATAGGTTACTGGTATGCCTTTCACTGGTACGCTCTGGTACACCGGGTACTGCTCCGGGTATATCACAATAAAGCTGTTGTCCTTGTAGTCTCTCGATAGCACGCGCGGCACGTAGTCCAGGTTGCTGTTGTAGGAGATGGTGGCTTTGCGTGCCGAAATAACTATTACCATGTCGTCCTGCTGCAGTTCCGATTTCATGGCAGCGAACTCGTTCAGGTTGTTGTAGGGCAGGTACGTTGCCTCCACGGTTGGCTTGTTCTCGTTCACGGCGCCTTTAAGCTTGTTGAGCGTTCGTCTGCGGCCCCGGAACACAATCTTGGCACCCAGCTGTGTCGAGAGCAGCTTCACGCTCCTGATCCAGCGCATAAAGCCTCTTTCCAGTTCAGCGTTTGTCGGTACGATCACAATCAGCCGGCCTGTGGTGTTTAGCGGCTGGATGATCTTGCACACCAGCACCATCTGCTCTGTGTTGTTCAGCAGGTTATCCAGTACCGTCCCGAAGATGCGGTCGCGTGTGGTAATTTTACCGTTCCACCCCAGCACCACCTCCGTAATCATCATTTCCTTTATCGCCCGGATCATGCCGCTCGCAATGTTCACGTCTATCTTCGATACCAGTTGCACATCGCTGTCGGTGGCGGAGGCATGGTGAATGGCCTCCTGCAGCATTTTGTTTTTCTTGTAGATCTCCTCCTCCGCATGCTCGTTGTCTATCACCACGGCCAACGGATAAATGGGCTGGCTGTGCTCCGGGTTGCGCAGCATGATAGACAGGTCGATGAGGTTCTCTATCGTTTTCGGGTTCCCGATCGGCACCATGATGCGGTCTGGCTTCTCGCTGATGTCCGGTTTTCTGCGGCTCTCCAAAATAGCCAGCTTGCGCGCTACTTTTTCGGTGGAGAACGAGCTGATCATACTTGACACCAGGATCAGCACCACGGCCCCGTTCAGTGCACTCTCCCCGATGATGCCTATTTCGTAACCGGCCAGCACCACCGCTAGTGTGGCCGCCGCATGGGCACTGCTTAAACCAAAGATCAGGTTGCGTTGTAGCACGCTGAACTTAAATATCTTTTGCGTCAGAAAGGCGGCAGCATACTTCGATAGCGGCGCCAGCACAACTATTGTACCCGCAATCAGCATGGCGTTGGTATCGGTGAACAGTACCGTCAGGTCCACCAGCATGCCGGTGCTGATCAGGAAGAAGGGGATGAAGATGTTGTTTCCTACAAACTCAATTCTGTTCATCAGCGCCGACGTGTGCGGAATCAGCGGGTTCAGCGCCAGGCCTGCCAGGAAGGCTCCGATGATGGCCTCCATACCTGCCAGCTCTGATAAAAACGCTGCCGCAAATATTACGGTCAGCACAAATATGAACTGGGCTCCCTTCTCACTTTCCAGCTGCTTAAACATCCACTTGGCAATTTTCGGAAACAGCCAGAGCACCACGATCACAAAGATGATCATCTCCACCACCATGAATACCCAGAACCACAGATCCGTGTCTCCCTGTGTGGAGTTGATAATGATTGCCAGCACAAAAAGCACGGCCGTATCTGTTACCAGCGTTCCGCCTATGGTCAGCGTTACAGCTGCGTTTTTACTAAGTCCCAGCCGGCTTACTATCGGATATGCCAATAGCGTGTGCGGTGCAAACATACTTGCCAGGAGTATGGCTGGCTTTATTTCATAGCCGTGCAGGTAAAAGAAAACGATCGTGCCTATACTTATCGGTATTAGAAAGGTGAGTGCACCGAACACCAAGCTTCGTACCTTATACCGCTTAAAGTCGATCATGTCTATTTCAAGACCCGCCTGGAACATGATGTAGAGCAAGCCCACTGTTCCGAACAGTACGATACTGGCATCCCTGTTCAGCACGTGCAGTCCGTTTGGTCCCAGCACCACGCCCGCCACAATTAGCCCCACTATACTTGGTATCCTGAATTTGTTCAGCAGTATCGGCACCACCAGTATAATCAGGAGTACGAGCGTAAATATTAGCACGGGCTCCTCGAAGGGGAGGCTCAGGTCTACATTAAGCAGCATATTCATTTCTTTTGATTTTGTCTCTTGCCTTAGCAGGCAATAAATATATCGATTTTCTTTTGGATTGGTTCCTTTGTGTAAGTGGACTTCCTTGTTTCACAAGCCCCTTTACGCACCTTTCCACACTTCTCCTTTCCTAATAACTTTTGTAAGAAGATTTTTCAAATTAATTCTTCCTCTATCTCTAGGGCTGTTCACAAGTTGATAACTCTACCCAGCTTTGTGTAGTGGCTATAACTTGTTTACAGTTATTTAGTTTTTCACCATCCCCTATGTGTTACTGTTGATACGATCTCCTTTTGTGTCAACGGGTTAGATGGTTTTTCCACTTTTTGCCTGTTTCTGTGTATTTCTTTATAAACAGGATACATCATGGTGGACAATGCAATTTATGTGTGCGTGTTATACACCAGTATCCACTTTTTACCCTTTGTGTAAGGGCGTTTCGGCTGTGTAATATTTGGGAGTGTAAGTTATCCCGATTGTTACCCACTCTTTTCCACACAGTTTACCACAGCTTTGTGGATTACGCACGTGCTACATTTTATTCTGATTTTCCGCCGCATTTTTTGCCGCAGGCTTTTTTGCATTTGCTCGTTCCTGTAACAGCATACCCTTGCCTCCTGCAATACCAGTTTTAGAATGCAGCCATTTTTCCGAATGCAGAACAGCTAAGATGAGTGCATGCGCGTTTTCTATTTTCTACTCACTCGTTGGCTTTACTACGCAGAACTTGTTGCTTGATGTGGAAATAAAATGCTGTAGGGTGCTTGTGATAGATGCTGTTTAGGAATAGAAGTAATTCTTAGCTCCAGCAGGCGTCATAGATATGTAGCGGTGTCCCTACCTGGATTTACGGAATGAATTTGAAGTATAACATATACTTCCTAATGTTTTCCTGAACCTGAGCAAGTCGAATGATTCCTCCTGCTGCAACGGCGGGTCCTTATACTGCACAGTCTGCTTGATCTTTTAGCTATACTCAGGGGATCAGGAAAAGGCGAGGTGCCAACTTTAAGTTCTGCCTCCTTTTCTTACGGAGCTTTTGGGCTCCTCTGCCTGTGCACGTATTCTTCTCCCGTACCTGTTTCTTCGCTCTTTGATTGCCATGCGTTTGCCTTTTGTTTAAGCTGCCTTGCCGTAAAGTAGCTGGAGTGTTATGTGGTGATCCTCCCCTCCAGAATATTAGCGCGAAGCCTTGTTCTCTAATTCTCAACCCACCTTTTTCATTCCTCCATAAAGGTGCTTTCATTTTCTATCCTTCCTCTGCCCCATTTTGCCTTCCTCCTGTTTATTTGCTTTAAGTCTCTTTCGCCCTTGCCTCTTGCTGCTGCTCTCTTCCTCTTCTATCACTGTGGCGCCTTACCACTTGATTTACACCTGTTGATTTTTTAGCTTTTTGGCTTTGTGTATAAACCCTTCGTTTTTCTGATTAAAATAAGCTTTACATGCTCTTGAGTTAATGTGGAGCTGGATTATGATTAGTTTATTAACTTCAGATTAAGCCTTAGTCTTATCCTTTTGCACTTGTCTTTGCTGTCTGCTTCTGGCACTGTTTATACTTGTCGCTTGAGGTTCTTATGTTACTGCCTCCTTCTACTTCTAAACCGATGGCCATAAAAAAGGGGAGGCTATTCAGCCTCCCCTTTTTTGTTCTGGTCTTCTTCTAAAACTCCAGGTTCTCGTTTTCTATTTCCCAGTTCGCTCTAACCTCAAACGTTTTGGGATGTATGTAAACCGGCTCCGGCGCCTGCTCAAATGTTGGATCTGCACTGTCCCACTTTCCATTTTTGTTGGCATCTATCAAAACTCTGATTCTGTATGTGCCTGGTACTACATTATCAAACTTATAAGTCTTCTTTCCCTGTTGCTGCTTAACTAATTTACCCGCATTGTTCAGCAGCTGCACCGTGTACGATGTATAGGCTGTGTTTACACGTCCGCTTATAGTACCTGTTCCCTTTGCCTCCGATACACTTAGCTGTAAAGCAGGTATCGTAAGTGGTCCTCCTTCCAACGGTACTACTGCTGTGGTGTCCAGCACTACTGTGAGTTGTCTGATGCGGTTATTCGTTAAGGCTGGCATGTTGAAGCGCAGTTCTGTGTTTGTCCTATCCAAGCTTACCTGCTCCGGGTACGTCAGCTCCTGTACCAGGGTACTATCAGCCATCAGACGCAACGGTGCTTTTCCCACTATCCGCACAGGCGTCTGAAGCTCCACCACCACAGGCTGCCCCGATGTATAGCCTCCCGTTCCTCCTGTGTTTAAAACTTTCACCTGTGCTCCTGTTATCCTGCTTGCTCTTTGTCCTTCAAACGCTATATTAAGTGTGTCTGTGCCTATATTGCCTGCAGAATCCACAGCGGAAACTATGGCTTTTCCACCACTGAAATTTGAAGTTTTGAACAGCTCCGCAAACTTGCCGTCGGCAGCGATCTTGCTTACCAGTGTATCTTTGCCTGTGGCCGATAGCGCCACGAACTGCTGGATTCCCTCGTTATAATTGGCTACCAACCTATCCGAAAATTTATTCCGGGCCAGCAGTAGGGGCTTCTTTGTGTCTATCCGTACTGTTTGTAGTTTAACTGAGTCCGTTTCTGGTGTTATTGCTATGGGTGCCGTAAGATACGCTATGCTTTCCGCCTCCGAATCATAAAACGAGTTGTTGTTCTTGTCCACTATGGCGTAGATCCGGTAGTTGCCTTGCTTGACATTCTGTAGGCTGTAACTCCCCTGCGCATCAGTTGTAGTGAGGTAGTATGGCCTGTTCTTTCGGATGGTTAGAGTATCCTCTGTTCGGTATAGTGCTACCACCGCATCTTTCACCGGTGTCTGCAGCAGCAGGTCTACCACTTGGCCACTCACCCGGCTCGAGTCTATGAAGGCCCCTGTGCTAAAGGACAGTCGAAGCCCCTGCGCCTTATTTTTCTCTGTAATGTCTGTTATTCCGTTTCGGAAATTCAGGGTGTAGGTGGTGCTGTCTTCTAGTGGCTTCTCAAACTCCAGTGTTAGCTCGTTGCGCTTCGTTATGACTTTGTAGGGGTTGTTGATATTTGGTGTGATTAACAACTCCTTGTTTAAGCTAGCAGGCTGAACCTCTTCATCAAACATTAGCCTGATGGTGCGGGTATCCACATTCAACTGCTGGTCTTTTGGGTTGCTGCTTACAAGCTTTGGTGGCTTCTCGTCTTTCGGTCCCCCTTCCGGCGGGCTTTGTGTGGCACAGGCGGCTATACCCGCCAGCATGCCTGCTGTAATGATGCTTTTTACTAGTTTCATAGATGTGTTTGATCAAACAAAAATAGGCAAACCTTCGCTTGCCTATTTTATGATGCACGTAAAATCAATGCCTTTATTTTCTTTTAGCTACAAAAATCAGGCTCGAATAGTCGTTCCCGTTTTTCTCTGCATAGCTGTTGGAGCGGTAACCGTTCATCACGCTGCTTAGCATTTTTGTCTTACCTTCCTTCTGCTTCTCACTTAGCAGGCTCACGTAGTAGGCATCAAATTTCATCGGCAGCACTTCCTCCAGTACCATCTTGTGCTTCTTCAGGAAGCGCTTCATGGTTGGCTGAGTGAAGTGGTAGAGGTGGCGCGGCACATCATAAGCTGCCCAGTTCTCCCGGTATTCTTTAGCATCATGCGAGTCTGCGTTCGGAACGGCAATGATTAAAGTCCCGTCTTCCTGCAGGTTTTCCAACAGCATTGTTACTGTTTCGTTCAACGTATGAATGTGCTCCAGCACGTGCCAAAGCGTGATTACCTCATACTTTTCCCCATCTATATCATTCAGGCTGGAGGCTATTATCTCGCCCGTCTCTTTCGATGCCACTTCCCTTGCCTTAGCATTCGGCTCAATTCCCCTTATGTCCCAGCCGTCTTTTTTGCAGGCTGCCAGAAAAGTGCCAGTGCCGCAACCGTAGTCAAGTATGGCTCCTTTTGCCGGCGAGTGCCTGTTGATAAGCTCTACTTTTTGCTTCGTCGTTATGGAGCGGACCACATGGTAGGCCCTGTTGATAATACCCTGCTTGGTGTTGCTGTGCGAGATATAATCCTCCGACTCGTAATACTGCCCGATGCTCTCGCTGTCGGGTCTGGGATTGGTGAACTTAAAAGTGCAGTTCTCACACTCCACTATCACAAAGCTTTCCTTCGAGACAGCGTTATCGTTTACTACTATAAAGTTTTTGAATTCCTCTTTGCCGCATACGGGGCACTGTTCCAGTCTTTCGTAGCTCATTTATTTTCCGAGGTATACCATTAACACCGAAATATCTGCTGGCGAAACCCCACTGATCCTGGATGCCTGACCGATGGTCTCCGGTTCCACTTTCAAGAGTTTCTCTTTTGCCTCTTTAGATAACGCGGGTATGTCGCGGTAGTTGATTTTGCCTTTGATGTTGTAATTCTCCAGTTCACCCATGCGGGCTGCCATGCTGTATTCCTTTTCGATGTAGCTTTCATACTTCACCTGAATTCCTGCCTGCTCCACACTTTCCTGCTTAAACTTGCTGAGGTATTCTCCTACCGATGTTACAGCTTGGGCAATGTGCTCAATCTCTACATTCGGTCGCTTGATCAGCTGTCCGGCGCGCTGCTTTTCTGTGATTGGTGCAGACCCTAGTTCTTCCATCATGCTGTTGATATCCTCCGGCTCAATTGCCTTGTTATTTAGGTAGGCGATGATTTCGGCCGTTTCGGCTATCTTCTTATCCACAGCTTTCAAGCGGCTTTCCTCTGCCAGCCCCAGCTCATACCCTATCTTTGTCAGGCGGATATCAGCGTTATCCTGACGTAGCAGAATGCGGTGCTCGGCGCGTGATGTGAACATGCGGTAAGGCTCGTCTGTGCCTTTGTTAACCAGGTCATCAATCAACACGCCAATATAGGCTTCAGAGCGCTTCAGTACGAAAGGCTCTTTCCCGTTGATCTTGTTATGCGCATTGATGGCAGCCATCAGCCCCTGGCAAGCGGCTTCCTCATAACCTGTGGTGCCATTGATCTGGCCTGCGAAGTATAGGTTCTGCACCAGCTTTGTTTCCAGTGTCAGGTTCAGCTGTGTTGGTGGAAAGAAGTCATACTCGATGGCATAGCCCGGGCGGAACATCTTCGCGTTTTCGAACCCTTCAATTTTGCGCAGCGCTTTTAGCTGCACATCTTCCGGAAGCGAGCTGGAGAACCCGTTTACGTATACTTCTACTGTGCTCCACCCTTCCGGCTCCACAAAAATCTGGTGGCGGTCACGGTCGGCAAAGCGGTTGATTTTATCTTCTATGCTTGGGCAGTAGCGCGGCCCCAATCCCTGAATACGACCCTGGAACATCGGCGATTTCTCGAATCCTGTTTTCAGTATTTCGTGTACTTCGGAGTTGGTGTAGGTGATGTAGCAGCTGCGTTGCTTTGGCAGTGGTTGTGTATCGGTGTAAGAAAACTTACTTGGGTTTTCGTCTCCGAACTGCTCCTCCATTTTGCTGTAGTCAAGCGAGCGTCCGTCTACGCGCGGCGGCGTTCCGGTCTTCATGCGGCCTGCTTCAAAGCCCAGTTGCACCAGCTGTTCGGTGATGCCTTTCGCAGATTTCTCTGCCGCACGACCACCGCCTAATTGCTTCTCGCCTATGTGGATAATGCCATTCAGGAATGTGCCATTCGTTAAGATAACAGCCTTTCCGGGTATAGTTATCCCCAAGCTGGTGCGGATACCTGCGGCACGTCCGTCGGCTACTTCTATGCCTGTAACCATGTCCTGCCAGAAGTCAACGTTCTCTGTTTGCTCCAGTGTCAGGCGCCACTCTTCGGCAAAACGCATGCGGTCGCTTTGCGCGCGCGGGCTCCACATGGCAGGTCCTTTAGACTTGTTCAGCATGCGGAACTGGATCATGGTTTTGTCGGTGATGATACCGCTCATGCCGCCGAGTGCATCGATCTCCCGAACGATCTGTCCTTTTGCCACGCCACCCATTGCCGGGTTGCACGACATTTGGGCAATCGTATTCATGTTCATGGTTGCCAACAGCACCTTCGAACCCATCTTGGCAGCGGCCGCTGCGGCTTCACAGCCTGCGTGCCCAGCTCCTACAACTATGATATCGTATTCTGGAAACATGTATTCTGATTTTAGAGACGTTTCACGTGAAACATCTACAGAGGATTGGTAATTCCGTTTAAGACTAAAACTTTCGCAAAGATAACGAAGAATCTTCTTCTTTGCGCATAAGTGTCTCGTCCTCTTCAGTCTTATCTGTAAAACCAATCAGGTGCAGCACGCCGTGGATGATAACGCGGTGCAGTTCATCAGTGAAAGCAATGCCTAGATCCTGCGCATTGTCGCGAACGCGGTCTATGCTTATAAAAAGATCACCTTCAACCGTGCCTTCGATGTCGGCATTGCTGAAGGTGATAATGTCTGTGAGGGTATCGTGGTCGAGGTACTCAACGTTGATCTCGTGCAGGTAATCGTCGGAGCAAAAGATGTATGTCAGGTTAACCAATTCCTGGTCGTGTTGCTCAATTACCGTGGCGATCCAATCGGCTACCTGGTCTGGGTTTTCTAGTTCAAAGTCGATGTCTTCACTAAAAAACTCAATTGGATGTTCCATTCTGAGCAGGAGGTATGTTGAAAATAAGCTGTACTTTTTTTCCTTCGTCTAAAAAGTTAACCTCATCGCAAAGGTTATGCATCAGGAAAATGCCGCGGCCACCAGGGCTCTCCAGGTTTTCTGGTGCGGTGGGATCTGGCAGGTTATCGTAGTCAAAGCCCGGGCCTTCGTCCTCTACCTCAAAAAGTAGTTGGTTGTCCTCCACTTGCAGCGTCAGATACACATTTTTGTCCTTGTCAAACTTGTTGCCGTGGCGGATTGCGTTATTCACAGATTCCGTAACAGCCACCATGATGTTGCCATAGATGTCATCTTCAAACTCAAATTCATCTTTAGAGTTATCAATAAAACTCTCAATAACTCTGATGTTCTCGATTAGGGAAGGAATCTGAATTTTAACCTGATTCATATTAATCGTTAAGTGTAAAATTAGGTGCTTGCTATTTGCTAATGTTTTGAAAATACTCGTTTACCTTTTGCTTATAGTATGGTGAAAGCGAAGGTGGTATTGTCTTCAATAATTCTGTCTGCTTTTCTTTTGCCTTCAGGTACTTCTCAAACGATGGCGGAACGCTCCGAGCAATGTTCTCGGCAGTCTTTGCCTCCCGTTTATTGTCCAATTCCCGCTCCTTTGCCGACTTCTCTGCTTCCAGTAATCGGGTAAGGATTTCGCGCTGTCGTAAGATAGTCTGTTCAGTCAAACGTTTATTAACGAGATCAGTCTCGCTTTGTTCCATCAACTTACTGATATTTCCCAGGGAGCCGTTTTGGCCGTTTTCACCCGGTTTTTGCCCTTGTTTACCAAGTTCTTTCAGCGCATTCCGCAGCGCTTCCTGCTCCGCAGCCAATTTAGCTAATTCTTCAGAAAGTGCCTTACCTGACATGCCTCCTTTTTTCAAATCTTCGATCTTTTTGTTCAATTGTTGCTGCAATTCTCCCATGTTACCGGGTTTAGGCTGATTGCCCTTCTGCTTTCCGGCCATACCACCTTTCATTTGCTGCATCGCCTGCTGCATTTGCTTCAGCGCATCGTTGAGCATCAGGGCCAGGTTGTTCATACTTGTCATGGCCAGCTGCTGATGTCCGGTTGCCTTGCCTACATTCCGGTCGCGGATCTCTTTCATGCTGTTGTCCATGCTCTGGTTCATGGCCGCCACCTCGCGGGTAACAAAGGACTCCAGCTGGAATACCTTTTTAGCCAGGGCAAACAAACTGTCTTCAATCACCTGGGCATTGTCACGAAGGCTTAGCTGCCGCTGCGATAGCTCCACAAAGCGCGGATCGCTCTGGTTTACGCTGCGGAATTGTTTCATCAGCTCCTCCTGATCAAAGGACAGGGTAATGAGGTTCTCCAGGATGTCGCGCAGGTGATCGAGGTTCTGCTCCATACCGGCCATGCTCATGCTGCTCTTCATCTGCTCCATTTGCTGGGCCATCTGCTGCATCTTCTCCCCTGCCTTCTTCTGCGACTCGCTTGCTTTTTTATTCTGGTCTTTCTGCAACTGCTCCTGGCTCTGCTGCATCTGCTCCTCCACGTTCTGCTGGTCCTGCTCCTGTTGCTGCTCATCCATGTTAGAGGGGTTTTCCAGCTGCTCATTCAGTTCCTTCAGACGCTCCATCTGCTCCTTCACGTCCTTAAACTCCTCCTGCAGCGCCTTCTGCTCTTCCTGCAGCGCCTGTTTGCTCTCCTGCTTCTGCTCAGTTTTCTGGGCCAGTTGCTGTTCCTGCTTCGCCATCTCCTCCAGCTTGTTGGCAATGTTGTCTACCTTCTGCTCAAACTGCAGCTGCTTGAACAGTTCCAGTGCCCGCTCCAGCTCACGCTCCAGGTTCTTCTCGCGGTTGTCGAGCTTGCTTAGCAGCTTCTGCAGCTCGGTATCGTTTGGCTGCTGTTGCTGCAGGAGCTTCTCCAGTTCTTCATACAGCTTTTTGGTTTCCGGGTCCAAGAGGTCGTTCATGAGCTTTTGCAGCTCCTGCGCTTTCTCGGCCAGCTGCTTGTTCGGCTCCTGGAGCATGTTCTGCTTTTTGTTCAGCTCCTCGAACAGCTCCTTCATGGAGTTAATCTCGTTCTCCAGTTGCTTCTTCTTAGCCGCCAGGTCCTCCAGCTGCTTTTTGTCCTGCCAGTTCAGATCGCGCTTGGTCTTCATCTTCTCTTCAGACTTCGCCAATTCACTCTCCAACTGGTTCGCCTTTTCCAGCGTCTTGCTCAATTGGCTGGCTACCGACTGGGAGTTACTATCCAGCTCCTTCTGCAACTCACGCTTGTCCGGCACCTTCAACTCAAACGTGCGGGTGCGGGCGCTCTTCGGCCCGTTGATGCCGTCGTTATCCCATACTTGCACAAAGTACTCCAGCTTGTCGCCGGGTTGCATGCCAAGTGCGGCGGCATTCCACTGGTAGTAATAGGTCTGGCTAAGCTGCTGGTTCAGGGGTAGGGCCTGTGCTTTATACTTTGCCTGCGGTGATTTCGCGTTGTTGATGCGGTAGAACAAAGCCAGGCGCGTCAGCCCATAATCATCCGACACATCGCCGCCCAAAACCATAAAAGTATAAAGCGCCGTGTCCTGAAACTGCTCCAGCGTGATCTGCGGGTTGCGATCCGGAATGGTTGTTACCTGATAGTTGATTTGCTCTTTGTTGGCGCTGTGCTCGTTGCGCAGGTTGATGCTGTAGTTCTGGCTGTGGTCAAAGGTCTTGCTGGCAACAAAACCATCGTCGTCTTTTTGCGCGGCTATACTTTGCGCTGGTTTTTCGAAGGTCAATCTTACAGAGTCCGTTTCTGAAGTGGCGAAGTTCCAGGTGATGGTGCTTCCCTCCGGCACGTTTGCATTGCCCGTGTTCTGTATCTCCTCCGGCTTTCGCTTTAAGTAGGCCGGGTACTGCACCAACATCCGGAAATCCTTCAGGTTAGGGCGGGAGAGCAGATCCAGGGTATAGCTGTCGGAGAAGAAGCCGGAGCCCTCCAACTGGAAATCAACCGGGCGCTGCAGCTGCTTAAAGGTATAGGTGTAGGCGCCGGCTGTGTTTTGTGTGAGCTTCTGGCGGCGTCCGTTGTAGTTGATGTATACTTCGCTTGGCATGGCCTCACCCTCCACGGCCACCTGCAGCTCAAAATCCTCACCGCGATATGTTTGCAGGGCATCGTTCTGCACCACAAAATCAAAAGGAGCCTGAGGCGTGTAATGTGTTTTATAGTTGATGATGCGCTCAGTGCCCTGCACAAAGATGGCCGGGTACACCAGCATGATCAGCATGAAGATGAAGGCTGGCAGCGCAATGTACTTCAGCAGCGGTCTGTTCTCCCGGTAGGTCACCGCCTCCTTGAAATGAAAAGAAAGCAACTGCTGGCTGCGCTGGTCTATACTTGCGCGGATAAGTTCGTTGGTGCGGTCCAGGTGCTGCATCTGAATGGCATTCAATAACTTATCCCGGATATCAGGATAAAAGGTACCTACCTGCTGTGCCGCCTGCTCGTCTGTCAGCACCCGCTTCAGCCGTGTAAGGGCCGCAATTGGTAAGGCAATCCATCGAACGAATACATAGATAACAGCCGCCACAAAAGAGAACAGCAGACCGGCGCGCACCACCTCCGGAAAGTAAAACATGTACTCCAGCAGGCTGTACACGATATAAACAGAAAGCAGGAGCCCAACCGCAAATATGCTACCCCGCAAAAGCATGTTGAGGTAGAATTTGTGCTTGAACTCCTGCAGCTGATGCAGCAACTGATCGAGTGCATCTGTGTGTTTCATGTCTGTCCGTTACAAGTTTATGGCATGGCGGCTATAGTGGTAAGTTAACCAAATCCATTTAAAGTATTATACTTCAGAAGATAAAACGAATTAAGCCGTCCCTAAAGTATAATACCGACAGAAGCATTGCCTATCTCCCCTACTCCAGTTCCAGCAGCACCGGGCAATGATCCGAGTGCTTGGCTTCGGTAAGTATAGCGGAGCGTTTCAGGCGGTCGCGCAGGTTATCTGTTGCCATGTTATAATCAATACGCCAACCAAGATTTTTGTTGCGTGCGCCGGCACGATAACTCCACCAGGTATAGTTGTGCGGCTCCTGGTTGAAGTGGCGGAACGTATCAATAAAGCCGCTCTCCACGAACCTGCCCATCCACTCGCGCTCCTCAGGCAGGAAACCAGAGCTCTTGGCGTTTGATTTCGGGTTATGAATATCTACTGGTTTGTGGCAGATGTTATAGTCGCCGCATACCACTAAGCCCGGCAACTGCTGCCGCACCTCGTGAATGTAACCGAAGAAATCATCCATCCACCTGAATTTAAAGCCTTGGCGGTCCTCACCGCTAGAGCCGGAAGGCATGTACACGCTCATCACCGACACATCATCAAAATCAGCGCGCAGCACGCGGCCTTCCACATCGTAGCATTCTATGCCGCAGCCCACTTGCACGTGCTTCGGTTTTTGCTTTGTAAGTATGGCCACGCCGCTGTAGCCTTTCTTAACGGCAGGATGCAGGTACACGTGGTAGCCCATCTCCTCAAACAAAGCCTTGTCGAATTTAGATTCATCGGCCTTTATTTCCTGCAGGCAAAGCACGTCAGGGTTAGCAGCCTTCAGCCAATCGGCAAATCCTTTGGTAAGCGCGGCACGAATGCCGTTCACATTATAGGTAATAATCTTCATGGGGTGATTTTAGCGACACACGATGCACGTATCACATAGTACGATTTTTCTTCTTGCCGCTGTCGTTAGACAGGAACAGAAGCGATGAGAGCAGGATCAAGTTAATTAGTTTATACTTCATCTGGCCAGGCGTTGTCGTGCTATCTGATACGTGCGTCGTGCTACGCCGTCGGGTTTTGGATCTCGTTGAATTTGTTAAAATACTCCACAACGTGCCAGCGAAGCATTTTCTCCTGCTCCTTCAGGTTGGCAAACGGGATGGGCCTGAGTGCCTTGAAATGCGGCCAGCCCTCTTCGTCGCGGCCCGTGAACTCGTAAAAGCCGGACAGGCTGAACACGCGGCAGGTGGCAATGTGCATCAAGTCCTGCTTCTCCTCTTTTGTAAACTCCCGCACACCCATGCCCAGTTCCTGTATCCCGATCAGGAACAGGATGGCGTTCATGTCCGGCTTTTTGCCGAAGCGCTTCATCAGGTCGGCCCGCAGCTGAGTCCAGTTGTGGTCTAAATTTTCACTATCGTAGTTCATTTATTGACTGCTGAATTGTTAGATTGTTAAATTGTTGATCCGCGTGAAGTATAAACCCTCAATTTATAACCAACAATTTAGCCATATAGCCATTTAACAATTACTCGGCGCTGCCGCGTTCCTTCAGTTCTTCCCAATATTCTACGGCACGGCGGAAGTGCGGGATCACAATAGAACCGCCCACCAGGCTGGCGATGGAAGACACCTCCATAAACTGTTCGTCCGTCACGCCCTCTTCGTAGCACTTGCCCACGTGGTACTTGATGCAATCGTCGCAACGCAGCACCATAGAGGCAACCAGCCCAAGCATCTCCTTTGTCTTCACATCCAGGGCACCCTCCATATAGGTGTTGGTGTCGAGGTTAAAGAAACGCTTAATCACTTTATTGTCGTATGACATAATGCGCTCATTCATGCGCGTGCGGTATTCGTTAAAATCTTCTACTAAGCTCATTGATTTGTAGTCTGTTAAGTAAAAACCTAAGTATAGCTAAAAGGTGTAAGTATAAATTTACGCGAAGTTAACCAGAATACCATAAACCACTTACCCCGGCCCATGTTCAAAGACCTGCTGAATTTGCTGTTCCCGGAGAGTTGCTATGCCTGCACCGACGGGCTGGCCCGTGGCGAGAAGTATATCTGCACCTCCTGCAGCGTGAAGCTGCCTTACACAAACTTCCATGCGCATGGAGACACGGAGCTAAACCCACTGCAGCGCAGGTTTTGGGGCAAAGTGCCGGTGCAGTTCGCCTTCTCGTACCTGCACTTTGTGCCAAAGGGGCGGGTGCAGCGGTTGTTGCACCAACTCAAGTATAAAGGAGCGCAGGAACTGGGCGAACACCTGGGGCAGCGCTACGGCTCCCTCCTCTCCGAGCACAAGTATAACGAGCAGTTTGAGGTAGTGGTGCCGGTGCCGCTGCACGAAAATAAGTTGCGTCGGCGGGGCTACAACCAGGCCGCCTGCTTTGCCCGAGGCCTCGGCGCAAGTATGAATTTGCCCTGCCGGGAGCATGCCCTTACCCGCACCATGGCCACCGACACTCAGACCCGCAAGAACCGCCTGGACCGCTGGCAGAACGTGGAACATGTGTTTGCGGTGGCAAAGCCGGAACTGGTGCAGGGGAAGCATGTGCTGCTGGTGGATGATGTAGTGACGACCGGCGCCACTCTCGAGGCTTGTGCCCGTGCGCTACTTGCGGCGGGTGCGGCAGAAGTTAGTGTCGCCGCCATTGCTGCCGCATAGTACCTTTCGCCATAAAACATCGTGCCGTTCGGAGAGTATACTTGCCCTGAGTTCGACAAACCGTTCGTTTTTTCCGTAGGCATTTCTAAGCCCTGTTGCTGCCGTACGGCAGTGCATACTTGTATTAACTAGGAAAATGAACCATATGAAAGACGCGAAGGATAATGGACCGGATGTGGTGCTGATAGGTGCCGGCATCATGAGTGCCACGCTGGGAATGATGCTGAAAGAACTGCAACCAAACCTGAGGATTGAAATTTTTGAGCGGCTGGACGTGGCAGCCGCTGAGAGCTCCGACGCCTGGAACAACGCCGGAACCGGCCACTCGGCCTTCTGTGAGCTGAACTACACGCCGGAAAAACCAGACGGTACCATTGATATATTGAAGGCAGTTAAAATTGCGGAGTCGTTTGAGATTTCCAAGCAGTTTTGGGCATACCTGATTCAAAACAACATTATCGAGCTGCCTACCTCCTTTATAAAGAGCATTCCGCACATGAGCTTTGTGTGGGGCAACGATAATGTAAACTTCCTGCGCAAACGCTACGAAACCATGACCCAATGCCCGCTGTTCCAAGGAATGGAGTATTCCGAAGACCGGGAGCAGCTAAAGGAGTGGATTCCGCTGATCATGGAAGGCCGCGACACCTCAGAGCCAATAGCTGCTACCCGCATGGACCTGGGAACAGATGTGAACTTCGGCGCCCTTACCCGAAGCATGTTCAATTACCTGCAGCAGCAAGAAGGCGTCACCATCCACTTCAGCCATGAGGTGCGCAAGTTGCGGCAGGTGGAGGACGGCCGCTGGCGCATCCGGGTAAAGGACCTGAAAAGCGGCGACAAGCGAAGCGTGTATGCCAAGTACCTGTTTATTGGTGCCGGTGGTGGTGCGCTGGCGCTGCTTGAGAAATCAGATATCCCTGAGGGGCAAGGCTACGGCGGCTTTCCGGTAAGCGGGCAGTGGCTGAAATGCACGAATCGGGCTGTAATTGAGCGTCACCAAGCCAAAGTATACGGATTGGCTGCGGTAGGCTCCCCCCCCATGTCGGTGCCCCACCTCGATACACGCTACATCAATGGACAGCAGGAGCTGCTGTTCGGGCCTTATGCAGGCTTCTCCACCAAGTTTCTGAAGAAGGGATCTTTCCTTGATCTGCCACGCTCCATCAAACCGGCCAACCTGCGCCCAATGATTTCGGCCGGTATCCAGAACATGGCGCTCACTAAGTACCTGATAGACCAGGTGCGGCAGTCGCCGGAGGAACGGTTGGGTGCGCTGAAGGATTATTTCCCTGAGGCCAAAGCCGAAGACTGGGAACTGGAGGTAGCCGGGCAACGGGTGCAGATCATTAAAAAAGACGCTGACAAAGGCGGCGTGCTGGAGTTCGGCACAGAGGTGGTGAGTGGCGCCAACTGTACCCTGGCCGCTTTGCTGGGAGCATCGCCTGGGGCCTCCACTTCCGTTTCCATCATGATCGGGCTGTTGGAGCGCTGCTTTATGCAGCGTGTCAACTCCGAGGAATGGAAAGGAAAGCTGAAGGAGATGATTCCTTCCTACGGGCAATCGCTGTCAAAGAACCCGGAATTGCTGGAGCAGGTTCGCGAGTATACCGGCAGAGTGCTTGATCTAGTTCCGGCTGTTAAGGAAAAGTAACTTATACTTCTATACTTTAAGAAAAGGGGAGCACTTGTCGGTGCTCTCCTTTTTACGTCTTATACTTTATCTATACTGGCGCATGCCTTCGCTTATGGTAAAAAATACAGGAAGGCAATTTTAGAAGTTTTTTAATCTTTCTTCTACTACTGTCATTTCGAGCAGAGCGAGAAATCTAAACAGAATTCACTAAAGATCTCTCCTATCGTCGAGATGACAGGAAATATGAAAGATGCTTAGTCAACATTAATAGAAGTATAGCTGCTTTATACTTAGCCGCCTGTCTGCTCCCGGTGCACATCCGAGAGGCAGGGCTCGGCGTACTCAATCTCTTCCTGCTCCTCCAATTCATCCAGTAGCTCTTTCACCACAGCGTAGTTGACGTTCACGGAAACCTCCATCACAAAGAAGTCTTCGTTTACCTGCTCCGATACGCAGCCCAGATCAGCAAAACGCTGTCGCAGGTCCAGCAGGGGCGTTTCCTCATTCTGGCGGATGACCTGGATGTTGGAATTGCCGGAAGGCGTAACGGTTTCCTTGTACAGCAGCCCCTCCTCCATTTTGCTGAACTCAGCCCGAACAACATCTTCTGTTGCAATCAACGGGGTGAAGCTGGGCATGCTGTCGATCTGGTAGAGGCCTTGTGCTGCGTCTACTTCCTGTGCCCACAGTTCCTCTGTCACCTCTTTGCCAAACAGTTCGCTGTGAAACCGGAAGATGATTTTATGGGCTGGTGTTTTCTCGCTCATAACAAGTATAAATGTAAAAAGCCCGGAATTGCTTCCGGGCTTTTGTATGATAAGAGGGTATCTTCTTATTTGTTTGAACCGGCGTTGATCATAGCGCAACGGAAACCGATTGTGGCAGTGGCCGAGTCCTGTGCCATGAAGCGGCGTGTGCCCGGAGACAACCAGTAAGCTACGTCTTTCCATGAACCACCTTTGTACACACGCACCTCATCGTTGATCAGGGAGTGGTATCCTTCGCTGGAGTCATAGTTCTCAGCCTCGTCCATAAAGTCGTCACGACGGAATGGGTTCAGATCCTCTACGTCTTCGTAAGAAAGCGGACGGTAAATATCCTGCACCCACTCGTTTACGTTACCGGCCATGTTGTACAGACCGAAGTCGTTTGGCGGGTAACTGTAGATATAGTCTGTGATCATGGCGCCATCGTTCAGGGCACCGGCAATACCGGCGTAGTCACCACGGCCACGCTTGAAGTTAGCCATGAACTTGCCCATCTGCTTGCCATACGGGTTACGCACCTGGTGTCCGTCCCAAGGGTACAGACGGCGGTTGTTCTGGTTCTCGTCTTCAGAGTACTGTGTACCGATCATTGCCTGAGCAGCGTACTCCCACTCGGCCTCTGTTGGGAGACGGTAGTTCGGCAATACGTAGCCTGACTCGATAGACGGTGCTTCGCCTTCGGCTGCTTCCGTGTCATTGCCACGTCGTCCGAACAAGCCTCTGCGGCCGCCACCTGTAGCTTGCGCTGCCAGGTTCTTGTTAACTTTTGCTGTACGCCACACGCAGAAATCATTTGCCTGCAACCAGCTCACACCCACCACCGGGAAAAAGCGGAAACCAGGATAGCGCAGGTAGTACGTTACGTAAGGGTCGTTGAAAGAAAGCTGCTGCGACCAAACGGTAGTATCAGGCAAAGCGGCCTGGTATACTTCCGGAAGCGAGTCACGCTTCAGGTCGTGGAGATACTCCAGCCAGTGGATGTTGGCCACTTCTGTTTCGTCCATATAAAAAGAGGCTACCGTTACAGTTCGCTCCACGTTGTCGCGGGTCATGGCGATATCTTCCTCCATGGATCCCAGCACCGTGCGGCCACCTTCAATAAAGATCAAGCCCGGGCCCTGCGGAAACTCAGCATACTCGGGAACATCGAAGGCTTCTTCGTCCTCGCCATATTCTGCGCCGGTAGCGGAGCTGTAAGCTCCAGGGTTGGTGCTGGTAGGCTGTCCGCCCTTGTTACAGGCAGTCAGCAACATGCCTCCCACAACCGCAGCCGATAAATACTTAATTAACTTCATAAAATAGTACCCAATTATGATAAGGTTCTTGTAACGTAATATAATGTGCAATTATAGCTAATATTAAAATGCCGGACAAACAATGTTTCTGTTTAATTTGTGCCTTAAGCGGCTTTTAAACAAATTCTTAATGTCGTCGCTTTCGAAAATGAGTGAAATTTCGTTGGCCCCCCCGGCTTCCCTGCTTATCCCTTTTAATCCTATATCGTGGCTGAAGCCCACCTTGAACTGATTTAACTGCAACCCCGCAAGTATGGACAAGGATTGATCGCGGTTAGTTCCCCCGGTTACCGGCACTCCCTTATATATTAGTGCAAACGTCAGCGGCGTGTATTTAGTGTATAAACCCACATCTAATCTTTTAGCATTTTGCTGGTGTGTGTAGGAGGCGGTAGGGGTAAAGCTTAGTTCAAACAGGCGGCCCTGCTCCTCATAGGCCCTGGCGTAAAACTTATAGCCTGCTATGGCCGTGAAGCGCAGCGGGAGCTCGGTTTGCTGCCCTAGCCCGTAGGCTGGTTTGTTCAGGTGGGCTGCCGTGAGCCCCACCCATGCCTGTTCGCCGTAAAAAAGTCCCCCTACTGTAAAGTCGATGTAAGTGTTTGGCTCAAATCTGTTTGCCTCGGCCGAGGTAAGTGCCACAGCCCCGTTGTCTGACAGCTGGTCTCCGAAAACGAGGTTGTCGAGGTCTATGCGTTGCGAGGCTATACTTGCCTGCAGGCCCGCAGAAAGGGCCCAGTTCTCGTTGATGTTGGTGTGATAGGCATAACCCAGTCCGGCCTGTATTTTTTTAAGTCCCCCTACCCCGGCGCGGTCCTGCTGTGCTAAGAAGCTGATTGCACTTTTCGTATTGGGCAACCGGAAGTCGGCCGAGAGGCTGTTCGTTATAAATGAGCCGTTCAGGGTGGGCCACTGCCTGCGGTGCGAGAGCGCCACGCTCCAGCTGTTGCCTAGGCCGGCGAAGGCGGGGTTAAGGTACAGGCGGTTCGCATATTGCTGCGTGTAGGGCACATCCTGAGCACGAGCCAGCCCTGCCCACAGGCAGAACAGGTACAGCAGAAATATTTTTATTGAATGCATGCCCATACAGTATAATGTAAAGCCGCGCCAGGGTTATTAGTATAGCCTAACCGGCGCAAACGAAAAAGTAGCATGGTTTTAGCTATTATTTCCATAGCTTAGCTATAGTAACCGTAAAATCACCCAAACTACTGCCAAAAACATGAAAAAAGTAGCCATTGGCTTTTTTATCTTCCTGGCGCTGCTGCTTACTGTAGCAGCGGTGGTGCCGCTTTTGTTTAAAGATAAAATCAAGTCAGCCTTAGACAAAGAGATTGCAAAAAATATAAATGCACAGGTTATCTACGAAACCGATGACGTGAGCCTCTCCCTGCTGCGCGACTTCCCGAACCTGTCGCTGGGCGTGGAGAACCTGCTCGTGATCGGGCAGGATTCCTTTGCCACCGACACGCTGGCCAAGGTTCCCTCCTTCCGGATGGGCCTGAACCTGTTCAGCGTTTTCGGCGACCAGCTGAAGGTGAACTCCATTGAGCTGGAGGAGCCCGTGATACGGCTGCTGGTGCTGAAAAGCGGCAAGGCCAACTGGGACATTGTAAAGGAAGACACCACGGCCACGGAAACGGCAGCCGATACGGCCGCGTCTGACTTCAACATGGCCATCAAAGGCTGGGAGATAAATAACGGCACCATCTTCTACGACGACCTAAGCATTCCGTTTGGCTTTTCGGCCTACAATGTGGCGCATACCGGCAGCGGCGATTTTGAGCAGGACGTGTTTGACATGGTGTCGAACACCACAGCGGAGCGCGTGGTGATGACGTATGATGGTGTGAACTACCTGGAGAACGCCAAGTTAGATGCAGACGTGACCATGGCCATGGACCTGGAGAAGTCGCTTTATACTTTCAAGGACAACAACATCCGCGTAAACGCATTTCCCTTTAAATTTGATGGCTCTATCCTGATGCCGGAGGAGGCAATTGACTTTGACCTGACCTTCAGCGCAACTGAAACAGACTTCCGTAACGTGCTGTCGGTGGTGCCGGGCATGTTCACCGAGAAATTTGATGATTTGAAGACAGGCGGCAAGCTAAGCTTCGACGGCTACTTCAAGGGCCGCATGATCGACACGCTGATGCCGGGCTACGGAGTAAACCTGAAGGTGATCGAGGGCATGTTCAAATATCCGGAACTGCCTGAGGCTGCCCGCAACATTAACGCCGATATAAGTATAGCCAGCGAGGACGGTACGCCGCAAAATACGGACATCAACATCCGCCAGTTCCACATGGACCTGGGCAAGAACCCTATCGATGCTAAAGTATTGATCAATGGCCTGGACGTGATGCAGATTGACGGCAATGTGAAAGCAAACGTGGACCTGGCTGAACTGACCAAGGTTTATCCGGTTGATGGAATGGCGCTGCGCGGTTTGCTGAAGGTAGATGCGAATGCCAAAGGCACGTACTCGGAAACCAGAATGCCTGTGATCAACGCCGACCTGAACCTTACCAACGGCTACATCAAGTCGAAGGACTTTCCGGCACCGATCCAGAACCTGAACATGGTAACGAACGTGGTGAATACCACCGGCAACACCGACGATACCCGCATCAACGTGAAGCGCTTTAACATGGACCTGGACGGCGAGCCGCTGGAGGGCAACATGCTGGTAGAGGGAATAGATAAGCCTGCCTTCGACGGCCGCATAAAAGGTGTGCTGGACCTGACAAAGCTGATGAAGATATTCCCGCAGGAAGGTATGGAACTGGCCGGTAGAATTGTTGCCGATGTGGCTGCCAAAGGCAAGCTAAGCGACATCGAAGCCGAGAAGTACAACTCCATCACCGCCAACGGCACGATGGCTATCAGCGACCTGAAATTTGTAAGCACTGACTTGCCACAGGGCATGAAGGTCAGCAAAGCAAACGCAAACTTCAACAACGAGCGCATTAACCTGGTGAACCTGGATGGCATGCTGGGCAAGAGTGATATCAAAGCAGACGGCTCCATCTCGAACTACCTGGGCTATGCCCTGGCAGATGACCAGTCGCTGCGCGGTAACCTGAACCTGCGCTCCAACCAGTTCGATGTGAACGAGTGGATGGTGGATGAGAACACGGGAGAGGCTGTAGCGGAGGGAGCCGACGTAGAGGGCGTGGTAGCAGTACCTGCCAACTTGGACATGGCCCTGAACATTGATGCCAAGCGCGTGCTGTACGATAACCTTATGCTTGACAACGTGAATGGGCAGGTGCAGGTAAAGGATCAGATTGCCCGCCTGAACAAGGTAACGTTTAATTCGCTGGGCGGCACATTTGCCACTAGCGGCAGCTATAACACTCAAAACCCGCAGCTGCCACTCTTTGATGTGAAGCTGGACATACAGAATCTAGGCTTTAAAGAGGCTTTTGAATCGTTCAACACCATCCAGACCCTGGCTCCTATTGCGCGCCTGCTGGAGGGTAAGTTCTCGACCACCTTTGCCTTTACCGGGGAGCTGGCGCAGGACATGACACCGGTGTTCAAGACGCTGGATGGCTCGGGTATTATCAAGGTGATCAAAGCCGCGGTGACGGATGTGCCGATCGTGGAGAAGATCAGCAACCTGACCAACCTGAAAGAGCTGCAGAACTTTGTGGTGGAAAACCGCTACATCGATGCCCAGATCATTGACGGCAGCCTCGTGATAAAACCATTTGACATGGAGGCCGGCGACATTAAGATGACCGTGGGCGGAACCAACAACATCAACGGCAACATCGACTACATTACCGCCCTGAATGTGCCTGCCGGAAAGATCGGGCGGGAGGTGAACGCCCGGCTGGCCAGTCTGATAGGCAACGAGAGCCTGGCTAACTCTGAGCGCATTACGCTGAGGCTGAATGTGGGTGGTACCTTGTCTGATCCGCGTGTGTCGCTGGTAGGTGGCTCTGTGAAAGAGAAGGCAGCCGACTTGGTGCAGACGGTGGTGCAGTCGAAGCTGAATGATGTGAAGCAGCAGGCCGACCAGCGCAAGCAGCAGCTGCAGGACAGTGTGCAGGCAGAGCTGAACCGCAAGAAACTGGAGGCGGAGCAAAAGGCACGGGAGGAGATCGAGAAGAAACGCCGCGAGGCAGAGCTGCAGCTTAAGAAGCAGGCCACAGACAAGGTGGGCGGCTTTCTGAAGCAGATCACCAAGCCTGCCACCCCGCCGGACACGACGAGGCAGCAATAGCCAAATCTTATTAAAGTATAAATTGCTTTAGAACTGACACTTACAGGGATGCCAGCAGGAAATATAATCCTGCTGGCATTTGTTTTAATTTCACTATATATTAAAGTGCAACTTTTATTCGTTAGCTTGTGTATAAGGAGCTCTTAGGAGCATTCTCGCTTTTAAACTAATGCAATAATCGTATGAAAAAAAAGTATTTTTTTCCTTTGCTGCTAAGCGGCTTGATTGGATTCAGCTCTTGCGATAGTGCTAGCGACAGTGCCACGGGTACTGCCCGCATGGAAGTGCGCATGACCGATGCGCCGGGAGATTATGAGGAGGTAAACGTGGAGATAGAGTCGGTGCAGATACATGCCGGTGAGGGAGACGACGAGGCAGGTTGGACAACACTGGATGAGATTAACCCGGGCATTTACAACCTGCTGGATTTTGCCAACGGCCGCGACACGTTGCTGGCCAGTGCTGAATTGCCTGTAGGACACATCTCCCAGATTCGCCTTGTACTTGGTGATGACAACACGCTGAAACTAAAAGATGGCACCGTGGTAGACCTGAAAACCCCAAGCGGACAAACTTCAGGTGTAAAACTGCAACTTGATGCGCACCTGGAGGACGACGTAACCTACATGGTGCTGCTGGATTTCGATGCGGCCAAATCAGTGGTGCCAAAGGGCAACGGTGGCTACAACCTGAAACCAGTGGTGCGTACTATTACACAGGCTATTGCCGGCGGCATCAAAGGCAAGGTAACGCCAGCTGAATACAAGCCGGGGATTTACGTTATCTCCGCTGCCAACGACACCATCGGCGGCTTTGCCAACGACAACGGCGACTTCCTGATTAAAGGCGTAAAAGCAGGAACCTACACTGTTAAGTTCTACACCGAGAACGATGCGCATAACAAGACCATCGAGAACGTAAGTGTGTCGCAGGACCAGATTAAAGACCTTGGCACAGTAGAACTAGAGTAGACAGTAGACGTTAGATTTTAAACGCTAGACATTAGACTAAAAAGAGAAGGCTTCCCACTTGGGAAGCCTTCTCTTTTATTGGGTTGAGGTGAATGACCGGAGTGATTTTTACCCACCCCTACCCCTCCGAGGAGGGGAATCTTGTTGCTGCTGTAAATAGCCTGAAGTGCAGCAAAAGTATAAACAGCGGCTACATACTTTGCTCCCCTCGTCCTTTGTCAAAAAGTCTTTAATCCAATGTCTAATATCTAACGTCTTAGTACACCTGGCCCATCAGTTCGCGCACGTAAGTCACGTAGTCGGTGTTGGGCGGGGTGTGGCCGTTTTTGCGCAGGTCGGTGGCCACCTGGGCGCGGTGGTAGGTGGCGTGGTTAAAGGCGTGCGTCAGGATGTCGAGCACGCGGGTGCTATACTTGTGGCCCTGGCTGTTGGTGTAATCGATGAGGCGGTTGAATTCGGCCTCATCAGCATTCTGCGCCAGTTCGGCTATTTTGTACGAAGCGCTTTCGTGCAGCTGCTTCAGTTCGTCGAGGTTGTGCTCCTGCCATACTTTCACGGGGCTTTCGGTGCCGGTGATGCGGGCAATCCAAATCGCCTGCGCGTTCAGGGCGTGGCTCTGCAGGCGCAGCGCGTTGGCAGGTACTTCAGGCAGGCTGCTGAACACGTCCAGCATCGTTTTATTTGCCCAGATATTATACTCTGAAAGGTTTTTTAGTACGTCGTTTCCAGTCATCTTATTTTAAACTCGTTTATCCTTCAAATAATTTAGGTTACCAGCAACCCTAGCCTGCATACGGCTGGTTTGGCGGCACAAAGGTAAATATTTCAGATGAAAGTACGGGTTATAACATAGAAGGGATATCAGCAAAGGCACACTTGCCGTATGCCATACTTCTTTATACTTGCTACAAGTATGGCTCCAGGAAACGGAGCAGGTAAGGCAGAAAAACGATAGTACCGATAACCGCCGCCATGATGGCCGCCGCAAGTACAGCCCCGGCTGCCAAGTCTTTTGCTTTTCCGGCAAGCGGGTTAAACTCCGGCGAAACCAGGTTGGTCAGCGTCTCAATGGCCGTATTGAACACCTCTGCGGTAAAAACCAGCCCAATGCTGCCCACCAGCAGGCACCACTCTACCCTGTTTACTTCAAAAGCGACACCAGCCACCACCACTGCCACCGCCGAGAGAATGTGCAGGCGCATGTGCGGCTCGGAGCGTACGGCAGCACCCAGGCCTTTCAGGGCAAAGCGGAAACTGTTGTAGCGTTTCGTGAAGTAGGTGCGCAAACGTTAATAAGTTAAATGAAGTGCAAGTTGCTTAAAAATTTACTGCCGGTGCAAGGCATTCTCCCACGCGCTGTTGGCCAGCTCCAGCAGTACCGTGTAGTACGGCCGCCGCAGCATCTTTGATTTGAGCCAGGCATAGAAACTCATGGCCTGGATGTCGGTGCCCTCGAAGGTGGTGAACTCCAGGCTGCTCTCCACATAGGCCACAAACTCAGGCTTCACAACGGCATCCGGGTGGTCGAGCATGTGCTTGATGAGCAGCAGGTAGTGCTTCACGTTTTTGTAGGCCGGCTCGTGCAGTAAATCCCCGAAGGTGCGCTCCACGGAGCGGATCTTGTTCAGCACCAGGTCCTCATTGCCCAGCTCATACTGCAGAATCAGCTCCCCCAGGTTCTTCTTCAGCACCCACTCCCGCCCCATCTTGCCCTCGCACCATTTGTCGGAGCGCTTGATGCTCATCAGTACGCGGTTGGCCTTAGCGTAGGCTCCCTGTGCGAAATAGTTAAAGCTAAGGCCCAGCTGCGCGGTGAGTTGGTCTTTGGTGCTTAGCGTCAGCTTGCTCTTGTAAAGGAGCTGCTCCATCAGGACAATGGCTTCCTCGTTGCGGTGCAGGAACACCAGGTTGGCAGCCATCAGGAACACGTAGCGCGGGTAAAACAGCACGTAGTGGCTCTTTCCCTCGCCGCTCATACTTTGCTGCAGCAGGCCCAGATAGCGCATTGACTCGCTGAACTTCTTGTTGCGGTACAGCACGTGCGCAATCATGTACAGCAGGCTAAGCTTGTAGTGCAGGTGCGCTTTCTTGAAGCCGTAGCGCTGCTCGGCCTCGTGGTACTGGCTGATGATGTAGGGCTCGAACGAGAGGAAATCCTTGCGGGCAAGTATGGCGCTGCGCGTAATGGACATGAGTTTGTACAGCAGCGAAGGGCGCTTGCTCACCGCCTCCAGCAGGTCGTGCGCCCGCAGCACCTCCTGTATAATTTTGTCGAAGTGCAGGTCGCTGCCCTGCCGGCGCACCGCTTGCAGGCGCTGGTTTATGACGCTGTTGGCAATGTTGGCCCGCTCGTCCTCGTCGGCAACCTGTTTGTTGCAATTTCGCTTTTCGATGATCTCGTCCAGCGGGTCGGCAAACTCATTGTCGGCTTTCTCGATCTGCAGGTTATAAATGGCGTTGAGCAGGTCGTACTGCTCATTTCCCTGCGCCAGTTTCTCGGCCTTCCGCAGCTGCACCCACGCCAGCCGGTCAGCCCGGGCATCAAAAAGGTAGGTCGCCAGCGAGAGCATTCCCATAATAGACGAAGCCGCCGTGATGTCCTCTTCCATGCGCTTAAGCAGGATAAAATCGGTCAGGTGCCGCAACAGGCGCTTGCGCAGGGCATAGTAAGCCACCGGGTTTGGTTCCGCGGGATACAGGCGGCTGATCAACTGCTCCGGCTTATAAGCCACTGGCTGCTGCAGCAGCTGAAACAGCTCCAGGTCTTTGCGTTGCTTCTTTTCCTTTTGCCGCTTGATAAACAGCGTCAGCTCCCGCTTGTCGTCGTCGGAGAGTGTATCAAGGGTAGTCTTCAGGTCATCCATTCTTTTACAGCGACATCAGGATCTAAGGATTGTAAAACTAAAATAACTGATTTTTCTTAAAGTCTGATAGTTGTATTATAAGTTATTTATTTTCAATAACTTATGTAAGTATAAATCCAATTTTAAAAGTCCTTAAATATGAAATGCAGGCTTTCGGAAGGGCTTGGGTCCGCTTACCTTTAGCTTATTAATGAAAGGGAATTTCAACCTAAACCATCATACATCATGAAAAAGCTTCTTTTATTGCTCGCCATGCTGCTGCCCTGCCTCGCAAGCCAGGCGCAGGACCTGCTCATCAAGCGCAACGGCGACGAAATTCAGGTAAAAGTCCGCGAGATTAGCCCGGATGTGATCAAGTACCAGCGCTTCGATAACCTGGAGGGGCCGATGATCTCCATCGCAAAGGCAGACGTGTTCATGATAAAGTATGAGAACGGCACCAAAGAGGTGTTTAACCAGACAGCAAGGCCCACAAGCCAACCCGCTGCCCAGCCTATGTCTACGTCACAACCCTCGTATTATCAGGAGAACCTGAAGCTGTCAGGGCCCCGCATAGGCTTTACCATACTTAGCCAGAAGTATAGCGATAACATACAGGAAGAATTCGAAACCGATATAAACCCTTTCATCACGCAGTTTGGCTGGCAGTTCGAGACGCGGGTATTCACACTCGACAATGGCGTATCGGGCCTGTTTGAGTTTGTGCCGCTGGTGGGAGGCCTGGAGCAGGGCAAGTTCCTGCCGAGCTTAAGCGCGTTGATCGGTATAAGGGGCGCAAAAGGATTTGAGTTCGGTGTCGGACCGAATGTGTCGTTAGGCGGTGCCGGCTTGGTGCTGGCGGTGGGAACCAACTTCCAGAGCCAGGGCATCAACTTCCCGGTTAACCTGGCGCTGGCCCCTTCCAAAGACGGCGCGCGCTTCAGCATGCTGTTCGGGTTTAACTCCCGCAAGTAAGTACAAGTATAAAACCTAACTTTTAAAGCAGATTGTGTATGAAACGGATGTTTACAATTGCCTTACTGTTCCTGCTCTGGCAGCAGGTAATGGCACAAGACACCATCGTGACGGTGAACGGGGATGAGATTGCCGGGTGGGTAAAGGAAATTACGATGGACGAGATCCGCTACCATAAACCTGATACAACAGATAAAGCGCTGTACCAAATCAGGAGGGCGGAAGTGTTTATGGTGAAGTTCGCCAATGGCACAAAGGAGATTATCGCGCAAAGTCAGGCTGCAGCGCAGGATTCCGCGATGAGCGCAGACCAGATGTACCTGTTGGGGAAAGAGGACGCGCTGCGGCACTACAAAGGCAACGGGGCCATGTGGGGTTCGGCAGGGTGTGCTCTGCTTCTCCCCTACGGCCTTGCCGGTTCCGCCGCCATCGGATTAGTGCGGCCTAAAGCGCATAACAATCCGGTGTCGAACGTAAATTATCTGTCTGACCCAAACTTTGTTAAAGGCTACGAAGACCAGGCGCGGAAGAAGAAAACAGGCAAAGTGCTGGCTGGCACGGGTATCGGGGTTGTCACAAGTATAGCTGTCCTGCTCATTGTCATAACCTCCGTGCCTTATCAATAAGCCCCTCTATGTGAAAAATCTGCCATGATGACATTACTGCCCCATCAACAGCGTGCGCAGTTTTGGCATAGGTCGCCTGATTATTGCTGTACAGGTAGCAGATAATGTCACACAAAGTAAAAGAATATGGTACCACAACCGACTGCTGCATTACCTGCTGCTGAAAGGCTGGAAACGGCCACCTTTTCGATGGGCTGCTTCTGGAGCCCGGATGCGCTTTTTGGAAGTATAGCCGGCGTGGTGCGCACAAGGGTAGGCTACGCCGGCGGTACCACCCCTGATCCTACGTACTGGGCACTGGCCGATCACATCGAAACCGTGCAGCTGGACTTTGATCCTGCCGTTGTCAGCTATCAGGATCTGCTACAGGTGTTCTTCACGCACCACAAGGCAACCCGCACTCCCTGGAAAAGGCAGTATGCCTCGGCTATTTTCTTTCATGATGCCCAGCAGGAAAGGCAGGCGCAGGAGGCCAAAAAAAGGCGGCATGCACAGTTGGGGCAGTTTGTTTATACAGAAATCTACTCTTATAAAGCCTTTCACCTGGCAGAAGACCGGCACCAGAAGTACAAGCTGCAGCGTCACCCACAGCTATGGTCCGAGTTTCAGCGTCTTTACCCCAATATGGCCGACCTTATTCACTCCACTGCCGCGGCATGGGTTAACGGTTACTTGTATGGGTATGGGCAAAAAGAACATAGCAGCTATGGCTTGTCTCCTGCTGGCCGGCAGTTGCTGCTGGAGCAGGAGGTAAGTGCAAAACCCGTCTTGTGCGGCAGCTAGAACTTCTCTAAAATAAAAGCGAACGAACCGGTTGTTTTTAAACTAAATATTTAGTTAATTGATGTGGCTATTAGAAGATTCTCCATCATTAACGAAAGAAGTTACTATGAAAACACAGTTTGGTTTCCTCCTTTTACTCCTGATTGGCTTATCAGCCTGCACAAAAGACTTGTACCAAAGGCCTGTTACCATCGACAGGATGGAGTTCACCAATACGGCCGGAGCGAAGTATGAGGAGCAGTTTCAGCGTGTGAACAACTGGTTTGTGCAAAAGATAGAGGGCCTGGAGAAAGAGAAGCACACGTTCCGCATCGACACAACCGCGAAGAAGCGCTACCGCAAGTATAACCACACGTTGGTGGCCAAGCTCGAAAACCTGGAAGTAAACAACCAGCCCGGCGTGTATTACCAGCTGTACCTAAGGCCGAACAGCGGTATAGGTACTGTAAAGGGAGGTGTGCAAAAAGACATGTACAACGAGCTGAAGCTCTTCTCTCCCGAGAAAGTGTTCCTGCAGCACAAGCAGCAATACTACACGGATAGCATTGTAATCGGCCCCTTTAACCGGCTAATCGGCGTGCAGGAGACCTACGAGCCCGTTAACGTAGAGGATGCTGATCTTATCAGTTTTTCAATTGATAGCATCAACTTTGATAAAGGCTTCAAAAAGCGTCAGCGGGAAAGTATTATGCGCCTGATAAACAACTCAGTGGTACTGACGCAGCAGCGCTATGCCGGCAGAACCCCCAAAACCGGAATGGTGTTTAACTACTACCCGAACTACCGCTCCAAAACAGCCAAAAAGGAAGCCACTTATGCGTTGAACCTGAACGTAACTCAGGATCCAGCCTCCAATAAAGTAACCGTACGCATCAGCAGCCCAGGCTACACACCGGATGAGTGGACAAGCACGGACAGGTCGTTTAACAGAAGGGAGTTTTTGGACGGACACGACTACGAGGCAAATATGAGTCTCAACACGCTAGCAACTAGCTTTATAAGCAGGATTTACTACACCCACAGGAGGCAATAGCGCTATTGCCCCGGCGCTAGCTTAATGGCATTCGCATTGATGCAGTAGCGCACGTTGGTGGGGGTGCGGGCATCCTCGAACAGGTGGCCCAGGTGCTGCTCGCATTGGCTGCAAAGCAGTTGAATCCGGTGCCTGCCGTAGGTATCCAGCGGTTTGTGCAGCACATGCTCCCCCACCTGCGCCCAGAAACTAGGGAAGCCGGAGCCGACATCAAATTTCTTCTCCGGCTCAAACAGTGCATTGCCACAGTTGGAGCAGGTGTAAATGCCTTGCTCTGCCTGCTTTGCTGCAATATCTATTTTCTGATTCCGAACCATGGTTTTCCTTTCTGCCGCTCGTGTTTAAAAAAGCTGCTTCCTCCATTGCTTGCGGAGCGGGGACCTGTAAAGCTGTCTTTTTATAGCTTGTTTTTTTGATACCCTTTTAGCTGCTGCTGCCTCCCTCTGGCGCAAGTCTTCAGACTTGTGTTCTACCATGAGGTTGAGTTTGCAGCTTGACTGGCTTGAAAAGCCATACTTGTTAGGCGGCGGCCATACTTATTTCATTCATACTTGCTTAGCGGCAGCTGTACCTTGCACACTACCTGGCGCAAGCGTCCGCTTGTGCCTTTGCCTGCTTCTGCTATACTTCCATAGCCACTGCTTATTACACTTGGAAACAAGCTATCCTTTCTAGCTACTGTTCATCCTCCAGCTCCCAAACACCCATTGTTTCACCTCATACTTTGGAGCGCTCACGGCTGGGGTAGGGGCCCTATATGAGCGGGGCCACGTCCTCAGGCATCGCGCTGGGACCTTTTCTTTGCTCGCTGTCACTTTGCAATCTCGCTCGCGCGGGCACCGCATCACTACAAGGCGCTCAACCCAAGGACTGGAAACAATACCAATAACTACTGCCTTCGCTATACAACAAATATGATTGCTCTCTTTGAGGTAGAACTGTCCCTTTGAGGGGACTACAGGGGTGTAAGTACTTCTGCTGACGCTTTAATCCACTTTTTTCTGACTTACTATTCACTCATCTCCACTTGTCATCCTGAAAGGATCTTGATGGAAGAGCGATCAGGCAATCAACAGCGCTTATACTTCAGCTAAATTTTTCGCGGAACCACCCTACCCCTCCAGGGAGGAATATTATCAACAGTAGCAATACTTCTCCCTGGAGGGGTAAGGATTTCACGCTAAAGAGGAGGCTGGGAAGGGTAATTCGTAGTGCTTGAACTATCCTTTTAAGGCGAACCAGCAACAAACCGGACAGCTGCTCACTGCACCTGCCTTTCTATACTTACTTCTCCAGTTCCTCTACCGGCACAAACGTCATAGATAGGGAATTTACGCAGTGGCGTACGTTTTTCGGGGTCTGGTACTCACCTTCAAATACGTGGCCGAGGTGGGCATCGCAGTTGGCGCAGACTATCTCGGTGCGGCGTCCGTCGGCATCGGGTACGCGCTTCACGGCGCCGGTTATCTCGTCGTCAAAGCTGGGCCAGCCGCAGTGCGACTCAAACTTGTACTCCGACGTGTAAAGCGGGTTATTGCAGCGCTTGCACAAGTAAACGCCCTCGGCCTTGTGGCTATTGTACTCGCCGGTGCCAGGATACTCGGTGCCTTTGTTCACAATAATGCGGGCTTCGTCTGGGGTCAGTTTATTATATTCTGATGGATCTTTCGCTACTTTCAATTTCATAGGTTCTGTCTTTCTGATGAAGTCTTGGATTTACGTGTACCTGTATAAACAACAAACGCTCCGAAAGGGTTTTAGGCGAAACGAGGGCAGCAAAAAAGGGAGTCCACACTAACAGTAAAGCAGCCTCGTTTAGATGCAGCTGCAGCCAGCCAAGTCTACCTCCTGGTACCACAGGTAAATCATTTTGCCGTCCATGTCCATCACCAGCGCCCTGGATGGCGTATCGAGCTTGTTGTTTAGCGGGAATGTATCGGCATAAGCAAAGTATAGCCCCTCCACGCCCTCTAACGTGGCAAAGGTCTTCTGCTCTTCCATGCTGCTGGGGCAATCGAAGCACTTCTCGTTGAGCTGCTCCAGCATCGTTGCGTCCACCTTCGGGTAGTTTCTGTAGGCCAGGCTAAGGTTGTAGATGCTTCCGAACAGCACCTTAGCATGCTTGCTGAAGGGCTTGCTGTCCAGCAGGTAGTTATAGTACTCCAGGCACTCGCCGGCGTAGGAGCCAAAGTTTACCACCTTTGTCTTTACTTTTCCTTTTGCAGTGAAAGCGGTGACGGTGGGGTCAATTGTCTTGAGCAGCGAATCTGCCAGCTCCGGGTGAAAAACCACTTTGTATTGGGCCGAACTGTCGATGGTGGCTGTCAGTTTGCTGCGGGCAAGGATGTTGTTTTCAATGGAGATATCTATAAAATCCTCGCTCGCGGTATCATAGGCCGGGAAAGCAAAGACACCCATCTCCTTCTCATTCACTTTAAAGATTGGGAACAGCAGCTGGTTGGTAGTCGGTATGGCGCGGATTTCTTCCGGCGTCTGGCTAAGGTATATTTCCAAGGCCAGCAGAAAAGCCATGTTCTGCTCCGGAAGCCTTGGGTTTGCCAGCGCCTTGGGCAAAACCACCGTTCTGTAGTAATCTGTACTGGCAGCACGTAGCTTTTCCCATTCTTCGAAATAGGCGATGCATTCCTTTGCCAGCGCTTCGGTGGCTTTTGCAGCAGCGGTTCCTGCTGTATCAGCTACTACTGCAGCTACTGTAGCCGAATCTCCCTTGGCCATTTCAGCTTCTATGGCCTCAATGTCGGGTTGTTCCTCGGCTTGCCTGCACGAAAAAGCGCCTAGAAGGATCAAGAACAGTATGGCGTAGCTGTAGCGTTGTTTCATGGTGAGGGCTCTTTGGCGGGGTGTAAGGCTGTAGTGGTTGTTGATGGCTGGATTTATACTTTAGAAGGCAGAAAATTAAGGCTTTCTCGGCAACATCGCTAGTACAACAAAGGTCTGATGGTGCAAAACATGGCGGGGCTACAAGTATAAATTACTTGTTAGCTGTCCCACCGGGTCTTTACCCATTCCTGTTGCTGCGCCTGGTTCAGGAATGTCCACGCTACGAGGCGGCTGGTTTTGTTTCCCTGGCTCATCGGAATTGTTTTCACCTCCAGCGCTTCTGCCTGCTTTAGTGCCTGGTAGGTGCTTTTCAGGTTCGTTTGTTTCGATACCAGCGTCGTAAACCAGAAGCAGGACGTGGCAAACTGCCGGCTCTGGTAAACCATGTCCGCCACAAAACGCCGCTCCCCTCCCGGGCTCCACAGCTCTGCCTGCTGCCCTCCGAAGTTAAGAATTGGTTTGGCTACTTTCTGCTGCTTCAGGTTTGATACTTTACGCACCGTGCCTGCCTGTGCCTCTGCCAACGATGCATGAAACGGCGGGTTACAAACCGTTAGGTCAAACCGCTCCTCTTTTTGGATAATCCCTCTGAAAATATCCTGCGGGTTCTTTTGCAGCCGCAATTCCACCTTTCCTTTAAGCGCAGGGTTCGCATCCACTATTTTGCCGGACGAGGCAATGGAAACCGGGTCAATATCAGCCCCAATAAAACTCCAGCCATACTCCTTGTTCCCGATGATGGGATATACACAGCTTGCCCCCACGCCCACATCCAGGCAGCTGACGTTGCTGCCCGTTGGTACTTGCCCTTGGTTGGCAACAGCCAGCAAGTCGGCGGCATGATGGATGTAATCGGCGCGGCCAGGTATAGGCGGACAAAGGTAGCCTGCCGGAATATCCCAATTCTGAATGCCGTAGAAGTGCGCCAGCAACGCCTTGTTCAGCATGATGACCGCCTTCGGATCAAAGAAGTCAACCGAATCATCTCCGTAGGCATTCACCTGCACAAAAGGCTTCAGCGCCGGACAACTTGCCACCAGTTGCTCGAAATCGTATCGCGCCCGATGCCTATTGCGCGGGTGCAGGCCTGGCTTTTCTTCTGGGTGAATTTTCTTTTTAGGTGGCATGGCGGTATAAAAGTCTGAATTGGAGCATCAGATCAGACTACGAATAGTAACAGCACAAATATAAGTATAAGCAGCTACTGTATAAGTCAGGAGCGGCCATAAAACAGGTAAAGCGGAAAAGCCTCAAGAGAAAAACAAGCTGCCTACAGTCCTGTCCGATAAATGAGCGGGTGGTGCAGGCGCACAAATGTAGCCGTCTCTTCGGCAGTAATAGGGTTCGGATAAGACATAAGCAGCAACGTTAAGGGCTGCTGCCCCTGGTGGTAAGGAGGCTGCTGGTAAAAGTGCTGGTTCAGGCAAAAGCCAGTTTGCTCATAAAATGTAATGCGGCGGCGGTTGACCTCGCTCTCGGGAGGCTCTACCTCCAGTAGCACAGGGCGCGCATCGCGGTTTAGAAAGTCTAGCAGCATGCGACTGCCATATCCCTTGCCTCGCAAAGCCGGAGCAGTAGCAAAATGCTCCAGGAAACGCACATCTTCAAAGCCCCACCAGAGCAGAATGCCCACCAGCTCCTCGTTTTGAAGTATAAGCTCAAAATGATAATCAACATGAGCCATAACTTCAGCCTGCCAGGGCAAAGGGCGACGTTCTTCCAGAGGAAATGCCTGTTCATACAGCGCCCAAGCCTTCTCGAAAAGTCTGTGCGAGGCGTCTGTTAATCTGATGTGCTCCATGCTTAAAGGCGAATGCAGTAAGCCTGAAACAGCTATACTTGCCTGTGTTTGTTTGTTGTGGTGTTACTTCCGGTGCAGCTCTTGGGCGCTCAGTAGCTTTTGAATCGTCTGCACAATACGCTGTACTTTCAAATCATCTGTCTTAGCGTTATATATCCAGTCGATGTAGTCTTTTTGTTCACGCTGAGTACACTTCAGGAACTGCTCGTGCGCAAGCGGCTCGTCTTGTAGGCACAGCAGCAGCTCTTCCGGTACCTCCTGGGGCGTGCTATCTAAGTATAAGGTTACCTGCACCCAATCCCCGGCCTGTTTCTTTAGCTTCTTCCGAACCTCTGCCTTTACCGGCAGAAAAAGCTGTCCGTTGCCCATCGGCATCAGGTGGAAGCTCTTTAGCTCATAGCTGTCTATGCGGCCCTTTACCCGCACCCAGCCAAAATACGCATGCTTGTCCGGCGCGATCTCAGGTATCGCTGCACAGGTCCAGCCGCCTTTGCCGGGGAACTTCTCCAGCAGGTACTTTTTGTCAACCAAGAGATTTTCCATAGGGGCTATTTCTGAAAAGCGTACTAATACACGCGCATAAGTATGTCTCTTCAAGCTACTCAAAAAAAGGAAAAGCAGCCCCGGCAAAGGCTGCTTTTTTTACTGTTTCATTAGCTACAGTGCTCACGCCTTGCTGCCGATCAGCTGGCCTGCTGGCTTCTCTTCCGACGCTTGCTGCTCGCTACAGTTTCTGTACACCGTATAGGCCATCCAAAAGTAGGCGGTGCCCCACAGGATGTTGGTGAAAAACTGCAGCGCTACGCTGGGCACTGGTACAAGTGCAAAGCCCAGGAACACCAGCCAGCCCGACCATTTTGGAAGTATGCCGCTCCTCCAGATAGCTACCGCCATTAGGGCCAGGCCTGCCAGTGTAGACACCAGGGAGGCTCCCATAAAGGCACCTAATGCGCCATCCATGGTGGCGAAGCGCACAGCTTCCGGCTGCCCCGCCAGCACCATCTCGCCCACTGCCGGGAACAGGAAGATGGCCAGGGCAAAAACACCTACTCCTAAAATGTGGTGCGTGAGCGTGAGCAGCAGCCCGTAGAAGGCCAGGCGCTCTGCCTTCGTTTGCTGCAGGTACAAGTATAAACCCACGGTGCCGATCATCTCCATCAGCACGCCCACCAATCCCCTTGCAGCCCAAATAGAGTAGTTAGAGGATGTCACCAGTTCAGCGAATGCCTGCGGGCGTTGTGCCGCCTCAAAAATTACGTTTTCCTGTGGAATCAACAGGTCACCAAAGGCAAAGACCAGCCCTGCCAGCCCGATAATGCTCAGGCAGCTTACAATTCTCTTTTTCATCGTTGTATTTTGTTTAGTTAATCGGAATAAACCACTCTATAAATAAATTATCTGCTGTGTCGTGGGTAGGCAGCGTCTGAAACCGGAAATACGAAATGCCATAAGCGTGCTTCTGGTGCGCCTCGTGCTGCAGGTGGCTGTTTATGAGCCCGCCAATGTTGGCGTATTCTGTCACAGGGCAGCAGAACCTGTACTTGGCAAATTTTCCGCCGGGGAGTGTGGTGATGAAATTCTTGTTGACGTTCAGCTTTGTATCCTTCTTGCAAATGATGGCAGCGTCGTAACGGCAGAGGCTCTGTGGGTTCACGTTCTGGCAGTCGTGGAGCACGCCCATAAAGATGAAGTCAGCTGGTGTCAGGTTTTCGCTCTCGATAAAGCTTTTCACCTTGTCCCATACTTTGTAAATGTCTCTGGAGAAGTAGTTGCCAATGCTGGGGAAAACGATTGCCTGCTGCTCCGGCAGGCGCACTACCTCGCATTTGAGCGATACATACTGGGCCTGCTGCAAATCCTTGCTGTGCACATCCTGCTGCTTCCGGAAAGCTTTGGGCGTAGCGCCCATGGTGCTTTTAAACGCCCTGCTGAAGGCGCTGTCGTTCTCATACCCTACCAGCAGGCCTATCTCGGAAACAGGAAGCTCGGTGAGGCACAGCAGGTAAGCCGCCGTTTGCATGCGCTGCCTCACAATAAATCCGCCAATGGGCTCCTGCAGCTCCTCTTTCAGCTTGCGGTGCAGGTGGTAAGGCGAGTAGCCCGTTACCTTTGCCAGCTCGTCGAGCGAGATGTTCTCGTCCAGGTGGCTGTTGATGTATGCTAGAACAGAATGTAACATGGCCTTCAAGTATTTAAACCAAAGGTAAGCAGGCGCAGGGTGTAAAAATGTGCAGATCTTGCGGTCCTGAAATAACCCCCTTCTCCAGCGACAAGTATAAAAAGCTTTACGAAACTACGAAACAAAGAGAACTATGAAGCTAACTAACAAAGTAGCCATTGTAACCGGAGCGTCGCAAGGGATAGGGAAAGCCACCGCAAAGGCACTGGCGGAAGCAGGGGCCAAAGTAGTACTGGCAGCACGCCATACTGACGACCTGGAAGAAGTGAAGCAGGAAATAGAAAGCAGGGGTGGTGAAGCCGCTATAGCTGAAACAGACGTAACGAATCTGGATCAGGTGGAAGCCATGGTTCAAACCGCGCTGGACAAGTATGGCACAATCGATATCCTGGTGAACAGCGCCGGCCTGATGCCCCTCTCCTACATGAAGAACCGCCACCTGGAAGAATGGGAGAAGATGGTAGACGTAAACCTGAAGGGTATTTTGAAAACTGTTTACGCGGTGCTCCCGACCATGATCAAAAACAAGAGCGGCCACATTGTGAACATGGCTTCTATTGATGGACGGGTGATGTACCGCGGCGGAGCTGTGTACGGAGCCACCAAAGCCGCTATCATTGCGCTTTCAGAAGGGCTACGGATGGAGCTTTCCCCGGACTACAATATACGCATCACGTCTGTTGAGCCCGGCACAGTTAACACCGATCTGCGGGAGTCTGTAACGGACAAAGAGTTGCTAAGCGATATGGATTGGGGCAATGGCGAGTCGAAGCTGGAGCCGGAAGACATTGCGGACTCTATACTTTATGCGCTTACGCTGCCAGCTCACGCTAATGTAAATGAGATTTTGCTGAAACCGGCTGGAAAGCAGTAGAAGATTTAAGGCATTGGGTTTTTACTGCGAAGTACAATGTTCTGATTGGCCTTTGCTGCTATTGCTGGCGCGAGTTCCTGACTTTATCCTGTTGCATGTCTTTTGTGGAAAAAGCCCTTATTTAGAAGAATTGTCCCCTTGAGGGGACTACAGGGGTGTAAAGCTACGGAGCAGACCGCTTTTCTGAGCAGAAACTGGAGAATCTGCAGGTGTAAACACCCCTATTGAGTAATACTCGCAAGTCTCGAACTCTCGTTCTCACTTGTCCTCAAGGGGATAATCTTAAACCACCTTTGGTGCTGCTCATCCTAAAAAGGCCAAATCTGAAAAAGAATCGGAACAGGGTAAGGCTTGTAGCGGTAAATGTGGGGAAGTGTGGCAGCAAGTTTTCAACTTGCGAAAGTACAAGTACGGCGAACGCCAGTTACAAACTGGCTATAAGTATAACCACAATTTGCGCTGGCGCTAAACTAGCGGGATTAGGAAGCATACCTGAATTGCTTATTGCACCTATTGGCACTTTCCTTAATAATCAGGTCTAGATATCTAATATAAGCATGGTTGAAGGGAAGTGAGGTTCGAGCCATATTTACCTTTTCTGCAAACTCGAGCATATCTAGTAGCTTATTTCTGAAGTGTAATGTGAATTTTGGATCTACTTTTAGTAGAGCTAAATATGTCCAATCTTGGAACTCTTTAAATAATGGAAAGTGAGATTCAATAGTGTCAATTATATAGATTTTTTTATCCAGTGAGCTAATAAAATTTTTAGATAAACTAGACCACTTATCTGAGTTAAGCAGATCTTCCTTCAGCAAATAGAGATTTCGCTCTACTTCAATAGTATGGCTCTTGGATTTAATCTCAGTTGCTACTCTTAAATAAGAATTATGACTAGTAAAATTTCTTAAATCTTGGATAAACTTGTGTTGTGGATTTTTATCAAAGTAAACTTCTATGCTTAATTTAAAGTTGTTAGCTACCTCTGGATTCTGTACTATGTATCTTGCTAGTTTACTTCTTGAATAATCTACTGTTGCAAAAACACTAGTTAGATAGTTAAAGAGTTGACTTGTAATTATCCTTTGCTGCTTCCACCGATATCTAGGGTTTATCTCATTCCAAACTTTTGATTGGTTCTCGGGTGAATTGTGGTAGTTAATTAATTTGATAAGCTGATAGTAATTGTATTTAAGAATTGATATTACTTGCCGATTTGTTTTAAGGAAGAGGTAGAACTTATAGAATTCTCCATCCTTAAAGCTTTCTAATTCTCTAAGATATGTGAAGGTGCCTTTACTTTTTACTTCCTCGTAAAGCTTTAGCAAATCTCTATTTTCGGCTGTATCCATAGTACAATATAAACAAAAAAGGCAGCCCCCGTAGGAGCTGCCTTTTCTTTATCTGTAAACACAAGTATAAAATCCTGTGTCTAACGTTTAAAATCTAACGTCTATTTCTTCAAGCTGCCGATCATGTCCTCTGGGCGTACCCACTCGTCGTACTGCTCGTTGGTGAGCAGCTCCAGCGCGATAGCCGCCTGGCGAAGCGTAGTGCCTTCCTTGTGCGCTTTCTTCGCAATCTTAGCAGCGTTGTCGTAACCAATGTGTGGGTTAAGGGCTGTTACCAGCATCAGCGAGTTCTCCAGGTTCTCTTTGATGCGGGCCGTGTTTGGCTCAATGCCTACCGCGCAATGCTTGTCGAACGAGTCGCAGGCATCACCAATCAGCTGGGCGCTCATCAGCAGGTTGTAAATCATCATCGGCTTAAACACGTTCAGCTCGAAATGGCCGTTCATGCCACCTACCGAAATCGCCACGTCGTTACCAATCACCTGCGCGCAAACCATCGTCATGGCCTCGGCCTGAGTTGGGTTTACCTTGCCCGGCATGATAGAAGAGCCTGGCTCGTTTTCCGGGATCATGATCTCCGCGATACCAGAGCGTGGACCGGAAGCCAGCAAACGGATATCGTTCGCAATTTTCATCAGGCTTACCGCCAGCTGCTTCAGTGCGCCGGAGGTTTCCACCATCGCATCGTGGGCGGCAAGTGCCTCAAACTTGTTTGGTGCCGTGCGGAATTCATGGCCCGCATACTTGGATATCTTCTGGGCTACCAGCTCAGCATAACCTTCCGGTGTGTTCAGTCCCGTACCAACGGCAGAGCCGCCAAGTGCCAGGTCTTTCAGGTGATCGAGCGTGTTGCTTAGCGCCTTCATGCCGTACTCCAGCTGCTTCACGTAGCCAGAAAGCTCCTGGCCCAGTGTCAGCGGCGTAGCGTCCATCAGGTGCGTGCGGCCAATCTTAACCACACCCATAAACTCCTCCGACTTGCTTTGCAGCGTGTCGTGTAGCTTTTTGATCATCGGCAGCGTATGCTCCACCACTTTTTTGTAAGCGGCAATGTGCATGGCTGTCGGGAAAGTATCGTTAGACGACTGCGACTTGTTCACGTCGTCGTTCGGGTGGATCTTCTTTTTCTCGTCCATCAGGTCGCCGCCCAGCACCACGTGCGCCCGGTTGGCCACCACCTCGTTCACGTTCATGTTCGACTGCGTGCCCGATCCGGTCTGCCATACTACCAGCGGGAACTGGTCGTTCAGCTGGCCATCAAGTATCTCGTCGCACACCTGCGAAATGATATCTGCCTTATCCTGCGCCAGCACGCCCAATTCGGCGTTTGCCTGTGCGGCCGATTTCTTAAGTATGGCAAAGGCTTCGATCACCTCCTGCGGCATTTGCTGCCCGCCAATGGTGAAGTTCTCTTTTGAACGCTGTGTCTGAGCGCCCCAATATTTGTCTGCAGGCACCTCGATAGGCCCCATCGTGTCTTTCTCTACGCGAACTTGCATCTAGTTTTATCTATTGGTTAAAAGGAATAGGTGTCTGTGGCAAAAATACAAAACTTTATACTTAGTTCAGAGTCACGGGTTCTGTGTCCTTAGGTTTGATGTAAGGCCTGCCCTACAGCACTAGCGGATCACGCGCTTGCCCGACTGCTGAGAAAGCATGGCAATCATCTCCAGTTGTACGGGCTTCAGGTACCGCATGTCTACGTTTGTCTGGTCATCGAACGTTACGAGGTACTCGCCCTCCGCCCCCAGGTAATGGATGCTTTGAATGTCCTGCATCTGGTAGGTGCGGTGCTCGTTCAGCAGGTTCGTAACTTCCATCTGCTCCGCATCGATGGTGACGTGCCAGCGCAGCGCAAACCAACCTACTACCCCCGACAGCACCAGCATCAGCAGTAGCAGCACGCCATACATGCGCTTGGACTGGTGCCCTTCGTTCTGGGCCAGGTAGGTTTTATAGAGCTCGTAATCGTGGCCCATCAGTGTTTTTTGCACCAACCGGAGCGGCAGCAGGGCCAGCGTAAGGCCGATAAGCAGTCCGGGAGCGAAAAAGGCCCTGAAGTTAGGAGTAAGCACGTGCAGATGCTCTTTGGAGGCATGCAGAATGCTGGCCAGCAGCGCCAGCATGCCGGCACTGAACACGGCAAAAACGCTGGCGAAGAAGAAATAGGCAATCGTGAGCAGCAACTCCCGCTTCTGAATGAACTTCACCTCATCCGCTGTCATCGTTTCCAGCGAGCGGACAGGCGACAGGCGGCGAAAAGCATAGCGGATTACCGGCAACAGCACGGCTACGGCAAAAAAGGCAATCAGCAGGCTTTTAATTATTTCCAGCATAAAAATTTAATTGGTACCGCAAAGTTAATACGGTATGCCCAATTTCCGATAGATAAATCCAAGTAACCAGGCGGGCCCGATGAGCAGGAACTGCAGGTCTTTCAGGAAGGATGGCTTCTTGCCCTCCACCTTGTGCCCGTAGAACTGCCCAATCCAGGCCAGCACAAACACCACCAGGCAGATAAGCCAGAGCGGCGTGGTAAAGGCGGCAGCCACTACATGCACCCCCCATAGCACCACGGCGCAAATCAGGGCCATTCCCAAAAACATAGTAACCGACAGGCGCAGGTAAAACAGCAGCCCCAGCAGTATAACTACGGTTCCGAAGTGCACAAAGGGCCGCATCGGCAGCGGGAAAAGTGCTTTCAGCGGCTCACTGGGGATGCTGGCCAACAAACCGATGATGCTGAAGAAGATCAGGGGCACGCAAACCCAATGGATAAGCTTGTTGGTGTGGTTCTGGTGGCTTTCGCCGTAGGCATCGAACCATTGCTGAATTGTTCGCATACAAGTTAGTTTAATACTGCTGCGGCAAGGCCTGCAGAACAGTAGGAAATATAATAATTCAGAGGCATGTATGCAAGCAGGAAAAACGCGTTATTAGCCAGTTAGCAACGGTAGCCTGTTTTTTCAGAACAAAATAAGCTATTGGTAGGCAAGCTCCTTTTTTATATATTTACGACATACCAAATCGATGCCTGATAACAGGTGCAACTATAACCGAGCAACCGTAGTTACACCTTACCTGGCATTTAACTGTTACACATGAACTTCGCCAAACTGGCTGCTTTTATAAGAGACTATTTTATAGCAATATTCTCTTTTCTGCTTATTTTCCTGCTTACCCTATTCGTTTATTCCGAAACTAAAAAGAAGGCAGAGGAGCGCAGCGCCAAACTCTTCTCTATACGTGCCGAGCAAATTACCCGCGCTGTAGACAAGCGTATGCACGACTATGTGCAGATACTGGTAGGCGGCAAAGCCCTTTTTCTGTCGTCTGACACGGTTACGCGCGAGGATTGGCGCAAGTATTACGAAGCGCTGAACCTGGAGGAGCAGTACCCGGGGCTGCAGGGCTTCGGCTTTTCGCAGGTGGTTAGGGCAGAGCAGTTGCAGCGGCACGAGCAGCAGATGCGCCGGGCAGGATATGAGAACTTTAAGGTGACACCGGAGGGCAAGCGGGATCTTTATACTTCCATCATCTTTTTGGAACCCCTCTCCAGCCGCAACCTGCGGGCATTTGGCTATGACATGTACAGCGACTCGGTGCGCCAATCGGCTATGCGCGTAGCCCGCGACACCCGGCAACCCGCCATGTCGGGCAAGGTAAGGCTGATACAGGAGAATGGGCAGGATGAGCAGCCCGGCTTCCTTATTTATCTGCCCGTGTACCAGGATAACGCCAGGCCGGAGTCTATCAAAGAGCGGCAGCGGCTGATAAAGGGCTTTGTCTACAGCCCATTCCGGGCCAGGGATTTGATGACAGCCATACTGGGCGACTCCCTGCTTGATGTTGACGTAGAAATTTACGACGGCACCAACCTGTCGCGGGAATCACTCCTATACAGCACCGACACCACCTTATACTATCATACCAGGCACGACCGGGAATTCAGTGAACTGAACACGCTGGCAATAGGCAATAACACCTGGCGGCTGTTTATAACGGCGAAAGATGGCTTTGGGCGCACAGCCGATACAGAACTGCCTTACTTTATTCTGATGGGCGGTTTTATCATCAGTGCCCTGATGTTTTTCATCATCTGGTCGCTCTCTAACGTGCGGCGCTCCAACCGCCTGAAGCAAACCATTACCGATAATGCCACAGCAGCCCTTTTCATTATGGATGTGAACGGCTACTGCACCTTTATGAACCCGGCAGCTGAGGAAATGACGGGCTACACTTTTGAGGAGATCCGCAACAAGCCGCTGCACAACATGATCCATCATATGCGTCCCGACGGCAGCCCTTATCCACTGGAAGAGTGCCCGATAGACCGCGCGCTGCCCACCAACAACAGCATGCGGGCACACGAAGACGTGTTCATCAGGAAAGACGGCACTTTCTTTAACGTCACCTGCGCAGCCAGGCCAATCATGGAGAACGGGCTACCCATCTTCACCATCATTGAGGTGCGCGATATTACAGACGAAAAGCAGGCCCGCGAAGCCATTATTGAGAGTGAGGCCCGCTTCCGTACTATGGCCGACAGTGCCCCGGTAATCATTAAGGTGATGGATGAGTCGTTCAACTTCATGTATGTGAACAAGCAGTGGATCGACTTTACCGGCATCAGCTTTGAGGATACCATTAACACCCACTGGAAAGAGGTAATGCACCCGGAGGATATTGGCCGCTTAGCCGCAGAATTTGAAAAAGCCACTGCCAGCCATACGGCCTTCCGGATCGAAATCAGGCTGCGCCGCTTCGATGGCGAGTACCGCTGGGTGGTTTCCACCAATACGCCGCGCTTCGGGGCCAACGGAGAATTCCTCGGCTTCATCAGCTCTGTTATTGACATTACCGAGATCAAAGACGCGGAGCAGAAAGTAAAGCAAAATGCCGAACTGCTGCAGAAGCTGTTCCTGGAGGTGCCGGCAGTGGTGGGCCTGGTGCGGGCATCGGACCTGCGGTATGTGCTGGCAAACCCAAAATACCGCCAGTTGTACGGAAACAGACCATTGGTAGGCAAAACCATTTACGAAGCGCACTCCGAACAAGAGGGCCGCGGTTTCTTTAAGCGCCTGGAGAAGGTTTGTAAGACAGGCAAGCCTTTTGTGGGCAACGAGGTGCTGACCTCCATCGACCGGCTGAACAACGGGAAGCTGGAGCAGGGCTTCTTTAACCTGGTGTACCAGCCCCTGTTGGATAGTACAAGTGAGGTAGAGGCGGTGCTGGTGTTTGCCGTGGAGGTAACCGAGCTGGTGAGCGCCCGCCGGGAACTGAGCAATACCAACGATGCCCTTAGTGTAAAGAACATGGAGCTGCTGCGCATCAACAACGACCTGGACAATTTTGTGTACACCGCCTCGCACGATCTCAAGTCGCCGATTGCGAACATGGAAGGCCTGGTGATGCTGCTGCACGACATCCTCAACGGCAAGTTGAATGCGGAAGACATGCAGGTGCTGGACATGGTGCAGAACTCCATTAACAAGCTGAAAGGCACCATCGCCGACCTGGCCGAGATCACGAAAGTACAGAAGGAGTCGGATGTGGCGGTGGAGCCACTCTCGTTCGAGAAGAAGTTCCGCGACGTGACCACCGACATCCATGGGCTGGTAGAAGAGTCCGGCGTGGTTTTCAAGACAGACTTCCAGGTGGCACGCATCCTGTACGCCCCCAAGAACCTGCGCAGTATCATCTACAACCTCGTGAGCAACGCCATCAAGTATAAATCGCCGGAGCGCGCGCCAGAGGTGCGGGTGCACACGTACCAGGAAGGCGACTTTGTGGTGCTGGAGGTGCAGGACAATGGGCTTGGTATTAAAAAAGAGCAGCAGCACAAGCTGTTCACCATGTTCAAGCGCCTGCACACGCACGTGGAGGGCACGGGTATCGGCCTTTACATCGTCAAGCGCATCATCGAGAACAACGGCGGCAAAATTGAGGTGGAGAGCGAGCTGGGCAAAGGCACTACGTTCCGGGTATACTTTAAGCAGGCGCCGGTGGCAGAGGAGGTATAGGTACAGCTGAGTGACATCAACCAACACTGACTGGCGCAAGCGTCCGCTTGCGCCGACATGCATGAACAAACGGGCTGAAGCACATTTCTCCACTCCTATCGTCGAGATGACAGTTAGTGAAAAATGGCGTCCGCTTGTACAGTTTTGCTGGCGCAAGGCACAAGCGGACGCTTGCGCCAGGATCTTGAATTTCGATTCTTAAAGTATAAAAGCCTGTATTGAGCCTATGGAGCCAGAAAACAATTAGGAAAAGCTGATCCTTCTGCCTCTGGATTTTGTTCTGAATAACTGGGGTAACTGCCCCAAAAACGAACAACGAGTAACGAACAACGAAATAAATGGCTAAAATAAAAACATCCTACTTCTGCCAGAACTGCGGCGCCCAATCGGCCAAATGGATAGGCAAATGCCCCGCCTGCGGCGAGTGGAACACCTATGTGGAAGAAGTAGTGCAGCGCGAGGAGGTAACGCCCACCACCGCCTGGAAAGTGGGCAGCAGCACGGCGCAGGTGTCCAACAAGCCCAAATCCATCGCCGACATCAGTTACCAGGAGCAGCACCGCATTGTTACGCCGGATCAGGAGCTGAACCGGGTGCTGGGCGGCGGCATTGTGCCAGGCTCCATGGTACTCATTGGGGGCGAGCCGGGTATTGGCAAAAGTACGCTGATGCTGCAGATTGCCCTAGGCCTAAGCGGCCTGAAGGTGCTGTACGTGAGCGGAGAGGAAAGCGAGCAGCAGATTAAGATGCGCGCCGAGCGCCTCACCGCCCAAACCTCCGACTGTTTTATACTTACCGAAACCGGAACGCAGAACATCTTTAAGCAGGTAGAGCTGGTGCGTCCTCAGGTACTTATCATCGACTCCATCCAGACGCTCCACTCCTCTTTTATTGAGGCGGGTGCGGGCAGCGTAAGCCAGGTGCGCGAGTGCACGGCCGAACTGCTGAAGTTTGCCAAAGAGAGCGGCACCCCCGTCTTCCTGATCGGCCACATCACCAAAGAAGGAAACCTGGCTGGCCCGAAGATACTGGAGCACATGGTGGATACGGTGCTGCAGTTTGAGGGCGATCGCCACATGACGTACCGCATCCTGCGCACCACCAAAAACCGCTTTGGCTCCACTTCAGAACTGGGCATTTACGAAATGCTGGGCACCGGCCTGCGCGAAGTGAGCAACCCGTCGGAGATACTGATCTCACAGCGGGAGGACGCCTTTAGCGGTATAAGTATAGGCGCGACGCTGGAGGGCAACCGCCCGCTGCTGATAGAGGTGCAGAGCCTGGTGAGCCCCGCCACGTACGGCACGCCGCAGCGCACCAGCACCGGCTTTGATGGGAAGCGCCTGAACATGCTGCTGGCGGTGCTGGAGAAACGCGGTGGCTACCGCCTTGGCGCCCAGGACGTGTTCCTGAACATTGCCGGTGGCCTGAAGGTGGAGGACCCTGCGCTTGATCTGGCTGTGTGCGCCTCTATCCTCTCCTCTTTCGAAGATATTGCGATTCCTAGCACAGCTGCTTTTGCAGCGGAGGTAGGTTTGGGAGGCGAGGTGCGAGCCGTAAATCGCGTGGAGAACCGCATTACCGAGGCCGAAAAGCTGGGCTTCACCGATATCTATATCTCAAAGTATAACAAAAAAGGGGTAGACCTAAGTAAGTTTTCCATCAACATCCACGCCTATGGCCGATTAGAGGAGGTGTTTGGCAGCTTGTTCGGATAACTGAAAAGTTAGGCTTTTTCCTGACGAGCAAGTATAAGACACATTTAACTTTCCAGCATTTTAAATGTAAAAATAGAGAGAGCAGATTCCTTGTTCAAACAAGGGCATTATAGTGTAAGAAACCAAAGTAGCCACTTCCCTTTACGGCATAGTTTTGCCTGTATTGATGGGAAGTGGTTTTTTGTTTGAGGCCTACCTTGCTTCGGTAAGGTGTAGCAGGAGGATGACAAGTTGGTTTCCTGGTGCTAATCATAGATGATATTTGTATTTTCTAATGAAATGTGGGATTTGCGTATTGGCTGGAATTATATTCTTAAACAGTGTTGTTACAGTGCCTAACATCCGCTAATATTGCACCTTAGGCAGGTTTGATGGCAGTGGAAACCGCATCTTTTAGCCAAAGTCGCTCCTTATGATTAAATACAGATTTCTACTGCAGGCCCTGCTTCTGTTAATGGCTAACCAGCTCTTTGCACAGGGCAAGGCCACTATTACAGGTAAAATCTCCAACCCCCTTTCTGGTTACATAGAACTCATAACTGTTCCTAACCCGCTCATTCCGGAAGAGCAGCAGGTGCAGGTGGCCCTGAACGGCAACACGTTCCGCATTGAGGTGCCGGTAACGGGGGCTGTGGTGGCTGAACTGGTGCATGGCGAAGAAGTAGTGCCGGTGTACCTGGAACCCGGCTACGACCTGAGCCTAAGCTTTAACGGGAACAGGTTTCTGAAGACCCTCAAGTATACCGGCACGGGAGCGAACGAGAACAACTTTCTGGCGGCTTTCACCACCCGCTACGTGGATGAGGAGGATTTCCAGGTGCTGCCAGATAACATTAAGCTGTTGGAAGGGGAATTCGCTGAATTCCTGGAGTACCGCCGCAACGACCAAATGGAGAGCCTGGAGAAGTTTACGGACAAAAAGCCCCTGTCAGAAAACTTCAAAAGTTACATACTGGCCGAGATCGAGTTCGGCTATGCCAAAGACAAACTAAGTTACCACCCGCTGAGGCAGCAGGTCATGCGGGCCACTATTACAAGGCCATCAGCGTCATTCTATACTTACCTGGAGAAGCTGGACATGCAGCGCCCAGCTAACCTGATCAGCTCTGCTTTCATAAGCTTTCTGCCCGCCTATACTGCCCACTACACCCGTGAGGCAGGGCATACGAGCAAGGACAAGGAGTACTACCAGCAAGCGTATACAGTGGCAGCGGAAAGGCTGCAGGGGCAGGCACAGCTAATGGCGCAAACGCACATTCTGAAGCAGTCGATAAAACTGGGCCACCTCAAGTATACCCAGCAGATGCTGGAGGATTTTACCGCCAAAAGCAGCAATACCGCAGTGAATGCTTACCTGGCTGAGCAGTTCCGGACAAACAAGTCGCTGGTAATTGGCAGCGTAGCCGGCGATTTCACCTCTGTTAACCTGGCGGGAGACACTGTGGCGCTGAGCGACCTGAAGGAGCAGGTAGTATACCTTAGCTTTCTGCGCAACAACTGTGCCCTGTGCACCATAGAGCAGCCGCACCTGGAGCAGCTGGCTACGAAACTGCAAGGCCGTAAAGTAGTTTTTCTGACAGTGCATTTAGCCGAAAGCGAGCAGCAGTGGCGCGAAAAGGTGCAGGGGAAAAAGCTGCAGGCAAGCCATGTGTTTGTCGCTCCCGCGCAGCAGAAAGAACTGGCGCAGCTCTACGGCCTGTCGGATGGGCCGGCATACTTTCTGCTCGACCAGGAAGGCCGCTTTATCAGCACGAAGGCGCGCCACCCCAACGATACAGAAGTGGTAAATGATATTCTGGAGCACCTGTCAGTGAAACAGGCATCACTGAAGTAAAACGGCCTGCTGTTGCAGGATAACATGTCCCGAATCATAGCCCGGTACCGTAAAGGTGCCGGGCTTTTTTTATGGCTGCGGCCGTTTCTGTGCCTGCCAAGTAGGGGGTGCCAATAACCGTTGCTTGTTTTGCTGCGTACTTTAAGGCTATACGCTGCATCTTAAAACAGATGCCCCGAACACATTTGAAAACATAACTTATAACGGATATTTTTATGGCATTAATCAATAAACAAGACATTGAGAAACTCATCAATGTACAGAATAACACAAATGCCCTCTGCATTTCATTTTACTTACCCACCCACCGCACCGGCCCGCAAACGCTGAATGGCGTGGACAGTACCCTGTTCAAAAACCAGATTAGAAAGGCGAAGGAACTGCTGACTGCCCACGATGTGCCACAGGCGGAGATCGAATCATACATCAAGCCGGCCGAAGAGCTGCTGCACGACAATAACTTCTGGAGGCACCAGAGCGATGGGCTGGTGGTGTTTATCACCAAAGGCTTTTCAGTGCATTACAACCTGCCGGTTACCATGCCAACCGAGGTATATGTGCTGAATCAGTTTTACTTTACGCCTATACTTCCCATCCTTAGCCAGAACGGCCGCTTCTTTGTGCTGCACCTGTTCCGGGAGCAGGTTACCTTTTACGAGGCCACCATCGACACCATCAAGGAGATAAACATCAGCTCTATGATACCGGAGTCGATAGAAGAGGCGCTGCAGCCGGAGACAAGGGGCAAAGACCAGGATTTCCAGCACAGCAGAACCACGATCAACGGCTCTTATATCAACACAGCCCAGGCCGGTACCACCAAAGGCGATCAGGAGCATGGGCGCGTACGGGAGTTCCTGCAGGGTGTGTCGAACGGACTGCAGGAGATACTGCATGATGCGCATGAGCCGCTGGTGCTGGCCGGTGTAGACCACTACTGCGCTATTTACCGCGCCCACAGCAAGTACAAGAACATCGTGCCGCAGAACATAAACGTGAACGAGAACTCAGGCGTGGCCGATAGCCGTGAACTGCACGAAAAGGCACTTGCTGTGATGAAGCCGATTATGGAGCAGAGCGAGAAAGAAGCGATGGAGCGCTACAATAATGTAGCGGGCACAGGCGTCACCTCCGAGGATGTGGCCACCGTGGCTGCCGAGTCCATGCACGGGCGCATCGATACACTGTTTATCAAGCCCGGAAGTCCGGTTTGGGGAACGTACGACAACGTGAACGCCACAGCCGAAGTGCACGACAACTACCGTCGCGGCGACTTCGATTTGATCAACCTGGCGGCAGTAAAAACCATTTCACAGGGAGGTCGCGTGTTTGTGAGCAATAACGGAGAGGCGTCTGAAATGGGTACCAACAACACAAGTATAAAGGCGCTCTTCAGATACTAAACCAGCGAATTCTTGGCCGTAAGCGCCAGAAAGCATATCTTAGTGGGATAGCCAGTTTGGCTATCCCTTTTTTTGCGGCCACTTGTAACCGGCCGCCTTAGCGCGACAACCCCCATGGCAATTCATCTGGCGGATGGTTTAAACTTTCTATCAAAGCTCACCCCACTGCGTGCCCTTAATGCACTGCAGGTGGTAGGAAGCTACGTATACTCCAAGCTGACGGGCCGCGCCAGGCACTGGGGCTATCCGCTTAGTATTTCGCTGGAGCCAACCACCTCCTGTAACCTGCGCTGCCCCGAGTGCCCCAGCGGTCTCCGCTCCTTCTCGCGCCCAACAGGCATGCTGCAGAACGAGCTGTTCAAGGATACCATCGATCAGCTGCACCAGCGCCTGCTGTACCTCATCTTCTATTTTCAGGGGGAACCATACTTGCACAAGAGCTTCCTGGAGCTGGTGAAGTACGCCTCGGATAAAGGCATCTACACAGCCACCTCTACCAACGCCCATTTCCTGGATGATGAGACGGCACGCAAAACAGTGGAATCCGGCCTGGACCGCCTGATCGTATCTATTGATGGCACCACACAGGAAACTTATGCCGCCTACCGTGTGGGCGGCAAACTGGAGAAAGTGCTGGAGGGCACGCGCAACGTGGTGAAGTGGAAAAAGGAGCTGAAATCAAAGACGCCGCACATCATGTTCCAGTTTTTAGTCGTGCGGCCTAACGAGCATCAGCTGGATGACGTAAAAAAACTGGCGGAGGAGCTGGGGGTGGATGAAGTGGTGTTTAAAACTGCCCAAATTTATGATTACGCCCAGGGCTCACCCCTTATTCCGACTATCGACTATTACTCGAGGTACCGCAACAACGGCGACGGCAGCTACAGTGTAAAGAACAAGCTGCTGAACCACTGCTGGAAAATGTGGCACTCCTGTGTAATAACCTGGGATGGGCTGGTAGTACCCTGCTGCTTCGACAAAGACGCGGAGTACCGACAGGGCGACCTGCAGCAGCAGGATTTTACGCAAGTATGGCGCGGAGACAAGTATAACAAGTTCAGGCAAACAGTGCTGCGCTCGCGCAGCGAAATAGAGATGTGCCGCAATTGCACCGAAGGCACAAAAGTATGGGCATAAGCCATTAACCTAAAAAGCGTAACGTGAAAACCAATATTCAAGACATAAACGATGCCATCACGCTGCTGTGGGGCAAACTGGAGAATTGGGGCGAGCAGGGCATATTGCTGCTGCCTAACCTGTTGGTAGCACTGGTTATTGTATTCCTGTCGTTTCTGATAGCCCGGCTTGTCCGGAATTGGCTGGAGAAGTTTATGGGCCGCTTCTCGCACAGTGCAGCGCTCAATAACCTGGCACTTACCATCCTGTACATCATCATGGTAGGCATCGGCTTTTTCCTGGCGCTCAACGTGCTGGGGCTCGACAAGGTGGTGGTTTCCATGCTGGCTGGTGTTGGTATACTTGGTCTGGCGCTCGGTTTCGCGTTTCAGGACATCGCGGCCAACTTTATTGCAGGTGTTATCATTGCCGTTAGAAAGCCATTCCGGGTGGGCGACATGATCGAAACCAACGACTACCAGGGCACGATTGAGCGGATAACGCTCCGCACGATAGACATCAGGCAGGTGACAGGTGAACTGGTGTGGCTACCGAATAAGATGGTGTTCGAGAACCCGGTGACCAACTTCTCTGTGCGTGGCAGCCGGCGGGTAGACCTGGAGGTAGGCATCTCTTATGGCGATGATTTAGAGAAAGTACAGCAAGTGGTCATTGAGGCGCTGCAGGAGGTAAAGAACCGCATCCCAAGCCGTGATATCGAGGTAATGTACGATGCCTTCGGCGACAGCTCCATCAACTTCAAGGCCCGGTTCTGGATTACGTACCACAGGCAGATCGACTATGTTTCGGCGAAGAGCGACGCGATTATCCGCATTAAGAAAGCCTTCGATGCCAACGATATCATGATCCCGTTCCCTATCCGCACGCTGGACTTCGGGATAAAAGGAGGCGAGAAGCTAAGCGAAGAGCTGCAGACCATAACAGCCTCCATAAAAAATGGCCAGCGCCTGAATGGCGGAGGCCAGTAAAAATCAACAAGTGTTTAGATAAAGCAGAAAGGGCCGGTTACTACACCGGCCCTTTCTGCTTTATCTTTTTCCTTTATCCAGGTTCATGCCCAGGTCTTCCACCTTTTTCATGAACGTCTCGATGTTTTCGTTGCTGTAGGCTCCGTAAGAGTCAGAGATGCTGCCCTTGGCGCCAGTAGTAGTCTCCAGCACATAGAGTATGGCCATGTCATCGGGATTGCTTTCTCCTTCAAAGCGGTAAAAATCCACGATGCGCACCTGGTCCGGCGCAAAGCTTTCCTTGTCATCCATGGTGGCCAGGCGTCCGTCCTCTGTTACTTTAAAGTCAATTTTATACCCGTCCTTGCGCAGCTTGTTGAGGGCTGTTACAAGGGAGGTCATTTCTTCTTTATCTTCCATAACTTTCGTTTTTATGATTCAAGTAAACGTGTGTTTCTATACGCAAAAATGAAGTTTAGATACGAAAAACATTCTAAGGGAAATAGGAGAAACCAAGTATAGCAAGCCGGGAGCGAATGGTGGGAAAAAGGAATGGCCACTGGTGATTGCTAACAGGCAATCACCAGTGGCCATGGGATAGTTTCATTACTTATTTTGGCTAACCGTTCTTTAACAGCTTTTGCTTCTCAAGGTCCTTCTGGATTTTGCTGAAGTCGATGCTGCCGCAGGAGCCGCACCCTTTGGCGCAGCCGCTCTTCGCTGCAAAGCTGCGGTAAATCATGCGGCCCATGTAGGCTACGGCTACCAGAAAAATAAGCAGGATGATGAGTTGCTGTATCATAGTTTAAAAACCCTCCGCAAGTATAAAAAGTTTAAGCCGGCTCCTTTTTCCAGAACTCTGCAATCGTTTGCTGCATCTCGGAGTGTACATGGCCGTTGCTGGCCACAATCTCCCGGCCAAACAGAAAGTCTCCGTCTGTGGTGAACTTGCTCACGGTGCCGCCCGCCTCCAGCACAATAATTGCGCCACCAGCCACATCCCAGGGGTTCAGGTTATACTCAAAAAAGCCTTCGAAACGGCCGCAAGCCACATACGCCAGATCAATGGCGGCAGAGCCCATACGGCGTATGCCATGCGATTTGGACATGAACGAGCCGAGCACCTGCAGGTACTGCTGCGTCAGGCCAAAGTCGTAGTAGGGAAAGCCGGTTGCAATCAGACCATCTTTCAACGCCGGGGCGTCAGACACCTGGATGCGGGTATCGTTGCAGTAGGCGCCGCCGCCCTTGTAGGCCCAGAAGCACTCGTCGCGGCTTGGGTCATACACTGTGCCGACTACCACTTCGTCACCGTCCATCAAGCCAACGCTCACGCAATATACTGGCAGGCTGTGGGTAAAATTGGTGGTGCCGTCCAAAGGGTCGATTACCCAGTTAAAGCGCTCGCCCCTGGTAGAGTCAGTGCCCTCCTCTGTGATAAAGCCGGCTTCCGGCAGCAGCTTCCGTAGCCCCTCCACCAGTTGCTTCTCGGCCTCCTTATCTACATAGGAAACGAGGTCATTGAACCCCTTCTTCTCAATTTTGGAGCGGTCGAAGGTTTCGCCTTCCTGGCGGATAAAGGAACCTGCTTTGCGGCAGATGATATTCAGGTTATTGGCAAGTTGTGCTAAATTCATAAGCTTGTTGCTACGCTTTTGCTTTGTGTGATGGTGGCTGCCTTTTTAGAGAACCATACGGTATAAGCGGCTCTAAGGCCGATGGCCAGCACCAGCGGCAGGAAAGCAGCATGGAACTGCTGCGGCCAGAACGGCCAGCCCAGCAATACTACCGCTGTCAGCAAAGCAGTGAACAGCATGTACTTTCGCACCCACTCCGGTAGCACCTGGCGGCCCAGGAAAAAAGCCACTACCGCATGCACCGGAATCGCCCAGAGCAGGTTAAAGTTCCAGGCGGTGGCCTGGTGGTCGGTGGCAATCCAGAGCAGCAGGAGCAGGATGCCCAGCAGGCCCATCAGCAAAAAAAACACAATATCGAACAGGCGGCTGCGACGCCCTTTGGTAAAGTCCAGCACCGTTACAACGGCCACCAGCACGAGGAAAGCCCAGCACACGACCACAGGTGTAATGGGGCCGGCTGTATGAGGAATTGGCTCCCGCTCATAGATGGTGTGGCGCTCTAGCGTAAGCGGTGCCGCCATGCCTTTCTGGGCAACGGTTGCGTTAGCAAAACCCCTTGCCAGGTATTCGGGCAGGAACATGTACTGGTAAGGAGTCGCCTCCTCGTCAATGCGCGCACCGAGAGCCAGGTCGATTCCGAAGTCGCCCCAAGGCTGCGGCGGCAAGTATAAATCAATCAGGTTGCGGAAGGTATAATCCTCATCAAACTCGCTGATGTTAAAGGTGATCTGGTTGGGAAGCGCCGCCTCTAAGCCGTCGCGAATGCGGGTGGCACAGTTGTCGAAAAAAAAGTCGTAGAGGTAAAAGCGGTTGGCAGGCAGGTAATTGTTCGTCAGAAAGGCCCAGTACTGCTGCCGTTGCTCCTCAGTCAGATTCAGCTCCTGCTCGTACACCGAGCGGTTGTCGCGCACGTAGCTGTACACGAAATCCTGAAAATGTGCCGCAGAGAGCTTGTAGTTGAGCTTACCGCGCGCAAACTTGAGGTAAAAGTTAGGCTCGTCAAAATCGAAGGTGCCGTAGTTGAATACCACGTCCAGCCCCGAGATCGGGTCGTTTACGCGCACAGCGCTGTGGCCGAAAACCGAGTACAGGTCTTCGCCACTGGAGCAGGTAATCAGGCTGATTTTGGCCTGTGGCGAGAGCTGGTATCCCTCAAATTGTGCCCAACCCGGCAGGGTAACCAGGGAGAAGAGCAGCGCCAGTACAATTTTCTGAATGTATGCTTTCATGTTATTCTTTGTCAGAAGCGCCTTTGCCCGCCTTGGTGGCACCGGAAACCACCAGCACAAACTCGCCCTTTATGGCCTTGTTGTTGAATAACTCAATGAGTTCGTTTAGGGTTCCGTTTAGGGTTTCCTCAAACATTTTAGAGATTTCACGTGAAACAGATGCCTGGCGCTCGCCCCCGAAGTACTCAGCGAACTGGGTAAGTGTTTTGATCAGGCGGTGCGGTGACTCATAAAAAATCATGGTGCGCTCCTCCTCTGCCAGGCTCTGCAGGCGCGTCTGGCGGCCCTTCTTTACCGGAAGGAACCCCTCAAAGGTAAAGCGGTCGGTGCTGAAGCCGGATTTTACCAGTGCAGGCACAAAGGCGGTGGCCCCAGGTAAGCACTCTACTTTAATATCATGCTTGAGGCATTCGCGCACCAGGTAAAAACCCGGGTCCGAAATGCCCGGCGTGCCCGCGTCGGAGATCAGCGCCATCACCTCGCCAGCCTTCAGCCGGTCTACCAGGTGGCTGGTGGCTTTGTGCTCGTTGTGCAGGTGGTGGCTGTGCATGCGTTTCTCAATGCCCAGGTGGTTTAGCAGCTTGCCGCTGGTGCGGGTGTCCTCGGCAAGTATAACATCCACCTCTTTCAGCACCCGAATGGCACGCAGTGTAATATCCTCCAGGTTACCGATGGGGGTCGGTACTAAGTATAGGCTTGTTTTTTCCTGTTCCTGCATAGCCCAAAGATAAGGTTTTTTGAGTTCTGAGTTTCGGGTTCTGAGTTCTGAGTTGTTTTTCCGAAAAAACGGATTTCTATCCTCCTGCGAAAGCCCTCATAGTTCCTGAAGACCTCGCGGTGTCCGAAGGTCCCGCGAGCGTCTGGGCTACGACGCAATGGCGCCATGGGTGCCTAAATTCTCTCCTGTCATCTTGGAGAGATATTGGTGGCGTGGCGCAAAAGCAGTAGAAACTCGTCTACAAGATCCTTTCAGGATGACAAAAGAGAAAAGAGCAAGTATAAAATTCACCCAATCACTCATTCAAAATTAACACTGACACCCGCAGGAGCTGCGCACGCTGCGAGGGCTACTTATAACCCGCCTGGAAAATTTCCTCGATGCGCTTTGCCAGCTTGTGATCTAGTTTCGTAACGGTGTTGCCGGCATCGTGGGTGGTAAGCTCAATTTCTACTTTGTTGTACACGTTGCTCCACCAGGGGTGATGGTTCATTTCCTCGGCTACCTTTCCTACCTCGTTCATGAATGCCAGTGCCTGTTTGAAATCCTTAAACGTGAGTTTACAGGTTAGCTTGTTGTCTTCTTCCTTCCACATGGTTACTGGTTTTAAATGTATGATTTGGATAGTAGGAGCTGCGGTTGGCAGCAACGCCCTTCCAAGGGCAGGCGTATAGTTTACTTTACTGTACGTGAACAAAATCAAACCTAAACCTACCAAAACTATGGAAAACAAACCACATGAATTTCCGCCGCAACAAATGGAGCAGCCGGGGAAGGAGCACAAGATGAACCCCGAGCCGGAGATTATCCGCGACTCTTACAAAGGCAGCGATAAACTTAAGGACAAAGTAGCCCTGATTACAGGAGGCGACAGTGGCATTGGGCGTGCCGTGGCAGTGCATTATGCCCGCGAGGGAGCTGATGTGGCCATTGTGTACCTGAACGAGGACAAAGACGCGCAGGATACAAAAGAAATGGTGGAGAAAGAAGGCCGCAAGTGCATCCTTATTGCCGGCGATGTGGGCGAGGAGACTTTCGCCAAGAGTGCTGTGAAGCGGACCGTGGAGGAGCTGGGCAGGCTGGACATACTGGTGAACAACGCCGGCGAGCAGCACGAGCAGAAGGACATCCGCGATATTACTGATGAGCAACTGAAACGCACCTTCGCCACCAATATTTTCGGGATGTTTTACTTTGTGAAGGCGGCCCTTGACCACCTGAAAGAAGGCAGCACCATCATCAACACCACCTCCGTTACGGCCTACCACGGCAACAAGCTGCTGCTCGATTACTCCTCCACCAAAGGTGCCATACTTGCCTTTACCCGCACCTTGGCCCAGATGGTGGCAGATAAAAAAATACGCGTGAACGGCGTGGCTCCCGGCCCGATCTGGACGCCGCTCATTCCGGCCTCTTTCGATGAGGAGCATGTGAAGACATTCGGGCAGAAAACACTGCTGAAACGTGCCGGGCAGCCATCTGAAGTGGCACCCGCTTACGTGTACCTGGCCTCCGAAGACTCTGCCTTCACCATTGGCGAGATCATGCACATAAATGGCGGCGAGATGGTGACAACCTAAACCTAAGGGGGCTGAAAAGAGTAAAACTACCTAAAGACCTTCTTGTAGAAGCGTGCTTTGTTAACCAAAAGATACCACTATGGCTGAAAATAAAGAAAACGAAAGCAAGCTGCAGGGGCAGGCGCCGAACAACCGGCCCATCCGTGTAGAGGAACCAGATACAAGCGAAGAGGAAATGCGCGCCGGGCATATTATACCGGGTGCTGATCCGCCAAAGAACGAGCATCAGCGCGGCGGCTTCGGCAACCGCGACGGCAAAGAGGGCTATGGCAGCGACACGGCTGGCAACGGACCGAGTGCCATCGGGGTGAACGACTTCTCTGACGACGGAATCCCACCAAAGGATAATATCCGCTCTGAGGATGAAGGCCGTGGATCGTGATAGAAGTATAAGATAGAGGAAGGACGGCCTGCAAGTATAAAAACGCAGGCCAGCATGTTGAATTTAAAGAGAGAAAGAAATCATGGCAAATAAACCGAATTCAGAAAACCAAGGTAATCCATCAGGACGCGGACAAAGCAAGGCAGCTGGCGGAAAGCCGGTTGATCCGAACCAAACGCGCGCTGAGCACGAAGAACTAGCGGATAAGTATACCACCGGGCCTGATGAAGTGGGAGAAGATATTCCAACGAACAACCGAAACCGCAACCTGGACAAGCCCGGCATTGATAACAACAAGTATAACTAAAGATACCTAACACGCCTATCGGGAGTAGCACCTGTACCAACGGGTGCTATTTCTGTTTATATTTGCCGGCGGCCCACGCTGCGCAACACCTTAAATATGGCCCGCTACGCCCTTACCGACATACACGGCTGTGCCCTTACCTTCAAGGCACTTGTCCAGGACCAGCTCAGGCTCCAGAAGGCCGATGAGCTGTACGTGCTTGGCGACTTGGTGAACAAGGGCCCGGACTCCAAGGGCGTGATCGATTTTATACTTCACCTCCGGAAGCAGCACTACCAGGTGCACTGCCTGCGTGGCAACCACGACCAGATGCTGCTGAAAGCCGTTGAAAAGGGGCACAAAGCACTGGACCTAACCGAGACAGAAGAGAAGCTGGTGCTGCAAAGCTTTGGCATCGACGATGTGCGCCACCTCCCCGAGAAGTACGTCACTTTCCTGCACAGCCTCCCCTACTATCTCGAGTTATCCGACCACTACCTGGTGCACGCCGGCTTCGACTTTAAACAGCGCGACATTTTCGCCGACCGCGACGCCATGCTCAACATCCGTGGCTACGAAGTGAACTGGGAGGAACTGGACAACAAACGCCTGCTTCACGGGCACACGCCCACAGCACTGCACATCATCAAAAAAGCCGTAGCGCACCGCAGCCAGCGCCTAAACCTGGATGCCGGCTGCGTGTACTACAAAAACGCCGCGCTCGGCAACCTTGTCGCCCTAGACATGGACACACAGGAGCTGTTTGTTCAAGCAAACATCGACCGCCCCTACCCAGTGGCGCGGAAGAGCTAAGTAAAGAATAAGCCTGATACCTATATAATAAAAGAGGGCAACCCAGTTGGGTTGCCCTCTTTTATTATATAGGTATCAGGGAGCTCGCGCTTCTGTTACTGTGTTATTACTAGTTTGATAAACTTAATGCCTTTAGAAGTAGAAAGTCTGCCGATGTAGATGTTCTTGTTGCCAATGCTTCTGTTGACTTTGAAAGTCAGTTCCTGGTTAGCTTCAGCCTTACCCTCATAAAGCTTTGTTACCACCTTGCCATTCATGTCTACAATATCAAGTACTACAAAATCAGCTTCTTTAAGCTTCAGGGTCAGTTGCCCCTTGTCGCTAATCGGGTTAGGGTACAGAAACATTTCAGCGGCTGCTTCTGCTTCCGTGTTTTCTGCATTGTCAGCTACTGTTGAGGAGCTGTCGCTGCCTGTGCTGCAATCGCCGAGCACATCGCCATGCGCCAGGTGTGCTGCTACGGCCGCTGGTGCAATACAGATAGGCTTACCCTTATGGCAAACAACCACCTTGTCCAGCTTCTTCTTGTTTCCGCAACGTACATCAACTACCTCTACAGTTACCTCGTCAGTGCTGGTGCAGCCGGAGGCATCTGTTACGGTAAGTGTGTATGTGGTAGTGGCAGTCGGGCAAACTTTAATAGAGGACGTTGTTTCCCCAGTGCTCCAACTGTAGGTGTAGTAGGCAGAGTTACCACCTGTGGCACTCCCTGTTAAAGTGGTGCAGTTATAGTTGCTATACCCGAAGAAAACTGTTTTGTCCTCTCCTGCATCAGCTACCGGAGTTGCGTTAACTACAACAAACTGAGTAGCGCTGTTGCTGCACCCGTTGCTGTTGGTGTATGTATATGTAATAGCATGTCTGCCTGGTCCTGCAAGTGTTGGGTTAAAGAGGCCATTCACTATATAAGTACTTTCATAAACGCCGCCCTTAGGGTTGGCACCAGCAGGTGCAAACGGAGCCGCACTCTCGCATACATATATCTCGGCCTCGTTAAATACGACTACAGGAAGCGGCACTGCAGAGATATTTACAGTAGTAGCCTGGCTAATACATCCTGCTGCATCTTTTACCACAGCGGCGTATGATCCACTGCCAACTCCTTCAAACAGATCAGAAGCTTGATAGGTTTGGCCGCCATCCAGCGAGTAAGTATAAGGTGCTGTGCCCTGGTTGCCACTTAAACGAACCCTGCCGTTCGAGGTCTCACCGCAAGGCTGTTGTTCTACTGCAGCAGATGCTACAACAGCACATAAACTGGTAGCAGGAATCACGGTTATTGGAACAATTATCTGTGAAGAAAGCGGCACCAGGTTGTCATCAGTTGCTGTGAACTGTACATTATAGTTGCCTATCGCGGCTGTGGTCGGTGTCCAGGTGAAAATGCCTTTGGCTATGTTTCCAGTGGCAATCTGTGCAAAATCAGCGCCTTTCTCAAATACAGAGCCACTTGCCTTCAGGCTTACGTTTTGTCCTGCTGCGTCAATGGCTAGTACTTCAAGGTTAAAGGTTTGGCCTGCCTCCACAGTTTGTGGCTGTATCTGTGTAAATAGAGGTGCTTTGTTATTGCTGTCTGTAATATTCAGTATAAAGTCACGTAATATGAAAGCGCCGGTGTACTGCCCATTTATTTTCTCGCGCAACTTTACGTTTACAAGCCACAACCCCTTCATAGGTCTTGACCAGCTTACTGTGCCATCATTGCTGATTCTGAATCCTGTTCGGACCATCAGTCTGTACGGATCTCCGCTTAAACCAAAAGGCACCTCCAGGGAGTACTCCTGCTCATGACCTTCAGCGTCCTCCATGTTAAGGCTATAGTTTATGCTATTATCAACGTTAAAGTTGAAGATAGGCACATCGTAAAATTGTGGTGATGAACTGGGCGCCTCCGGATTATAATTTACTGCGGCAAACAATCCATTTTGCTCAGAGCCAAAGTTAGAACCGTTGATACGGCAGCAGCTTTTCCAGGAAACCTGGTACAGGCCGGGTTTAGACCAGGTTAACCGCTGCTTCTGTACGTGTTCAATGGTTTTACCATCCGGGAGCAGTGTCTTGGAAACAGTTAGTGAAGGCGTGTTGAGCTTTGGGGCACCTTCATAGTAAGGCTGTATACTTTCAACAGCATCTTTGTCCCAGTACCCCGTAATGATCATGTCGTACTGGCCTCCGCCTAAATATTTATAAGTTATTTGCCCTCCTTTGAAATGTGAAGCCATAACCGTAGCACTTGCTAAGGTAAAAGCAAGGAGCATGAATAAACCCCGGAGCGTCCATTTATAACTGCCGCTGAATTGGACAGCTTTGCCTGATGAACCTCTGTAGCAGAGATTAGGCTTATTGAGTAGAGTTTGTTTCATATAAATTATGAATTTAAAATGTTTAAAACGTTTTATGGTATTATTTTTATAAAGAAAATGATTGGGGGTCAATAGATTTTCTGACCAAAAGTATTAAATGTTATATATATAAGCAAAGCTTAATGCCTTTAATAAAATTTATTTAATATAACAGCAATAAAAAAAATTAAAGATATAGGCTGCAGTTTGCTTGTTCAGCTTTAGAGGGTTACGCAAATAACAAGTATGGCCTACTTGTTATTGACGTTGTTTATTTGCTATTTTTAACCGTTACAAGCTCAAAAAGAAGGTTAAATACCTTTTTAACCATACTTCTTATTATTCAATTAATAATAGTACTCAAGCTTCAGTGAAAGCTAATCATTCGCAAAACTCTATATGATGCTATAATTATATAGAAATTCACAAAAAATAATTTGCCAGTTGTGTTATCTTTGCACTATATTTATGGCGTGATATAAGAAGAGCTTAAGCGAAAGAGACAGAGAGTGTTAAATAATTACTTATTGCGGAGCTAGGTCGAGTTGCACAACTTTCGCCAAATAAATTTCTCAAGGTATTATATGTCCTATTGCATAAGCTACTTTTGCAGAGAAATCACACAGCTAAGAACTTTCTATTATTAATATTTAATTTTTTTTTCAGGTTTATTTAATTGCTAGGCTATGGCTCGAACTTCTACCCTTTTCAAATTCCTTTTGGGGAAAAATACAGCAAAGCTATTACTGCTGCTGCTCTTTACTTGTATGGCCGGGTATTCTCAGGCGCAATCAGGTAGTGCTGTTACAATTTTTAAGGAAACGGTAGGCAATGCTCCTATTGACGACTATGCTCTTATTCCGGATTATAATGCTGCTGCCAATTTTGACAATGATAATTTGTCTTTTTCAGGAGATGGTATTGTTTGGGAATATGATGTCTCAACGGGCTATAGTGGCGCATCAGGAGGGAATAATATTTCCCTTTTTGACACGGAACAATTTGTAATCAGTGGAATAAATACGGCCAAATATATTAGTCAGAGCCTCTCGTTTGGTGTATTTAAGGAGTCTACTGTTGTTCCTGTAGTGGAATATAGTGTTGATGGGCAGAACTGGACGCAACTAACAGTAGGTGCAGTAGGAAACGAGACTTGGCAATTAATAACACTTACGGAAGATGTCAATAAGAATCCCATCCCTAGCGTAAGCAATTTAAGCTTAAGATTCAGAGGGGTGTCTAATAATGGCGGTTTAATACTTTTTGATGACTTCGAGCTAAAAGGCCAAGTAGAGCCTTCTTCAGATCCCGTTGTTTCAAGTTTCTCTCCTACATTTGGTGGAGAAGGAACAATAGTAACTTTTTATGGTGAAAATTTACAGAATACTACTTCTGTTAATTTAGGGAGAAATAGTACGGAACTTATTAGTGCTACAGCAAATGAAGTAAAGGTTCGTATTAAATCAGGTATAACAAGTACTTTCAAATTGACAATAGGTTCTGTATCAGTTACTACAGTGGAGAAGTTTACTTTTATTAGACCTAGTGTTACTTACATTACCAACAGCCAAGGGGTAACAATAACGGAAGCGAAACAGGGAGAAACAATCACTCTTCATGGAACAGACTTGGGTTCAACATATTCTGTGTCTTTCGGAGGTGTGACCGCAGTGCCTATTAGTACAAGCGCTACAAGTGTAACAGTTGTTGTGCCGGAAGGGGCCGTGACAAGTAAGTTGACTGTATATACAAACATGTATGGTTTAGGTTATTCAGATGTTATCCTTACAATACTAAAGCCAACTATTACCTCTCTTTCTCGAACATCAGGCAGAATTAATGATGGAGTTATCATTAATGGTACAAGACTAAACATTGGTACTTATAAAGTTTACTTTAGTGGAAGCGAAGCACCTGTAGAGGCTGTAATCTCTGCCGCTAATGCTGACGGAACAAGCTTAACTGTTTCTGTGCCGGTAGGGGCTATTGACGGACCAATTACTGTAACTACCGATGAGGGCACAGCCACTTCGCAAGCTTTTGATGTAGCGATACCAGAAATTATCATAACAGGAACGCAAGAGCCATTCAGTACTACTGTGGGTGTCGCTTCTGATCCACAGTACTATACAATGTCAGGAAACAACTTAGGTGGTGGTGTATCAATGAGTGCTCCAACTAATTTCGAAATCTCTGTGTCAGGGGAGAATGGACCGTGGGTTAGAGGTCACTTCTTTCCTCTTGAACAAGATGGAGGCGTTAGTCAAAAGCTAATCTATGTGCGTTATGTACCAACATCACAAGGGTCGCACAGCGGAGATATCGTTCACAGTTCTGATGGAGTAATCAAGAATCAGTATGTGGTAGGCAATGCCACTGCAGCAGCACCTCTCCCAGTAGAGTTCATCTCCTTCACTGCGGCCGTTCAGAGCAATGGCGTGGCTTTGAAGTGGAGCACTGCTTCAGAGACAAATAATTCCCATTTCGAGGTGGAGATGGCGGTTAACCAGAAGGATGGCTTTACGAAAGTAGGCCAGGTAGAAAGCAAGGTAACCAATAGCAGCACGAAAGTAGACTATGCCTTCATTCACAGCCTGAACACCAGCGGCATCCGCTACTACCGCTTAAAGCAGGTAGACCTGGATGGCACGTTTGAGTACAGCAAAGTGGTAGCTGTTAACTTGGAATCCAGCACATCAGAACTGCAGGTGCTGGTGTCGCCAAACCCAATCAACTACAACACGAAGGTGTTCGTAACCGCAGAGGAAGCTGGTGAAGCAAGATTGGTGCTGCACAGCATCTCTGGTCAGCAGGTGTACACGAAGTCTGAAATGCTGCACGGCGGCCAAAATGAAGTGCAACTGCCTGTGTACGATAAGTTGAGCAGCGGCATGTACGTACTGACGGTAGAGATCAACGGCCAGGTACGTCAGGTAAGAGTAGTAAAGCAGTAAGCTGGCTATACTAAATAACAGGAAGAGGCCCGGTGCGAAAGCATCGGGCCTCTTTTTTTGTACCCGCTTTAGCGGAGAAGCAGCGACAGGAAGGGGCAATGGCTCTGACCTCAAGTATAAGGCAGCGCTTGCCCTACCGCCTGTTTGCATAGAAAAAAGTATCAGTGCGAAATCTGAGGGGCCTCCACGCCTCGTATATAAACTTCTGAAACATTGGTTTATTCGGGTGCAAGTTTTAATTTTGACAGCTCATTAAACCAACCCACTGATGCAAAAAGACACAGCCATATTTGACCTTATAGCACAAGAAAAAGCACGCCAGACGCACGGCATCGAACTTATCGCCTCCGAAAACTTTGTATCGGACCAGGTGATGGAGGCCATGGGCAGCGTGATGACGAACAAGTATGCCGAAGGCCTGCCGGGCAAGCGCTATTATGGCGGTTGCGAGATTGTAGACCAATCAGAGCAGTTAGCCATCGACCGTGCAAAGGAGCTGTTTGGCGTGGAGTGGGTAAACGTGCAGCCGCATTCTGGTGCGCAGGCCAACGCGGCCGTGATGCTGGCGGTGCTGCAGCCGGGCGATAAGATCCTGGGTTTTGACCTGTCGCATGGCGGGCACCTGACGCACGGCTCTCCGGTTAACTTTTCAGGAAAACTGTACAGCCCGTCGTTTTATGGCGTGGAGCAGGAAACTGGCTTGATTGATTTTGACAAAGTGGTGGAAACGGCGCGCCGTGAGCAGCCGAAACTGATTATATGTGGCGCCTCGGCCTACAGCCGCGACTGGGACTACAAGAAACTACGTGCGGCAGCCGACGAAGTGGGTGCCCTGCTGCTGGCAGACATCTCCCACCCGTCCGGGCTCATAGCGCGTGGGCTGCTGAATAACCCGTTTGAGCACTGCCATATCGTAACCACTACCACGCACAAAACACTGCGCGGCCCACGTGGCGGTATGATTATGCTCGGCAAGGATTTTGAGAACCCATTCGGCCTGAAGACACCAAAAGGCGAAACACGCATGATGTCGTCGGTACTGGATGGCGCAGTTTTCCCGGGTACGCAGGGCGGACCGCTAGAGCACGTGATCGCAGCGAAAGCGGTAGCTTATTACGAGGCACTTTCTGACGATTACCTTGGTTATATAAAGCAGGTGCAGACAAATGCCCAGGCCATGGCCAAGGCATTCCTGGAGCGCGGCTACAACATCATATCAGGTGGCACCGATAACCACATGATGCTGATCGATCTGCGCTCGAAAGGTATTACCGGCAAACTGGCCGAGAACACGTTGGTGAAAGCCGATATCACGATTAACAAAAACATGGTGCCGTTCGATGATAAGTCACCGTTTGTGACGTCGGGCATGCGCATCGGTACAGCCGCCATCACCACGCGTGGCTTGAAGGAGCAGGATATGAACCGGATTGTGGAGTACATTGACAATGTGCTGACAAACCACGACAATGACAGCAAAATCGGGGCTGTGCGCACTGACATTAACAAGTGGATGCAGGAGTATCCGCTGTTCGCTTACTAAAACAAAGTATAAAAGGAGCCGCTTTTAATGGATCAACCATATGTAGAAGATGAAGCAAAGGAACTTTCTTTTGTAGACCATCTGGAAGAATTGCGGTGGCACCTGATCAGGGCAGGCGCTTCAATATTTGTGTTTGCCATTATTGCTTTTCTGGCAAAGGGCTTTGTTTTCCATGATATCATACTGGCCCCTTCGCGCACCGATTTCCTAAGTTACAGGGTGATGTGCGATGTAGGCCAGTATTTTGGAACGCAGGCGCTCTGCTTTGAGGAAATGGGATTTACCATTCAAAGCCGGCAGATGAGCGGGCAGTTTGCCATGCACCTGATGGTGTCGGTTATTCTCGGCCTGGCTTGCGCCTTTCCGTATGCCTTCTGGGAGATCTGGCGTTTTGTGAAGCCGGGCCTGTACCCACAGGAACGCAAAAACTCGCGTGGTGCCGTGTTCTTTGTGTCAGTTCTGTTTTTGTTGGGGCTACTGTTTGGCTATTATGTGGTGTCGCCGATCTCCATTAACTTCATGGCGAGCTATCAGGTGGACCCGTCCATCATCAACGAGTTTGACCTGTCTTCTTACATCTCCACGCTGACCACGCTTTGCCTGGCCTGTGCGTTTATGTTTGAGATGCCGGTGATCGTATACTTCCTGACAAAGGCGGGACTGGTATCGCCGGAAACCATGAAGCTGTACCGCCGCCACGCGCTTATAATTATACTTGTGGTTGGAGCCATTATTACGCCGCCGGATATCGTGAGTCAGATTTTGATTTCCCTTCCGCTCATGCTGTTGTATGAGGCAAGTATACAGATCTCGCAGAATATCCGTAAAAAGGACCTGAAACGACTGAACGAACAAAACACACAAAGCTAATGGCACAGACGATTGCAATTGGAGGCGACCACGCCGGCTATACTTACAAAGCCATGGTGAAAGAAGTGCTGGCAGAGCTCGGGCATCAAATAAAGGATTTCGGACCTGATTCAGATGCATCCGTGGACTACCCGGACCATGTGCACCCATTGGCAAAAGCGGTAATCAAAAAGGAAGTAGATTTGGGCATCCTGATCTGCGGCAGCGGAAACGGAGTGGCCATCACCGCCAACAAGTACAAGGAAATACGTGCCGCCCTGTGCTGGCAGGTAGAGTTAGCAGAACTGGCGCGCCAGCATAACAACGCTAACATTCTCTGCATTCCGGCACGCTTTGTAACAGAGGAGGTCGCAAAAGACATGGTAAGGGCTTTCCTGACCACAGCTTTTGAAGGAGGCCGCCACCAGACAAGGGTTGACAAAATAGCTGCCTGCTAAGCAGAGAACAAGTATAAACAGCAAGAGCCGCCTGATGAAGGCGGCTCTTGCTGTTTATACTTGCTTCAGTTGATGATCTCACCCCTGCCCCTCCGAGGAGGGAAATTATGTTGTTGCTTTGGCTAAAGTACAAGCAATGTGGTTCCTGCTTAACCTCCCTTCCACCAAGATCCTTTCAGGATGACAGGGAATCTACTTGCTTCATGACACGTGCTGGATACTCCCCTCCTTGGAGGGGCAGGGGTGGGTAAGGCATAAAGCTGCAGAATACTACTTTAGCTTATAAATAGCCGGATCGCTTGTCTGCTCATACTTGCCGAAGATGTTGGGGAGCTTATACATCAACTCGGGCATCAGGCCTGCTTTATCCACGATAAACTCGGGCTGCTCCCGCTTAAAGTTCTCGTGCAGCAGAAACACTGCCCGGTACTCGCTTAGCCTGCCGAAGTGGCGCTGCGCCAGTTGCCAGTTCAGGTATGGGGTAACGGGCTTGTTGTAGGCATAGTAGCTGATGTCGTTGCCCAATACCAGCACCGTGCTGTTTTTCATTGGCACCCGGGCCAGCTCCTCCTCTTCCAGCAGCATCGGCGACTCGTTTACCTGCAGCAGCTCATTTATGCCGATAACCGTGCGGTAGCGCAGCAGCAGCACGCCCGCCAGGGCCACCAGAAACACCGTGTTCAGTATCCAAAGCTTACGGTTGGAGGTAAAAAAGAACTGGCTGAAGTAGGCAATGGGCGGCAGCAGAAGTATAAACGTGGCAACCGTTATCTCGTCGCGGGTGAAGGTTACCAGCAAGCTCACAATTAGCCACACCCACATCAGCTGCTGAAACTTAACCTGGAAAACCAGTCGCTGTGGCAGGGAAGCCGCACTGATCAGCGACAGCAAAAGCAGCAGGCCCGGAATTAGCATCAGGATGGCAACATCAGAGGGTGGGCGCAGGAACGTAACCTGCAGCTGCCAGGGCCGGAGCAGGTGCAGCTCCATAAATTCGGGCACCGTGTTGGTGTACATGTAGTAGGTCAGCAGCATGGCGTACGGAAATGCAAACCCGCAAAACATGAGCATCATACTCCGAAACGTGTTTGCTGCGAAGAAAAGCACGGCGAACATGCCCACCACCAGGAACATCGCCAGGGGCAGGTAACTTAATGCTGCGAGCCCCAGCATAAACCCACCTACAAAGAGGCGGTTGTTGTCGTAGCCCTCGCGGTTGAGGGTGACGATATAAGGCAGGGAGAGGATGAGGAACGTGTTGCCAATAAGCAGGGGCGTGAGCATGTTAAACTCAAACGAGAGGCTGCCGAGCACCAGGTACAACAAAGCCGGCAGGTAGTTTTGGCTCACGTACACGTTATGGCGGTTCAGGTTGTAGTTGAGCAGCAGCGCCTGCAGCAGCAGCAAACCCATCGCCGTAAGCCGGTAAGCCAGGAAAGAGCGGCCGGCCAGCACATCCACCAGCCACAGCACCATGGCCGTAAGCGGGGCCGTATTGTCGTAAATTTCGCGGTACATCTGGTAACCGTCGGCCATGCGCTGGCCCACCAGCATGTGCAGCAGCTCGGGCGCCGTGCCCGGAATGCCCCACAGCACCAGTGGCAATTGCAAGCCCAGAAAGAGTATAAGAAGCAGGATAAGGCGTGAAGGCAGTACACTACGGAAGTAACTTATCAAGGAAAGACAGAGTTAGAAGGAACTACAAAAATAAAAGGCGCCAGGCCATGGCAAGGGCAAAACGGCCCTCTTGTGATACCCTGCGGCTGCAGGTGCAGGACCATCCGCCAAAACGGTAAGTGCCTTTGCCTTAGTAGCGCTTCAAAAAGCATCCGCCTTGAAATGAGTGGCTGCCTTTTGGGGTAAAAATGCGAAATTAATATGATATTTGCATCTTCGTATGGAAAGTAAAAGACAACAGAAATTCTCGCGCCTGATTCAAAAGGAACTGGCTGACATCTTTCAGCGGGAAGTCCCGCATTTGTTTGCAGGCGCCTTTATATCAGTAAGCGTGGTGCGCATGTCGCCCGACCTGGGCGTGGCCAAAGTATACCTGGGCGTGATGATGGCGCAGAACAACGAGACAGTACTGCAGGAGGTGCGCGTAAACGTGAAAACCATCCGCCACTTGCTGGCGCAGCGCATCAAGAACCAGGCACGCATTATCCCCGAGCTTATCTTCTACCTGGATGATACCGCCGAGTATGCCGCCAAGATAGACAAACTGTTTGATAACCTGGAAATCCCTCCTGCGCGTGAGGACGACGAGGACGATGAGACGTATCCCAACAAGTAGCCTGATAGCCGCAGAACACCCTTATGCAGTATGACCCGATAAAGCGGGTGCTTGGTGATGTATTCAACAAGACCCCTTTCCTGCGCCGCGTTTTCTTTAAATTGCTTGACCTGCTTCTGCTGCGCACCTGGCATGTGCACAAGGAGCTGAGGGAGTGGGCAGACGGCCGCCGCAACCAGGAGATGCACATACTGGATGCAGGCTCCGGCTTTGGGCAGTATACGTACTACCTCTCGGGCATGAGCAGCAAGTGGAACATTCTGGCAGTGGACGTGAAGGAGGAGCAGATATCGGACAGTAACCGCTTTATCCGCGCCATCGGCCGCCACAATGTGCTCTTTAAAATCGGTGATCTGGTGCAGTACCGCCAGCCCGACAGCTACGACCTGATTTTGTCGGTGGATGTGATGGAGCACATTCTGGAGGATGTGGAGGTGTTCCGTAACTTTCAGGCGTCTTTGCGCCCCGGCGGCATGCTGCTCATCTCTACCCCATCCGACCAGGGTGGCTCTGATGTGCACGGCGACGAGGAAACTTCTTTTATCGAGGAGCACGTGCGTGATGGCTACAACATCTACGAGATTGAGGAGAAACTCCACCTTGCTGGCTTCAGCAAGGTGCAGGCACGTTACTCTTACGGCAAGCCGGGGCAAATTTCCTGGCGCTTATCGATGAAGTACCCGATGCTGCTGCTCAACACCTCTAAAATTTTCTTCCTGCTGCTGCCGCTCTACTATCTGGTTACCTTCCCGATCAGCTTTGTGCTGAACTGGATGGATGTGAACGGAAACCATAAGTCCGGCACCGGCCTGATTGTGAAAGCGTGGAAATAGATTTTGGAGTTCCGAGTGCTGAGTTCTGAGTTACGAGTTGTAAGTTAGGGAGCCGTTGTTGCGAAAGCGGAGCTAATGCAGCCAACAGCGAAACACGATCAACGAAAAACGAATAACATCAACAAACCCGATGAATGTACCTTTTCTCATAGCGAAGCGATACTTCTTCTCCCGGAAGAAGAGGAACATCATCAGCATTATTTCCAACATCTCCATGATTGGGGTGGCGGTAGGTTCGGCGGCGCTCATCATCGTACTGTCGGTGTTCAACGGCCTCGAGGACCTGATCCGCGAGATCTACTCCAGCTTTGACCCTGATCTGAAAATCACGGCTGCTGAGGGCAAATCTTTCGAGACGGACACGGAGTTCATGAACCGCATCCGCAATACGCCGGGTGTGGCAGTGGTGTCGGAGGTGATTGAGGACAATACGCTGCTGCGCTACAACGAGCGGCAGATGGTGGTGAAGATAAAGGGCGTTAGCGAGAACTACTTTGAACAGAACGAGGTGGACTCGTCGGTGGTGGAAGGCAGTGGCAATTTATACTTGAACAACAAGTACAGGGCCTTGGTGGGCCGGGGCGTGCAGTACCAGCTTTCGGTGCGGCCGAACAACCAGTTTGTGCCCCTGCAGTTCCTGTACCCGCGCAACGTCAACTTTAACCCAATGAATCCGGAGGCCTCCTTCAACAGTCTTGAGATTCTGCCGGGCGGTATCTTCGCCATCGAGCGGCAGTACGATGACTCTTACGTGTTCGTGCCCCTGAACTTTGCCGCAGAACTGCTGGAGTATGGCCGCCGCCGCACGGCACTGGAAATAAAGGTGGCGCAGGGCCAGCGCATTGAGCAGGTAAAGCGCGAGCTGCAGACCCTGCTGGGCCAGGAGTTTAAAGTACAGAACTCCGACGAACAGCACACCAGCCTGCTGCGCGCCGTGAAAGTGGAGAAGCTTTTCGTGTTCATCACCTTCGCGTTTATACTTGGCATCGCCTCCCTCAACATCTTCTTCTCCCTCTCCATGCTGGTGATCGACAAGAAAAAGGACATTGCCATACTTGCCTCCATGGGCGCCACGGCCAAAGCCATCCGCAACGTATTCTTGCTGGAGGGAGCATTGGTAGCGTGCATTGGCGCTGCGTACGGCCTCACGCTTGGCATGCTCATCTGCAACCTGCAGCAGAACTTCAGCATTGTAAGTATGGGCATTGCCTCCTCGGTGGTGGAGGCCTATCCGGTTAAAATGAAAGTTTCCGATTTCGTCTTCACTGCTTTGGCCATCGTGGTTATCACGATGCTTGTCTCCATCCGTCCGGCAAACAAAGCCGCAGCCCTATCGGTAACCGAGAACATCTAAGCAAAACGCCCTCCTCTGTTATTGATGGCTAAACAATGGTTAGCTTTGGCTATTCTCCAAAAGAATTAGTTAAACATGGCGTAATACAAGTTAAAAGGTGCCTTTTCCGTAGGAAAAGAGCAGTTTTAGGATTAAGTTTGGAGTCCTAAAATTGTCGTTGGCATGAAAGTTTATACTACGCAGCCCTTTCAGATAATCTATTCTCTCTTTGAGCATGAATATCTGGGTTATCTGTTTGAGTCTTTTGTGGTACAGGTAAACAGCCGGGGTCAACTGACGCTCCAGCACCAGAACATCTCAGCCAAAAACGCCGATGAGTTTGCCGCGCGCCTCGACGCCAACGATTTCAAGCTGATCCAGCTCATCGACCAGGTGCAGCAGGACGCGGTGCTCAAGCGCTTCTCCACCAAAAAGAAGGTGTCGCCGGTTGAGTTTTTCCTGAAGACGTACGATGCGGAGCGGGGCGACAAGGGGCTGCAGGAAACCATCAGCCACTACATCCAGGGCCGCATGGGCAAAATCCTAGAGCTGCTGCGCCACGACAAGCTAACCTTTATCATGGGCAAGGACGGCGAGCCAACCTGGAAGCAGATCAAGCTTGCCCCGGAACGCGCCACGGTGCTGTTCCACTTCATGCGCAACGACGACAACACCCATTACTTCCCCACGCTCAAGTATGGCGGCGAAAAACTGGAGTTCCAGTACCGCAATGCCTCCCTTATCTGCTATGAGCCTGCGTGGCTTTTGCTGAACGATGTGGTATACAGTTTTGAAAAGGACGTGGACGGTAAGAAGTTGCAGCCTTTCCTGAACAAGCGTTTTATTGTGGTGCCGCGCTCGGTGGAGGAGAATTACTACAGCAAATTTGTGGCGCCCCTGGTAGAGCAGTTTGATGTGCATGCCAAAGGCTTCCGCATCAATGCCGAGAAGTATGAACCGAGCCCGTACCTGCAGTTCTCCGAGGTAGCCGCCACAGAGGCGCCCGCTGCCGTGAGAGTAGCCGGCAACAGCGAGGCGCGGACAGAGCGTGGCAGCATAGTAAGCAGCAAGATCCTCTTTGATCTCTCGTTCAAGTATGGCGACTACATGGTGCAGGCGCAGGAGGCCAAGCGCATCAGTGTAAGTATGGAAAAGACGCCGGATTCCTATGTGTTCCACAAGCTTATACGCGATGTGAACCATGAGAAGGAGTTTGTGAAGGAGCTGAACAAGCGGGCGCTGGAGGTGAAGAACGGGCAGGCAGTGCTGGACAAGAGCGAAGCCTTCTCGTGGCTCAACAGCAACCTGCAGGGGCTCGAGGAACTGGGCTTTACGGTACAGCAGGGGAACAAGAGCGGTAAAAACTACTTTATAGGCGAGATAACACTCGATGTCGGGATCACCGAGAAAAACGACTGGTTTGATATTTACGGCACTGTTAGCTTCGGTGAGTTTCAGATTCCGTTTATCCGGCTCAAGAACCACATTCTCACCAAAAACAACGAGTTCCTGCTGCCGAACGGGCAGGTGGCCATCATCCCCGAGGAGTGGTTTACGCAATACATCGAACTGTTTGCCTTTGCTGAGGGTGAAAACGAGCTGACGCTGAAAAAGCACCACATGGCGCTGGTAAACGACCTGCAAAACGGCAACCTCGCCACCGTAACCATGAGCCGCAAGCTGGAGAAACTGCGCGAGTTCGATACCATCGAAGACCAGCCGCTGCCGGCGGGTTTTGTGGGCGAATTACGTCCGTACCAGAAGGCCGGTTACAACTGGCTGCACTTCGTGCAGAACTACCGTTTCGGGGGCTGCCTTGCCGACGACATGGGCCTTGGTAAGACGGTACAGGCGCTGGCAATGCTGCAGCACCGCAAGGAAAGCGACGCCGGAGCGGCCTCTTTGCTCGTGATGCCGACCTCGCTGGTGTATAACTGGATGAACGAGGCCCAGAAGTTTACGCCCGAACTGCGCATTCTCAACTACACGGGCACTTACCGCGATAAGGATGTGGAGCAGTTCAACAACTACGACGTGATCCTGACCTCCTACGGCATCGTGCGGTTGGATGCGGAGCTGCTGCTGAACTACTACTTCGACTATATCATTCTGGACGAGTCGCAGGCTATTAAGAACCCGGACTCCAACACCTCGCGGGCGGTGCGCTCGCTCAAGTCGCGGCACCGGCTTATACTTACCGGCACGCCGGTGGAGAACAGCACGATGGATTTGTGGTCGCAGATGTCGTTCATTAATCCGGGCCTGCTGGGCAATCAGCACTTTTTCCGCAACGAGTTCCTGAAGCCAATTGAGAAGGAGAAGGACGAGCAGAAAACACGCAAGCTGCACGCGCTCATCAAGCCGTTTATACTTCGCAGGCACAAATCGCAGGTGGCCAAGGAGCTGCCGGAGAAGATCGAGCACACCACCTTCTGCAAAATGACAGAGGAGCAGGAGCACGCCTACGAAGAGACGAAATCCTACTACCGCAACAAGATACTTACCAACCTGGAGGAGCACGGGCCGGGCAACACGCAGTTCATGCTCTTGCAGGGCCTGACGAAACTCCGCCAGATTGCCAACCACCCGCTCATGACCGATGCAGGCTATGAGGGGGAGTCGGGTAAGCTGAAGGAAATACTGCGCATGACCAGGAACGTGGTAGCGAAGGGGCACAAAGTACTTATCTTCAGTCAATTTGTAAAGCATCTCGATATCATCAGGAAGTCTTTGGATGAAAAAGAAATCACCTATACGTACCTGGATGGCAATACCAAGAACCGCCAGGAGCAGGTGGAGCGTTTCCAGACAGACGAGAGCATCCGGGTATTTTTGATATCATTGAAAGCCGGTGGTGTGGGCCTGAACCTGACTGCCGCCGACTATGTGTTTATACTTGACCCGTGGTGGAACCCGGCTGTGGAGGCCCAGGCGGTAGACCGCGCGCACCGAATCGGGCAGCAGAAAACGGTGTTCACCTACAAGTTCATCACCAAAGACACGGTGGAGGAAAAGATCCTGGCGCTGCAAAACCGCAAGATTCAGCTTGTTACCGACCTTATCAGCACCGACGAAACCGTGATCAAGAGCCTGACGAAAGAAGACATCGACAACCTGTTGAGTTGATTCTTGATAGCTAATGGCTGGTTGTTGATCAGCTACAAGTATAAAAAAGGCCGCTGCATGTATACTTGCAGCGGCCTTTCTTTTGCAGCAGGTATAACTTTAGTGCTGGGAAGAGGTTAAAAGTATAAAGAAGGAAGATTCCCCTCCTTGGACTAGTGAGAACGCGAGTTCGAAACTAGCAAGCGTAGCTCTGGGGGCAGGGGTGGTTTGATACAGCTGAGAAGGATTAGGGCTACCTCTTGCGCCCGCTTTTGCTTTCAAATCAAACTTATTGCTTCTCAAACCCCTTGTCATTTCGAGTGCAACGAGAAATCTATCTGGAATTTTAAATAGATTTCTCGTTGCACTCGAAATGACAATAATGAGGTAAAATTAGTTTGAATGCCAGCAAATGTATCCCTGCAAGTAGGCACAAGCGGACGCTTGCGCCAGGAAATAGAAACCAAGAAGTATAAATAGAACCCTACACTAACCATGCAGCTTCACCTCCGCACATACGTGCAGCAAGATTTCCTAAGCGTGTTCAATGCCTTTGACGAGCAGCTGTTTCAAAAGCTATCGCCGCCCTACCCCAAGATGCAACTGCTGCGCTTCGATGGGTCCGAGCCGGGTGATGTGGTGGAGGTAGAACTGCAGACGGGTATCAAATCCTTCCGCTGGACCAGCCTGATCATCGATAGAAAGGTAACAGAAACCGAGGCATACTTTATAGACGAAGGCCAGGTGCTGCCCCCTCCCCTGCGGCGCTGGCACCACAAGCACCTCATCACCAAAAATGGCAGCGGAGCCGTTATCCACGATATCATCACGTTCAGCACCGGTTTTGCACCGCTGGATGCACTACTGTACCCGCTCATGCTGGCACAGTTCAGCATGCGGAAACCGATTTATCGAAAGGTGTTTGGCAAGGTATAAATCTGAAAAACCTTTCGCTGGCTACGGCAGTTTACTGCACAACAAGTATAAAATCGTAATTTAGGGTATGACGAAAGCAGCCATCATCGGGGCAGGAATCGGGGGCATTGCCACCGCCGTACGCTTAGCCGTGAAGGGCTATGATGTAACGGTGCTGGAGGCCAACAACACCTTTGGCGGCAAAATGCACGAGTTCTGGCTGGGCAAGTACCGTTTTGATGCCGGCCCCTCGCTGTTTACGCTGCCCCACCTGGTAGACGAGCTGTTCACCCTCGCTGGGCGCGATCCTAAAAATTACTTCACCTATACCCGCCTCGATCCGATTACGCACTACTTCTGGCCCGACGGCAGCCACGTAAAAGCATATGCTGATGCCGGTAAGTTTGCCGTGGAGGCAGAGGAGCAGTTGGGCGTGCCACGGCAGCAGGTGCGGGAGGCGCTGGCCAAGAGCGACCGGCTGTACCAGGGAACGGCAGATACGTTTCTGCACAAGTCGCTGCACCGGCTCGATACCTACCTGAGCAAGGATGTGCTCAAGGCGATGGGCTGCCTCTCCGACCTCGGCCTTACCACCACCATGCACCAGGAGAATGCCAGGCAATTTTCAGACCCGCGCTTTGTGCAGCTGCTCGACCGCTTTGCCACTTACAACGGCTCCGACCCGTACCAGGCACCCGGCACGCTCAACATCATCCCGCACCTGGAGCACAACATCGGTGCGTTTTACCCGGTTGGCGGTATTTATGCCATTGCGGCAAGTCTGGTAAAGCTGGCGGAGGAGCTGGGCGTGCAGTTTAAGTATAACGAGCCTGTCACGCGCATCATCACCGAAGAAGGTAAGGTAACAGGCGTGGAAACAAGCAGGGGCACCTATAAAGCGGATGTGGTGGTGAGCAACATGGATGTGGTGCCGACCTACCGCCGGCTGCTGCCCAACCAGCCGGCACCGGAGAAAACGCTGGAGCAACCGCGTTCGAGCTCGGCGCTGATTTTTTACTGGGGCATCAAAAAAGAATTTCCGCAGCTGCACGTGCACAACATCTTTTTCAGCCAGGATTATAAAAAGGAGTTCGAGCACATCTTCAAGTATAAAACCGTGAGCCCGGACCCGACGGTGTACGTGAACATCACCTCCAAAGCAGCACCCGAGGATGCGCCAGTTGGAAGTGAGAACTGGTTTGTGATGGTGAACGTGCCCCACAACCAGGGACAGGATTGGCAGCAGCTGGCAGCTGACACCCGGCAGGCAGTGCTGCAGAAGCTAAGCATGATGCTCCACACTGATGTAGCCGGCCTTATAGAACAGGAGCAGGTGCTGGACCCGCTGCTGATCGAGAGCCGCACCTCGTCGTTTGGCGGGGCTTTGTACGGCAGCAGTTCCAACAACCGCATGGCTGCTTTCCTGCGCCATCCCAACTTTAGCTCCAAACTAAGAGGTTTATACTTCTGCGGCGGCAGCGTACATCCGGGCGGCGGTATTCCGCTGTGCCTCCTGTCGGCAAAAATTGTGGCGGACCTCACGCCCGCCGCCGCTCCCGCTAACATAACGCAACCTCATGCCTGATACCAACGCTGTTTTAGATAAAATGCCTGTTGCCGGGAAGTACAGGAAATATGCGCTGCCGCTGGCGGTGTTTATACTCGTGGTGTTTCATGCGGTGGGTTTTTGGGGACTGCGCTTTAGCGGCAAACCCGAGTACTTCCAGCAGCTCACGCCCATGAACCTGCTGCTCACCAACACGCTGCTCTTTGCCTTCCACCGCCGCTGGAACGCGGCTTTCATACTTTTTGCGGCCGTTGTTTTCGCGGTTGGCTTCTTCTCGGAGGTGTTGGGGGTGCACACGGGGCTGCTGTTCGGTAACTACTCGTATGGTGCTGCGCTGGGCACAAAGGTGTGGGAAGTGCCGCTGCTGATTGGGCTTAACTGGCTCATGCTGGTGTACACCACCGGCCACATCAGCAACCTTACCCGCTTGCCGTGGGTGCTCAAAGCCATACTTGGCGCTATCCTCATGGTGCTACTCGATTTTTTTATTGAGCCGGTGGCCTCGCGCTTTGATTTCTGGAGCTGGCAGGGAGGGAATATCCCGCTCTCTAATTTTGTAGGCTGGTTTTTTGTGGCGCTCCTACTACAGGTATACTTCCAGTTAGCCCCTATTTACAAGCAAAACCGCATCGCCAACTGGGTATACCTGGTGCAGTTGCTGTTCTTTATTGGCCTCTACAGCCAACTCTAACTCCTGCCGGGGTTGCCTGAAAGCACAAAATTATACTTAATTTGCATGCAATTGCCTGGCAGGTAATTCAAACCACAACTGGGGCTTTGCACGTACACAGGACTCGCCGCCGCTGTAGGTATTAATACAAAACTATATGAGCTTTTTAGAGACGATACTTGGGGAGATACTCCATGTTTTTAAGCAGGAGGGAATTGAGGCGAACTCGGAGGAAGAATTGGTGCGCCGGCTCGATATCAGGCAAACTACCTACAAGGAGCTCTTCAAGGACAAATCTGATATGGTGCGGCAGGTGATTCTGCACGATATGCGGGAGCAGGAAAAGCGGGACAAGCAGATGCTGCAACACGCCGCCAACCCCGTGGAGGAGATATTCCTGGTGCTGCAGCAAAGCATAGGGGAGTTGAAAGAGTTGAACCCGGCCTTTATAATAGACCTGCAGCAGCACTACCCTGGTGTGTGGGGATTGGTGATGGAGCACCTGCACACTTACAATTACCATCTCGATCTGGACATTATTAACAGAGGCATTCTGCAGGGCTACTTCCGCAAAGACATCAACCTGCAGCTGGTGATCAAGATTATCATGGAGCAGTTCAACATGCTGATCAACCCCAGCATCTTTCCGCCTGAGCGGTACGAACTGAGTGAGGTGTTCCGGAGCATGTATTTATACTATGTGCGCGGCCTCTGCACCGAGCAGGGCAGCAAACTGGCCGAGGAGTACTTTTCGAGAAGCAATATCTGATACGTTGCCTGCAGTAAGCTGTAGCAGATAGCAGCCATAAAAAAGCCCCGGAGTTTAACGCTTGCACCTTAACTCCGGGGCTTTTGTTTATAGCAGCGAGTTTTAGCTGATGGACACGCGCACTTTCTGGGTGTACATGCGCAGGGCGCTCTTGAAGTCGGTGCCGTTGTCCTCCATCTCGTTCAGGATCCAGACTGCTGCCAGCACGTGTGTCAGTTGCTCGCCTTCGTCTTCGCCGCCTACCTCAATGGCCAGCTCCTGCTCGTCCACAATGGCGCTTTCGGCGGCCATCAGTTCCTCCAGAGAATAGTTCTCTACCAGTTGCTTTATTGCGGGAATCTTCATTTCTAGTTCTGGTTTAGTTTGCTGATCAGGTCACGTACGGCTTCCTCTTTGCTGGCAGCCACAGTATCTACCAACTCGCCGTTCTGGAAGATAGCAAAAAACGGAAGGTTCGTTACACTGGCCAGTTTGCGGGCCTCAGGGCTCGTCTCGGCGTTCACGTCCACAAACGCCACATCCGTGAATGCCTCATCGTCAGACAAACGCTTGTACTTGGGTGAAAACAAGCGGCAGTTTCCGCACCAATCAGCATAGTATTTTACCACCACTTTTTGGTTTGAGCTAAGAACCGCTTTGAAATCGGTGTCAGTTGCTTTGATAACAGCCATTTTCTATTCGTATTTAGTAGGTTTTACAATATATTTTGTACCCTTTCGGATACCTGCCGCAAAGGTAAGGCTTTTAAGTATAAAATGCAGGCAAGCCTAAATGATAGATGTCATGTTTCGCCTGACCACGGATTTCAGAAGGCGCTGAATCTTTCGCTGCTTGCCGAAACTATACCTGTACCCGCCGGGGTTATAGAAGCACAACCAGTGCGGGCCTGAAACATGATTTTAGCCGTAATGGTATAAAAGAAACTTAGCCGCAATTTTGTATCTTTGCAGCCTAAAACCAGAGAAGCACCATGTTAGATAAGTTAGAAGCCATTAACCAGCGATTTGAGGAGGTAGGTCAGTTACTTACCCAGCCTGACGTGGCCAGCGACATGAAGAAATTCAAGTCGCTTAACAAAGAGTATAAGGACCTTGACAAGATAGTAGTTGAATATAAGAAGTACCTGAATATCCTTAGCAACATCGACAACGCCAAGCAGGTGATTGCCACGGAGAAGGATGAGGATTTCAGGGAGATGGCCAAAGAAGAGCTGGACGAGCTGGTGCCGCAGCGTGACGAGATGGAGGAGCTCCTGAAAGAGATGCTGATCCCGAAAGATCCGGACGATAGCAAGGACATCATCATGGAAATCCGTGCGGGTGCGGGCGGCGACGAGGCCTCTATATTTGCCGGCGACCTGTACCGCATGTACAGCCGCTTTGCCGAAAAGATGGGCTGGCGCACAGAACTCATCGATGCCACCGAAGGTACTTCTGGCGGTTACAAGGAAATTATCGTGGGCATGTCCGGCGAGGACGTGTACGGCAAGCTGAAGTTTGAGTCGGGGGTGCACCGCGTGCAGCGTGTGCCGGCCACCGAAACACAGGGCCGTATCCATACTTCGGTTGCCTCGGTAGTGGTGCTGCCGGAGGTAGAGGAGCTTGATATTGACCTGGACATGAACGATATCCGCAAAGACCTGTTCATGTCTTCCGGACCTGGTGGGCAGTCGGTAAACACGACCTATTCTGCCGTGCGCTTAACGCACATTCCAACGGGTATCGTGGCCCAGTGCCAGGACCAGAAATCACAGCTGAAGAACTTCGATAAGGCGCTTGCTGTACTGCGCTCGCGTATCTACGAGATCGAACTTGCCAAGAAAAACGAGGCAGAAGGCGCACAGCGCAAGAGCATGGTGGGCAGCGGCGACCGCTCTGACAAAATCCGTACGTACAACTACCCACAAGGCCGCGTAACCGATCACCGCATCGGCTACACGGTATACAACCTGCCGAATGTAATGGACGGCGGTATAGAAGATTTTGTGGAGGAGCTGCGTATGGCGGAGAATGCCGAAAGAATGAAAGAAGGCGCCTCAGCATAGCAACAGCCGTTGTGGAGCTATAAGTATAAAAAAGGATGCAGCAGGCACATTTGCCCCGCTGCATCCTTTTTTCTTTTTAATTCCTATCTTGGTGAGAATCAACACTAGTGCTGCGCCAATTTAAAAATTAGAAATTATGAATTAGAAATGATTCGTAAAAAGACTTAAGCACAGTTTCTAATGACACTGGCTAACCCAAAAGCTTAAATTGGTCGAGCACTAGTTATACTTCTGTGAGATCAATCTTTAGCGTGAGCTGTGACTTTAATTTGTCGATCCACCAGAAACGGATAACGATACACCAAAAGCGATTAACGAATTTGAAATACCTGCTCGCCATACTGCCCCTGCTCCTGCTGCTCTCTGTTTTTAGCTGTGAGCCCAGGGATGAGGTGATTACGACTGACCCGGATGCGGTGCTGGCGTTCTCTGCCGACACCGTGCTCTTTGATACGGTGTTTGTAACCCGCGGCAGCGTAACCCGGCGGCTGAAAGTGTACAACCGCAACGAGAAGGCAGTGCGCATCAACGAGGTGCGACTGGCGGGTGCCCCCTCATCGCCCTATCAGCTCACGGTTAACGGTATGCAAGGCCCGCTGGCCAACAACATCGAGTTGCGCGGCGGCGACAGCCTGTATGTACTGGTGAAGGTGAACATCAACCCGACGCAGCAAAACCAACCCTTCCTTGTTTCCGACTCCATCCTTTTCCAGACAAACGGGCAGGAGCAGGCTGTAAAGCTGGTGGCGTACGGGCAGAACGCTTACTTCCACCGCAAAGGCAGTATCGGTACCTCCACCTGGGCCAGCGATAAGCCGCACGTGCTTCTCGACTCGGTGCTGGTGACAAAGGATGCCGTACTTACTATCGCGAAGGGAGCCCGCATCTATGGCTATAATAAGTCGGTGCTGCTGGTGGCGGGGCAGCTGCAGGTGCAGGGCACGCCAACGGAGCGGGTAGTCTTCAGCGGGTACCGCCGCGAGGCGGATTACCTGACGGCGCCCGGCCAATGGGAGGGCATCCGGATTCTGACGACCAGCGGCGGCAACCGCATCCGCTATGCCGATATCAAGAACACCCGCTACGGCCTGCGCATCGGTAACCCGGGTATGGCCGGCACTTTAGTGGAAGGCTGCGTGGTGGCACATGCTTTCCTGGACGGGATCGTGGCTTTTACCTCTGATGTGCGGGTAGAGAATACGCTCATTTTTAACTGCGGGCAGTATGGCTTTGGTGGGCTGGGCGGCGGCAAGTATGAGATTCTGTACTCCACCATTGCCAGTTACCGGAACCAGCTTCTGCGCGAAACGCCCCTGCTCGTGCTCGCAGACTACATTCCCGAAACCGAAATACGAAACCAACCGCTATCGCTTCGGCTGGTGAACACCGTTGTTTACTCTGATGTCTCCACTTTTGTGGATGAGGTGCTGATTGCTCCCCTGACTGCGGCGACTGAGGTAAGCAACAACATTCTCCGCACTGAGGTATACAAAACACAGCTGGAGGGCAACGGCAATATCCTGAACGCGGATCCAAAGTTTGAGGCACCAGACAAGTATGACTTCAGCCTCGATACCCTCTCCCCTGCCAGCGGCGCGGCGAAAATGCTGCCAGCTATCCTCAAAGATATCAAAGGCGCCACTCGCAGCAAGACCAAACCGGACATCGGCGCGTATGAGAGGCTGGTTGATTAATTTTTACTCACGAATTTGAAATTAAGTCATTCAAAATTTGGTATGGAGTGGTTCCAGAAAGAAATAAGATTGCCTGCCGTAAAGCGCGGCTTCCATTTAATTACAGATCTGCTGACGGCGCAGCTGCCGGAGTTGGAGAATATTAACGTCGGACTGGCGCACATCTTCATCAAGCACACTTCTGCCAGCCTGGCCATAAATGAGGATGCGGACCCTACCGTGCGGCAGGATTTCGAGAGCCACTTCAACCATATGGTGCCGCAGAACCAACCTTACTACCGCCACACCCTGGAAGGCCCCGACGACATGCCTGCGCACCTGAAAGCCGCGCTCCTGGGCGCCTCAGTTACCATCCCAATCAGCAAAGGAGAATTGAACCTGGGCACCTGGCAGGGCATCTACCTCTGCGAACACCGCGACCACGCCTCCAAACGAACAGTTGTCGTGACGCTGCAGGGAAACGCTGTATAATGATGAATTAGGAATTATAAATTATGAATTGGAAAGTTTAGATTAGGCCTTCCCTTTACATACAGACATACTTCTTATCCCCTCCTCGGAGGGGCAAGGGGTGGGTTCTTTCAATACAAGTTTTCCCGCGCTACCGGATAATGTTGATCTTGCGGATTTCGGTGCCGTTGGTGCTGGTCAGGCGCAGGAAGTATACACCGGATTGCAGGTGGCGTACATCCAGCCGTAACACGCGCTCCCGTACGTCTGCCGCCACTACCATCTTCCCCACGCTATTCAGCAACTCCACATGGCGCACCAGGATGCGTGCCGGTTGCTCAATAATCAAATAATCAGAGGTCGGGTTAGGGTATACGGTCAGGTCGCTTACCGTCACCTTCACAAAGTCCTCCTTCACCTCGGTGCTGGTCAGCCTGCCGTTAGATACCGTGAGCGTTACATCGTAGAGACCCGGCTGCGGATAGGTAACCACGGGGTGCTGCTGAGTGGAGGTGGCAGGTACACCGCCTTCAAACTCCCAGTACCACTCTGTTGGGCGGGTGCCTTGTGAGGCGTCTGCAAAGTCAATTTTCTTGCCAGCTATCAGCAGCGTATCGCTTTTCAACTTGGTGCCAAAATCGGAGCGGATGGTGCCGATGCAGGCCAAAGAGTTTAACAGGCTGCTGCGGCTGGTGTTCAGCACCGCTTCCATGTAAGCAGCCTGCCCTTTGGTGAACAGGTTCATACAGGCGTCAGAGCTGTAGTCCATGTAGTTCTGGTACATGTTGCCGTTGGGGCCGTTGTCGCAGGAGTCTTCTATACCGCTTGGGCAGCCATAGGTGCTGTTCTTCTGGCTGGGAGTGTCGCTGATGCCGTCGTCATCGCTGCAGGAGTCATCCTCTGTTCCCCAGATGTGGCCAAGGCCCAGCCAGTGGCCCACCTCGTGGGTAGCGGTGCGGCCCATGTTGAAGTCCCAGTCAAAGGGATTGGCAGGGGCGGCGCCTACGGCGGCAAAGTGCAGCACCACACCATCCTGAGCGGCAGGAACTCCGCCCGGCAACGCGGCATAACCCAGCACATCGTCTTTGATGTTGCCCGTCCAGATATTCAGGTACTGGTTACGGTCCCAGGCGTTGATGCCCCCATGCGCGGACTTCTTGATGTAATCAAAAATGTAGTCGAAGTCTTTCTTGCTGGTCTTTGTGCGGGTGATGCCGTTGGTGGGGTTGCCTGCGGGGTCTATGGTAGCGAGGCAGAACTCGATGCGGGTGTCGGCGGCAAAATCCTGGAAGTAGGCCGGCGTATTCATAGCATCGGCATTCAGTCTTCTAAAGTCGCTGTTCAGCACCGCCAACTGCGACAGAATCTGCTCTTCTGATATGTTCTCTTCGGCTTTGTTGTACACCACATGGAAAACCACCGGAATGGTGATAACGGTAGCAGCCCGTAGGTTCTGCCACTGTCCCTGCCTGCTAAGCTGCTGCTGCACGGCCTGCTGTGCCTGCTCTACCTGCTGCTGGTACTGCGGGTTCTGGACCTGCAGCACTTTGCCAAAAGCTTCGGTGGCGCAGCTGCGGGTGCCGGACGCTGGCGCTGTCTGGGCAAGGCCAGTCAGCGTAAAGCCAAGGCAGCAAAGTATAATCAAGGCAAAAACGCGCATCATCGAAATAATTGTAATGTTCCCTGCACCAGCACAAGTATAAGCAACTCTACAAGTTACAAATATTTGGGCAAGGAAATTCCACTCCAGGCGGTTTCGCGGCAAATTAAATCAGAGGTTGGTTTCCACCATGTAGCGCAGCGAATCGCCAAAAACCATTTTCTGAACGCCCTCTACTTTATAGCTGGAAATATCGCCGGTTTGGGCATTAGCGTCTAGCTGAACGCTGCGGTTGGAGAAGAAGATGATGTTCTCGTCCTGCAGCCGCGCGTTGAGTTGCAGCAGCCGCCCCTCCGGCGAGAGGCGCAGGCGCAGGTAAGCTACCTGTGCCTCTGCGTCCGGTAGTTTGGTATACTCCACGGCCACGCTGCCGTCTTCCAGCACCTGCTCCTGCTTAGTGTAGTATTCCTGCAGCGAGGGGCGGTTCAGATCCACCTGCTCAAAAACGGTGAGTTCATCCTCCCAGTCAATGGCAGTGGTTTCCTTTATCTCCGGCGCCTGCCCCTGCGTAGCCACGGCTTTAAGCACCATAGGCTGGTTTGCCTGCAACTCCCGCTTTTGCTCCTGCAGGTAAGCGGTCAGGTCAAAATAGGTATCTGCCTTGTCTGATGCAGGGGGCGCCGGCCGCTCACAGGCCGCAGTGACCAGCAGCAGGCCTGCAAGAAGAAAGGAAGTATACTTTGCCACGGCGGTAAGTTTAGTTTCTTATGATCAATGAGGTGCCGGTCATATCTTCCGGCTGCTCCAGGCCCATCAGGTCCAGGATGGTGGGGGCAAGGTCGCCTAACTTGCCCTGGCGCAACTCTCCTTTAAAGTCGTTGCTCACAAGTATAAAAGGCACCAGGTTGGTGGTGTGCGCGGTGTTTGGCGTGCCGTCTTCGTTGATCATCATGTCGGCGTTGCCATGGTCGGCAATCACAATGATGTCATACCCGTTTTCCAGAGCTGCCGTAGCCACATCGTGTGCGCACGTATCCACGGTTTCGCAGGCTTTCACGGCGGCCTCAAACACACCGGTATGGCCCACCATGTCGGGGTTGGCAAAGTTCAGGCAGATAAAATCAGCGCTCTTCTGCTGCAGCTCCGGCACAATAGCGTCACGAATGTCGTAAGCGCTCATTTCTGGTTGCAGGTCGTAGGTGGCTACTTTGGGCGAAGGGCACATCAGGCGGCTTTCACCCTCAAACTGTGTTTCGCGGCCACCCGAGAAAAAGAAGGTTACGTGCGGGTACTTTTCCGTTTCGGCAATCCGGATCTGCTTCTTTCCTGCCCGGGCCAGTACTTCGCCCAGGGTATTATTCAGGTTATCTTTCTCGAAAATAGCCTCTACCTGTAAGAAGCTATCATCATAATTGGTCATAGTGATATAGCGCAGGTTCAGTTTGTGCATGTCCTGCTCCGGGAAATCGCGCTGCGTGAGGGCCTGCGTAATTTCACGGCCACGGTCGGTGCGGAAGTTAAAGCAGATCACCACATCGCCGTCTTTGATGGTGGCTACCGGCTCTCCCCTGTCGTTTACTTTCACAATCGGCTTGATGAATTCATCGGTAACGCCGGCATTATAGGAATCCAGCACCGACTTAATCAGGTTCTGCGACGGCGCTCCCTCTCCTTTCACCAGCAGGTCGTAGGCCAGCTTTACGCGCTCCCAGCGGTTGTCGCGGTCCATGGCGTAGTAGCGGCCGATAATGGAGGCGATGGTGCCGGAGGTGTGCTCCAGGTGCTGCTCCAGCTCATTGATGTATTTCACGCCGCCTTTCGGGTCGGTGTCGCGGCCATCGGTAAAGGCATGGATATATACATTGTGCAGGTCATAGTCGTAGGCTGCCGAGCAAAGCGCCTTCAGGTGGTTGATGTGTGAGTGCACGCCGCCGTCAGACAGCAGACCGATAAAGTGAACGTCGCGCTTGTTTTCTTTGGCATAGGCAAAGGCGTTTGCCAGCGCAGGCATGGTGGCAAGTTTGCGATCTGAGATGGCTTTGTTCACGCGCACCAGGTCCTGGTACACCACACGGCCCGCGCCGATGTTCATGTGCCCTACTTCCGAATTGCCCATCTGCCCGTCAGGCAGGCCCACGTACTCGCCGGAAGCAAATAGAGTAGAGTTGGGGTATTTTTGAAGTATAGAATCAATGAAGGGGGTGTGCGCTTTTTGTATGGCTGAAACCTCCGGGTTGGTCGTGATGCCCCACCCGTCCAAAATCATTAAGAGTACCTTTTTATCCATAGTGCAAATATAGCTAATATCTTGAAAGCGGCAGGATACGATTGCTTCGGCGGCACCTCCTGCCAGGTGCCGCCGAAGCAGCCAAGGGGCAACAGACGCTGAAGAACGGGGTACGCTTGGGTGTTGTTTCGCCAGCCTCCTGAGTTTGCGCTTATCAGGGGATACGGATACGCTGTAACACGAGGTGGCGGACCTGCGGTGCCCTTACACCTGCTATACTCCAACAACCGCTGTGCGTTTTGTAATTGTAGCTAAAATTTGCGCGCAAAGAACCTTTGCCAGGGGCTTGCCGCAATTTTATTATATTAGATAAACCTATTAACTTTAGAGAAGTAAACGGTGCTGTATCTCTTGGCATAGTTTTGGCTCATACCAGGGCAAGGTTAAAACTTTATTATGAAAAACTTCAAAAAGGTAGCAGTTGTATTCTCGATGTTGTTGGCGGTCGTGTTTTTTACGGCTGGGCAGGCGGTGGCACAGGGCGATGCCATGGGTAACGTGAAACAGGCCATGAAAGTAGGCTCGGCCAAAGACTTGGCCCGGAACTTCGGCAGCATGGTGGAAATTACCCTGGACGGCGGTGACGCCACCAGTTACAGCAGCACGCAGGCGGAGTATGTGATGAAGAACTTCTTTGCCAAGAATGCCCCGGTTGATTTCAGCGTGAACCACAACGGTACGTCTGATAAAGGCCAGCTGTATGCCATCGGTACTTACGCCTCAAACGGCGGCTCGTACACCGTGCTGATCCGGATGAAGTCCGCCGGAGGCAAATATCTGATCCACTCCATGAATTTTATCAAAGATTAAGACGATAATAATGAGATTTTTAGAAAGGCCCGGTATTTATACCGAGCCTTTTTTTATTTTTGCACCGTGAAACCGACTTATCTAACCGAAAACAGCATACGCGATTTTATCGCAGCGGCACTGGCCGAGGATGTAGGCGACGGAGACCACTCCTCGCTGGCAGCCATACCGGCCGATGCGCAGAACCAGGCGCGGCTGCTGGTGAAGGGCGACGGCATTCTGGCGGGCGTTGAGCTGGCCGGCTACATCTTCAAGGCCGTAGATCCCGCGTTGCAGCTGGAGGTGCTGCTGCAGGATGGCGCCGAGATCAAGAAAGGCGATGTGGCCTTTACGGTGAAGGGAAAGGCGCAGGCCATACTTACCGCCGAGCGTCTGGTGCTGAACTGCATGCAGCGCATGAGTGGCATCGCCAGTTATACCCATTACCTGTCGTCGCTGATTGCCGGCACGGGCGCCAAGCTGCTGGATACCCGCAAAACAACCCCTAACTTCCGGATGATGGAGAAATGGGCGGTGGTAATCGGCGGCGGCACAAACCACCGCTACGGCCTCTACGACATGGTGATGCTGAAGGACAACCACGTGGATTATGCCGGCGGCATCCGCGAGGCCATCACAGCCACGCAAAAATACCTGGCAGAGAAAGGGAAAGACCTGAAAATTGAGGTGGAGACCAGAACGCTGGACGAAGTGCGGGAGGCCATTGAGACCGGCGGCATCTACCGCATTATGCTTGATAACATGTCGCCTGCCCTGATGCGGGAGGCGGTTGCCATCATCGGCGGCAAGTATGAAACTGAGGCATCCGGCGGAATAACGGAGGAAACGATACGCGAAGTGGCCGAAACCGGCGTAGACTTCATATCGGTGGGCGCCTTGACGCACTCCATTAAAAGCATTGACCTTAGCCTGAAGGCGTACAAATAACATGGCCGCCGCCCCAGGGTGGCGTTTTATACCTGATTGCGCTCTGCAGGCTTGGCCGGAGGGGCCGGAAAAGAAAGAGCAGACTTTACATTTACAATTTTTATGCAGCAACCAAACCAAAGAGGTGGCCGCCGTGTGGCGCAGAACGCAAATCCACTGGCCATCCGGACTAAGAAATACCAGTTAGACAAGAACCTGTATACTAAAAAAGCACTGGCCCAGGTGTGGAGCAAGGACTGGTGGTATGCCCTGATCCCGCTGGCCCTGTTCCTGCTGCCGGCGGTATTCAGCTTTTCGTGGTGGTGGGTGGCCATTGCCATCATCGTAACCATCATCTTCGTGCTGCTGCGCTCTGCCCAGGTTATGAGCGTGACGCAGGTGGAGCAAGGCAGTCCGCTTTTCGAAAAGCTGACCTATGAGATTGACCAGCGCCAGATCCTGCTGAAGCGTAACGAGCGCGAGGGCATGACCATGACCTGGGATATGATTCAGCGGGTGCAGAAAACGGACGACGCCTACATGCTATGGCTGCAGCCGCCAAACGATGCGCAGATGCCGGGTGGCTGGAAAGGCTGGCTGGCCCGTACCTTTCAGGTGCCCGTGTTCATCCACATGCCCTACCGCATATTTAACGGTGTCAACGACCAGAAGCTGCTGGAGAACATCATGCGCCGCAAAAACCTGCTGGCCAGCACCGCCGCAACCCCTGCCGTGTAAGTTGCCGTAAACTAAAGTATAAACACATGCTTTGCAGCGACAGACGATGCGAGGCTGAACTTAGCAAGTATAAAAATCAACGATAATGAATAAGAACATTTTAACAGTATTTGCCGCGGCTAGTGCGCTCCTGATGGTTTCCTGCGATACGCCTTCAGATTTAAGGCCCGAGGCGAAAGTAACAACGGAGTACGTAGAGCCAGGCACCCGTAAAACTTTTAATGTAACCGATGCGGGTACTTTGGAGGCTACCGGTGGTGCGGTACAGCCTGGCGAAGTGGAGCACGGCGACGATGACATGCTAAACCATGACCCGGGCGGCAACCGCATCCGCAAGGGTGAGCCTGTAGAAGAGTCTGAGACATATAACGAAGCAGAGACAGTGGAAAACCGCTAGTCTTCTTAGTTTCCTTCTTACCTGCCGCTGTGGTACTCCCGCAGCGGCAGTTTTTTTGTGGCTGATGCAGGCTTTTTAACCGGATAATGGCGTATTGCCGGCACGCGTATGCTGCTTTCAGGTTTTTAGCCTATATTTGCAACATTATTGCTTTTAGATAGATCCCACATGGCCGTACAACAGGAGACAGAGTGGTTTAGTACCTGGTTCGACTCCCCTTACTATCACATCCTTTACAAGGACCGTGACATGCAGGAGGCGCGCCATTTTATTCATAACCTCCTGGTGCACCTGCACCCTAAGCCGCACGAGAAGATACTGGATCTTGCCTGCGGCAAAGGCCGGCACTCGCTGTACCTGAGCCAGCAGGGCTTTGAGGTGACTGGCATCGACCTCTCCCGCCAAAGTATAAACTACGCCAGGCAGTTTGCCAACGAGCGGCTGCATTTCGATGTGCATGACATGCGGCATGTGTACCGGCAGGAGGAGTTTGATTTTATACTGAACCTGTTCACCAGCTTCGGGTACTTCGAAACGGACACGGAGAATATTGTGGCGCTTTGTGCCACAGCCGAGAGCCTGAAGCACGGCGGAAAACTCGTGATTGATTTTATGAACACCGATAAGGTGATCGACCACCTGGTGGCGCATGAGGAAAAAGAGGTGCAGGGAATAAACTTTAAAATCACGCGCGGCGTAGAAAACGGCTTTATTATCAAAACGATAGATTTTGAGGACGCAGGAGAACACTACCACTTTGAGGAGCGGGTGCGGGCGCTGCGCCAGGAGGACTTTCTGGAGTACTTCAAAATGACGCAACTGCGCCTGGTAGAAACCTTCGGAGATTATGACCTGAACCCATACAACCAGGCCACCAGCGACCGGATGGTATTTGTCCTGAAGAAATAAAAACGCCCTGCATGATCATTGCTATACTTGCCCTTTTCATCACGGTAGTGCTTTCGGGCTTTCTGGTAAAAGTCTTTCCGCCAAGTAACACAAAATGGCTTAAAATCGCCCTTGCCTTCAGTGGGGCCTACCTGTTTACCATCACCATTGTGCACCTGCTGCCCGATGCCCTGTTGGGCTCTGATAACAGCTCTTACCAGGTTGGCTATTGGGTGTTGGCCGGGTTCTTTCTGCAACTGGTATTGGAGCAGTTTTCGCACGGTGTGGAGCACGGCCACATGCACCAGCACCACGGCCGCACCGATGCCATACCCTTTCTGCTGTTGGGCTCGCTGTTCATCCATTCCTTTCTGGAGGGGAGCATACTGGTGGAGCGGGGACATTCGCATGGCGGACATTCCCATACTTCCGATAATTTTTACGTGGTGCTGCTCGGTATTGCCCTGCACCACGTGCCGGCAGCCTTTGCCTTAATGTCGGTGCTGCTCTCGCGGCTCAACAACTTCAGGAAAGCCTTTATGTGGCTGCTGGTGTTTGCCATCGGTTCGCCGCTGGGAATTCTGGTGAGCAACACGGTGCTTGCCCAGGAGGCACCGGGCGGGCTTGTCTATACCGCGCTTACAGGCCTGGTAGCCGGTAACTTCCTGCACATCTCCACCACCATCCTCTTCGAAACCAGCCCCGATCACCGCTTTAACCAAGCCAAACTTATCGCTACGCTTGTCGGCCTGGCGCTGGCGCTGGTGAGTGATTTCATTTAGGCGCAGCCAGGTATAGCCCAGGTTTTCTGCTATTCCGGCCGCCGCTGCCCGGCACCTGAGGTTTTATACTTGCATAAGTATAATCGGGTGGGACTTTTCTGAAACGGGAAGAATTGTAGAGGATTTAGGCACTACCAGCGCCCCATGTAGCTTGCTCAAGTATAAAATAGCAATGGGAAAAGGCCTAAAAGCAAAAACCGGTACTATGCAGTACCGGCCTTTCTCACTTAAACATTAAACAAATACAGTTACTCCATGTAAGGGTAGTAGTCTTCTTCGATTATAAAACACGGAGGTTTGCTAAATGTTTGATAGCTAAGGTAAATTACCTGCTTTTTTTGATTGGCTGGGCTGAGCAGTTGATTTCTGATAGCCGGCAACAGAAGCAACCTTCATCATACTAGCTCATAAGCATTGAGGACAGACCTTTGCTGAAAGGATAGCTAATCGGATTTTAAACTACGAGTATAGCATACCCCGCTAATGAGCGTAGAAACGCAGTAAGCAGCACACTTAAAAGGCAGCTACTAGAGTTCAGTCAGGAAATGGAGAGATAGTATGGTCCGGAAAGGATAGGCTACATTACTGTAGAAAGCAGCGTGGCAACGAGTGCTTTTACGGTGATGATTACAGCGCCTGCTCTTGCTGCGTCTGCTTCCTCTTCTTCAGAGCCAAAGGCATTGCGGAAGTAATCCAGCGGGCTTTCCAGCACCTCGGCATCCAGAACAGATTTATCACGCGGCTTGGTGGCGGCTACCTTCGCTTTGGCGGCAGGAGCAACTGTTTTTTGGTCTGAAGACACAGTGGCGGTAGTCTGCTGTGTCGAAACGGCGGTACCGTTGGCAGTACCATTGCTGGTGCCGGTACCATTGTTTTCAGCATGGGCCTGGGCTACGGGCATAAAGAGCATGCATAGCAGTATGATGGCTGCCATTGGCAAAAACTCGCGCACAGTTCCCCAAACTTTTGTCATGCCCAAATGTACACAAGCAATTACGAAATATCAAGAAATATTTTGGATAATTTAGAGAATACTGTTTTTGCTATGGTTAAGTGGTGATTTTGCTATTGTGAAGTTCAAAAAAGGCCTTAATCAGCTGCCTAGCGGCCTTTTGCAGCTTTCACCACCTTCATTTTTACAGGTGCTACGCCAGCGTCCAGCATGCCTACGCGCCTTGCCGCCGCCTCAGACAAATCGATGATGCGCCCGCGTACGAACGGTCCACGATCGGTTATCTCCACTTTCACGGTTTTCCTGGTTTGTGTGTTCGTTACCTTCACCTTGGTGCCGAAGGGAAGTTCCTTATGGGCGGCTGTCAGTTTGCCCCGTCGGTACTTCTCGCCGTTGGCCATGGTGCGGCCCTGAAACTTCCGGGCGTAATAAGAGGCTTTGCCTTGTTCGGTATAACCCTTTTCCCCGAAACCGGGGGCAGTGCTGGCGCAGGAGCTCATGCAGAGGGCTACCAGGGTGGCCGCAAAGGCATGCCTGGCGCATCGAACTAAAGGCTGAAGGGGTGCAGGTAAGTTTGTGTACATGTTTGCTAACGTATGGGTGTAGGTGAAACGGCAACCTGGCGGATGAATTGCCTGATTTGGGCCGATAAATCTTCTGTGTTGAGTGTATCCAGCGGGTGGCGGGTAGCGGGGAGCACCTGCAGGCGGACGTTTGGGAGCAGCCGGTAAGCCCAGAGCGTCTCCTCCACCGTCACCATATTGTCGCGGTCGCCCACAGTTACCTGCACCGGCAGCTGTACCTGTGGCAGCGTGCCGGCGGTAAGTATGGGCGAATTGCCTAAGCCGCGCATCATGCCGGCCGTGTGGCGCATCAGCTGCTGCCAGCTTTGGGGGGCATGGCGTTGGGCGAGGGTGGCGGCAAACTGGGGCACCTTCTCGGCCACCTTTTCCGGGTTCAGCAGCTTCGTTTCTTTCTCGGCGGCCTCAGGCGACCAGGCAAACTTAGTGGCCAGCGTATGAATGCTCCGGATGCGCTCAGGGTGCTGCAGGGCCAGGCTTAGCGCAGCATAGCCGCCCATGCTGTACCCGAAAATGTGCGCGCTGCCAATCTCCTCCTCCTCCAGAAATGCCAGCACCTCCTGCGCTAGTTGCTGCATGGTAAAAGGCTCCTGAGGCAGTGGTTTGCCCCCATGGCCTGAAAAATCGAGGGTGTGTACCCGAAAAGAATCCTGAAGCGCCTGTTTAAGCGGCTCCAGCATCGCGGCCGAGCCGAGGGCGCCGTGTAGCAGTAATAGGTTTTCCATAGCTATCAAAATTCAGCGGAAAGTTCCGGCAGCGTAACGTATGCCGTTTACGTATAGGCCGCCGCGCACCGCTTCTCCCAAATCTATGAAAATCAGCTTAACTATGCCCGCCAAAAAGTATAAATTGCCTGCAGCAAGTATAAACAGCGCAATCAGATGACAATAGAAGACCTACAGGAGCTGTGCCGGCAGCTGCCCGGTGTAACCGAAAGTATAAAGTGGGAGCACGACCTGTGCTTTTGCGTGGCCGATAAAATGTTTCTGGTGGTGGGCCTGGATGCCTCGCCCGTGACGGCATCGTTTAAAGTGGAGCCGGAAGCGTTTGAGGAGATGAGCACCCGTACCGGTTTTAAGCCAGCCCCGTACCTGGCCCGCTACAAGTGGGTGGCGCTGGATGATATTAACCGCCTGAGTCCGACCGATTGGGACAAGTATGCGCGGCACTCTTACCGGCTGGTAGTGGAGAAGCTGCCCAAAAAGATGCGGCAGAAAGTGGGCATCTAAAAGAAAAGAGCCGGAGTTTTTAGCTCCGGCTCTTCTTTTTATTGCTTTATTTGATAGTTGTATACCTCCACAGCCTGCGTCAGCTTATCCTTGCGGAACAGGTTGATGACCAGCTGTGCCCCAAGTATACCGGCGCCGGCATACATCATGGGGGAAATGTTGATGTTGGTGCCGCCGTTCAACGTTTCCTCTGTGTTGTTGATCGAACTGAACGCCCCATACGCCAGCAAGCCAGCCCCCACGATGGAAATACCCGTGTTGATAAGTTTGTCCTTTTTATAACGGCCCAGCAGTGCCATGCTGGAGGCGTTATCGGCCAGCGCCATCTCCAGGTTGTCGTACTCCAGCAGGTAAAGCGGGCCATTGTCCTTCGAGAAGAAATAGATGCGCCTACGGCTGGTGTTAGGGCCTCCGTACCCGTAGCCGTACGGCGAGTAACCGTATCTGTCGTAGGTAGTGCGGGTGGTGAAAAAGCGGTCGATGCGCGGGCCGTCGGTGATGCGCTTGGCAAAGGAGTCGTAGCTTTTGCCGGCCTCCACGCGTGCAAAGTAGCCGTCCTCGCTCTGGAAGATGTTCACTACGCTGGGGTTAAACTGCAGCGAGTCATCGAGCAGGAAGTAGTTCGACTTAAAGATAGGCGACTTAAACTGTAGCTTATCGGCATAGTAGATCTGGCCATCCTGAAGCTGCACAAAATAGCGGCCATTGCCGTTCTGGGCGAAGCCGGTGTAGCCCAGGAACAGGCCCAGCACCAGCAAGCAAAGGGTTTTTATCTTCATCATGATTAAATTTACGAAATTTTAAGCTTAACTAAACAGCAAAATCAGCATCACCACCATACCCAGCAGGGCCATGTACACCCAGTGCATCAGCGGGCCGCGGTGCTTGTTGGGCACCGAGTTGCTCACCACCATTACCACGGTAAGCAGGCAAAGCAGGTACAAGAGTATAAACGTAACGGCTTTCACCCAGTTGGGCACCACCGTGTTTTCGGGCTGGTACTGGTTGCTCATGCCCATGCCCGAGAGCAGCCACTGCAACCCGAAGTATACCACCAGCTCAAAGACAATAAAGTAGAAGAGCCAGGCTAACCTGGCGTGTCTGCCGCTGCTCATGGGGTCAGGGTTTTGAAAAAGTGATAGCTCTTGATATGAAATCCCTCCCGGAAGTAAAAGCGATGGGCAGCACTGTTTGTAACGTACGCATCGAGCATAATAGTATGGCAGCCCTCCTGCGAGGCCAGCTGCAGCATCCAGTCGGAGAGCAGCTTGCCCACACCGGCCGACCGATGCGCCTCCTCCACCACAAAGTTATCCACCTCCAGGTACTTGCCACTGTAGAATTTGGCCGCTATCCAGAAGCCCGAAAGGCCCACGCAGGTGCCGCTCTCGCTAAAAGCGCCCACCATACGGTAGTTTTGCGGCAGCATAATACGCAGCAGCTCCTCGTAGCGCTCCAGATCCAGGAGAGGGTTCAGCTGCCGGATCAGGGGGTACTGTGCGAGCATAGCGGGCAGTCCGGCTATTTCGCGCAAGGTGTAAGCAGGCGTGGCAGTTCGGTTCATGGAGGTTACATCAGCTTTACATAGAATAGATAATGCAAAAGCGGTTTTGCACTTTTTTAGAAGTATAAAAACACCGCTGCCGCTCAGCAAATATACTATTTTGCCCTGCAATGCACCCGCAGATTATGAAATGGCAGCCCGGTTGGTGTATGAATTTAACAAGATTTTGCATATACCTTCAACCATTTTGAAACATTCTGAGGGGGAATAGCCGTTAAAATACAAGGAGAATGTAGGGATATGAAGCTTTTAAGAAATATAACGTTAGATAAATATAATTTCGTTGCAGACAGCATGACACGGAAGATCTTCAGCACCCGGTACGAAAATCTTAAAACTTTTATTTTCTACCACGATGCTGAAAGCAAATTCAAGTTGGTTGTGGCGAAAGAAGATGACCCACCCATCATTGTGGAACAGGCTATAACGAGGGCGCAGGCCTTCCGATTAATGAACACCCGCCCCTAACGAAGGCGGGTTTTTTGTTAACCTACGTTTCTTCCCACTGCCTATGAACATTCAAAACAAATACTACAGAATCGCGCTTATCGGTGCCGCCGTTTGCATCGTGCTGCAGGTGGTGCTGTTCTTCGCAGTTGACCCTTACCTGGCCTCGGTGGTATCGCCGCTTTACTCTATCTGGGTAATTTTATTTGTGGTGGGTTGGCGAACCGAGCATCCCCGGCGGTAAGTACAGCCTTTGCGTAGCCTGCTTTTTTTGCAGATGAGGTAGCCTGTGCACCACTGGCTTTCAGGCATAATTGCTAGAGCGTATGCGCATCGGGCACTATTTGTGCTTTGGTTAGCTTATACAACTATAGCCAAAAGAAAGCATGGATCAGACGCAAGAGAGAATAATGGCCGATGAACACCACGTGCAGCACATGTTTCTGCTGGTGGAGAACAGTGATATGGTGTGTATGCTCAATATCGCCGGCCACCCCTACCGCCTGCGCGAGTTGATATTTAAGATGGTGGAAAACGGGTGCAGGGTGAAACAGACAACAGCAGAAAGCTTCAACACCTTTAGTTATGATAAAGAGACGGTGGAAGTATACGATTATCTGACATCCATCATCAAAGCCAAGTTTGCGTAGCTTCGGCTGCCTATCCTGTAAAAGAAAAAGGCTGCCCCTTCGGGTAGCCTTTTTCTTTTACAGCTGCTTGATTTCTATCTCGCGGAACTTGCCTGTGTCTTCGTGGTAGGGCAACTTTACCTGTAACTGGCCATCTTCGTACACGGCCTCAATGCGTTTCAGGTCTACCTGAGGTGGCAGCATAAATGTTCGGTTGAACATAGGAGCGGCCATTTCCGGGTTCTCATCGCTCTGCAGCACCGAGAACAGGGTCAGTTGGTTGTTGTTGAGCACGACCTTAAACGACTCCGGGTTCACGCTTGCCGCCCACACGTTGATGACAGCGCCTTTCTTATATTTTTCTACATCCACATATGTCTCACTCACACCGCCGCCGAGAGTGTTCAGCAAGTCGATCTGGTGGGCAATGTTTCTTAAAAATTCTTTATCTTTTATAAGTTTCATAGCTAAGTCTTTCTTCGATTTACACTAGTGGTATTGCAAACAGGATGCCAAATGCAACTGTGTGTCGTAAAGTTGGTATGATTAAATCAGATAAGACAAAGTGGCTTACAGGCATGTTTTTACTGCTGGTTTAATGTCATTCTGGCGGTTCTTCGACACATCGCCATATGATAAAAGTGCAAAGGCTGATGGAGCGTGCGGTAGTGCTCTATGCAGCTATTAGCTGTACAACTCAAATACTGCCCAAGTAAGAGTGCCTTCTTAATTCCTCTTGTCGCTTGTATGCCTTTTATGGCTACGCACAGGCTATTCCAAAAATGAGAATCAGACTCCAGAATGTATATAGTTAATTCCATATATGGGATTATCAGGAAGAAGCAGTAAAGAGGCATGAAAAATTGTGCGCCAGAAAACTTATACTTCAGAAGGTGCAAATAATTGTGTAATAGTGCGTTGCCTGGTAATATATGGTGAATGTTATATAAAATATTTCCTCCTCCTAAAGGTTTGCCAAGCAATGGAGGTGTTGGCATACTTATTTCATTTAGGAAACCAGATATTACAACTAAGTACCTCATGAAATACCTTTACCTGCTTACTACCTTAGTACTTTTAGCTTACACAACACAGGCTCAGATTACAATTTATCACGAAGATTTTAGCACAACAGTTGAAGGAATCACTGCTGCTCCTGCGGGTTCCTGGGCTGCCTACACGGATGGAGTGACTACTAACTCCGACCCATTGGCCTCGAGAGGCGTTTACTACAGCACAACGCAAACTGTAAACGGAACCCAGGCATTTGTTGTCAGGAATAAGGTGTCGACCTTAGGCTTCAGCTCCGCAACTATTACATGGTCGGAGTACAGAACATCTGGAAAGGACGGTAACTCATCCCCGGTGAACCTGTATTACAGCGTTGATGGCATTACTTATACCAAAATCACAGGCTTCACCCAGAAAAACACCACCTACAACACCTGGACCAAAATAAACGACGGAGTGGCCTTTCTGCTGCCCGCGGCCGCATTGGGTCAGTCAAACCTTCACCTGAAGTGGGAAGTCTCTGTGCCTTTGAGTAATGGATCCAATAAACAAAGTGCCTTCTATGGCATAGATGATATTTCTATCTCCGGAATGCCCGAGGAAGGCGTGTCGGTACTGAATTGGGCTGACATTGCGCTTAACGAAGATCCTTTCGCGGCAGGCAAATCGTATGCGGTTCATGAAAATAGCGTGACTTTCTCCAGGGCAAGTGCAGCCGGTGTTACAGTTTCGAAGGCATTGGTAACCAACGCTGATTTCCAGAACCCGATTAAATCGCTGACCCTGATACAGACAGGGGCTACCGCAACAAGAGGCACAACTCTGAAAATGAATTTCACAGAGCCGGTCTCTGACCTGACCTTCACCCTTTTTGATGTGGATCAGGTGACGGGGCAGTTTCAGGACCAGCTGGTGATAAAAGGCAAAGGCTTTTGGGGCCAGGAGATAATCCTGAAGAAAACAAAGGTGAAAACCACTTTCAACAATAGCTTTAGCCCTACCGCTAGTTCTGCAACCGGTGTTTCAGGTGCCGATGTGGCTGCCGCAGCGAACGGTGGTAACGTTACATTTACCTTCAGCGAGCCTGTGGGCGAGGTTACGATAGAATACTATAACAACGATGCCGCGAAGGGTAACCAGGGCATTGGCATTCATAACCTGAACTGGAGAAGAGCACATGCCATCTCAGCACTTCCCGTTGAATTGATTTTCTTTAAAGGTGCAGTGCAGAACAGCAGTGCAAAATTATCCTGGGCAACAGCACAGGAGCAGGAGAACGAAAAGTTTGAAGTGGAGCGCAGCCTTGATGGCAAAACCTTTTTAAAGGTTGGGGAAGTTCAGGGGAAAGGCAACAGCAGCATCAGGACCGCCTACAGCTATACAGATACAACCCCTGGGGCAGGTACTACCTATTACCGTCTGCGCCAGATTGATTACGACGGCACCGTATCCTTTTCAAACGTTATTGCACTTAATGTTCAGGGGCAAAGCTTACAGGGCGCTAATTTGGCTAACATATACCCCACTTTAGCCTCTTCCGAAGTAAACATTAGCCTGGCTGTTGACCAGGCGACCGTACGGGTGCTTGATGTAAACGGACGCGCTGTTGGGCAGTACACACTGAAAACCAGCAGTATGGTGTTGCCAGTGGAGAACCTACAGCCAGGCGTGTACTTTGTAGTGATAACAGATGGGACCCGGCAGCAAACACAGCGCATTGTAAAGCGATAAACATCAATCCACCCAAACATGGTGCATAGATAACCCCGGCTACTCTAAGTGGCCGGGGTTATTTTTACGCTGCAGTGATGGAAACAGTGTTTCCGGTAGAAGCAACTTTTATGGTTAATCGTTTTTGGTGGTGTCGGGCTTGGCGAGGTTGTGAATGGCTGGCCCCTCCAGCACCTCTCCCTCCACCGAGAACCGGCTACCGTGGCAAGGGCAGTCCCAGCTCTTCTCGGCGTTGTTAAAATGCACCACGCAGCCCATGTGCGTGCATATGGATGACACCACGTGCAGCTTTCCCTCCTCATCGCGGTAGGCGGCTAGTTTCTCGTCGTCTATCTCAATTGTTTTGCCTTCCCCGACCTTCACGTCTTTTAGCTGGTCTACGTCTCCGTAAAACAGGTAATCCTTAATCAGGTGCGTGGCTACATGAAAGTTCTCTTTCAGGAATTTTGGTGCAGAGGCGGCCGGTGTAAAGCGCGTTGGAGAGAAATAGCTGGCCCACTCGTTCTCTTTGCCAAGTATAAGGTCCTGTATGATCATGGCTGACACGGTGCCCCAGGTCAGACCGTCGGCGGCAAAACCAGTGGCAATGTAGGTGTTGTGCTGCGTGGGGCTGGTGCCAATGTAAGGCAGGTTATCGGCAGGCTTGTAGTTCTGAGCTGCCCATTTGTACACGATGTGGTCTACATCAAAATGCTTCGTCATGTATTCCTCCAGCCTTAGAAAACACTCCTCGTTGTGCTCTTTGTGGCCTACTACGTGCGGCTCCCCGAGTACCAGCAAAAAGTTGCCCTGCGCGTTGCTGTACGGGCGCACCGAGTGGTGCTGGCCCTTCACTACATGCCAGTATACCCCTCCGGAGGGTAGCTCACCCTTCAGGCGCACGGCCATAGCGTACTCCCGGTACGGTTCCATGGCGGTATGCACGGCATAGATGCCTTTAGGCGAGTGCGTGGCCATCACCACCTGTTTGGCTCTAACGGTACCCTGCTGGGTTTTGACCACGCATGGCTCGCCGTCTTCCACGTCCATCACCTTGGTGCCCTCGTAAATGCGGCAGTTGTCACTCTCAATGGCGGAAGCGAGCCCCTGCACATACTTCAGCGGGTTAAACTGCGCCTGGTGTGCAATGTTCACGATGGCGTCTACCTGGTATGGGAAACCGGCGGGTGGCTCCGGGCTTACCGGAAGATTGGCCTTTCGGGCAGCATCCAGCTCCTTTTCTACCTGCTTGCTCTGATCGCTCGAATCTGGTGTGGTAAAAAGGTACCAGGGAACGCGGTTAAACTCACAGTCGATGTTGAATTCTCTTACCCGCTCCTCTATAAAGTTAATGGCTGCCGTTCTGGAGTCGGTTACTGCGCGCATCGCTCCTTCCCCATGCTTCGACTCGATGGAAGACAACCGCTCGTCGATGGGGGCGTACAGGTTGCCTGTGGACGAGCCTGTGGTGCCGGAGCCCACTTTCAGGGCCTCCAGCACGGCCACCCGCTTGCCTGCTTTGGCTAAAAGGTATGCGGTGCTAAGGCCGGTTATGCCTGCGCCAACTACGGCTACATCTACTTCTATGTCTCCCTGTAGCTGTGGAAACGTTTTAAACGCTGTGGTGGCGCTCCATAATGCTTGTGTGATATGATCTGCTGTCATCCTATTTCCGCGTTAGTGTATGTTTAGGTTTCGCAGAAAAAGCAATTCAGGTTTTAAAAATCTAAAAATATAAAGTTATAGACCAAATTAGGGAGGTAAGCAATAGCCAGGAGTATTGCAGGCAGGGGGTAGCTTGTCGTGGATTATAGTGCCGGCGTAGCATTCGGAGCAGCGTGCGGTTGCTTTCGCTGGTTCACCACCTTGCTTGGTAGGGGAAGCAGGCTGCAAAGTATATGTGGTGCGTTGCGTGTGCTCTGGTGTAACCCCTATGAACCGCTGTTGAATAGAAGATAATCTATGTCACCAAAAACTTGTAACTCGTATAAGAGCGGGCTTATATTTGTAGTCCCGGTAAACATGTAGCGCCCCCTGATAGTATGATTACAACCTATTTCCAGAATAACGTAGTGACCATAACGTATGATGATGAATTGCAGATGGGCACTGCGGTTTGGGAAGGATTCCTGAGCAGCGAAGAGTTTCGGGAAGCCATTACCACCTGCTTTCGCATGATAGAGGAGTACAAGCCGCTCCGCTGGCTGGGAGACAACCGCAAAATGAAAGTGATACGGCAGGCAGACCAGGTATGGTTTGCGCAGCACATCCTGCCACAACTGCAGCAATCATCGCTTCGCCGGAATGCCGTACTTGTTTCGGAAGACTTCTTTAACCGAACGGCTGTAGAGCAGATCTATAAGCGGGCAGAAGGCGCAGGTGACCTGATAACCAAAGACTTTGAGGACAAAGCCCTGGCGCTGGCATGGCTGACAGAACCTATAGTGCAGGAGTCTAGATAAGTACCCCCCCCCATCGTTTTCGAAGCCTTCCCCCTGTTTTCCTATACCTGGGTTAGCCGCTGCTTCTAGCTACAAGCAAGGCATCCCTAACTCAAATAGCCCCTTCCGCTCATCATTACTTTGTGGTGGCCTTAGGGCTTATCTGCACACATAGCTTTGCAAAAAATCAACCCAAAACCAGTATAGGCGGCGCCTTTCCTTTGGCCAGTTTCCGCGGTAAAAAAACAAAAAAGATAGCTGCCAGCCACTTTATACTTGCCCTGTCAGAGACACCCGAATAACCATAAAGAGTGCACGCCGTAGACTTTAATACGAACCAACAAGACAAAAACTATGAAGAAAAGTACTATAATGATGATTCTTGGGGTTGCAGCCTTTACGGCCTGTAACGACCCGGAAGGAACAGTAGAAAACGATACGATGGGCGATGCGACGGCTGACACTGCCGTTGCCTACCAGGATGAGCGCGGAGCAGTTGAAGCTGACGGCGTGCAGATAAAAGATGTGGGAGAGGATTTCTGGGCAGGCATTGACTGGGATGCACCCGTAGTAGATGACCCTGAAATGAAAAATGCTGGCGTGGAGGTACGCTCTAACAACCAGTATAACATCTATACCATGGACGACCGTGTGCTTTTCGATACGGATAAGGCACAGATCAGGCCTGAAGGCGAGCAGAAGCTGCAGGAAATTGTGAACGAAGTAAAGAACCTGCCACAGAACGGGCAGATCCGTATATTTGGCCACGCTGATGCGCGGGCCAGCAACGAGTATAACAAAGAACTTTCGGCAGAGCGCGCCAGGGCCGTGCAGGACTGGCTCCAGAACAAGGGAGGCATTAACGCGAACCGCCTGTCTATAGAGGCAATGGGCGAAACAGAGCCGAGAGCCACCAACGAAACAGCCAGGGGCCGACAGCTTAACCGCCGCGTAGCCGTGGTGGTAGTTACCCAGCAGTCATAAAACACCATTGCACTTAAACATAAAAGCCGCTGATTTACCATCAGCGGCTTTTATGTTATATCGGTTTTTGAGTTTGGCTTATCTTCTGAATCTAAGTTCGGCGCCATCCTGAATATACCAGAATTCGTCTTCATCTAATTTGGATACCACCACCTCATACTCATCCTGGGTGTCTTTGTCGAATAGAATTACCCTTTCATTGTTCTTGTACTCCCACACGCCTTCTACCACCACATCGCCCTGATAGGTTTCGACATAGCTGCCGTCCCGGTCGAAAGTAGTTGTGTATGCTTTCCAGTCAAAGCCTTGCTGCTCCTTAATTCTATCTGTTAGGTCTTCTCCATCAACATATATGGCGCTGCCTGTCCATTCACCTCCTGTTAAAAGCGAAACGTTTGGAGATACATCATCATCGTCGTCTTTGCCACAGCTGGAGAGCGTTAGGGAAAACAGGGTCAGGAAGAGAATTGCGAGTAGGTTAAGATTTTTCATGGGCTGAAGGTATGGTGTTACAAAACAATAAAAGTTAAGTTAGCAGAGATAGGCTCTATCTGCTGATGCTATAAGTTTATACGTGAAACGGCAGCAGTGCAGATGTAGCATCTTCTTGATTTATACAGCTGCCGGAGTTGGTGCCTTTGGCTGAACTAGCCGGTACAGCAACTACGCTTTGTCAGACTGGAACCAGGCAACGGCCTCTTCCGGCAAGTGAAAGCTTCTTGTTTCCAGGGTCATGCCGGCCTTCGCTCTTATTGCCTGCACCTGCTGCTCCCTTGCCGTCACATCGCCTATAATGCGGGCCGACTTTATAAGGCGCGTTGAAGCGATATCTTTACTAAACTCAGTGGTAACATCTGCATACTCCGTGTCGCTGAGGGCAATTACGGAGCTCCTGGCATCGATGATCAGGTACTTAATGTCGTAGCTCTTGATGGTGTCCGTCACGTTTTTGAGGATGTACCGAAGCTCAGGCACGGCATACTCGTAAAAGTCGGGCCATTGGAAGTATAGTATATCCTTGGTGGGGTCATACTCCAGCCGGATGAAGTTGTTTTCTATTAACATGTATGCCTGATTAGCAGGAATTTCAAAGTGAATATAAATTAGAACACTCTTATACGCAATGCAGGCGCTGCCGGTAGCTGTAAATAAGTTAACAGTATTTTATTTCTACTTTAAGTTAGATGCCGGAAGACCTCGCGGTGTCCGAAGGTCCCGCGAGCGTCTGGGCCACGGAGCAACAGCTCATCACCTCTCCAGACGCTCGCAGGAGCTGCGCACGCTGCGAGGTAATTGGAATTTGTTGCCCTTTGAATCACTATATCTTATAGCGGTCTTTGCTTCATGAGGAGTTGTCTTTATCTTTCCCGAACATTCATTACCCTCACTTTTCTCATTCATGAAACGAATTGCTTCTTCCTTTTCAATAGGGCTAATCCTGTTCTGTCTCAACAATGCGGCTCAGGCTCAGTCTTTCTCTCCTGGTGCACAAGTTAGTGCTGCTCTAAGCCAACATAACGTTCGTGTTATGCAGTCCACGAGCTTGAATCACATGTTCTACTATGGAGCATTGCGTACCACTACTAAGAAAATGCCTGTTAAAGGGAAGTATAAAATTCTTTTTAAAGATGGCTCTGAGGATGTTGTAGAAACACGTGTACTTTCAGCTAAAAGCAAAGACTACTTTAGCTACAAACTTCTTAACGAGAAAGTAACTGTATATCCTGAAGACACCAAATCGGTTACTCGACTGTGGGATGAATTTGAGGTGGCGGGGGAGCCTTTTGGAGATCATTGGCTTTTCAAGACAATAGAAGGAAGCATCAACGGATATAGTAAACTGCCGAACACTACAGGTGCTGAATCACTGTTGTTTATCCAAAAAGGAGATGGAGAACGCTTGCCCTTCAACCCTACAAATGTTCTGGAATTAGTTAATGATCAAGAAGGTGGCAATGAGGCTTTAAATAATGGAGACTATTTTGGCGCTATTGTGGAGTATAATCAAAAAAAAAGCAATAACAGCTCCTGCGAGCGTCTGGAGGAGGATAGGCCGTTGCTCCGTGGCCCAGACGCTCGCGGGACCTTCGGACTCCGCGAGGTCTTCGACTGATTAAATAACTATTAATAAATGAACTTCCACATTGAAAATATTACTCCTACTACACCAATCGTTATCTTCCATAATTTAGATATTCTGACGAAGTTATCTGCTACATAAAGAATAAGCCCAAGGGGGCTTATCCCATAAATATCTCTTAGTGATGCATTGACTTTTAAAGTTTTTTCTCCAGCTGCTTTCACTATCAGTCCAATAGCCTCGGATTTTCCTTGGCTCGATTCCATAACAGCCTGAAACTCCTTTCTGTCAAACGCATCAGCTTCTTGGATTCCAATCATCATTCCTCTTATAGCTAAACAGTTTCGCTGGGTTAAAGCAAGCAGCTTGCTCTCATACTCGTTGGTTTCAAAGTTTGGCCCATATAGCTTTTTTAGCAGCACATATAGATCATACCGATACTGCATTTTTACATTGGGTGCTGATCTTTGCATTAAAAATTTGTACCTAAAACTGAGTGCGTCAAAGCCATACTTTGAGTTCTTCATATTCCAGTGAACCCATAAACAGCCTTGATGAGCTTTGACAAATTTAAAGAACTTCTGTAATAGTGATCTTTCTGATGCATCCAGTTCTACAGAAGATAACTTGTCGCAGTCAAAGCTCCTTATCTGGGCTTCAAGGTGAATACTGAAACACCTTTGCTCTCCTGTAATTAAATTATAGATGGATACAGATGTGACTCTGGGTGTGGTACTCTTATACTTGTTAAAGGACTCACAGGAGTAATGTATGGCAAATACATCACTCTTACTGTCTAATATATAGCTGGCTTCTCTAAGTCCTGCTCTTCTTTCTTTAGATCGAGTAGAATCGAAAATCATTTCTTGGGGCTTAATTTTAGATTGAAAGGAGTTTGCTTTGCCATTTTAGATAAAGCAGCAAAGTCTAATCAGAGATGGGATGATACTATTCTTCCATCCGCTGGTTGGGAGCCAGCAGTTATGTAGGAAGTAGTTATACTTGGTAGGAAAAAAGAAAGGAGGGCAGTTAGCCCTCCTTCTTCAGTTAGTTACGATCCGCAAGCTTCGCAAGCGTCTGGGTTATCCAGGGAGCAACTCATGTCGTTGCGGTTCTGGTCCTGGTTGTTGTAGACCGGCGACAGTGTCTCGGCGGCTTGTTTCTCCACCGTAAACTTGATGGCATCCACGGCAGACTTGGTGCGCAGGTAGTACATACCTGTTTTCAGGCCGCGCTTCCACGCGTGGAAGTGCATCGAGGTCAGCTTGCCGAAGTTCACGTTCATCACGTGCAGGTTCAGCGACTGGCTCTGGCAGATAAACGCACCACGGTCGGCACTCATGTCAATAATGGTACGCTGGCTGATCTCCCATACTGTTTTGTACAGGTCTTTGATGTGCTGCGGGATGTTCGGGATATCCTGAACAGAACCGTTGGCAGCGATGATGTCCTGCTTCATGCGGTCGTTCCAGATGCCCAGGGCAATCAGGTCCTTCAGCAGGTGCTTGTTCACCACCATAAACTCACCAGACAGTACGCGGCGCAGGTAAATGTTAGAAGTATAAGGCTCAAACGATTCGTTGTTGCCCAGGATCTGCGCCGTAGAGGCAGTTGGCATTGGCGCTACCAGCAGCGAGTTGCGCACACCGTGTGTCTTCACTTCTTCGCGCAGGCTTTCCCAGTCCCAGCGGCCGCTATCCGGCGAAACGTTCCACAGGTCGAACTGGAACTTGCCTTCTGACAACGGAGAACCTTTAAAGCTCTCGTAGGCACCCTGCTTTTTAGCCAGGTCCTTAGAGGCCGTCATGGCGGCAAAGTATACTGTCTCAAAAATATCCTTGTTCAAGCCCTTGGCCTCGTCGCTCTCAAACGGCATGCGCAGGTGAATGAATGTATCTGCCAGGCCCTGCACACCTAAACCAATTGGGCGGTGGCGCAGGTTAGAGTTCTGTGCCTCCTGTACCGGGTAGTAGTTGATGTCGATTACCTTGTTCAGGTTAACGGTGGCATGGTACGTTACATCAAACAGCTTCTGGTGGTCGAAGGTCTTGTTGCCGTCGTTGTCTTCTTTCACGAAGCGCGGCAGTGCCAGCGAGGCCAGGTTACAAACAGCAATCTCGTCGGCGCTGGTGTACTCCATAATCTCGGTGCACAGGTTCGAGCTCTTGATGGTGCCCAGGTTCTGCTGGTTGCTCTTGCGGTTCGCGTGGTCTTTGTACAGCATATAAGGCGTACCCGTCTCCACCTGCGACTCCAGCACGGCAAACCAAAGCTCCTGTGCCTTCACCGTTTTGCGTGCACGGCCTTCGCGCTCATACTTTTCGTAGAGGCGCTCAAAGTCCTTACCCCAGCAATCGGCCAGGCCCGGTGCTTCGTGCGGACAGAATAGGCTCCAGTCGCCGTTCTCTTCCACGCGCTTCATAAACAAATCCGGTGTCCAGAGGGCATAGAACAGGTCGCGGGCGCGGTTTTCTTCCTTGCCATGGTTCTTTTTCAGATCCAGGAAGTCGAAGATATCGGCATGCCATGGCTCCAGGTAAATAGCGAAGGCGCCTTTGCGCTTGCCACCACCCTGATCTACGTAGCGAGCGGTGTCGTTAAATACTTTCAGCATCGGGATGATACCGTTGGAGGTGCCGTTGGTGCCTTTGATGTATGAGCCTGTGGCGCGCACGTTGTGAATGCTCAGGCCGATACCGCCGGCGCTCTGCGAAATCTGCGCGCATTGCTTCAGCGTATCGTAAATGCCCGGGATGCTGTCGTCCTTCATCGTCAGCAGGAAGCACGAAGACAGCTGTGGCTTCGGTGTGCCGGCGTTAAATAAGGTTGGCGTAGCGTGCGTAAACCACTTCTCCGACATCAGGTTGTATGTCTCGATAGCCGAGTCGATATCTTCTTTATGGATACCCACGGCCACGCGCATCAGCATGTGCTGAGGGCGCTCCACAATCTTGCCGTCCAGGCGAAGCAGGTAAGAGCGCTCCAGCGTTTTGTAACCGAAGTAATCGTAGTTGTAGTCGCGGTCGTAAATGATGGTGGAGTCGAGCAGGGCCGCGTTCTTGCGGATTACCTCGTACACATCCTTCGCGATCAGTGAGGCATTCTCGCCAGTCTTCGGGTCTTCGTAGGTATAGAGGCGCTTCATGGTGTTGGAGAACGACTTGCTCGTCACCTTGTGCAGGTTCGAGATAGCCACGCGCGCTGCCAGAACCGCGTAATCCGGGTGCTTGGTAGTTAGCGATGCCGCTGTTTCCGCTGCCAGGTTGTCCAGTTCTACGGTGGTCACGCCATCGTAAATACCGTCGATCACCTTCTTGGCCACCTCAATCGGCGACACGTAATCCATGTGCAAACCATAGCACAGCTTCTCGATGCGTGCGGTAATCTTGTCGAATTTGACGGATTCGCGTCTGCCGTCTCGTTTAACTACTAACATAGCGTATACATTTAGCGAGGTGGAAAGCCTCGGGTTCGTAAATTAAAATATAGGTAAACCTGTGCCTATGCAGCAGGTGGTTGTTCTTCGGGTATGCATACTTTTAGCCCATACGCGGGTGCGCATATAAGCCGTTGGAATACAAAAGTTTACAGGTAAAGCCAAATGCTTTTACTATATAGGAGCGTGAGAATTCCCCCTTTTACCGGCGGTAATGCCGGCTATACTTGCCCGGGCTGCGGTTGCGGTCGCCTCTGTGGCGCCTGTGCCGCCCGATGCGGTTGGTAAGTGGTGGTGTGTTTGAAGGGGAAAAGAGGAGCCTTCGCCGCTCAAACACACCAGGTATACTTGGTTACTAAAAATCTTCGTCCAGGCTGAACACCTTCATATCTTTTTCGCCGCCCAGTACGCCGGCTTTCTGGTACTCGCCCACGCGCTTCTCGAAGAAGTTGGTCTTGCCCTGCAGCGAGATCATCTCCATAAAGTCGAATGGGTTGGTTGAGTTGTAGATCTTCTTGCAGCCCAGCGCCACCAGCAGGCGGTCTGCCACAAACTCAATATACTGGCTCATCAGTTTCGCATTCATACCGATCAGGTCCACTGGCAAGGCGTCAGTTACGAACTCCTGCTCTATACTTACTGCATCACGAATGATTTGCTGCACGCGGTCCTCAGGAAGCTTGTTGTTAAGCATGGAGTAAAGCAGACAGGCAAAATCGCAGTGCAGGCCTTCGTCACGGCTAATCAGCTCGTTCGAGAAGGTCAGGCCAGGCATCAGGCCACGCTTCTTCATCCAGAAAATAGAGCAGAAAGAGCCGGAGAAGAAAATTCCCTCCACTGCCGCAAACGCGATCAGACGCTCAGCAAAGTTCTCGCTCTCTATCCATTTAAGTGCCCACTCGCCTTTTTTGCCTACGGCCGGCACGGTCTCCAGCGCATTGAACAGGTGGTCTTTTTCACTTTGCTTCTTTACATAAGTGTCAATCAGCAAAGAGTATGTTTCGGAGTGGATGTTCTCCATCATGATCTGGAAGCCGTAGAAGCAGCGTGCCTCCGGTATCTGCACCTCGTTCATGAAGTTCACGGCAAGGTTCTCGTTCACAATGCCATCAGAGGCAGCGAAAAAGGCAAGCACGTGGCTGATGAAGTGGCGCTCGCCGTCGTTCAGGTTTTCCCAGTCTTTCAGGTCCTGGCTAAGGTCTATCTCCTCTGCCGTCCAGAAGCTGGCTTCCGCCTGCTTATACATCTGCCACACCGCGTCATTCTGTATTGGGAACAAGACAAAACGGTTTGGATTCTCTTTCAGTATTGGCTCCATATCACTCATACTTTTTTATTTAAAGGATTTCAGGCTCTATATCTTCACAAAAACTACCTATCTGGATAAATGTTCTGGCGCAGGCCCGGGTAGCTGCCAGAGTAAATCATGACTTCAAATATATAGAAATGAACTTGATTTTTGGGGCGAAAGTTGTTCAATTTATGCACATCCCCTGATTGTGCCGTGCGGGCCGATTTTAGCAGTAATGCACAACGTTATCAACATTCAGTATTCCTAATATTTAAGGCTAACAATATACCTATTTATCTATTAACTAGCTCTTAAATGTTGAAAATGAATTTTAGCTGGCGGCGCTGCTGTGGACAAGGCAAGGCTGGGAAAGGAAGTGAGATTTCCTGGGGATGCGAAGTGTGGTATAAATATTGTGGAAAAGTGTAGCGGCTAAAATTGAGTGCAAATTACTGGTGCTTAACATGTTGTGCAATATTTTAGCAAATGCTAAAAAAGTTAGCGTGGATATCAACACTGTTATCCACATGCCTGTGTAGTGATTGTGTAGGTCGGGAACAATTTGTGCAACAAGGCGTTGCAATTCTAAAATACTTCCCGTACTTTTGCGGACTAAACTTTTAAATATACATTGAAGCTGATGTACGCAATTGTAGAAATCGCAGGTCAACAGACCAAGGTAGAGAGCGGTAAGTTCATCTACGCCAACAAGCTTTCCGGCAATGAAGGTGACGCCGTTGAGTTCGCCAATGTTCTTCTTACAGACGATAACGGTAACATTACCGTTGGCGCTCCTTTCGTGGCTGGTATCAAGGTAACAGGCAAGATCTTAGGGAACGTTCGAGCTGACAAGGTTCACATCTTCAAGAAGAAGAGAAGAAAAGGGTATAGAAAGTCGAGAGGTCATCGTCAAGACTATACGAAAGTTCTTATCGAGAACATTGGTTAGGCAGTAAGAAGAAATTTTATCGTTGAATCCTTTCAGGGCTAGCCCTGAGTTAAATAGTTAAAAAAATGGCACACAAAAAAGGAGCTGGTAGTTCGAACAACGGCCGCGAGTCGCATTCTAAACGACTGGGCGTTAAGATTTACGGTGGCCAGGCGATCATCGCTGGTAACATCATTGTAAGACAAAGAGGTACTGCACACCACCCAAGTGTAAACGTAGGTATCGGTAAAGACCATACCTTGTTTGCTTTGACAGATGGTGTTGTTCAGTTCAGAAAAGGAAAGAAGAACCGTTCTTACGTTTCTGTAATTCCTGCCCCAACTGCTGAAGCTTAGTCTTTAGCGTAGTTTTACAAAAGAAGAGGGATGCCGAAAGGTATCCCTCTTCTTGTTTTATACTTGTTTGGTTGTGATAAGTAAAGCTTCCCTGGCGCGAGCGTCCGCTTGTGCTTTTAACTGCCATGGCTTTGCGCAACTTATACTTGCATAGCTGCTGCTTACTGCAACTTCAACCAAGCTATCCGTTCTAGCTACGGTTTATCCTCCAGCTCCCAGATACCTACTGTTTCACATTCGGCTTTGGAACGCTCACGGCCGCGAGGCCCCGTCCTCGGGCATCGCGCTGTGTGCCTGAAGCTGCTCCGGGGGTAGGGGCCCTCTATTCGCTCCGCTGCGGGCTGCCCTAGCGGGCACCGCAACATGCACAAGGCGCTCAACCCAAGGACTGGAATCGGTTCAGCTAGTAAAAGCAGTAGCTAAATAACAAAGGCTAAGTCCCCCTTTGAAGGGGGTAGGGGGATGTTCATACTTTTGCTGACGCTTTACCGGTCTTTCTCTGATCTACTTTTCCCAACCCCGTATTTGTCATCCTGAAAGGATCTTGGTGGAAGAGCGACTAAGCTAAAAACATAGCGCTTATACTTCAACAACAGCAGTCGCAGCCCCCCCTCCTTGCACAAGGAGGGGCTGGGGGTGGTTTGATTACAGTATAGCAGCACTCCCCCCCTGTTTTTAGGAGAGGGCTGGGGTGAGGTAAATTCCCCTCCTTAAACAAGGAGGGGTTAGGGGTGGTTGGGCCAATGGAGCCATGCCAGAACCAACTGTCCCCTCTGTTTCTTCACATTTACACGCAACTAATTTCCTTTTCCCACGGATATACCGTTACTTTGTAACATTCTTATCAAGAAAGACTGAGGGACAGGGCCCTGTGACGTCTTAGCAACCATGTTGAAAGCTTGGTGCTACCTCCCTCCTGGAGCAACTGCTGCCAGGGAAGATAAGACTGCTCCCGCCTAAAGCCGGGTGTTTTTCTTGATAAGCTGCGTAGATGATTTACGAGAAGAAAGACACCACACATGACCAATTCACATCCGATTCATAAGCTGCTGCAAGAGCGCGTTCTTGTGCTGGACGGCGCCATGGGCACCATGATTCAGCGTTACCAACTGCAGGAAGCTGACTTCCGCGGCGAACGCTTCAAAGATCACTCCGGCGACCTGAAAGGCAACAACGACTTGCTGTCCATCACCCGCCCGGACGTAATCAAAGCCATACATGCCGAGTACCTGGAGGCTGGTGCCGATATCATCGAGACCAACACCTTTAGCGGTACCAGCATCGCCATGGCCGATTATCACCTGGAGCACATCGTGTATGAGCTGAATTATGAATCAGCAAGACTGGCACGTGAAGCGGCAGATGAGATAGAGGCGAAAGTACCGCGCAAGCCGCGCTTTGTCGCCGGTGCTATCGGCCCCACGAACCGCACCGCTTCGCTCTCCCCGGACGTGAACAACCCCGGCTATCGCGCCATCACATTTGACCAGCTGGTAGAGGCGTACTATGAGCAGGTGCGTGGCTTAGTAGACGGTGGCTGTGACCTACTGTTGGTGGAAACGGTATTCGATACGCTGAACTGTAAAGCGGCGCTTTTTGCCATTGCGCAGTATGTGCAGGACGGCGGCAAAGAACTCCCGATCATGGTGTCAGGTACGATTACGGATGCCAGCGGCCGTACTTTGTCTGGGCAGACGGTGGAGGCTTTCTGGAATTCCATCTCGCATGCGCCCATCCTTAGCATCGGCTTTAACTGTGCTCTCGGTGCTCGCCAGCTGAAGACGCACATCCAGGAGCTTTCACGCATTTCCGATACCTACATCAGTGCTTACCCAAATGCCGGTTTACCGAATGCCTTTGGTGGCTATGATGAAACGGCGCAGCAAATGGGCGAAATTGTGGAAGAGTACCTCAAGGAAGGGCTGGTGAACATACTCGGTGGTTGTTGTGGCACCACACCAATGCACGTAAAGGTTATCTCTGACCTGGTGCAGAAGTATAAACCACACGTTCCTACACCAGTTGCTCCCCTTCCACGCTACAGCGGCCTGGAGCCCCTCACAATTTACCCGGAAAGCCTTTTCGTGAACGTAGGCGAACGCACCAACGTAACCGGCTCCAAAAAATTCGCCCGTCTGATTGTAGAGGAAAAATTTGAGGAAGCTTTGTCGGTGGCGCAGCAGCAGGTAGAAGGCGGCGCCCAGATCATAGACGTGAACATGGATGAGGGCATGCTCGATTCAGAGCAGGCCATGGCCAATTTCCTCAACCTGATCGCCTCTGAACCCGACATCTCTAAGCTGCCAATCATGATCGACTCCTCTAAATGGAGCGTGATTGAGGCTGGATTAAAGTGTGTGCAGGGCAAAAGCATCGTTAACTCCATCAGTTTAAAAGAAGGAGAAGAAGCCTTCAAAAAGCTCGCCCGCAAGGTGCGCCAGTACGGTGCAGCTGTTGTTGTGATGGCCTTCGATGAGCAGGGCCAGGCCGATACCTTCGACCGCAGAATCGAGATATGTGAAAAGTCTTACCGCATCTTGGTGGATGAAGTAGGTTTCCCGCCGCAGGACATCATCTTTGATCCGAACATACTTGCCATTGCCACAGGTATAGAAGAGCATAACAACTATGCCGTGGATTATATCGAGACGGTAAAGTGGATTAAAGCAAACCTGCCGCATGCGCTGGTAAGCGGTGGCGTAAGTAACCTGTCGTTCTCGTTCCGGGGCAATGACCTGGTGCGGGAGGCCATGCACACCGTTTTTTTATACTATGCCGTGCAGGCAGGTATGGACATGGGCATCGTGAATGCGGGTATGATGGGCGTGTACAGCGAAATTCAGCCGGAGCTGCGCGACCTGATCGAAGACGTGATCTTTAACCGCCACCCGGATGCTACAGAAAAGCTGGTGACCTATGCCGATACCGTAAAAGGCAAAGGCAAGACTGCGACCGGGGCAGACAATGCCTGGCGCGATGCCCCGGTGGAAGAGCGCCTGAAGCATGCGCTGGTGCGCGGTGTGGTGGAGTTTGTGGAGGAAGACACCGAAGAAGCCCGCCAGAAAGCCACCAAAACGCTGGACGTGATTGAAGGTCCGTTGATGGCTGGAATGTCGGTGGTGGGTGATTTGTTCGGTGCCGGCAAAATGTTTTTGCCGCAGGTAGTGAAGAGCGCCCGCGTGATGAAGAAATCGGTAGCTTACCTGCTGCCGTTTATGGAGAAGGAGAAGCTGGCATCCGATACGTCGAAGTCTACGGCCGGTACGATCCTGATGGCTACCGTAAAAGGCGATGTGCACGACATCGGCAAAAACATTGTGGGCGTGGTGCTGGCCTGTAACAACTATGAGGTGATCGATCTGGGCGTGATGGTGTCGCTGGATAAGATCTTGGCCGAAGCCGAAGCGCAGCAGGTGGATATCATCGGTCTGAGCGGTTTGATCACACCTTCGCTGGACGAGATGGTGTACGTGGCGCAGGAAATGGAGCGCCGTGGCATGAAAATTCCACTGATGATCGGTGGTGCCACTACCTCGCGTGTGCATACCGCTGTGAAAATAGCGCCGCAGTATAGCGGGCCGGTGGTGCACGTGCACGATGCCTCCCGCAGTGTAACCGTCGTGAGCAGCCTGCTGAGCAGCGACCGGGAGAACTACATTTCAGAGATCAGGGCAGAATATGAAAAGCTGCGCGAAGACCATTACAACCGCACCAAAGACCGTGCTTTTGCAAGTATAGAAGAGGCGCGCGCCAACAAGTATAAAGTAGACTGGACTACAGCAAAGCCAACCAAGCCGAGCTTCATCGGCACCAAGGTGTTCAACAACTACCCGCTTTCCGAGATCGTGCCGTTCATCGACTGGACGCCTTTCTTCCATACCTGGGAGCTGAAGCGGCAATACCCAAAAATTCTGGATGATGCAGAATTGGGAGTTGAGGCACGCAAACTCTTCACGGAGGCGCAGGAAATGCTGCAGGAGATCGTGGATAATCAGTTGCTGGAGGCACGTGCCGTGGTAGGCTTCTACCCTGCCAACGTGGAGGCCAATGATACGATAGAAGTATACGCCGATGATTCACGTGAAAAAGAGCTGACAGAGTTCCATACGTTGCGGCAGCAGGGCAAGAAAGGACAGGGGGTAGCCAACATGGCTTTCTCTGATTTTATCGCGCCGAAAGAAACAGGTGTAGCTGATTATATTGGCGGCTTTGCCGTGTCGGCAGGTTTTGGAATTGAAAAACTGATAGAGAAGTATGAGGCTGATCACGACGACTACCGCTCCATTATGGTGAAAGCGCTGGCCGATAGACTGGCCGAAGCGTTTGCTGAACTGATGCACCTGAAGGTGCGCCGGGAATTGTGGGGTTATGCACCGGAGGAGCAGCTGAGCAACGAAGACCTGATTAAAGAACAGTATAAAGGCATTCGTCCGGCTCCGGGCTATCCTGGCTGCCCCGATCATACCGAAAAGATCACGCTCTTTAACCTGCTGAAAGCCGAAGAGCAAACTGGCATTATACTTACTGAAAATCTGGCGATGTATCCGGCTTCTTCGGTGAGTGGTTTATACTTCTCGCACCCGGAGTCGAAGTACTTTGGACTGGGCAAGATTGGCGAAGATCAGGTAGCAGACCTGGCGCAGCGAAAAGGTATGCCACAGGAAGAACTGGAGCGCTGGCTCTCGCCAAATCTGAACTACGAGCCGAAGCCCGTGGCGCAGCAAGTAGAGGCGGCGGAGTAGTTGACCTCACCTCAACCCTCTCCTAAAAACAGGAGAGGGAGCTTTTCATTACCCTATCTGCTGTCATCCTGAAATGATCTTGGTTGAAGGGGGGCAAGCCGTAAATACAATGCTTCTGCACTTGCGGGAGCAGAACAAGTTCCCCTCCTAAGGAGGAGTTAGGGGTGGTTGGACCTGCGAACTCAATCAACATAACTAAGCATCTTAACCATTAACATACATTGAAAGTAACGGACCACTTCAAAAATGCGAACGGTAAAACGCTGTTCACATTCGAAATACTGCCTCCGCTGAAAGGCGAGAACCTGCAAACACTCTACAGCCACATCGACCCGCTGATGGAGTTTAACCCGCCTTTTATCGATGTAACTTACCACCGCGAGGAGTACATTTACAAGCAGCGGGAAAACGGGTTGCTGGAAAAGCGCTCTACCCGTAAGCGCCCGGGCACCGTTGGCATTTGCGCCGCCCTTCAGAACTATTATAAAGTAGATACAGTGCCGCACCTGATTTGCGGGGGCTTTAACAGGGAGGAAACTGAGAACGCCCTCATCGACCTGCACTTCCTGGGTATAGACAACGTGCTGGTGCTGCGCGGCGACTGCGTGAAAAGCGAGGCCCGTTTCGTGCCGGAGCAGGGAGGTCATCATTATGCCTCGGAACTGATTGAGCAGGTGGTAGGCATGAACAACGGCATTTACCTGGATGATGAGCAGGCGAACACCAACGGCACAGATTTCTGCATCGGCGTGGCGGGCTATCCGGAAAAGCATTTTGAGGCCCCAAACCTACGGTCGGACCTGCGCTGGCTGAAACGCAAGATTGAACTGGGAGCAGACTACATCGTGACGCAGATGTTCTTCGATAACCAGAAGTACTTCGATTTTGTGAAGCTGTGCCGGGAAGAGGGAATAGAGGTGCCGATCATTCCGGGGTTGAAGCCACTAACCACGAAGACGCAACTGTCGCTGCTGCCAAGCCTGTTCCACATTGATATTCCCTGTGACCTGGCGGATGCGGTGGAAGCTTGCACCGATAACAAGGGCGCTGCCCAGGTAGGTGTAGAATGGGCGATAAAGCAGTCGAAGGAGCTAATGGACTTTGGCGTGCCATGCCTGCATTACTATTCCATGGGCCGGTCCGGCTCAGTGCGGAAAGTGGCCGAGCAGCTGTTTTAGCGGTGGAGTCAGGAGCTGTCTGCACTTGATCTTCCATTATCCGCACAAATATCTTTATATATCTTGGCTTTGATGTTTCGCACATCGTATACGGGTATGTTCCGCCGTAGCAGAGGTTTTTATACTTCTGCGGCAACGGAACATACACGTTCCAGATGTTAAAGATTTCAAAGCAGTATGTCGGTTAAGAAATACGATACCATTGTAATCGGAGCAGGTTTAGTTGGCCTCTCCGTTGCCTATCACCTCAAGCAAAAGAATCCGGACGCCAAGGTCCTCATCATTGAAAAAGAAACAGACGTAGCCAAACACCAGTCGGGTAATAACAGCGGCGTGATGCACAGCGGCATCTACTACGCACCAGGCAGCCTGAAAGCGAAAAACTGTATTGCAGGCTATAACTCGCTCATAGACTTTGCCGAGGAGCATGCCATACCCTACGAGCTTTGCGGCAAAATCATTGTGGCCACCACCCCCACCGAGGTTACCAAGCTTGATGACATCTACGACAGGGGAATTCGCAACGGCTTAACAAACCTCCGTAAGTTGTCCTCGCTGGACGAGATACAAGAGATAGAGCCGCACTGCACGGGCATAAAAGGTATTCACGTGCCACAAACCGGCATCATCGATTATCCGAAGATGGCTGCTAAACTGCTGGACCTGTACCAGAACAAGTATGGCGGCGAGGTGGCGTTCGGTGAGAAGCTGGTGAACATCCACACCCAGAACAAAACCACGCTGGTAGAGACGGACAAGCGCATGTACGCGGCAGACAAAATGGTGAGCTGCGCTGGCCTTTTCTCTGACCGCGTGGCTAACATGACTGAGAAGGAAAACGACCTGCGCATAATACCGTTCCGGGGAGAGTACTACAAGCTGAGCAAGGAGAAGGAGTACCTGGTGAAAACGCTGATTTATCCGGTGCCGGACCCAAGTTTCCCATTTCTGGGCGTGCACTTTACCCGCATGATTCGTGGTGGCGTGGAGGCTGGTCCAAACGCGGTGCTGGCCTTCAAGCGCGAAGGCTACAAGTTCCAGGACTTCAACCTGAAGGATACGCAGGAAACCTTTAGCTGGCCGGGGTTCTGGAAGATTGCAGCCAAGTATGGGCAAACGGGTTTAGGCGAAATGTACCGATCTTTATCAAAAGCGGCGTTTACCAAAGCGCTGCAAAAGCTGGTGCCCGAGGTGCAGGAAAGCGATTTGGTGCCGGGTGGTGCCGGCGTAAGAGCCCAGGCCTGCGACAGGAGCGGAAAGCTGATTGACGATTTCGACATCCTGAAGAGCCGGAACATTATACACGTGCGCAACGCTCCTTCGCCAGCGGCAACGTCCTCCCTGGCTATCGGGAAGTTTATTGTAGGCCAGTTGAACGGAGAGCCGGCGGCGGTGTAATTTTTGTTTTTCGTTGATTGTTACTCGTTTTTCGCTAAAGGGGTGGCCATACTTATATTTCAAGTCACAAAATCCTTCTGAGGCAATAGCAGTTTTATAGCGGGAAGCAGGTGTTTAACGAGAGAAATGTATTCAGGCGTAGTGTTAGTTAAGAGCTGGCGCTACGCCTTTTCTGTTTCCTCCAGCAGCAGGTCCATCGTAATCTGGTCGGCCAGCAGCTTGCCTTTGTCTGTCAGGTAGAGCACGTTGTCGATTACGTGTGCCAGACCTTTTTGCTCCAGTTCCTGCAGGTAGGCAGGATGGGTGGCGGCTACATCATACGTATACTCCTGCTTTAGTTTTTCGAGGTCGCTGCCCCAAATGGTGCGGAGCGTGGTGAGGAGGTAGTCATTGGCCTGGTCGGCAAGGGTGAGTTCCTCCCGTTCGAATGGTGCCAGACCCTGCTGCTGCAATCCGTCAATATACTTTTTATTGTGGGCGATGTTGTGCTGCCTGGAGTGGCCGTTGAAAGAGTGGGCACTAGGGCCGATGCCCAAATAATGCACACCACGCCAGTAATTGCTGTTGTGCCTCGACTCGTAACCGGGCTGGCAGAAATTTGATATCTCGTACTGCACGAAACCGTGCTGCTGCATCTGCTGCAGCAGGATTTCAAATTGCTCGGCCGTATACTCATCCTCGGCAGGTCTGAACTTGCCCTTCTTGCTCCAGCGGCCCAGTGCGGTGTCGGGCTCGATGGTGAGGGCGTAGCAGGAAACGTGCTGCACTCCCAGCGAGAAAAGCGTACCCAGGTCCTGCTGCCAGATAGCGTGATCCGGAGCCGGAATACCGTAAATCAGGTCTACCGTAATGTTGTCGAAACCCGCTGCCTGGGCATCCTTCACGCTGTTTATACTTTCAGTGGCGGTATGGGCGCGGTTCATCAGGCGCAGGTGCGGCTCATGGAACGACTGCAGGCCTATACTTAAACGGTTCACGCCAGCGGCCCGCAGCTCCTGCAGCTTACCCGGCGAGAGGTCGTCGGGGTTGGCCTCCAGCGTGATCTCCACCTCTTCCGAAACTTTATAGATCCGCCTGATTGTTGCCAGAAGCAGTTGAAGTTCCTGCTGGCTAAGCAGCGAGGGGGTGCCGCCGCCGAAGTAGATGGTGCCCACCTCCTGCCCCTGTAGGTAATCCTGGCGTAGCTCCAGTTCGCGCACCATGGCCTGCACCAGGTCCGTTTTCAGCGCCATGGAGGTGCTGAAATGGAAGTCGCAGTAGTGGCAGGCTTGCTTGCAAAACGGGACGTGTACGTATATTCCGGACAAAGTATAAGGTATAATGTGCTAATTTGTAAGAATGCTGATGTGTTAATTCAACAATGTGCTGTTGAGATAATGCCTAAAATTGCTTAATTGTTCAACAAATGCTGAATTGCCGCTGAAAAGTGTCTTTGCTGCACAGCAGAGTTGCCAGGCGCTATTGTTACTCCATTAAAGTATAGGTAGCCTTTATTGATGAGATATCCGCATTACCAAACCAAGCTAACATAGTAATACGCCAACAAATAAGCACACCAGCACAATTTCAAATTCTCCAGCGCAAATGTACAAAATAGCCGTCTTCTTATTGAGCCTGATGTGGGGGATGGACCAGGTGCATGCGCAAACGGCCACATCGCCTCCTCCGCCACCTAAGGTGCAGCTGGTGAAACCGCAGGAGCGCGCAAAGGTGCAGTTGTCGGTAAAGCCGCTTAATGCCGCCGGCAAGCAGGTGCTGAAGCAGTATAATTTCCGAACCTCCCTCCCCGACTCTGCTGAGGCCCTGAAAGAAGTGCAGGCGCTGGTCTATCGCCTGCAGCAGGATACTTATTTACTGGCCTCCGCCGACAGCTTATACTTGCGCGGCGATACGCTTCACGTGAAACTTCATGTGGGCCAGCCCTTTGTATGGGCGCAGCTGCGCAACGGCAACCTGAGCGAAGGTATACTTGTGGAATCCGGCTTCCGGGACAAGTTTTACCGGAATACACCCTTCAAGCCTGCCGAGTATGTAAAGCTGCAGCAGCGTATCCTGAACTATGCCGAGCGCAGCGGCTATCCCTTCGCCTCCGTCTGGCTTGATTCTGTAAGTATAACCGGCAACAAGGTAGAAGCTACGCTGATGGTGGATAAGGCCTTTGTGGTGACGTACGACACGCTGGAGATTGTGGGCAACTCTAAAACGCAGCCCAAGTTCCTGATGCGCTACCTGCAGTTGCTGCCCGGCCAGCTGTATAATCAGGACCAGGTGGATGCCTCCCAGCGCATGCTCACAGCTTTGCCCTACATCAAAGTTACCCGCCCGGCGCAGGTGCGCTTTGCCCGCGACAAAGCTAAGGTATACTATTTTCTGGAAGACCGGCAGGCGAATCAGATTGATGGTGTTGTGGGTTTTCTGCCCGACCCCAACCGGCAGGACAAGCTGCTCATTACTGGTGAGGCTAACCTGAACATCCGCAACATTGCGGGCTCCGGCAAGCAACTGGGGCTGCAGTGGCGCCGTGTGAGCGCAGGCTCTGTGATACTTAACGGCGAGTACCTGCACCCCAACCTGTTCGGGAGCCCTTTTGAAGCCGGCGTCAAGTTCAACTTACTCAAGCAGGATACCACTTTTATCACCGTACAGCCGCGCCTGCAGCTCGGTTATTATACCTTGAAGTATGGCAAGTTCAGCGTGTTTACCGAGTGGCGCAACTCCCGCATTCTGGCAGAGGCAAACCCGCAGCGCCTGCAGCAACTTGACTTAGCTGACGCCCAGACAACCACCTATGGCCTTAACTACCTTTGGAACAACCTGGATGATTTCTACTTTCCGAGACGCGGCCGCTTGGTGGAGATGCAGTTTGCCGCCGGCACTAAAAAGCTGTTGCGCAACGCCGACCTGGAAAAGAGTTTCTACGATACGCTGGATCTGAAAACATCGCAGCTAAGTGTGGGGCTGCGGCTGGAGAATTTTATGCGCCTGGGCAAAAGCAGTGCCCTGCTCACGCGCCTGAGGGGCGAGGCCCTGCTCAGCGACCGCATTTTCCTGAACGACATGTACCGCCTGGGCGGCCTCTCCTCTCTCCGCGGCTTCGACGATTTCTTTTTCTACGCTTCCAGCTATGGTGTGGGCACCCTGGAGTACCGCCTCTTTACCGCCGCCGACTCCTACGTGCTGCTGTTCTACGACCAAGGCTACTACAGAAGCAAACTGGAGGCCGTCCGGCAAACAGATTATCCGTTTGGGGTGGGCGCCGGCATCAGTTTCAGCACGGGCGCCGGCATCTTTCAACTGGTATACTCACTGGGGAAATCAGAGCAGCAGCCGCTGTCGTTTAAATATTCGAAGATTCATTTTGGGATAACAAGTAAATTTTAGCATACCCTAACTTTTTTAGCCTTTTTGGGTATAGATACTTGCATGGTAAACATCTTTAGTATACTTTTGCATCATAATAACAGTGCGGGGTGGAGCAGTTGGTAGCTCGTTGGGCTCATAACCCAAAGGTCGCAAGTTCGAGTCTTGTCCCCGCTACCAAATCGGACCGATTAGCAGAAACGCTAATCGGTCTTTTGTTTTTAGTCCCGTCTTCCATCCCAAAGCTTTCCTCCATCGTGTCCAGCTTATTCTGAATACCTTTCAGCTGCTTGGCCTCTTCTGCCTTTTGCTCATTTAGGCTTTCAAACGTAGCACAGAGCTGTTGCTTTAAGGTGCGATCAGGCGCTCATCAACAGCAAAGCTGCTAAGCAGTGGGTTTTATGCATGATGAAGCTGCTCTACATTCTTATTAACCCTACAACCAACTTTGTTGCACTTATATTAAAGGAAGCTTTTATCTTCACCTCATAACCTGTCCTGTTCGTTCCGCAGGAGGCGCATTTCAGGCTACTCTTTAGCGGCAGTCGGGTATCGTTGCCATTCTCAGGGGTCAAATACAAGAATCCTCTTCAAGCTAACGCTAAGAAGGGTATGCATTTAAATGGCCACTACACCAAACCTCTAATTGTTTATTACTCCACCTTGCTTTTTCATAAAACCCTAGAAACGGGTGAAAAGCGCAAGAGCAGCGTACGGCACTGAGGCCGTTCCTAAAAGTATATTCTAAAATCGGGATTTCCTGGGAGAAGGAGCTTGTTAACGGTGACTCTCCTACACGGTTCTGCTGATCAGGCCGTAGTACTCCCGCTGCGTGATCTCAATGATAGAGCCGTCGCAGATAATGAAAGAGGTGTCCAAGGTCCTATTGTCCGCTATCACAAAGGCTTCGCCTATACTTTTCGCCTTGATGGCTATCCAAATTCTGGAAGATTTGCCGCAAGGGTGAAGCTGAACCTTGAAGTACCGCTTCATTTCTTCTGTGGCGCCGGTAGCGTCTCTGTGCATGTCATGCACGCTGGCTTGTTGCCGAGCAGGCATGGGTGATTGTATTGCCATTGTCTTGACTGAAAGTCAATCCAAAGCAAACTGTTGTAGCCACATTACGGGCCTGCCTTGAAGAAACGGTGAAAAATAAAACCCGGGGAAAAGAGGCTGCCGGGTTTGTCTGTGGTGGCTGCGCCTTTCGCTAAGCCATTCCTTGAAAGTAACAGATCTTCTCGGCTTTGAGAGCCTGTTGTTTTAGAAGTCAACACAAATGCGGGGCTTTAAGTTTAACTTGTCTTAAGGCACGCTACCTCGGCTACGCCACGCGCGCTTTATGCATGTCCCAATCAGTGACACCCTAGCCAGAGCGGCCTCATTTGTCTCATCAAATCCTCCTTTTCCGGGACAATAGAAAACCGGGAGTAATCCTGGGCAGCAGACGGCAACACCAACAACTGCGGCTTCGACTGTGTTTAAAGTAGCTCCACTTTGAACACAAGATAGAGTTATAGAGGAAGCTCCTTGTGTTACATATTGATCGCAACTTAACTTACTAGGCAGAAATCTACCACCGTTGGAAATCTGCTTGCCCAAGAGTTGCGTGTTAAACCCAATTCTTGGGTAGGCGTGATTAATATGCCTTAGATGCATCTGCCAAAAACTCTAAAAGCTTTTTATAACAAATCGCCTGTAGGGGCGTTACTAGGCAAGTAACCCAAACTATAGCTGCACTCATACCTATCCTGAAACTTCTTGCGCTTAATTAGAAGACATATTGCCTGGTTCAGGAGTATTGCTTTCGTTCTGATGATTCACTTGCTGAATTATAGTGTGAACATGGAAGACTTTCGCCTGCCCGATGATTTGGGCATAAGCGATGAGCACAATGAAGTTGAGTCGTTTTCTGAAATAGTGCTGACCCTCTTGCTGGATGAGCAAGGAGCCTTACCTGATGAGGCCAATGATATAGACGAGACAAAAGCTGCGGCAGGTATACTTGCTGTAATGCCCGCTGCTTTCAGTTTCAACAGCCAGGTGTTTGCTTTACGCGAACCCACCACCTTTCAGGATTACCGCAACGGATACCTGAATCTGGTGTACGACATCTGTCCCCCTCCACCCAAAGCCCAGGTTTAATTTCGGATTCACAGTGTCTGCTTTCCTGCAAACGCTAATGCTGCATTTGCCGCTGCGCCATGCGCACCGGGTTTGTACGCCATTCCCTTTTCAAAAAACCGTTTTAAACCATTTCCATGTTACGTAATATTTTCATCGTTATACTGCTATTGTTTTCTCTCAGGGCAGTAGCACAAGAAGTGCACTTGGCTGACACAGCCGAATCCAAACCGCTTAAACTGACGCACGCAGAACCGCTTTACATCGACCTGATTCGTGATCTTGGGGCCCATAAAGGGGAAAAAGAATGGAATATTGGGGCTGGCCTGACTGACAATATGGGCTACGACCGCTATGAGTTTTTGGTAGAGTACGAGTGGGCGCCCATCAACAGACTGGGTCTGGAGATAGAAGTGCCGGTCTCCCTGTACACGTCCAACAGCCGTGACCCTAAACCTGAACAAAACCGGCCCGCCGACCGCATTGAGTCGGTGAAACTTGCCGCCCAGTATACCTTCCTCGTGTCAGCCAGACACCAGACCTCTATGGCGCTGGGTACCATTACCGAGTTCGAGTTGGCTGACCTCAACAGGATAAGCAAGGACAACATGGTGGAGGGCTTTCTGTTCAACCCCTTTCTGGTTATGGCCAAGCGCTGGGGCAGCAACATGCACTCGCTGGTGTATACAGGCCCCCGGGTGCACTTTCCGTTCCACAAGTCAGGTACAGAAACGGGCTACGAGCTAAACAGTAGTGTGCACTACATGATCCCAAACACACGCAACTTCATAGGCTTGGAGGTGAACAAAGAGTTCTCAAACGGAGATTTCCACATGGTGGCCAGGCCGCAGATGCGGATCACCATAAATGAAGGCCTGATGATCGGTGTGGTTCCGGGTATACCGCTAGTAAGAGGAGAAGAGCGCTTGAGCTCTTTTGTGAGGCTTATATATGAGCCGCTACACCGCAAATAAAATGTACACGACAAGCTCTCACATAATGCAGATTCTTTTAAGCTTGGCAATTATGGTTTTCTACAATATAAGTGAAAACTATACTTACATGTCAATCGATACGGAAATACTACAGAGGGTTCAAAGCAGCCGGGTAGTGGAAATGGATACGATTGTCCTATTCATAACGGTTACCACGTACGCCTTATGCCTTCTTATTCCGGTTCTGTTATACCTCTACGGGGAGTTTCGGCAGCAAAAAGTTCTTAAGCACAAGGCCTTTCAGCTTATCCTGGCCCTGGCGTTGAATGCCTTGCTGGTAGGTATTGTAAAATATTCCATCAACCGGCCCAGGCCATATACCGCAGTGGCTTCTGTGGAGCAGCTGGCTTCGGCAGGGAGTCCGTCATTCCCTTCAGGGCACACCGCCTGCGCCTTTGTAGTGGCTGCCACGCTTTGCTTTATGTTCAAGGACAAGAGGCTTCGTTTTCTTGTATGTTTATGGGCAGTCTCAGTTGCCTATTCCCGGCTTGCCTTAGGTGTTCACTATCCAAGTGATGTTCTGGGTGCTGTGATTATTGGCACGCTCTGCGCTTTTGCCGGACAAGCAGTTTTTACCTATAGGTGGAACCGCAACAGCCTCTGAGGCCTTTTTATTAGGCAGCCATACTTTGTCAGGATAGCATCCTGATTGTAAAAAAGACAGGGCTGGCACGCCTATCGGTACAGTATATAGAGACCGCTATTTCTATTGAAGTGTAACCGTTGCATTGGTGGAACAATGAGAGGGAAAAGAAGAAAAATCAGCGAGGGCTTCAAGGCCAAAGGAACTCTAAAGGCGACTCTCAAAGAAAGTGAGGAGAACTTTTGAGATGATGCCCCGGTCTTAAGTATGAGCGCTACCTGGAAAGGCCAGCGTACGGTGTGCTGCAGATGCAGGATTACTGACGAGACGATAAGTGCCTTGAACTTTTGGCTTCGTCTGCGCAACCATGTCAGCATTTTGCCAAACTTTGTGTAGCTAATCAGGCAAGACAAAATCAGGAAAAGAAGGGGCTACGATAACTAAACCGTAGCCCCCTCTTCCTACATATATACCATTTTTTGAGTGCGGTAAAAGTCAACGGTGGCAGTTAGATCATATTCGAAATTTGAAAGCCTTGGTCTATCTCAAATAAAAGCCTGATTCAGGAGTGAGTCAGGCTTTTTTGTTTTCAGGCCAGAGTTTGTTGACAATAGACCAAACAGGCTAGTTAAATGCCTGTTTTTTTAGTCCATTAACTACCTGATCATGTTGCAGAACATGGTTTGCCCGACCTGTTTCTTTTGATTTTCCAGTACAAGCTGGTAAGGAGCCTGCTGTGGCTAATGAGGCCACACTGAAGGTTTCTAAGGATTCTGAATAGGCGTTGCTTCTAACTATTCCTTAGCCCCTTCTGTTTCACTACTCCGGTGCCGCCACATGTATCAGGTGTTGTCAACACTAATTATAATGGTCTTCTTCAGTGGCTTGCCTGGCTCATGCAAAATGCCTTCTCCTTAAACAGGTTGCTGTACAGGTCCAGCTCAGGAGTTATAGTAACAGCAGCGCAGCGCATAAAATATACCCTGATGTTGTAAGACTAGTCTGTATATTTACGGATGCACCGGCTTGGTAAAGTGCAGTCTTCCGGAGAGAAGCCTACGCTGTAGTTGAGCAAATGCAGCAATAGGAGACATAAAGGAATATTATGATACTGTACATAAAATATATGGTGAGCTTGCGCTGCAAGATGATGGTGAAGGAAGAGCTGAGCAAACTAGGCCTGCAGTATGTGGTAGTTGACTTAGGCACTGTTGAGGTACTCGAAGACATAACACCAGAACAGCGCTCACTCCTGAAAGAAAATCTTCTTCTTTCCGGCCTGGAGTTGCTCGATGACAAGAAGAGCATCCTGATAGAGAAGATAAAGAACGTCATCATAGAGATGATCCATTACTCTGATGAGTTTCCTAAAGCAAATTATTCAGACTTTATCAGCAGGAAGCTAGGCCACGACTATACGTATCTGGCCAACATCTTCTCCGAGGTAAAAGGCATCACCATTCAGCAGTTCATCATCTTCCATAAAATTGAAAGAGTAAAAGAGTTGCTGCTGTACAAAGAGCTCAATCTTACAGAGATTGCCCACAGGCTGCACTACAGCAGTGTGGCCCACTTATCGAACCAGTTCAAGAAAGTCACAGGACTTTCCCCTTCCTTTTACAAGCAGCTAAAGCAAAAGCGTATGGCCAATCTGGAAAACATGTGATTTATGTAACATATATCTTTCTCTATGTAATAAATCTTCTTCCCAACCGTCGCACCTTTGTAACATCAAAACAGGTGTGCCACTACAGGCATATCTTCCGCCAGTAACGGATACTAAAGCCACACTGATTGCTATTGAATCTCAAAGCACCCGCATTACCAGGAACATCAACAACAGCATGCAAGCAAAGCATCAAGAAGGATGTTCAGCGTTAATGCAGCTTCTCCTTTCCTAAAGCCAGCGATCTGAATTCAGGCTCCTGATCACCTACTCCTACCACCATACCCCTACAGACAGTTCTTACAGATCACGCTGCTTTTCGATTCAAAATGAAAAGCAGGTTCTATAGCCCTGCGCACTAAAACTTACCCCACACCAGGCAAGCTTTGCTACAACCTATCCGCAAAGTATAAAACCACCTTTACAAAAATTAATAACACCTCATATGAAAAGATTATTCACCATCGCAATCACCATCCTGTTTATCAGCTTTTTCCAGCTGGATGCAACTGCCCAGGAAAAACACGGCAGTACCTTAAACTTAGGGGTAGGCATTGGCGGCTACGGCGGCTACTATAAATATGCCAACCGTACTTTGCCGGTTATTAGTGTTAACTACGAGTTTGATGTAGCGAAGCGCTTTACCCTGGCGCCTTTTATAAGCTTCTCTACTTTCTCGAATGACTACCGGGATAATAACAACTACTATACTTACCGCGAATCAGTAATTCCTATCGGTATAAAAGGCACCTATTATTTCGATGATATACTGCATGCTAATTCCAAATGGGATTTTTACCTGGCCGGATCATTGGGGTTTGCCATAGTGAACTCACGTTGGGATGATCGTTACGATGGAGACAAAGACTATTACCAAAGAGGAAATCCCTTGTTCCTGGATCTGCACATTGGCACAGAATACCACTTTAACAGCAGAGTTGGTGCCTTTCTCGACCTTTCCACAGGTGTATCTACCATCGGTATTGCCATACATTAATCAACTTTAGCCAAAGAGAGTCCACCTGTTCTGTTACTAATGTGCCGGATTGAAACTCCGGCAACTAGTTTCAGGATAGGTTGCTTTTTTGCCTCAGTACTTCTATCAAAGGCAGCGAAATCTGAAATGTTTTCAGGACATGTGATATATGTAACATATGGGTTTTAACATGTAACACTTCACGCGCTGCAAGCCTCCATCTTTGTAATATCAAATACTGCCGTGCCTTATAAAGATGCACGCATCCGCCAGTAACGGGAAATTAACAAAAACACATTGAATTTAAGAAAACTTATGACAACCCTCGCTTTGGCTATGGTTGTTGTGTTTGCCGGATGTAAAGAAGATACATTCATCGAAAGCTTAGGGGTTTGCCCCGTTGTTTTATCCACCACCCCTATCGACGGAGCCACTAATGTGCCTCGCGAATCACAGGTTACAGTTACCTTTAACGAGGAAATGAACCCTGAGACAATCACCCAAACATCCTTTACCTTATTAGGAACAGAAAAAGTTTCAGGTGTTATATCCTATAACACCAAAACCAACACCTTAACTTTTGTTCCGGAAAACAAGCTGGCATATGCCACAACGTATACTGGCAGAGTAGCCACATCCGTAAAAGACAAGCTGGGCAATGCCCTGCAAACAGATTACGTCTGGACCTTTAGTACCGGTGCACTTGTGTCGCCTGTGGTTATCGCTACTGATCCGGCTAACAATGCAACAAACATTCTGCTGAATCAGGCAATAGCTGCTTCCTTCAGTGTTCCCATGGATCAGTCGACGCTGAACACGACAACGTTCACCATAAAGCAAGGTGCAACAGCAGTTGCAGGAGCAGTAACCTACTCTGGCACAACGGCTGTTTTCACACCTGCGAGCAACCTGGCTGCGAACACGGTTTATACCGGAACCATTACAACTGGTGCTAAAAACACAGAAGGCAATCCTTTGGTGAGCAACTATGAATGGACCTTCAGGACGAAGCAGAATACAGTGCCAACGGTTACCGCTACCGACCCTGCCAACCAGGCTACAGGTGTGGCTCTTAACAAAGTGATCACGGCACGTTTCAGCGAAGCCATGAATCCTGCTACCATCACGGCTACTTCCTTTACTTTAAAAGCAGGAACAACAACAGTGGCTGGCGACATTAGCTACACCGGCACAACGGCAAGTTTCACTCCTGCCAACAACCTGGCTGCTAACACTACCTACACAGCCACCATCACTACAGCAGCTAAGAGCACAAACGACATGCCTTTAGCGGACAACTACACATGGACATTCACCACGGTAGCCAATACCACTCCGCAACCAGGCACACCAGGATCACCAGGTACACCGGCCATGGGAGTTGATTTAAAAACTGCTGCTCGCTTCGGCATCTTTGCAGGTGTAGGCATCAGTAACAACGCAGGCTTTAGTGAAATCCGAAATCTGGATGTCGGTATAACACCGGGTGTTCGCTCATCTGTAACTGGCTTCCCGCCAGCAATTGTTGTGAACGGCGCCATTTATGCTTCTGATGATTTAACACCTCCGGGCACTGCAGCCATGCTGTTACAAGCAAAGCAGGACCTGATGGAAGCGTACCTTTTTGCTGAAGGCGCATCTTCTCCGGCACCAGCCACAGTAGCAGGCGACCAGGGTGGCAAAACACTTGCCCCGGGTATCTACAAATCAACTTCCACATTGTTAATACAGGCTGGTGATTTAACACTGGATGCACAAGGCGACCCGAATGCGGTATGGATCTTCCAGATAGCTTCAGACTTTACCACAGTGGGTGGTGCAGGCGGTAACATCATACTGACCGGCGGCGCACAGGCCAAGAACATCTTCTGGCAAACAGGCAGCTCTGCCACCATCGGCGACGGTACCTCCTTCAAAGGAAACGTGCTTGCCCTGACCTCTATTACCATGAACTCGGGTGCCAGAGCGGTAGGCAGAATGCTGGCCCTGAATGGCGCGGTAGTAATGACCAACACCAACATCATTGAGAAGCCTTAATCAACAAGAAAATGACAATCAGAAATAACCATAACGGATCGCGCAACGCGTGGTCTGCCTCTAAACTCACGCTCACAAGTATAGCACTTAGTACTTTACTCGTTGCCGGAATACAGGCCCCTGCACAGGCGCAAGACGCCCCGTTCACCAAACCATCCTGGTGGTTTGGTGCAGCAGCCGGTGCAAATTTTAACTTCTACAACGGCTCCACCCAGAAGCTGAACGCAGGATTAACCCCGCCGGTAGCATTTCACGAAGGCAATGGTGTTGGTCTTTTCGCGGCACCGCTTATAGAGTATCGTCGTCCGGAGTCAAGATGGGGGCTTATGCTGCAAACAGGTTACGACAGCCGCAGAGGCACCTTTGACCAGCAAACAACGCCCTGTGATTGCCCTGTGGACCTTAGCACCAAGCTTAGTTACATCACCGTGGAGCCTAGCCTGCGCTTCGCTCCTTTTAAAGCATCAGGTTTTTACCTGATGGGCGGCCCGCGAGTGGCTTTTAATGTTAAGAAGGAGTTCCGGTACGAACTGGGCGTTAACCCCGCTTACCCGGACCAGGAAAAGAACCCTGTGGTGAACGGCGACCTAAGCGATGTGAAACAGACGCTTCTTTCGATGCAGGTTGGCGCGGGCTACGACATTCTGCTTAACTCACAGGATAACCGCAACCAGTTGGTGCTTTCTCCTTTCGTGACGTACCAGCCATACTTTGGCCAGTCGCCGCGCAGCATCGAAACCATGACGGTAAATACCTTACGGGTAGGTGCCGCGCTTAAATTCGGAAGAGGAAAGCCAAACACCCCGGCTGTAACAAGCGATGTGCAGTTCTCGGTTAACTCGCCTGCCAACATCACGGCAGACAGAAGAGTAAGAGAGACATTCCCGCTTCGAAACTACGTGTTCTTTAATCTTGGTTCTACTGCCATTCCGGATCGTTATGTGCTGCTGGAGCAAAACCAGGTGAAGGATTTCAAAGAAGATCAACTGGAAACGTTCACACCTAAAACACTGTCTGGCCGTTCGGAACGCGAAATGGCAGTTTACTACAACGTACTGAACATTCTCGGTGACCGTTTGGGCAAGAACCCCGCAGCCACGGTAACGTTGGTTGGCTCGTCTGAAAACGGCCCGCAGGAAGGCAAAGTGATGGCTGAAACAGTGAAGAACTACCTGGTGAACACATTCAGTATCGATGCTTCGCGCATCAGCATTGAGGGACGTAACAAACCTAAGCTGCCATCGGAGCAACCGGGTGGCACAAAGGAACTCGAACTGCTTCGTGAAGGCGACCGTCGTGTGTCTATTGAAAGTAACTCACCGGCTTTGCTGATGGAGTTCCAGAGCGGCCCTGAAGCTGCCCTGAAACCAGTGGAGATCTCGGCCATACAGGAAGCACCGCTTGACTCCTACGTTACCTTTAACTCCGTTGGTTCAGACAAAGCCTATACTTCCTGGTCTATGGATCTGACGGATGACAAAGGAATCGTTCAGAACTTCGGACCGTTTATGCAGGAAAGTGTCAGCATACCTGGCAAATCCATTTTAGGAGACCGTCCCAAAGGCACATACCTGGTTACGATGCTGGGCACGAAAGAAGATGGCACCATTGAGAAGCGGGAAGCTACCGTGAACATGGTACTCTGGACCCCGGCGAAAGACGAGGAAGGACAGCGCTACAGTGTGCTCTATGAGTTCAACGACTCCAAAGCAATCAGCACCTACGAGAAGTACCTGACGGAGATCGTAACGCCTAAGATACCACAGGGTGGCAAGGTGATTATCCATGGGTATACCGACACCATCGGTGATGAAACGAAGAACAGGGACTTGTCTTTGGCGAGAGCCAATGATGTGAAAAGGATCATCGAAAGCAGCCTGGCCAAAGCAGGCAGAAAAGATGTGACCTTTGAAGTGCAGGGATTTGGTGAAGATCAAAACCTGGCCCCTTTCAACAACAAATATCCGGAAGAGCGCTTTTATAACAGGACAGTTATCATTGATGTTATCCCCGGAAAATAACGGTAGCATTCCAAAATTTTAATCAAAAGCAAAAGCCGCATAATTGTACGGCTTTTGCTTTTAATATACCGGAGTAGGATTCGAGTATTCCTTTTCCTGCTTATGGCAACTTGATAGAGCCATTCTTGTTTCCTCTTTACCGATTTTCTTTGTAGGTGCGGCAAAAACCAGCAATGGCAGACAGATCATCGAAGGAATTGCTCGAAGTTTAGGTGCTTTAGGCTACCTCATAAGAGAGCCTGATTCAGGAATGAGTCAGGCTCTCTTATGAGGTAGCCTCTACCGTACTACTAGTGCCGCAACTAGCTTAAAATACGTAGAGGGTTTCTAGTTCAACTTTGCCGAGCGGTATTGTGCAGACATTGCTTGCCTGGAGGCGCCCTTTTTCAGATTAGCCTCTTCTGCTGTTGCCTACAGCCTTGTTATTTGTGCACTGTGGGTAAAACCCCGTAATTTATTAACTGACAGAGCCACCTTTAATGTGGCAGAGGCTTCTTAAGAATTTTATACTTTATGGCTTAATGAATTAATGATCGATTTCAAACGTAGTAAGTATAAATAACAGAACCTGTTTTATACTTACTTGTAGAAACACTGATCTCATTGCTCATCACTTCGCACCAGGTTCTAATCACTTTGCCAGTAGCAGCGCCGTACCGTACTCCCGGATTTGAGTATGCACCTTACAAACACAAATGAAACTATATATTAAGTACATGGTCAGTAACCGCTGCAAAGCACTGGTGCAGGAAGAGCTCATAAGCCTGGGGCTGCAATCAGAGTATGTGGTGGTTGACCTTGGCGTGGTTGATTTGCACAAGGATATTACTGACATCCAGCTGGAGCAGCTAAAAGAGAACCTAAGCAAAGCGGGCCTGGAAGTGCTTGATGACAGCAAAAGCAAACTTGTTGATAAAATAAAGACGCTGATTACCGACATGATTCATTCATCGGAAGAACAGCCAAGGGTGAACTACTCTGTTTACATCAGCGAAAAACTAGGTTACAATTATAATTACCTGGCCAATCTCTTCTCCGAGGTCAAAGGAATTACCATTCAGCAATTCATCATCATCCATAAGATAGAGAAAGCAAAAGAGCTGCTCTTTTATGATGAGCTAAACCTGACCGAAATTGCCCATCGCCTGCATTACAGCAGTGTCGCCCATTTATCAAGCCAGTTCAAAAAGGTAACCGGGCTTTCACCTTCGTTTTACAAGCAGATAAAAGACAAACGCGAAAGCGTACTCGAAAACCTGTAAAATTTGAAACATACTTAAAGAAGTATGTAAAGCATTGCCCTAGCATTTCACCCACCTTTGTGCATCCTGAGGTTTGATCTATTCATGCTATCGGGATGCTTTTATTTTGTCTGCTTTTTCAGGATTCAATCGCTTGCCCACACAAAGTGTAGCGAGTTGAAAACTTAAAGCTTTCTGACGATCTGCATTCATCTACTTAAATGTCAATTTTATACTTCTTGTCATGGTGACTCCTCGGCCTGAAAGTCCAGTACAGTATCTCTACTTCCCAAACCGCTTACGCTTACCTATGAACCTGAAAAAATTAGAAACCGGAAATCCGTCATTCGATCATATTTCTCATGGCGGCTTGCCATTAGGCCGAACCACGCTTGTAGCAGGCAGTTCCGGAAGCGCCAAAACACTGTTTGGAGCGCAGTTCCTGGCAATGGGCATTCAGCTGTACGATCAGCCTGGTGTGTTCGTCACATTTGAAGAGCAGGTGGATGATATCCGGAGAAACCTTAGGAGCTTTAACTGGGACATTGATACCTGGGAAAAAGAAGGGAAGTGGATATTTGTGGACGCCGCCCCAAAAGAAGAGATCATAGTTGCAGTCGGCGATTTCGATCTGAGCGCTTTCCGGATCAGGCTGGAGCGAGCCGTAGAAAGATGCAAGGCACAACGGGTGGTGATCGACTCAATTGGCAGCATTTTCACGCAGTTTCATGAGGAGATGCATACTATCCGTCGTGAACTGATACAAGTAGCCCTCACCTTATCGCGCTTGGGAGCCACTTCGATTATTACGGCCGAGCGCCTGGAGGAGTACGGTAAAATTACGCGCTTTGGGGTAGAGGAATTCCTGACTGATAATGTGGTGATACTTAGGAATGTGCTGCACAACGAGAAACGCCGGAGAACCATTGAGATCCTGAAATTCAGGGGAAGTAACCACGAGAAAGGCGAAAACCCATTTTCCATCAACCCGGAGAAGGCCATCGTGATCATCCCGTTGTCGGCTATGATCCTGAAGCATGTCTCTTCTGATGAACGGATTACTTCTGGCATACCTGCGTTGGATGAAATGATTAACGGCGGATTCTACAAGGGCTCCATCAACCTGATTTCCGGAGCGATAGGAGCCGGTAAGACATTGCTGGTCGCCAACTTTGTGAACGGAATCCGGGAAAAGAAAGAGCGCTGCCTGTTACTGGCTTTTGAAGAAAGCAACGAACAGCTGTACCGTAACGCCGCCGGTTGGGGCATTGACTTTAAGCAGTTGGAAGATGAAGGTCTCCTGAAGGTGATCTGCATTTATCCCGAGATATCTTCCCTGGAAGATCATTTTATCAACATCCAGGAAATTGTAAAAGATTTCAAGCCCGACAGAATAGCGATCGATAGTTTGTCTGCCCTGTCGCGCACATCCTCCGATAAAGGTTTTCGCGAGTTTATCATCGCCTTCACCTCCTACCTGAAGCACCATGAGATCACCGGTTTGTTTACGTCCAACACGCCCTTGCTGGCAGGCGGCACATCCGATACGGAAGGCAACATCTCCCCTATCACCGACTCCATTATTCTGCTGCGCTATGTAGAGATGAACGGAGAGATGCAGCGAAGTATAGCGGTGCTCAAAATGCGTGGTTCCAAACACGATTCCTCTATCAGGAAGTTTTCTATCACAGACGAAGGTGCCAAGATAGGGAAACACTTTGCAGGCATCAGCGGCATACTTACAGGAAACCCGATGCTGATTAAGCTTGAGTAGTATTTAATAGTAGCATACCCCACAAGCCGGTAGTTACCGGAACTTTTAGCCAAGTTAAAATAAAATGAGCATGCATGTTTTTCAGCTCTTTATTAACGGACACAGCCTTAATTCAGTAGAGGCCGTGGACACCCTTCTCAAAATTTGTAAAGAAAACTTAAATGGAAATTATCGCCTAGAAATAATAGACATACAGAAAGACCCTGATAAGGCGGAGGAGGCAGGCATAATAGCCATTCCTACATTGATCAGAATGCAGCCAACGCCGGTTAACCGCATTATAGGAGCCCTAAACGTTAGAAGCCGCGTGTTGGCCGGTTTAGGAATCTCAAGTATGCACAAGTAAAGTATAAACCTACAGACAATGTTGTACACAATCCTTAAGTACAACATTGCTTGTAGGGTAAACTGTAAAGTTTCTAAAGGAGCGCTATACGCTTCCTGGTCCCACTCTGGAAACCCAACTAAAGCCGGCGCAAAATCTGCAGAATTTTCAGAATATGTGATATATGTAACATATAAATTTTAGTTTGTAACACTTCACGCGCTGCAGGTCCCCACCTTTGTAATATCAAATACTGCCGTGCCTTATAAAGATGCACGCACCCGCCAGTAACGGAAAAATAACACGGAGTCGTGTCTTTATTTTACTGCCAGAGGTTCACAATTTTTCTATACTATAGGCCTACTACAGCTTCCTCATACTTTATTCGATTAACGAATATTTTTGGTGTAAATAAGTTAAAAGATAGGAAGTACAGATTCCTGAAGAATGTTAAGGTGTTATGATTTAGTCATGAGGTATTGTCGAAAGTAATGAACGTATGTGCCTGCAGATATGTAGTAGGTATATAATAACAAGCATAATATGAATAACGGAACAGTAAAATTCTTTAATGACCTGAAAGGGTTCGGATTCATTAAAGAAACAAATTCAGATCAGGAGTACTTCGTGCACGTTTCTGGCCTTGTTGATGAGATCAGGGAAAATGACGAGGTTAACTTCGACCTGCAAGAAGGAAGAAAGGGACTGAACGCGGTAAATGTACAACGCGCTTAGTTTTAGACCATAAGCTACTAAAAAAGCCTTACCCCCGGTAAGGCTTTTTTATTGCAGTTACAGCTATGCAAGCCTTAACTGCACAAGAATAATAAATGTAAATTTTAACACGCTAAAGATGAATAGAAAATACCTTGTTGATACGCTAACCCACGAGTACTTATGTGTTGCCCTTAAAAAAGGGCTGGATTGGGTGCCCAGTAATGAAAGCATACTTCCAGGCTTTATGAGCACCCGCACCCCTGTAACCGAAGATGATTCCGTATTACTTGCGGGAGAATTTAACGACAATGTGTTTTTTGAGAAGTGGATACGAAACGGGACAAACGTTTTGTTCCGGTATTAGCGGTAACCGTTAGTATTTAACTGCGCCAGAAGAATTTTGCACCACCTGTTTCCTGCTTTACCATTGCCATCTCTTTAGCCAGGCACTACATAACACTCACTATTGGTAATTTGTAGTTGCAGCCACCTCAAAAAAACAGCTTATGCGCAAAAGGATTATGCAGCAAGAAAGCCATGTAGCACCTTCCGTACAGCACGGCTGGTTAGACCTTGATCAGCTGGCTCTGGTAGAGGTTACGTCTGAAGAGGAGGCGCATCCCATTGAAGCGGCACTTACGGATGGTAGCAAAGAAGGATGGAGAGCCGCACAGCCGGGCGAGCAGACGATACGCCTTGTGTTTGACGCACCGCAAAGGGTCAGCCGAATTAAGCTTCTGTTCCGGGGCGACGGGCAGGAGCGCACGCAGGAGTTTGTGCTCCGCTGGCAGCCGGCCGATAATCAACCTTATCGGGAGATTGTAAGGCAGCAGTATAACTTCAGCTCGCAGCATGATTCAGAGGAGCTGGAGGATTATGCCGTAGACCTTGCCGGGGTGCAGGCACTGGAGCTACGCATTATTCCGAACACGAGCGGAAGCAGCGCATATGCCTCTTTGGCACAACTGCGCCTGTGTTAAAGCTGGAAAAGGTGCTTACTGCATAAGCACTTTGTAGATGAAGCCAATCTGTATCAGAAATATTCTCATGACTCCTGGTCGCCTAAAAGGCGACCAGTTCCTTTTTTGAGCATTACGCCTTACGAACAGCGTTAGCAGTATTCTGCTCTGCCACAAATTTTACGATTAGCTTTGTTAAAATCCTTAGCTCTTCTGCTGCAGGGGTTCCGGCGTCCGCATCCTTTATCTGCTCAATGCGCGAGGCGACTGCGTGGTATTGCAATGGTGTTGTAATCATGGGTGCTTTTGTAAGTCCAATGGTTTATACGGTTTCACAGCCTCCAGTTCCTGGTCATTCAGCCTAAATAAAGGGCGATTCACTAAGTAATATACATTGTTTATCCAGGGCAAGTGCAAATGTGCGCCTTCTGTTAAGTATGGCACAGGATTGTCTCTCCTCCTGCCTGCGGATAAGTCTCTCCAAAATATAAGACCTGAACAAGGCAGAAACAGAACGTCTACTTGCCTCTTTTTGCTTATTCTCCTCCGTCCCGCTAACATTGCTTCATATAGCTGGTTATAATGCAGCATTACGGATCGGCTATTATTTAATGAAGGAACATGAATAACAACACGGATAACGCACCCATCATTCTGGCAGGTGTTACAGGGCACCTGGGTGGTCTCATCGCGAAAGAACTACTTAGGCGGGGAGCCAGTGTGAGAGCGATTGTGCGGCCCGGCAGTATGAACGAAGAAGTAGCCGCCTTGCAAAGGGAAGGTCTGGGTATTGTGGAAGCTGATTTTAAAAGTGTGTCCGAGTTAAGCAAAGCTTGCGCGGGCGGAGCCTGTGTGGTATCTGCGCTGTCGGGGCTGGAGGAGGTGCTGCTGGAGGCGCAGCGCGTATTGTTACATGCCGCAGTAACGGCTAAAGTACCGCGGTTTATTCCGTCAGACTTTTCCATCGATTTCACCAAGCTTCCGCGAGGCACCAACCGCAACCTGGACCTTCGCAAGGAATTTCAGGAGCGTCTTGAAAGAGCACCCATTGCGGCTACATCCATCCTCAACGGCATGTTTACCGATCTGCTGACCGGGCAGGCGCCGGTTATACTTTTCCCACTCAAGCGTGTGGTTTATTGGGGTGATGCCGACCAGCCGCTCGACTTTACCACGATCCATGATACGGCAGCTTTTACCGCTGCGGCGGCGCTAGACCCCTCCACTCCCCGTTACCTCCGCATTGCCGGCGATGTGCAAAGCGCCCGCGGGTTGAGCGAGGCGGCCAGTGAGGCTACCGGTGAGGAGTTTCGCCTGTTCCGCGTAGGTGGCCTGGGGGTGCTTGATGCTATGATTTCGTTTACGCGTGCGGTTATGCCCAATAGCCGGGAGGTGTTTCCGCCGTGGCAGGGCATGCAGTACCTGCGCAACATGTTCAGCGGACAGGCAAAGCTGGAACCACTCGACAATAACCGCTATCCTGACATTGCCTGGACATCGGTAAAGGAAGTGCTTGCAACCAGAGAGTAGCGCAATTAATCCGGCTTTTTCGGTAAAATGGCCCTCAACGTTAGTTCCCGGATACTTTAACGGGAGCGGATCTTAGAGGGGCACCAGTTGTGGTCGGAGTCTGAACGGCTTTCTCCTTGCTTTCTGCTCTAGTAGCCGGGGCGTCTGTGGGCTTGCCGGCCGAAGTGGGTTGTGCAGTTATTGTGGAAGACGTGCTGTTTGGTAGCACGCTTTCTAGAGGCGCTGCCACCGGGCTTTCTTTTATTTCCACCGCCTGCACCTGCACTGAATCGGTGGCCGGGGCCAGAAGGGAATCTGCAGGGGCAATAACAGGCAAATTGAAAAGCGAACCGGCAGAGGTGCTTGTCCCATTGCCCTTAACAGAATCAGTAGAGCTGGCTTCTGCAGCGTCAGCCACACTGGCTTCAGGAGCATTTGGCTGCAGCACGGCAAGAGAGTCAGAAGCTGAGGTTTGAGGGTTATTCAAAAGCGAATCAGCAGGCACAGCACCTGGTGTTTGTGCAGGAGTGGCGCTACTTTCTGTTTTTCCGGCTTTCTTCTGCTCCTTCTCCAGTTTCTTTTGGTCTTTCTTGGCTTTTTTCTGCGCCCGCTCCTCCAGCTTTCTTTTTTGCCCGCCGGTACCGATGCCAATCCCGAAGCCCATGTACAAATCAGGTCCTACGGCTTTGCTGCCAGCCAGCATGGCCGCCAGGTTATCAGAGCCAACCACCAGGGCCCCAAGTCGCAGCATCGCCCCAACGTTCAGGTCACGGTAGTTGTTGGTAAGATAGATGGGAAGTGCCAACTCAAGTTTCCTGCCCTCAAAACGCGGCGCAACCGACAGCGTGGAGAACTGCCGCATGGCCACGGCATCCTTCGCGCGGAGGTTGTGCAGCACTGCAGTGTTTACGAACAGGCGGCGAGACAGCCGGTAATCGAAGTTCAGGTGAAGGGCGGTGGGCAGGCCGGATTTGATCTCTGTTTGCCGCTCCCCCGGCGTCACTTCCAGGGCTTCCTCCAAGGTTGGCCCGAGGTTCTCGAAATCCACATCCTCAAACGTGTCGTCGTTCAGCTCCAGGTTTTGGCGGGTGATGTTGTAGCGGCGCACCTGCTCCGGATCGTTATAGGTGATGGCGCCTACATCCAAAAGTGAAAGCCCGATGCGATATTTATACTTGTTCTCGCCTGCGTCTGTCTTTTCCTCGCCGTTAAGCGTGTACTGGTAGTCGGCGTAATCAGGGCGGTGCTCGTAGGTGAAGCCGATATCCAGGCCCCATCCGGTGCCGGGCGTATCGCGCCACGTAAGGGCATCCAGCACATCCTGTTCCTCTATGTCAAACTCGCTCCGGGAGAAACCGAAGTCAGCCTTTCCCTGGTCTATCAGCATAGCAGACTCGCCCGCGGCGGTCTGGCCCAACTGGTAGTCTACGTCGGGGCCCAGCAAGTGGGCTGAATAAAGGCCGGCCAGCTTTTTTACAGTGATGCCGCCCTTCAGAAAGCGCTTTTCCTGCGACAGCAGCACCGTGGCATAGGTAAACCCTACCTCTGCAAAGGCATTGGTGTTAAAGTAGGCCTCACTGCTGGAAAAGGGCATGTTCTGTATTTCGGGGTTTGCCGTGCCATAGCCAATCACACGGGCTATGTCTTCCGAAACGTTGTTGGCCTGCAGGGCCGTGCGGAACCTGGTGGTGAGGGCAATGCTGTGCCGGGGGCTAAGCTTCAGCATGAAGGACGGCAGCTGCAGGCCAACTCCAAAGTGCGCCATCTTAGACTTTCCATCAAGCCGCTCCCGGATGTAAGAACGGTCAAACAGGGTCTCGTCTTCCAGGATGTTTTCCGACTCCCCATTCAGGAAAGTCTCTGTATCGACGCCAGGGCCATCATAGTGAAAGTAGGTATTGGCAAACCTCAGGTGGCCGGTAAACAGGTTCAGGTGAAACCCGTGCCGCGAGTCGGCAATGGAGGAGGGGTTGAGGAGCACCGAACGGCTGCCGCCGTAGTTGCTGCCGGCCAGGCCCAGTTGGTGTTGGGCCTGCAGGCCAATAGCAGGAAGTATAACCAGGAAAGAAACAAGTAGAGGTCGGAGCATACGCATGGTGTAAGGTTCGTGAAGAAGGATAGTGCCGGCAACAGCGCTCAATCGCAGTCGTAAGAAAAGTATGTCGTGGCGGTGTAGGCAGGGTTGGCACCAGAAGTGATATAGCGGGTGAGGGTGGTAGGATACCCCTCGTCGTTATACGTATAGCTGTACTCCGTCTCGCTTTGGACGGTAGTAGCGCCAGTTGTGGTGGTTGAGGAGACGTGCCGTAGCATGTTCTCGTTGTGGGCCACCGCTAAGGACATGAAGGCATATTTCTCCTGCTCTTTGCGCCGCTTGTTATGCTGGTCCAGGTCAAACGCATACTGTACTACCTGCTGCTGTGTGGGAGAAGTATAGGTGCGCCGCACATTGTTGCCGTTCTCCCAGGTATAAATGGCCGTGTAGTTGACGGTAGTCGTGCCATCCTTGGTTGTAGCCGAGGTGATTTTCTGTATCTGGCTTTGTGAATCATATTCCACTGATATTTCTGTCACAGTACCGTTGGCGTTGTTAAAAGTAGACCTCGCCCACTTCCCCTGCTCGTTGTAAGTGATTATTTCGGGCGTGTACGCCGTGTTGTTTCTTGTGTCCACGTACTGGCTTTTCACTACACGGCCGTCGCTGCCGTAGGTAAATTCATAGTAGTACCGGAGCTCCTCATTCTGAAAATAGCGGATTTCGGTTACCTTCCGGCCATCGTACACGCGCTCTATTACCCAACCGGCATCATCCTGCTGGCTAAGTTCCAGGCATTTTGCGTTAGGCTCCGGGTCGAAGATGCCTTTCTCGCAGGAGGCAAGCAGCAGTGGCAGGCAGAAAAACAAAAGAAACTGTAAACGTTTTTTCATGTGGTAATCCCTTATTGCCGTTGCTGAGGTGCTGCAGCCGGCGTGTTTTTACAATGATTTCGTATAGGTAAAATTGGGTGCCGGTAAACGGAAGCTACGTCTACTTCCTTCTGGTGAAGGCACCAGGTGGAAGATGCTTACTGGCAAGTAGCAAAGGATTTTTTGGAGCGTATAAGAAGGTTAAGTTAGCTTAGAATAAAATAAGTGCAAAAAATAATTACAATAGTAATTTTTAAAGCACGCCCGTACAATACCTACTATTGAGTATTTTTAAGTAAACGACGTTAAGTTTATACTTGTAAGAAAGCAGGAATGGCCAGAGCAGTTCGAAACCGCAACACTTTGGCGGCGTTGCCAGATAATTGAAACAATACAGCGCGTGCCATGATTTATACTTTGAAGATTTTTACCTCCTAACCCGCAGCACATGAGATACTTTTTTCTTGCGCTTATCAGCCTGTTTTGCCTCAGCTGCATGGATGAAAGTACAAAGCCAAAGTTCGACAGAGAACTGCTCACAAACGGCACCTGGAGTTGCTACGGTATTCGCAAAGGGCATCTGGTGGGCCACCAGCCAAACGATCCGGCGGCAAATGAGCGGGCGCTGATGGATTCGGTTACCTATCAGTTTACATTTAATACTGATTTTACCTACACAGGCAGGCGCTGGATGGTACTGGGAAGCGATAGGGCCGTGCTCTCCTACTGGTATTACAGCGGCGGCTGGGAGGCCACACAGGATATGGCGGTTCTTAAACTTTACGGTAGTCTTCAGAACAGAAACAACCTGCAGTTTGAGTTCGAGATAGTGTCGCTGTCTGCTACGGAGCTGGTGGTAAGGTATATCAACAAACCTGCGGATGAGCTGGACACGCTCTATTTTAAAAGAGAAAAGAAGTAGAAGGCACTGCCGTGGACCCAAGGCGGTAACAGCAGTTGTGTGGCTAGGCAAGGAGTGTGCTGGAGCGTGTTATGAGTTGAAGGCGAGCCAATAAATGTCCGTTTTGTTTTGGTTGTGAAAGAAAAGAGGTGAATTCACCTTCCCCTTTAATAACCACGCACATGCTGATTTACAGCGGTATTATTACCCTTGATTACACCCCGGCCACGGACGTGCTGGTAACCAGCATGCCGGACGTAAAGCAGTTTAGCCTGTCAGAAGTGCGCTTCAGCCTGGAGCTTATCGTGGAGAACATCAGGAACTACGACATTAAGAACCTACTGCTGGACTCAAGTAACTCCATAATAGAGGTGGAGGACTCGGCCTATAAAAGCGTTACCTCAAAATTCGCCACTGACCTGATGGCCACGCGCCTGCAGAAGATAGCCCGCGTAGTTACCTCAGACGCTAAGCGCGAAGAACGCTCCGCCAGACTTGCCACCGAGCTAAAGCAGGAGATGAACATGCCCGTTGAATTCAAGAACTTCACCACCCGGAAAGACGCCATGCACTGGCTGCTGGACGCGTAAGCTTCCTGCTGTATGCTCCATACTGCAGGTTTGAAGGCAGCCGCGGCCAAGGATCAAGCAGCTGAGTTGTTTTAAGGCTGCCCCCGCCACTAGATTTTCTTTTTATTCTGATCTCCCTCCAGGATGTCGTTTATACTTAGGGCGGCGCTGATAAGGCCCAGGTGCGTAAATGCCTGCGGAAAGTTACCGAGGTGCTCGCCCTTCAGGCCCAGCATTTCGGCGTAGAGGCCCACGTGGTTGGCATATCCCAGCATCTTCTCGAAGTATAGCCGCGCCTTGTCTACCTGCCCTGCCCGTGCCAGGCACTCTACATACCAGAACGTGCACATCGAGAAGGTGCCTTCGCCGCCCTGCAGCCCATCCAGCTCCTCGTTCACGCGGTAGCGGAACACCAACGCGTCAGACACCAGCTTTTCCTCAATGCGCTTCAGGGTAGAAAGCCAGCGCGGGTCCTTTGGGCCGATAAACCTGATAAGCGGCATCAGCAGCGTAGCGGCGTCCACAGTGTCGGCACCCTTGTACTGCACAAAGCTCTGCAGCTCCTCGTTCCAGAAGTCGTGGTGGATGGAGAAGAAAATCTTGTCGCGCTCCTTCCGCCACCTTTCCGGTAGCGGGTACGAGTGCTTCTCGGCTATCTTCATGGCCCTGTCAATGGCCACCCAGCACATCATGCGGGAGTAAAGGAACTGCTTTTTGCCGCCGCGCACCTCCCAGATGCCTTCGTCTTCGCGGCGCCAGTTATCGCACACCCACTCTACCTGCTGCCTCAGGTCATCCCAGAATTCAAACGAAATGGGCTCGCCATACTTGTCGTAGAGGTACACGGAGTCCAGCAGCTCGCCGTAAATGTCCAGCTGTATCTGGTCGTAGGCCCCGTTCCCGATGCGCACGGGCTTAGAGCCCATGTACCCCTCCAGGTGGTTAAGCTCTATTTCGGTCAGCTCTTTCCGGCCGTCTATGGAGTACATCAAACTCAGGTGGCCCGCGTCCCCAATGTCGTCGCACTGCTTGTCCACCCAATCCACAAACCCCTTCGCCTCTTTACGGAAGCCCAGGCGCAGCAGGGCATATACCGTAAAAGAGGCGTCCCTGATCCAGGTGTAGCGATAGTCCCAGTTGCGCATGCCGCCAATCTGTTCAGGCAGGCCAAACGTAGGGGCCGCCACAATAGAGCCATACTTGTGCGAAGTCATCAGCTTGAGCACCAGCGCAGAGCGGTGCACCACCTCCATCCAGCGGCCCTTGTAATTGCAGGTGGCTACCCAGTCTTTCCAGTAGTTAATGGTGGCATAAAGGGTTTCGGTTACAAAGCCATCCAGAGCGGTGGCCGGCGGCGTATCGCAGGTGATATAATCCAGCAGGAAATCGGCCGTTTCTCCCGTTTTCAATGTAAAAGTGGCTACCGCATCGCCGTCTTCTAGGTGTATGGGAGTAGAGCTTTTTAGTCGGATAGTGGTGTTGTCGGAGCCCTCACTTTTGAAGATAACTTCGTTGGCAGTTTTTTGTTGTACCGTGTGTGGGGAGCGGGCATAGTTAAAGCGCGGGGCACAGCGCATGGTAAAGGTCAGGTCTCCGTGCACGCAGGATACCCGCCGGATAAGTTCTTTGCCCTGGAAGAGCGCCTCCACCGGCATAAAGTCGGTTATCTCGCCAATGCCCTCATCGTGGAGGAAGCGCGTGAGCAGCACGTTGGTGTCGGGGAGGTAGAGCTGCCGGTGCTTGGCGCCATCGGCAGTGGGTTGTATAGAGAAGGAGCCGCCTTTTTCGTTATCGAGGATGGCCGCGAAGATGCTGGGCGAGTCAAAGTCGGGGAAACACATAAAGTCGATGGTGCCGTTCAGGCCGACCAGGGCCACTGTGTTCAAATCGCCGATCACGGCATAGTTCTCTATAGGTTGATAGTCCATGGTGCTGCTGTGTTTTTTCCCGGTATACCCTGTCGCCCTGCATTGGGTTTAAAGAAAGCGCCCAAGCGCGGGGAGAGACCAGGCCGCCAGCGGCGTTCCGGTTAGTATGGCGGTGGCAGGTTTGGTTGAACAGCTTACAGGCAAAGGGCCCGCTGAGGTATGAGCGGACACAGAGTTAAACTAAAAAGCTGCGCAGGCAGTGCAATAGGCGCACTGCGGCGGCAGTGGTAATATTGGGCTGAAAAGAGCAATAGTAAGCCTTAGGGCTCTGGGTAGTGTTTTTTTATCCTGTGTTATGATGCAATTTGCACGCAGTTAATCCGTTATAAAAACAGCCATTATAAAAAGGTAAGTTATGATGTAACCTTTTCCAGATTTTAGCATAGATGTAAAAGGTAGTATCGTGCCCGCTGCATACTTCATGGCGGCTACAGTGCGGTACTTGCTTTCCCCTAAGGCCAGCCGCCGCAAAACGGGCTGTTGTGCCCGGCACAGGCTTCGTGGCTTGTGTATCTTTATATATAGGAATTTCGTAATACATAAAACGCTGAGCACATAGTTCACCCTTAACTCCGATTGAATGCATCTTCTTCTACCTAAGCGTTTCTATTCCCTTTTTGCGCTCCTTTTCCTGCTGCTCGGCTTTTCGGGCAGTAACTTTCTTCAAGCTGCCCCATGTGATGTGATTGTCAGGCCAACAGACGGCAAGGTGAACTTTTGTGCGGGAGAGATAACTACTTTAACTGCCACCGTGGGTGAAAACATCGTCTCCTACGAGTGGTACAGGGATGGCGTACAGACGGGAAACACCTCCAGTACCATTTCCGTGAGCCAATCCGGCACCTACTATATTATTGCAAGAGTAAACAACTGCGGGGGAGATCCTACTCAAACATCAAACCAACTGACCATCACCTACAATCCTACGCCGGTAGCACCGGCCTTTTCTACCAGCCCGGATGCCAGTGCGGGAAACCTGTGCGCTGGCGATGAGGTGACCTTCAACCTGCGGGCACCGGAGTTGAGCGGTGTGGCGTACGAGTGGAACTTTGGTGATGGCTCGCCGCTGGTGCGCACGGTAGGAGATGAGACAGTTACCCGGATCTTTAAATCTGCCGGTACGGGCATAGAGGACTTTACCGTTACTGTGACCGCGATAAATCAACAAACCGGGTGTACGTCTGTAGCCACGCAAACGGTTTCGGTACTGCAGACACCCGAGATCTCCTTCACTGAAAAGAGCAACTTCGAAGTATGTCTTCCGGATGATGTGGCCCCGAAAGACACATCCATCGTGGTAGAGTTGACTAACACTACGGTAGCGCCCTACCTGTCAGATATCAGGACATACTATGTAGATTGGGGTAACGGTGCCGGAGAATCCGTTTATCCTGCATCGCCAAGTCCTTTTCCGCTCAAAGCCGAGCCTTATGATACCCTCGGAAACTATGAAATCAGAATCCGCGCGGTAAACAGGAACGGCTGTGAAGTAACCAGTACCCAAATATTCAAATATAACCAGGACCCCAAGGCTAACTTCGGCATCGCCATGAAAGAGCGGGTAGAAGAAACCCAGATGCCCCCCTGTGTTCCCGTAAATGTGACGTTGGCGGACAGTGCCAAAGGCGGAGGGCTCTCCTACCGATGGTCGGTGCAACCGAAACAGGGATGGACTTTTATAGAGGGCGACTCCACATCGAAAGAGCCGAAGCTGCAGTTTACCGTGTCCGGAGTTTACACTATTCAGCAGATCGTGGAAAATAGTTGTGGCGCTGATACTACTTCGCAAGGCATTGTAGTGGGCTGGCCACAGGTGCAGGTGCCGGCCAGTGTTACCTCCTGCGGTCCCACCGAGATTGACTATAGCAGCAGTGGGCCCGGCGGTGGTATGGGCGGCGGCCTGTTTGTCGATAAAAACCTGGGAGAGAACATAACCGTCAAGATAACCATCACTGGCCCAACGAGCGCCACCCGAACGTTTACCTCCGACACCTTCCAGTACAAGTATAACTTTACCACCCCCGGCAGGTACACGGTGGCCGTGGAGGCCATAAACGAGTGCGGTAGCTCAAATTCTATTTACCAGGGGCAGCCGGCGCCCGTGCAGGAAGTTGTGATTCTGCAGCAGCCGGCCGCTCCCATTGTGCAGGCACCGGGTGTGGCCTGTGTGGGAGATACTGTACGCCTTACACCGACGGGCCCCGGACCAATTTTCGCCTGGTTCGACACAAATGTGGCGGGTGCCGCCCCGATAACCACCGGAGCGTCTTTTACCACGCCAACGCTTTCCGCTGACGTTACTTATTATGTGGCGGCCATCGATACGGCTAACGGTATTGTATGCATCAGCCCCTTAACGGCCATTCCGATTGAGGTGGTGCCGGGCATTTCGAACAACACCATAGAAGTAGCAGGTGAGCAGGTGCGGAACCTGTGCAAGGGTGATGTGCCACCGGTGCTTACCGGCAGCACGCCTACGGGCGGTGACCCAAGTGCGCCCCCCCGCTACCGTTGGGAGATTAGCACCACGGGCCCTACCGCCGGTTTCGGGGCAGCGCCTGGAACAAACAACACGCAGAATTATACGCCTTCGGCACCGGTTTCGGGAAACACTTGGTTCAGGCGTCTGGTGTTCTCGGGTAGTTGTGCGGAAAGTATAAGCGATCCGGTGGCTATCGTCGCCGTAGATCCCGTGCCAGCCAGTGCCAACACCATCAGCCCTGCCTCACAGGAAATATGTGCCGGCGATACACCAGCCCCGCTTGTGGGCTCCGAACCTACGGGTGGAGCCGGAAGGCCTTATACCTTCATGTGGGAGATCAGTACCACCGGACCAGAGACAGGCTTTGCCAGTGCCCCCGGCACAAACGACGATGTTAACTATACCATACCGGCAGGGGCGCTGCGCGAGGGAGAAGTATGGTTCCGCAGGTCCGTAACCTCAGGAGGCTGTACCGCTTTTTCAGCCCCGGTAAAAATCATCCTGTATCCGGCGCTGGAAAATAATACCATCAGCACAGAAACACCCCAAGTTTGTACGGGCACAGCTCCCGACATAATAACAGGCGCACAGCCGACCGGCGGCAGTGGCACTTATACGTACCTCTGGCTAAGCAGCACGGCCAGTGCCACGGCAGGCTTTAATCCGGCAGCCGGAACGAACAGCGGCCAGAACTTTGTGGCCGGCAGACTGGCGCGCACAACCTGGTTCCGCCGTGTGGTGCGATCGGCGGGCTGTGCGGCCGATACAAGCGCCGCGCTTCAGATACTGGTGACACCGGCCTTGCGCAACAACACCATCACCGCCACCCAAACGGAGGTTTGTACCGGTCAGGCGCCGACGAATGCCATTACTGGCAGTTCTCCAACAGATGGCGCTGGCGGTTATACTTACCTGTGGGAGAGCAGCACAGTGGGGCCTGATGCAGGTTTCGTTCAAGCTGCGGGCACCAACAACGGCATCAATTATACCCCGGAAGCCCTGGCCCGTGATACCTGGTTCCGGCGGGTTGTGTTCTCCGGTGGCTGTTCCGATACTTCCAATGTGGCAGCCATCGCCGTATTGCCTGTACCGGCTGCGCCTACCCTTACCGCAGAAACACGCAGCGCAGTCACTTGTATAGGCGGAACGGCCACACTGGCCGTCGCCAACCCGGATGGGCTGGAGTACAGGTGGTATACTTCGTCCACGGGCGGTAACCCGGTATTTATCGGTGCGGAGTTTTTGATTGATAATGTGATGCAGACCACTACCTACTATGTGGAGGCGGTGAATGCGTCGGAATGTACGAGTACCTCGCGCACGCCAGCCACGGTAACGGCAGTGCCTATTGTGGCCAATGCCGGGGAAGATGTGGAAATAATACAGGGGCGCCCAGCAGCATTGCAGGCCACAGGTGGGGCTACGTATCGCTGGGAGCCTGCCGAAAGCCTAAGCGACCCGAACATTGCCAACCCGGTGGCGCGGCCAAACGAAACGACTACCTACACGGTGACGGTTACCACGGCGGAAGGCTGTGTGGATACGGACGAAGTCACGATCACCGTGATACCGGCCCTGCAGATTCCGAATGCCTTCACACCAAACGGCGACTCCTTCAACGAAGTATGGGAACTCGGAAATGTACAGGAGTACCCCGACATGCGCGTGGAGGTGTTCAACCGCTGGGGCAACAAGGTGTTCAGCTCTAAAGGCTATGCTACTCCCTGGAATGGTACCTTCAACGGCAAGCAGTTACCGGTAGCCACTTACTATTACCTCATTTACCTGGATGGCACCTCCAATGAGCCGCTTTCCGGTGACGTGACCATAATCCGATAAGACATGAACAAGCCGCTTATACTTATACTTGCCTTCTTTGTACTGGCCGTGCAGGCGATGGCGCAGCAGCGCCCGCAGTACAGCCAATACATGCTAAACAATTTCCTGCTGAACCCGGCCATTGCAGGAATCGAGGATTATGCCGATATCCGGGTAAGTCACCGGCGGCAATGGGTGGGGCTGGATGGCGCTCCCACCACCTATTATGTCTCGGCGCATACACCATTGAACAAAGGAGCCTCCAGTACCCGCTATCACCGGGCATTGGCGCACCACGGCCTGGGAGCCAGCTTCCATACCGACGAAACAGGTCCTTTGCGCCGGTCGGGCGTCAGCCTGTCCTACGCCTACCATCTGCCCATCACCAACAGTATAAATGTGTCGGCTGGTGCGGCTGCCGGTGTGATCAGGAGTTCTGTTAACTCCAGCGAGCTGGATCTGGCCAACGAAAGCGACCCACTGGCAGGCGGCGGCAACATCAACAACACAGTGCTGGACCTGAACCTGGGCCTGTGGGTGTATTCGCGTAATTTCTCGGTAGGGGTTGCCGGAGCGCAGCTGCTGGAAGACGCGGGAAGCTTTGGCGCCAACACCTACGAGGAAGCCACACTGGGCTTGCAGCGGCATTACTTCATCACGGGTAGTTACCGCCTCGAGCCAACCCCAAGCCTGGATGTGATTCCGTCGGTGATGGTGAAGCTGGCCAGCCCAAGTCCTGCCGCAGTTGACGCCAGTTTGCGGGTGATGTATGACGAACGCTTCTGGGTGGGCGGTGCTTACCGCCACAACGATGCCCTGGTGGCCATGGTGGGCGTGTATGTAAGTCCGCTGCTCGACATTTCCTACTCCTACGACTTTACCACCTCTGAACTGAACCAGGTGAGCGCTGGCACCCACGAGATTGTGGTGGGCTTTAAGCTGTTGAACGACAGGCGCATTATCTGCCCCCAGTGGGTGTGGTAAGCACACAAGTATAAACCAGGTGCCGCGTCAGGTGCCAAACGAAGCCCGGGCTGTTAGCAGTAGCCCGGGCTTCTCCTTTCTATGTGATTCTGTTTTTGTGCCGAATCATCAACTTCCTCCCGCCTCCTCGCGCACACTCTCCCCTGTTGCCATAACCCGCTTTGCCTAAAGTAGGTGTACACGAAATGGAGCAAATGTAAGACAATATCAAGCATATATAAGGCGTTAGCTATATATTGGGATGTTGTTAGGATATGAAAAAATTTAAATTTTCAGGTAAAACTTGCATTGTACCTAAAAATGTCAAAATTTAGATGAGCGAACAGAAATATTACCTCCAAAGAATTTAGATAATTTTTCTATGTAATGATTATAGTCTAATATTGCATCAGAAAATAAAGACTTAAGCTGTGGCCCGAGCATAAGTGGTTGATTAAGTACAAAATATCACCCTTGATGAAATCTGGTTTTTCAACTTTAAAGAAAATAATATAGAAAAACTTTACAAGCACGATTGATGAGAAGCTGGTTTCAAAAAGTTATACTTTTAATAGTATGCTTTTGCATTACGTCTGCTGCGGTTCTTGCTCAGCAAGCTCCATCTCTTGGTGCGGCCCACGATTTCAACGTGCTGGCGTGGAGCAAAGTATCGGATGCAGGCGGATCTGTAGTGAACGCCAGCGTGGGGGTGGCCAACGGCCCGATTGCCGGCTTCCCGCCCGGTTCCGTGAAACGCGGGCGCCACTCAAAAGACGCGGTGGCCATAGCAGCCCACGAAGATGCCGTGGCCGCTTTTCTGAATGCCTCTCTCCAATTGCCAACACACCCGCTTTACCCGGGCAACTTAACCGGGAAAACCCTGACGCCCGGCGTGTATTCCATTATCGGTGATGCAGCGCTTGGGGGTGTGCTGACCATCGACGGACAGTTCCAGCCCAATGCTACTTTTATCATCCGGGTTACCGGCAACTTCGCAGCTACCAGCAACGCCATTATCCGCCTGAAGAGCGGAGCCACCAGCAAGAACGTTTTCTTTGTGGTGGATAACGAGGTGAACATCAGCTCCAACTCCGACCTGGTGGGTAACTTCCTGGCCGAAGACAATGTGATGATGGAGAATTCGCGGCTTTTGGGCCGCCTGATCTCCTTGAAGGGGGAGGTAAACCTAAAGAACAGTACCCTAAGCCTGCCGGTAGACCTGGCGATCTCGATCAGGCGCAGCGGTGGCACCTATGGCCCGGACACGTACGGGTTCGGGGAAAGCATCACTTACTATATCCGGGTTCAGAACAACGGGCCGGTGAACGAGGAAGGCATCAAGGTACGGGACATTAACGTGCTCGGCGTGCAGCAGGGGTTCAGTTCTACCTTGCCCACTACCCTCTACGACCCTCAGACAGGCGTTTGGACAGTTGGCGCTTTGGCGTACGGCGAATCGGCTGAACTGACAATCACGTCCGTAATCAACAAGGCGGGCATCAACACGGTAAGCGCCGTGGTAGAAGGAGCGGGGGTAGACGAAACAATCCAGAACAACAGCGTGGTGCAGAGCTTTTGTGTGCTGCTGTCGGAGCCTACTCCCATTCAGGGCCCCACCGAAGTATGCGCCAACGGCACTTACATCTACAAGGCAGAACCCGTTAGTGGCGCCTCGCGCTACACATGGAACGTTCCCCGTGGCTGGACTTACAGGTTGGTGGATGCCAACGACCCGACAACCATTCAGGTAACGGTGGGCCAAACGGACGAAGCGGGATTCGTATCGCTGAAAGTAAGTAACGTGTGCGGTGAGGGCCCCGCGCGCTCTCTGGAGGTAACCCCGGTGCTGGGCGTGCCCGCCAAGCCATCGGCCATTGAGGGACCGGTGTCTTTTTGTGTGAGCGCACAGGGCTTAACTTACCGTGTTGCGCCCCAACCGAACACTGACAAGTATACCTGGCAACTACCCAACGGCTGGTCATTTGTTTCAGGGCAGGGAACCAACGAAATTGTGGTAAACGCCAGCGCGCAAGGAGGCAAAGTATCCGTTATTCCTTCCAATGCCTGCGGCGACGGTGAAGAGCAGGAACTGCAGGTAATTATCAACAATGCTCCGCCGGGAGTGCCGGCTGCGATCAGAGGAACCGGGCAAGGCTGTGCGGGCAAAACCACCACCTACGAGGTGACGCCTATTCCTGGTATAACGAAATACTACTGGGGTGTTCCGGCAGACTGGGTAATCACGTCGGGAGAGGGCACGAACAAAATAGTGGTTAAAGTAGGTACAAGTGAAGGCAATGTGACGGTACTGGCCGAGAACTCCTGTGGCAAAGGGCCGCTGGCCTCGCTGCCCGTTAAACCAGTGACAACTGTTACTCTAACCCCAGGGCCTATCACGGGTGACTTAAACTCCTGCGTGAACGCGATGGGCCTTGTGTATTCGGTGCAGCCGGTGGCACAGGCAATCGGCTATGTGTGGCAAGTGCCTGCGGGCTGGGTGATCACTGCGGGCGAAGGAACCAACAGCATCACCGTGAACGCAAGCAGCAATGGCGGCGAACTCTCGGTTACAGCCATCAACGATTGCGGTGTCAGCGGGAAAAGCGCCATTGCTATTGTACCGGCAACAGCAAAGCCGGCTGTGCCAGGAGCAATTGCGGGCTCCTCATTTGGCTGCGTAAAAGGCACCGGCACCTATAGCATCTCTGCCGTAACAGGCGCTACGTCTTATGTGTGGGAGGTGCCTGTCGGATGGGCCATCACCTCCGGCAACGGCACCACAAGTATAAATGTAACCGTTGGCAGTGCCTCCGGAAACATCAGGGTAAAAGCCTTGAACTCCTGCGGCGAAAGCAGCTTTAGCGAAATCAGCGTAACACCGACTGCTGCGGTGCCTGCTCCTCCGGTAGCTATTACAGGGCCGTTGGAAGTATGCCAGGGTGAAGCCGGCTATACTTATTCCATCAGCCCAATTGCCGGCGTGAAAAGCTACACCTGGAGTGCGCCGGAAGGATGGGTGATTACCTCCGGAAATGGGACCACAAGTATAAAAGTGAAGGCCGGGCCCGAAGGCGGGAATATTACCGTGGCCGCGGTGAATGATTGCGGTGCGGGAACAGCGGCAGTGCTGGCGGTATCGGTGGTGCCTTCGCCTCCGGACAAACCGGGTGCCATTACGGGCCTTGCCTCGGTGTGTGCCAGTCAGAAGAACATTGTCTATACCATTCAGCCTGTAAACGGTGCTACCTCGTACCGCTGGTCTGTGGGTGTGAACAACGGATGGAGCATTGTATCCGGCAACGGCACCACCAGCATTACGGTGAACGCAGGAGCCGTGGCAACCACTATCGCGGTGCAGGCCATCAATGCCTGCGGCGTGACCAGCGAAACACAACTGACAACTGTGGTAACAGACGGCGTGCCAGTTAAGCCAGGTCCGATAACGGGATCTACCGTGCTGTGCATCGGCAAAGAATACACCTTCAGCATCCAGCCTGTAAAAGACGCGCTTTCCTATAAGTGGGAGCTGCCGGCGGGCTGGGAGCCAGTAGGAAGCACAACGGGAACAACTATAAAAGTAATCACTACCGCCACAGGCGGAACAGTGCGGGTATCGGCCCTGAACAGCTGCGGACGCGGACCTGAGGAAAGCCTTGCCGTTACCCCGACTAACAACGCACCAATAACTCCTGGCGCCATAAGCGGCAGCACCGACCTGTGCGTCAGTGGCGAGGCCACCTTCAGCATTGCTGCCGTGACAGGTGCTTCTGGCTATGTGTGGAAAGTGCCAACCGGCACAGGCTGGTCCATCCTTTCCGGCCAGAACACTACCAGCATTAGGGTAAAAGTGGGGCAAAGCGCAGGAAACATCAGTGTGGCTGCCAAAAACGACTGCGGCGAAGGAACGGCAAGCACTAAAACAATCACCATTTCAACTACGCCTCCCGCCAAACCCGGCGCTATCACTGGCGACAAGGCCGTATGCGCGAGCAGCAAACTGACTTACAGCATCGCACTGGTGGCTGGCGCAACTGAATATGTATGGCAGGTGCCGCAGGAGTGGGTTATCCTCTCCGGGCAAGGCACTGCAAGTATAAGCGTAACAGCTGGCAGCACGGCTGGCACTATTACGGTAGTAGCGAAGAACGGCTGCGGCAACAACGGCAATGCGACATTGGCAGTAACACCTGCCTCTGGTACAGCCATCGCCCCGGGGCCTATCACGGCACCGGCTTATAGCTTCTGCCAGGGTGCCACCAACCTTACCTACAGCATTGCAGCGGTAGCGGGTGCCACCAGTTATAAGTGGGAGGCGCCACAGGGCTGGACAATCAAATCTGGTCAGGGAACAACAAGTATAAATGTGACAGCCGGGGCAACCACAGGCACCATGAAGGTAACCGCTGTGAACCCTTGCGGTGAAGGCGGGAGCCAGACACTGGCTGTTGCTCCGCAAAGCACGCCGTTGGTAGCGCAGATTGAGGTTGGTTCCGGAAGCCCCTGCGCCGGTGCCAGCACCACCTACACCGTAAAAGCAAATACCAACATCGACTCCTATCTATGGGAAGTGCCTCAGGGCTGGACGATCCTGAGCGGACAAGGTACCGGCACCATCACCGTGAAAACTTTCATGGCGGGTGGTACAGTAAAGGTAAAGGCAAAGAACAGCTGCGGTGAGGCGGGCATTGCTGAAGTAAGAGTGAGCCCGGTGCAGGAGAAGCCCGACATGCCAACGGCCGTACAGGGCAACGCAGGCGTGTGTATCGGGGCAACAGAAGTATACACCGTGCCAAATGCCAGCAGCTTCACCGCCTATACCTGGGAGGTGCCGCAAGGCTGGCAAATCATTTCCGGTCAGGGTACAGGCGCCATCACAGTGGTAGCTGGCCGCGAGGCGGGAAAAGTGACGGTAGTGGCCAGTACAGGTTGCGGTGCGGCTGATCCGGTTTCACTGGAGGTAAGCACCATGGATGCGCAGGGCCTGCAGCAGATAGTGGAGCTGAGCTCTCCTTGCCTTGGCCTGGTGTATGAAGTGGCACCACTGGCAGGAGCTACCACCTATACCTGGACAGTGCCGGCTGGCTGGTCCATCCTGACAGGGCAGGGTACCCCGCGCATTACGGCGAGAGCAGGAAATGGCGTAGGCAACGTGTCTGTTACCGCTAGCAACGGTGCTTGTACCACACCGTCTTCCAACCTGATGCCAAACGAGAAGCTGGCGCAAAACGAGCTGCACTTCCCGAACGTGTTTTCGCCGAACGGCGATGGTGACAACGACAAATGGCTGATCCGAAACATCGAGAACTACCCTGAGAACGAACTGACCATCCTGAACAGGTGGGGCAGCGAAGTATACAGGAGCAAATCATACAAGCAAAACTGGACCGGAGACAAGCTAAGTGAAGGCACTTACTACTATGTGATGCGGGTGAAAGTTTGCGGTGGAGAAGAGAAAGTGTTTAAGGGCTTTGTGATGATCGTACGGTAATGTGGAACAGCTTTAAAACAATACGGACACTGGTAGTACTGCTGGGCATAGCACTGGCCCCGGCCGCTTACGGACAGCAGGCGCCGCAGTACAGCCAGTACATTTTCAACGAGCTGGTGATCAACCCTGCCTACGCCGGCAGTAAGGAGATTCTGCACATCAACTCCACCTACCGCACCCAATGGACGGGTTTGGAGGGTGCCCCTGTTACCCAGACCTTGAGCATTGATGGCCCTACAACCAACAAACGTTTGGGCTGGGGTGTCCATTTCGTGAATGATGAACTGGGAGCGCAGTCTCAGACGGCGGCTTATGCCAACGTCTCCACACGCATTAACCTGGATCGCTTCTCCACCATTGCGTTTGGAGTGGCGGTGGGAGCCTCGCAGTACACACTCGATGGCACCATACTGGACCCGGGCAATGAGATGCCGGATGCCGCCATTCCGCAAGGACGCGTGTCGCAGATACTGCCAGACCTGAAACTGGGCGCCTTTTTCAATACCGAACGGTTTTACGCCGGGCTTTCCGCAGCCAGCATCATTCCATTTAAGGAGGAGAAAACCGAGATCGCCACGCCACGGACGCACTTCTTTCTGTCGTCCGGCTACGTGTTTGACCTGAACCGCAACGTGCGCCTGAAGCCAAGCATCCTGCTGAAAGAGGATTTCCGCAGCCCGACCAGCATCGATGTGAACGGCTTCGTGCTGCTGTACAACCGGGTGTGGTTCGGTGCTTCCTACCGGTCGGCCGTGCCGTTCTTCACCAACCAGCAGATGAAGCAGCTGGAGAAGCGCAATGCCCTGGCGCTGATCACACAAATTTATGCCACACCTAAGTTTAGGATAGGGTATTCGTACGATATTAGCCTCTCCGAACTTAAAAGTTACTCAAGCCACGAGGTGTCGTTGGGCTATACTTTCCTTAAAAAGAAGTATGGCCGCATCCTGACGCCCCGCAACCTATAGCCCTTGTACCCCATCCTTTATGACGCGTAAGTTTACTTTTGTCTTGTTGCTGCTCTGGTTCGTAACCGCAGGGCCTTCGGCTGTGCTGGCGCAGGACACGAAGCAGGCCGACAGATACTTCAGCAATTTTGAATTCAGCCTGGCACTGGAAGCCTACAAAAAAGTGCTGGAAAGCGGTGAGCCAAGCCTGGCCGTGGTGCAGCGCATTGCCGACAGTTACCGCATCCTCAACAACAGCAAGGAGGCAGAGTTCTGGTATGCCCAGGCCATAGGCTTCCCGAGCGCCGACCCATCAAACATCTACCTCTATGCTGAGGCCGCAAAGCGCAACGCCAACTACGATAAGGCGAAGCAGCTGTTTTTGGAATATGGCCGCAAAGTGCCTTCGCAGAGTACGCTGGCCCTGCGCATGGCCGCCTCCTGCGACACGGCCATGGTCTGGATGAAGAACCCGAAGCCCTTTGAACTGAAACAGCTGCGCAGCCTCAACTCAGAGGGAGCTGAGTTTAGCCCGGTGCGCATAAAAGACGGCCTGTTTTTAGCCTCTGACAGGCTAATGTCGGATAAGCGGCAGCAGACGGAGCGCAACAACTGGACGGGCAACGGCTTTATACAGATGTACTTTGCCCAGGCCACCTCCGATACTACCTGGGCTACGCCAGCCCCGCTGCCGTCATCCATCAACACGGCGTACCACAACGGCCCGGCAGATTACCTGGACAAGGAGCAGATGCTGTTCTTTACCCGCACCCATGTTGTAAAACGAAAGGTAAATGTATCGAGCGGCGACCCGACCAGCTGGTTTAAGGGCAGCATCAACGGTACTCACACCAACCGCCACGGCATTTATACGGCCAGGCGCAAGGGAAGTGACAAATGGGAGAACGTGCAGGCGTTTAAGTATAACAACACCGATGAGTTCTCGATAGGACATCCCGCCATCACTCCGGATGGAAAAATCCTATACTTCGTGTCGGATATGCCCGGCGGATACGGCGAAACGGATGTATACTTTAGTGCGCGCGAGGCAGACGGTTCGTGGGGCAAGCCTGTGAACGCGGGCGCGGTAATCAACACCAGCGGGCGCGAAAGCTTCGTGAGCCTTGGCAAGGACGGCTATCTGTACTTCTCCTCCGACGGGCACATCGGCATGGGTGGCCTGGACCTGTTCAAAGCACTTGGCACGCACGGTGCCTGGACAGAAGTAGTAAACCTGAAGTACCCGTTGAATACCTCTCAGGACGATTTTGGCATAGCCATGGACAGCAGCGGCACCAAAGGAATGCTCTCCTCCAGCCGCCTCTCCAGCAATGGGTTTGATGATATCCTGCGGTTTGAAGAGGTTAGAATACCATGCACGCTGACAGGCACCACCATTGAGCGGCTGGCGCAGAGCGGCACCACTAAAAAGATTGAAGTGCCGGTGCCAGGTGTGCTGCTGCAATTGTATGAAGATGGCTCTGATCAGGCGATAGAAGTATATTCCGATGCCAATGGCAACTTCAGCTTTCCGGTGAAGGCAGGTATGAAGTATAACCTGCGGGGCAGCAAGCCAAAATACCTTACGCAGTCGCTGGTAGTATCGCCGGACTGCCGTCTGAACACCGACTCGGTGAAGGTGGAGATGATTTTCCTGCGCGACACGCCAAACAAGCCCATTGTGCTGGAGAACATCTACTATGATCTGGACAAGTTCAATATCAAGCCCGAGGCTGCCAGAGAACTGGACAAACTGGTGCAAACGCTGAAGGACAACCCAGGCATCCGCATCGAGCTAAGTTCCCACACCGATAGCCGCCAGACAGACCGCTACAACCAGATGCTGTCGCAGTTGCGGGCACAGTCGGCTGTAGATTACATCATTTCCAACGGCATTGCGCGCGACAGGCTGGTCGCCAAAGGCTATGGCGAAACAAAGCTGATTAACAAGTGCAAGGACGGCGTGTCCTGCGCCGAAGACCAGCACCAGGAAAACCGCCGCACCGAATTTAAGATTCTAAAATAGCGCGCTATAAGTATAGCTTTGGCGAGTACAAAAGGGGCAGCAGGTATCATTTTCCTGCTGCCCCTTTTTGGCTTTTTAGAGGGTTGATGGTGTTTCTAAGACGGCGAAGCTATACTTTCCCTACTATGATCTTTACAATTGTCATCTCGAATACTCTTGAGGCGTGAGCCGAAGAGAGCCAGCGTAGCTGTAGAGATCTACCTGAAATTCTAAATAAATCTCTCACTGCGTTCAAGATGACAGTAGTAATACAATTTATACTTATTTCGTCTTATCCAGTTCCCTTCCCTGGAGGGGTGTGGCTTAACATCTGAAACCTCACAGTAGCTCGCCTTGCCCCAGACACTTGCAGGAACTGCGCACGCTTAATGTCTTACAACTTCTCCTCCAGCCACAGAAAACCACTGCTCAGCACAAACAGCAGGAAGAACCAGATCAGTGACATAGGCTCGTCTTTAAAAGCTACAGCGGTATCGGCAGGATTTATACTTTGCTGCGCTACAAAGCTTTCCACGGCAGCTTTTCGTGCGGCTATACTTTCAAATTCCCAAGCAGCGGAATCCTGTACAAAGAAGTAGAAGGGCGCAGCACCGGCTGTTTGCACCTGATGCCAGCCACTGCGGCGGGGCCAGAACGTGCCACTGAACTGCTCCGGCTGGTGCAGGTTTTGCGCCAGCGGCAGGTTTATACTTGCCGAATCAGTGAGGGAAGTAACAGTAGCTGTTGGAACAGCTGCGTTCGCTGCCAAGGTATAATCTGTAAAAGCAAGTATAACCGGCTTGCTTGGGTGTGGTGCCTGCGGCTGTGTTACCTGCCAGAATCTCTCCCGCACCTCTTCTTTTGCTACCGCTGATAACAAGCTTGCCCAGTAGCTGGCGTACGTCGCGTCCTTACCCTCCAATTGCCACGGGAATGTCTGCGGCACGAAACTAATCGCCACTTTGCCCCAGCCAGCGCGTTTTACTCCGGCTAGAAAGCTGTTTTCCTGCTCCGTCACTAAACTCTTTACCGCCGTGGTGGGAACAAGCGCATAAGGTGCGGCCATGGCATCAGCGGTGCTATTGGTTGCCCAGGAGGCGCGTGTGCGGCGGGTGTCCTGCTGCGAGAGGCGCTTCGTCTGGAAGCCAGTGAAGAAAGCCGTGGTACGAGAAGCGGGAGGTGCCGAGGCAATGGTGAGCACGCCCAAACCATTTTCCGTCACAGCCTGCTGCAGCGCGTTTCTTTCAGAAGCGCTAAGGTTCTGCAGCGCCTCCGGCTCTGTGATCACCACATCAAAGTTCTGCAATAGTTTGGAGGTGATGCGGCTAAGGTCGGTGCGGGGCATGTTGAGCCATTCAGATTGACCCAGGTCTTTGCTGATGGAGGTGCGCAAGGCTACCTTGTGCTGTTGCTGTGCCAAATGGTTCTTCAGAAACTTAAACTCAAAATTGGGCGAAGAAGCCAGCAGAAGCACGCCCAGCGGCTGCTGCGGGATTACCTGCACTGGCACCTGCCCTAACGTGTCGCGCTGTTCATCGGCTTTACTTACTAGTGTGTACGTGAAGCGCCCAGACAGCTTTGGCGTGTAGCGGAGGCGAAAGGTGGCGGTGCTGTCTGCCTGCACCTCTATAGAATCCTGAGCTTTGCCGCCTGCGTGCAAGTATAGCTTTACCTGATTTTTACCTGCTGCTTTATACTTGCCCGTCACCTCTACCGCCTCTCCTAGGTTGATACGTTGCGGCCAGCTTACTATTTGTACACCCGCCGGAGCAGGCGTTAAGTGCGGCAGCACGTGCAGGTTTTGCAGTTGCTGTAGTTCCGCTTCCTCCAGACCATAGCCGAGTAAATGCAGTGTCTGCAGGCCCGGCTGTTGCTGGCGCAAGTTGTGTAAAGACGCCAGCGGTAGAGCGTCAGCATTAGAGCTCGTGTTGTAAGTATACACCTGCGGCTTTGCGTCCAGTTCTTGCAGGAGCGCATCTAAGGTGTCGGAATTATAGCCCTCTGTTAAAAGGATGGCAGTGCCGGGGCTGATCGCTTGCTGCGTAGCTGGCGGAAATACCAGCAGCACCAAACTGATGCTTGCCACAGCGCTAGCCAGCAGTCGCCAGGACAGGCGCTGGCGGTTAGGCCTTCGCCACGCCAGCCACAGCAGGAGCAGGATAACGGGTAGCGCAATAAGCCAGGGAAGGTAGGTCATAATATAAATAAATTAGCGCGGCGGCAGGCCCAGCATCGCGCGGAAATTCTCCTTGCCCTCAGGCAGCTTTTTCAGGTTCTCAATTAATGTAACGGCTCGGTCGACACGCAACTGCACGCTCTTCACGCCAGCCACATGGTGTAGCATGTAGCGCTGCATGCCCGGCTTCAATCGTTGAAAACGTCTGTTTCCTTCCTCATCCTGTTGTAGCAATTCCTCCATCTCGGCGGGTACTTCGGTGCCATACGTGCTATTGTCCTTTTGCAGCATTACCGCTACCGTGTCATCGAGTTTGATGCCTGCTTCCTGCATGCGTTTCTTGCTGATGCTGATGTAGGCTTTTCCTTCTCCCAAAGCCATTAAGCCGCATTGGAATTTCAGCTTTTGGTTGACGGTGCAATGCAGGCGTATTTTCAGCGTACCCAGCTGCTGCACTACCTCCTGCGGCACCTCCAGGTAGTGCATCCTCGGCAGGTGTTGGAGGAGTCGAATATGTGTCTGAAACTGGATCATACTTAGTTTTTGCTCATTCATTTAAATGGCCGTTTATTCTTGAGGCTTTGCTTGGCGCAAGCGTCCGCTTGTGCCTGCGACTGCTTCTGCTTCTGCTATACTTCCATAGCCACTGCTTGCCTTAACTTGAACTAAGTTATTCTTTCTAGCTGCCGTTTATCCTCCAGTTCCCAATCACCTACTGCTTCACTTCTTGCTTTGGAGCGCTCACGGCCGCGGGGCCTCGTCCTCGGGTATCGCGCTGTGCAATTGAAGCTGCCATCGCTTCGCTGCAGGCTGCCCTTCGGGCACCGCATCAATTACAAGGCGCTCAACCCAAGGACTGGAATCAGTTCAGTTAGCCATAGCCTTTGCTATGCAAGTTATACTAGGTCCCCCTTTGAAGGGGGTAGGGGGATGTTTATAACTCTGCTGAACATCCCTCCCAAACCAAAACCTCGCAGCGTGCGCAGCTCCTGCGAGCGTCAGCGACAAAGCCTACCGCCTAAGCCGCTCCATGTACTCCTGTGCCAGCTTGCTGCGCACCACCTGTCCCGGCTGCGGCGTTTTCTCGGCTGGAGGCAGCAGCGTTACCCACGCCCGCTCCATCATTATCAGGCACGAAGCACACAGCTTTTCTCCCGCTTTTACTTCTGAGATCAGCTGCCGCAGGTCTTGTAGCGCCCGAAGGTTTTTGCTTGGTTTATTAAGCGCCTGAGCTGCCATTTCCTGTCCTGCCAGCTCCAACAATTGCGCGTCGGCTGGTTTATACTTGCCGGTTTGCTTATACTTTGCCAGCCAGTTCAAGGCCGCTTTGGTATGCTCCAACTGCTGCTCCTGCTTGATGGTGTTGCGCTCGTTCAGCGGCGTGATCTTGTTCAGTTCCCCTGTCAGGCGAAGTTCCGGCTCTTTAAGAGGTGGCGCTTCAAAACCTGTTTTCGCCACATAAGCCCGCTGCGACTGCTGCACATCTTTGAGCATGCGAAGTGCTTTGTACTCGAACGGCAGCGCCTCTTTGGGTTTGTAGGTACGCAGCCGCAGCTCCGCCTCCCACATATGCGCCAGCGCGCCCTGCAGCTTCGCTTTCACAGCTGGCTCGAAAATAGTGGCGGCGCCTTCCTGGTCGTGTTTGTGCAGGTACGGGTCAAGCAATGCCTCAGGGCTGTTCTGATTTTCGAGTTCAGGGTGATCGTGGCCGTCTCCGGCAGTGTGCTGCGCCTCCTCATGCCCTTCTGCACCCTCAGGTATGCCGCCTCCCGGACCGATACCGCTTTCAAACTCCTCCCCTAAAAATTTACCGTACCGCAGGCGCAGCAGCTTCTGATCCACGCCGATGTTGTTGGACCGCTCCTGGAACTCGGCCTGGCTGATGCTCTTCTGTTCCTTAATCAGTTTTTCTGTGTCGATGATGATCTGGCGCTGGCTGCGAAAATACTCCGGCACCGGGTTCACACCGGCTGTCATGTCGAAATTTGCCTCTACGATGGTGGTATCCTCGATCTGCACGAAGTATGTTTCGGAGCGGGTGTAGCCGCGGTGGTTGTCCCAAGCCTGCAGGTAAAAGTATAGCTCATCGCCAAAGCTCATGCCCAGCTTCTGCAGGTCCAGCGTCTGCTGCACGCTGTAGTTGCGGCTGTTTCCGCTGAGGTTGAGTTTGATCTTTTCTTCTCTAAACTTTACCGCCTCACCCGTGCCTTTTGCCACGGTCGCGATCATACTTGCCTCACGGATGCCATAATCATCCGAAAGTTTTGCCTGCAGCACCACCCGCTGCGGCTCGCCCAGCCGGATCTCTGTATATTCTTTAGGTTTGCTGATCTGAATGGCCGGTGCCTCGTCCGGAATCACCTCTAAGGTATAAAAGGTAGATTTCTGCCCGTTCAGGTTAATGGTATAGAGCCCGGAGCGGCTGAAGCTTTGGGAGAAGGTATAGCCAGCCTTCCCCGTTTTAAAAGCACGTGGCTCCTGCTCGTTTAGCTCCAGTTGCAGCGCGTTGGCAGGCCTGTTGGTGCGGATGCGCCAGGTAATGGTAGATCCTTCCTCAACGCGAAGATTAGGAGATTCTGCCGTGTAGGATTTTTTACCCGTGTAAGCCGGAGGCGTAATGGTAATGTCAGTTTTGAGGATCACAGTGGCTGTGTCAGCTGCGACCGCGGGTGCATTTGGGAAATTTACCTTTACTTCTGATGGGGAATTGAGTGCTTGCAAAGGAGCTGCAGGCAAGTATAAAATGCCCAGCGAGAGCACCAGCGCCAGCCCAAGCGCCACATACGAAGCAGTGCCGCGCAGCGTAAATGTTTTCTCGTTCTCCGGATGCAGCCCTTGAAGTATGGCCGCGACTTTCTGCTGTTGTAGCCGCTGTAGTAGGTTTTTAGGTTCGTGCAGGAGTAATTCAGTGCTATCCTCCAGTTGCGGGTACTGCCGGTTCAGGTGCTGCGCCACCTGCTTCAGGTTGGTTTGACTGACGCTCTTCCAGCGCAGCGCGAAGTACAAAACAGCTCCTGCAAGTATAGTTATTGCTACAACTGCCAAAGCGGGAACATCAAAACGCCATTTATATAGCAGGGAAAAACCGATGGCCGCGGCTGCGAATGTCTGCAGCGCATACAGCCACAGCTTCGCCTGCACGTAACGGCTGCGAATCTGGCGGAGGGTATGGATGCTTTGCTCAACTGCCATGGCTATACTTGCTGCGCCTTCCGGCGATGAATCTCTCGATTAAAAATAACACAAACGCGGCTAATACCACCCATTTCAGAAGCGATTCGCGCTGTGCCTCAGGTGCCACGGCAGCTACCACGGAGGTGCGTACAGGAGGCATCAGTTGCTGCTCGTCCACCGCCCGGAGGTCATGTTGCGTTGCTTTTGGTGATTGGAAAAGTAGCGGGAGCAGCAGTTCTGGTAGGGCTCCGCCCTGGCTCAGTTCGCTCCAGGCGGGGCTAAAACCACTGCGGAAAGTATACACCATGCCCTTACCGATTTGCGCTGCGCTTAGCAGCTGTTCTCCACCTGTAGTTGCCCACAAAGCTGTTGCTCCAGCTGCCTCATCACCTCCAAAACTTACCTGCTTCACCGCCGCCTGACTGCCATCTGCCAGCGCCATACTTGCCTTTTGTGTGGATGATTCTGCCCCCGGCTGCACCCACACCTGCAGGCCCTGGGGCACGCGCTGTTTTATACTTTGCGGCAGTTCGGTTTGCTGTAGCCAAAACACCCAGTCTCCCTTAGCCGTGTCTGCTATGATGCTGATGGGTTGGCCGGTGTAGCTGCCGATAGCTTGTAAAGCGGCTTTCAGATACGGCACCTCTTCCTGCTGCGCCTTGCTGGCAAGTATAGAGACCTGTAATGGCTCCGTCTGCACCTTTACATGGCTGGTGCTGTTGCCGATGCTGGCCTGCAGCGAATCACCGGTTAGCTGTAGCCGGAGTTGCTGCTTATCTGGCAGCGCTATACTTCGTGCTGATGCACTGGTGTGGTAGCGGCTGTAACGGTTGCCTTCGCGGGTACTGTGGCCCACGAGCAGCAGCAGGCTATCAGGGCTGGTCTGCACGGCGGCCTGCAGCCAATCGGCGGTAGCGGTGGTGGCAATCGGTAGCCAACGGATGTTTTCGGGCAGAGCTTCTGGCCTGGTGCCTGCAAAGTGCTGTTGCTGGTCGGAGGTGAAGAGCCAGACGCTGTCCTGCGGGTTTTCATATTTAGTAGCCAGGGCAGGCAACAGGCTCCAATAGTTACTGTGGCTGCTGAAGGTGCTGTCCTGGGTGCGGTTCTTGAGCTGCTGCCACGCCTCCTGCGGAATCTGTGGAAAGCCTGCTGTAAAAGTGTGCAACGAGTAGCCGCGCAGCAGCAGCGAATTCACCATAGGCTGAACGACTTCCCTGGCTGAATTATACAGCAGCTCCTGCCCCACGTACACTGCTTTTTGCCCCTGTGCTTTTGGCTGATGCACCCACACCGGTTGCGCCAGCGCCACCGCCAGCAAAATAAGTATAAAGCAGCGCAACAGCAGCAGCCACACATCGTGCAGTTTAATGCTGCTCCAGCGCTGGCTCGCCGAAGCCTCCAGCCAACGAAGACTGCCCACCTTCACCGTCTTTCCCTGCCGTTTGTTCCACAGGTGAATGGCGATCGGGACAAGTATAGCCGACGCTGCAAAAAGCCAGTATGGTGCGAGAAAGGTCAATTTTGAATAACTGAATGACTGAATTTTGAATGAGCGACTGAGTGAATGAGCGAATTTAAATTTGATTGCTGAATTTCGATAGCTATACTTTGCCTATTCTAGCGATGATGTTGAATTTTACTTCCTGCTGCTTCTGCTGGCCCCATTTCTCCCGAAGCTCCTGCTCGATCAGTTGTACCGGGTTTTGTCCCTGCTGCCGCTCATAATGCTTCACCGCCGACCACGTGTTCAGGTAGCCCAGCAGGGTCTCCAATGTCCAATTATACTTGATTTCAAAAGGCGGCATGTCCAGCTCCTGAAATGGAAAAGGAATTGTACGGTAGGCCTCGTCGATGTAACGGCGCTCCGGGTCCCAATAGCCTTCCAGAATTCCACCATACAGCTTCTGAATCACCTCATCCACAGCAGGGTTGATATGAATCAGGCCATACCCGATTAGCGCTAGCACACCCTCCTGCCGCAGCACGCGCTTCACCTGCTGGTAAAACTTTTCAAATTCAAACCAATGCACCGCCTGCGCCACAACCACCAAATCCACGGAAGCATCTGCCAGCGACGACTGCTCGGCCTGCTCCACTTTATAGGTGATGTTCGGCTGCTGCACCGCGTTCTGAAGCTGCTTTTCTGAAATATCTGTGGCGACTACTTCCGCAAAATATGCCGACAGCATGCCTGCCACCTGTCCGTTGCCGGTGGCGCAGTCCCAGGCGAGTTGGTGCGCAGGAGCCAGGCTGACCAGGTAGGTGATCAGTTCCTGCGGGTACTCTGGCCGGTATTTCGCGTAGTCGGCCGCGTGGCCGGAGAAGTTGTCTTTCATTTTCTAGACACAAGTATCAGGACGTAAGACATAAGATTTTTCCTTTGTCAATGCCTGATTCATTAATCAGTTATTCAATTATTAATAATCAAATATGCGCCAGCCGTTGCTGCAGGAAAGTCCGTAGGGCTTTGTCCAGCGGTTCATCAGAGATAAACTGGTTGTAGACAATCTGGCGGTTGCGCATCTCGCGTTCGGTTGTGGTCAGCCACTCCTGTAGCCGCTGCAAATAAGTATTACGCTGGGTGGAAGTGCTTACCTGCAGCGTCTGTCCCGTCTCCAGGTCCTCAAATGTCAGGGTGCCGTCATACGCAAATTCGAGTTCGTTCCGGCTCATCAGGTGAAATAGCAGCAACTCGTGCCGCTGCGCGCCCAACTTGAAAAGCAAATCGGTTATCTCCGCCTCCTGCTCATACAGATCCGTCAGAAACACCGTCAGCTCTTTCTGCCGTCGGTCTGCAAACAGGTTGGCGGCTGCTTGCGCGTCCGGAAACTTCCCCTGCGGTTTTACTTCGGTGAGCTGGTGCCAGAAGCGCTGCAGGTGCATGTTATCGGAGCGGGGCGTGAGGTTGATCAGCTGGTTTTCGTGCAGCACGTACAAACCCACCGCATCGCCTTGCGTAGTAGCCAGGTACGCCAGCGAAGCCACCAGGAAACGCGCATAGTCCATTTTGCTGATGCCGTTCCCGTCTTCATGCCCCATCGAAGCGCTGCCATCCAATATAAACCGCACGGTGATGTTCGTGTCTACCTCGGCCTCACGAATGTAGTAGCGGTCGGAGCGGGCAAACATCTTCCAGTCGAGCTGCCGCAAATCATCTCCCGGCTGGTAACTGCGGTACTGGCTGAATTCCAACCCCGCGCCGCGCCGCAAGCTCTGGTTCTGCCCCGCCAAAAAGCCTTCCACTACTGTTTTAGCCAGTAGCGGCAGGTTCTTGATAGTCGCCAGGACCTTCGGGTCGATGAATTTATTTGCGTTGTCTGCCATTATTTATTGTTCTGGTCGGAGCCAGGGAATCTTATTTGCCTGGTGCAAGTCTTCAGCCTTGTGTCCTGGTATGGTGTCGAGTTTGTAACTCAACTGGCTTGAAAGGCCATACTTGTTTAGCGGTGGCTATACTTGTTGAAGCCACACTTGATACATTCCCAGGCGCAAGTGTCCGCTTGTGCTGTTGACTGCCCCCGCCATACTTCTATAGCTGTTGCATTCGCAACTCCGAACAGGCTAACTTTCCTAGCTACCCTTCATCCTCTAGTTCCCAAATACCACTCTTTGCACCTCATACTTTGGAGCGTTCACGGCCGCGGGGCCCCGTCCTCGGGCATCGCGCTGGGACCTTTTCTTTGCTCGCTTCGCTTTGCAATCCCGCCTCCAGCGGGACCGAAAAACTCCAAAGGCGCTCAACCCAAGGACTGGAATCGGTTCAGATAGCCGCTGCTGACGGAGCTTCAACTAAACTCTCTCCCCTGTTTCTAGGGGAGGGCTGGGGAGGGCCAAGTCCCCCTTTGAAGGGGGTAGGGGGATGTTCATGCGAAAACTGCAGCTATGAAATCTGGCCTTCAGCATACACGAATATCTACCTATTCTTCATTCCTAATTGCCCGCAGGGCTACACTAGCACCGCCTTTGGCAGCGTTATACTTTGCAGCAACTCATCCACCACTCTGTCGGGGGTAATGCGCTCTGCCTCAGCGGTGAAGTTGACCAGCACGCGGTGGCGCAGTACAGGGTAAGCCATCACCCGAACATCATCTGCCGTTACGGCAAAACGACCGTGCAACAGTGCCCTAGCCTTGGAAGTAAGTATAAGTGCCTGTCCGGCACGCGGCCCGGCGCCCCAGCGGCAGTAGGTTTTTATGAAATTTACGGTGGTGGTGTCGGGGCGGGTAGCGCGCACGAGGTGGTTGACGTAGCTAAGTAATTCTTCGCTGATGCTTACCTCCCGCACCAGTTGGCGTAACTGCAGCACTTCCTCGCCGCTTATACTTGGCTGCACCTGTGCCTGCCGGGTGCCGGTGGTATTGGCCAGTATGTTTAGCTCCTCCTGCTCGGTTGGGTACTTGATTTTGATGAAAAGCAGGAAGCGGTCGAGTTGCGCCTCGGGCAATGGATAAGTGCCAGCCTGCTCAATGGGGTTTTGGGTAGCCAGCAGGAAGAAGGGTCGTGGCAACGAGTAGGTTGTGCCGGCGTAGGTTACTTCGTGCTCCTGCATCGCCTCCAGCAGGGCTGCCTGTGTTTTGGGCGGCGTGCGGTTTATCTCATCGGCCAGCACGATGTTGGAGAAGATCGGTCCCTCGTTAAACTTGAAGAAGCGCTTCCCGGTGGCATGATCCTCCTCCAGCACTTCGGTTCCCAAAATGTCGGTAGGCATCAGGTCGGGCGTGAACTGGATGCGGCGAAAGCCCAGGTCCATGGCGCTGCTTAGGGTGCGCACGAGTAAAGTTTTAGCCAGCCCCGGCACGCCCTCCAGCAAACCGTGGCCTCCTGCCAGCAGCGTGATCAGCACCTCGTCCAGCACCTCCTCCTGGCCTACAATTATCTTCTGTATTTCCTGCTTTAGCTTTGGTAGTTTGCCAAGCAGGTGGTTTATGTCTTGTTCAGTCACGTCTTTTTAATGAATAATGACTCAAAGCTTCGTTGTTGAAGCTTTTTCTAGTTCAACCCAATTTGTTCCATAGCTCGCCTCGCCGGCGGGGCCTTACTTTTCTCCTTGATGAGAAAAGTAAGCAAAAGAATCAAGACGATTTTGAACTCGCAGAACGCCCAAACAAAAAATCGTCAAACGTGCACTTGGCTAGTTTATCTTGTTGTAGTAGGCAAATAATATTTATCACTCATTACTCATCTTGAATTAACTCATCAGCGCATACATAATAATGTTCACGCCGAACTTGGTGTTGTCTTCGGCTAGCCAGCGCTTGTTCCGGAAATCGTAGTCCCACTCGCAGCCGTAGTCTTTGTTGCTGTAGAGCACGGCGATGCGGCCGTCTATTTCTATAGCCTTTAGGTAATCGTGCACCAAGTCATCGCCCCAGCCGTTCAATTCGAAGGAAGTTGTGGGTGGCCCTTCATCAAAGGTGAAAAAGGACTTGTACAGTTTGTGGCTGTTCGGGAGTTTTTTAAGCGCGTTAGCGCCAAATATCTGCCGCATCTGCTCTTCAAAGGAACGGGCAAAAAGGCCATCTACGTCGTGGTTGCAATCATCCACGAAGACAAAGCCGCCGTTGCGCACGTAGGTCTCGAAGTTCTGCCGCTCTTTCTGGTTAAACTGCACCAGTTTGTGCCCGCTTAGATAGCTGAAGGGATAGTTAAATAGCTGCGCACTATCCAGAGGCACCACTTTCTCATGCTCGTTTACCTCCACCTTGGTGTACTGTATAAGCGAATGCAGCAGGTTGCTCGGCATACGGGGGTCGGTATCCCAATTGCCGGAGCGGTACTGTAGTCTGACGAAAGTGAAAGGTAGCACAGGGTGTTCGTAATCAATTAAGGTATGAAAATGAATGCCGCACACAGCGGTGCTGCATACGGCATTCAAAGTATAAGTCAGCAGTTATTACACCGCATCAGACAAGCTTGTGAACGTAAAGTCGCGGATGCGCATCGGGGGTACCATGCTGCCGCTGATGCGCTGTGGCTTGCCTAGCGCATCGAGGTTGTTGAGCATGATCACCGGGCTCTCGTTAAAGCGGAAGTTCTTAACCGGGTACATGATCTTGCCATTCTCGATGTAGAACGTACCGTCGCGCGTAAGGCCGGTGTAAAGCAGCGTCTGCGGATCTACAGTGCGGATGTACCACAGGCGCGTTACAAGTATGCCGCGCTTGGTGCCTTTAATCATGTCTTCGAGGCTCATGTTGCCGCCCTCCATGATCATGTTTCCCGGAGGAGGCGTAGACACGGCACCTTTGTTAGAGGCCCAGTAGCGGGTGTTGTACAGGTTCTTCACCACGCCTTTGTCTATCCATACCACCTTCTGCTGCGGTCTACCATCGGCAGCGAACGGTGCCGTAGGCACATCCGCATGGTTCGGGTCTGAGTAAACTGTGATGCGCTCATCTACCAGCTTTTCACCAACTTTGGTCTTGCCTCCGGACTTGCTCAGGAAGCTACGGCCTTCTTCGGCGCTGCGCTGGTCCATGTTGCCGAACATGTTCTGGATCAGGTCTATTGAGGCAGCGGGTTCCAGAATAACGGTATACTTGCCCGGCTCCAGTGCTCTGGCGTTTTTTGAGTTTGCGGCTTTCTCGGCCGCTATCTGAGAGGCTTTGCCCGTGTCCAGCTTAGTTACGTCACTAAAGTCCTGGGTCACATAGCCAGAGCCGGTGCCGTCGTCGGTGCGCATGGTTACGGAGAAGTCAACAATGGTAGACGGGTGGTAAGCGAACAGCCCTTTGTTGTTCATCTTCGCTACAAAGTTGGTGTAGTGCTCCAGGAAGCCAGCGGCTGTCAGGCCTTTGTCGGCAGCAGCCTTTATACTTTTGGCGGCCGCGTCAGCGCGGTAAGCGGGGTTGATATTGGCTGTACTTTCGAAGTGCGATTTGGTGGTGTTATACTTCTGGGGGCCGAGCAACTCCACATACTCCGGGCTCTCCGGTGCCAGGCGCGCAGTTTCCTCTGAGCGGCGAATCACTTTTTCCAGTGATTTATCGTCGAACTCGTTGATGGTGGCCACGCCAGAGCGCTTGCCGAAGCGGGATTCCACGGCCATCGACACGTTCTCCTCAGCGCCGCTGGTAGATACCTCGTTTCTGGCATAGCGAATGTTCCCGCCTACGTTGCCGGTGAGCGTGATCTCACACTCGTCAGCCTTTGAAAAACCCAGCGCCTTCTTGAGTATCGCCTGAGCTTCTTCTTTACTTAATATTGCCATTTTAATTCATGCTCATTAGAAGGTGAAAGACTAAATTTTTCGCGCCGTGTTAATCACGTTCACGCCGTTGAAACGGGTATGGGCGGAACCATGCGATACAGCGCTAACCTGGCTAGGCTGGCCTTTGCCGTCGAAGAACGAGCCGAAGAGACGGTAATCGCTCTCGTCGCACATGTCGGCGCAGGAGTTCCAGAATTCCTGGGTGTTGCTCTGGTACGCCACGTCCTCGAGCGGACCAACGATCTTGCCGTTCTTGATCTCGTGGAAGGTAGTGCCGCCAAACTGGAAGTTGTAGCGCTGCTGGTCGATGGAGTAGGAGCCACGGCCTGCGATGTAAATGCCTTTGTCTACTCCGGCAATCAGCTGGTCTACGTTCTTCTTCTCCTTGCCCGGTGCCAGCGATACATTTGGCATGCGCTGGAACTGCACAGAGCTCCAGTTGTCGGCGTAGGCGCAACCGTGCGATTCGTCTTCGTTGATAATGTGCGCCTGGTCGCGGATGGCTTGGTAGTTCACCAGCACGCCGTCTTTGATCAGATCCCACTTCTTCGTCTTCACGCCTTCGTCATCCCAGCCTACATAGCCCAAAGAGCCCGGCTGTATTTTGTCAGCGAAGATGTTCACCTTATCTGAGCCATACTTAAAGTCTTTGCCTTTCCACTTATCCAGCGTGGCAAAGGAAGTACCGGCATAATTTGCTTCGTAACCCAGCACACGGTCGAGTTCGAGTGGGTGGCCCACCGATTCGTGTATGGTGAGGCCAAGGTGGTTCGGGTCGAGCACCAAATCATACTTGCCCGCCATCACCGACTTGGCCGTCAGTTTCTCTTTCGCCTGCTTGGCAGCCAGGGCGGCGTCTTCCAGCATATCGTAGGCGTTGCGGTAGCCGGTGAGGCCCGTGCCTTCCGGTCCTTTAATTTTCTCGGCAGCCTTAGGGTTCATGTACTCATAGCCCATGCCCATCGGTGCGCTTAACGCCTCGCGGGTTTTGAACTTGCCAGAGGCCTTGTCTACCACCGTAACCGTAAAGTTTGGCCAGATGCGGTGGATGTCCTGGTCGATGTAAGAGCCCTCGGTAGAGGCAAAGTATTTCTGCTCGTTTACCTGAAACAAGGCTGAGTTTACGAAGTTGGCGCCATTGGCCATTGCGGCGGCGTTGGCGGCGAGCAGCAGGTCTGCTTTCTCTCCTACGGGTACTTCAAAAGCGTTTTTCTGAATTGGGGTGCGCCAGCTTACTTCGCCGAAGCCCTTCACCGGAGCCAGTTGCACCGGCTCTTTCTGTAACTTGGCGTTGGCTTTGGCAATGGCTACGGCCTGGTCGGCGGCCTTGGCTACGCCCTTGTCTGATACATCAGAGGTAGCGGCAAAGCCCCAGGTGCCGTTAGCCAGCACACGCACGCCCACACCAAACGACTCAGCGTTCACGATGTTCTGCACCTGCTTCTCGCGGGTGAACACGTACTGCTGCAGGTAACGGCCAATGCGTACATCGGCGTATGAGGCGCCTTTCGACTTGGCTGTGTTCAAGGCCACATCAGCCAGTCTTTTCTTCAGCGCCGGGTCTATGGTCTCTAGTGCTCTTTCTGGGGCGATGATATCGCCGAACACCGGAATAGAAGGCAGCATTAAGCCACCGAAGCCCAGCGCCGATAACTCAAGGAAGTTTCGTCGTTTCAAGGTATTTTAGGTTAGTTACAGTTTAAAGCATTTAGTTTGGGTAACTAAGTATAGCCATTCTGTTTTGCTTATCAAAGTATAAACTTCCATTATCAGCCAAAACAGGGGATTTTATAGATGAATGGCCGCTGCTGCCCTACCAAAGGCAAGGGCATAAAAAGCAAAAGCGCAAAGCCACTGCTGGCTTTGCGCTTTTGCTCTATTTTAAAAAATCAGGAGGTTCAGGAAAGGCGGGAGCGCCTCTGCCCATGTTAGTTTCTGCTGTTGGCCAAGTCCGTGTCTACGTCGGAAGCCATCATGCTGCTGCCAGCAAAAGAAGTGACATCGAAAGAGAAGCCAGCGGCGGTTGCCAGTTCGGCTCCCTCGCGTAGAACTTCAATCTTTACGCGTCCGATGCCTTGGCTGTGAAATTCAAGCTCGCGTGCTGCGGCCTCTGATACATCAATGATGCGGTCGCCCACAAACGGGCCTCTGTCGTTGATGCGCACGATAACGGATTCGTTGTTATCGAGGTTGGTCACTTTTACCCTTGTGCCGAAAGGGAGTGTCTTGTGTGCGGCGGTCATCTCATACTTGTTGTAGAGCTCTCCGCTGCTGGTTTTTCTTCCGTGGTAACGGCTCCCGTACCACGATGCCTCGCCTTTTATGGTCTCGGCTTTTGCTGCATTATCCTGTGCAATTGTTGGCTGACTGATGCCAATAAATAGAAAAATGATTACCGTTAAAAAGAAGCACTTTCTATTATCATTCATATTACGTAATAGTTGGTGAAGGGGCAAAGGTACGGAATTTGTTTTTAAACGAGCCCTTTTACGCCATTATTGCCCAGAAGGTGGAGGGGGATACAGCCTGATGTGTTAAAATTGCTGTAGGTCAGATAATGCAAAAATGTTTGTTTAACGGCTGTAAAGCGATATTTTTGCAGCTGAGGCTATATTAGGTATAGCTTATAAAAAATATCGAAAAAAGTTCACTTTTGCAAACCAAACAGGTGCAAAATCTGTCAAGTTTAGGGTCGAAGTGGCAGTAACCTGTGCAAAATGGCTGTAGCGGCGCTGGCCTTTTTCGGAAGATTAAAGTATAGATAGGCATATGGATTTCGGAAGGCTAGCAGATATCAGCGGCGTTGACTTTGCGCTGCCCCCCAACCACCCCGATACGCTGCCCTTGCTGCAGCAGGCCGGGAGCTATATCAAGCCGCAGGTATACGTGGGGCTACCGGTATGGGTAAACAAAGCCTGGGTGGGTAAATACTATCCCGCCGCCATGCCCGAAAAGGAGTCGCTGCACTGGTATGCCCGGCAATTTGATACCATCGAGCTCAACAGCACGCACTACCACATCCCCAGCCCCGACACCATTGACCGCTGGCGAAACACCGTGCCACGGGGCTTCAAGTTCTGCCCCAAGTTTCCGCAGCTCATCAGCCATGAAGCCGCCCTGCGCAGCACTCAGGATGTAACCGCCGCTTTCTGTGCCTCGATTGCCGGTTTGGAAGATAAGCTGGGCGAAGCCTTTCTGCAGTTGCCGCCCTACTTTGCCCCAAAGCAGCTCTCGGATCTGGAGGCGTTCCTGCAGTTCATCCCAGAGAGCATTCCGCTCACCGTAGAGTTGCGCCACGAAGGGTGGTTTACGGACAATGTGGCCAGCCTGGAGCTGTTTGAGGTGCTGGAGAAGTATAAAGTAGGCACCGTGATGACAGACGTGGCCGGTCGCCGCGATGTGCTGCACATGCGCCTGACCACGCCCTCTGCCATGATCCGCTTTGTGGGCAACGGCCTGCACCCGACCGATTATACCCGCATCGATGCCTGGGTGGAGCGCCTGCAGGAGTGGTTCAGCAACGGTTTGCGCCAGCTATACTTTTTCGTGCACGAACCGGACAATACCCTGGCCCCTGAGCTGGCCACGTACCTGATCGAAAGGCTGAACAAAGTATGCGGCTTTGACCTGAAGCCACCGAAGAAAACGCAGCAACCGGTGCAGGGGGAGTTATTCTGATGTATCTTCCATTGCCTTCTGAAGTGAGTGGCAGAAATCCACACATATTCGGGAAAGGCTTTTATAAAGTATAAATAAGGTGCTCGGCTATTTGCCTAAAACACCTAAAGACTAACTCTTATAACAGTAGGGGAAGTTGCCTGCATGTTATTTCCCTTATAATAACTTTTCTTGTAGCTTTTGCTGCTTAGTATCAAATCCTTCTCTTTTGCCGGTATCCCGTTGATGGTAAGATCAGCAAGAGAGAATTCTTGTACTTTTTCTCCTGTAAAGCTTAGCAACACATAAGCGGTTGCATCCGGAAAGACAAATTCATGATCTAACTTACTATCGGGAAGTACAGGAGCAGCCTTGAAGCTGATAAGTTCTTTATCCTTATTCAAAAAGTTAACAGTAAATTTTACGCCTTTGCCGGGTTGATAAGAGTCCAGTGTGGTGTAGGAGGTGGCACCGGCAAGTATGAGCGAATTGCTTTTCAGCATGTTTGCGTGCTTCGCTCTGTCCAGTTCCAATGCCAGGTTAAACCCGTACAGCTCTCTTATTTTAATTGGGCTCGACTCCCTAACGTAAAGGATGGCATCGAATGCCTCAGCAAGCTCCTTTGTGCGTGAATACATGCTGGCCGGCGAAGCAATGCCAACTGTTATAGTGTGTTTCCGGTTAAAAAAATCAGTCAGTTCCGGGGTGGCATTCAGGTGTATCAAGCCTACAGGAGTGGCAGTTGCCTTGGCAAGGGTTGTGCCTATTTTGCCTGCTTTATTCACAATGTCAGTTGCCTCTCCCTCTGCCGAATACACGTATTTCCCCTTCCAGGCTTCCGTACCGATTACAGCAAACGCCTTCTGATGGTGCTGGTTAATATGCCAGCCCAGCCGCGCTAAGTCAGGCGATAGGTCGCTGATGCCCAGTTTCTTCTCGATGTGTTTATTGTGCGCATACACCAGCATTTTGGCATCCGGCCTCTGCGCCAGCACCCATTTCAGGTTGCTGTACATGGTGGAGTCTCTGAAGGGGTCTTCTGTATGACTTACCGCATAGTAGGACTTAAGGGCACTATTTAGACTGGCTATACTTTGGGCCAGCCATAACTGCCTTAGGTCAAGGCTGTCTTGCTGGCTGGCATGCTGCTGCACCAGTTGGTAAAGCGGAGCTAATTTTGCAAGAATGTTTTTCAGCGAAGTGCTATCCCGCAAGGCCTCTGCCTGGCTGTACAGCGGAAGCTGCGCGATGGCTGTTAGTGCTGCACGTGTTTCGGTGGGAAGGGAGATGTCGTTCTCGCTGCAGTAAAGGAGCGCGTTGTGGGCTGCCCCGTTGGGGGTGTTCACATCAGCGCCCATGAACCACACCTTTTCATGCGCTGGTTTACCTCTGTTGTAGGCATGGATCCACTCTATAAGCTGCAGCCGGTCCTCCTGAAGGAAAGTATAGGGCGTGTGAAAACCAACCTCGGTTTCTCCACTATCCTGCAGCACATACTTGTTGAGCTGCCATGTGTCGGCAAAGTTCATTTCTGCGAACACAACTACGTTGAAGCCTTGCTCGCGCACAAGCTTTCTGGTAATAAGAGCGAAGGCCCGCTCAAATTCTGCGGTACCGTGTGTGGCCTCTCCAAAACCTACAATGGATTTACCGGAAACTATTCGGGCCAGGGCTTGATGAAATGCTGCTGTGTCTGTGCTGGTGCCAGAAAGATCCATCGGGGCGAGGTGTGCTTTTACCTGCGGAGCGATCTTATTTTGCAGGTACAGTGTATGCACACCGTCTACCAGAAACGCAACTGAAATGGCAAGCAGCAGGTACAGTGCTCCCCTTGTTCCTTAAGTTTGTTCATATAGTAGCTATAGGTATGGCGGCATTGATCAGCAGGTAAGCTACAACTCACAAAGCAAAGCTATTTAACTAACCTGTTGAAGGAGTAAGATATACTTATTGCGCAACACAAAAAAGCGGCTGACCTTGAAAGAGTCAGCCGCTTTAAATCTTAGCAGCAAGTATAAAGTAATGCTGCGTCTTGTCTTTAAAAATTACATCTTGAAGATGTCGTCGCTAAGGTTTTTGTTTACCTCAATGTTCTGCACCTCGGCTTTAACTGTTTGCGGACCTACCACTGTCTCCACCACGTAAGGAAACTTCACGCCGTTCACCTCTTTGTAGTTGCTGTAGGTTTTCGTCTGGGTGATGACACCCTGCGGTGTTTCCAGGTTGTTCACCTCTTTCAGGCGCAGACCAGAGTCTTTTGCGAAGTAGTGAGTGGCTTTCTGGCCGTTTGGCTGCGTTACCTCCACTGCGTAGGCCTCTGTGCCGTTCACATCTTCCACGCCCGCCAGTTTCGTTTTGATGCCGAGCTTGTCGTACTGAAGGGCAGGAAACAGGTTCGCCTCCAACTTCTGTGTTTTCAGCTCATCGGCGGTCAGCTGCTTGTTCACGCCTTGCATCGGCGCTTCCATCTTGCCCTTATCGCCGTTGATGATCATGCGCTGCATGGGGTTGTTATTCATCAGTACCTGCACGGCAAACTTGTCATTGCCTTTCTGCTGCTGCTTAAAAACGAGCGTCATGCCCTGAATGCTGGCGTTGCTGGTGATGCTGACATCCTTCAGCTTCTCGATGTTGGCTTTGCCACCGATGGCGTTAATGTAGTCAGCAATCACTTTTTCTGCTGTTAGACCGGCTGGCACGCCCATGGCCTTGCGGTCCACTTTCTCGCCAACAGTGTTATAGTAGGCAATCTGGTTGTCGTCCTTGTCGAACTTCTTCAGCTTGTCCGAAATTTCAGAGGCGTTACCAACTGCCAAAATGTACATTTTATCCGGGTTGATGTACTTCTGCGCCACGCGCTGGATGTCATCGGCGGTTACAGCCTCCACCTTTTTCAGGTAATTGGCATAATAATCCTCAGGCAGGCCATAACGGGCGGTGTTGATGGCGTAAACCGCTACCGTAGCAGGGTTCTCCAGGCCACGGCCAAAGCTGCCCATAATGTAAGCCTTGGCATCACGGAGTTCTTCGTCGCTCACGCGCTCGTTGCGGATTTTGGTTAGCTCATTCATGAATTCCACCACGGCGCTGTCTGTAACGGCGTTTCGTACGTTGGCGCTGGCGTTAAAGCGACCCAGAATCTCATCGTTGTTGATGGACGAGTAGGCGCCATAAGTATAGCCGTGCGTTTCGCGCAGGTTCTGGAACAGGCGGGAGTCCATGCCACCGCCCAGGATGTTGTTCATCAAAGAAGCTGCCACGGCGTCCTCTGCGCCTGGCTTCAGGTCAGCTGGGTTTGTCAGGATCAGGGAACTCTGTACCGCGCTTGGGCGGTCCACAATGACCACCTGCGTTTGGTCCGGCGTTTTTGGCAAGTCAAACTTCTGCTCTTTCACATTGCCTTTTTCCCACTTCGCCAGCGACTTCTTCAGAAGTTTCTTCATCTCCTTCGGCGTCACGTCGCCCACCACAGCCAGGTAGCCGATGTTTGGCTTGTAATAGGTGTCGTAGTAGTTCTGGATGTCCTGCAGCGTGATGTTGTCCACAGTTTCCTCAGTCATTACCTCCCCGTACGGATGGTCTTTGCCATACAATACCAGATTGCGTGTGCGGCTGGCAATGGCATCCGGGTTGTCCTTCGACTGGGCCAGGCTGGCTTTCATCTGCTTTTTGATCTTATCCAGCTCCTCCTGTGTGAACTTCGGGTTCAACAGGGCATCCGTCGTCAGGTCTGTTAGCACAGGCAGGTGCTTCTTCAGCGAGGAGGCGTTGAAGCCCGTGGAGGAGAAGCCCAGGTTTGCGCCGATAAAGTCTACCTGCTCGTCAAACTGATCTTTGGTGCGTTTTGTAGTGCCGGTGCGCATCATCTGCCCAGCGGCCTGCACATAGCCCGCCTTATTGCCTTCCAGTATCGGATCGCGGTCCAATACTAACGACATGGAGACAACCGGCTGCTTGTGGTTTTCCACCACGTATACTTTCAGGCCGTTCTTCAGGGTGAAGTTCTCATACTTGCCCAGTTCAATTTTAGGCGCAGGGCCTGGGGGCGGAGGCGTAGACTGCTGCGCCTGCGCCGGCATTACGCTCATCAGCGCCAACGCCAGAAATGCGGTACTATATAGTTTCTTTATCATGATTTTTTTCTTGAAGAGGACACAAGTAGCAAGACACAGGATATAAGACTTTTTGTGTTTTGTATCCTGATATTGATCTCACTCATCAATAAAAGTCTTGTGTCTAATGTCTAAAAATCTAACGTCTATTTTGGTTGAGCTGATTTTGGCAGGTAATGCAGTACCACGCGGTTGTTCTTGGTGAGGTACTCCTTTGCCACGCGCTGGATATCATCCTTCGTTACCTTCATGTAGCGCTGCAACTCTGTGTTGATCAGGTTAGCATCGCCGAAGTATACCGCATAGTTAGCAAGGCTTTCGGCACGACCGGCTACGGTGCTGTTCTGCTGCACAAAGTTGCTCTCGATCTGGTTCTGTAGCTTCTGGAACTCACGGTCAGAAAGTGGTTCTGTCTTTACGCGCTCAATCTCGGCGTTCATCGCTTGCTCCAGGTCGTCCACTTCCACGCCCATGTTGGCGATGGCAAAAGTCAGGAACAGGCCCGGATCTTCTGTTGGGAAGGGAATAGAGGCAGCGGCCACTGCCTTCTGCTGCTTATCAACCAGCGCCTTTGGCAGGCGGGCACTCTCGCCACCTGAAAGCAGTGTCGTCAGCATAGAAAGGGCATAAAAATCATCTGTTCCCTGCTCCGGCACATGGTACGCCTGAATAACGGCGGGTAACTGAATGTTGTCATACACCGTTTTACGTCGCTCTTCGGTCTGCTTTGGCTCTACCACGTTCGGGCGAGGAATTTCTTTGGTGCCTTTCGGAATACCAGCAAAATACTTCTCGATCATCTTCTTGGTCTCCTCTATGTTGATGTCGCCGGCGATGGAAAGCGTCGCGTTGTTTGGCACATAGAAGGTCTTGTAGAAGTCACGGAACTCCTCAATACTGGCGGCATTCAGGTCTTCGAAGGATCCGATTGGCATTGTCTTGTAAGGGTGCTCCTTGTAAGCCAGCGAAAACACGTTCTCGCCCATCGAGCCGTAAGGCTGGTTGTCGATACGCTCCCGCTTCTCTTCCTGAACTACCTTGCGCTGTGTTTCCACGCCCACCTCGTCTACTTTGGCGTGCTTCATGCGCTCTGCTTCCAGCCACAGGCCAAGTTCCACCTGGTTTGATGGCAGCAATTCGTAGTAATAAGTGCGGTCGAAGGAGGTGTTGGCATTAAGAGCGCCACCTGCCTTTTGCACGAGCGAGCTGTACTCGCCGCGGCCGATGTTCTCGGTGCCCTCAAACATCAGGTGCTCGAAAAAGTGCGCAAAGCCAGAGCGTCCTGCCACTTCATTTTTGGAACCCACGTGGTACAGCACCGATACCGCCACATTCGGCGTAGACTTGTCCTGGTGCAGGATTACGTGCAGGCCGTTCGGGAGCGTGTACTCCGTAAACTCGATCTTGTTGCTTTTGCTCTGCGCCATGGCCGCGAGGCTGGTGGCACACCACAAAAGGCAGATGATAAACTTGCGTTTCATGTGTTTTTGGTTGTTTGATAAGCGTGAATGGCGTTAGCCGGAATTTTGCAGACGTGATGCTACAAAGTATAAAATTAATTCTAATAAGCGGGAAATGCCACTTGCATGCTGGTGACCAGTTTCGGTTTCGGCAGATAAGAGATGAAGGCAGATGAACCCGCTGATTTTATAGACGAACGGAAAGCCATGTCCTTATGGCACCAGGAGCTAAAGTCTACTTAGGCCAGGCATATTTAAAGCGTAGTTACACGACTACACCTATTAAACACAAATGCTAGAGCAACTGCTGCAACTGGCTAAAAATAAAGTTCTTGGGCACGGAAAGGAACAGTGAAATCATGAATAGAGTGAACACCGCGTACTTCGCCTGAACCACGTCTTTATGAATATCAGGTAAGGTGGCAAGCGTGTAGATCAAACCTATGAAAACGGGAAAGCTGAAGGGAGAAAGCAGTCTGTAATCCAGGTCGTCGAAATGCGAGACAGAACGCAGAAGAAGTATAGCTGCAAAGTAAAGTATGCCGATGCCAATACAGGCAAGGGAGAAGCTACTATTCTTAAGCTCCTGCCAGAAAGAATAGTGCCTTCTGATTTTCACGATCACAAAAGCCATCAGAAGCAACTGTAGCACTGTAGTGAAATAGAAAAGATAATCCGGTTGGTTGGAAAGCCGGAACTCCCGGATAATTAGGAACTCGTTTAGCAGGCCTTGCAACATCATGAGCACAAAGCTTTGCGAATCCTCTGTCTCTGCTTCAAGTCTGTCAAAACCGGTGGTAAAGCCACTTTGTTGGTAGTTGTTGTATAAGTACACGCCTGCAAGTATGGCTGGTACTAAAGCTGCCAGAAAGAGTTTGACACTTAATTTATACTTGCGTTGATAAGCGAAGTATAACCCAAGTAAAGCGGGTACTCCAAACGAGAAAGCACCTACATAGCGAACCAGAAACAGGAATATGCATGTCAGGCAGATGAGCAGTATGTTTCGGTTTATATTTATGCTTAACCATACTTGGTTAGCAAGATAAGCCAACAAGAGCAAACCTAGTATAAAAGGTGCTTCAGACCAGGTAAAGCTGTACACTTCCATAAAAGTATAGGCACCGTATATCGAAGCAAGTACAAAGGCATAGAGAAGGCATAGGTGGCGCAACAGCAGAAAACCAAGACCCAGAAACAGCAGGTTAAGCACTTTGGAAGCCAAGAACACATTGAACTGGCTTACTTCAGAAAAGAGGTAAATGAGTACAGGGTACCCTACAGGCCAGGTTGAAAAGTAACGTCTCTCTGTCCCTTCAGCATTCAGTACATAGAAACCGTGTCCATCCTTTAGATTCTGCGCCAACTCTAGGTAGGCTTCGGAGTCTGGTGTTAGATAGCCGGAGCCATGTATGCTGATCCTGAAAAGTATAATGGCTGCCGTTACTACGAACAGCAGGAGTAGCAGAAAATCCGCTCTTATAGGTTTATCCATTCTACCTTCTAATACATCCGCGGCAACTCAATGCCCTTTATCTTGCGGTACAGCCCCAGCGCGGCCTGGTCGGTGAGGCTGGCCACAAAGTCGGTGATGTGGATGATGCGCTCATAGTCTGTGGCCGAAGTGGGTAGCTGCAGGTAGTGCGACGGGATAAGTGCAGCCAACTTGCGGTGGTGCTTAGACTCGGGTTCGAACACCGCTTTTATACCCGCATCCAGCAGGCCTCCCAGCACTTCAAAACCGGCGGCCTCTATCTCCAGTACCGGGCGGTTCTGGTAAATCAGCTTGATGGACAGGTCTCTGATCTGGTCCAGCACAGGCTTACAGGCCAGTTCATTTATTAATGGCTTATCGTAGGAGCCCTGCAAAATCTCCGGCTCGTGCTGCAGGAAAATAGCGGTGGTCTCCTCTATCAGCCTGCCAATAATGCGCGCACGCAGGTAGCCGATCTCCTCACGCCAGTCAAAAAAGGTGAGGCTGGACTTTCGGCTCGGATCATCGTTCAGAATCTGGCGGAGCAAGCCCATACCTTGTTCCTGCGGCACCAGGCCCAGTTTAAGACCGTCTTCAAAGTCGATGATGCGGTAGCAGATGTCGTCGGCGGCCTCTACCAGGAACGCCAGTGGATGGCGGTTATAGAATACCTCCCCATCGGCGCCTTTTTTCAGCAGCCCCAACTCCTGCGCAATGGTGTTAAACCACGCCTTCTCCGTCTGAAAGAAGCCATACTTCTTCTCGCTGGTGTTCTTTGTGCTTTGGAAAACAGGCAGTGACTCCTTCGGGTATTTGGTGAAAGTAGCCAGCGTGGTAAACGTCAGGCTAAGGCCGCCGGGCAGGTTGCAGTGCGTCGGATACGTATAGGTGAGCACCCGAAAACCCGCAGCGTTGCCCTCGTAGTGGAACAGATCGGCTTTCTCAGCCGCTGTGAGCGAGGCCAGGTAGGGCTTTGCCGCCGCGCTTTGAAAGTACGTGGAGATGGCGTCTTCGCCGGAGTGGCCGAAAGGTGGGTTGCCGATGTCGTGGGCAAGGCAGGCGGCCGCCACTACATCGCCGAAATCAGCCTCCTGGATATGCTTTTCCTGCGCCAGTTCCGGGTAGCGCTCCAGTATGCTCTTGCCCACAATGCGGCCCAGCGAGCGGCCCACAACGGATGCCTCTAAACTATGGGTCAGGCGTGTGTGCACAAAGTCGCTCTCGGGCATGGGCATCACCTGCGTCTTGTTCTGCAGCCGCCTGAAGGCAGAGGAGAACACGATACGGTCGTAGTCGCGCTGAAATTCGCCTCGAACCGATTCGTCGGTGCTATACTTAGGGTCGTTGGTTATAAAGCGTTTTTTGGAGATGAGCTTGTTCCAGGAGGTGGGTTGCGACATGGCGTGGCGTATACGTGTAACAGGTTAGCACTGCGGCACCCGGATCAGCGGGTACCAGCAAGCATTAAAGATAGGCAGAGTGTTCGAATTTGCATCATCAGAAGCGCCAGAAAAAGTACATGCGTACGCCTGCTCTTTTTTCGTAAACTTAAATCTGCTGGTTGTGTTGATGGAGGCTGTAAATAACCCACTAGAAGGAAAATGGAAAACGATGTAAGGGCCAGGAAGAGGCAATATCCTGTGCAAGTATAAATTATGATTGTAATGGTTTCATTGGCAGATTTTTACCGGTGGTTATACTTGTGGTGCGCCTTTATAACAGGAGTTGCATGTGAAGATGGATGGTGTAACAATATTTTTTTTCGGAAGCATGTTACAAACTGATCAGTTGATTGCCCACCACTTAGGCCATAAAAAGCGCTCAAACGGTTTTACAGGGAGTTGGAAAGGAAATAGCCGCTAGTTTTGCCATGTTACAAAAGGGCAGCAAAGTACCTTGTGTTATAGAAACCGGATGCCGAATTTTGATCCATCGCAATAAGACCTATTCCAAGCACAGAAAACACTTAAGCGCTACAACCCTAACAAAAGGCAGGCTAACACACTGCGCACTTCCATGTGTGTGCAACTGTATCCGGCTGTTATTTCCCTGAAAAGCAAGCGGGCGGCTGTTTCCCCAAACAGCATTCTGCTTGCTTTTTGCATTGTGGCGCAGGTAAGCGGCCACTGTAGTTCACTAAAAAGGCAGCAGGCAGGAAGCTTCTACAGCAAGCTTCCTGCCTGCTGCCTTTCCTGTAGCAGAATAGCGTTACGCGGGCTTTACTTACTGAAGCTTTATCAGAGTTTAATGACTTTCTGCTGACCGCTTCTGTTGCCTTCCTGCCATTTCAGTATGTATACGCCTGCCGCAATTCCCGACAAATCCAATGTTACAGGCACGTTCGCATCATACACCTGCAGCGTGAAATCGCGCACCAGCTTTCCTGTCATGCTGTACATTTCAATGTCCATGGTGGTGGAGGTCTGCACGATGTAGAACAGGCTCAGCTCATCCACGAAAGGGTTCGGAAACACTTTGAACACGCGCAGTGAAGCAGGGTCAAGCACGCGCGCCGAAGGCGAGAAGCTGGATGTGCCGTCGGTGTAGAACACCTGCAGGCGGTAGTAGCTTACATCCGGCAGCGGCGATGTGTCGGTGAGGGTATAGTCCAGGCTGTCTGTATTGGTTCTGGAGCCTTTGGCATCTACTGTGCTTACGTCCTCCCACGCTATGCGATCAGCGCTGCGCTGTACAACAAAATAATCTACCGTACGCTCGTTTATCGTTACCCAGTCCACCCGCACCGCACTGTTAGACATAAAGAAGTCTGCCTGAATCGTGTAAATTTCGGGAGAGAGGTTACAGTCTCCGGTAAGGAGCGGCACGATGGGCGGCTGTTCGCATATGTTTGCTCCGGTACTATTTGCCATCACCAGATTGGCACCTTTGATGTCCAGTGTGCTAAGGTCGCGGTACAGTCTTTCCGACTCAATGGCATACAGCATCACGGCACGGTCCAGGTTCACGTGGCTTAGCTGGTGGGCGTGCCCCAGTTCGTGCAGCATTACCGTTTCAAAGTCAAACTGATTTTGACCGGGGCCGGCGGGGCCGTACTGCCAACTGATCGTGCTGTTTATCTCCATATCGAATTCCGATACCCAGAACAATGTGTCGTTGTTACTGGCGCACCCTTCATAGCGGCTGATGGTGCGGGCCAATACGCCGGCGCCTGTGGTAGAACCGGGCGCAAAACGAATAACGTTCACTCCGTCGTCGGCTGCCTTCTCAACGGTAGTGGGAGAGCCAATTTCCCAATTAACCTCAGATACGCAGATCCAGGAATTCATGGCCCTTCGGAAGCCTTCTTTGGCTGCCTGCCTGTTTTGCATACTTGGGGCGAAGCGTATGGTGTAGCCCCCGCTGCGGTTCTGGTTTATCAAAATTGGCTTGAAAGCCTTGCCCTCAAACTCAACGTTGGAGTAGGCAAACTCGAGGATGATAGGCGCAAGGGAAGTTATGGAGGCGTCATCGTTTGTGGAAACGATAATACGCCCGGAGCCTGCGGTGCCGCCCTCCTCAGTGGCAGAGGGAATGTAAAGCTTTATCTGTGTGTTTGTCCAGGAGATGTACTCTGTCTCCAGTGGCTTTACCGTGGTCTGTCCCCCATCATCCGCATTCTGGAACGCCACAAACCCATCTCCCCGGCTGTTGCCGAAGCCGGTGCCGTTAATAGTAAGCACAGTGCCAGTGCCGGCACTGGCTACCGTAGGCGAGAAGCTGGTAATAACCGGAGCAAGAGGCGCTTTTTGCGCCTGCTGGCGATTTTCCAAAGCCGGTGCCTCTAAGCTTGGGTTCCTGGAAATGGAGCGGTAGCTTTGGCCGGTTTCCCTGGTAACCGCCTCATACAGCTGCTTTGTGCTGCTGTAGCTGTCGAACACACTTCGGGCTGTTCGGTTTGCCGCGTCATACTTCACAAAGCCCTGCTGGCTGCCGTAGGCGGTGGTGCTAAGGCTGGTGGTGGCTGGCGTACGCTGCAGTTGCTGCTGCCGGTCCAGGAAAAACAAACCTTGCTGGCCGGGCTGCAGCTGAAGTGCCGTAGAGTATACGTGCTTGCTGAAACCAACCGTGCCACCCTCTGTGATGATTTCCAGCTGCTCTGCCCGCACATCGCCTTTAAAAGACTTGTATACCTGGATAAGGTTGGAGGTGTAGATGTTTTCGTGCCGTGCATCCCAGAACGACTGCTGGCGTACTACTTCTCCTTCCACGATAAAATCAGCCTGCTGCACGCGCTCTTTCAGCGTGAGCGGCACCATGTGCTGGGTGTCGGAAGCAAAGGCAAAGTGGAGCGGGAGGAAAAAAACAAGGGCAAGCAGCATAAACGTGGTGCGCCACCCTGTTAAAACGAGGGGGTATACTTTAGCCATAAAAAGAGGTAACAGTCATGGTTGTGATGAAACAAAAATACGTTAGTACTATAAAAATCAGCTTTCGCACTGCAAAAGTGCCGCATCAGCCCGTATTTGAGCCGGAATGTTCGCGGTTAGGTTTGCCTCCAGAAATTAAGATCATACAAATACCAGGCCTCCGGAGAGGCAGGCGGTATATCTTACGCAAATTCACCCTTTCTAGGATGTATTGTGGTCCGATTAAATATAGCCAGTAAGCAATTTAAGCAAAAAGGCCTGCCAATTTATACAAGTGGCAGGCCTTTTTGTTTCGGATGGGGTGCGGCAGCGGGGTTACGGCTGTTTCCCTTCCAGAATCTTTTTATACTTATCGTACACGTGCTGGGGCTGTTTTTTGCCGTTGATGTACAGTGCGTCGTTGTTGAACTGCATGTTTAGGTCACTGCTGTCGCTTTCAATCAGCCCATCCTTCACCAGTTCCTCCCGCATTTTCTTCCGAATCTTCTCCTGCTCTTTCCGGCGCTGCTCCATTTCGGCCCTGCGTACGTCCGTCTCAGCTCTTCGGACTTCCATCTCGGCCCTGCGCTGCTCTATTTCCGCCCTTCTTCTGTCCAAGTCTGGTCTTCGGGTGCCCATTTCTTCGCGCTTTGCTTCCATTTCAGCTCTTTGAAGCTTGCTTTGCTGCATCATCTCTCTCTGAAGCTTTTTCTGGTCCCGGTAGGTGCTGTCGTTCCAGATGCCCTGCGTTCTGTAGCCACGCTCCAGCTTCTCCACCGCATGAAGCTCTTCCTTAAACTGCGCCATCTCCTCCTCAAACGCTTTTACCTCCTGCTCATACTGCTTTATCTCTTTCCTGGTGGCGTTACTTTGTGGTGGTGCAGGGGGCATAGGCGGAAGCGGGGGAGCCACTGCAATTCTGTAAGCGGGTGGTAAAGGTGCCACCGGAGGGGCAGGGGCAACGCTGCTTTCGGTGCGTGCGTCTGCCAGTTCGCTGCTTGCCTGCGCCACCAATTCCTGCGCTTCTGCACGGCCGGCTTTCGTGGCGTTCTCCATGGCCTGCAGGCGCTGGTCGATCAGGGATTTATACTTGTTCAGGTCGCGGTCGGGTATGCGCTTGCCATTTACGTACAGTTCTTTTACTTTTCCTTTTTTGTTGGTGATGAGAATCACGTTACGGTTTTCGCCGGCGGAGTCCTGGGCTACGTAGGCATTTGCCTCTGGCACATCAGGTGCCGGTGTGGTTTTATCTAAGTTATTCTTTGCCGTTTGGGCATGCGTGGTATCGTTCTGCGGCCTCAAAGCTGCCGAAGCGCCAAACGTGAGCACCAGCATACCTGCCACCAGCACCAATCCAGCCGCAAAGCCCTCCGAAAAGCTAGGAGTAAGCGGCTGCCTTCCGAGCAAACGCTTGATGCGGTGCATCAGTTTGCCGCGCTTCCCGGAAAAAGCCAGTGCCATGGCCGGCGCTCCCGTTAGGTGCAGCGACTCAATTTCAGTGAGCGCCCGCGCATAAGTGAGCGTGTCGCCGCAAAGGGCCACAGCTAAATCATCGCAGCAGTTTTCCCGCTCGGCCCGCACTACACCAGACAGCCACCACATGGCCGGATGGTAAAAGAACAGCAAATCCACCACCGATTGAAGCAGGTTGAACAGGTAGTCCTTTCGGGCAATGTGTGCCAGCTCGTGGGCAAGTATGGCCTCTACCTGTGCCTGACTTAGGCCAGTGAGGGCGCCGATGGGGAAAAGTATTACCGGTTTTGCCACGCCAATGGCCATGGGCACCTGAACCAGCGCCGACTCCAGTAACTGCACGCCTTTTTTTACGCCCAACCGCTCGCTCAGCATTTTCAGCCGCTGCTGCCACTGCACGGCGGCTACGCGCGTTTTGTAGTGTCGCAGGCGCTGCGTGTAAGCCACGCCGCCAATCAACCGGACAGTCATCAGCACAAGGCCCAGCAGCCACAATGTTACCAACAGCGGCAGGTGCTGCTCAAAGTATACCTGTGCCACGGCAAGCGGGTCTGCCCAGAAAGAAGGCGCTGGTGTTGCCACAGCAAGTGTGCTAACAGCCTCCGAAGTATAAAACATTTGGGCCGGTGCCTGATGCTGTGCGTAGTAAAAGCCAAAAGTGCCGAGGGAAAGGAGCAACTGAGCGGTCATCGCTGCGCCGGAAACAGCATAGCGCGTGCGGGCCGTGTGGCGGTGCAACAGCACCAGCAGCAGGCTTAGCAGCAGGGCCACAAAGGCACCTTGCCAGAGCGAGTGCAGCAAGGTCCAGCCGAGGGCATTTATGAGTCCTTCGGGTATTAGGTTTGCGAGTTGGTTCATTGGGATCCTCCTTCCAGTTTATTTAACAGGTTTCTGATTTCGTCTAACTCCTCTTTGGAGGTGCGGCTGTTGCCGAGCGCCTGCATCACCAGCTTACTGGCCGAGCCCCTGAATGTGGTGTCCAGAAAGCGGTTGAGCAACTGCTGCTGCGTATCCTCCTCCTGCAGCAGCGGCCTGAAAATGTGCGAGCGGCTAGTTTTATCCGCCTCCAGCATCTTTTTCTCCGCCATAATCTGCATGAGCTTGAGTGTGGTGGTATAGCCGGCGTCCTTTGTCTTGCTTAGTTCTTCGTGTACAAACCGAACGGTGCTGGCACCGTGCTGCCACAGCACCTGTAGTATCTCCAGTTCAGACTCTGTCGGTTTGGGAGTTGGTTCTAAAGCCATAGATGATAATGAGTTAACGGTGATTTGCTTGTTGTACTACAAGTATATACGAATAGTTTCGTAATGCAAAGTGTTAGTACGATTATTTTCGTATATGTGGGGTGTAGTCCTCTGTTTTCTTCTTTTCACTGCCGATGGTATGCTAGCTTATATCTGGCGCAAGCGTCCGCTTGTGCCTCGATCTGCTTCTGCTTTAAGCAGTTTATACTTCTATAGCCACTGTTTGCCATACTTTGAACCAAGCTAACTTTTCTAGCGGCGGCTGATCCTCCAGTTTCCAATTACCTACTGTTTCACTTCTGATTTTGGAGCGCTCACGGCCGTGAGGCCCCGTCCTCGGGCATCGCGCTGTGTGCCTGAAGCTGCTCCTCGCTCCGCTGCGGGCTGCCCTTAACGGGCACCGCAACATGCACAAGGCGCTCAACCCAAGGACTGGAATCAGCTCATATAGCCACAGCTTTCGCTATGCAATAAAGGCTAAGTCCCCCTTTGAAGGGGGTAGGGGGATGTTTACACTACTGCGGATAACTCCCCTCCTTGGATAAGGCGGGGGTGGTTGGATTACAGTAAGCAGCACTCCCTCTCCTGTTTCGGGAGTAGGGCCCTCTATAAAGAGAGGGCTGGGGTGAGATAAATTCCCTTCCCCGGAGGGGTGGGTTTATACTTATACTTGATTCATACCATACTTGCAGCTAATAGGAAACAGCCTAGGCTACCCTACCTGCTAATGCGTCAGCGCAGATTTGACCATGATAAACTCATTGATGTTATCGGTATTGATAACACCGGCAAGGCGGCCGTTTTCGAGTACGGGATAAAGCGGCGCTTTGGTCTTTTGCAGTTCGGTGTAAGCGTCGGCTAACTTGTCCTGCACGTTAAATGCTTTCACATCCGCCGACATGATTTCCGCCACCGGCCGGTGCATTTGCTCTTCTTTCACAGCCTGTATCAGTTGGGAGCGGGTAAGTGTGCCGACTACCTGTCCTTCCTGCTCCACAATGAACTCATGCTCGGAGCCCATCAGCAGTTTGCTCACGGCATCGCGTACTGTTTCTGAGGGAGCCAGCGTCACGAAGTTGGTCATCATTCCCTCGCGCACGGAGTGGCCGCGCAGGTGATCGAGGTGCTGTACAAGTATGTTCTCAGAATAAGCCCCGAAAAAAACAAAGGCCCCAATCAGAATAAGAAAGGGGTTATACATAAAGCCGACGAAAACGAACAGGATCGCGAGCAACTGGCCTATGTTGGCGGCAATCTGGGTAGCCCGCACGCGACCTAGCTTGAACGCCAGCAACGCCCGAAGTACGCGCCCGCCATCCATCGGGAAAGCGGGAATGGCGTTAAACACCACCAGCACCACATTTACGATCAGCAGCATGTAAAAAAAGTTAGCCGGCGTAATTTGCTGAAAGAACTCCTGTGTCGGCACATTCTGGAGCGAAGGGAGCACCAGCCAAAGGATAAGCGCAATTACCACGTTTACAGCCGGGCCGGCGGCCGCGATAAGCAGCTCCTTGCGTGGCTGCTCGGGCATCCGCTCTAAACTGGCCACTCCGCCAATGGGCAGCAGCGTTATCATTTTGGTGTTGATGCCGAAACGCCGTGCTGTGAGGGAGTGCCCCAACTCGTGCAGCACCACACAGAAAAAGACCGCAAGTATAAAAGCCATGGCCAGCAGGGTAGTGGCCATATCGCTGCCCCGCTGCGCTTCCGTGAAGGCAACCCAGCCCAACAGGAGCACAAAGGTCCAGTGCACAAGAATTTTTATGCCTGCAATTCTACCTAAGTTTAGCGACCACTTCATGCCTTATACTTTAAACTAATTAAATATCCCTGTTAGCGTGACTGAAGTGCCGCGCCAACAGGGGCGGTTTATGCCTTGCCTTCCCTGTTCTCTTTTTTTGCAGGGTGCAGCCTGAACCAGCGGTACCCGTAAGGTTTTAGTTCTACCTGTCCCTTCTTTGGCATATCGTAGTCATCGTTGCTGAACACTTCCACCATATACTTGTCCTTCTGGTCCAGTGCGGGCAGGGTAACGGTTACATCGTCGTCACTTAAATTATGTACCACAACGGTGGTGTACACCAGCTCGCAGGAGTGCGCAAACACCTTCTCGTTTCCTACCTGCAGTATGTCGGACGTGCCGGAGCCGAGTTCGGGGTACTGGCGGCGCAGCCGGATAACACGCTCCATCCAGTTCAGGAGCGAATTTGTCTCCCGCTGCTGCTGTACCACATTCACCTTTTTATACCCATAAGCTCCCCCCGAAATAACGGGGCGGGGCAACTGATCGACCGGGGCGTTGGAGAAACCGCCATTTTCTTCCGTTGTCCACTGCATGGGCGTGCGCACGCTTTTACGTCCTTCCAGCGACAAATCATCGCCCATACCGATCTCGGCACCATACTGTATTACGGGGGTGCCCGGCAAACTGAAGAGTAAGCTGTAGGCGAGTTCTATCCGGCGCCTGTCGCCGCCCAGGATCGGGGCGAGGCGACGGCGGATGCCGCGTCCAAAAATGCGCATGTCCTTATCAGGGGCAAAAACATCGAAAACCTCCTGTGTCTCGGGCTCTTCCAGGTCCTCCAGGTTCAGTTCGTCGTGGTGGCGCAGGAAGTTGAGCCACTGCAGGTCATCGTCCTTAGGCGGCAGCATGCGCAGCCCTTTGGCAATCGGAATGCCTTTCTTTTGGGCGAGGGCGAGGAACACGTGCTGGTTTAGCAGGAAATTGAACATCATGTGCATGCGGTCTCTGCCCTTAAAGAACTTGCCCACCACTTCCGGAGGCCCTGAGGCCTCGGCCAGTAGTATAGCATCCTTGCTGTGCTGGGTCACGAAGTCGCGCATGTCCTCTATCAGGTCATAGTACTCGTCTTTGTCTATTTCGCTGTCGCTTTCCACTAGTATGTGCGCGGCATCTATCCGGAAACCGGAAACGCCCAGCGCCAGCCAGAAGCCCATGATGTGGTGAATCTCTTTGTGCACCTCAGGATTACCCAGGTTCAGGTCGGGCTGGTGCTTGTAGAAGCGGTGCATGTAGTAAGCTTTGGCTTCTTCATCGTAAGTCCAGATGCCGTCCTGCCTATCGGCGAAGGCGGGTTTAGCTATCTGCTCCTTCGGTTTCTCTTTGCGCCAGGTATAAAAATCGCGGAATTTGGAGTTTGGGTTCTTGCGCGATTCCTGGAACCAGGGGTGCTGATCGGAAGTATGGTTGACCACCAAATCCACTAGCACGCGCATACCACGCTCATTGGCCTCCCGGATAAAAGCGGCAAAATCTCCCAAAGATCCAAGGCGCTTGTCTATGTTGTAGTAGTCCATCACGTCATAGCCGTTGTCGCGGTTGGGCGTGGGGTAAAAAGGCAGCAGCCAGATACAGGTGATACCCAGGGTGGCCAGGTAATCCAGCCGCCCGATCAGGCCCTGGAAATCACCGATGCCGTCACCGTTCGAATCCTGGAACGTTTCTACATCCAGGGCATAAATAATGGCATGCTTATACCAAAGGTCTTTCTCTTTCATTTGCATAGCTACGCTGTTAACGGAAGAGCTGTCATTTCAAACAGCGTAATTTTGCCTGGCGCGTGTCCGGGCGGATTGGGTGCTGATGTAACGGGGAACTGTTAAGTTCCAGGATATAAATCCTGTTGTACTGACTCCCGCATATTATTTGATAGCGTCTTCCTTTGTTAAATTAAGTTGATAGATAGTGCGGCAAATAATTTTGCCGTATTCCCTACTACGGGTATACTTTGCAAGTAGGTTCTGTGGTGGGCATATGCTGCTTTTGATGTAGACCAGGCAATGCCAGTTTGCGTACATCGGCACAACCTGCCACCTTTGCTCCTGCCTACGTGGTATGAAAGGGGCAGCAGTTATTTTTTTATAATGCGATGCCCAAATTACCCAACCAATGCCTGGGCAGAAAAGGGAACAGCAGAACCAACATGGAATAAGAGCAAAAGATAGTATGGCGAACTTAGGAGGACGGGATTTTGAGCGCGAGCTGCAGTTTCAGACGTCGCGAAGCGGTGGTGCCGGCGGCCAGAACGTGAACAAGGTAAACACCAAGGTGGAGCTGAAGTTTCATGTGGAAAACTCGGAGCTGCTGTCGGAAACGGAGAAGGCACTGGTGCTGGAGAAACTGGCTAACCGCATCAACAACGAGGGCTACCTGCAGGTGGTATGCCAGACGGAGCGCACTCAGCTTCGGAACAAGGAGCTGTGCATGGAGCGGTTCAGCGAGCTGCTGCGGCAGGCCCTGACGCGGCAAAAGAAGCGCACCTCCACCAAGCCCACCCGCTCCAGCGTAAGGCGCCGGCTGGAGGGAAAGAAAAAGCAGGCAGAGAAAAAGGCCAACCGCAACTTCCGGGGCTGATTTTAGAGCCGATGCCCAAACACTACAAGACCGGCCGCTGCGTTAGGTAAGAAATTTGCAGCGACGGAATACCAAACCATTCACCCTGAATTATGACGAAGAAATTACTTTTGCTGGTCGTGTTGCTGTGTGGCGCAAGTATGGCTGCCAGCGCCCAGAAATACATTACGGCGGCCGGCGTGCGCATCGAGAGCGACCGGATCGGACTGACGCTACAGCAGAAATTGAATGAAAGAGGCACCATTGAGGCAATCGGCACCGTCGGTTCCCGCGAAGTGAGCGGCACTGCCCTGTACGAGTGGCACTTCCCCATACTTGGGGAGCGCTTTAACTATTACCTGGGCGCCGGCGGGCACATCGGTAACCTGAAAGGCAGCGGCGTTTTTACCGGAGTGGACGCCATGCTGGGCATTGAGTACAAAGTAAATGGCCTGCCCTTCCTGCTCTCCGCCGATGTGAAACCAGCCGTGCACATCAACCACGAAGACTGGGTGCACCTCTCCTCCGGCATATCCGTGCGCTACGTTATCATCCCGGAAAAAAAGAAGAAGAAAAGCCTGTGGCCGTTTGGCGACAAGGATGAGAAAAATAAGAAGAATAAGCGGGACGAGGAGCAGCCAGGTATCCTGGATATTTTTAAGAAGAAGGATAACTAGTGCTGCGCCAAATTAGAAATTAGGAATGATGAATTAGAAACAACTGGTAGAAAGGCCTCGACACAGTTTCTAAGGACACAGGCGAACTCTAATTGTTATGTCAGGCTAGCACTAGCACTTGCCCACTGGCGTGGTAGCAGCCACTTGCTTTGTAGCAGTAAGTGTTTTAGGAAGGATGAAAAAAGCCTGGTGCGGCAGGCATTTGCCACCGCTGCCTCAGGCTATAGTTGCATAGCCTGAGGAGTTTCAGCAGGAACTGGCACGAGGTCAGCAGCGGCAAGCAACTGGTGCCTGGCAGCTATCAGGGGTCTGTTGTTGAATAGTTCTTTGCACTCAAGGCAAAAGCTCGCGAGTATGGCAAAGAGAAGGATTATTATTTTCATGGTTCTATTTTGGTAAGCGCGTGGTGTTACGGTTGTATGGTAGCCTAAATGCGAGGGGCTACTACCTCTACCATTGGCAACAGATTTGGCTGGCCTTTATACTTGCTCAGCTCCTGTCGGGCGGCAATTTCCTGTACTTCCTTTGCGGACTGTTTGATGGTAAGACCCATGCCCAGGATGATTGCGAGAATTAAAAGAACAATTTTCATGGTTTTTTATTTTGTTAGGTATTGCAGATAGTGGATTTGGCTTGGTGTTGGAAGAGACTATAGTTCGGGGGCGACAATCTCAACTTGAGGGAGCAGGTTAGGGTAAGCTTTGTACTCTCTCAGCTCGTGGCGACTTTGAATCTCTTGCACATCTTTTGCTGATTTCTGAATACTGGCACTCATACCGGCCATACAGGCGAAAATTAGGATCACGATTTTCATAACTTTATACTTTAGTGGTTTTAATTTCTTTCTTGTTTCTGATTAATAGATAGCGGCTTACATCAAATGGTTGCTTGGAGCCGAAATAATTTTATTTATTTCTGATTGACTTATTGCATGATACGTGCCAGGTTTTTTAATGTGCTATAAATCAACAGATTATGTTGAAGAATAGCTGTTTTTATACTTGGTAACGTGTCCGTTGGCGAACACATTTCTGTTCGTTACCGAACACTTTTTCTGAATGCGGACAAATAAGAATGATGCTATTATTAATTGTTTTAACACTATGTGTGCCTACATTCAATATTTAACCAACGCAACCCGGTAGCTACAGCTGATGAAGATACTTTTCCCCAAATTCGATAAAATAGGCATGCCGCTGCTGGGCGTGGCCGCAAGTGTACTTTTTGTGCTGGAGGCAAAGCGGCAACTGAGGCGGCGCACCCGGCCTAAAACAAAACGTCTGATTCAGAATGCAAGCGTAGCGGTGACAGCCCTGCCTGCCCTGCGCCTTCTGCTGGTGCCCGGCATGTATGCGGCGGCGCGATGGGCCAACCGCCATCAGTTTGGCCTGATGCCCTGGCTTAAATTGCCCACGGCGGTTCGCTACGGCTTAGGCTTTCTGCTGCTGGACTACGGTAATTACTTCTGGCACATGCTCATGCACCGCTCTGGTTTGCTGTGGCGCTTCCACAACGTGCACCACTCCGATATGGACCTCGACCTGTCTTCGGCCTGGCGGTTTCATGTGGGCGAGAACTTTGCCTCGGTGCCTTACCGCGGCGGCGTAATTGCCCTGTTGGGGGTGCCTGCGCCGCTGGTGCTTTTTTACGAGGTGATCTTTGAAGGCTGCACCGCATTTCACCACAGCAACCTGCGCCTGCCCTATGCGGTGGAGAAGCAGCTGTGCAAAGTGATGGTAACGCCGCGCATGCACGGCATCCACCACTCTATTGTGCGCCAGGAAACCAACAGCAATTATTCCGTAATCTTCTCGTGGTGGGACCGCCTGCACCAGACCCTGCGCCTGAACGTGCCGCAGGACGAGATCACCATTGGCGTGCCCGCTTACCGCAATCCTTCGGAGCAAAAACCGGCACACCTGTTCCGGATGCCGTTTGAAAAGCCGCGTGCCTGGGTGCTGCCTGATGGAACAGTGCCAGAGCGAGAGGAGCGGCCATCACCAACAATATTGCTGCCTTAGCCAGCTATATATTGCTTTTTACGAAATTTTAAAGTGCCTGCCACTGTTAACCTGTTGCTCCTTCAGCAAGTATAAAGACTCACCCTTAACAAGAAAGATGACGCTATGGAAGAAGAAGTGAAAGGAAGACTGATTGCACTGGGCGGCGGCGATGACGATGGTCTTATTAAACTTATAAAATCTGAAATCTGCAGTTTGCAGTCGCACATAGAAGTTATTGCCACAGCCACTCCGCAGGCAGCGGATGGCGTTAACTCCGGGAATGCTTATAAAGAGGCCTTTGAGGAACTTGGCTGCGGGAACGCGCACTTTATGCGCATCGATGAGGAGCACGAAGCCGACACACCCGACAATATAGCCCGCATTAGAAAGGCGGATGTGATTTTCTTTACCGGTGGTGACCAGCTGCGGCTCGCGCGTTTCCTGAACGGAACACAGGTGCTGAAAGAGATGCAGCGCCGGTTCAGAGAAGAGGATATCATCATCTCCGGCACAAGCGCGGGTGCCGCCGTGATGTCAGACCGTATGATTTACAACGGCTACGGGCACTACTCGCTGCTCCGGGGCGAGATGAAAACGACGCACGGCTTTGGCTTTATCAGCAAAGTATACATCGACACGCATTTTGCGGAGCGAGGCAGGTTTGGCCGCCTGGCACACGCCGTAGCCCACGATCGGGATTATGTTGGCGTCGGCCTAAGCGAGGAGACAGGCATCATCATCAAAAACGGCGATCAGGTGGAGGTGTTTGGACCCGGTGTGGTCACTATAATCGATGCAAGCGACGTGCGCTTCTCCAATATAAGTGAGGTTCCGGAAAATGAACCCATTGCGGTGCAAAACCTGAAAATGCACCTGCTCGTGCACGGCTACCGCTACTGCCTCAGGGAGCACCTGTTCCAGCCTGTACCGCAGGAGCAAAGCAATGTGGGCGTCTGATAAAGGTTTATACTTGGTAATGGGCAAGTATAAATTGATTCTTTATAAAAAAATGTCATTTCGAACGCAGTGAGAAATCTATTCAGAATTTAAGATAGATTTCTCACTGCGTTCGAAATGACAACAGCAGGGAAAGTATAACTGCAAGGCAAAAGTAGCTGTCACAGCCAATTTTTACTTCCTGTCCTCCTGCTGCAACTCCATGTTGATGGCTACACCGGCTTTGGCTCCTTCGGCGGCGGCCACAATCACCATTTGCATGTCACGGGCGGCATCGCCGGCTACAAACAGGCCCGGAATATTAGAGTGCTGCAGCTTCTTGGTTTTGATTACGCCTTTATCGGTGAACTCGCAGCCTAATTGCGTACCAAGGTCAGACTGCTGCTGAGTGCCCAGCGAGAAAAACATAGCGCCCTGTGGCCGCTTTTCCCCGTCTTTCAGCACAATGTGTTCCAGTTGTCCATCTGTTCCCTCCAGCCTTACAATCTTTTCTTTGCAAATCTTGACTTCGTTGCGCTCCAGCAATTCTAGGTCGTCCCGGGTCAGGCTGTCGGTACCGTCGGTGTAGAGGGTAACATCAGCGCTCCAGGTTTTCATGGCGAGGGCCTGGCCGGTGCCTTTGCGCTCGGGGCCATACACGGCAATGGCCTTGTCGCGGCTCTCCCAGCCATCGCAGTAAGGGCAGTGGTGCACGCTTTTGCCGTACAGCTCCTCCGCGCCCTCTACAGGCGGAAGTTCGTCTTTCAGGCCGGTGGCGAGCAGCAGTTTACGTGAGCGGTATACTGTTCCGTCCACATCATTCACCACAAACTCTCCTTTGGTATAAGTAGCCGTTTCAATGATTGTATCCACTAACTCCACTCCATATTTGGCCAGCTCAGCGCGGCCTTTCTTGATGAACTCCCCAGGAGGCATGCCATCGCTTGTTAAGAACCCGTTCATGTTGTTCGACCAGCGGTTACGGGGTTTTCCGCTGTCAAATAAAATAACCTTGCGGCGGGAGCGGCCAAGCAGCATCGCTGCATTCAGTCCTGCCGGGCCGCCTCCTATTATTATGACATCATACATAAATATTCTTCTTCAGTAGTATTCTTCTTCAGTTTCTGAAAACTATCTAACGCAGGGTGGGCCGATAAGGTAGGTTCTAAACTAGGATTAAATTATATTTAAGAAGTATCTGCCGCTGCCCTTGGCTTTTGTGTTTTAAAATAGTAATGTTTCATGATACGTTGAGCCAGAGGAGCGGCAGTGCCACAGGGAGACGTGCAAAAACAGGAAATGAACCGCAGGGGGCGCCTTTTCATTTTTCGACTCATTTCGAAAAATATTTGAAAATGTATTGTGAGACGCTGCATTAATGATATATTTGTTTAGACCTTTTATCACCGACTATTAACTCATCTTACTTTATGAAAAGCAAAATTTTAGCCTTACTAGGTGGCACGCTTCTCTCAGCCTCTGCTATGGCTGGAGGCTATCAGGTGAACCTGGCCAGCCAACGGCAAATTGGTATGGGCCATACGGGTACTGGTATTCAAACAGGTACATCCAGCATCTTCTTTAACCCGGGAGCCATGAGCTTCCTGCGCGAGAACGGGGTGACTATTGGTGCCAGCGGCATTATTTCTAAAATAGCGTACCGTGCTCCTGAGCCAACTGCCACTACTGCTGCGGCTGATAACCCGCTTGGCACGCCATTTAGTGTGTATGCTGCCTATAACGTTAGCGAGAAATTAACGGTGGGTCTGGGCGTTTATACTCCTTTTGGAAGTACCGTGAACTGGGGTGAAGATTGGAACGGGCGCTTTGCCCTGTCGCAACTGTCGTTGGAGGCGGTGTTTATCCAGCCGACGCTGAGCTACCAGATTACCGAAAAGTTGGGCATTGGTGCAGGCCTGACTATAGCCACAGGCTCAGTAAACCTGCAGCGTGTGTTGCCACTGCAGAACCAGGATGGCACCGAGGGTGAAATTGAACTGGACGGCGGTGCAAAAACTGGCTTCGGCTTTAACGCAGGTATTTACTTTGAGCCGACCGAGCAGTTCTCATTAGGCCTAAGCTACCGCTCACAGGTTGACTTGTCGGTGGAAGAAGGGAGTGTTACATTCACAAACGTTCCAGCTTCAGCAAGTGCGAATTTCCAGCCAGGCACCCAGTTCTCTGCTGAGTTGCCGCTGCCATCCACTCTTTCCCTGGGTATCGGCTATAAGCCAAGCGAGCAGCTAACGCTGGCTGTGGATGTAAGCCGTGTGGGTTGGAGCGCTTATGAGGAGCTGCGTTTCGACTTTACAAAACCTGTTGCCGGAAATGAGTCTTCAGTGAGCGGACGTAACTACGAAGACGCTTATATCTACCGCATCGGAGCTGAGTATGAGGTAAGCGATGCCTTGGCGCTTCGTGCCGGTGCTTACCTGGACCAGACGCCTGTGCAGGACGGTTACCTGACGCCAGAGACACCAGATGCGGACTCACGCGGTCTTTCTGTTGGCCTGGGCTACAGAATCTCTGATAACTTCGCTGTAGACGCTTCCTTCCTGTACATCAACAAAAAGGAAAGAACAGACGCTGCTGATAAATCAAACGGTATAGCCGGTACTTACAAGTCTGTTGCTTACATCCCGGGTTTGGCTTTAACCTATAACTTCTAATTTACCTACGATAATGAAAAAGTATTTCTATAAATCCGGTGTGCTGGCGGCTCTTTTTGCCAGTGTGCTCCTTACCAGCTGCGATCCGGAAATTGATGCGCCGGCTGCCAGCTCGGGCCAGGCTGATTTTACTAAGTATGTGGCAGTTGGGAATTCCCTGACAGCTGGCTACGCAGACGGAGGTCTTTATCGTTCGGGGCAGCTGAGTTCTTACCCGGCTATACTTGCCCAGCAATTTGAGAAGGCTGGCGGTGGCGAGTTCACCCAGCCACTGTTCACGCAAGAGCAGGAAAACGGCTCCGGTTACCTAAGATTTACTGGCTTTGATGCTTCTGGATCACCGATACTGCAGCCGGTAACAGATAAACTTGCCGTGAGAGGCATGGGAGCTGATGGCAAAACCCCTTTGTATACCGAGTTTCTTGATGAAGTGAACAACTTAGGTATACCGGGCATTAAAATGGTAGATGTAACCACACCAGGGTATGGCCTGAACAACCCGGTGGGCTTTAACCCATTTTATGAGCGCCTGATCGGCAACGAGTTTACAGGAGCGAGTGGCCTGATGCCGTACGTGAACAAAGTAGCGGCCACAAACCCTACCTTCTTCACTATGTGGTTGGGCAACAACGATGTGCTGGGCTTTGCCACTTCTGGTGGACAGGCCCCGATCTCGGACGCCGACAGGTTCCAGACAAACCTGAATGCCATGGTGAACGCACTCACTGCCGATGGAGAAACAGAAGGTGTGATCATTAACATTCCGGATGTAACAGGTATTCCGTTTTTCACAACCAAGGCCACTGCCAGTATCATAGCCAGTGCCAAAGCAGCGAACACCCAGCTTTACATTACAACAGGCAATGGTACGGTTCGTCCGGCAACCCCAGCCGACTATGTATTGCTTACCTCTACAGTAGGCACTCCTGAGCCGGTGGGCCCAGCTACCATTCCGCATGGCTTTAGCCAGTTTAATCCTTTGCGTAATGGCGAGGTGCTTGACCAAGCAGAAGTTACCGCTGTGAAGCAGGCCACTGCTAACTTCAACAGCATGCTTGCTGCTGCGGCGCAGGCAAAGGGTCTTGCCTTTGTGGATATGAATGCGTTTTTCAACTCTATCCAAATGAGAGAAGGTAAACCTACACTGAATATAAATGCGGTGAATTACTCTCCTGCGTTTATCGCCGGTAACCTGTTCTCTTTGGATGGTGTGCACCTTACGCCTCGTGGTTATGCCATCGTGGCAAACGAGATCATTCGCAACATCAACTCGAAGTATGGCGCCAATGTGCCAACGGTTGATGAAACCCAGTATAACGCGGTTCTTTTCCCGTAACTGGTATAGTTCTCGTTAGCTTAACAAAAAAGGCTCCTCTGCATAAGAGGAGCCTTTTTTGTTTTACGTCTATCTTACAGTGCCGTCCGAACATGTGAGCGACCTAAACTTGCTTAGAGCCATCAGGCGCTCGCAGGAGCTGCGCACGCTGCGAGGTCTTTAAGTGATTTTAATGCGCCTCCAGCCAGTTTTCGCCCACGCCCAAACCAACTTCCATCGGAACGCTTAGCGGCAGTGCGTTGGTCATCAGCTCCACAATTTTCGGTGTCACGATTTCCACTTCTTCTTTTGGCGCATCAAACAGGAGTTCGTCATGCACCTGCAGAATCATGCGGGTGGCGAGCTTCTCCTGCTTCAGGTAATCCTGTATGTTGATCATCGCGATCTTGATTATATCGGCGGCTGTGCCCTGTATGGGTGCATTGATGGCGTTGCGCTCGGCAAAGGCGCGTACCGTTTGGTTGCGCGAGTTGATATCGCGCAGGTAGCGGCGGCGGCCAAGTATAGTTTCGGCGTACTCCAGCTCGCGGGCTTTGTCGATGGTGCTGTCCATGTACTCCTTGATTGCAGGAAACTCCTGAAAGTAGGCTTCGATGATATCGGCGGCCTCGCGGCGCGGAATCACCAGGCGCTCTGCCAGGCCAAAAGCAGAAATGCCGTAGATAATACCGAAGTTCACCATCTTGGCCTTACGGCGCATCTCAGCATCCACCTGCTCCAGTGGCACGTGGAACACCTTGCTGGCCGTGGAGGCGTGCACGTCAATTCCGTTTTTAAACGCCTCTTTCATGGTCGGGTCGCCGCTGAAATCGGCCATAATGCGCAACTCGATCTGTGAGTAGTCGGCAGAGATGATGAGGTGCTTGCTGTTGCGCGGCACAAAGGCCTTGCGTATCTCGCGGCCACGCTCCGTGCGAATCGGGATGTTCTGCAGGTTCGGGTTGGTGGAGCTCAGGCGACCGGTGGCTGTTACCGCTTGGTTAAACGAAGTATGCACGCGGTTGTCCTGCTCGCATACCAGTTGCGGCAGCGCATCCACATAAGTGGATTTCAGCTTCGACACCTGCCGGTGATCCAGGATCAGGCGCACGATCTCGTTTTCTGCGGCCAGCTTGGTCAGGATTTCCTCGCCGGTAGCGTACTGGCCGGTCTTGGTCTTCTTGATTTTTGATTTGCCGTTCAACTCTAGCTTGTCGAAGAGGATCTCGCCGAGTTGCTTAGGAGATCCGATGTTGAACTGCTCCCCGGCAATTTCAAAAATACGTTTCTCCATACTTACGATCTCCGCTTCCAGCTGCATCGAAATATCAGCCAGGGCGTCAGAATCTATACTAATGCCTTCTTTCTCGATATCAGCCAGTACCTGCACCAGCGGGTTTTCGATGTCGCGGAACAGCTTCATCAGACCCTGCTCCTGCAGCAGCGGCTCAAAGTATAGCTTCAGCTGCAGCGTGATGTCAGCATCCTCACAGGCATAATCCTTCACCTCCTCCGGCTCCAGGTCGGCCATGGTTTTCTGGTTCTTGCCCTTCGGCCCGATCAGATCGGTGATCGGAACAGGCGAGTAGTTAAGGTATGTTTCAGCAAGCACGTCCATGTTGTGGCGCATTTCGGGCTCCAGCAGGTAATGGGCAATCATGGTGTCGAAGATCGGTCCCTTCACCTCTGTTTTATAGTTCTTCATCACCAGGATATCATACTTGATGTTCTGGCCGATCATGGCTATGTTTGGGTTCTCCAGCACCGGTCGGAACTCGTCTACAATGCGCTGCGCCTCCTCCAGGTCGTTTGGCGGCACCGGCACATAGTAGGCTTCGCCCGGGCGGTAGCAGAACGACATGCCCACCAGCTTTGCCGTGATGGCATCTATACTGGTGGTTTCGGTGTCGAATGAGATCTCATCCTGCTTCAGCAGGTACTGCACCAGGCTCTGGCGCAGCTCGGGAGTGTTGATGAGGTGGTAATCGTGCAGGGTTGTGCCCATACTTTGCATGCTGGCCGGAATAGCGTCAGCTGTTGCGGTGGCGTCTGCTGTGGCAACCGCCGCTGCAGGTGCATCAAACAGAGAGCCTTGGTTGCTATTTCCCTTGCCTTTTCTTGTTCCCCTGGCGGCGGCAGGTGCCGAAGCAGCCTCACTCAGGCTTTTGCCCAGCACGCGCTGCGCCAACTGCCGGAACTCCAGCTCGGCAAACAGCTCTGTTATCTGCTCCTCGTTGGGGCCGTTATAAAGCAGCGCCTCCTCGTTAAACTCCAGCGGCACATCGCAATGGATAGTAGCCAGTTCTTTTGACATGATGCCCTGGTCGGCAAAGTTCACCACGTTCTCTTTCTGCTTGCCCTTCAGCTGGTCGGCATTGGCGATCAGGTTCTCCACAGAGCCAAAACGCTGGATAAGTGTTTTGGCCGTTTTCTCACCAATACCCGGAATGCCCGGAATGTTATCCACGGCATCGCCCTGCAAGCCAAGTATGTCTATTACCTGTTCTACCCGCTCAATTTCCCACTTATCCAGTATCTTCTGCACATCCCACACTTCGATGGCGTTACCCATGAAGGCGGGCTTGTACAAGTATACATGCTCGGTTACCAGCTGGCAGTAGTCCTTGTCCGGCGTCATCATGTACACGTCGAAACCGGCTTTCTCTGCCCGCTGTGCCATGGTGCCAATAATATCATCTGCCTCATAGCCATCCAGGATCAATACCGGAATGTTAAAGGCCTCCACGATCTTTTTGCAGTACGGTATGGCGATGGAGATATCCTCGGGCTGCGACTGGCGGTTGGCCTTGTAATCGGCAAAGCTGTCGTGGCGGAAGGTTTTGGCGGCGGAGTCGAAGGCGACGGCAATGTGCGTGGGCTGCTCCTTTTGTAGTACTTCTACCAGCGTGTTGGTAAAGCCAAGGGCCGCGCCCGTGTTCATGCCTTTGGAGTTGATGCGCGGGTTCTTGCTGAAGGCAAAGTGGGCGCGGTATATCAGTGCTAGTGCGTCTAGCAGAAACAGTTTCTTACGTGGTTCGCTCATGCTGCTAATTTAGTTAATTTAAGTATAAACCCTGCCTGCCCGTTCATCGCCTATACGATTTATACTTGCTGCCAGCCGTGCCGCTTTATTTCCAAATTATACTTGCGCCAACACACAGCTTGCAGGCGATGCTACGCACCTTGTGGAACAAGTCTACAGCGGCGGCTATGGCTGCTAAACTGCTAGCAGGACGTAATTTTCTACCATACAGCAAGTTGTGTGCTGCTGCAATTTCTGGCACAGTTCTTTTAAAGGGGATTGGCAGAAGAAGTAAAGGACGCAACAGAATAGAACTATGAAAAAAGCATTTTCCCTGGCACTGGCTTTTGCAGCGTTTGCACTGGTGTCTTTGGAAGCGAAGGCCCAAACAGTGCCCTCTACCCAGCTGCCACCGTCTGAGTTGCGGCAGGAGCTGCAAAGGGGCAAGCAGGAGATAAAGAAAGAGGAGCTGCCGGAGGGAGTAAAGCAGGCCCTTCAGCACGATGTGCTGAAGGAGTGGCAGGTAAGCGGAGTATACAAGGTGGTTCCGGTAGCCCCGGTTGCCGCCGATATCGCCCCTGTTTACGAAGTATACTTCACTAATGCAGCGCAGCAGCACACGGTTGCCCGATTTGACGAAACCGGAGAGGCGCTGGCAGGAGACGAGTAGGGCGGGAGTATTACTAGCAACAGCAAAACAGTTTTTTAGAGTAAAGTTTAAATTTGAAAATGATTATGAAAAAGATATCACTTTTAGCCGTGGCCTTTGCGCTTGTGGGTCTAGGCGCGCAGGCGCAGGGCAATGCGGCAAACACTACGCAGGCAGTGCAGCAGACAACACCGCAGGGCCAGCAGAACAAGCAGAAAATCACCCTTGAAGAATTGCCAGAGGCCGTAAAAACCGCCGTAACGGGTGGCGAATACAAAGAATGGACGGTAGGCGAAGTACACAAGCTACAGCCCGCCGAAGCCGGTGCCGCCGCCATCTACGAGGTGCAACTCCTGAACAAGGAGCAAGAGCAGCCCGTGGTTGTACGCTACGACGAAGCAGGCAATGTAGTGCAGGGTTAGGCCCGGCAGTACCGTTTATATATAATTCCGGGAGGAGCCTCCGTTATACAACGGGGGCTTTTTCTGTTTATGCCCCGCACAACAAGAATCGCCTTTGGAAGGTATAGAACAAATACGATATAAATCCGTTACTTAAAGGCTTCCTGCATTGCGCCCTGCAGGCTGTAACACATGAACGCAACTATGCCTAAGATACTTCTTATTGATGATGATCCTGCTTTCTGCCTGATGCTCAAGTCGTTCCTGAAACGGCAGCAGCTCGAGGTAGAGACAGCTTTCACAGCTAATGACGGGCTGCGCCTACTAAAGGCATCATCTTTCGACCTGATCCTGACCGACTTCCGCCTGCCTGACAAAGACGGGCTGGAGCTGATGTCACAGATACAAGTGCTCACCCCTGATGTGCCGGTGATCCTGATGACCACCTACGCTGACATCCGAACGGCCGTACGCGCCATAAAAATGGGGGCTTTCGAGTACATTACCAAGCCCATCAACCCCGACGAAACACTGCTGGTGGTGCAGAACGCCCTGAATAAAAAGCATGCGCCTGCCGCCGATGAGGCACCAACCACCGTGGCCGGAACCCTGCAGTTTGTGCGGGGGCAAAGTCCGCAGTCTGAGCAGATAGAGGAGTTTATCACGCTGGTGGCTCCCACCAATCTGTCGGTGATTATTGAGGGGGAAAGCGGCACGGGCAAGGAATATGTTGCCCGTATGATGCACCACCAGAGCAAGCGCCACGACAAACCCTTTGTGGCCATAGACTGCGGTGCGCTGTCAAAAGAATTAGCTGGCAGCGAACTGTTCGGCTATGTGAAAGGAGCCTTTACGGGCGCTGTGAAAGACAAGGAGGGGCAATTTGAGGCAGCCGAAGGCGGCACCCTATTCCTGGATGAGATCGGTAACCTACCCTACGAGGTGCAGGTAAAGCTGCTGCGCGCACTGCAGGAGCGTAAAGTGCGGAAGCTAGGCAGTACCTCCGACCAGGATGTGGATGTGCGGGTGCTGGCGGCTACCAACGAGGACCTGGTGCAAGCTGTTTCGAAAGGCCAGTTCCGCGAGGACCTGTATCACCGCCTAAACGAGTTTAAGATCAACGTGCCCCCATTGCGCGATCGTGATGGCGATGTGGTGTTGTTCGCGAAGCACTTCCTGGCGCAGGCAAACCGGGAGTTGGAGAAAAATATCTCGGGTTTTGATGAGGCCACGCAGCAGGCCATGCTCAAGTATAACTGGCCCGGAAACCTGAGGGAACTCCGAAACGTTGTGAAGCGCGCCGTGCTGCTGTGCAAGACAGCTGAAGTAACGCTACAGCAATTACCACCGGAAATAGTGAATTACACCCCCGCTGTGCCGCAACCGCAGCAAAGCGAAGGCGGCTTTTCTTACTCGGGCGCTTCAAGAGACCCCATGGATACGGACCTGAAAAGTATAAACGAGCGCACTGAGCGTGAAATGATCCTGGCCATGCTGGAGCGCGTGAAGTATAACAAGTCGAAGGCAGCGCGCTTGCTGAACATAGACCGAAAGACCTTATACAACAAGCTGAAGCTTTACAACATCGACATTTAAGTTGGATTGCTGCTACACGGGCTGCTCGGCATAAAGGCTGTGCAGTTCCTGCTGCAGTGCGTTTAACACCAGCCGCACCTGCTGCTGAGCTTGCTCCACCGCTTGTTGCAGCTCGTCCGGGGCTTGCCTGCCTGTATGCAATACCTGCTCCAGTTGCAGCAGGTGCGGCGTTACTGTGTGCGCCTGCAGGTGCTTAAAAGCTGTCAGCATCTTGTGCGCCATTGTTGCGGTTGCCTCCCAATCAGCCTTTTCGGCAGCCAACGACAGTTGCTCCAGGTTCTGCTCCTGATCCTCCAGCAGCACTTCCACCACGGCTGCCAGGGCCTGTGTGTCATCGCCGGTAAACAGGCGCATTTCGTGCAGGCTGTATAAGCTGTTGGTTTGCTCAATTGGCTGTTCCACTTCGTGCTTCTGTATAACAGGCTGTGATTCTGACGCCGCTGCACGTTCCTCAGCTGCTTTTATAGCCGCTACGGGCAACACTTTCGCTAGCTTCTGATGCAGTTCCTGCTCTTTGTAGGGCTTCAGCAAATGATCGGTGATGCCGGTATTCTTAAAGAATCCGATATCATTGCTCATGATGTTGGCCGTCAGGGCGATGATCGGTACTTCCGGATCAAGCTTGTGGATATTTCGGGCCACGGTCTTGCCGCTTATGCCTGGTAACTGTATGTCGGTGAGCACCACGTCATACTTGTGTTCCTGAGCCAACGCCAATGCTTCCGGGCCGTCGTTTGCCAGGTGCACCACCATACCCCAGCGGCTCAGGATCAGATCGCACAGGGTACGGCTGTATCCGTCATCATCTATTACCAATGCTTTTAATCCCTTGAAAGAGGCAGGCACCGGCACCGTCTCACGTGGAGCGGCAGGCACTGCCTCTGTAGCAATCTGCACAGGCAGCAGCACGGTAAAGGTGGTGCCTTCGCCCTCCATACTGTTCACCGATAAAGTTCCGCCCTGCATCTCCACCAGCTTCTTGCTAATCGAAAGTCCTAGTCCGGTGCCGCCATACTTGCGCAGAATGGAGCTATCAGCCTGGTTAAATTCTCCAAACACATACTGCAGGCTCTCCTCTGACATGCCGATGCCCGTATCGGCCACGGCAATGCTCAGAACCAGTCTGTTCCGTCGGCGGCTGCGCAGGTCTACCTGCACCTGCACCAGGCCTTTGTGCGTGAACTTGATCGCGTTGTCGACCAGGTTGAACAGTATCTGCTTCATGCGCAGTAAATCTCCCTCCAGTGCGTCTGGTATGGACGTGCTTAGCCTGTAGTTGAAAATTATGTTCTTACCGGTAGCCTTCAACGCGAAGGCCTGCTCCACCTCGTTCAGCAGCTGGGAGATGCTGAATGGTGAGCGGTTGATGTACAGTTTACCCGCCTCCATTTTCGACAAGTCGAGCACGTCGTTTACAATGTGGAGCAGGTGCTGCCCCGCCCCGCTCACTGCCTGCAGATGCTCCTGTTGCTGCGGCAGCAGGGGCGTGTGGTGCAGCTGCTGCGAGAAGCCAAGTATAACGTTGAGCGGCGTGCGCATTTCGTGGCTCATGTTAGCAACGAACGCCTCCTTGGCACGGGCCAGTTTAACGGCCTCCTTCTGCGCCTTTATCAGGCTAGACCTGTAGTTGTTGCTGCGTGTGATGTCGTGGAGAATGAGCAGGATAAAGCCCACCCCACTCACCAAACCAGCTATACCGATTACGAGCAGGACAGTAGAGGTTTGCTTGGCCACCGCGCGCGCCTGGTTTGAGTTGCGGAGGGTCTGCTTTTGCTCATGGCGCTCCAGCTGGTAGATCATCGTTCTGATCTGGTCCATGATGTGTTTGTCCTGCTGCAACAGGGCTAGCTCCTTTTGCTGCAGTTTCTGCTCCTGGGCATCGGCTTCGCGCTGCACATTATGCAGAATGCGGCGCACCTTGCTAAGCGGGGCAACCGGTGTAATGTTAGCGCTTGTATCAACCCGTGTTTCCTGCCGTACCTCGAGTTGGGGCACAATTACCTTTGGGCGGGGGGGCTCTGGCTGTTCTTCTTTTTCTTTTTTGGAGAAAATGCGATTGAAAAAGCCGCGCTTCTCCTTCTTTTCCTTCTCCGGCACCACCACTGGCTCCTCCTGCGGGAGCGCTATTTCCGGCTGTTGCGCCTCCTGCCTGGTGCCGTTCATGTCCAGGCGATCGGAGATGGTGGTTTTGGTGTGTTTGCTGATGGTGGTGGAAAGGGGCGTCTGTTCGACTGTTGAGGCAATTTGTATCATTGCCTTGCGAGAGTAATTGTAGCGTTTCTGCTCCTTTTTCAGGGCAACATACTGGGCCAGGCTTTGCTGTTTTGCCTGCAACAGGGCAGAAATGGAATCAACCTGGGCTTTCTCGAGCGGGTTGTGCCGCATCAGGTGCTCCAGAGAGTCAATCTGGCTTCCAATGGTATCCAGGTGCGCCAGGTAAGCCTTAAAATGTTTTTCGTTTGTGGTGAGCGTGTAGGCGCGAATTGCGCTTTCAGCCGTAGAGATAGAACCCAACGTATGCTGCAACTCGCGCAGCTTATAGTTTGGCTGTGAGAGCACCTCCACAGAGTTCAGTAGCTTGGTAAAACTCGTGTAGGTCAGGAAGATGGCTGCTACCACAATGCCGAGGGCCAGTGTAAAGCCCACTACTACCTTTGTTTTGATGCTGTCCCCAAATATCTTCATGTATGCAACGTATGCTTTTTTGGTGCGCCCCGGCTCCTGCCGCCACTGGCTCAAGCCTTATAACGCCGAAAGAACATAAATGATTACAGAAGGGTGCCTTCGGTAGTCATTTATGTTCTTTCAGGAAGATTGGGAGACATTTACACCCTGTAATTTGCCCGGGTATTTGCGTTAGGTTATACTTGATTGTAAAAGCTGCCGCCAAAGGATCTACTTACCAACTGCTGCTGGCACCGCCTCCGCCGAAGCCTCCGCCGCCAAACCCACCGAAGCCGCCCCCACCCCCACCGCCGCCGAACATGCCGCCGCCTGAGCTGAACGTGCCGAAGCCGCCGGGAATAATCACTGGTCCTCCAAAGGTACGAGAGTAGCGCCTGCCGCCACGGCCTCCGCCGCCCCCCATCTTTGAGAACAGGATCAACATCAGAATAACAATAATGATAATGAAGAAGATGGAAGGGCCTGATTCTCCTTCGCCTCCCTGCGCATTAAGGTCTCCCTCGTATGCGCCGCTGGCAAGTTCAAAAACCAAGGTGGTTGCCCGGTCCAGGCCCTCGTAAAATCTGCCCTCTGCAAAGGCTGGTTTCAAGGTGCGCTCGGTGATGCGCTTGGCCAGGGCGTCCGGAATATATGCCTCCAGTCCGTAGCCGGTTTGGATGGCAACCTTCCGCTCTTCCTGGGCCACAAGTATAACGAGGCCGTTGTCATACTTGCCGGAGCCAACACCCCAAAGCTCACCCAGTTCGGCGGCATACTGGTTGATGTCGTAGCCGCCAATAGATTTCATGAGCACCACCGCTATCTGGCTGGAAGTGGTATCAGAGTAATTTACTAGTTTCTGTTCCAGGGCCTGCTCCTCCTGCGGTGTAAGCATATCGGCATAGTCGTTGACCAGGCGGTTCGACTTGGCCGGAAAATCACTGTTCTGCGCGAAGGCAGTGAGGCTTAAGAGGCAAAGGTATAGGAATAGGGATAGTTGCTTCATGTTTTGCTTAGTCTCCGAACGATACGTCATCGCTCAGTTCGTTCGTATCTTCGTGGCGGTTGTAAGGGAAGTGAGCCTGCAACTGCTCTCCGGCCATACGTATGCCACGTGCTAACCCGGCGGCATACTTCTTTTTCTTGAAATAACTGATAACCTCTGCCGTGATGTCCTCCCAGAAATGGTCGGGCACGGAAGCGTTGATACCAGCGTCGCCAAGTACGGCAAACTGGTGGTCTTCGAGGGCCACGTAAAACAGCACGCCATTGCGCTGTTCCGTCTGGTGCATGTGCAGTTCCGCAAATACTTCGGTGGCGCGGTCCAGCACATCTATTTCGCAGTTGCTTTCTATATGTACCCTTATTTCGCCGGAGGTTAGCATTTCCGCCTCTTTTATAGCGGCCATTATCTGCTGCTCATCGGCTGGGGTAATGGTGTCTTTTGGCATAGCAATAAGTTGTTAAGCGGCTCGATTGTTTGCTTGTGGGAAGGTGCTTCAAAAACCAAAAACAACAAGCAATCAAACGAACCCTGTAGCCATTTTTTAGAACTCTACCGTAGGGGCTGTTTGTGCTCCTGCTTCCGCCTCAAAGTAGCCCTTCTTTTCAAAGTCGAACCAGCCGGCTATGAAGTTGCGCGGAAACGAGCGGATGTAGGAGTTGTAATCCTGCACCGTCTCATTGAATTTACGCCGCTCCACGGCAATGCGGTTTTCTGTGCCCTCCAACTGGGCCTGCAGCTCCAGGAAGTTCTGGTTTGCCTTGAGCTCCGGGTAGCGCTCCACCGATACCAGCAGGCGGCTCAAGGCACCGGATAACTCGCCCTGTGCTGCCTGAAACTTTTGGATGTTCTCCGGCGTCAGGTTATCCGGGCTGATGTTGACACTGGTGGCCTTGGCGCGCGCCTCGATCACACGTGTCAAAGTTTCCTGCTCAAAGTTGGCGGCGCCCTTTACGGTATTTACCAGGTTTGGCACCAGGTCAGCGCGGCGCTGGTACACGTTCTGCACGTTGGCCCATTGCGCCTCTACCTGCTCGTCTTTGGTTACCATGGTGTTGTAACCGCAAGATGACTGAGACGCCAGAATCACGAAGCCGATAAGGTAGAAAAATAGCTTTTTCATAAGTGGGTATGTGTGTGGTTTAGTATGCAAAATGAATGGCCCCTGCGGGCGATATCTGTACGAAGATAGGAAAGCTGTGTTAAGACACGCATAAAAATAACAGAAAATGCCGTAAGCGTTTAACGTGCCGTGAGCGTCACGAATCGTCCCGAAAAGCACAAATTGTTAGCCAGCAACCGCTTGCTGCACTTATTTTATAGCCTGAATTTAATATATTGCAGAAAAGGATAGTACATGAAAGTAGTTATACCCCTTGCAGGAGTTGGTACAAAGCTTAGGCCGCACACGCACACGCAGCCTAAGTCGTTGGTGCCTGTAGCGGATAATACCATACTTGGCCACATCATTGAGAAGCTGCTGGAGGCAGGCATCACCGACTTTGTATTCATCATCGGGTACCTGGGCGAGAAGGTGGAGCAGTACGTGCGGCGGAAGTACCCGCAGGTAAACGCACAGTTTGTGGTGCAGGAGCCCCGCGAAGGGTTGGGGCATGCCCTTTGGATAGCCCGCCATACCTTTGAGAACGAACCGGATTTGCTGATCATGCTCGGCGATGCCATTGTGGATGTGGACCTGCAGCCGATCCTGGCGGCGCCATACTCGGTGCTGGGTGTAAAGAAAGTAGCCAAGCCCTCGCTTTTCGGTGTGACGGAGATGGGGCAGGATGAATTTGTGACGAAGGTGATTGAGAAGCCCAAGATCCCGAAGTCGAACTTTGCACTGGTGGGCCTTTACAAAATCATGCAGCCGCAAAAGCTGATCGCCTCGCTGGAGCACCTCATCACCGAGGACCTGCGCACGCAGGGCGAGTACCACCTGACAGACGCGCTGATGCACATGATCCGGAACGGCGAGAAGATGGTGCCCTGGAGCGTGGATCACTGGTTCGACTGCGGCCGAAAGGAAACCTTGCTGCAGGCAAACGCCACGCTGCTGGCCCGCCCCAAGTTCCGCGACCGCGACTACAGCAAACTTTGCCCCGGTTGCATCATCATTCCGCCGGTAAGTATAGGCGAGAACTGCAGCATCTCCAATTCCATCATCGGCCCCAATGTGGCCATTGGTGATAATACGTCTGTGGGTAACTGCATCCTAAGCAACTCTATCATAGGTTCCTACTCAGAACTGCGGTATGCAGTCATGCAGGATTCTATTATCGGCAGCGACGCCACGTTCCGGGGCTTCAGCCACAGCCTCAACATCGGCGATAGCACCGAGATCAACTTTTCGCAGTAAGGTTTATAGGACACAAGACACAAGTAGCAAGACACAAGACTTCTTTAAAGTAGGAGAGATTTTTAATTTGAGTGAATTTTATACTTGCTCCATTCCTATTTATCATCCTGAAAGGATCTTGTGGGCGAGCTCCAATTGCTTGTGCGCTCCGCTACCAAGATCTTTCCAGGATGACAGTAAAAGATTAGCGCACTCAAGACGCTGTTGCTTTGTAGCCCAGGCGCTCGCGGGACCTTCGGAAACGCGAGGTCTTCACCGTGGCCTCTCCTACAAAAACGTTAGCTCATTCAGTTGGTCCAGCATCCAGCCGGTGAGGCTGTAGCGGTGGCGGGTGGCTACGAGTACTTCGTGCGGAATCAGGTCGGCGCGGAAGCAGGCGAGGCGACCGGCGATTGGCAGAATATCCACCGTTTCTTCAGAGCCGTCGTCCTGTGGCAAGTATAAGCGCAGGTTTCCACCGTGCTCCGGCTTCCAATCCTCGTTCAGGTAGCAGATAAAGGACAGGCGGCGGTGGTCGTTTTCCTTAAACTGATCGATGTGGCGTTTGTACACAGTTCCGGGCGGGTATACCGTAAAGTGGAACTCGTAGTCTTTCAGGCCCAGGAAACAGGTGCGGTTGATGTAGCGCATCACCTCGTTCATGCGGTTCAGGAACACCTGGGTAGGCGGCAGCGCTTCGGCAGGCTCAATCCAGCGAATAAAATCCCCGCGCACCTCTTTGTCCACCGTAAACTGATCGGCAGCCCCAATGCCAGCTTTTTTAAAGGTGCCCTGCTCCTGGTGATGCGTGAGCACGTCCAGCAGGTTGCGCACCTCCTGCGGCTCCAGGAAGTTATCCACGATGGCGTACCCTTTCTCCGACAGCCTATCGGCTATCTGCTCAAACTTTTGCAGCAGTTTCTCGTCTTCCAGTTCGTCAAACATAAAGAATGTATGGCTTGATTTATGCTTTTATACTTGCTGGCAAACTTTTTGGCTGCCCATCCGATAAAAGCGGGTAAAAGTAAGCAGGAATAGTCCAGTTTGTACAGGGCAGCGGCTAGAAGTTTGGAATTCTCAGAAGCATGCAACAGCAGGTTCTGGAGCAGCTAAGGCAACAATATGCGGTAAAATCCCTAACTTGTACTCATCTGTTTTTAACCTAACCTTAAACAAACACATAGGCGAAGCCATTATGAAAAGGACAACTGTATTTCTGCTAGCCGGCGGCCTCACGGCTGTGTCGGCTTGCAAATCATCTCAAACGGACACAACTGCCACAGGCATGACAACAGAAACAAATACAACTTCTGCCACCGCACAGGCGGCAGAAGAAGCAAAGGCACTTGATTACCCTGATACTAAAAAAGTAGATCAGGTAGACGATTACTTCGGCACTAAAGTGGCCGATCCGTACCGCTGGCAGGAAACGCACGACGCAGCGCTGGACGAGTGGATTGAGGAGCAGAACGAGGTGACAAAGGAGTACCTAAGCGACATCGACTTCCGCGACAACATCAAGAACCGCCTTACCGAAATCTGGAATTACCCGAAGTATGGCGCCCCTTTTAAAGAAGGCGGCAAGTACTACTTCTTTAAAAACGATGGCCTGCAGAACCAAAGTGTGCTGTATGTGCAGGAGAGCCTGGAGGCTGAGCCAAAGGTGTTCTTCGACCCGAACAAGCTGAGTGACGATGGCACGGTAGCGCTTACCTCGCTGCAGTTCTCCAAAGACGGGAAGTACTTGGCCTACGGTACCTCCAGCGGCGGCTCTGATTGGAACACCTACCACTTAATGGAAACGGCAACCGGTAAAAAACTGGACGATCAGATTGAGTGGGTGAAATTCTCCAGCCCGAGCTGGAGCGGCAACGGCTTCTTCTACAGCCGCTACGATGCCCCAACCGAAGGAAACAAGCTGGCCAATAAGAACGAGTACCATAAAGTATACTACCACAAAATCGGCACGCCGCAGAGCCAGGACCAACTGGTGTATGAGGACAAGAAGAACGCACTGCGCAACTTCTACGGCCAGACCACGGAAGACGAGCGCTTCCTGCTGCTGAATGTTTCGGAGGGAGCGAGCGGGGCCAACGCCTTGTCGTACAAAGACCTGAAGGACCCGAAGTCAACCATCAAACCGATCATCGAAAACTTTGAGAGCCAGTACAGTGTGATTGACAACGTGGGCGATAAACTGCTGGTGATGACGAACAAAAACGCGCCGCGCTACCGCCTGGTGCTCATCGACCCGAAAAAGCCGCAGGAGCAGAACTGGAAAACCATTATTCCGGAGTCGCAGAACGTGCTGGAGGGCGTGTCGAGCGTGGGCGGCCGTTTGGTAGCCACGTACATGAAGGACGCGACGAGCCAGGTGGTGGTGTACGATATGAACGGCAAGCAGCTGAACACCGTGGAACTGCCAACGCTTGGCACAGTGGGCGGCTTCAACGGCGACAAAGACGACAAGGAAGTGTTCTTTACCTTCACCTCGTTTACGTACCCGCCAACCATTTTCCGCTACGACATTGCAACCAACAAAGTAACGCAGTTCCGCAAAACGGAAGTGAACGTAGACACGGACGCCTTCGAGACGAAGCAGGTGTTTTATACTTCAAAGGACGGCACGAAAGTGCCGATGTTTATCGTGCACAAGAAGGGCCTGGAGCTGAACGGCCAGAATCCGACGTACCTGTACGCCTACGGTGGCTTTAACATCTCCATGACACCTAGCTTCAGTATTGCCAACATGCTGTGGCTCGAGAACGGTGGTGTGTACGCCATGCCGAACCTGCGTGGTGGAGGCGAGTACGGCGAAGACTGGCACAAGGCCGGTATGACACCGAACAAGCAGAACGTGTTTGATGACTTCATCGGGGCGGCCGAGTACCTGATCAGCCAGAAGTATACTTCCTCTGAAAAGTTGGCCGTGGCTGGTGGCTCTAACGGTGGTTTGCTGGTAGGTGCTTTCATGACACAGCGCCCTGAGCTGGCGAAAGTAGCGCTGCCTGCCGTTGGTGTGATGGACATGCTGCGCTTCCACAAGTTCACGATTGGGTGGGCCTGGGTGCCGGAATACGGTTCTTCTGACGATGCCGCGCAGTTCAAGAACCTGCAGGCGTTCTCGCCACTGCACAACATCAAAGAAGGCGTGAAATACCCGGCAACGCTGGTGAAGACCGCTGACCACGACGACCGTGTGGTGCCGGCGCACTCGTTCAAGTTTATATCTGAGCTGCAGGACAAAGGCGCACCGGGCAACCCATACTTAATCCGGGTAGATGTGCGTGCGGGCCACGGTGCCGGTAAGCCAACTTCGCTCGTAATTCAGGAGTACGCCGATACGTATGCGTTCATCTACAAGAACATGGGCGTAAACCCGTATCAGAACCAGTAACAACAGTATAAATCTGCCAATTATACTTCAGCCGCGTTGCCTGTTTTAGGTGGCGCGGCTTTTTTTGTCTTCTTCCGGAGAGGGCTGCAGGATGTTAGGAAGTATAGTTATAATTATATACTTTGAAGGCTAAACGAACAACATCCTATGGAAACATTCTTTGACGACGAGAGGTCATGCCTACCGCTGCCGACTACCTGAGCCAGGCAGCCAAATGGGGCAAATTTTTAGCTATTGTGGGCTTTGTAATAGTAGGGCTGATGGTACTGGTGGGCCTGTTCGCTGGCGCTTCCATGGGCGCTTTGATGAATGGCGGCATGGGGAACACGGCGGGCGTTGGTAGCATCATCGGCGGCGGATTCTTTACCGTTATTTACCTGCTTTTTGCCTTGCTCTACTTTCTGCCGATCTTCTACCTGTACCGTTTCTCCAGCAAAGCGCAACTGGCCCTGAACGAGCAAAGCGAAGCAGCGATAAACGAAGCTTTTAAGAACCTGAAATCACTGCTCAAGTTCATGGGCATCCTCACCATTGTCTTCCTGGCTTTCTATGGTTTGGCACTTCTGTTTATGGTACTGGGCATGGGAATCGGAAAGATGATGTAGCGTCGTTTATGCGCTATCTAAGTATAAAAGATCTTTAGGGGCTCCCATATTTCTTCCTGCCTCAGGCGATTATGAAGCGCCTCAACCTAAGTTAGCAGTACATCAGCCATAGGCAGCACACCCGGCAACGGGTGTGCTGCCTGTTTTACAAAGCACCAGGTTGGCCTCCACAGCGATTCTTGCGTAACTTAGCAGCCAGACAAGTATAAAATGCTATGAAATCAACGGGAGGGACCAGCCAGTTTACGGTACGCTCAAACGAAATAGATTACCGGGGGCAGGCTACTTTGCCGGCGCTCGTGAGTTACATGCACGAGGCGGCATGGGAAAATACCAGAGACATCGGCATGTCAATGTATGACCTGCTGGAGCACGGGCTGACGTGGGTGCTGCAGCGGATGCGCATTGAAATATTCCGATACCCCACACACGACGACAAACTGACGGTGGAAACATGGGCCTCTGGCCGTGAGCGTGTATACATGCACCGCGACTTCCGAATCTATACTTCGGAGCGCGAGCTGTTGGGCCAGGCAACCAGCGTATGGTTGGTGATGGACATGGTGAAGCGCCAACTGGTATCGGTGCCGGATTTTATTGTGAACATGGAGCTTGTGCAGCTGCGGGAGCCCCTGCCTTTTGCCAAAGGAAAGCTGCCACAGTTGCAGGAGGCACAGCATGAGCAGCAAATCCCCGTCCGCTGGCACGACATCGACCTGAACCGCCACGTAACCAACACCCGTTACCTGCAATGGGCCTTGGACACGCTCCCGTTGGAGGTGCTGGAGCAAAAGCAACTACAGGAGATAGACATCATCTTTAAAGCGGAAAGTATATTGGGCGACACTGTGGTATCGGCTACCGCGCCCGATGCAGTTGATGCAAATTTATACTTGCACCGCCTCACCAGCCAGGAAAGCGATAAGGAACTGGTGCAGGCCAAAACGGTGTGGCGGGAGTTAAAAAGTTAAAGAGCCTGGCCAGCAGTTCCTGCCACAAGCGTCCGCGTATGCCTTGTTTATAAATTTGAATAGCACCAGAAGTTAAAAGCAGCTTTAGAAGTGCGGTAGAAGTGTGGCTGCATCAAAAGAAGAGAAGCAGACGCAGGTATGTGTCTATGCTTTTACCCATGAATCGATTACATGATCAAAAAGACAACAGATATTGAAATGGTAGAGATAAGAAGAGGAACGATAGATGACCTGCCCCAGGTGCATGCGCTGATCAAAGAATTGGCAGAGTTTGAGCGGGCGCCGCAGGAGGTAACCACCACCATCTACGAGATGGAGCGCGATGGTTTCGGCGAGAATCCGATCTTCAAGTTCTTTGTGGCTGAAGGGGAGAACGGGATTGTGGGCATCGCGCTATACTACACGGCTTATTCCACGTGGAAAGGCCGCACTCTATACTTAGAGGACCTAGTGGTAACGGAGTTTATGCGCCGCACCGGTGTCGGACGCAAGCTCTTTAACGCGGTAGCCCAGGAAGCGAAGGAAACAGGTGCCAAACGCTTCAGGTGGCAGGTGCTGGATTGGAATGAACCGGCCATTGCCTTCTACAAAAAGATTGGAGCCGAACTGAGCAGCGAATGGCTGACCTGCACCTTGACCGAAGAGCAAATACAGCAGTACGCTGGTTAGCGAGGGGTTGTCCAGACTTTAACTTGAAAAGAACCTAACCCCTCCGAGGAGGGAAATATTCCTGCAATACTTACGCTGGCGCAAGTATTTATACTTGTGTCTTTTAATGATGTCGCATTTGTAACCCGAGGGGCTCGCAGAATCCAACAAGTGCGGTTGCCTAAGTATGAAAGCCAGCGTATGCCCCCTCATCCTAGCCCTCTCCCCAAGGGGCGAGGGCATACTACTCTTGCTGATAATTCTCCTCTGAGGAGGCAGGGGTGAGTTTCCATTTTCCAGAGCCAAACTCACACTTCCTATAAACAGGATCGCCAGCGGTGGTTTAGCCGCTGGCGATCCTGTTTTAATCAATCGAAAGGAAAAATTAGTCTTCGCGCTCCACATCTTTGGCCACTACCTCCAGCATAGAGCGGAAAATCACATACTTGCCATTGTAGCGGTTGTGGTGGCGGGCCTCCAGTTCCCCTTCGCGTTCGCTTTGGTATTCTTCCAGGTCGGCGAGGTTGCGGCAGGTGTACTGTACGGCGTAGGTGGTGCCGTCATTCGCGATCTCGTGCAGCAGGCGGCTGATCTGGTTGCCCAGAAAATACCCCGTGCCCATTACGGCGGGAATGTGTACTTCTTTCATCCACTGCAGCCACTCCTCTGCTACGGCGTTGTCTATGCTTATCGTCTCGTTGTACAAAATCATACCCAAAAGTACGAAATTCTGAGCGAAGTGATGTGCCTGAAAAATGAAGTGCCTGTACGTGACAATACAGGCACTTTTGAACGGTTTATCCTGTAAGCACCACTACTCGCAGCTCCAGCGGCCCGGCATGCCATCGTAGTAGCCATCGGTTGGGTTGGGCTGATAGGCCAACACCAGTGGCTGCTCGTCCTCCTGCGGCAGCAACAGCAACTCCCCCTGGGTTAACTGAATGTATACTTCGCCCTGGCTGCCTGTCACAGCTTTCAGCGTGTTTTTATCATTGCTCACCTGATAGTTCTTATTGCTGTTCAGGCCCGTGGCAGTTAACTCTGCAATGCGGTACACTTTAGCCTCGGTAATGGCTCCTGAGCTTGCCAGCGAAATCTTTTCTTCGCTTACCAGCTTGCCGCCGAACCAGATGTTCTCGCCCAGGCAATTGGAGGTTCTGGCCACAAGATCAAAATAAACTTCTTCAGATGGCTCTGTGATAGCCGCTACCGTAACGGCAGGTGCTTGTTTTGGCGCAACCGCGGCAAAGGTATCCGGCTTCTTCTCCACTTCATGATCCATGCGGGTAGTGCAGGACGAAAATAGAAGCAGTGACAGTAGAAGACAACAGTAAAAATTTAAACCATGGTGCTTTTGAGTAGATATTGTTTTCATAAGCTATGTAAAATTTGGGTTTTAGTCATATAGTATTATACTATGTGTTTTCGTAAATCGTTGTGCTTAAGCAGTTTAGTTTTGTATCTTTTGTGGTTCTACTTGACTGAACGGGTCATAAAAGGCTACTGTGTTGCTGTTCATACTCCTAGCTGTGCTTTCCTGCAGTATTAAGGTCTGCCGCTCCGGAAGGCAATGCTAAAGAGGGAAAGCCATACTTGTGCTGTTTCTGGGTTTTGTGTTAGTTTAGGGCAGACTTAATGGATAGCAGAAAACAACATGGTAGACCTCGGAAAAAAGCTGCAGATAAAAGCAGGGCAGAAACTGCTGCTTCGGAATGCGCCGGAGCAGGTAGCGCAAACCCTCACGCAAGAAGGCTACACGCCGGTACGGCATGAAAAGGATGCAGCATTGCCTGCTGCTGGCTACGGTGCTGCGTTGGCCTTTGCAACACATGCCGCTGAACTGGCTGAGCTGGTGGCGCAGGTACTGCCGTTGCTGCAGCCGCAGGGAATCTTCTGGGTGGCTTATCCTAAGAAAACATCCGGAGTAAAAACAGACCTGACGCGCGACAAAGGCTGGAGAGTGCTGGCGGAGCAGGGATACGAGGCGGTGCGGCAAATAGCGGTGGACGAGGTGTGGTCAGCGGTGCGTTTCAGGCAGCAGTCGGAGCGGAAAGAAGCCTCTACCTTTGGGGTCGACATGCCCGGCATCGACCGCAAAACCAAAACCGTTGCCATACCCGATGATTTGAGAGCGGCACTGCAGGAAGTGGAGCTGTTGAAGAATTTTGAACGACTGGCGTTTACGCACCGCAAAGAGTACGTAGTAGCGGTGCTGGAGGCGAAGCGGCCCGAAACCAGAGCCAGCCGTGTTGCCAAAGCGGTGGAAGGCGTTGCGAAACTGGCGGCAAAGCAGGTGTAACAATCGTGCAGACAAATATAAAAAAGGGGAGGCGCAGTATTTAGCTGCGCCTCCCCTTTTTTATACTTGTGCCAGTTTCTGCTTATTTTATTGCACCGTCACGTTAAACATGGCCTGCACATCAGTTTCTCCTTTGGTTGAGTCGCTGGTGTTGCCTTTCATGTCCGGCTGGTGCTTCAGCATGACCATAAGCGTGCCTGTGCCAGCAGCTGCGGTCGTTACTGTTGCTGTCAAACCGATAGGCCTGCCATTGGCATCCGCATCTGTTTTCGCCACTGTCAGCAGGCTTGCTGGGTTAGAGGTAAAGAATACTTCGTGGTCTGTACCCTCTTCCATAATCTCGGGAGTTAAATCGCCTGCGCCGTTCGGGCTGTCATCTGCAAACATAATGGTAGCATCGTAGGTCGTGTTGGCAGCCAGGTTCAGGGGCTCCGATGTTGGGGCAGCGCCACCGTCGCCATCAGGGTCAGTATAAGTAACGGTTACCATGCCACCTTTGCCCTGCGGTACCAATGTCATCGTCATGGTCGTGATCAACTCCCCTTCCTCAACTGGTTTTGGGTTGTCATCATCACCGCAAGCGGAAGTAATTAACAGGGTGCCCATCAGGAAAGCAGCAAGGGAAGGTCTAAATAACTTTTTCATAATATAAATGGTGTTAGATGGTACAAGAATACGTTTCAAAAAATTTAATGATGCTTTTAATTAAGATTTAGTAAAATTCAGCGGCACCCGGATGCGGAACATCAGCAGGCGTCCCGGCTCATCGGCAAAGTAGCGCAGCTTGTTCAGGTACTGCCGGTAGGTGGTGTTAAGCAGGTTATTTCCTGTTATCCCGATCTCTACTGCCTGCTTGCCAAAATGTAGTGTAGTGCCCGCCTCGGCATGCAGCAGAAAGTAGCTTTCAGGAGCAGGGGCAAAATCCTCCTCCGTTCTGACAGGCACTCGCTCCTGCTCAGTTACATAAGTGCCCCCGAAGGAGACATAGGCATCCGACAGCTTCTTTTGCCCACCATTCTGGCCGAACTCATACCTAAGGCTGTTGTCGAAGCGGTTGGCTGGCATGTAAATCAGGTAATCGTCCGTGTCCAGATTGCGGGCGTACAGCAGCGCGGTTTTAGACTCCAGCACCAGCCCCGTCAACAGTTTATAATCCAGGCTCAGGTCTACGCCTTTAAAGGTGGCATCGGCCTGCCTGTACTGAAACGCTGGAAACGCCCCTCGGATAGTGAGTACCGGCTCCGGCAATGGCGACAGGTAAATATAATTGTTGATAAAGTTGTGATACAGACTCAACGTGCCGTTTAAGCGGGCATTGTTAAAGTAATCAACCGACAGCTCAAAGTTATACGCCTGCTCTGATTCCAGCGTCGGGTCGCCCCGCTCGTAGGTGGCGGCACTGTGATGCACGCCCTGGCTGAAAAGCTCGTTAGCGCCCGGTGCACGCCAGGCCGAAGTGGCACTTAACCCGAAGGAAAGGTGATAGCCCACATCATAGATAGCTCCCAACGTACCGGATACATTGTTGAAATTATACGTGGGTTTCTCCAGTACATTTCTGGCCGCAAAACGCTTTACCTCCAGGTGCTTGTAATCGTAACGCAAACCAGCCTCCAACTGCAGCCTGTCTTTCTGCCATTTCTCAATCGCGAAAACACCAGCCGTTACCCCCGTAAAGTAGGGCAGGAAATCGCTGTAGAGGTAGGTGTTTTTCTGATAGATAGTGTTGATGCCCACCGAGCCGCTGAAGTTGCCAAAGGGCCTGTGCTGAAAAACGGCCTCAGTAGTATGCGTGTTAAGGGTAAGCTGAAGCGAGGGCAACGCGCTGCTGTTGCTGCGGTGCACATCATACTCCTCGCGCAGGTTGCGCTGCCAGCCATACACAAACTCCAGCCTGCCGGCCTCCCCCAACTGCCAGTACCCTTTCGCCTTCAGCAAACTGTGCTGCACGTCCTGGTACGGGCGGTTGATCTTGTAGGTGAAGGATGCATTGTCTGCATTGCTGGGCCTGCCCCGCGCAATCGCGTTCTCCAAATCGGTTACGTTACCGATATGCGACTCCCGTAGGATGCCTAGCTTCGTGTTAAACTGGCTCACGAACAGCTCTGCGCCATACGTCTCCTTCTTGTAGCCTACTGCCGCCGAAAAGTTCTGCTCCTCCAGACCCGTGTTCTCCAAATAATAGTCTGGTGTGCGGCTGTTGCCAGCCTTGCGCAGCGTGCCCTGCAGGCGCCAGCTAAGCGGCGGAATACCCGCCACGTTCCCTTCCAGTGTAGCAGAGGTGGCCAGTTGCCGGTTGTTCGTGCTGCCCAACAGGTGCACTTCGCCTCCAATGCCGGGCTCCGTGCGCAGCGGTTTCGGCTCCACAATAATTACCCCGCCAATGGCATCGGCCCCGTAGCGTACGCCTGCCGCTCCCTTTATCACCTTCATCTCAGAGGCCACAAACGGGTCTATCTCCGGCGCGTGCTCCGCTCCCCATTGCTGCCCCTCCTGCCGCACACCGTTGTTCAGCAGCAGCACGCGGTTGCTGTGCATGCCATGTATGACGGGTTTGGAGATGGTAGGCCCAGTTTGCAGCGTAGTTACGCCGGCAATGCCCCGCAGCGTTTCCGCCAGCGCCAGCCCCCGCGTTTCCGCCAATTCCCTGCCCGAAATCGTCTGCTGCGACTGCGCCATCTCCTTTAAGTGCGAGCCTGTTACCTCCACAGTGCCTAGAGTTCTGGGGTTGGCATGTAGTTGCAGGTCGCGCACGGCAGAGTTCACCATCTTAAGCGTGTACCGCTCCGTTTCGTAGCCCACATAGGTGACTATCATCGTGTAGGTGCCCTGGCATAAGTGGTGGAAATGGTAATTCCCATAGGCATCGGAAGCTGCAGTCTTGTCCAGTTCCGGGATGTGCACCGTTGCCCCGATAAGCACCTCGCGGGTATCGTGGTCCAGTGTCTTTCCCGACAGGGTAAGGCCACAATTCTGCTCAGCATTGCCAGCAAGCGTATCAGGCAGCGTATGTGCCCACAGCGGCGGTACCTGTAGCAGAAGTAGCAGCGTCAGGTACAAATTTAATTTGACTCTTACAGGTGATAACACGTCTTCGGTTTCAGCAATAGGTTAGTGGCTCCTACAACGTATAGGCGCCAAACACAGTGTAACATAGGCTGTGCAAAGATGCAGCCAGTATTGCCCTAGCGTTTCAATACAAAGAAAAGGAAGCACGCGCATCAGCCATACTTGGTAGTACAACGGGTGCAGGTGCATATTTGCTGAAGATCAGGCCGCAGGCGGGCCCCGAAGATGATAGGAGAAAATGCTGTTTCCCTGCCAGCCACAAGTATAGGCAGCGGCATGCGCAGCATGATGCGTGATAGAGGTGAAATCGAGTGAAAGGGCCGTGCCCTGGTAAGGCGAACTAAAAATATCCTCTACCTGGCAGTGCTTGTGCTTCAGGCCAATCTGGGCCTTGTGGGTGTCGGTGTGGTCGGTATGGACTGTATGCGTGTGCGGATGCAGCTCCTGAATGAGCGCATCCGGAACCATTGCCCTGCAGAACAGCAGCAGCAGGGTCAGGGCGATATAGTGCGTATAGCGGGCCACCTTTACAACACGAACATAAGCATTTATACTTTAAATTCCACAATGTTGCATTTAGAATGACGTCTATTTCTGCTCGGTGGTTGTGTGGTAAGTATAAATTATGTAGTTGTGGCACTGTTGATAGGAGGAAATATCCTACTTATGGGGTCTAAAAGCCAGCCACCCCTAACCCCTCCTTGTCTAAGGAGGGAAATATGTAATTGCTCTTGCTGAAGTATAAGCGCTGTGATTCCGGGTAGTGTGTTAACCCACCCCTACCCCCTCCGAGGAGGGGAATTTAATTCCCTGCTCCTACTCAAGTTTAAGTTAATTCGCTGGTGGCATCGCGCGGACAGGTCGCGACCTGTCCCTACAATTCGTGTAAAGGAAGAGAGCACAAGCAGTAGCTATCTGAACCGATTCCAGTCCTTGGGTTGAGCGCCTTTGGAGTTTTTCGGTCCCGCGTGAGCGGGATTGCAAAGCGAAGCGAGCAAAGAAAAGGTCCCAGCGCGATGCCCGAGGACGGGGCCCCGCGGCCGTGAGCGCTCCAAAGCTAAAGGTGAAACGATAGGTGCTTGGGAGCTGGAGGATGAAGGGCAGCTAGATAGGATAGCTTGTTTTCAATTGCAGTGAGCAGTGGCTATCGAATTGTAGCTGAGGCAGTCAAAGGCACAAGCGGACGCTTGCGCCAAATAATTTAACATGTATAGCTTCAGCAAGTATAGCCGCTGCTAAGCCAAAATATACCGAACCCAAAACCGGCTACTAACGCCGCACCACCACCCTGCCCGGAAGTAATTGCAGCTGAATTCTGACAACCTGTCACTACGACTGTATGTGGAACAGGATTTGAAAGCAGGCCTGAAGTATAAATACCGCAATAGATTTAGCTAACAACATATAACGTACAGACAATGGAAGAAAGAGGTAACATCTCCATCCACACCGAGAATATTTTCCCGATCATCAAGAAGTTCTTGTACTCCGACCACGAGATCTTCCTGCGCGAGCTGGTAAGTAACGCGGTAGACGCGACGCAGAAAGCCAAGCGCCTGTCGGCCATCGGCGATTATACCGGCGACCTGGGCGAGCTGAAAGTAAAGGTAGCCGTTGACAAGGAGGCCAAAACCATCACCATCTCCGACAATGGTATCGGTATGACGGCCGAGGAGATCAAGAAGTACATCAACCAGATCGCCTTTTCGGGTGCTACCGAGTTTGTGGAGCGTTTCAAAGATTCTGCCGGCGACAAAGATCAGATCATCGGTCAGTTTGGTTTGGGCTTTTACTCTGCCTTTATGGTGGCCAGCCGCGTGGAGATCATCACCAAATCTTTCAAAGACGGTTCTGAGGCAGCCCGCTGGGAGTGCGACGGCAGCACAGAGTTTACCATTACATCGGTAGAGCGCGCCGAGCGTGGCACGGATGTGATTCTGCACGTGGCCGAGGACTCGGAGGAGTTCCTGGAGCCGATGCGCCTCCGCACTATACTTGACAAATACTGCAAGTTCCTTCCGGTGCCAGTGGAGTTTGAGGGCGAGGTAATCAACAACCCGAACCCGATCTGGACAAAGCAGCCAGCCGACCTGAAGGAAGAGGACTACAAGGAGTTCTACAAAGAACTTTACCCGATGGCGGAGCCGCCGTTGTTCTGGATCCACCTGAACGTGGACTACCCATTCAACCTGACTGGTATTCTGTACTTCCCGAAGCTGAAGAACGACTTCGAGGTGCAGCGTAATAAAATCCAGCTGTACTCGCGCCAGGTTTTTATTACCGATGAGGTAAAAGACGTAGTGCCGGAGTTCCTGATGCTGCTGCACGGGGTGATCGATTCGCCGGACATTCCGCTGAACGTAAGCCGCTCGTTCCTGCAGGCCGACGCCAGCGTGAAGAAGATCAACACCTACATCACCAAAAAGGTAGCCGACAAGCTGAACGACATCTTCAAGAAAGACCGCGAAACGTTTGAGAAGAACTGGGACGACATCAGCGTGTTCGTGAAGTATGGCATGCTGAGCGACGACAAGTTCTATGAAAAAGCGAAGGATTTTGTGTTGCTGCAGAGCACCGAAGGCAAGTACTACACTGTAGAGGAGTACAAGGCGCTCGTGCAGGCTAACCAAACGAACAAGAGCGAGCAGCTGGTGCTGCTGTATACTTCGGATGCGGAGAAGCAGCATGCGTTTGTGGAGGCGGCCCAGAGCCGTGGCTACGACGTGCTGAAGCTGGATTCGGTGATCGACAGCCACTTTATCGGTTTGCTGGAGCAGAAGCTGGAGAAGACCACGCTCAAGCGCGTAGACTCTGAAACTACGGACAAGTTGATTGAGCGTGACGAGGTGAAGGAAAGCGTGCTGAACGATACCGAGAAGGAAGAGTTGAAGACGGTGTACGAGCAGGCTATCAACAACAAGAACATGACGGTAGAAGTAGCGCCGCTTGCCCCGGATGACGCGCCGGTGGTAATCACCCTGCCTGAGTTTATGCGCCGCATGAAGGACATGAACCGTGCCGGTGGCGGAGGAATGATGTTCATGGGCGAAATGCCGGACATGTACAACGTCACCATCAACGCGAACCATGCCCTGAACCAGCGTGTGCTAAAGGCTGAGGAGAAGGATAAGCTGGCCCGTCAGGCGTTTGATCTGGCCCTGCTGTCGCAGAACATGCTTTCTGGTGCCGCTCTCACAGGCTTTGTGAAGCGCAGCTTTGAGCTGATGACGCAGGAGTAGGTTTTTGAGACACAAGATATAAGTATCAAGACACAAGATTTTTCTTGATGCGTGTGCATAAAAATGACAGCTACAAAGTAGAGCCGCTAGTGAAGCCGTGGATCAGTTTAAGCTAAATTAGCTCAGGCTGATCTTAAGTTATAAGTAAAACATACCAACAGTTTTATACTAAGGCAGTGCCCGTTTGGGTGCTGCCTTTTTTGCTGCCTGCGGGCACCAGGTATAAAATGAAACTTACAGGCAGTCTGTGCAGTTATAGGGGGCGAAACGGTGTATTGGTGCCTATACTTATAATGTGCATCTTTACGTTAAATAAATTACTAGCTGTTTTTGCCCGGCAGAAACAGTGGCAAATTGAAATTCAGTTTTTCAAAAGTCAGTCAAAGTTGAAGCATTTGGTTTATACGTTGGTAGCAGGTATGTTTCTGTTGATGCTGGGCGGCTGCGGCCAGCCTAAGTGGAACAGCGACTACAACCTGGACAAAGCACAGCTGAAAGGAAGAGGCGCGACAGCGACCGATGCACTCGCCGCTGCCGACACAACCATGCCCACTGTGGAAAAGCGCAATCCGCTGGAGGAGGAGATTGCTGAGAAGGCCAAGAAAAAGCGAAAGAAGAAACGCAGCAAGAAAGAGTTCCTAGGTTACAAAGTGAAGCGCGCCTACACCAAAACCGGTGGCCGCTCCAGAGAAACCGTTGAGTTTTTCAGCTACCTGCCCGTGCACGAGGAGCCCGATCCTTATGCTCCTTTCAAGTACTACTACGACACGAAGAACAAGAAACTGGCCCGCTCAGGCTCCAACGTGGAGGATACAAACCGCTATAAGGTGCTGCACGGCCCTTACAAGAAAACCCTGAACGACGAGGTGGTGGAAGAAGGCTATTTCTACATCGGCACCAAGCACCTGCGCTGGGAAAAATACCGCGATAACGAAGACCATACTTTGCTAGACAAGGAGCATTATGAAAAAGGCTTCCTGCGCGATGCCGTTGTAACGTACTACGGCGACACCAAAAAGATAAAAGAAGTAATCCCTTATGAATTTGGCGAGGTACAGGGCACGTACTACCGCTTTTACGAGAACGGACAACTGGAGTGGAGCGGGCAGTACCAGAAAGGCCGCAAGGTTGGCGTATGGATAAACTACTACGATTTCCGCAACCGCCGCCACTACGAGTTCCAGTATCCCAAAACCGCTTATGAGCCACAGGCCGAGCCCATCCTAATCAAAGAGTACGACCGCCACGCCACCCCGATCTTCGAGCTGGGCAAGTTCGATAAGCGGGAGCAGGCAAGAACCAATCAGTGAAAAGCATCCTCGATGTGATGGATAGTGGGCGGTGAGGTAAGCGTGATGGAGATAATGTCAAACCGCGCCTCCTGCTGCCAACCCTCTTCAAGTATAAATGCCTCGGCGGCGCTTAACAGCAGCTCCTCTTTGCGGGAACTAACCGCCTCCTCCGGATATCCGTACCTATCGGTAGTTCTCGTTTTTACCTCCACAAACACCAGCAGGTCGTTTTTCTGCGCGATAATATCCACTTCAGCGCGCCTGTACCTGTAGTTCTGGTGCAGCAGCGTGTAGCCCTGCTGCTGCAGGTAAGCTGCAGCAAGCGATTCGCCGGACTGGCCGGTGCGGAGGTGAGCACTTGTTTGAGAACCCATAGAAATCTTGTACTTTGCGGGCAGCTGAGGCTGCTTTGCCATAAATTTACCGATGCAATGAAACAACTGGTTGAGAAATTTAGTGAGCAGCTACGCGATGCCATGGATGTAGGAGAACGCGCCGGTGTTACCTTCCGCGGTCCTAAGTATAGCAACGTAGTAGTTGCCGGTATGGGTGGTTCCGGTGTAGCTGCCAGTCTGATACAGTCTTACGTAGCCGACAAGCTGGAGGTGCCGCTGGTGCTGGCTAAAGGCTATACCCTCCCCTCTTTTGTAGGGGCAAATACGCTGGTGATCGCCTCCTCTTTCTCGGGCAACACAGAGGAAATCCTGTCAGTGGTGCGTGAGGCCCTGAAAGCGGATGCCGCGGTGGGCTTCCTGACGGCGGGCGGGGAACTGCTCCGCATTGCGCAGGAGCAGCAGGTGCCGCACATCCGGCTGGACGAGGAGCCGCGGCAGCCGCGGGCATTGTTTGGGTATGCCGTAGTCGACTTGCTTTATCTGCTACACCACGCAGAGCTGCTGGACGATACTTTTAAAAGGGAAGTTGTGCAAAGTATAAACCTACTGGAAGAGCAGGCCGGGAGTATAAAAGTGCAGGCGAGCGCCCTAGCCAGCGCCTTGCAGGGAAAAGTCCCCATGATTTACGCCAGCAGCACGCTGGAGCCGGTGGCCCTGCGCCTGCAGCAGCAGCTGAACTCAAACGCCAAGCAGTTGGCGCATGTGAGCATCTTCCCGGAGGTGAGCCACAACGAGATAGAGGGATGGCAGCACCCGTCGGAACTATTCGACCAGTTGGCTGTTCTCTTCATCAAGTCCGTGTACTGCCACCCACGCGTAAAGCAGCAAATGGACCTGGCTAAGCCGCTGCTGGAGAAAAAGGTGCAGCGGGTGCTGGAGATAGAGGCTATGGGTGCTACCTTTCTGGAGCAGGCCTTTTACCTCATCCACCTGTTCGACTGGGTATCGATTTACATGGCCGACCTGAACAAGGAGAACCCGAACGAAAGCGAAAGTATAGCTTACCTGAAACGAGAACTTTCTAAAGTATAACGTGCAGAAAAATACCGAAATTCTATTTGAACACCTGGGGCTGATCGATTACAAAGAAGCTTGGGAATACCAGGAGAAACTCTTTAACAGCGTGCTGGAGCTGAAAGTGCAGAACCGCAAGGCCGAAGCCGATGCGCAGGAGCCAACGCCCAATTACCTGCTCTTCTGCTCGCACCCGCATGTGTACACGCTGGGCAAGAGCGGCCACGAAAGCCACCTGCTGCTGAACGAGGAGGGGCTGAGCGCCAAGGGAGCTACTTACTACAAAATCAACCGCGGCGGCGATATCACCTACCACGGTCCCGGCCAGCTGGTGGGCTATCCCATCCTGGACCTGGAAAATTACTTCACCGACATCCACAAATACCTGCGCTTCCTGGAGGAGGCCGTTATACTTACCCTGGCTGAGTATGGTATTCCGGCTGGTCGCATTCCGGGCCTCACCGGCGTTTGGCTCGACCACGAGGCGCAGCAGAATCCGCGCAAGATCTGCGCAATGGGCGTGAAGTGCAGCCGCTGGGTAACCATGCACGGTTTCGCCTTCAACGTAAACACCGACCTCGATTATTTTAATAACATCGTGCCGTGCGGCATTTCTGATAAAGCCGTAACTTCGCTGGCAAAGGAGCTGGGCCATGAATTGCCGATGGCAGCGGTAGAGGAAAAAGTTCTAAAGCACCTAGGCCAGCTTTTCGGTGCCACGATTACAACAGCAACGCATGAAGAAGGATATTGATTTTGGAACGGTGGAGGGGATCTCTGTGGCCATTGCCGCTACGCCCTCGCCAACCGGAGATCCCACTTGGGATGTGTACTTGCTGAACAACAATGCTTTTCCTGTCGAGAACGTGCTCGTAACCTCCAAAGGCTATGGCGTGATAGACGGAAATGAAGTGAAGACCTCGGTGCTGCGGCACATGTTTGAGCGTGTGGAGGCAAAAAGCTTTGTGCAGGTAGAGCCGATCGACCCGGCTATCTTCCACATCAACAACGAGTATTGGGTAAGCTACTACATTGACCGCCAGATATTCGATAAGAAATTTGTGTTCGTGCCGGATGCGGTGGTGGAGGAGAACCTCATCGATATAAACATGCTGCAGTTGCGGGGTGTGCTGCATTCTTAATGATGGACGCTTCTGTTGAAGGCCTGTGCCTGTAACCCTTTGTGACAGAAGTGCTTTTTAGCATTTACTTTTATACTTTTGTCTATTGGTTTAACGTATGGCTTTGCCACAGGCGGGTCAATACGCAGCAGTTTATCTTGTAACACAGTGCTCAGAGCATCCCAACCCTACTTATTTCCTATCGTGCTGTTGCTGGCCTGGCTGGGGGCTACCCTGGGGCCTGTGCAGGCGCAGGTGCTGCCGCTCGACCAAAAAAACACGATCACCGGCAACTGGATGGTGCAGCGCGACGGGGAAACCCAGTTGGTTCCCTATGTTGCCGGTGTACATGACAACTACAATGCCCTGCACCAGTGGCTGCCTGTTTCGCAGGCGCAACCCTTCAATATTGCCTTTGCCGCCCCACAGAACCTGTGCCTGTTTCTGAACAACCGCCTTATCTTTAAGGCTGACTTTGCGGCGAACTACACGCTAAACCTTACCGATTACACCAGGAACCTGGAGCCCGTGCAGGGGAAGTACCTCCTCACGGTGTGGCACCCGGCACAGCAGCCGAATGTGCGTTCTTTCCGAAATGCGCCGCGCACCCCAGATGCGGCGCAGCGACTGAACCAGCGGCCCTTCTCTATCCAGGTGCGGGATTACGTGAACCAGAATGCCTTTATCATCTTTATGTTGCTGATCGGCCTGCTGTACGGAGTGCTGCGCGTAAACTACCCGGCTGATTTTCAGCAGATGTTCAGCTTTAACCGCTTCTTCAGCTCTACTCAGCGCGAAGAGCTGTACGCAACTAAACCTGTGAGTTCTGTGTCGAATATGCTGTTTCTGCTGGCTTTTTCGCTGTCGCTGGCTTTGCTCATCACGGCCATCCACACCAACCTGCAGCACGTAAAGCTCTTCAACCGCCTGTTCCCGGTCTCGGAAGCCGATATCACCACAAAAGTTATTTTCTACACCATCATGGTATTCAGCGTGGTGCTGTTAAAGTATATTTTCCTGAAAGTGATGTCTTTTATATTTGGGCTGGAGCAGGTGGTGGAGTTGCAGTATATGGAGTTTATGCGTTCCCTGCTTTTTCTGGGGCTTTTCCTGCCGCTGGTGATGCTGCTTTACCTGGGCTTGAACGCGGTGCTGCCCGATGCCATTGTGCTTGTCTCGAGCCTCGCTGTTTCGTTTGTGTTGGTTATCACGATACTACGCGTGTTTGCGGCTGTAAATAAGAAAGCGTCTGTACTTAATTTGCATTTATTTTCATACCTTTGCGCCACAGAAGTGATTCCGCTTGCAATTATACTAAAGCTCATAGTTTTTAATTACTAAGCGGGTATTGCAGCAGCTGACATTTTATTAACCGCATCATTCTACTATGTCTGAAAGCAAAGCAAAGGGCACTGCGAACCCTGAAAGGTACAAGATTCCAATTAAGAGTATCCTCGTTACGCAGCCGCAGCCAACAACTGATAACTCTCCATACTTGTCGATTGCGGAGAAGTATGACATTAAGGTCGACTTCCGGGCATTTATTGAGGTGGAGCCAGTTCCTTTCAAGGAGTTTCGGAAAGACAAAGTTGATATACTCTCCCACACGGCCATCATCTTTACAAGCCGTAACGCCGTAGATCATTTCTTTCGTATCTGCCAGGAGAGTAAAATAGAAATGCCGGCCGATATGAAATACTTCTGTATCTCTGATCAAACGGCTTATTACCTTCAAAAGTATATCACGCTCCGCAAGCGCAAGCTGTTTGTGGGTGAGAAAACGGCAAAGGACCTGTTTGAGGTGATCAAGAAGCACAAGAACGAGAAGTTCCTGTTCCCTTGCTCCAACATCCGCAAAGAGGATATCCCTGAGTTCCTGGCATCTAACAAGATCAAGCACACCGAGGCCATTATCTACAAAACAGTGGCCGCCGACTTGTCTGACCTGGATGACGTGACGTACGATTGCCTTGCCTTCTTCAGTCCGTCGGGGATTCATTCGTTGTTCATCAACTTCCCGGATTTCAAGCAGAACAACACCCGCATCGCCGCCTTTGGCCCCACCACCGCCAAAGCAGTGATTGATGCCGGGTTGGAACTGGACATAGAGGCGCCGCTGCCAAACGCACCTTCCATGACGGGAGCCATAGAGGTATACATACAAAACCAGGCAAAGAAGGGAAAAAAGTAAGGGGCTAACGCAACTTTTGCCTTCATTTTCCATACTATCTAAAACGCAAACGCAAGTACTGCCCACGGGTGTGCTCGCATTTGCGTTTTAGTGTTTAATCCCTATATTTGGAAAGATTTGCGTGCTAAGCGCACGTGCCACACCTTGCCTTCTTTGCCGCAGCCTATGAAAAAGTTCTTACCCGTATTGCTGCTGATCTTCCTGGCAGTACCACTTGCCATGGCGCAGCAGCAGCCGCAGTTCACCCATTATGGGTTCAACCAGCTGTACATCAGTCCTGCTTATGCGGGTATCACCAACCGCCCCGAGTTTACTTCTATTTACCGTTACCAGTGGCTGGGCTATGAGGCCTCCTTTGATGATGGCGGCGCACCGCAGACGCTGCTCATTACCGCGCACACCCCGGTGCGCCTGCTGCACGGCGGCGTGGGCCTTAGCCTGATGCGCGATAAAATTGGAAATACCACAGAACTGTCTGCAGCGCTGTCTTATTCCTTTCATATTAATATAGGAGAGACAGGTAAGCTGGGTCTGGGCATACAGGGAAATGTGAACAATTACAAGAAAGGCAGCTACCGCCCAAACCAGGAAAACGACCCAAGTGTGCCCGTGAACAGCTCTGATACCAAGTTCGACCTGGGTGCCGGTTTATGGTACGAATCAGAGACGTTCTACGCTGGTGGCGGTGTGACCAATCTGCTCCATGCCGAGTATGAGTTTGCCGGCGCGGTGCCTGGTGGCAAAGGCACCTTATTAGGGGAGAATCATATTTACGTAACAGGCGGGTACCACCTGCCACTAAGCACGGATGTGACCCTTACACCAACCGTTTTGCTGAAGCACGATACCGAGGTTTTCTCCTTCGATGTAGGGGGGCGAGCCACTTATTTAGAAAAATATTGGATTGGATTGAATTATAGACATGAGGAAGCTGTTAGTGCACTTGTGGGAGTGTCTCTGTTACAGGACAATGCGCTGCGGGTTGGATATGCACTGGATGTTACTGTTTTCGATGCGGCCGCTAAGGCTGCCACTTCTCACGAGGTGATGCTTAATTACCGCCTTCCGGAGCCGGTAATACGGTTTAAGCCACCTGTTCGTACGCCACGCTACTTCTTTTCAAAGTAAGGGATTGTTTATTGTAATTGATTGCTTAGTTTAGCGGGGCTGTCTTAAAATAGTACACAAAAAAAATATGATTTAGTGCTATAATAATCAGCTTCTTATCGCGTTCTAAAATTAAAAATTTGTGTCTTAGAGAATTGTTTTTTATTTATTCCTAATTCTCATATATTTGCTACACCCATAAAAGTGTACAAAAAAATCATTACAGAAAATTTACTTTTTTACAGTCATCATGAATAAACTAATTAAGCTGTCTTCCTTTGCTATGGCGGTTATACTGCTTGCAAGCTGTGGGATGGGACGTGGACCAGAAGGTGATCTTGTTGGTGCAGAGGACCGGCCAGAGTACAATCCGCAGGAAGTGCCTTACGGCATGGTGGCCTGCCCAGGTGGTACGTTCCATATGGGACAAGCTGACCAGGATATCGCAGCATCAATGGTGAACCTGAACAAGCAGGTTACAATTGGTGGCTTCTATATGGATGAAACTGAGATCACAAACAATGAGTACCGCCAGTTTATCAACGTGATGCTGCAGGACTCTATTGATGTGCTGGGTGAGGAGTTCGTGATGACGGAGCTTTACCCGGATACTACTGTTTGGGTAAAAGACTATACGTACCACATGGGCGACCCGCTGATGGAATATTACTTTTCTCATCCAGCGTTCGATGATTATCCTGTGGTAGGTGTGGATTGGTTCGCCGCCAAGTATTTTAGTGAGTGGCGCACCAAGCACAAAAACCAGGCGAACACGGCAGATGGCATGGCGCCAATGCCTGCATTCCGCCTGCCTACGGAGGCAGAGTGGGAGTATGCAGCAAGAGGTGGTCGCGATATGGCGGTATATCCTTGGGGCGGACCGTACCTGCGCAACGGAAAAGGCTGTTTGTTAGCTAACTTCAAGCCAGGCCGTGGCGACTATTACAGCGATGGATTCCAGTATACAGCTCCTGTTGCCCAGTATTTCCCGAACGACTTTGGCCTGTATGACATGAGCGGAAACGTGGCTGAGTGGTGCGCAGATGCTTATGCTGATGCCAGCGTTCCGATTACGTGGGATTTGAACCCGGTATACAACGACGATAATGAGCCGCGTAAAGTGGTAAGAGGTGGCTCTTGGAAAGATATTGCATATTTCCTGGAAACAGGTACCCGCAATTTTGAATTCCAGGATTCTGCCAGATCTTATATCGGCTTCCGGAACTCCATGATCTATCTTGGACGTTCTTCAGGAGGCGAATTTTAATTAGCAGAAGCAATCAGCTAATTAACTAACAGCAATAAAAAAAACCAATCCCCCTAAATCATTCACTACATTAATTACAACTTAAAATGAGCAAAGCTAAAGGACGCAGTTTCTTGTACGACGTATTGATGCCAAAAGTATATGGTCTTGGTGCCGCCGTCGTTATTATTGGAGCCTTGTTTAAAATACAGCACTGGGAAGGTGCCGACTTGATGTTGATCATCGGTCTTAGCACAGAGGCGGTTATCTTTGCACTAAGTGCATTCCAGCCAAACCATGCTGAACCAGACTGGGCCAGAGTATACCCACAGCTTGCAGACGATTATGCAGGAGAAGGCCTTGTGCCGGCAAATGCTGCTTTATCGGCAGGTCCTTCCGTTACAGGAAAGCTGGACGAAATGATGCGCAACGCTGACATCACACCAGAAACAATCAACAGACTTGGCCTTGGCCTGAACCGCCTGAGCGAAACAGCTGCCAGCATGTCTGACATGAGCCAGGCAACTGCCGCTACAGAAGAGTATGCTGTACGTGTGAGAACAGCTTCTGATCAATTAGACAAAATCAACGTGGCTTACGCTTCTACAGCGGATGCTATCTCTAAAATGGCTGTTTCTTCTGCAGATGCGCAGGAATACCACAACCAGGTACAGGGCATGACCCGCAATCTGGGCGCATTGAACGCAGTGTATGAGATGGAGCTTCAGGATGCCAACAACCACCTGAAGGCAATGAACAAGTTCTACGGAAACCTAAGCATGGCGATGGAAAACCTAACCGATGCCAGCAAGGACACAGAGCAGTTCAAGCAAGAAGTTGGCCGCTTAACACAGAACCTGCACTCGCTGAACACAGTGTATGGTAACATGTTAACAGCCATGAAAGGCTAAGCCCATCCTCACAGAAATTCTTAAATCAAAGAAAACACAGTTAAAGAGTAAATAATGGCTGGAGGAAAAGAGACACCTAGGCAAAAGATGATCGGCATGATGTACCTGGTACTGACTGCCCTTCTTGCCTTGCAAGTGAGCTCGGCGATTCTGTTGAAGTTTCAGTTTCTGGACGAAAGTTTAAAGACTGTAAACGATAAGACAATACAGGATAACGCCGGTGTAGTAAATAACATTCAAGCTGCCGTTGCAGAGAACAAAACCCCTTCTGCAAACGACAAGCGCGTGCTGCAAAATGCACAGCAGGTACGTCAGCAAACTTCTGACATGGTAGCGTACATCAGAGGCCTGCGTGAGATGCTGATCAAGGAGACTGGCGGTACAAACCCAGAGGATCCGGCCCAGTATGCCAACCCAAGCTCAGAAGACGTGGTAGCCATCAACATGATTGGTGCAGCCAACAAGAACAACGGAGCAGCTTATGAGCTGGAGGACAAGCTGAACAACTATGCTAAGTTTATGAAAACTTACAACCCGGATATGCCAGCTGAACTAGCTTTGGCGGGTAGCGAAGATCCGGTTGCTAAGAATGACAAGGCGCAGCGGAACAAAGACTTTGCACAGCTTAATTTTGAGGCAACTCCATTAGTAGCAGCTTTGGCAGTTCTTTCGCAGAAGGAAGCAGAAGTACTGAAGTACGAGGCGGATGCACTGCAGAAACTGGCACAGCAAGTAGGAGCGGACATCATCAAGTTCGAGAAGATCTTCGCCATGGCACGTGCTGAATCCAAAACAGTGGCTGCAGGTACAAAGTACTCAGCAGACATGTTCATTGCCGCTTCTTCCGACAACATCACGCCAAGAATGACTTACCAGGGCAAGCCTGTGAAAGTAGAGAATGGCATGGGTAAAGTGGAGTTTGTGGCTGCGGCCTCGAACTACGATGCGGACGGTAACTCGAAGCAAACGTGGAAAGGCCAGGTAACAATCAACCAGAATGGCAGAGACACCACATTTACAGTAACGGAAGACTACGTGGTAGCCAAGCCCGTGATACAGGTGCAGTCTGCTTCGGTTCAGGCCCTTTATTTCGGTGCTGCAAACGAACTGAACATTCAGGTACCGGCTTTGGGTGCTGTGTATGATCCAAGCTTCAGCGCAAGCGGTGGTGCTGCCATCAAAGGTGCTAAGAAAGGTGAAGTAACCATTATCCCTAACGCAACATCTGTAACGATAAATGTGAGCAGCGGTGGTAATGCCATTGGTAAGGAAACATTCAAGGTGCGTCCATTGCCGAAGCCGGAAATTGTGCCTTTAGTGAACGGAAAGCCAATCGATTCACGTCGTGGTGTTCCTGCACAATCTTTCAGAGCAGTAGAAATACAGGCTGTGGCAGACGAAGGCTTCAAACAATTATTACCGAACGAGGCACGTTATAGAGTAACAAAGTGGAGAGCTTACCTGGTGCGTAACAACCAGCCGGTTGATCAGGGAGAGTTTTCAGGACCTACAGCTAACCTGACAAGCTTTGCTGCTAAGGCAAACAAAGGGGATAGGGTAGTAATAGAGGTAGTTGACGTGAAGCGCCTGAACTACAAAGGACAGGCAGTGGATGTGAACATAGGTACCCCTAGCTTTATCGTTCCTTTAAATTAACATTTAACAAGCTTACAAGGAGTATGAAACTAGTTAAAGCAATAGGTATAGCAGCCGGATTGATGTTCTCTGTTGGTGCCATGGCGCAGCAGGTAGCAAATACGGCAGCAAGCAACCCTTCGGCACGGCCTATTCCAGAGTCTGATGTCCTGTTCAAGAAAACAGTATGGCGTAAAATTGACCTGCGCGAAAAGCAGAACAGGCCAATGTTCTCCGAAAACAGGGAAATCACTAAGATCATCATCAACGCAGTGAAAAGCGGTGAGTTGACAGCTTACAAAAGTGACTCTCTGAACACGCCGATCACACGTGAGGAATTCGTGGCGAACATGACGCCGAAAGAATCAGGTGGTGGCCTAAGTGAAGAGGAAATCGCAGCAGGCTTTGGACAGCAGGAAGAAGAAGCGGAGGATGCCTGGGGTGATGCCTTGGGTGCAGATGCCGTTGCAACACAAACTGGTCCTGTGAGCAATGAGTTTTTCCCAAAGCAGCTGTACCTGCTGGAGCTTAAGGAGAACGTAATATTCGATAAGAAGCGCTCCCGCATGTACCATGATATTCAGTCGATCAGCATAAAGGTGCCTTCTACGCTTAACCCACTAGGCTTTGAGCAGAACGTGGCAAGCTTTAAAATGAGCGACCTGGTTCGTATTTTCCGTAACAATCCGGAAATGGCGATCTGGTACAACGCACAGAACGATGCCCAGCACAAGAACCTGGCTGATGCGTTTGATCTGTGGCTGTTCAGCTCTTACATCACAAAGATCTCAAACCCAGGCGACAGAGCACTGGCTGATATCTACGGTGGTGGTAAAAAAGGACTATTAGCTGCACAGGATGCCGCTGAAGCCCTGATAGAATACGAATACAGCCTGTGGAGCTACTAAGCTTACAGCCGTAACCATACTAAAAAGGGAGACTCGTTTGAGTCTCCCTTTTTTTGTGCTCTGATATTTATACTTGTAGCGCCTTGCTGCTTTATCAGGAACTTAAAGGGTTTGCAAGTATAAAGCAGTAAACTGTTGTCCTAGTTCATTGGGTTTTCCTCTTCGCTCACAGGATGCAGGTAGGCGTACACGATAGCAGCCTTCGCCGGTCCTACTTCATCGGCGAGCTCTGCCATACTTAACTCCCGAACCTTTTTAACGGACCTGTACTTCTGCAGCAGTGCATCAGCCGTGGAAGGGCCAATGCCTTTGATGTCCGTCAGCCCCGTCTTCAATGTACCGGCGTCTCGCTTGCTGCGGTGAAAGGTAATGGCAAAGCGGTGCGCCTCGTTTCGAAGCCGCTGTATCAGCTTCAGGGATTCTGATTTCTTATCGATGTAGAGCGGCATGGAGTCGCCAGGGTAAAATATTTCCTCCAATCGCTTGGCGATACCAACCACCGCTATTTTGCCATAGATATCCAAATCCTTCAGCGCTTTCACAGCCATACTTAACTGTCCTTTGCCCCCGTCGATAATGATCAACTGCGGCAGGGGTTGGTTCTCGTTCAGCAGGCGGCGGTAGCGGCGCGTCACGATCTCATACATCGATTCAAAGTCGTTCGGGCCGATAACCGTTTTGATGTTGTAGTGGCGGTAATCTTTCTTGCTGGGCTTGCCGTTTTTGAAGCAAACCATAGAAGCCACCGGGTTATCGCCCTGAAAGTTGGAGTTGTCAAAACACTCGATCTGGCGGGGAAGCTCGGTCAGGCGCAGGTCTTTCTTCATCGTCTCCAGCACCCGCAGCTCCCGTTGCTCGCTTAAGTCCTTGTTCTTTTCTTTTCGCCCTTCCCGCTCTTTGCGCAAGTATAGCGCGTTCTTCAGTGAAAGGCTTAACAGCTTTTTCTTATCCCCGATCTGTGGATACGTGATGGTGATCGAATCAAGCGGCAGGCTTAGCTCTATGTTGGTGATCACCTCCCGCGAAGTACTTTCAAATTCCTGGCGCAGCTGCACAATTACAGAGGCAAGTATCTCGGCATCATCCTCATCCAGCTTCTTCTGTATCTCCAGCGATTGGGTGAGTATAATGGAGCCATTCATCACCTTCAGGTAGTTGATAAAGGCGCACTCCTCGTTGCTGGTGATGGTGAACACGTCCACATTGGTGATGGTATTGCTCACCACCGTCGACTTCACCTGGAAATCCTCCAGCATGTCGAGCTTCTGTTTATACTTGTGCGCCAGCTCGTACTGGAAATCGGCGGCAGCGGCGGCCATGTGCTCCTTAAAGTAACTTTTGGCTACAGAGAGGTTACCGGAAAGTATGTTCTTTATCTGAGCGATGTTCGCATTGTACTCAGTCTCATCTACCAGCGCTTCGCAAGGGCCTTTGCAGTTGCCGATGTGGTACTCCAGGCAAACCTTAAACTTGCCAGCCGCCACATTCTCCGGAGAAAGATTGTAGGTGCAGGTGCGCAGCGGATAGAGCGTCCGGATAAGATCCAGCACCACGTACATGGCCGTACCGGTTGGGTAGGGGCCGAAGTAGCGGGAGCCGTCGTTTATTTTATTTCGGGTGGTGATAACGCGAGGGAAACGCTCGTTAATGATGCAGATGTACGGATAGGTTTTACCGTCCTTCAGCAGGATGTTATACTTGGGCTGGTACTGCTTGATGAGGTTGTTTTCAAGCAGAAAGGCATCTGCCTCAGTATCCACAATCGTGAACTCGATATCCTTAATCTGGGACACGAGCTTCAGGGTTTTGCGGTTATGCTGGGCAGAGCGATTGAAGTAGGAACTCACGCGCTTCCTGATATCAATCGCTTTACCCACATAGATAATGCCCTTCTCATCGAAGAATTTGTAAATACCTGGCTTATGCGGCAGGTGCGATATTTTCTCCTTCAGCTTCTCGTTTGCTGGCATAGGTAAAAATTAGATTTCGGTGTCCAGGTCAATCTCTGTCGGCAGGTTCAGAAACTCATCCTGCTGAGTAGAGTCTATTTGCACGCCCTGGTTGTACCTGGCACAATCTAATTCTACCGATAAAGGCGTAGAAGGTTTAGGGAAAGGCTCCTTAGACACATCCAACGACTTATCCTGATACACTTTTTGCATAAAAGCGCCATAGATAGGCATGGCCAGCTTACCGCCCTGCCCTAAGGCAAGTGTGCGGAAGTGAATGGAACGGTCGTCTCCGCCAACCCAGGTGCCGCAGACAAGGTCCGGCGTTACGCCCATAAACCAGGCATCGGAGTAGTTCTGTGTAGTACCCGTTTTGGCACCCATCTCGTTCTTTAAGCCATTGCGGAAGCGAAGGCCATAGTAAGCGGTTCCGCCCGGCTCGGCAGCGGCTTTGAGCATGTGCACCATCATGTAAGCTGTCTCCTCGCTCAAGGCTTCCACTTTCTTCGGCACAAATTCAGCAATCACGTTGCCATGCTTGTCCTCAATGCGGGTAATGTAGTTCGGCTCCACCCAGGTTCCACCGTTTACAAAAGTACCGTAAGCTCCCACCATGTCGTAAAGCGATACATCAGAACTGCCTAGTGCCAGCGAAGGCGTAGCATCCAGTGGCGTAGAAATGCCAAGACGCTTTGCCGTCTGTGCCAGTGCTTCCGGACCAACTTTATTCACCAGGAAAGCAGAAATAGAGTTGACAGACTCGGCAAGTGCGCGGCGCAAGGTATACTTCTCTCCGCTATACTTGTTGTCTGCATTATCCGGGCACCACTGCGTTCCGTCAGAAAGCGGAATACACGTTCTGGTATCCAGCACCTCGTAGCACGGATAGTAGCCACTCTCGATGGCAGCCGTGTACAGGAAAGGCTTAAACGTGGAACCAGGCTGGCGTGCTCCCTGCTTTACGTGGTCATACTTGAAGTGCTGATAGTTGATGCCGCCCACCCATGCCTTGATGTGGCCTGTCTGTGGTTCCATGGCCATAAAACCTGTCTGCAGAAACTTCTTGTAGTACTTCAGCGAGTCCATCGGGCTCATCATCCGCTCTTCATCACCGTTCCAGGTGAACACCGTCATCGGGATCTTCTTATTAAGATAAAAGTTGATGGAGTCTTCGTTGTCGGGGAACTGCTCTTTCAGGCGACGGTAGCGCTCTGTGCGCTTGATGGCATTCTCAGCGTAGTCTTTTATTTCTTTGTTGTTGCGATCCACCCAGGGGTTGCGGCCCGCCCAGTGCTCGAAGAAAGCTTTTTGGCGGTCTTTCATGTGCTCGGCTACGGCCTGCTCGGCGTGGCGCTGCATACGGGAGTCAATCGTAGTATAAATCTTTAAACCGTCAGCGTATAAGTCGTAACCGTTTTCGCGGCACCACTGGCGCAGGGATTTGCTGGCCTCTGTACGGAAATAAGGTGCCATGCCCACATTCTGGTTCTCGACTTTGTAATCCAGTACAATATCCTCCTCCTTCAGCTTGTCATACTCCTCCTGCGGTAGGAAGCCATACTTCACCATCTGCGCCAGCACCACATTGCGGCGCCCCTTGGAGTTCTCGGGATTGAAGCGCGGACTGTAGTAGGTTGGGTTCTTGAACAGGCCAACCAGCACGGCTGCCTCCTGCACTTCCAGGTCGCCTACGTTTTTGTTGAAGAAGGTCTTGGAGGCAGACTTGATACCAAAGGCGTTGCTACCGAACTCAAAGATGTTCAGGTACATCACCAGGATTTCCTTCTTAGTATAAGACTGCTCCAGTTTCACCGCCATTATCCACTCTTTTGTTTTGTGGATAAGTGTGCGCAAGCCGGGTACATCATTCAGGATGCCATTATTCAAATCCTCACCACGCGTTCTGAAAAGATTTTTGGCTACCTGTTGCGTCAGCGTACTGCCCCCGCCTTTTGATTGTCCGGTAAGTATAGCCGTTGCCACGCGCGCCATAGCCTGGGGATCCACCCCGGAGTGCTCCTCAAAACGGATATCCTCGGTTGCGATAAGGGCATCTATGAGCACCTGTGGCAACTCCTCGTAATCGGCGGGCGTGCGGTTCTCGCGGAAGTACTTGCCGAGTATCTCATTGTCGGCAGAGTAAAGTACCGAGGCAAGCTCACTTTTGGGGTTTTCGAGCGAACGCGTGCTAGGCAGCTCCCCGAACAGGTTCAGGAAGTTGATGCTAACAGCGTAGAGGTAAAGTATAAACACCAGAAAACCGCCTACAAACAGCAGCCACAGGGCTGATATTATCTTAGGGTAGACCGATTTTTTCTTTGGCAGTGTCTTTTGGCTCGTAGACATGTAATTAATAATTGTTTTTAAAGAAGGTGAGGTAAGCTTCCAGGTCTTTCTTCTGCAAGAACTTCTGGTAGTTCGCAGATGAGATCACAAAGGTAGTGAAATCTACGCCTCTGATTCTACCCACCGGTGCCTGTGGCCCCTTTTGTTTAATGTTATAGGATGTTGCCAGCGCAGGGTCCTCAAAGGCACGCATCACCAGCATTGTTTTGCCATTCCCGTAGGCAACTGAGTCCACAGCCAGGTTCTGTTTCTTGTAATAAGTGTTGTTATACTTGGCATACTTCTGCTGAATATCCTCGAAAGCCTTGGCCTCCGTCGGGTAAATCAAAACAAAGAAATACGCAGAGTCCGCCCCTGCCTCATACGCCATAGGGTCTACAGCAGGAACTGCAGCCGCAACCACAGCAGGCACAGTAGCCGAGTCAGCAGGAGTTGAAGCCGTAGGAACCGCAGGTAACTGCTGCTGCTGGCCTTGTTCTGCCGCTGCAACTGCTGGCTTTGCCGCTGGCGTAGCGGGCACCTTGGCCTTTGTATCAGCGGCAGGCACCGTGGCTGTAGGCGCTGCCGTTTTAGCTGTTGCAATTTTTGTGCTGACTTTTTCCTCCGGCGTGCGTTTGTCCGTTTTTTTAGGTGCAGGGGCTGGTGTTTCAGGTGCATCCGTCCGGAGCTGGTTCCGCCTTTCCAGTTCCTGGTAAGTGATGAGCAGTTGGTCAGCCTGTTTCACGAGCGGGCTCCCTTTATGCTGGTTCTTGAAGCGGGTCAGCTTATCAAACAGCACCGTTGGCTTCTCGGTATTGGCCGCCACCATCGCATCCAGAAACGCTACCTTGTCCTGAATGTCGTTTAGCGGGTATTGGCTGGTGATGCGGTTAAGCAGCGAAAGCGTCTGCCTGTACTCCCGGGCGTCGTAATGGGTATAAGCCGAATCATAAAGTGCGTGCACCAGCAGATTAGTGGAGGCATTCTTCTTCATGAAATCAGAATCCTCGATCAAACGGGCATACACCGTGCCAGGGAATTTGTCTTTAATCTTGTTGAAGTATACCTGCTGCTGCTCGGTATTGCCGGTGCGGCCATAGAGCAAGTATAAACTGTAGTACGTTTCGGGGGCATGCTCTGTCAGGGGGAAGCGCTCCAGAAGCTGCTCATACGTGCTGATGGCATCGTTGGGCGCTTTCAGGCTTTGGGCATAGATACCCCCCAGGCGGAACAAGGCGTCCTCCTCCAGCTTTTCAGAACGTAGAAAGGCTACGGTAGTCAGCGGGATGTCCTGCAAGTATAAATCTACCTGCGCCTGCAGGCGCTCCTCCGGCGTTTGCTCGGGTGCGGCAGCGGCGGCAGGCTCAGCAGCAGGGGTAGTGGCAGCAACTACGTTGGTCTGGTTCTGGTTTTCGCCGCGCGTGCGGATGCGCCAAAAGTCCTGGTTCGGCCTATCGCCCCAGCGGCGGGTAAATTCGGCGCGGGCAGTGGCCATGGCAGTGGGGTTGTCGAAGTACCAGACGCCACCGGTGCCGTTATTGGCCAGTAAGTCGTTGCTGTTGCTGTTCCGGTTTTGCCGCGGGGCTTGCTTTCGCTCCTCCTGCACCAGCTGCTGCTGCCTTTCCTGCTCGGCCAGCCGCGCCTCCTCCTCTAACTGCACCAACTGCTGCAGAAAGGCCATGCGCTCGGCCTCGGGCATCTTAGCCAGGCGCTGCAGACTGTCCTGGGTTTGGATGGTGGTGTACTGCCGGGCAAAATCAGCGAGGATATCGCGGCGCTCAGCCACGGCTTCGTACATAGCGGCTGTTTTAGGGTATACCTGCACGGCGCTATCGTAGTAGGCGGCGGCCAGGTTATACTTCTGCAGGTTGTCGAAGTATATCTCTCCGGCCGAAACATAGCTGTAGGCGCTCTGGTTGGGCAGCGAACCCGGCGTGCGCAGCGACTGGTTCAGGTATTCAAGTGCCTTGTCGTAGTGCTGCTGGCGAAGCTCGAACTGCGCCATCTCATAGTATATCTTGTTGCGGTACTCTTTGTTCTTGTCGTCTTTCAGGAGTTTTCGGTAGTATCCCTCAATGCGCTCCCGGTCGTCCTTGTCCGCCAGCTCCGATACCTGGCCCAGGTTCAGGCGGCTGAAGAAGCCGAGGTCGTAGGGTGGGTTGCGGCGCAGGATCTTCGCGTACTGCTTGCTTGCCTCTTTGTCCTGGTTGGTGAGCTGGTAAAGCTGTGCCAGCGTGTACCGCACCTTCGACTGTGCATCCTTATCCTCGAAGTTAGGGATGGAAAGCGCCAGGTTCTCGATCACCTGGGCCGTATCGCCCTCCAGCGTATAATAATGAGCACGGGCCAGGTATAGCTCCCGGGCATTGTCGCGGTTCAGGCGCTCTTTGCGCAGGTACTCCGATACCTGCTTGGCGTTCTCCATCTCATCCAGCTGCATAAACGAGCGCATCAGCCACACCAGCGCCTCATGCTTATCGTCGGCATCTTTGCTGTTGGCGTTTACATATTTAAAAGTGCGCACGGCCTCCTCAAACTTCAACTCATAAAAGCTGGCTTTGCCTATCAGGTTATAGCTGTTGTCTACCCACTTGCTGTTCTGGTGGTACTGAATCGGAAAAGAGGCCTTTTTCTTGATGTCCTCCAGGTCGGCGGCAGCGGCGTTTGCGGTGGTTGAGTCGAGGATGGGGTAGATGGGCAGCACCTGGCTGTAGTCGTACACCATCTGCTCTTCCTGTTTCTCCTCCAGCAGGCGCATTTTCTCCTTGGCCAGGAAGTAGCCGTTGTAGCGGGCTGTGGTATTGTGGTAGGTTTTGCTCAGCGGGTTGTTGCGCTCAGCGGAGCATGCCGCCAGCGTCAGCCCGACAAGTATAAAGAGTATGTGAAGCGGCTTCTTGTTCAAGGCAAAAGGGTGCAGGGTTTTTAGCACTTTATTTAGTACACAATATAACGATAAGGCCCGTGTGTAAAGTATGGGCACCGGCGCGGGCTTTGCACGTAAAAGCGGACCACAGCACCTGGCACGGCAGCACGCCATCTACAAAAATACAATAATCCGCGGATAGTTTAGCAAAGAGGCTGTTTTACAGCCTGCTATTGAACTATACAAAATCGTAATTGGTTTCAGGCACGGCATACTTTAACAGGCTCCTGATGCTGTTGCTGCTGGCGTCATAAAAAGGAGTACCTTTGCAAAACTAAAAGCATATGACCACACCATCATCGCCCGATAAAGAGGACAAGCCTGAGAAGCAGCGCCAGGATAACATCAAGCCTTATGTGAAATACTCGGGCATGGCGTTTCAGATGATCGGTGCGCTTTTGCTGGCGGCTTGGGCCGGGCAGGAGCTGGACGAGTACATGGGCAACAAGCAGCCCTGGTTTACAATTGTGCTGCTGCTGGTAGCCGTAGTGGCCACCATGGTCCTGACAATTATATCCATTACCAAAAATAAGTAGAAGCGTGAAGTTCATTCGAAACCTGTTTTTCCTGACAGCCATACTTTGTGTGATCACAGGGGCCTTGCTGCAGTTTACCGGCTATGCGCTGGTGCACCCATACGTCTGGTACATCCTGCTTTTCTTTATTTTGATCACGGGTTTTACCTACTACCTGACCCAGTTAGGATACAAGAACGACCCGGATAATTTCCAGGCATATTATTTCGCCTCCATGGGTTTCCGGATGCTGATGAGTCTGGGGGTGGTCGGCATCTATGCCTGGTTCTTTGAGGAAGGACGTATGGCGTTCGTTTTAAACTTTTTTGTTTTGTATTTCGTGTACACCGGGTTTGAAATTTACAGCATATTGGCTAACTTCGCACCGCAATTGAAAAAGCATAACGAAGTATAAAGTTCGACCAAACGGAGTTTACTTCTAAATCTCTCTTAATGAAGAAGTTATTTATTTTACTGTTTTCCTTTCTCGCGCTCACTGCAAACGTTAAAGCCGCTGAAGAAGGTGGGGAGTTCAAGCCCGGCGACATGATCATGCATCACATTGCAGATGATTACACCTGGCACTTTGCTGATGGCGCTGTTCTTTACCTGCCGGTTATACTGCTCGATAACGGTAATCTGGAGGTATTCTCTTCAAGTAATTTCTACAACGAGAACCACGAGTTGGTGCCTTATAACGGGTACGCTATCAACCACGGCCACATTATTCGTGTAAACGAGGCGGGTGAGCCGCTCGAGGATCACGCAGGCCTTTACGACTTCTCTATCACTAAAAACGTAGCTTCTTTGCTTCTTAGTGTGGTGTTGCTAATGGTTGTTTTCTTTGTGATTGCCGGCCGTTATGGCAGCAACAAAGGAAAGGCGCCAAAAGGTATTCAGTCTTTCTTTGAGCCGATCATCATCTTTGTGCGTGATGAGATCGCGAAGGCGAACATCGGCCCGAAGTATGAGCGCTACATGCCTTACCTGCTGACGGTGTTCTTCTTTATCTGGTTTAACAACCTGCTGGGCCTGATGCCGGGTGGTGCTAACCTGACTGGTAACATTGCTGTAACGCTTGTTCTGGCCACTCTAACGCTTTTGATAACAGTGTTCAGCGGCAATAAGAGCTACTGGGGTCACATCTTCGCGACACCAGGTGTGCCGAAATGGCTTGCTCCCATCATGATTCCTGTGGAACTGATCGGTATATTCACAAAGCCTTTCTCGCTGATGGTGCGTCTCTTCGCAAACATCACGGCGGGTCACATCATCATTCTTTCCCTGTTCAGCTTGATCTTTATTTTCGAGAGTGTAGCTGTAGGGCCACTTAGCGTAGCCTTTGCCGTGTTCATGAACTTCCTGGAGTTGTTCGTGGCGCTGCTGCAGGCATACATCTTCACGCTGCTTTCTGCCATGTACATTGGCGGCGCGGTAGAAGAGCACGATCATGTTGGCGACTTAGGCCACGGGGACGCGCATTAATCTGAATTTTTATTTTTTTTAACTATATATAACTACAATTATGTTATTAGCAATTCTGCTTCAAGCTCTAACAGAAGGTGCGGGTTTAGCGATCATGGGTGCCGGTATCGGTGCTGGTCTAGTGGCCCTTGGCGCTGGTTTGGGTATCGGTAGAATCGGTGGCTCTGCCATGGAATCTATCGCTCGTCAGCCTGAGGCTGGTGGTAAAATCCAGACTGCTATGATTATCGCCGCTGCCCTTATCGAAGGTGTTGCACTTTTCGGTGTGGTAGTTTGCTTGCTAATCTCTTTCAAAGGCTAGTAATAGCTTTTGCTGATCTCACGTCCGGACGAATGGTCCGGACGATGAGTTCAGAGATTCCAGTAGTTATAGTTAAAGCGCCTGCCGCAACCAGTGCAGGCATTTAAAAAGAAACGAGTATTCAACTTACATAGACAATGGAATTAGTAACCCCGGGTATAGGTCTGATTTTCTGGCAGGTAGTAACGTTCTTGATCGTGCTGTTCCTGCTTTCGAAGTTTGCTTGGAAGCCGATCATGCAGGCGCTTAACGAGCGTGAAAACTCTATCGAGGAGGCGCTCCGTTCTGCTGAGAAAGCGAAACTGGAGATGCAGTCGCTGAAAGCCGACAACGAGAAGCTTTTGGCTGAGGCTCGTCTGGAGCGCGACAAGATCCTGACAGAGGCCAATGAGGCTGGCAACAACATGATTGAGGCGGCAAGACAGAAGGCGAACGAAGAAGGTGCCCGCATGATTGTACAGGCGCGTGAGGCGATTGAAAACGAAAAGCAGGCCGCTATCACGGAAGTGAAGAACATGGCAGCTTCGTTGTCGCTTGAGATTGCCGAGCAGATCCTGCGACGTGAGCTGAGCGACAAGAACGCACAGCAGGCACTGGCACAGGATTACATTCGTGAAGTAACGCTTAACTAAAAAACATAAACGGTGAACTGCCGCGGCAGCATCATTGTCTTATAAACAAGCACTATGTCAGAAATTAGAGTTGCTTCGAGATACGCGAAATCACTGCTTGAGCTGGCTATCGAAAGAGACGAGTTGGAGCAGGTGAACGCCGATATGCAACTGTTCTCTCAGGTAGTTTCCCAAAACCGCGATTTCCAGCTGCTGCTGCAGAACCCGATTGTAAAGTCAGATAAGAAGCTGGCGGTGATCAATGCCGTTTTTAAAGGCAAAGTACAGGACCTGACGCTGAAGTTTTTCAACCTGGTGGCACAAAAGAACCGGGAGTCAGCCTTGGAGGCCGTTGCGGTGGCTTTTCAGGACCAGTACAGAGAAGAAAAAGGAATACAAACAGCAGAGGTAACATCTGCGGTTCCACTTTCTCCTGCACTGCGCGACGAACTGGGCCAGCGCCTGGTAGCCGAGACGGGCAAGCGTATTGAATTGATTGAGCGTGTAGACCCTTCACTGATCGGTGGCTTTGTGCTGCGTGTTGGTGACAAACAGATTGACAGCTCTGTGAAGAACACACTTCGCAAGCTGAAGAATAATTTTAAAGACAACCCATACATCAATAAACTATAATCATGGCAGAAGTAAGACCTGATGAAGTATCAGCCATATTGAGAGGGCAGCTATCGAACTTCCGTACCGAGGCGGAACTGGAAGAAGTAGGTACTGTACTGCAAGTGGGTGACGGTGTCGCTCGTATATACGGACTATCCAAAGCACAGTCTGGTGAGCTTTTAGAGTTTGAGAACGGCCTGCAAGCGCTTGTTCTGAACCTGGAAGAAGACAACGTAGGTGCCGTATTGCTTGGTGACTACAGCGAAATTAAAGAAGGCGCGACCGTAAGAAGAACAAACCGCATTGCCTCAGTAAAAGTAGGCGAAGGAATTGTTGGCCGCGTTGTAAATACACTGGGCTTGCCAATCGATGGCAAAGGCCCGATTACAGGTGAACTGTACGAAATGCCACTGGAGCGCAAAGCCCCGGGTGTTATCTACCGTCAGCCGGTAAACGAACCATTACAGACAGGTATCAAGGCAATTGACTCGATGATCCCGGTTGGCCGTGGCCAGCGTGAGTTGATCATCGGTGACCGCCAGACAGGTAAGACTGCCGTGGCTATCGATACCATCCTGAACCAGCGCGAATTCTATGACAGAGGCGAGCCTGTTTACTGTATCTACGTGGCCATCGGCCAGAAAGCATCTACAGTAGCCCAGGTAGTGAAAGCCCTGCAGGAAGGTGGCGCCATGGAATATACCACTGTAGTAGCTGCATCTGCCGCTGACCCTGCTCCAATGCAGTTCTTCGCGCCATTTACAGGAGCTGCCATCGGTGAGTTCTTCCGCGACACAGGCCGTCCGGCGCTGATCGTATATGATGATTTGTCTAAGCAGGCAGTTGCTTACCGTGAGGTATCCCTGCTGCTAAGAAGACCACCAGGACGTGAGGCGTATCCTGGAGACGTATTCTACCTGCACTCCCGTTTGCTGGAGCGTGCGGCCAAGGTTACGACCTCTGATGAGATTGCCCGCAACATGAACGACTTGCCAGACTCTATCCGTCATTTGGTAAAAGGCGGTGGCTCGTTAACAGCCCTTCCAATTATCGAGACGCAGGCTGGTGACGTTTCTGCCTATATCCCGACGAACGTGATCTCTATCACAGACGGTCAGATCTTCCTGGAGACGAACCTGTTTAACTCTGGTATCCGTCCGGCCATTAACGTAGGTATCTCGGTATCGCGTGTGGGTGGTTCTGCCCAGATCAAGTCGATGAAGAAAGTAGCTGGTACCCTGAAACTGGACCAGGCACAGTTCCGCGAACTGGAGGCGTTTGCTAAGTTCGGTTCTGACCTTGATGCTTCTACGAAACTGACCATTGAGCGTGGCCGTCGTAACTTGGAAATTCTGAAGCAGGCGCAATTCTCGCCGGTAGCTGTAGAAGAGCAGGTTGCCATGATCTACTGCGCGACAAACGGTTTGCTGGATGAGGTTCCGGTTTCTGAAGTAAGAGCGTTTGAAGGAGAATACCTGCGCGCCCTGCGTGCCCAGCACAGAGATGTACTGGACGGCCTGAGAGCAGGTAAACTGGACGATCAGATCACCGGCACATTGAGGCAGGTGGCAAAAGAGACGTCAGCAAAATACAGAAAATAGTCATAGTCTAGGAATTGGGAGTTAGGAGCAGCAAGCTTTTAACTCCCGATTTTATGCTTATAACAACAGTATGGCAAGTTTAAAAGAGGTAAGAAACCGCATTGTATCGGTGTCGTCGACACAGCAGATCACCAAAGCCATGAAAATGGTGTCGGCTGCTAAGTTAAGACGCTCCCAGGATGCTATTATGCGCATGCGCCCTTACGCACAGCGCTTGAGCGGTATCCTGACAAACCTGTCTTCGATGACGGAGGGTGCTGTGGACAACCAGTATGCCCAGAAGCGTGACGTGAACAGCGTGCTGATCATTGCCGTAACCTCTGACCGTGGATTGGCTGGCGCCTTTAACTCGAACATCGTGAAAGGTGTGATGTCACTTATTCAGAGCAAGTACAGCGCCCAGTTTGATGCCGGTAGAGTAACCATACTGACCATTGGCCGCAAGGGGAATGACGCTTTCAAGAAGAGAGGCATGAATGTGATCAGCGATTACGCTAACCTGTTCGGCACACTTACTTTTGATGAAGTGCGTACCGCTGCAGAGCGCGCCATGGCTGGTTTCGTAAACCGTGAGTTTGACCAGGTAGACCTGGTTTATAACGAGTTCAAAAACGTGGCAACTCAGATTGTGCGCCAGGAGCAGTTCCTGCCAATTGAGGAGAAGCCGGCTGAGGAAGTGGATGCTTCCGCTATGTTGGTTGACTATACGTTTGAGCCTTCTAAAGAAGAAATCATACTGGAGCTGATTCCAAAGTCGCTTAAGATCCAGGTGTACAAGGCGGTGCTGGAGTCGAATGCCTCTGAGCATGGTGCCCGTATGACCGCCATGGACAAGGCAACGGAAAACGCCGGGGAACTGATAAAAGAACTGAAGCTGACTTATAACAGGACGCGCCAGGCGGCCATCACCAAGGAGATCCTCGAGATCGTGGGTGGTGCCGAGGCCTTAGCAGCCAAGTAAAAAGCTTCCAAAAGCAATACAGCAGCGCCCATCAGCACAGGTGGGCGCTGCTTATTTTTTGAGGGTACCCCTGCTGAGGAACCTGTTAACAAATTGTAAAATAACAGCTGTGTTTCTACCCGGAACAGATTCCAGCGAAGCACCTGTTATATTTGCAGCAGCTAACTGATACAACATGATCAACATACATCAACTGAAACAGAGCGTATGGATAAAGGCGGCAGCTTGTTGCCTGCTTATACTTAGTGCCTGTGCCAGTGCCACCACCCCAACTGCTTCGACCGGTACAGCAGCTGTTGCTACAGCAAGCCTGGACCCGATAGCCAACCGCCCAAAGCTGGTGGTAGGGATAGTGGTAGACCAGATGCGGTACGATTACCTGTATCGCTATTGGAGCAAGTATGGCAACGAAGGATTCAAGAAGCTGCTTGCTCAGGGTTTCAATTTTAAGAACACCCAGTACAGCTATGTGCCCACCTATACAGGCCCGGGCCATGCGTCGATCTACACAGGCAGTGTGCCTGCCATAAACGGAATTGTGGGCAACAGCTGGTATGAGCGCGACCAGAAGGCAACGATGTACTGCGTGGAGGACAAATCAGTGCAAACGGTAGGCAGCACTTCCACCGCTGGGCAAATGTCGCCCGAAAATCTGAAGACAACTACAATTACCGACGAACTGAAGCTGGCTACAAACATGGGCGCTAAAGTGGTGGGTGTCGCGCTGAAAGACCGCGGCTCCATACTTCCGGCGGGCCATCTGGCAAACGGTGCGTACTGGTTCGACTCAGAATCGGGAAACTGGATCACGAGCACGTTTTATAAGGAACAATTGCCGGCCTGGGTACAGGCGTTTAACGAGCGAAAACTGGCGGATAAGTACCTGAGCGAGCCTTGGGAAACACTGTTGCCCATCGCGCAGTACACCGAAAGCACCGCTGATGACGTTAGCTGGGAAGGTACACTGTCGGGCGAGGAGAAGCCTGTTTTCCCGCACAATATACCGGCAATGCGCGGAGATGACTTTGAACTGCTTCGCTCAATACCGGCAGGTAACACCTTTACCAAAGATTTTGCCCTTGCTGCTTTGCAAGCGGAGGAACTGGGGAAAGACGAGGTAACGGATTTCCTGACAATTAGCTTTTCGACGCCCGATTACGTAGGCCATACCTTTGGGCCAAACTCTATCGAGGCTGAAGACGTATTCCTGCGTCTGGACAAGGAAATGGCAGAGCTGATCAGCAAGATTGAGAATGAAGTGGGAAAAGGCGAGGTGCTGTTTTTCCTTACCTCTGACCACGGCGCTGCCCACGTGCCGGACTACCTGGCAAGCTTGAAGGCACCATCCGGGTTGGCCGTGTCGAAGACAGTGCGTGACTCAACGGACCTTTTCCTGGACGAGCTGTACGGGAAGGGGGACTGGGTGGAGCGCTACATGAACCAGCAGATTTACCTGAACCGCAGCCTGATCGAGAGCAAGAAGCTTAGCCTGGAAGACGTGCAGCAGCGGGTAGCCGACTACGTACTGCGCTTTGATGGTGTGATGCGCACGGTGACGGCCTCCAAAATTCAGGGCGGCAACTGGGGCGCAGGCATGATGGCTCGTGTGGAGAACGGCTACAACGCCAGGCGCTCCGGCGATGTGATCCTGCTGCTGGAGCCGGGGTGGTTTGAAGGCTACAACGGCCGCACAGGCACCACGCACGGCTCCTACTCGAACTACGACACGCACGTGCCACTGGTATGGTACGGCTGGAAGGTGCAGCCCGGCGAGAGCGATGCCGCTGTGGCCGTGTCAGATATTGCTGCCACACTTGCGGCCTGGCTTTACATACAGGAGCCAAACGGAAGTATAGGGCAACCCTTGCAAGTATATATGAAATAACCATAGCGCCTGAAGAAGAAAAATAGACGGCGCATTAAAACAAAGATGAAAATGGAGAATACGGAGGACATCAACAATCCATGGCACAGTGTGCGCTATGGCGACGCGGCGCCGGAGGTTTTAACCGCAATTATTGAAATACCAAAAGGCTCAAAGGCAAAGTATGAGTTAGATAAAGACAGCGGCATGCTTAAGCTGGACCGTGTGCTTTTCTCATCGGTGAACTACCCTGCCAATTACGGCTTTATCCCACAGACCTACTGCGATGATAAAGACCCTTTAGACATACTGGTGATCTGCTCAATTGATGTGCAGCCGATGTGCCTGATCGATGCCAAGGTAATCGGTGTAATGCAGATGATTGACAACAACGAGGAGGATGACAAGATCATCGCCGTGGCCTATAACGACATGTCGGTGCGCCACATCAACGATATCTCTGAGTTGCCGCCGCACACCCTGCTGGAGATGCGCCGCTTTTTCGAAGACTACAAGAAACTGGAGAACAAAGAGGTGATCGTGGAGCAGTTCCTGGGCCGTGAGCACGCCTACAAGATCATTCAGGATAGCATCGACCTGTACAACACCACGTTCGGTGAGCCACAGAAGAAAGTGAAAGCCTTGTAATCAAAATCGACTAAACCAGAAGCCCGGCCCGGACATTTCCGAAGCCGGGCTTTTTCGTTTTAGGCACTCTTGAGTAGCTGGTTTGATTGGCGGGTGATTTGTTGCGTAATTGCAGGAGACAATGGAGGCAAACAGAAGCATAAGCGCAGAGGAGCAACCGTACCGGCAAAGGGGATGGTACCAGTTGTTGGAAGGGCTGCTGTACAGTAGCATCTTTATCTCCTGCTGCGCCTTTGCCCTTACGCTGGAAACATACCTGCTGGCAGGGCTTCCGCTGTCACTCTCCATGGCCATCTTTGTGTTTCTGGCTACGCTGTTTACCTACAACTTAAGCAGCGTGCAAAGTATGCTGCGCAGGCCGGGGCAGCCAATAGACAGGAACCACTCAATTTGGAGCCTGCGCCACAAAAAATCGTTGGCTGTTCTGGCCTTGGCAAGTATAGCCGCCGCTGTTGTCGTCTATTTTTGGTTCGACCTGAAGATAAACCTGTGGTTCCTGCTGCACCTGGCCATTATTTCGGTCGGCTATACCGTGCCCATACTTTACAAGCAGAAGCGCGTGCGGCCCCTGCGCAGTGTGCCCCTGCTGAAGGTTTTCCTGATTGCCTATGTATGGGCGGTGGTAACGGCGATGCTACCGCTGCTGGATGCGGGCATGCAGGTATGGCAACCGGAGGCACTGTGGCTGTTCTTCAGGCGCTTCCTTTTTATACTTGCCCTGGCCCTTCTGTTTGATGTGCGCGACTATACATACGACCGAAACACAAACACGCTCACCTTCCCGGGCTGGATCGGCGTGCGAAATACGAAACTGCTATCGCTGGGTCTGCTGCTGCTGTATGTGCTGGTGCTGGTTTACAGCGAAAGCGGATTGGTGCTTTGGGCGCTCGTGGCAAGTGCAGCAGCAGCAGCTGTGGTGGTGCTGTTGTCTTCTACGGATCGGCCCCGCATGTACTACGTTATACTTGCGGATGGCGCGATGCTGTTGCACGCCGGGCTTGTGTTTGGCGCTATGGCATTGGCCGGGTGAGGTGCAGGAAAGCCTTGGGCAGGTGGTCGATTACATCGGAGGCCGTCATGGAGATGGCGCCCACCGTGTGCAGCGCCAGATCGGCCGCCAGGCCATGCACGTACACACCCAGCAAACAGGCCTCTTCTAAAGTATAAGCCTGCCCCACCAGCGCTGTAACAATACCCGTCAGCACATCGCCCGTGCCGCCGGTAGCCATGCCCGAGTTGCCGGTGGAGTTAAAGTATACCTTGCCCTCCGGCGTGCCGATGGCGGTGTGGCTACCTTTCAGCGTAACGTAGCATTGGTACTCGACACAAAACTCGCGCAGGTGCTGCAGGCGGTCGTAATCATTTTTTACCTTACCCACCAGCCGCTCGAACTCCTTTGGGTGGGGCGTAAATATGGCCTTTTTTTTCGGTAGCTGTGCCTTCAACTTTTCGCTGCCTGCAATAATGTTGATGGCATCCGCATCGATCACCAACGGGTGGTGCGAGGTGGCCAGCAGTTGCCCGATAGCGGTTTTCGTGACCCGCTCAGTGCCCAGACCAGGGCCAACGCCAATTACATCAAATTTATCTATCTCCCGCGGAAGCTCTGAGAGGTGTCTGCGGTTTTTGTCCGTCAGCGTCATAGCCTCGGGCACGGCGGTTTGCAGAATGATGTATCCAGCCTGTGGCGCCTGTATGGTTAGTAAACCAACACCGCTGCGCAGGCAGGCGCGTGCGGCCAGCACAGCGGCTCCAATCTTGCCGTATCCCCCGCAGAGCAGCAAGGCGTGCCCGTAAATCCCCTTATGCGAAAACTTTTTGCGCGGCCTGATCAGGCGCTGCACATCCTCCCGGGTAGTATAGCACAAATCCGCACGCACCTCCGAGAGGAACTGCTGGCTCAGCCCGATCTTCACTACATGCCACTCGCCCACAAACTCCTCGTGCTGAGGCAGCAGGAAAGCCAGCTTCGGCAGCTCAAAACTGATCGTGTAGCTTGCCTTGATGATGGCTCCCTCCTCCGGTGTCTGGCTGTCGGTGTAGAGGCCGGAGGGCATGTCGATGGAGGTGATGCAGGCGCCGCTGTCGTTCAGGCTGTTGATCACGCCGCCATAGAAGCCCGTAACGGGTCGGTTGAGGCCGGTGCCAAAGAGCGCGTCGATCACACAAACGTTTTGTGACAACTCCGGCATGGCGGCCTGCTGCGCCAGTTGTGTCGGCTTCAGGTCGTGCGGCAGGCGCTCCAGATTCACTTTGAAATCATCAGAGGCATTGGTTGTGTCGCCAACAAGGTAGAGCCTAACCGTGTAGGTGCGACCGTGCAGCAGTCGCGCCACCGCCAGCCCATCACCGCCGTTGTTGCCGGGACCGCAGAAAATGTGCACCTCCCGGCCCGGCGGAAATTTGTTCTCGAACCAGCAGGTGAACGCCCTGGCCGCCCGCTCCATCAGGTCGGTGGAGGTGATGCCTTCTTCTTTTATGGTGAACGCGTCGGCTTCCCTGGTTTGTGTGGCAGTCAGCAGTTTCATGGCGTGGTTTTTTTGCTTGCTTATACTTGGTTCGGGTAGTTTACTGTTACGGCTTGTGCTTGAAGCTGATGCGGCCGTAAGCTTAAAAAGCTCCTTTGCAGCCCTGTAAATAGATGCAAACAGAGGTGCTGTTTGACTCTAAAGCTGAAAAAGTATGGAAGTAACCATTCTACTGTTATCTCAGTATGATATTTTCGTTACTAAAGTGTTAACAAAATTTGGAGGAGACGGCACAAAATGAAGTTGATAAAGGTTAATTTGCGGCAAACAAAATCATTCCTGAACTTGAATATAAAGCAGAAGCTAGCCCTACACTTGCTGTGGCTGATCGTGCTGGCAAACCCTGTGCTGGCGCAAACACAGCAAACCATACTTACAGACACAGCCGCCGCCACGGAAGCACCTTTGGCCGCCAAGCGATTTAACCTGGCCCTGCAGGACACTTTAAAAAAAGCGGCTCCCGCTGATACGGTTTACCCGGGGCAGGAAAACCCCTTCACCGAGGCGCAGCGGCGCGAAGGCGAAACCAAGCGCTACCTGAAGCGGGCCGTATTACCGGCAGCCGTGCTGATCGGGGCAGGCGTTTACACCATCCAGGGCAACGGCCTTTTCAGCAGCTTTGATGCCCGTGATGCGCGAAACCGCAGTGCTCCTGAGTTTAGCACCAAGGTAGACGATTACCTGTTCTTTGCGCCAATCGTGTACCTATACAGCTTTAACGCCCTCTCCTCGCAGAACCGCCACGACATGGTGCGGCAAACCGGCCTGCTGCTGGCCTCCGGCGCGCTGACCTCCGCCCTGGTATGGCCCACGAAAAAATTCACGAACATCGACCGCCCTAACGGGGATAATCATGCTTTTCCTTCCGGCCACACGGCCTATGCCTTTACCATTGCCACCATCGTGGATAAAGAATTCCGGCACAAGAGCCGCTGGGTGAGCGTAGGCAGTTATACCATCGCGAGTGCCACCGGAATATTTCGGGTTCTGAATAACGAGCACTGGATGGCCGATGTGCTGGCCGGGGCTGGAGTTGGTATTTTATCGGTGAATACGGTGTACTGGTTGCACGACAAGTTCGCGAACAATAAAGGCATTAATACCACCCTTGCGCCAACGGTGCTGCCAAACGGAAGCCCGGGTATGGGGCTGGTGGTGCAGTTCTGATTTATACTTGCTAACAGGAGGAGGCGCTGCGGGAGTAGCGCCTTTTTTTTATCTTTACAGGATGCCGTACTTCCGCTTTCTGCTGTTTTTATACTTGTGCTTGATTTCCGGGACTTCGCTGGCGCAACTGCGGCAGGTGGAGGGCACGGTGCGCGATGCCGCCACCGGAGAGCGCCTGCCCTTCGTGAGCATCACGGTAAACGAGGGCGAGACTGGCACCACTACGAACCTGGAAGGCGAATACCGCCTGCGCCACGAGCAGCCCATCCGCAACCTGCGCTTCAGTTATGTGGGTTATCTGCCGCAGGTCGTTTATCCGGACTCTGTGGCAAGTATAAACGTGCAACTGCAACCTACCTCGGCACAGCTGCAGGAGGTGGTGGTGCTGGGTACAGGCGAGAACCCAGCGCACCGCATTATCCGGCTGGCCACGCAGCACCGGGAGCAAAACCGCCTGCAAAGCCTCAACAGCTATACCTACCGCACCTACAACAAATTTATACTTACCGCTACCGACGTGGCGGAACTGGAGCTGCGCGACACCCTGGCCCTCTCCAAGCGCGACTCAACGTACCTGAAGATGCGCAGCCTGCTGCAGAACCAGCACCTGTTCCTGCTCGAGAGCATCACGGATTATGCTTTTCTACAGCCCAATTTCACCAAAGAGACGATTCTCGCTACACGCGTTTCGGGGTTGCAGCAGCCGAGCTTTGGTGTGGTGGCTGCCGAGGCGCGTGATTTTTCGGTGTATGATGATTTGCCCGTATTCTTCGGCAAGCGTTACTTGAGCCCTTTGAGCCCGGGCAGCACCCGCAAGTATAAATTCGTGCTGCAGGAAACGCTGGAGCAGGGGCAGGATACAGTTTTTGTGATCTCCTTCAGGCCTGAGCAGGGCAAAAATTTTGAGGGACTGGAGGGGCTGCTATACATCAACAGCGCAGGCTGGGCAGTGCAGAACGTGATTGCTGCATCGGCGGGAGACGACGACAAGCGCAACATCAAGCTGCAGCAGCAATACGAGCGGGTGGGGCCGCAGCAGAAGTGGTTTCCAACCGAGCTGGATGTAGAATTGACCGTGCCGCAGATAAGCCTGAGCGGACATCAGCCCTACGCCCGCATGCGCACCTACATCACCAACATCAACCTGAGTCCTACCCTGAAGCGCTCCGAGTTTGGCGTGGTGGCCCTGAAGCAGGAGCCAAACGCGAACCGGCAGCCCGAAAGCTTTTTCCAGACCTACCGCCCCGATTCGTTAAGCGAGTTGGAGCAGCGCACCTACACGCGCCTCGACAGCGTGGGCCGCGCCCAAAAGCTGGACCGCACCATCCGGACCATGGAGTACCTGCTGAACAAGCAAATCCCCATCGGGCCATTAAGCCTGGACCTGAACCGCGTGCTAAAGTTCAGTGATTTTGAGGGACTGCGGCTGGGGCTGGGGGCGCACACGAATGAGCGCTTGTCGGAGCGGTTTAAAATTGGTGGCTACTGGGGCTATGGCTTTAAGGATGACGAAGCCAAGTATGGCGCGGATGCCTCGGTTATACTTTCGCAGCCGATGGCGCTGCAGCTAAAAGCGGTGTACTACGAGGATGTGCTGGAGACAGGCGGGCACCGGTTGGCCTTTGAGGAGGAGCGCGGCCTGCTGGGCAACCTGCGCCGTGCCGTGCTGCCTGAGATGGACTACACCACCCACAAAAGTGTTGCCCTGCGCGGCCGCGTGCAGCGCTACCTGCAGGCACAGGTGCAACTGCGTCAGGAGGAACGAAGGCCGACGCTGCTGGGACAGGAGAACACAGCTTTGCCGGAGTTTGACCTGACAGAGGCAGTGATCAGCTTTCGGTACGCGCCCGGCGAGAAATATATGCAGCAGTTTAACCGCCTTATGGCCATGCCGCAGCAGGAGCACCCGGTGCTGTGGCTGCAGTACACGCGCGGCATCGAGGGCTTTTTAGACGGCGATTACGGCTACAACAAGTATGAGACGCGCCTGCAGCAGCTGTTCCGGCACCGCACCTTCGGCGAAAGCAGTTTTATACTTGCAGCAGGCCTGGTGGCGGGCAATGCACCGCTCGTGACACGCTTTAACGGCTATGGCAGCTACAATCCGGAGTACAAAGTATACACCGGCGCAGGGTTTGAAACCATGCAGCCCTACGAATTCTTCTCCGACAGGTATGCCGCGCTATTCTTCTCGCAGAACTTCGGGAAACGCCTTTTCAACACCCGCTTCTTCGCCCCGGATTTGGTAGCGGTAACGAACATCGGAATCGGAAGTATGGATGAGTCGCTGCAGGAGCTTCCGGAAAACAGCTACACCAGTATGCGCAAAGGCTTTTTTGAGTCGGGGTTGCTGCTGAACAACATCATCAGCTCTCCTTTCAGTGGCATTGGGGTAGGCGCCTTTTACCGCTACGGCCCTTACGCCCTGGAGCGGGAAAAAGACAACCTGCGCATCAAACTAACCGCCACGCTGCTGTTCTAAGTATAAAGCATCAGGCAAAAAACTGAACTTCTGCGAGCGGCTGAAGGCGGATATAATTGTCATAACACTAGATGCCGTGGAGGTGACCTGAGCCTTAAAACAGCAGTTTCCATACTTGCCCGTCAAACAAATTCCGGCTAAGCGGCTAAATACCTGCGTGTAAATCTTTAATTTAGCAGGGACTAATCAAATTACGATTCCTGACATGACTGTTTCTAAAATGGCGCAGAACCTGATCGGCTCCGAAATAATTCGGGTGGCTGGCGAGGTGAATGCAATGATTGCCAAGGGAGAGCCTATCTGCAACCTCACCATCGGCGACTTCAACCCCAGTATTTACCCGATTCCGGAGGAGCTACGCAAGGGCATCACCAAAGCATACGAACAGGGGCACACCAATTACCCGCCTGCAAACGGTGTGGCGGTGCTGCGCAAGGCTATAGTGGCCTTTACTCAGGAGCACCTGGGGCTGGCTTACCCCGAGAACGACATCCTGGTGGCCGGCGGCTCCCGTCCGCTGATCTATGCTACCTACATGGCTTTGGTCGATCCGGGCGATAAGGTAGTGTACCCTACGCCATCGTGGAACAACAACCACTACTGCCATTTATCAGGTGCCACGCCGGTGGAGGTGAAAACGCGCCCTGAGAACAACTTCATGCCGACTGCCGCCGACGTGAAGCCACACCTGAAAGGCGCAACCATGCTGGCGCTGTGCTCTCCGCTGAACCCAACGGGCACCATGTTCTCTAAAAAGGACCTGGAGGAGATTTGCGAGGCGGTGCTAGAGGAGAACCGCAGCCGTGGCGAAGGCGAGAAGCCGCTCTACCTGCTCTACGACCAGATTTACTGGATGCTAACCTTCGGAACTGCCGAGCATTACGATCCGGTTAGCCTGCGTCCTGAAATACGTGACTATACCATCTACATCGACGGAACTTCCAAGTGCTTTGCTGCCACTGGGGTGCGCGTAGGCTACGCGTTTGGCCCAACGGTGGTGATGGACAAGATGAAATCTATACTTGGCCACGTGGGTGCCTGGGCACCTAAAGCCGAGCAAATGGCCACAGCCGAGTTTTTGCAGCAGCCGGAGGAGGTAAACAGCTTTATGAGCCAGTTTAAGCCAAAGGTGCAGGAAAGCCTGAACGTGCTTTACAATGGCTTTAAGGAATTGAAGTCAGAGGGGTTTGCGGTGGATGCGATTGAACCGATGGGGGCAATCTATTTGTCTGCTCAAATGAACTTGGCTGGTAAAACCACGGCAGAGGGCAAAGTGCTGGAGACAAGCCAGGACATCACGTTTTATGTGCTGCACGAGGCGAAGCTGGCGGTGGTGCCATTCTCGGCCTTCGGCTCCGGCAAAGACCTGAACTGGTTCAGACTGTCCGTAGGCGGTGCCTCACTGGATGATATCAAGGCATCGGTGGGCAGGCTGCGGGAGGCACTCCAGAAACTGAAATAGTTTAAAGGATTGGCCATCCTTCTGCTTTAAGGCATTACTCCCCTCCTTGGAGGGGTAGGTTGGCTAATTCTATACTTCCACAACTGTCATCTCGAACGCAGTGAGAGATCTTTACAGAATCCCAGATAGATTTCTCCTGTCGTCGAAATGACAGGGGGGAGAAGATGAATCAACCTATCACCATTTATCAACAAGAGGCGCTCTTACCGGCGCCTCTTCTGTTTTTAGTTTATCCTGATCTGGCGGTTTATGCTTTCCTCCAGCGATATCAGCGTTTCGGTGCGCTGCACGCCGGCTATGGACTGTAGCTTCTCGTTCAGTACTTCGCGCAGGTGGTTGGTGTCGCGGCAAATGATTTTGGCGAACATGCTGTAGGAGCCGGTGGTGTAATGCAATTCCACAATCTCGGGTATGTCGCGCATCTTCGCCACCGTTTCGTTGTACTCAGATCCCTTCTCCAGGAACACCCCTATAAAGGCGCAAATATCAAAGCCCACGGCCGAGGGGTTTACCAGCAGCTGCGCTCCTTTTACCACGCCCATCTCGCTGAGCTTCTTCATGCGCACATGTATGGTGCCACCTGATACGCCTAGTTCCTTGGCAATATCGGTGTAGGGGCGCATCACATCCAGCATCAGCAGGCTCAGAATCTGCTTGTCCAGATTATCAATTTCATAATTCATATGCTCCTATACTTGCTGTTATTAACAAAGTTTCAAAGATACTATATCTAAAATAAGAATATGATAAATATTAAAATTAACTATTGATAATTTATCAATAAAAGGAAACTTTCATTACGTTTGTAATGTATATATCATCTAAAGTTTGACAATTTAACAAAAAATGGAGCTAGAAACACTAACCGAACCAACGGTGCTGGAGGCGACTGTGAGCCATCTGAGCCGTGCCAGGCTGCCAAAAATACTAAAAGTGCAGCAGGGCATTGTGCGGGCCACCCATGATTTCATGTTTAAGAAAGGCCTTACCCAGCTGATGCCGCTCATGCTGTCGCCCATCACGGACCCGCTGAACCATGGCGTGGTGGATGCCTCCATCGGGTATGCCGAGCAGCGCTGGAGCCTTACCAAATCCATGATCTTCCATAAGCAACTGGCCCTGATGAACCCGGGGTTGGACAGCCTCTACATTGTGTCGCCGAACGTCCGCCTGGAATTTGGCGACCGTGCCGGAACCGGTCGGCACCTGTTCGAGTTCACCCAGGTTGACTTCGAGTTTAAGGGCAAAGACCGCTTCTTTGTTATGGAGTTTATGGAGGAGCTGGTGAATTTCGTGTTCCGCCGCCTGAACGAGGAGCTGCCTGAGCTGATCCTGGAGCTTCGGGGGGAGCTGCTGCCGCAGTATGAGAAGTGGGCTGTGTACCGCACCGAAAAGCTGGAGGCAGCGCTTGGCCCTGATCACGAGCACATCAAATCGAGAGAGGCAACGGAGCCTTTCTGGCTGCTGAACCACAAGCGGGAGTTTTACGACAAAGAAGACCCCAAAAAGCCGGGCACCTACTTGAACTACGATGTAATCTGGCCGGAGGGCTTCGGCGAGGGATTGTCGGGGGCAGAGCGGGAGCATGAGTACCACCAGATCCGCAGGCGCATGGCCGAGGTAGGCACCAGTGAGGAGACTTTCGCGCACTACCTGGAAATAGCCAAAGAGGGTGGAATTCCAAAAACAGCCGGTGCAGGCTTTGGCGTGGAGCGCATGACCCGCTTTATCTGCCGCCTAAAGGATGTGGACGAGGCAACAGTGTTCTCTCGCAAGCCCTTCACCAAAGCTTTGTTTTAAGTATGGCCAGCGATGAGCGAAAACGATGGATGACAATAGTGCTAATGCGGGCAGTTCTGCAAATGATTGTATGAGTAAGATGGTTAAGTTGAGTTAGAAGGCCTGCTACTGTTGCAGGCCTTCTTCTTTAACCTTAAAAGCTCCACCTGCTGCCCGGGATACACACCATGAAATAAAGTATGCACCATGAGGACCAGTTTAAGAAAGGTAAGAAAGCACTTTACCTACAGACCCATGAGCAAGTGGGCGCATAGCACCAAGGAGCTTCACCTGCAAAAGCTTTGCACGCATTTTCAGGTATTGTTTCAGTGGCGATGCCGCGTTGCCGATAGCATAAGCAGCAAATAGAATCGCTGTTGTAGTGCGCCGGGACCTATTCTATGGCAAGGGTGGTATTGGAGTCCTGCAGCTTCTCGTAGAGCAGTAGCGAGGCCATGGCGCTAGTAAGTACCATGCGCGTGTCTTCCGGCAAGTTAGTCTTCAGCCAAACTTTGCCGTTGTTGAGCACCTGCACTGCTCCCAGCACCTCTTCGCCAGCCTTAAACTCATACCCTGCCAGGTCGGGGAGCGGGAGTCCTTTGCCCTCAAACTTATACACCGGCGACACGGTGTAGCGGGTGCGGCCATTCGTCAGTTCCCCGTCAAAGCGCTTGCGGTCTGTGTAATGGCCGGGGTCGGCGGTAAGCAGGGTCCACTGGCCGCTCTCGGGCGAGGTGAAATGGCTGGTGTAGTACTCGAGGTTGGGCGAGAGACGGATGCTGATGCCGTTGTTGGAGGTCAGGTTTTTCTCGTGCAGCCTGCTGGCGCCAAACACATACCATTCCTGCCCCTGGCCGTTCTGCAGGCTGAACTCATACTGCTGCTGAGACTTAAGATTTTCGTAACCAAGTATGGCAAAGCCGCCGCTTCTCTTCCAGCCGCGGTGCACGTTGGCCACCGTAAAGTCGCCGATGGAGAAGTTGCCGTTTGGCTTAAAGGTTTTGCGTCCCTCCACCGGCAATTCCTGTGCCTGCGATTTGAAACCGGGCTCCACAGCCATCTGTGGAACAGTGCACCCCTGCAGCGCCAGCACTCCGGCCAGCACAGCAGCAGCTAATAGATTTTTCATAGTTGTAGAAGTATGGATGTATTTATTGCGCAATGGTAAAATTGCAAGTATAGCAATAGCATATATAATGCCAGCTGCTGCTGAAGCAGCTTAAAATCTGAGGAAGGTGAAGAGAAAGTGGGTAAGGGCCAAGCAATTTTAAAACGTCCTCGGTGAGAGGTACTGGAACATCCGTTCACTGGCGCAAGCGTCCGCTTGTGCCGACGTGCACAAATCAAGCAAATACGTGATTTCCGACAGACTATTATCATTTCTTACCATTGCCATCTGGAGTTCTGTTAAGACCTCTCCTATCGTCGTGATGACACTAGTGGGAGGCAATGAATGGCGAGAGACAACTGCGGGGAGAAGTATAGGAACTACACCCGCTCTCCCCTCAGCCTTAATCCTAATGCAAGTGGTATGAACAACTGGGGCAAGTATAATTTTGCTGCCGCAAGGCACAAGCGGACGCTTGCGCCAGAATGATGTGCGGTAAGTGCTACTGCTAACCAGCATAAAAGAGAAAAGGCAGAAGCTTCCGCCTCTGCCTTTCATATTATCATAAATCTAGTATCTAATGTCTAAAATCTAACGTCTTAAAAATTAAAAGTTCAAGATAACTTCCTCAATAATATCACAGCACTCGTGCAGCTGCTCTTCCGAGATCACGAGCGGAGGAGCAAAGCGGATGATGTCGCCGTGCGTTGGTTTGGCCAGCAGGCCTTTCTCCATCATGGCCACGCATACATCCCAGGCGGTTCTGCCATCGGCAGTTGGCTTGATCACGATGGCATTCAGCAGGCCGCGGCCGCGCACGAGTGTGATAAGCTCAGGGCGCTTGCTGATGAGGCGCTGCATGCGCTCGCGGAAAATCTCACCTAATTTGTGTGCATTCTCGGTCAGTTGCTCTTCTTTAATTACCTCCAGGGCCGCGATTGCTACCACGGCAGCCAATGGGTTTCCGCCAAACGTAGACCCGTGCTCGCCCGGCTGTATGCACAGCATGATGTCATCGTTGGCCAACACGCAGGAAACCGGCAGCACACCGCCCGAAAGCGCCTTGCCAAGTATAAGGATGTCCGCCTGCACATCGTCATACTTGCTGGCGAGTGTTTTGCCCGTACGGCCAATGCCGGTTTGTATTTCGTCGGCCATCAGCAGCACATCGTACTCCTTGCACAGTGCGTGTGCCTTTGCCAGGTAGCCTTCATCCGGAACCACTACGCCTGCCTCGCCTTGTATCGGCTCCACCATGAAACCGCAAACGTTCGGGTTTTCTTTCAGCGCCTGCTCCAGTGCGTTCACATCGTTGTAAGGAATTACCTTGTATCCGGGCATGTACGGGCCGAAGCCTTTGGTAGAGTCCGGATCGGTGGAGAAGGAGATGATGCCGGTGGTGCGGCCGTGGAAGTTGTGCTCCACCACAATGATCTCGGCCTTGTGCGGCGCGATACCCTTTTTCATGTAGCCCCACTTACGCGCCAGCTTTATAGCTGTTTCTACCGCCTCGGCGCCCGAGTTCATGAACAGTGATTTGTCGTAGTTAAAGTACTCGCAGATATACTTCTCGGCAGCACCCAGCTTATCGTTGTAAAAGGCGCGGGAGGTAAGCGTCAGCTGCTGCGCCTGCTCTACCAGTGCCTTAATGATCTTTGGGTGGCAGTGGCCTTGGTTTACCGCGCTGTATGCCGACAGGAAATCGAAGTAGTGCTTTCCCTCCACGTCCCAGAGGTGAACGCCCTCGCCGCGGTTGAGCACCACCGGCAGCGGGTGGTAATTGTGTGCTCCGTACTGATGCTCGATGTCGATGGCCTCCTGGCTGGTGTTGATGGTCTGAGTGCTCATAGTTTTCTTTTGAAATCGTGTGACAATAGCAGCTGTGCCGCCTTTTCTTTTTACCCTTTTAACTGCTTCGGGTTGTCAAATTTACGGAATTCGGGCCTACTTCAAAATTCGCAGGTAATGGAGCAGCCTGCTGGTAGCTGTTAGATGTGGCTGGCAGGCTTTAAACCCACTTTGCCTGCTGCCTGTGTACCCAAGTGGCTGCCGGTTTACAGATTTGTTTCTGCCCATACTTGCTTACACGCACTTATTCTTGCAGCCGAAAGTATAAATGCGCCTTGGGTGCAAGAGTAGAATTAGCGTTATTTGCAGGAAACCAGAAAGTATACCGTTGAGCCAGAAGTTAACAGAGGGAGAAGACTTTTACTTTAATGCGCAGGGCCTGATGGTACTCACGGCCAAGTACCTGCTCAAGCGGGGGTACTGCTGCAAAAACGCCTGCACGAACTGCCCCTACGGCTTCCGAAAAGAGCAGAAGGCGGCAGGAAAGCAGCCCGGCTAAGTATAAAGTTTGTCACCTGAAGGCTGTCTGGGCGCAGATGGTACACATTAAGCTGAAATTTTTAAGTACGGGTTTGATATTGTGCATCTTTATGCAGATATTTGCACCCCTATTGAAATAAACCAGAAAAGAATACAAGATGGCACGAGTTTGCGACTTAACAGGTAAGAGACCACGCGTAGGTAACAACGTATCGCACGCTAACAACAAGACGAAGCGTAGGTTCAATCCAAACCTTCAGAAGAAGCGTTTTTACATCCCGGAAGAGGATGCATGGATAACATTGAAAGTTTCTACGTCTGCACTTAGAACAATCAACAAGAACGGTATTTCTGCCGTGTTGAAGAAAGCAGTAGCGCAAGGGTACATCATGTACTAGAGGCCGTTTACCGGCTGTGCAGGCTTTGGTTGCTATTAGCATTAAAGTATAAAGCACCAGTCCGGGCAAAAGCCATCTGGTAAATTACATAAAATACCGGCAACGGAGAGAAGCTGTATTTGCTTTCGCTCCGTTGCTGTTTTTTTAACCTTTGCTGCGCTTTCTCCGGTATTACCGGTGCAGGTAGAACAGATAAAACGGCAGGTGTAAAATTTGTGAAGCTTTAAAGGCTGGTTTCACAATAAAAGTTTTACTTTGTTTGTAATTAGAGATTTAAGCTTTTATATTTGCAGTCCCAATTAAAAAATTACTGTCGAGATGGCTAAAAAAGCAAAAGGTAATAGAATCCAGGTTATTATGGAGTGCACAGAGCACAAAGCTTCTGGCCTACCTGGAACTTCAAGGTACATCACTACCAAAAACAGAAAGAACACACCTGAGCGCCTGGAGCTTAAGAAGTTCAACCCTGTGATGAGAAAAGTAACTGTACACAAAGAAATTAAATAACCATGGCTAAGAAGGTAGTTGCAACCCTAAAAACCGCTACAGGTAAAGACTGGGCAAAAGTGATTAAGGCCGTAAGATCTCCTAAGACTGGTGCTTACAGCTTTAGAGAAGAAATGGTGCCTGTTGATAAAGTACAGGAGTTCCTTGCTAGAAAATAAGACAGCCTACGCTGCATTATAAATAGATCAACATGAAGAAGTCCCACTGGTGGGACTTTTTTAGTATATTACCGTATCAACCCTGATAGCATTCACCCTACACATAAACCGGCATGGGAATTTTTGACTTTTTTGGTAAAGAGAAGAAAAAAGAATCGCTGGACAAAGGACTCGAGAAATCCAAGAGCAACTTTTTTGGCCAGCTGAGCAAAGCCGTAATGGGCAAGTCCACGGTAGACGTGGAGGTGCTCGATGAGTTGGAGGAGATCCTGGTACATGCCGATGTGGGGGTAGAGACGACAGTGAAGATCATCGACCGCATCGAGAAGCGCGTGGCCCGCGACAAGTACGTGAGTACCGACGAGCTGGATCGTATCCTGCGTGAGGAGATCGCGGCGCTGCTGGAAGAGAACAAAGCCGGCGACGGTGCCAACTTTGAGCTGCCTGCGGGCATCAAACCTTATGTGATTATGGTGGTGGGCGTGAACGGTGTGGGTAAAACCACGACCATCGGCAAACTCGCCTCCCAGTTTCAGAAAGCAGGAAAGCAGGTGGTACTCGGTGCCGCCGATACTTTCCGGGCTGCCGCGGTAGACCAGTTGATCATTTGGGGAGAGCGCGTGGGTGTGCCGGTGATATCGCATGGCATGAACACCGACCCGGCTTCTGTGGCTTATGATGCAGTGAAGAAAGGCGTGGAGATGAATGCCGATGTGGTGATTATCGACACAGCCGGTCGACTGCACAACAAGGTGGGCCTGATGAACGAGCTTTCGAAAATAAAGCGCGTGATGCAGAAGGTAACAGAAGACACGCCGCACGAGGTACTGCTGGTGCTGGATGGCAGCACAGGCCAGAATGCCCTGCTGCAGGCCCGCGAGTTTACCAAGGCAACCGATGTAACGGCACTGGCCATTACCAAACTGGATGGCACAGCCAAAGGCGGTGTGGTGATCGGTATTTCAGATGAGTTCAAGATTCCGGTGAAATATATCGGAGTTGGCGAGAAAATTGAGGACCTGCAACTGTTCGACAAGAACGCGTTTGTAGAGGCTTTCTTTTCACGTAAATAAAACCATCATGCCTAAGTTCCTGCTGTTACCGCTGGCGTTGCTGCTCTTAAACTGCAATGGCGCCAAAACTTCCCATCAACCCCCAATTCAAGAAGAACCGATGGAAAATTCCGGAGCAACACAGCAGGGGCAACTGCCCGCACAGGGACAGCAAAAGCAGGCACAGGAGCAGCAAGCCCCTATTGCACAAGGTATACGTGGTCGCGTGGTGATGGAGTCAGGTAACCAGATGCCCTCGCCCAACGCGCCCAAGAGTTCAGGTAAACGCGGTGCACAACGCACACTTTACATCTACGAGCTTACCAAAGGCACCCAGACCAATACGCTGGAGGGTGTTTTTCACACCAACATTCAAACTAATTTAGTGACTCAGGTTGTTACAGATGCTAATGGCAATTTTGCGGTTGGCCTGGCACCCGGCAAGTATAGCCTTTTCTCGAAAGAGGAGAAGGGCCTGTATGCCAACCTTTTCGACGGGGAGAACAATATTTTTCCGGTAGAGGTGCAGCAGGGGCAGGTGACAACTGTGGAGTTTCTGATCAATTACAATGCTAGCTATTAATTTGTGAAAGTAAGAACGCTTAAAAAAGATAAGGTAAACGTAATTACATTGGGTTGTTCCAAAAACCTGGTGGATTCCGAAGTGTTGATGGGGCAGCTGCGTGCCAATGAGATTGACGTGGCGCACGAGTCTGACAAAGACGATTCCAACATAGTGATCGTTAACACCTGCGGCTTTATCGACAACGCCAAGCAGGAGTCTATCGACACCATTCTACGCTACGCCGATGCCAAAGAAGCCGGCCAAATCGACAAGCTGTACGTAACAGGCTGCCTGTCGCAGCGCTACAAGGAATCGCTGGAAGTGGAGATTCCGCAGGTGGACGCCTATTTCGGAACACTGGAATTGCCTCAGCTGCTCAAGAAGCTGGAGGCCGATTACAAGCATGAACTGATCGGGGAGCGCCTGCTAACTACACCATCCCACTACGCTTATTTTAAAATAGCTGAAGGCTGCAACCGCCCCTGCTCTTTCTGCGCCATCCCGCTGATGCGGGGCAAGCACGTGGACCGTCCGATTGAGGACCTGGTGCGCGACGCTAAACGCCTGGCAAGTATGGGCACAAAGGAACTGGTGCTGATTGCCCAGGACCTGACCTACTATGGTTTACAGCACTACGGCGAACGCAAGCTGGCTGATTTGCTTCGCAATCTGTCTGATGTCAACGGCATCGAGTGGATCAGGATGCAGTATGCGTACCCATCGCAATTCCCGATGGAGGTGTTTGACGTGATGAACGAGCGCGACAACATCTGCAAGTACATGGACATGCCGCTGCAGCACATTTCGGACAACATGCTCAAGACCATGCGCCGCGGCATCAGCAAGCGCCGCACCATTGAGCTGGTTGACCAGATTCGCCAGCGCGTGCCGGACATTGCTCTTAGAACCACTCTAATCGCTGGTCACCCAGGCGAAACTGACAAAGACTTCCAGGAACTGTACGATTGGGTAGAAGAGACGAAATTCGACCGTCTCGGCATTTTTACCTACTCCCATGAAGACAACACGCACTCCTTCACGCTGGAGGATGACGTGCCGGAGGAGGTAAAGCAGGACCGTGCTGACGCCATTATGGAGCTGCAGCAGGGCATCTCTGTAGAGCTGAATGAGGAGAAAGTAGGCAAGACCTTCAAAGTGCTTTTCGACCGCAAAGAAAGCGGTTACTTCGTGGGCCGTACCCAGTACGATTCCCCGGAAGTAGACAACGAAGTGCTTGTGGCAGCAGATAACGCTTATGTGCGCCTTGGTGATTTCGCTAACGTAAAAATCACCGGTTCTTCTGACTTCGATTTGTATGGCGAGGTGGTAAGTTAGACCTCCTTTTCATTAGTAATACTTTAAGAGGCCCCGCAAGTATAGCTTGCGGGGCTTTTTGTTTTACCTCCCCCTGCCCCCTCCTAAAAACAGGAGGGGGTTATTTAGTTGTTTTAAGTTGCTGCAGTTATACGTTTTAAGACATGCTCTGGAGAATCAAATACGTCGCTGTTTCTGATGCGCATAATTTTATAACCTAAATGTTGCAGTGTTTCATACCTCGCTTTGTCATTGGCCATAGCTTCCTCTGTGTCGTGCACAGAACCATCCACTTCGATGACTAATTTCAAGGACGCGCAGTAGAAGTCCACGATATAGCCGCCTATACTATGTTGTCTTCTGAACTTAAGCCCATTCAGCTTATGCTTTCGTAGCAGCCTCCAAAGCTCTTCCTCCGCGGGTGTCAAATTATTACGCAAAATTGCCCGCTGCTCTTTTAGGGTCGGAATGCTATGCAACTGGTCTTTCCTCATATACAAATTATTATTTTTGTGCAGGTAACCAAGCAACTCCTCGAAAGAACCCCCTCCTGTTGTTAGGAGGGGGCAGGTCCTATTTCAGCACATGCCGGCTAAGCACCCGGTAGGCCTCATTGATATTGTCACCTTTCCTAAAGTCCTGTTTGATGGTGGGCGCTGTTTCTCCGGTCAGCCAGATCTTCAGCTCTGCATCCAGGTCGCCGATGCCGGCGCTTTCTTTGGAGAACATCTTGATGCTGCTGTAGGGGATGCTCTGGTAATCGGTTTTGGAGCCGGTGAGGCCCTGGCGGTTCACGAGGATGAGGCGCTTGTTAGTAAACACCAGCATGTCCCGTATCAGCCGGTAGGCCCGCTCAATCTGCTCGCCATCAATGAGGATGGGTTGAAACTCTTTTGTTATTTTCTCGATAGACACCTCGGAGGCGTTGCCCATCATTCCGCTTAATAATCCCATAGTCTGTATTTTAGAAGTATAGGTTTGTTTACGTGTGTCAGCGGAATGGTTTTAAGCTCATCCCAGGCGGCCTGCTTTCTGTCGTGTTGGCTGCAAAAGCGGAAATAATATCTTTACTTTGTGGGAAAGCGGCAATTGGCGGCAACACATTTCCCGCTAAACTGTTTAAAGAGCAAACCCGCGGCTACAAAGCAGATGGAAGTACAGACAATGAAAATAACAAAGATGGATTATGCCGCCACTGGCGCATTTTCTGATACCGTGCGCGACTATCTCTGTTGTAGCGAGCAGCTGCAACCGTTTTACAACCACTTCCCAACCCTCGAGGCTTTCGAGGCCCAGCTAAAGGAGAAAAGCTTTAGTGAAGCACAGCGGCAAACGCTGCACCAGGCACTGCAGGAGCAATATACTTCCCTCTCCGATATCCACCCAAAGGTGCAGCAGAACATCGACCTGCTGCTGCAGCCCAATACCTTCACCATCACCACCGGCCACCAGCTTAACATCTTTACCGGTCCGCTATACTTCGTTTACAAAATCGTTACAGCCATCAACACCTGCAAACAACTGCAGGAGCGCTACCCGGACTACAACTTCGTGCCGGTGTACTGGATGGCCACCGAAGACCACGACTTTGCCGAGATCAACCACTTTAACCTGTTCGGGAAGAAGTATACTTGGGAGACGGACCAGACCGGAGCTGTTGGCAGATTCTCGCTGGAAGACATGGAGCCACTGCTGGCAGAACTGCCGGAGGCATACCCAATTTTTGAGGAGGCCTACCGCAACAGCAGGAACCTGGCTGATGCCACGCGCGCTATTACACATGCGCTGTTTGGCGAGTACGGCCTGGTAAGTATTGACGGTGACCATGCCGAACTGAAAAAGGCGCTGCTACCGGTGGTAGAGAAGGAGCTGACAGAACAGCTGTCGAACAAATTGGTGGAGGAGGCGAGTGCGCAACTGGAAGAAGCAGGCTATAAACCGCAAGTATACTCGCGCGAGATAAACCTGTTTTACCTGACCGATACACTGCGTGAGCGCCTTGTGCAGGAAGACGACACCTATAAAGTACTTAACACCGACACCAGCTTTACGCTGGAGGAGATCCGGCAGGAAGCACAGGCGCACCCGGAGCGCTTCAGCCCGAATGTGATTCTGCGGCCGCTGTACGAAGAGCTTATACTTCCAAACCTGGCTTACATTGGCGGTGGCGCAGAGGTAGCCTACTGGTTTCAGCTTAAAGCGCTGTTTGCCGCCTATAATGTGGCTTTCCCGGTGCTGATGCTGCGCAACTCTGCCCTCTACATAAGCCGCAGCAATGCCAACCGCATGCACAAATTAGGGCTGGAGCCGCAGGAGCTGTTCCAGGAGTACCAGGAGCTGAAAAAGCAGCTATCTGCCCAGATTCACGAAGAGGATATTGACCTGACCGCACAGCGCAAAGCCGTGGCCGCCGCTTTTGCCGAAGTGGAGAAGCTGGCGAAGGAGATTGACCCCACGCTGGTAAAGGCCGTGGGAGCCGAGGAGCAGAAAGCGCATAACGCCCTGCAGATGCTGGAGAAGAAGATCTCCAAGGCACGCGACAACAAGCACGAGCAGACCTTTAAGCAACTCGAGAACCTGAAGGATAAGCTGTTCCCGGGCGGCAGCCTGCAGGAGCGCAAAGATAACCTGCTCTCTTACACCACAAACAACCCCGACTTCATACCTGCCCTGGTAGAGGCTTTTGATCCGCTGGAATTTAAGTTTACGATATTGGAGGAGGAGTAAAGCACATGCTGAAGGAAGACCTGCGCAGGAGTATGCTGCTAAAGCGGCGGGCAATGCCCGCTGACGAGGTGCAGCGCTGCAGTGTAAGCATTGCCGGGCAGTTCTTCCGGCACTTTGAGTTGCAGGCGGGACAAACGGTACACGTGTTCCTGCCCATCATCAAAAATAACGAAGTAAACACCTGGCTTATAATTGAGCGGCTGTGGCTGGAGCAACCCCAGGTGCGCATTGTGGTGCCGGTAACCGATGTGGAGCAGAACCTGCTCACGCACCACCACCTCACCAACGAGGCCATACTTGTAGAAAACAACTGGGGCATTCCGGAGCCGCAGGATGCCCAAATCATACATGCGCAGGAGGTGGACATCGTACTGATTCCGTTGCTGGCCTTCGACAGAACCGGCCACCGCGTGGGCTATGGCAAAGGCTTCTACGATCGTTTCCTGGCCGATTGCCGCCCGGATGTGCTGAAGGTGGGCTTATCGTTAGAGCAGCCAGTGGAGCGCATTTCTGACCTGAACAAGTATGATGTGCCGCTGGATGCGGTGGTGATGCCGGATTGGGTTTGGGAAGCCAAAAGCTAGTTCTTCTTTGCCTCTTCTACCCCTTCCTGTATTGTTTCGATGGCCTCTTCATGCGTGTCCTCGTCCGCTTCCGGCTCTTCCTGCTCGTACTCGTTTTCAGGCGCAAAGCTTAGCTTGATGTAGATGGGAAAATGGTCGGAGTTGATGTACGGCAGCCGCTCTATTTGCACCAGCTTAAAATGATCAGAGTGGAAGACGTGGTCGAGGGGCCAGCGCAGCATCGGGTAATTTGCGTTAAAGGTGCTGAAAAGCCCTCTGCCCACGCGTGGGTCCAGCAGGCCGCTTACTTCCTGGAAAAGCGCCGTAGTGCGCGACCACGCCACATCATTAAAATCGCCGGCCACCACCACGGGGTACTTTGAGTCCGAAATATCACTGGCCACCAGCACAATCTCAGCATCACGTTTCTTTGAGTTCGGGTCCTCCATCGGGACGGGAGGCTTCGGGTGCACGGCATGCAGTTCAACCCAAACGCCGTTCCGGAGTTTTACATATGTTTTGATAGAGGGGATGTCCTTCTCCAGCAGGTAGCGAATTCTTTTCTGTCGCAATGGCAGCTGGCTGTACAGGTGCATACCATATGTATTAGCCAGCGGGATCTCGATGCGGTAGGGATACTTGGCCGTAGTGGTTGCAAGGGCTTCCTGCCACACCGAGTCAGACTCCAGCAGCAGTAGCATATCCGGGTTCAGGTTCTGGATAAGGGAGATCAGCGCGTAGTGATTTTTATTTGGCATGAGCACGTTCGATACCAAAATACTCAGCTCATTTTGCGGTGTGCTGTCCTCTTCTGCCTGCTTTACCTGCACAGGAGCAAGTGCCGTATACGGGAAAATATTGATGGCTTGGTAAACAACGGCAAGCCCCAGCCCTGCGAGAAGAGCCTTGTCGCGCTTGCGGTGCCGCGTGCCGAGCCACAGGAACAGCACCAGGCTAAGCAGCGCCATGGCAAGGAGCTGCATGCGTGGGAAATCGAAAACCCTTACGTACCACTCCTCGAACGTAAGCAGCGGTAAAGCCGAGGCAAGTATGGTGAAAGTACCTACGGCTTGAATTAAAATAATCGCTGCTTTCTTCATGTATGCGGCTGGGTGCGTTTGTGCAGCAGGTTTAAGTATAACTAGGTGAAGGTACTGATTTACAACGTAGCAGTACGGGTTTTTTTAAGGGGGAGGTTCGGTGCTGGGATGTGCTGCAACAGGTTAGACGTGAAGCGAAGGGTTGTAACTTAACAACCTAAAAGAGCTTGAGCTGCCTGTTGTCTGGTTCAGTCGATACCACTTCTAAGAACCTTATTCTAGGCCTTTTTTCTATCAATTCGCCAGTCTTTTTGTCTAATCGATCTACGTATCCTTTTACTATTGCATTAGTAAAAAGAGCACCCTTGAAACTTTTGATGTTGCCTTCGCTGGGATAGCATGTTAGTACATGGTCCTGATAAAGAAATCCTAAAGTGTTAGAGTTTTCATTCCCTCTAGACACATGGCCCGAAAGTTCTACATAACTGTTATGTACTAACTCTGGAAAAAGAATTTCACTCTCATCCTCGTTAGGAATAAAAATAAACTTCTTGCCCAATTTTACTCTAACAAAGTTAGAATCATCCTTGTCTTTATAACCAATGACTAGTTCACGTTCATCTTCTATAACTCTAGCTAATTTTGAAAATAAGTCATTAGGGCATGCTGCAAAAAGTTTTAAATATTGAGCAGGGACAGCTAAAGTTTCTCCCTCATTATTCTCTACGGCGACTTTGCCGTCACCTGTAAATTCAAAATGATCAAGTTTTTTATTTGCCAGAGAACCTAGATGTTTTGCAAGTTTGATTACCCAAGTCATGGCCTTGAATGCACTCTTAAAAATATCTTTAAAACCTAGCTCCTTGAAGTCATTCTTTGCAATTTCCTCTAATGCGGTACCGAAATATTTTGTTGCTCCCCAAGTAACAGCAGTTTTTAATAGTAGCGCATCAAAGTTCTCTAAGAATATAGTTTCCCAGCTCCCTTTCCGTACACGAACTGGTATTTCAAAATCAACCAATTGCAAAGAAGGGTCCTCGTGAGAAATAAAGAAACGCAGTGCCTCATCAATTCCTAAGAGTGCCTCACCAGCTTTCCTGGCATCTAAGAATCCATCTCTTACTAATTCTCCTTCATACTTGATATAAGCAAAAGCTTCAGTTGCTTCGTATTCTTCCATGACGACAATTAGGTAATGTCTAGCTGTAATGTAATATAGGCAAAATAATATTTATTTGATAAAGAGCTATAGGTTCTTAATTAGCTAAAACAAAAAAGGCAGCCACTTAAAACAGCAGCTGCCTTTCCTCCAAGTGTGAATAAGGCTTGTTAAGGTTTCACTAGCTCCAGTTTGTTCAGTTCTTCGGTGATAAAGCTGATCTCGTCCGGGCTTAATTTTACGTGCAGGGCCTTGGCGTTTTGTGTGGCCTGTTGGGCGTTGCGGGCACCAACCAGGGCGATGGTGATGCCCGGTTGCTCCACGGTCCATCGGATGACCAGCTGCGCCAGCGTAGCATTTTTGTCCTCGGCCAGAGGCTTTATTTTCTGCAGGAATGCATCGGTGCGCTCCAGGTTCTCATCCTGAAAGAAGTATAAATTGGCGCGGTGATCGCCTTCGCTGAAAGTATAGCCGGGTTTCATTTTACCTGTTAGCAGGCCACGCTCCAGGGAGCTGTAGGCAAGTATGGCCTTGTTGTGCTCCAGGCAGTAAGGCACCACGTCCTCCTCAATGCCGCGCTTCACCATACTGTAGGGCACCTGGTTCGATACCAACTGCACATACTTCTCCGCCTCCCGCATCTGCTCCACACTGTAGTTGCAGACACCGGCCTGGCGCACTTTGCCTTCCTTTATCAGCTGCGCCACCGTTTCCATTGTCTCCTCAATGGGTGTAGTCACGTCAGGCCAATGGATCTGGTACAGGTCGATATAGTCGGTGCCGAGGCGGCGCAGGCTGTCTTCGCACTCCTTGATGATGCTTTCGCGGCCGGCATACTTGTGCACATCTATCTCGCGGCCATTGTTGTCCTGGCTTTTCATGGCGAGCGCGCCTTTGTTCAGGTCCCAGCGCATGCCATACTTGGTTAGTATCTGTACTTTGTCGCGGGGCAAGCCCTTGATGGCCTCGCCCACTATTTCTTCGCTGGTGCCCTGGCCGTAAATGGGGGCCGTGTCGATGGAGGTAACGCCCAAATCATAAGAGGCCCGGATGGCTTCCACTGAATCCTTCCGCTCGGTGCCGCCCCACATCCAGCCACCTGCTGCCCATGCCCCAAATGTTACCACAGATAACTCTAAATCTGATGCGCCAATCTTTCTATATTCCATGTTTGTTTTCCTGTGCTACGTATAGCGGTGCAAACTAATTTCACAACAAGCTTAGAAGCATGTTGAGTTAGGTAGAAACGGCGGGAGGCATGATAGGTTTAAGAGCAGCCGGGAATTCTTAAGCTGAGGCACGGGCAGGAAAACGAGCATAAGTATCGTGCTAGTCTTTCTTTTCCTGCTTCTTATTTCCGCGGCTGGCCTCATTTTCCAGGCTTTTGTTGAAGGCGTCGACGAAGGCATGGCGCAATACGTTCACAAACGTGCGCCAGTTGTCGGTATCGGGGTTGTTGATGTTGCCTGAGATGGGCACCTGCGTCGCAATCTGGTCTTTTTCCTGGTTTTCTACGGCCTCCGCGAAAAGCCCGATCACCGCCTCTTTGGCAGCATGCAGGAACCCGTCTTCTTTCTTGTCCTTCTTCCAGCTCAGAACCTTTATGTTCTCCAGGAAAGGCTTCATGTAGCCGTTCAACTGCCCATCGGTCAGCCTCACTTTGCTGTACATGTCCAGCTTGCCCTGTTCCACATCAAAACCGGCGTTGGCCTTTATAAAACTGTTGAGGCTGGTCACGTCCACCTGCGTTAGCTGCATGTTCACGTCCAGGTCGGGCATCTCCTTCAGCAAGTTCGCACGCATGTCGCTCTTCAGAGTGCCGCCCCCAACGGATTTCCCGGTAACATGGATAGTAGAGGGCAGCGCAGTAGTTTCGTTTTCCACGTTTGCCAGGTTTAGCGCCACCAGCTGCATGTTGTCGATGTGCAGCTTTACGTCGGGGCTGGCGCTGAAGTCGAGGTAAGCGAGCCTGCCGTTGTGGATCACATAGCGGTTGATGGTAATGGGCATCAGGTCTGTCACCACCTGCGTCCAGTCCTCCTGTGTGGGTTCCCTGGCGGCACTCTGCGCGGCCGGCGTCTCCACAATGTTCATAACAGGGCGCTCCATAATCACCTCCCCCACTATCTCGCCTTTAAAGAGGGATTTCCACTCCAGTGAGAGGTCTGTCTGTGCGATGTGCAGGAAGGGGTATTTTGGGTTGCCTTTTTCCTCTACCAGCACCAGGCCCTTTATGGTATAGGCGCCGCGGTACAGGTGCAGGTCAATATCATTTACATGGCCGGTATAGCCGGGCAGTTCGTCCAGCACTTTATTCACGTAATCCTTCACGAGGTAAGGCAGCGCAATGCGGAAGATAACCAGCACCACCACCACAGCAAGAATGATTTTATAGGGCTTCTTAAAGTACATTCCAAGCGCATTTAAATTGTGAAAGCTACATGTGCCTCCTGTGCGGGCGAACCACATCACTTACTTGCAAGCGGCTGCCTAACTGCCGAAAATTCAGGGGTTGATAGCAGATGAGGGCGTATTGAAAACGAAAATTGCACCTACAGAGTTGAGCAAATCAGCTGCGGAATTTATAAGTGTAAAATGCCCGTAAGCAGCGAAAGAAATTAAAACAAAGAAGCCTTCCCGGCTGTACCGGAAAGGCTTCTTGCATGTTGGCAGCGGGCTTTGTTAGCCTTTGTACACTACGTTGAATTTCTTTAGCTCCTCCACCGGACCGAAGTTCTGCTTCTCAATCGTTTTGCCGCGGCGCTTCAGGTGCACTTCCACCGGGGCCATGGTTTTGGTCAGGTCAGAGTTAATCACCTTCACATAGAAGTTTCTGGCTTCCAGAGAGGCACCTTTGTCAAAAGCATGCTTCTGGTGGTTGCCGTTTACCGGAAGGCCCGGAATTACCTGATAGGTAGTGCAAACCACTTCATACTTGGGCAGGAAAGGCTTGATGATGTTCTGCCGAATCATTTCCTGTAATTTAACTTTCTTAAGTAAGCTTATCATATAACTTATATTTTAGGGGCGCGTTTTGTCCACTGCAATGTAAGTTATTATTTATGATTTCAAAACACTGGTTGGTGTATAAGTGCAAAATAAATAAGCATTAAACAGCTTAAAGTATAAGGAGGCTTTACAAGAGACAAATTCAGGATAAGCTATACTTTCGGATGTCTCTTCCGCTCTCTGCTTCTGTTTTCCGATTTCAATACAACTGTCGCACCTGGTTAAGTATGATTATTCTGATTTACAGTTAACGGCAGTTTACATCCGCCATGCCTGCAAGTATAGGCTGCCTGCTTTTAAGCCTTCTTCTGTGCCAGCAGCTTCTCGATGTAGGGCTCAATTTTCTCCGGTTTGGTGATCGGGGCGAAGCGCTTTACGGGATTGCCGTCGGCATCCACCAGGAATTTGGTGAAGTTCCACTTGATCCTGCTGCCGAACAGCCCACCCAAATTCGACTTCAGGTACCTGAACACGGGGTGCGCATTGTCGCCGTTCACATCCACCTTATCGAACATTGGGAAACTGACACCATAGTTGATCAGGCACCCTTCTTCGATCTCTTTTCTGCCGCCCGGCTCCTGGTTGCCAAATTGGTTGCATGGAAAACCAAGTATAACTAGGCCCTCGTCTTTATGCTTGCGGTAAAGCTCCTCCAGCCCCTCGTACTGCGGTGTCAGGCCACACTGGCTAGCCGTGTTCACCACCAGCACCACCTTGCCCTTGAAGGCGTCCATTTGCACGTCCTGCCCCTGTAGTGTTTTTGCTTCCAGCTGATGAAATTCTGATGCCATATAGCTATTGTGTATGTTTGGTTCTGTTTACGATTGCAAAGGTAACAAAGCTGCAGCGATTAAGTTGGCAGGGTCCTGATAGGCCGCCTTCGAAATAAATTTGGCGCCTGCTGTAATAAAACCTGCCACGCCGCCTACTAACCATGCAAAGACTTTCAGCTACATGACGATCGATTTCTACAACAGGTTTATCAGGGAGAACACCGGCATCATCAACAAAATATGCCGGGCCTACACCGATACCGACGAAGACTACGAGGATTATTTCCAGGAAGTATGCCTGCAGTTGTGGCGCTCGCACAGCTTTTTTGAAGACAAATCGGCGGTGGCTACCTGGGTGTACCGTGTGGCGCTGAACGTTTGCCTGACGCACTTCAAGAAGGCGAAGAAGCGGGTAGAAACAGGTTCTCTGAAGGAAATCGACATGTTACGGACAGAGACAGACGCAACGGAGGCAGAGCAGTTTGAGCAACTCTACAAAGCCATTAAAAAGCTAAAGGAAATTGACCGGGCCATCATCATCCTGTACCTCGAAGATAAAAGCTACAAAGAGATTGCCGAGATACTGGGCATAAAAACGAACCATGTGGGCGTGAAAGTAAACAGAATCAAAAACACCTTAAAACAGCTGATTCATGGATAGCACAGATGATTTCAAAAATATCTGGAACAAGGGCTTTCAGATAAACGAACCCAATTTATCAACCCAAAAAATGAACGAGATGAGAAACCGGGAATCAGAGAACCTGATCGAGAAGATCAACAAAACAGCCAGGGCAGACCAGCGGGCACTGCCGTTTGTGGCGCTGGTTGTGGTGGGGCTGCTGGCGTTGTTTGGCTACTACAGCTTTGCCCTCTTCTTAGCGGGCGTGTTTACGGCTTTATACCTTTACAACGAAACCATGCTGCAGAAACTGGCGCAGGTAGAGCTGAAGGACAGTGTGCTCAAGTACCTGGTGGACTTTAGAACGGTGGCCAACACGATGGTGCGGCATTATACCTGGGTAGTAGGCCTCGGCACTTTACTGATTGGTGTGCCTATGCTGCTGTTCTCGATTGAAGTGGCTGGCGTACCGATGGAAGAATTCCTGAGCCCGGCAAGCAGGCAAGCCAGCTTGCTCCTACTTGCCATTTGCACGCTGCTCTTCTCCGTTCTATGTGCGTTAGGTTACCGCCTGAGCGTGCGTATGCTGTATGGGCAAAAGCTTCAGAAAATAGATGAAATGATTGCTGGGCTGAAAACGGAAGTATAAATGGCCTGCTATACTTCTAGTTTTCGCTGAAAGGTTTCACACCGCGTGTCATTTCGCGTTTGCCTGGAGGGCCAGGCAAGGCTTCTACCTTGAAACCGGCAGCTTTCAGGCTGCGCTTGAATGAGCCTTTGGCACAGTAAGTCACCAGAACGCCACCCGGCCGGATAGCCTTGAAGAGCTTCTCAAACATGGCGTCGGCCCAAAGCTCCGGCTGCTTCTCAGGGGCAAAGGCATCGAAGTATACCACATCGTAGTAAGAAAGTGGCGGCAAAAACTCCTCCAGCGTTTCGTGGATCTTCTGCAGCGTGAAATAGGGAATAATGTCCACCGGTTGGTTCCAGGGGGCGGCATGCAGCTTCAGGAAGTTATCGTACAGCTCGGGGTTCAGGATGATGTGCTCGTAGTGCAGTTGCTGCACTACATCGGTTGTTAGCGGGAACTTCTCCAGGCTGTCGTACTGGATAAAGGCTTTCTTTGCCTGCGCCGCCGGAAAGGTCAGGATGGCGTTCAGGCCGGTGCCAAAGCCGACCTCCAGTATCTTCAAATCCTTTTTCTGCTCCAGCATGTATTCCAGCCCATGCTTGATAAACACATGCTGCGACTCCTGCATGGCTCCGTGCACCGAATGGTAATGCTCGTTCAGTTCGGGTACGTAAAGGGTATTGGAGCCGTCTTTGGTCTGTCGTATTTCGAGATGCATGGTTTTGGTATTACAGTACAAATGTACACATTGCGGCACAGAGGCTACAATATATTCATTTTATAATCTATAAATAAACAGGTGGCAGGCGGCCTGCAACTGGTGTTACCAACGCGCCGCTGCTGCATATACGTAAAATGGCAAGAATACAAGTATACATTCCCGATCACGCGCACTTCACCACGCAGATCCCGGTGCGCGTAACCGACCTGAATTACGGAAATCACCTCGGCAACGATGCGCTGCTTTCCATCATTCACGAAGCGCGCATGCAGTTGCTGGGCCATTTCGGCTGGAGCGAGCTGGAACTGGCCGGTGCAAGTATGATTATGGCCGATGTGGCCATTGAGTACAAAGGCGAAGGCTTCTATGGCGACACCTTAAGTATAAAGATGGCATTTGACGACCTGAACAAGTATGGTTTCGACATCACCTACCACATCACCAAGCAAAACGGCAAAGAAGTAGCCCGTGCCAAAACGGGTATGCTGTGCTTTAATTACCAGGAGCGTAAACTAATGCGCCTGCCAGCCGAAGTAAAGGCAAAGATTGAAACTAAAGCCTAAGGATTTTTGTAATTTTGCAGTATGAGTATGATTGCAGAACTAAATATCCTGAATAAGAAGGACATCCGGAAGCTAACGCTGGACGACCTGAAGGCCTGGTTTGTGGAGCAGGGCGAGAAGCCTTTCCGTGCCAAGCAAGTATACGAGTGGCTTTGGAAGCACTCTGCACGGTCGTTCACGGAGATGAACAACGTGAGCCTGGCCCTGCGCGAGAAGCTGGACCAGCATTTCGCGATCAACTCGGTGCAGGTGGCCACGGAGCAAATCAGCAACGACGGCACCATCAAGTCAGCCTTTAAGCTGCACGACAACAATATTGTAGAAGGCGTGCTGATTCCGCACGATGAGCGCAAAACAGCCTGTGTGAGTAGCCAGGTGGGTTGCTCGCTCACCTGCAAGTTCTGCGCCACCGGCTACATGGACCGTGTCCGCAACATCGACGCTGCCGAGATCTACGACCAGGTAGTGCGTATTAACGAGCAGAGCCTGCGCCAGTACGGGCAGCCGCTGAGCAACATCGTGTACATGGGAATGGGCGAGCCTTTGCTGAACTACGCCAACGTCATGAAGAGCATCGAGCGCATCACGGCTCATGATGGCCTGGGCATGGCCGCGCGTCGCATCACCGTAAGTACAGCCGGTATTGCCAAGATGATCAAGAAGATGGCGGATGACGGTATCAAGGCGAACCTTGCTTTGTCGCTGCACGCGGCAAACGATGAGAAGCGCAACCAGATCATGCCCATCAACGAGACCAATTCGCTGGAGGCCCTGACGGACGCGCTGAAATACTACCACGAGGTAACCGGCCGCAAAGTAACGTATGAGTACATTGTATTCGAGAATTTCAACGATACGGTGCAGGATGCCGAGGATCTGCTGCGCTTTTCCAAGATAATCCCCTGCAAGATCAACCTCATAGAATACAACCCTATTGAGAACGCTGACTTCCAGAACACGGACGAAGACCGCATGCAGAAGTTTATCTACTATTTAGCGGATAGAGGCCTGCAGGTAAACGTGCGCCGTAGCCGTGGCAAAGACATCGACGCCGCCTGCGGACAACTGGCCGTGAAGGAAAAGCAGCCCGCATAAACGTATCACGACACACGTATCAGGTAGCAAGACAAAAGAGGAGTCAGCTATACTTAAGTATAAAAGCCGAAAGCGGCTCCTGCCATACTTGCAGGAGCCGCTTTCGGCTTTTATGGATTTGTACAGAGAATCGTGCTATATGTGTCGTGCTACGCCAGATTAGCCCTCATACCTGCCTTCGGCCGGAGGCCTTCCTGTTCCCTTGCGGTCTGCCGGTTTGTCGGTTACCTCACGCTCCTCTACAAAAACAGCATGTGGCTTCGGCGAAATAGGCACGCCATAGCGTTCGGCGTACTGCTGCGTGAACTCCGCCCCGAAAAACACGATCATGGAGGAGTAGTAGATCCAGACAAGTATGATGATAATAGAGCCTGCTGCGCCATAGGCAGATCCAGGATCGGAGGTGCCGATGTACCAGCTGATGAGCAACTTGCCGAGTGTAAACAGGATAGCCGTGATCAGGGCACCAATGAGGGTGTCTTTCCAGCGGATGTTGCCGTCAGGGAGGAATTTGAAGATCAGCCCGAACAGCAGCGTGATGATGCCAACGGAAACGGCAAAGTCGATCAGCTTGATCACCCACACCCCAATGCCAGGCAGCAGATCAGAGAGGTAGTTGCTGAGCACGGCCACCGCGGCACTTAGCACCAGGGAAATCAGCATGAGCAGCGAGATGCTCAGAATCAGGCCAAAAGAGAAAAGGCGCTCTTTGGCCATACGCATGATGCCGCTCGTGGGCTTTACCTTCAGGTTCCAGACGCTGTTAAGCGACTGCTGCAGCGTAACGAAGAAGGTGGTGGAGGCGAAAATAAGTGTGCCGATGCCCACCCATAGTGCCCAGCCGGAAGAATCGTTCATGCTGGCGTTTTGCACCATAGTTTGCACCTCTTCCGCTGCCTTCGGGCCCATAGCAACGGCTACCTGGTGCTCCAACTCGCCCGATACCGCCTTTTCCCCGAAAAAATAGCCTGCCGCTTTTATAATGATCAGGAGCAGCGGGGGAATGGAGAAAATGGCGTTGAATGCCAGTGCCGCCCCGAGCCGCAACGAATTGTTTTCCATGAACTCGGAACCGGACGCTTTAATAAGCTGAAAGATTCCACCAAGAGTATAATTAGCCATAGGCACTTATCAGTTTCTGTTGTGGCTTTTGAATACGGGGCACATCCTGCTTGGGTTGAAAAACAGATTGGCGTATAGCGGCTGGAGCGGCATCTAGTATAGGGGTTAATGCGTATCTTAGGGCACAACCTCAACTACACCAGATGCTTTTGAAAAACCTGATAAAACAGCTGCTGTTTCTGTGCCTGCTGGCGCTTCCCTTTACGGCGGCCACCGCACAGCAAACCGACGCCAAAGCCAAATCCGTCGCAGATAAGGTGATGAAGAATATGGGCGGCGAGAAGAACTGGAAGAAAACCCGTTTCCTTGCCTGGACCTTTAACGACCAGTACCAGATCTGGGACAAGAAGGACAACCGCTTCCGCTGGGAAATGGACAGTCTGGTAGCCGTGATCAACACCCAAACCAAAGACGGGAAAGTATACGTGGAGGGGCAGGAGGTGCAGGACCCGGCCACCAAACAGAAAATGCTGGACCGCGCCTATGCCCTCTGGATCAACAACTCGTACTGGCTGGTGATGCCCTTTAAGCTGCAGGACCCGGGCGTGACGCTGAAGTACGTGGGCGAAGAGCAAACCATAGATGGCGCCAAGGCCGACGTGCTGCAGATGACGTTTGAGGAGGTGGGGCTCACGCCGCAGAACAAGTACCATGTGTGGGTGGACAAAGACAAGGGGCTGGTAACGCAGTGGGCGTTTTTTAGAAAGTTTGACGACGCGGAGCCCGCCTTCACCCGCCGCTGGAGCAACTACCAGGACTTCGGTAAAATAAAGCTGGCCAGCGACCGAAGCAACCCGCAAAGCGACTTCGAGCTGTTCAACATTGCCGCGCCCGCCAACGTGCCGGATGCCGTTTTCAACAGTCCAACGCCTGTGGAAAAGCTCTAACCAGGTGCTAAACTGCTAGACGTTAAACTCCAGATTAACTTTCTTGCGAAGAAGGGGGCTGCTATATTGATAGCAGCCCCCTTTTGCTTTTATACTTTGACAGGCTCTTTATCTACACGCATGGCGACCGGAAAAACCTTGTGCACCTGCAGTTGCTACTTAAGGTGGATAATTTAATGCTGTCTTACTCCTGAATATCGCGTAAAATCGGAATAAGGGTTTTTTATATATATTTTTAAACTATATTTGTTTTGTGCTAGTATGCCTTTTTAAAGATACATTTGATGCTAACAAAAGAAGCCCCATACACCCCAAGAGAGAAGTCGAGGAAAAAAGCAAAGCCGAACAAGCTGAACTTATATAGTCACTCAGATCCGAACTTGAAGGAAAGGGCTTTCCGAAGGCGCATTGAATGGGGAGCGATCGCCATTTCTGTCTTTCTTTTCTCGCTGCTGTTCGGCATTTTTATAGCATAAACATTAGCTACAGGGCTGCTTGCTAACTTGGGTTGAGCAGCTTGGTATGCCTCGCACTTCAGATAAATACTGGGCTACGGGGAATGCTTACAAATTATCCACCGTGGCTGTTAGTGTTCCTTTGGCATTCACCACGGCTTTGATGCCCTGCGGGGTCAGGTAAATGTTGTCGGGTGTTACGGAGGTGATATTGCCGCGAAGCAGCACCGACTCATGCACCCGGCCCTGGGTGTCAAGCGTCGCCTGCAGCATCCTGCGGGCGTTTTCCAGTTCTCCCTTCACCGGAATATTCACCTGCTCCTGAATCATGTCGATAAACTTGTTTTTTGCCAGCCAGCTAGCCGTGTTAAGCAGCCTGTCTTTTGTCTCCAGGTCATAGTCCACGTCGCGCAGCCGGATAGAAGCTGAGGCGGTGTCGTAGTAGGGCGTGCCGCGCAGGTATACTTTGCCCACAATCTTCTTGGTGAACAGGCCTGCTTTGGTCTTGCCGTTCACATCCAGCATCAGCACCAACTGCTCCCCATTTGGCGAAATGGCTGCCTCATTCACGGTAAGCTGGCTCTTGCCCTCATCAAACGTGTATGTTTTCTTTGCCACCTGCTCCTGCAACAGCTTGCTGGCGTGGGCATACGGAATATTGGCGGTCAGGCCCACCTGTATCTCATCGCTCATGTGGCTGTCCACGATCAGCTTGGGCAGGTTGCGGTTCAGCTGCGTAACAGGCTTGCCATTGGTAGTAACGGTGATGTAAGAGGTGATGCCGAGACGCGTGCTTAGCATGCCGTTCTTTGCCTGCAGCGGCGCCATGCGCACCTCCTTCGGTACTACGGTAAGCCAGGCGTTCATAGCCTCGTCCAGTTTCACGGGCTGCTGCAGCAGTAGCCAGGCCTCCTGCACATACTTCTTCATGTCCAGGCGGCGCTGTAGCTCTGTGTCCAATTGTTTGGAGAGTGTGTTCATCTGGTTGCGCAGCGCAGGCTCCACAAAGCGGGCAAGGCCTATTTTGAGTGGGCCCAACTCCAGCACCGGCTTGGTGTCGCCCCACTCAAAATCGCCGCTCGAGAAGGTGCTGATGCGGTAGTCATCCGTCAGGCGCACTTTGCTTTCGGTGTTGATCACCACATCAAAGCTGGTATCCTCGGTTTTGTCTATGGAAGGGCAGATTTTGCACGGCGACCAGTTCCACCGGCCTTTGGCGTAAATGTGCAGCGGCACAGAGAAGTATATCCGGTCTTTTTCAGCGCGGATGCTCATTCGTCCTTTCCGGGTAACCGTCAGGGCAACATTATCATCGTTCAGGTTGGTGTCTTTGTAGAGTAGGTTGGCCACCTCCTGGTTCACCCGCTCCTCCATGGCCGCAATAGATATGGAAACGGGCACAGAAATAGAGGAAAGCTGCGGCTGATAGGCAGCGTCAGCCGGGGCAAGTGCCGCCGGGGCAGTTGTGTTCAGTGTTTCGGTGCTGGAGCAGCCGGACAGGGTAAAGCCCAGGGCCACTAGCAAAAGCAGCAGCAGGTGTGGTATGGATGGTGTACGCAAAGTTTTAGCTGTTAAAAAAGCGGCGCAAGTTAGCATAGGTTCTTCACAACAGCTAGCACAGGAGGGGCGTTCCTTTTAAGTTCGCGTCGGTGCTATTTCAGCCGAAGCAGCAATTCTTCCAGACCCGCCTCGGTGGAGATGATGCCGCAGTCTACAAGAGTGCCGTTTCGGTAAATGGCGAAAAAGGGCGTGCCGGTCATCTTCACCTCTTTGCTGGAAACAGGGTTTTCGGAGGCATTCATACGAACAAAGGTGATATCACTAAAGGTGGGGTCGGCCGAGAAACGGGCGAACGCAGGGGCCAGCGTTTTGCAGACGGGACAGGCTTCCTCCACGAATTTCACCACTACCTTTTCTTTTTCAAAGATGAGTCTTCTCAAGTCGTTATCGTTCGATTCTGTAATAGTCATAGTGTTTGCTTCGCAGCCCCGGGTGCCTCTGTTACCCAAGTATAGACGTAGCGTAAAGGGAATTGGTTAAAAATAAAAGCCGGCAAGTACATCTTGCCGGCCCCAGCTATGCTTTGCTAAAGCGCCACGTTTTATACCTCACCTCCGCCTGTTGGAGTGCCTGAGCCAGTTCCGCGTCGTCTTTAAACTGCAGTTGCTCCAGCACCCGGTACTCCACCTGCACCTCCAGTTGTTTCGGCGTAAAGGGCCAGGGCGTTATAGTTATTTGCTCATTCTCCAGCTGTTTCACGAAGTATACCTGGGCATCGGGGCCGGTGGTGATCTCCAGTTCACGCGCATCGGCGGGCAGTTCGTTGCGGCAAAGTATAAGCGAGAGGCGATCGCTCCATTGCATGATGGCGTAGGCCCGTGCTGCCTGTTTATGGGAGATGCGGAGGCTTTGGCGGCAGTTCTTCTGCAGTTCCTGCTGCGCATCCAGAAACGCATTGGTCTCCTTGCTCTCGCCACGGCGGCTCTCGTAGAGGTAGCTCATGTGCATAGAAGTGAGCATGGCTGCCCAGCGGCTCTGGAAACGGACCGCATCCATCAGTGCCCTGGCTTGCTCCAGTGTGTTGGGCTGAAGGGTGAAATCTGCAGGCGCGCCGGCGGGTGTCAGGCCGTCTTTGCCGCGCCAGGTGCGCTGGCGGTTATCGTGGTTGGCAATGGCCACCAGGGTCTCTACCCAGTGGCCGCACTGCAGTTCGGGCTGCAGGTAATAGGCCAGCTGCGCCGCCAGCATGCCGTGTGCCTGCTGGTAAATCACCTCCCAGCCTTCGGGTATCGGGTTTACGATCATACTTTATGGTTTACTGCAAGTATAAACTGCGTCGGCGGTGCAAGGTTGGGGCTAAAACAGAAAAGGCGATGCTGTTGTGCATCGCCTTTTCTGTTTTATACTTTAGGAGAACAGTGCTATACCGCCTGCTCCTCCTTCATTTTCTTCAGGTTCAGCAGCATGTCCTCGGTCATGGCGTCCAGACTGTAGTTCGGGCTCCAGCCCCAATCCTGCTGTGCCGCGCTGTCATCGATGCTCTGCGGCCAGGAATCGGCAATCTGCTGGCGCGCGTCCGGCTTGTAAACTATCTCGAAATCCGGGATGTGCTGTTTGATGGAGGCCGCAATCTCTTTTGGCGAGAAACTCATGGCGCTTAGGTTGTACGAATCACGCACCTTTACCTGCGCCGCCGGGGCGTGCATCAAATCCAGAGTCGCCTTAAGGGCATCCGGCATATACATCATCGGCAGGTACGTGTTTTCGCTCAAGAAGCACTCAAACGTTTCGCCCTCCAGTGCCTTGTGGTAAATATCGACGGCGTAATCGGTGGTGCCGCCGCCGGGTAGGGCTTTGTAACCGATCAGGCCGGGGTAGCGCAGGCTGCGCACATCCAGGCCATACTTCTGGAAATAGTACTCACACCAACGCTCACCAGCCTGCTTGCTGATGCCGTACACGGTGTTCGGGTCCATGATGGTTTGCTGCGGCGTGTTCTGGCGCGGGGTGCTCGGACCGAAAACGGCGATAGAGCTTGGCCAGTATACTTTGCCTACCTTATGCTCCAGCGCCAGGTCCAGCACATTAAAGAGGCCGTCCATGTTCAGCTTCCAGGCAAATTTCGGGTTCTTCTCGCCAGTGGCCGAAAGCACAGCGGCCAGGTGGTAAATCTGCTTGAATTTATACTTGGCGGCAAGATCAGCCAATACATTTTTGTCCAGTACATCCACCTTCTCAAAAGGGCCTGAGTCGCGTAGATCGGCTTGCTTGGGCGGTGCGATGTCTGCTGCCACCACGTTTGCCTCTCCATACATCTGGCGCAGTTCCATAGTGAGCTCAGAACCTAACTGCCCGCAGGCGCCTATCACTAATACGGTGTCACTTGTGTTTGCCATACGCTAATTTAAAGTCTGGCACAAAGTAACCGAATTCAGTGCAATCCAAAAAATATACTTCAGAAGAAACAGCGTGGAGTGGCGCCAGAGGGAGCCAAAGTATGCGATTACTCACTCTTGCTCCTTTTAGCGGGGATTTCTCTTTAAATTTCCACTGGCTCCCTCTGGCGAAAGTCTTCAGACTTGTGTCTTACTATGATGTTGAGTTTGCAACTCAACCGACTTGAAAAGCCACACTTGGTTAGACACTGCTATACTTGCTTGAAGGTCGCTATACTTGTTGCAACCATACATTATCTGGCGCAAGCGTCCGCTTGTGCCTTTAAAGGCTTCTGTCATACTTTGCTTTGCCGCCGCTTTCGCAACTTCAGACAAGCCATTCTTTCTAGCCACAGCTCATCCTCCAGCTCCCAAATACCTACTGTTTTACCTTTGGCTTTAGAGCGCTCACGGCCGCAAGGCCTCGTCCTCGGGCATCGCGCTGTGCGCCTGAAGCTGCTCCTCGCTCCGCTGCGGGCTGCCCTTACGGGCACCGCAACATGCACAAGGCGCTCAACCCAAGGACTGGAATAAGTTCAAATAGCCACTGCTGGCGGAGCTTCAGCCTAACTCCCTCCCCTGCTTTTAGGGGAGGGTTGGGGAGGGGTAGTCCCCCTTTGAAGGGGGCAGGGGGATGTTCATGCTTCTGCGGAGTCACTAACCGGCCTTTTCCTGATTCACTTCTCCTACTCCCATTTGTCATCCTGAAAGGATCTTGGTAGAAGCGCAATCAGACTAAAACAACGAAGCTTTCACTTAAGGCAAACCAACCGTAAACTTAAACGAATGTAAACGCACCTTATTTACCAACACCGGTAAACCAACTGCCACCGGAGCCGGGTGCAGCAAGTGGATTTTATTATCTTTGTATACTACCGGCTTAAAACAGCAGCATAATAGCTTGCGTTGCGCTGGAACTGTGAAGTACAACGTATCTAAGTGATCAAAGACCTGCAACGCATGACGTTTGAGGAGTACCTGGTAAAGAAACGAATAGATAGGAAGGCTTTTGAGGCCTCGGACCCGGCGCGCTTTGCGGCGTGGGAGAACATGTACGCCCAGATGCACCCAAACAGCTTCCTGGTGCAGGTGAAGATGCTGCTCAACGACGTGCGCCTGCGCTACCACCTGGCCGAAGAAGATGTGCCGAAAGCGGAGCCGACAGTAGTTGCTCGTCCGGCTGCCGCACGGAGAGCCGTGCCTGCCGCACCGGTGGCCAATGCGGTAGAAAAGCCCGCGGCAACACCGGCAACAGAAGAGGCTACTCCAGCAGAAAACACGCCGAAGCCAAAGCCGGTAGTGCGTCGGCACGCCACCATGCAAAAGCCAGCAGCGGCAAGCGAAAGCACTGAAAAGCCAGCTGCCGCCGCAAGCGGGGGAGAAGAAGCAGCACCGGTTGCACGCCCAAGGCCTGTGGTGAAGCGGCCCGTTATTCCAAAGCCTAACGTGGCGGAAGAGGCCACAGCCAGTGCAGATAAGCCGGAAACGCCGGCCCCAGCGGCACGTCCGCGCCCGGTAATCAAACGACCCGCCGCTTTGCAAAAAGAGGGGGGTGAGCATTCCACATCAGCTGAACAAAGTATAAAACCAGCCGCAGAGGAGAAAGCTGCGGCCGCTGCACCTGCCCGACCAAGACCGGTAATAAAGCGGCCAGTGGCTCTGCAAAAGCCAGCTGCTGAAGAGGGAGCATCGCCCGAACAGGCAGAGCAGGAAGCGGCAAGCGCTGAAGCCAAACCCGCAATACCGCGGCCACGGCCCGTGATTAAGCGCCCCGCTGCGCTGCAGAAGCCTGAGGAAAAGCAGGAGGCACAGTCAGCGCCAGATGCCGCAACGGTACCAGCAAAGCCAGCGCGTCCGCGCCCAGTTATCAAGCGGCCCGCTGCGTTGCAGCCAGTAAAAGAGGAGCCACCTGCTCCCGAAGCGCAACCCGCCCCGGAAGCGCCAAGTATGCAGGATACGGCTGCTGCCATGCCTGCCGCCGAAGAAGCACCGAAGCCGGCAAGGCCACGGCCTGTTATTAAAAGACCAGCGGCTTTACAGAAACCTGCAGCCGAGGCGCCAGAAGCGGAAGGTCCAAGTATAAATCAGGCAGGAACTGCGGCGGAGCCGCCGCAGGAACTTTTAAAGCCTGAGGAACCGGAGCAGCAGCCAAGGCCACCGCGCCCAAGGCCTATCATTCGCCGCCCGCCGCCAAAGCCCGATGCAGACAGCGACACAGCAGGTATATAGCCCTACTTGTACTTCACAACGCAAACAACGAACAACGATAAACGAACAACGAAACTATGTACGAAACGCTAAAACCAGACTTAGAACAGCAGCTAGCTGATATAAAAGAAGCCGGCCTGTTTAAACAGGAACGCATTATCACCACACCGCAGGGCGCTGACATCGATACAACGCAGATGGAGCACGTGCTGAATTTCTGCGCCAACAACTACTTGGGCTTATCTGCCCACCCAAAGGTAATTGAGGCTGCTAAAAACGCCATCGATACCCACGGCTACGGCATGAGTTCTGTGCGCTTTATCTGCGGCACCCAGGACATTCACAAGGAGCTGGAGCGCAAGCTTTCAGAATTTCTGGGCACAGAGGACACCATCCTTTACGCAGCTGCCTTCGATGCCAACGGTGGCGTGTTTGAGCCTTTGTTTGATGCCGAATCAGCCATCATTTCCGATGCCCTTAACCACGCTTCTATTATCGATGGCATTCGTCTGTGCAAGGCGCAGCGTTTCCGCTACGAGCACAACAACATGGCCGACCTGGAGGCAAAACTGCAGGAGGCAAAGGATGCCAAGCACCGCGTGATCGTAACAGATGGCGCTTTCTCGATGGACGGCACCATTGCGCAACTCGACAAAATCGTGGAACTAGCAGACAAGTATAATGCGGTGCTGTTGGTGGACGACTCGCACTCTACAGGCTTTCTAGGCAAGACTGGCCGCGGCACGCACGAGTACCATAATGTAATGGGCAAGGTGGATATCATCACCGGCACGCTGGGCAAGGCGCTTGGTGGTGCGATGGGTGGTTTCACCTCCGGCCGTAAAGAGATTATCGACATGCTGCGCCAGCGTTCGCGCCCGTACCTGTTCTCTAACTCACTGGCGCCTTCTATCGTGGGCGCTTCCATTGCCGTGCTCGACACGCTTAGTGCTACCACCGAGCTGCGCGACAAACTGGAGTGGAACACCAAGTACTTCCGCGAGCAAATCACCGCGGCCGGTTTCGACATTAAACCAGGCGACCATCCGATTGTGCCTGTAATGCTGTACGACGCGCCACTCGCACAGGAGTTTGCTGCCCGTATGCTCGACAGAGGCATTTACGTAATTGGCTTCTACTACCCGGTGGTGCCAAAGGGCCAGGCACGTATCCGCGTGCAGCTGTCTGCCGTGCACGACCGGGTGCACATCGACAAGTGCATTGCCGCTTTCGTGGAGGTAGGCAAAGAGCTTGGCGTGATCCAGTAAAGTATAGGCTGGTCCTGAAGTATAGAAAAGCCACTCCTGTTATGGGAGTGGCTTTGTTTTTTTATAACTTGTGCCTCACATCAAGTATGGAGGCTATACGTGCCATACTTTTGCTAAACGCTTTTTAAACCTCATGGAGCTATTTGCCCGGTATCCCGCTATATTTCTACTGGTCTCACTTAATTACCTGCTGGTTATTGTGGCGATTATTCACCTGATCTTCAAGTCTGATTATCCTGTGGGCTCCCGCCTGGTCTGGATGGTGATTCTGTGGCTGATCCCTGCGCTTGGCGTTGGGTTTTACTGGCTGGTGTGGTATAGGAGAGAGGGGAGGATATAAGTATAGCGATGGCTATTACCGAACCTCTGATGCCTCTGTATACGGCTCGGCTATGGTGCGTTTAGGCACTTTAGGGCTTATAAACCGCTTTGGATTCACTTTATCTTGCTGTCTAGAAACTCGTAGTTCCCATCTATGAGAGCTTGCAATGCTTCAATGGCATCCTCCTTAGTCTGACCAGTGACATCTGTTGTAAATTCAGAATCTGTATACCTGAGAAGGCCAAACAACTTTTTAACTTGTTTAGGTCTCTGGTAAAATACATAGAACTCTTCCAAGCTGGTAGTTCCGACACCACTGATAGACAATCCATGCTTTGTGATCTTGTCTGTGAATTCCAAAGAAGGAGAAAAGTATATTTCTGAGTCATCTACTTTCGCCATTTTGGAGATAATGTCATCCCATGGAAGCTGCTCAAATCTCTTAATTATTTCTTGACTCCCAACATCTCCTAATTCAATGATTTCAGGCTTAAAAGGGTCGCAAAAGCTGTGTCTGAAAGATTTCATTTGTTTGAATATGATCGCGTATAACTTATTGCAGGTTGGTTGATCGCAGCAAACGCTATCAGACTTCCCCTAACCCCTTCTTGTCCTTTTCGTGGGCCCCTACCCCCAGGCGGGGGATAAAACTCGCCTGGAGCTACTTCAACCATACTTCTCTGTCATCCTGAAAGGATCTTGTGGGCGAACTGTATAACGGCAACTAAACGCTAAAGTAGCACCGGAAGCTATCAGCTAAATTAAACCAATATTAAAATTGCTTTTTGCTCTACGCAGCGCTAACAGACTTTTCTGATACCGCCGCTGTTGCTTTCTGGTCGGTGTCGAACAGGAACTGGTTGAGTTTGATGCGCAGGTCGGAGGAGGAAAGGTTGCGGTAGGCTTCGCCGTTGCGGACAAGCGCAATCTGGCCTGTCTCCTCTGATACCACCAGCACAATACTGTCCGTGATCTCGGTGAGGCCGATAGCGGCGCGGTGACGCAGGCCCATGGAAGCGGGAATGTCTTGGTTTTCAGATACTGGAAGGATACAGCGGGCTGCCTTAATGCGGTTGCCGGAAATGATCACGGCGCCATCATGCAGCGGGCTATGCTTGTTGAAGATGGACATGAGCAGGCGCTTTGAGATAACAGCGTCAATCAAATCGCCCGACTCGGCATAGTATTTCAGCTCGGAGCTTTTGGTGAACACGATCAGCGCCCCGGTATTTTTGCCGGCCAGGGTTTTGGCGGCTTCAATAAAGGGGGTGAGGCTTAGTTTCTCGCCCTGCTCACGACGCCACGGGAATCCCCAGAAGCGGTCGTGGTTAAGCGAGGTGGTTTTGCCGATCAGCAGCAGGAAGCGCCGGATCTCGGGTTGGAAAAGTATGATGGCTGCCAGTACACCCACGCCCATGAACTGGCCAAGTATAATGGTAAGTAACTCCATGCCCGCAGCCCGCACGATCAGGTACAGCAGGTAAATAGAGAGCAGGCCCAGGAAGATCTTTAGCGCCACACTGCCGGTCAGGAGTTTGTACAATTGGTACAGTAACACCGTCACGAGCAGAATGTCGATGATCTGGATCCATCCTATCTCTAAAAAACCTATGCTGAATAAAAAGATCAAAGTTGTGTTTTCTCTAAAAGTATAATTGTTTGCTTTGCTTCTTTTACGTCGTGCACCCGCAAAATGTCGGCACCCTTCATCAACGCAACGGTATTTACAGCTACTGTGCCGGTCAAAGCATCGGCCTGATCAATACCAAGTGACTTGTAAACCATGGATTTGCGGGAAAGCCCGGCAAGTATGGGATGGCCTAATATACGCAATTCCTCCAAACGGCGAAGCAACTCAAAGTTATGCGCCACCGTTTTGGCAAACCCGAAGCCCGGATCAACGATGACATCCTTCACACCGAGTTGCTGCAGCTTCCCCAGTTGCACCAGCAGTTCGTCCACCACCTCTAGCACCACATCGTTATAGTTAGCCAGACTGGTCATGGTTTGCGGCGTGCCGCGCATGTGCATCAGCACGTAGGGCACCTGCAGCCGGGCCACAGTCTCAAACATGGCCTCATCCAGCGTGCCACCTGAAATATCGTTGATGATGGCGGCACCGGCGGCTATACTTGCCTCGGCCACCTCAGCCCTAAAAGTATCTACGGAAATAACGGCTTCAGGGAAATTTTGCAGGATGGTTTCTATGGCCGGAACCACACGCTCCAGCTCTTCCTGCACCGAAATATCTGCGGCACCCGGGCGGCTGCTGTAGCCCCCGATATCCAGAATGTCGGCACCGTCGGACAAGAGTTGCGTGGCCTTTTGCAGGGCCTCTTCGGCGGAGCTTAGGCGGCTGCCGGGGTAAAAGGAATCTGGGGTGAGGTTAAGAATTCCCATCACCAGGGGCACCTCCAGGGAGAGGAGCTTTCCGCGGCAGTTTAGTGTGTATTTTTTCTTAAAAAGCGTATCTTTCGCTTCCAATGTCGTCATCCCGGTCGATTATTTTTAAAATTAAAGCTAAAAAGTTGATTAGTCAAACACAGCAGGAATATAATCAGGTAGTGCAGCGCTGCAAGGATACCTTCGTGAAGAAGACCAAAGATTATGGCACCGCCTGGCGTGTGCTGCGGCTGCCCTCCATCACCGACCAGATCTTTATCAAGGCGCAGCGCATCCGCTCTATCCAGGAGAAGGGAATGCAGCTGGTGGAGGACGACATCAATGGCGAATTTGTAGGCATTATCAACTACTGCGTGATTGCGCTGATGCAGCTGCACCTGACCGATGAGGCCCCCATGAGCCTGTCGGCCGAGGAGGTGGAGCGGGAGTATACCTTCCACATTGAGGAAAATATGAAGCTGCTTAACGTTAAGAACCATGATTACGGCGAGGCCTGGCGCGACATGCGCGTAAGCTCCATCACCGATATTATTTTGATGAAGCTGTTCCGAACGAAGCAGATTGAGGACAACGAGGGGCAGACATTGATTTCGGAGGGCGTGGAGGCCAATTACCGCGACATGATCAACTACGCTGTGTTCGCCCTGATCAAATCCGGGTTTGTGGAGCAGGTTAAGTAAGCAACGCTGCTAGCAAGTATAGGAGGTCAACTTTTAACTATCTAAAATTAATGCAAGTTGATGAAATTCATAAGTAAGTTTTTCTGGCTGTTTGTCGGAGTGCTGTTCATCTTTTCAGGCCTTATCAAACTGAACGACCCGGTGGGAACGGCGATAAAGCTGGAGGAGTATTTCGAGGTTTTCGCGACGGACATTGCACCCTTCTTCAAGAGCTTTGAGCCGTACGCGCTGTTCCTGTCCATCTTCCTGAGCGCCTCTGAGATTGTGCTGGGGGTGGCGCTGCTCGTGCGCTTCAAGCTGAAGGTGGTGCTGTGGCTGCTGCTGATCATGATCGTGTTCTTTACTTTCCTCACGTTCTATTCGGCCTTCTACAACAAAGTAACCGACTGCGGCTGCTTCGGCGATGCTATTGTGCTCACGCCGTGGGAGTCGTTCACCAAAGACATTGTGCTGTTAGTGATGATTGTGGTGCTAATAGCCACGCGGCGGTACCTGGAGCCCTTTGTAAGTCCTGCGTCCGGAGCCATTATCACCATTATTACGGCGGCGTTGTCGGTTGCGGTGGGTTGGTACGCCTACGAGCACCTGCCTTACCTGGACTTTCGTTCCTACAAAATCGGCAACAACATTCCTGAGCTCATGAAGCCCTCTGCGCCGCTGCGCTACAAGTATGTGATGGTGAAAGACGGTGAAGAGGAAGAGTTTGAGGAGTACCCGATGGACACCACCTATACTTTCAAGGAGATGGTCGCCATCAACCCCGAGGATGGACCAAAAATTACCGACTTTAACGTGTGGAACGACGAGAGCGACTTTACGCAGGAAGTACTTACCGGCACGAAGCTGCTGATTCTGGTGCAAAGCGTGGAGAAAGCCGACCAGCAGAGTTTTGAAAGTATAAACAAGTTGGTGAAGGCTGCCGAGAAGGCTGGCATTACGCCGCTGGCCGTTACCAGTAGCAGCACACAGGACTTCGAGAAGTTCCGCCACGAGGTGAACCTGGCAGTGCCCTACTATTTCGGTGATGGTACCGTGCTCAAGACTATCATGCGTTCCAACCCCGGCCTTGTTTTGCTGCAGGACGGCACCGTGAAAGGCAAGTGGCACTACAACGACACGCCGGAACTGGAAGAGGTGCAGGAGTTGCTTTGATTTCGTTGTTCGTTATTCGTTGCTCGTTTTTCGGGAAGTTTGGGAGACGGGAAAGTATGGCGTGTGTACAAAACGTACTTGCAAGCGATGCCACAGTTTCATGTTATGAGCACATAACAAATAAAGATTAAGCGAAAAACGAACAACGACACACGAACCAACGAACCATGAAATTGATAGGATTTATACTTAGCCGCTTGGGGCACGGCCTGCTGATTATGCTGGGGGTGCTGGTGGCGATATTTTTCCTGTTCAACGTGCTGCCCGGCGATCCGGTGGCCTTGCTGGCTGGCCAGCGCTCCGATCTTTCCACCCGCGAGGCCATCACCAAAGACCTGGGGCTCGACAAGCCGCTGCCGCTGCAGTTGCTGTACTACGTGAATGATGTGTCGCCGGTATCGGTGCACGAGGATACGGAGGCTAACCTGGAGAAGTATGAGTACAGCACCCTGGTTGACTTTGGGGAGGATGTGCTCGTGTGGAAAACGCCTTACCTGCGCCGCTCTTTCCAGAGTAATAAAAGTGTAACCGATATCCTGGTCGATCATTTCTTCGGCACACTCTGGCTGGCTGCCGCCGCCATGCTCATTGCCACGGTTTTCGGAATCCTGTTTGGTGTGCTGGCCTCCCTGCGCCCGCACAGCACCCTCGATCATACCTTGGTCACCGGCTCGGTGCTGGGTATTTCGGTGCCGTCTTTCGTGGCCGCCATACTTATTGCCATCACCTTTGGCTATTACTGGAGCGACTGGACCGGCCTTAGTCTGACCGGTCAGCTCTACGAAATAGATCCATTTGAGGGGAAACAGCTTATGCTGCGCAACCTTCTGCTGCCAGCAATCGCGCTGGGCATTCGGCCGCTGGCCATTATCGTGCAGCTCACGCGCAGCTCCATGCTCGATGTCATGTCGCAGGACTACATCCGTACGGCGCGGGCAAAGGGCTTAAGCCGCTACAACGTGATTGCCGGGCATGCCCTCAAAAATGCGCTGAACCCGGTGGTAACGGCGGTGTCGGGCTGGCTTGCGTCGCTCATGGCGGGTGCCTTCTTCATCGAGTATATCTTTAACTGGAAGGGCCTGGGCTCTGTCACCCTGCAGGCGGTACAAAACCTGGATTTCCCCCTCGTGATGGGCTCCACGCTGTTCGTCGCTTTCCTGTTCGTGCTCATCAACATCCTTGTCGACCTGCTCTACGTCATGCTAGACCCACGCGTAAAGCTAGACTAGCGCTGCGCCAATTATGAATTATGAATGAAGAATTACGAATGGTGTTTCAATAGATGGTAATCTCTGCTTCTTTAGAGGATAGTCCTTTTCAAGTTATCCATACTTGCTACTGTTCATACTTTACACTTCAAACAATCATACTAGATACATTAAATGTCATTCATAATTTCTAATTCTTAATTCATAATTGAAAAAGATGTTCATCTTTTTGATCGGTATGATGGGGAGTGGCAAAACCACCTTGGGGCGGCAACTGGCTCAGGAGATCGGCTATGCCTTCGTTGATCTTGACGCGTACATCGTGGCACAGCAGGGGCGAAGTATAGCACAGCTCTTTGCCGAGGGGGGCGAGGCCCGTTTCAGGGAGCTGGAACGGCAGGCGCTGGAGGAGCTGGTGGAAAACCACGGGCAGGCGGTAATCGCTACCGGTGGCGGCGCACCGTGCTTCTTCGATAACATAGGGTTTATCAACCACCACGGCCAAAGTGTGTTCCTCGATGTGCCGGTGGAGGTGCTGGCTAACAGGTTGATTACCCAGGGACAGGAGCAGCGGCCGCTGCTGGCTGGCAAAAGCAGGGCTGAACTTATTTCTTACCTGGCTGAAACAATCGCGCACCGGAAGCAGTTCTATGAGCGCGCCAGCTATACATTGTCCGCCAGTGAACAAAGGGTGCAAAGCATCAAAAAGTGGCTCAACCTATAGCGGTTGTACGCGTTATACGTTATAACAGTGAAGCATCTAAACTGGCTTCCTCTGAAAAATTACGTATTTTTGCAGCGTTACAGCATATAGCAAATCTCTACTATGAAACCTAATCACAAAGGAAGTGCGCGGCTCTTTAAGAACCCATTTCTGGAAAAGCTCACCAGGACGCACATTGCCCTACCCATCTCTATCTTTCTGACTATTGCCGTGGGAATGCTTTACTATGGCATTACGCACAGCTTCATCAACATTCTGGAGGCCATTGGGTTTTTCTTTATCGGCTGGCTGATCTTTACCCTGCTGGAGTACCTGGCGCACCGTTACCTGTTCCACATGGACACCGATACGCCGCTGAAGGCCCGCCTGCAGTACCTGTTCCATGGCAACCACCACGAGTATCCGAAAGACAAGAAGCGCCTGGCTATGCCGCCTGTGGTAAGTATACTTTACGCATCGGCCTTCTTCTTTATCTTTAAGGTGATATTCGGCACGTTTGTATTTGGCGTAGTGGCCGGTATTTTGTTTGGCTATGCCATGTACCTGTTTGTGCATTACATTGTGCATGCGTACCCACCGCCAAGAAACTTCCTGAAGCAGCTCTGGATTCACCACAGCATTCACCACTACAAAGACCCCGAGGCTGCCTATGGCGTATCGTCGCCGCTCTGGGATTATATTCTGGGCACTATGCCCAAGCGCTCCAGGTAAGCGCAGTAAAGTATAGATAAAAAGAAGAGGGGCTCTACTGCAGAGCCCCTCTTCTTTTTATTTCTGGATAATTATCTCCTGAACTTTCGAACCAGCCAGCCGATCAGCACCACCACCAGCACAATGATGATGAGCATCACCCACATGCCTGCTTCAAAAATATCGCCTACCAGTTCACAGCTACTCATGGTAAAGGTGAGCAGCACGAGGAGGGTCATCACGAAAAGTCTTATATTCTTCATAGTTTTATCTTTTAGTTATGCCAATGGCTTAAAACGTACACGGCAACAGAAGTATAGCCAAGGCGAAATATGATGATATTGCCATGTTACTGTTACTGTATAGGTAGCAAAAAGGTTAACTGAAAAGGGAAATTGTGGGGAGGGAAAAGGGGAATATCGCGACTAGTGCAGGCGTATAATAAAAAAGCCACTCATTCTTGAGTGGCTTTTTGCTCCCCCTCCTGGGCTCGAACCAGGGACCCCATGATTAACAGTCATGTGCTCTAACCAACTGAGCTAAGGAGGAATTTGGTTATATCATTGGCGATATCCGCCGTTTGATGATGCAATATTACGGCAGTTAAGTTTAGGACGCAAGTCATGTCCTGAAAAAATATCGCAAAAAAGGCTAATTTGCTGGAAATCAACTAAAAAATATTAGTTGGTAATGTACAGCGTGGCGCCTACGAGCGATGTTTTGTACTGCCGTAGCCCCTGAATGGCCGGTCCGCCGATTACGCCCCCCTGCAGGTTGAACTGGGAGCCGCAGCAGGGGTCAGTGAGAAACAGGCGCGACGGGTCCATTTCTACTTCGCAGTCGTTGGTTGGGTCGAAGGGGCAGGCACGCTCAAAGGCGGTGTAGTAATTGGCATTTTGCCGGATCACGATAATTCCTTTATAGCCCTCCGGCAAGTAAGCGAAGCCCCCGTCCTGGCGCAGCTCCGGGTACAGTTGGCTGTTCACGGCGAGCTGAGCGTTTACCGGCACGTTGGGTATGATGGGGCTGTTACTGCTGTCTTTGCACGCGCTGGCAAGTATAGCCAGCAAAGCAAGCAGCAGCGGCCAGTGCTTACTTGTCATACGTATAAAAACCTTTGCCTGACTTGCGGCCGTGGTGCCCTGCGTCCACTTTTTGCTGCTGTATGCGGCTTGGTCTGAATTTAGCGTCATAATGAAAGGCCTCGAACATGGAAGATGTAACGGCATAATTCGTATCAACACCAATCAGGTCCATGAGTTCAAACGGTCCCATTTTAAAGCCGCTGGCTTGCATCAGTTTATCGATGGTTTCTACATCGGCCACGCCTTCCTCCAGCAGTTTCAGCCCCTCTACGTAAAAATGGCGCGCCACGCGGTTCACGATAAAGCCCGGAGAGTCTTTCGCCATCACAGCTGTTTTACCCAGCTTTTCGGCCAGGGCCTTTACTGTTTGGGCAACAGCAGGAGCAGTGGCAGCACCAGATATTACCTCTACCAGCTTCATAATATGCGCCGGGTTAAAGAAGTGCATGCCCACTACGCGCTCCGGGTTCGGAACGGCGGAGGCAATCTGCGTGATCGGGATAGAGGAGGTGTTGGAGGCAAGTATAGTTTCAGGTTTGTTGATGCTGGCAAGCTCTTTAAATATGTCCTGCTTCACCTCCAGGCGCTCCACCACTGCCTCAATGATCACATCACAATTCAACTGCAGCGTATCGCCGGTAAAGGAGAGATTACCCAGTGCGGCTTGTTTTTCAACCTCGGTTAATTTGCCGCGCGCTATGCCTTTATCCAGGTTGTTAGTAATAATTTGCTGTGCCTTCTCCAGTACCTGTGCGTTGATGTCGAACAGGATGGTTTTAAAGCCTGCCTGCGCGCAGATCTGAGCAATTCCCTGGCCCATAGTGCCGGCACCCACCACACCTATTGTTTTAATCTCTTCTAAGGTCATAGCTTAAGTATGTTTAAAAGGAAAAGTGAATGCCTTGCTATACTTGTACGGCAAAACATTCACTCCTTCATTTATTCAATTTTTCAGAATTTCTAAATTACCCCTTCAAACTGGCGCAGGAAACGCACATCGTTTTCGGTGAAGAGGCGTAGGTCCTTTATCTGGTACTTCAACATGGTGATGCGCTCAATGCCCATTCCGAAGGCGAAGCCAGAGTATACTTCCGGGTCGATGCCGGAGCTTTGGAGCACGGCAGGGTCTACCATACCGGAGCCGCCAATCTCTACCCAGCCGCTGCCTTTGCAGATGTTACAGCCCTCGCCCTTGCAGATAAAGCAGGTAATGTCAATTTCGGCGCTTGGCTCGGTGAAGGGGAAGAAAGACGGACGGAAACGGATCTGTGTGTCCTGCCCGAACATCTCCTTGGCAAAGTAATAGAGTGTTTCCTTCAGGTCCTTAAAGCTCACGCCCTTGTTCACGTACAGGCCCTCTACCTGGTGAAACACCATGTGCGCGCGCGCCGAAATAGCCTCGTTGCGGTACACGCGGCCCGGCATAATGCTGCGCAGCGGTGGCTGGTTGTTTTCCATCAAACGCACCTGCACCGTGGAAGTATGAGTGCGAAGCAACCGCTCCTTGTCCTCGCTTAAAAAGAAGGTATCCTGCATCTCGCGGGCTGGGTGGTTCTCCGGGAAGTTAAGGGCAGAGAAGTTGTGCCAGTCGTCCTCCATCTCAGGACCCTCCGCTACATTGAAACCGATGCGCTCAAAGATGCGCACAATCTCCTGGCGCACGAGCGAAAGCGGGTGGCGTGTGCCGAGCGTATTTGGTATAGTTGGCAGTGTAAAATCAAACCCTGTGTCTCCTGCTGTATCGTTAGAATTAGCCAGCTGCTCCTGCGCCTGGTCGAAGCGCTCCTGGGCCCGGTTCTTCAGCGTATTCAGCTGCTGGCCAACCTCGCGGCGCTGCTCCGGCGCCACTTGCTTCAGGTTATCAAACAAATCTGCAATTCGGCCTTTGCGGCCGATATAGGCAATGCGGAATTGCTCCAGCTCGGCAGCGTTGGTCAGCGGTGCTGCTTCAATCTCTTGTGCTACGTGTTGTATGTTCTCCACCATAATTTGCAAAGATAATAAATTGGCGCGTTCTGAGCCTATTTAAGGAATTCTCAATTGGTACGCAAAATAGGAGGAGGGAGTATGGGAAGATGTGATGCCAATCCTGTAGAGACAGGTCGCGGCCTGTCCGAATCGTTCCCAAACTTTTACTCTCCAACGTTTCTGTGCTTTCCGTTGCACAACGGTTTTTTTCGCCTCGCTGCGTAGGACTTCCAGCTGTTATTTGGAGCCCCGATTCTCATCAAAAGCGACTTTTCCTGAAGTACCTGATTCCCCTCCTCGGAGGGGCAGGGGTGGGTCCCGCTGTAGGCTTCGCTGAAGTATGAGCTTTGTTGTAAAGGCTTAAGCCCCCATCCACAAAAATCCTTTCAGGATGACAAATGGGGAGTGGGAGAAGTGGTCAGCGTAAAAATTGATATAACGTCAGCAGGAGTATAAACATCCCCCTGCCCCCTTCAAAGGGGGACTTGGCAGAAGCTATGTAACTACTGCTTTTGCTAACAAGGCTGTTTTTCTATCCTTAATTAGGGCCTTGGATAAATAGTGGCTAAAAAAACTTTCACTACCATAGCCATACCTACACGTCCCTCTTCACCAGCACATAGCGCCATTGGTAAATTGCGCAATCCCTGTATACTTTGTAGTTTACCGACGCAAACCTGCAGCTTACCGACTTCTCTCCCAAGCTCGCCTATCTCTTATAGACTAGCGGGCTTCGCTACAGTACATTTGGGCATAAACTTAATCAAAACAACTATGGAAAATCAAGATCAAACCCCAAACAGCAACTACGGTGGCAACTGGGATAGCCCGCGCCGGGGCAACAGCGGGAAAGTACTGGCCGGCCTGCTTCTGGTGGCAGTCGGCGTGGTGCTACTTGTGGCAAAGCTCAATATTTTTTTCCTGCCTTACTGGGTGTTCTCCTGGGAGATGCTGCTGATTGTGCTGGGTCTGTTCCTGGGTTTCCGGCACAATTTCCAGAAGCCCGGCTGGATCGTGCTGGTGCTGATCGGCTCTATTTTCCTGCTGGATGACTTGCTGGAGGGGTTTGACGTGCACGTGTACTTCTGGCCGATCATGCTGATTGGTGTAGGGTTGTGGGTGATGCTAAAGCCCCGTCGGGACTATCCCCGGCGTTTCAGGCAGAAGAGGGAGCCGGTAGCGTCAGGTGCGGCAGGAGCAGCAGGAGCAGCTCCAGGGCCAATGTCTAGCAGCAGCTTCAGCACAGGCCATACTTCAGACAGAGGCAATAACTCTTCAGAGGAAGTGGTGGACGTAACGGCCATACTTGGCGGCATCAAAAAGAACATTATCTCCAAGAATTTCATGGGTGGCGAAGTGGTGAGTGTGTTCGGAGGAACCGAGCTGAACCTGACCCAGGCCGATATACAGCGCCCTGTGGTATTGGAAGCCACGCAGATATTCGGGGGTACCACGCTCATTATTCCGCCGCATTGGGAAGTGAAATCAGAGATGGTGGCCATACTTGGCGGCATCGACGACAAGCGGCCCATACTTTCCAGCGGCTACGACCCCAGCAAGGTGCTCATTATAAAAGGCACCACGCTGTTTGGCGGATTGCAAATCAAGAGCTACTAACCCGCTGCGTGCATGTATCCGTTCCGCATCATACTTCTTTACCTGGGTTGGACCTTGCTTTGGGTGGCCGTGCAAACGGCGCTGCTGTGGTCGGTGGAGGTGCCGTGGCGCACAGCCCTGACCGATGCGCTGCTCACCAATGCGCTTCTGGTTGGTGGGGGCTACGCCATGGGCACGGGCCTGCGCTACTACCAGCCCAGTATGCGGCAATTGGCTTACCTGTTTGGCTGGAGCCTGGGGTTGGCCGGTATCAGTATGCTGCTGTTTGATTTTATTGTTAGCAGGCTGTTCCCGGCGGATGAAGTATACCTGGCGTTTGTGGAGGCCACACTGCCGGTGCGGGTGGTGTTTGGCTGGCTGATGGTGCTGTTGGTGCTGTTGCTGAACTGGATGTGGTTTTACACCCGCGAATGGCAGCAGGACGAGGCGCGGAAGGCGGCTACCGAGAAAATGGTGCGCGAGGCGGAGCTGCATTCCTTGCGCCAGCAACTGCAGCCACACTTTCTCTTCAACAGCCTCAACTCCATTTCGGCGCTGGTGGGGGCAAGGCCTGAGCAGGCGCGCAAAATGATCATGCAGCTCTCCGACTTTCTGCGCGGCACCCTGCGCAATGACGACCAGCAGCAGGTAAGTCTGGCTGATGAGCTGGAGCACCTGGAGCTATACTTGGAAATTGAAAAAGTGCGCTTCGGGCATCGCTTACAAGCTGCCATTGAGGTGCAGGGTGAAGCCATGCACATGCGCCTGCCAGCCCTTTTACTACAGCCCGTGGTGGAGAACGCGATTAAGTTCGGCCTCTACGATACCATCGGCGATACTGTAATAAGTATAAAGGCAATTGCCCATGATCACCACCTGCAACTGCAGGTACAAAACCCTTACGACCCCGCCACCGCGCAACCGCAGCACGGCACTGGCTTCGGCCTTAGCTCGGTGCAGCGCCGCCTATACTTGCTCTACGCCCGCCACGACCTGCTGCAGACCCAGCAGCAGGAAAACCAGTTTATCACGCGCATTAAAATCCCACAGAAACTATGATGAAGTGTTTAATAATTGACGATGAGCCCCTGGCCCGCAGCATCGTGGCCGAGTACCTGCAGCGCCATACCGAAATAGAGGTGGTGCAGGAATGCGGCGACGGTTTTGCCGGTGTGAAAGCCATTATGCAGCACCAGCCCGACCTGATTTTCCTCGATATCCAGATGCCCAAAATAAACGGCTTTGAAATGCTGGAACTGGTGGAGCAGGCGCCGGGCGTCATCTTCACCACCGCCTTTGATGAATATGCGCTAAAGGCCTTTGAGGCCAACGCCGTAGACTACCTGCTCAAACCATTCAGCCAGGAGCGTTTTGATGCCGCCCTGAAGAAGTGGCTGGAGAAGCGAAGTATAAATGCCGCCGCTACCAAAGTCACAGACTTGAACGAAGTGCCGGCCAAGCAGCCCGAGGAGCAGCAGCGCATCGTGGTAAAGGCCGCCAACGACATCCGCATCATCCCGGTGCATGACGTGCTGTACCTGGAGGCCTACGATGACTACGTGAAGGTGCACACCAACAGCGGCCTCTTCCTCAAAAAGAAAACCATGAGCTACTATGAGCGCGTGCTGGACCCGAAGCAGTTCGTGCGCGTGCACCGCTCCTACATCATCCCCCTCACCCAACTCACCCGCATCGAACCCCTGGAAAAAGACAGCCACATAGCGCTGCTCAAAAACGGAACGCGCGTGCCCCTAAGCCGGACCGGATACAGCAAGCTTAGAGCCGTGCTGGGTATATAAAGCAAAATTTTTATTCATATAACTCTGTCGGTCTTGCGGAAGCACGTGCTCTAAGAACGGGCTTGCTTTTGCCGGATAATAGAAAGGCTTTTGTCTATATAACACTGCTGTTCATCGAGCTTTGGCTGCTGCGCCCGCTCCTGTAAAGAAGTAATAGTAGCTGTAAGTGCTTGTGTTTTAGCTGGAAACAAACCTATTGGTGGGTCTTGTGTTAACTTTTTAATAACATGGAAACTTTTGAAATGAAAAATGTTTCCATAGTTTTGCCTCGATTTAAGGATATGGAAACAGCAGAGAAAACAGAAGCAAAAGACAAGATACTGCAGGCAGCCTTCGAAATGTTTTGCCAACGCGGTATTAAAAGCGTGTCGATGGACGACATCGCGCAGCATCTCTCCATGTCGAAGAAAACCCTCTACAAATGGTTTCGGAACAAGGACCAGGTGATATACGAGGCCATAGAGGGTTTCTTAGGGAGCGTGCAGCAGGATTGCGAGTGCTTCATCGAAACATCCGGCAATGCCATCGAGGAGCTATTCCAGATAGTGGACCTGTCAAAGCGGGTTTTCTCGAACATGCACCCTTCCATCTTCTATGATCTGCAGAAATACCACCCGGACAGCTGGAACCTGTGGATGCAGCACAAGAACGCCTATATCCTGGAGAAGGTGCGGGAAAACATTCTGCGGGGTATGAAAGAGGGGCTCTTTCGGCGCGACCTGGATGTGGAGGTGATGGCTCGTATGCGCCTTGTCCTGATCGAGCTGCCCTTTAACCAACTGGTTTTCCCGCCGCACCAGTACGATGCCAGGCGCGTGCAGCTGGCCGTGCTGGAGCACTACATGCTGGGCATCGCCACCCTGAAAGGCCACAAGCTGATAAATGAACTGAAGCACATAACGGAAGAAGAATAACCACCACCTACTACCTAACATAAAATTATGAAAAAGCAGATTACCCTGCTGGCAGCCATCTTTGCGCTTTGGAGCACCGGTTACGCGCAGGCACCACAGGAACCCATGCGGCTTAGCCTGCAGGAAAGTATAAACTATGCCCTGCAGCACCGCGCCAGCCTGCAGGCTGCCCGTAACGAGGAGAAGATAGCCAAGGCCAGGGTAGGCGAGATCCGGTCTGCGGGCTTGCCGCAGCTAAATGCCACGGTGGATGCCGGCGACAACTTTATTCAGCAGCAGAGCTTTTTACCCTCGGAGTTCTTTCAGAACCAGGACAACCCGCCCCCTCTGGGTACTTTTGTGCCGGTTACCTTTGCGCCGGCCTACACCAGCAACGCCACCATTACGGGCAGCCAGCTGCTTTTCGATGGCACCTACCTGATTGGCCTGAAAGCCGCGAGCACCTATACCGAGCTGTCGCGCAAGAACACGCAGCGGAGCGAGATCGAGGTGGCAGAGCAGGTAAGCAAAGCCTACTACAGCGTGCTGGTGAACAGCGAGCGCATGCAACTGCTCACGCAAAACTTGGTGCGCCTCGACACGCTGCTAAGCCAGACAAGCACCATGTACGAAAACGGCGTGGCCGAGAAACTGGATGTAGACCGTTTGAGCGTGCAACGCAATAACCTGCTGGTGGAGCAGCAGAAAACGCAGCGCCTGATGGCGATCAGCGAAAACCTGCTCAAGTTCCAGATGGGCCTGAACCAGGCTCAGCCGGTTTTGCTGGTGGATGAACTGGCCGAGGTGGAGATAGACATGAGCCAGGTATACCCGCAGGACTTTGACTACGCCAACCGCATTGAGTTCTCCATTCTGGAGACACAGCGCGACCTGGCTAGCTTTCAGGTGCAGGCCGACAAGGCTGGTTACCTGCCAAAGCTTTTCCTGAACGCCCGCTACGGCTACAATGCCGCCAGCAACGAGTTTCGCGATATTACCAGAACAGGCAATTACCTGGAGTATGGCTTTGTGGGCGTACAGCTGCAACTGCCCATCTTCGACGGGCTGCGCAAGCACTACCTGATCCAGCAGTCAAAGCTGGCGCTGGAGAACACCAAATTGGGGTTTGAGACGCTCCGCCAAAGTATAGACATGGAGTTGGCGCAGGCATCCACCGAGCTGACCAATGCCCTGGATGTGCTGGATGCGCGCAAGGCGAACATGGTGCTGGCAGAGGAAATTGCCCGTGTGGCCAAGATCAAGTTTCAGGAGGGCGTAGGCACCAACCTGGAAGTGGTTTCCGCCGAAACCGACTTGCGCGAGGCCCAGACCAACTATTATGCCGCCATGTACGATGCCCTGATTGCAAAAGTGAACCTGTCCAGAGCCACTGGCACCCTACATTCAAAATAAACCTATCGAAAAAACCATTATTCCATTGAATCTAAGTATGAAACGAATCATAGCAATCTCTTCCATGGCTGTACTGCTGGGCTTTGCGGCCTGCGATGGCGCTCAAGACAAGGAAGCACAGTTAAAAGACCTTAAGGCGCAGCAAACCGACCTGCAGGAGCAGATCGCGGCGCTGGAGGCTGAGCTGAAAGCAGAGGGGAAAACCGTAGCTACACAGAAGAAAACCGTGCCGGTGTCGGTGGCGGCGCTGGAGCAGGATACCTTCCGCCATTACCTGGAGGTGCAGGGCAGGGTTGATTTTGACCAGAACGTGTTTGTGAGCTCGCGTGTGCCGGGAGTCCTGACAGCCGTGCGCGTGCAGCGCGGTGATCGGGTATCGAAGGGGCAGACGATGGCCACCATTGATGCGCAGGTGCTGGAGCAGAACATTGCCGAGCTGCGCACCCGCCTGGAGCTGGCCCGCATCGCCTATGAAAAGCAGCAGAACCTTTGGAACCAGAAGATCGGCACCGAAATGCAGTACCTGACGGCCAAGAACAACAAAGAGGCGCTGGAGCGCAGCCTGGGAGCCCTGCAGCAGCAGCGCGATCAGTACAACGTGAAAGCGCCGATCAGCGGTGTGGTGGATGAGGTGGTACCGAATGCAGGGGAGGCTGTGGCACCGGGCGTGGGTATTATCCGGGTGGTAAACCTGCAGGGAGGCAAAATTGTGGCCGAGGTGTCAGAGGCGTACCAGGCCAAAATAAATAAAGGCGACCAGGCCGTGGTATACTTCCCTGACCTGGATAAAGAAGTGGAGACAACTGTGGAGGTGGTGAGCAATTTCATCAACCCGACCAGCCGCACCTTCACTGTGGAGCTGCGCCCGAAAAACGAGAAAAGCATTACGCTGCGCCCCAACATGGTGGCTGTGGTGCGCATTCAGGATTATAAGAACGAGGATGTGCTGGTGCTGCCGGTAAACCTGGTGCAGAAAGATGAGCGCGCCAAGTATGTGTACGTGGCCCAGAAAGAAGGAAACGGCTATGTGGCCCGCCGCAAAGAAGTTGAGACAGGCCAAAGCTACGGCGGACAGGTAGAGGTGCTAAGCGGCCTTACGCCGAGCGACAAAGTGATTACCGCAGGTTACCTGGGTGTGAACGAGGGGCAGCCGGTGGTGTTTGCCGAAACCAGCCTTACTCAGAATTAGGGCCTAACCAAGTAAAACTATGAAACAGTTTAAGCCAACCAGTTGGTCCATCGATAACAAGACCAGTATCTACATCATCACCATCATTATCACGTTGGCGGGTATTTTCTCTTACATCAACTTACAGAAAGAGAATTTCCCCGACATTGTGATACCGACCGTGATGGTGGCGACCGTTTACCCGGGCACCTCTCCGTCAGACATGGAGAACCTGGTGACGCGGCCCATTGAGAAGGAGCTTAAAGCACTGAACGGGGTGAAGGATGTTACCTCCAACTCGGTGCAGGATTTCTCAATAATCACCGTGGAGTTTAACACTGATGTGGAGGTGGCAGTGGCAAAGCAGCAGGTAAAAGACGCTGTGGACAAAGCCCGCGCCGACCTGCCAACCGACCTGGACCAGGAGCCAAACGTGCAGGAGGTAAACTTCTCTGAAATGCCGATCATGTACATCAACGTGGCCGGTAACTATAGCCTGGACCAACTGAAGCAGTATGCCGAGGACCTGCAGGATCGTATCGAAGGCTTCCCGGAGATTACGCGCGTGGACATGGTGGGTGCCCTGGAAAAAGAGGTGCAGGTAAACGTGGACATGTATAAAATGCAGGCCGCCCAGGTTACCTTTAACGACATTGCCAACGCCATTGCCCGGGAGAACATCACCGTGTCAGGCGGTAACGTAACGGTGGGCGAGGCCAAGCGTTCGGTGCGCGTGGTGGGCCAGTATGTGGATCCTGAAAAGATCGGAAACATTGTGCTACAGTCGGTGGCCGGCGCCAGCATCAGGCTAAACGATATTGCCGAGGTGAAAGAGGGCTTTGAGGAGCAGGAAAGCTATGCGCGCCTGGGCAACCAGCCGGTTATCACCCTCAACGTGATCAAGCGCAGCGGCGAGAACCTGATTGAGGCCTCTGATAAAATACAGGATGCGGTGGCGGAGATGCAGGGAACCACGCTGCCAGATGATCTGAATATTACCGTTACCGGCGACCAGTCGAAGATGACGCGCCATACGTTGAACGACCTGATCAACACCATCATTATCGGCTTTGCGCTGGTTACCCTGGTGCTGATGTTCTTCATGGGAACCACCAACGCGATTTTCGTGGGCCTTTCGGTACCAATCTCCATGTTCGTGGCTTTCATCCTTTTCGGCATGACGGGCTACTCGCTTAACATGATCGTGCTTTTCGCGTTCCTGCTGGCCCTGGGTATTGTGGTGGATGATGCCATTGTGGTAATTGAGAACACACACCGCATCTTCCAGCACTCCGATCTGCCTATAGACAAAGCGGCAAAAGTGGCGGCCGGCGAGGTATTCATTCCGGTACTGGCGGGTACGCTCACCACTATCGCGCCGTTCTTTCCGCTGCTTTTCTGGCCGGGTGTGGTGGGGGAGTTTATGTACTTCCTGCCGATCACGCTCATTGTAACGCTGGTGTCGTCGCTGCTGGTAGCCTTCGTAATCAACCCGGTTTTTGCGGTGTCCTTCATGAAAAAGCACGATACGCCAACAAGGGGATCGCGTGGCAGCAAGGGCTTCTGGATCTTTATAGGTATCTGCACGGCCATTGCTGTGGTAGGGTACATTGCCGGGTGGTACGGTACCGCTAACCTGCTCATGCTGGTAGTGGTGCTGGTGCTGCTGAACAAGTATGTGTTTACGGGGTTGATCAACAGCTTTCAGAATAACGTACTGCCGCGCTTCATGTCGGGCTACGAAAGGCTGCTGCGCTGGATGCTGGTAGGCTGGCGCCCGATAGGCGTGTTCGTGGGTATCTTTTTGTTGCTGATTTTCTCTGTTGCGCTGACGGCTATGTTCCCGCCAAAGGTGGAGTTCTTCCCGAGCGGCGATCCGAACTTCGTTTATACATACATCAACATGCCGATTGGTACCGACCAGGCCGTAACGGACTCGGTGACGAAGGTGGTGGAGCGCCGGGTGGCGAGTGTGATCGGGCTGAATAACCCGAATGTGGAGTCGGTGATTTCGAACGTGGCCATTGGCGCCGGCGATCAAAATGACCGTGCCACCACCCCACAATCTCACAAAGGGAAGGTTACCGTTGCCTTTGTTGAGTATAAAGACAGGGAGGGCGATGTATCAACCGGCCAGTACCTGACGCAAATACGTGAGGCTGTGAAGGGTATACCTGGCGCGGAGATCACAGTGGAGAAAGAACAGAGCGGTCCGCCGGTGGGCAAACCGATTTCTGTGGAAATTGCCGGAGAAGATTTTGAAGGCTTGATCAACCTTTCGAAGCAAGTGGAACAGTACATCGACCAGCAGGGGATTGCCGGCATCGAGGGCCTGAAATCAGACCTGGAGGACAGCAAGCCTGAGATCGTGGTGAGCATAGACCGGGAGCGCGCCAATCGGGAAGGTATTTCCACGGGCCAGATAGGCCAGGAGGTGCGCACGGCGATCTTCGGAAGGGAGGCATCGAAGTTTAAGCTGGATGAGGAGGAGTACCCGATACAGGTGCGGTACGCCGCGCCTTACCGCGACAATATCGACGCGCTGCTGGACATGCGCATCACCTACCGCGACATGAACTCGGGGCAGGTGCGGCAGATTCCGCTCTCGTCGCTGGCTTCTATCGATTACTCCACCTCCTATGGCGGCATCAAGCGCAAGGACCTAAAACGGGTGGTAACGCTGGAGTCGAACGTGCTGGATGGCTACAACGCCAACGAGGTGGTGCAGCAGATAGAGGAGTCGCTGCAGGATTTTGAGGCCCCTGAAGGATATGAGATACGAATGGGCGGCGAACAGGAGGAGCAGCAGGAAACAGGGCAGTTCCTGGCGCTGGCGCTGGTGGCGGCTTTCTGTATCATCTTCCTAATCCTGGTGACGCAGTTTAACTCAGTGTCGAAGCCGTTCATCATCCTGTCGGAGGTGCTGTTCTCGATTATCGGGGTGCTGCTGGGCTTCACTATCTTTGGCATGGACATGTCCATCGTCATGACGGGTGTGGGCATTGTGGCGCTGGCCGGCATTGTGGTGAAGAACGGTATACTTATTGTGGAATTTACGGATGTGCTGCTGGCGGAAGGCCAGGGCCTGAAAGAGGCGATCGTAGAGGCGGGCAAAACGCGCCTGAACCCGGTGTTGCTCACGGCCACGGCCACCATACTTGGCCTGATTCCGTTGGCGATTGGCTTAAACCTTAACTTCTATACCTTGTTTACCGAGTTTGAGGCAGGTTTCTTCCTGGGCGGCGACAGTGTGGCTTTTTGGGGGCCACTGGCCTGGACCATCATCTTTGGCCTGAGTTTTGCCACCCTGGTTACGCTGCTGGTGGTGCCGGTGATGTACCTGCTGAATGAGAAGCTAAAAGATAGATTGATTGCAAAAAGAAAGCGTGGCCATGTTGCATTGCAGGATGAGCACCACGTGAATGGTAAAGTTAGAGAATACACAATTTAACCCTATGCTTACAACAGATAGCGCTATTGAGACGGAGGTTATCCGCATCATTAGCAAGACCAAAGAGATTAAAGCCGACCGTTTGAAGTCCTACAAGCGCCTGTCGCAGGACTTCGGCTTCGACACGGTGGATTTGGTAGACATTATCCTGGAGCTGGAGAAGAATTTCCAGATTACCATTCCGGATGAAGTGCCGATTGACACGGTGGGAGATTTTATAGACTTTGTGGCTACCCACACCATCAGAAAGGCAGGTTGAACAAAAGCGAATTATACTTTTAAACAGGAAGCGCCGGAGAGAAATCTCCGGCGTTTTTTTATGCCTGGCAAGTATATGGTAATTCTACAATGTAAACCCACCCCTGCCCCTCCGAGGAGGGGAATTTACAACATTGCTTATACTAAAGTATAGGCGCTGTAGCCAATGATGTCGCGCGGACAGGTGGGGCGGCCTGTCTCTACAAAGTAAATTGCCAGCAGAAGTACTTACACCCCTGTGAGCTGCGCTCGCAAGCTACGAACTCTCGTTCTTGCTTGTCCTCAAGGGGACAGTTGTACTTGTTGCATAGCTTAAGCTTTTGCTACTCAAACCGATTCCAGTCCTCGGGTTGAGCGCCTATGTGAGTTTTTCGGTCCCGCTGGAGGCGGGATTGCAAAGCGAAGCGAGCAAAGAAAAGCTCCAAGCGCGATGCCCGAAGACGAGGCCTCGCGGCCGTGAGCGCTCCACAGCAAGAGGTGAAACAGTTGGTGTTTGGGAACTGGAGGATGATCGGCAGCTAGAAAGGATAGCTTGGCTCATGTTGCGGAAGCAGGAGTCATGCAAGTATGGCTGAAACAAGTATTAAATATAGAAGCTACCGTTACTGTTCACAAGCCATCGTAAAAATAGCCTGCCTCACTGCATTTGCGCAGTTCAGGCAGGCTATAAAAGTCCTTAAACAACAGCGGGGGCTGTTGCCAGTTTGTAATCGTAAAAAAAATAGGGGTTTAGTAGAGTTGCAAGTATAGGCAAGCGATTTAGAAGATGGTGATGCGGTAAGCCTTCAATTTTGTGTCCAGCGCTTTGGAGTTGCCGCAAACGCTATCGAGCAGCGACCAGAATCCAGGGCCGTGGTTCTTCTCCACTGTGTGTGCCAGCTCGTGCAGGATCACGTAATCGCAGAGGGCATCGGGCAGGCGCATCAGGTGCAGGTTCAGGTTGATGTTGTTTGTGTGGGAGCAACTGCCCCAACGGCTTTTGGCGCACTTAATGAACACGTTCTGGTATTCAAAGCCAAATTTCTCGGCAAAGTAAGCGACGCGCTGCGGCAAATACTGCTTGGCCTCCTTGCGGTACGCATCCTCAATGCACTTGCGCACAAACTTCTGCACGTCCGGCGCATCTACCTCCTTGAAGGCAGGGTAAAACACGTTGATGTATCCGTTCTGGATAACGCAGCGCATGTCGTACCTGGCATGTGTGAGCAGGCGCAGCGTGTGGTGCCTGGTCTTGAACTCGCTGTTCTGGTCGTAAACGGTTACCTGCTGCTCATGCTGCTGCATGCGCTCCTGGTGCTCCTTTATCCAATCGGCTTTGGTGTAGATAAGCTGCTCGGCTTTCTCGAAGGTGATGTGGGGCGGCACCGCAACACGCACTCCCTTAAGCGGGCGTACACTGATGCTCAGGCGCTTGGCCTTGTCGCTTCGCTCGAACAGCACTTTCCCTATTCCGTCGATGTGAAGGTTTACGGAGCTAAGACGTAAGAATGATGATGACAATTGGCTAATAGTTAAAGTACAAAATCGTTGAGCCAAAGATAAATATTAATTTCATTAAAAAAAGTCTGATGGTTAGGGTTTTGTGAGATTTTATTTAAATTAATGTATTTGTATTGTACTATATTTTAACAGCGAAGGCAGGGCCATGTTCTGAAAAAGACGCGCCTAAAAACTTGCTGTTGCGACACAGGGGCAAAATAAAAGCGGCAGACTCAAAAGGAGCCTGCCGCTTCGTGCTAGAAATGTTATAAAAAAATCAGCGCACGTTGCCGCCAGTTGGGCCGTCGTCGTTAGAACTTTTCGGTGCACGGCTGCTGTCGGTGGTGGCAGATCGCAGCGTCTCCTCACGGGTATTGGTAACCGTGCCCTTGGCATCGGTGCTGTGCCCCTGCGAGGAGTGCTTGTCGTTCGGCTCGCTTTGCTGTCGGGCAGCATCCTGCTTTGCCTGCTCTTCTGTGTCTTTCCTGCTGTTTTCCATAGCGTTATTTTTTAGTAGTTGTTTTTTGTCTCGATGTCAATGTCGCCGGCAGTGCGGTCGCTGAACTTAGGCGTGCCGAAGGAAGGATCCGTGTTCTGCGCATCCTGTGCTGGCTGCGGGTCTACCTTTATGGGGCGGGAGGCTTCCCACTCTTTAAACCGGTCCAGTTCTACCTTTATGCTGGCCATAAACCAAGCCAGCAGGCTGGCATCGTCCAGCAGGCCAATCACCGGAATCACATCCGGAATCACATCAATCGGCATGATAAAGTAAATTAGCACCGCGATGCCGCCTACCATTGTTTGCGGCGGAATCCCTTTGTAGTCACCTGAAGAGGCAGCCTTTATCATGCGCGTCAGCAACTGCAGGTTTTCCCATACTTCGCCGGCCAGCGCGCCTACGCCCTTCTTGGCGGTGCCCTTCTTCAGCGTTTCAGTTATCAGCTTTGCAATTTCCGTCGGGTGCTTCAGGTATACTTCAGCTTTCTCCAGTATCTTTTTAAAGATGGCACTCTGTGCTACTTTCTTTCCCTCTGTTCCCTGCTTTCCCGCTGTTTCTTGGTTATCCATGTGTTTTATAAGCTTTTGCGTAGTTGTTTTTGCCGCTGCTGCCAACGGCACAGTCAATTGTAGTGCAATATTTACAAACAAAGTGTAACCTTCCTATACTTGCGCGCTTTAAAATTGTTATGCCGCCGCCAAACAAAAAGCCCTGCGGCTTGCTGCTGCAGGGCTTCTCTTTCTATTAGTTGGTTTGCTGGTGCCCCCTTTACAGAAAGCAAGGCAAAGCCCGGGCGTTAGTTTACGCGGCCGGCGGCGTAGTAATAGTTGCGGTAGTAGGGCTCCGAAAGTGAGCTAACCATCACGCCTCCGTTTGTGGCCGAATGAATGAATTTGTTGTTTTTGAGGTAGATGCCCACGTGAAAGATCGGGCCTTTGGCGCTGCGGCGGAAGAACACCAGATCGCCGGTGCGCACGCTGTCTTTCTTAATGCGCGAAACATCGGCATACATGGAGCGGGAGCTGCGGCTAAGCTCTATGCCATACACATCGCGGTAAACGCTGGTAACGAAGCCGGAGCAGTCGGTGCCTTTTCGGGAGCTGCTGCCGAAGCGATATGGGGTGCCTACCCATTTGGATGCTGTTTCTACCAGATCGCGGTAAGAGGGGTTCTTGAACTTGAGGCCAAGTTTTTTCACGTAATACTCTTCAAACTGCTCGTGCTCCTCTTCGTCTACCAGGGGCTCGTTCAGCTCCAGCACGCGCACCATGTCCTCGGCAGAGTTTATGGCGTAGGGAGTTATAACCGGTAGCGGAGCAGTTTCAGTTGGGGTGGCAGACTGTGCCGGCGTTATCTCGTAGAAGTAAGACAGGGCCAGCGACAGCAGGGCAAATGCACTAAGTATGATAGACTTCTTCATAGGGTTTGGCTTGTTTCGGTCCGCCGGAGCGGGGTAAACAGTTTCACCTTTGTGGCGGACAGGAAGGCCCATAGAAGTTTTAAGAGGCGCCAACCTGCCGTGTTCCGCGGTGCACCCGCACCAGAACATCGGGCAAAAGTAAGTGATATAAGTTAAAGTGCCAACAAAAAGGTTGTGCTACCCGCTTGATAATGTGGTGCTTCTGCCAATGCTTTGCATGCTTTAGCCCAAATCACAAGTATAAACAGCTGCTTTCAGGCGGCGAAACAATACAATTTTAGTTGAATTATGAATTTCAAAGTTGTAGAACGATCTCCTTTTGCGAGAATTGCCCGCATGGTGCTGAAAAGTAAAAATGTGGCCATGGTGTTGGGCAAAACCATTCATTTAAGCGGGGTGAGCCAGCAGGATTTCCTGAAGGACGAGGGCTGGCTGGCGCATGAGCTGTGCCATATCGAGCAGTTTCGGGAGCATGGGTTTTTCCGGTTCCTGTGGCTTTACCTGCGCGAGTCGATGCGGGTGGGCTACTACAACAACAAGTATGAGGTGGAGGCGCGCATTGCTGGCATGAAGCACCGAAAGTCTCAGAATCCGGTTAAACGCGCCACCGATACCATAGATCCCAGCGGTATGCCACTGCCCGGAGATACAAAGCGGCAGGCGTAGGGGGGGTGTATAGGGGAAGGTTTGGTTATTGTGCTTAAGTCTGGGAGAACGTACTGGGCTTTGCGGTGGCGTAGCCACAGTAAAGGTGTTGTTGTGCGTTCGTGCTTTTATTTTCTATTTCAAAACTTTAGAACAAAATAGATTGTGGAACAAAATATTCCTGAAACAATTGCCCAAACCCTATGTGCCTTTTTAAGCCTTACATTATACTTCGTTTGAAGTTTGTTCAGACTTAACTGTAATATTGTAAATACAATTAAAATTATGACAAAAATTGTCGGTAATCCTAAAATATTGCTGCTATATAAGTGCTGATAAGTCAGTGGAATTGTACAGATAAAAACAATTAGTGATTGATACAAAAACCAGTTTACGCCTTTTTTAGACCAATTACTTAATCCTGTAGCTATCACTACAAGCCACACAAAAATCTGCTTGTATGTATTTTCTTTATATTTTATTAGAGATATTAAACCATATGCTTCATCATTCCAGCTGGGGAGTGTTGTCCAATGATATAGTTCTCTGATTAGGAAGGCTGCACTGACTATTATGAGTATTACAGATAATAGGTGTAATCCATCTTTCCTTGCCTCATCTACCATAAACTTAATATTTTCAGCATGACGTACAACGCTTAGTACATAAAACGAGCAAGGCATAGCCGCAGCTTAATTCATGTACCGTGTTGTACTTCGTCTTTTTTTCTTCTTAGACCTGTGAAGACAGAAAGAAGCAACAGCAACACTAAAGCTAATGATGTTCCGAACAACCACTTCTTAGTGTTGTTCAATTCTTCTATTCTTGCCCTTGCAATTTCCAACTCTTGTTCTGCTTCTGTTTTTTCAATGACTACAGTAGGACGTTTTTCCTCTCCATAGTACTTGGTAAGTCTTCTAAGCGCTTCTATTTCACTTTCCTCTACTTCTTCAAGTGAGGATGTTCTACTGCACAAGTGCGCACTTAAAATAGGATATGACTCATTTGCATAGATGAGGTACTTTTTACCCACTTCAAAATAAAGTTCGCACGACCCAGGGCTGGGTATCTCGAATGTTCGCAGTCTGAATTTAGGATGAAAATGACCTTTTAAAGATTCAGCTACCCTAATCGTTTGATAGGTGAAATTCAATCCACTTGCGGTATATAATTTATCAGACGTGGACTCTATAACCTCCCCAATGAAAATTTGGTCAGCACGTTTCCAGTGCTCTTCTATATCAGATGATGGTAATTCACAGTCACAGGCAAAGGACTTGAGGCTAACCAACAACATTATAATCAATATAGAGATAATTTTATTCATTCAGATGTAGTACAACTACCAGCTAAACGTAAACATACGCTTATCAGCACTATGTGCGTAACTTGTAGAGTTGGGTTGAGGGTGTTTCAAGTAGTTTTTACTCTACAATATAGTAATTCTCAGTACGTAGTATCCGCTTTTTACTGCTCCTGGTTCAAACCTAAAGCAGGTAAGCCAACCAACAGCAAGGGCAGCCTCTACGGCTGCCCTTGCTGTTGATGAAAAAGAAAATAAGTTAGCTAATGTAGCTCCGGCTACTTATTAAGCGGCTTTCCACTTGATGGTGCAGCCGACGGCCTTGGTGTTGGGCTGGCTCACGGCTTTACCGGAAACAAGTTCGTTCAGGGCTTCTTCGGCATACTTTTTCTCCACCTTCGCGGCATCTTTGTAATTGTCGTCGATGGTGCCGATGTAGGCTACTTTCATGCTGCCGTCTGGCTGCTTCTGCACCACGTACAGGTGCGGCGTGCGGGTAGCACCGTAGGCTCTGGTAATCTCCTGAGTAGCGTCATACACGTATGGGAACGGGAAATTCTTCTCCTTGGCGCGTACCTGCATCTTCTCATAAGAGTCCTTCGGCGATACCTTCGCATCGTTCGGGTTAATGGCGATAACCGGGTAGCCTTTCGGCGCATACTTCTTGTGCAGGGCAATCAGGCGGTCTTCGTAGGCGATGGCGTACGGGCAGGAGTTGCAAGTAAACGTTACGATAAAGCCTTTGGCATCCTTGTAGTCAGCCATCGACAGCATCTTTCCGTCCACGTTCTTCAGTTTAAAGTCGCGGGCCGTGTCGCCTACTTTGTAGCCGTTATCGGAGGCAGGTACAGCAGCCAGCAGCAGGCTCACCAACATAAGGCAAGCCATGTACACGAAAGGCAATTTTGCTTTTTTCATACAGGTTATAGTTAGAGGTTTTGTTTATCTATACTTTTCGATCAGCGCATTCAGCTCCTCCTGCGTCATTTCAGCTTCGCGGAATTCGTAAGTGCCCTGCTTGTTGTTGAACACCATGGTAGCCGGTATGGCTCCCGACCATTTCGGCTCCAACTTGTCTATCCAGGTGTTTCCGTCCACCTCATCCAGCAGCAGCACTTCCGATTTAAGCCCGCGGCGCTGCACAAAGGTGTTCACGCGCTTGTCCAGGTCCTCCACGGCATCCAGGCTAACCAACACCACCTTCACAGGCTGGTCTTTATACTTCTGGTTAGCAGCCTCGAAGTATGGCAACTCCTTAATGCAGGGTTTGCACCAGGTGGCCCAGAAGTTCACTACATACAGGGTGTCGCTGGGCTGCTTGCGGAGTTCCAGCAGGTCTTTAAACTTGATAACCTCCACTTCCTGTGCAGCGGCAGTGGCTGTGGTGAGCAACAAAAGGCCCAACGCAGCCATCCATACTTTCATTTTCTGTGCGATCATAGTTTCCTAACGCGTGTAGCTGTAATATACGTATTTTGCTTTGTAAATATATAAGGTAAAGCGGGTTTATGTCTGGTGAGTGGTGTAGTTTATCAGGTATAATCGGCCCAGTTCTAGGGAACTGTCTACAAAAGTAAATAATTCGCTTGCTCCCTGGGGAGAGGGTTAGGGAGCTTGTAAAAGCTGCTTGCTTATATATACTCTTTGCTATTCTTTCGAGCTGCTGTTCGCCCTCCAGCATGTACCTGGTGCAAGCGTCCGCTTGTGCCGTCGGCTGCCTCTGCCATACTTGCATAGCCATTGTTTACCGCAACTTCAACCAAGCTATCCTTACTAGCTGCCGTTCATCCTCCAGTTCCCAAATACCTAACGTTTCACCTTGCACTTTGGAGCGCTCACGGCCGCGAGGCCCCGTCCTCGGGCATCGCGCTGTGTGCCTGAAGCTGCTCCGGGGGTAGGGGCCCTCTATTCGCTCCGCTGCGGGCTGCCCTTACGGGCACCGCAACATGCACAAGGCGCTCAACCCAAGGACTGGAATCAGTTCAATTAGCTGAAGCTATTGTGATGCAACAAAGGCTAAGTCCCCCTTTGAAGGGGATAGGGGGATGTTTCACTACTGCTGATAACTCCCCTCCCCAGAGGGGCAGGGGTGGGTTTACACTAATCAGTCACCTCCCTAAATATAAACTTAAAAAACAGCAGCCATGGCTTAAAGTATAAACCATGGCTGCTTGCATAATAGCTGCTGCTGTACTTGCTTTAACCTGCTACCGGAGCAGCGGTACGGGCGGCTTTCTTCGCTGGTTTTTTCTTGCGGAGCTTGTTGATCCAGATCAGCGTGCCGGTAACGGGCAAGCTGGTGGCGATAAGACAGGCGAAGAAGTATAGAATCTTAGAGAAAGTACCATACACATCGCCCAGGTGCAGCGGCTTGATGAGCGACACGATTTGCTCATTCAGAGGCTTGTCGGCAAACAGCTCTACTTTCAGGGTTTCACCATTGTGCTGGTCCAGCTGTACTTTGTCAGAAGCGGCGAGGGCGAAGAAGCCTGCCTGGCTTTTAGAGACAACCACTGCCGTCGTGTCATCTGCCGGAATAGATATTTTGGTATCTCCATCAGCTGGCAGCAGGGGAGCGGCTTTCGCCAGGTAATCAACCAAAGTCAGGTCTTTTGCATCAGCAGTGGCCACGGTAGACATGGGCTTCTCACGGCGGCCTTTGAACACTTCAGCGCCCATCACCTTGCTCAGGCCTTCGCGGTACCAATCAAACGACCAGCAAAGGCCGGTTAACGACATGATCAGCAGCAGCAGGAAGGCGTAGAAACCAAAGGTGTTGTGCAGGTCGTGGTTGATGCGCTTCCAATTGGCATCCGTTTTAACCTTAAGGCCCTGCTTCCAGTTCTTGATCTTCTTGGGCCACCACAGCACAAGGCCTGTCAGCACCAGAAACGTGAAGATAATAGTTGAAACACCCACGATCATTTTGCCTACGCCACCGTCTATCAGCAGCCAGCGGTGCAACTGCATTACTGTCGAGAAAAACTCTGTGGCCGGGCCCTCAGGTGTGCCCAGCACGGCGCCGGTGTAAGGGTTTACCAGGTAGGTAGTTGGTCTGCCACCGCCATGCCCTCCTTTGGCTTCAGCTTTTTTGCCTGGTGCGGCAGCGCCTTCTTTCTTACCGTGTTCACCGGCTTCAGGCTTCTGTGCCACACCAACACGGTAGGCAAGCGCTTTATCTTGCGGAATCTCCAGCGACACGACCTGCCCTTTCAACTCCTGCTCCAGTTTGGCGACAAGCGCATCCGGCGAAAGAACCTGCGCGTTGGCTCCGGCCTCCACTTTATACTTGTTGGGCTCCAGCATCTCCTCCACCTCTGTGCGGAAAGTATAAATGGTGCCGCTCAGGCAAACGACAAATAAAACCAAGCCGCTGGCAATGCCCAGCCAGAGGTGCACATCGTTGAAAAGCTTTCGCAGGCTATAGCTCTTTTTCATCTTTAAAAGTTTAGAAATGGATAAGGTTTTGAAGAACGGAAGGTGCCGACAGCAAATGTCGGCACCTTTTTTTATTGTTTTAGCAGGTCTGCTTAAAATCTGTAAGTAACTACCCCTGAAAAATTTCTCGGCTGGATCCGGTCGATGTAGTTGGAGCGGTAGGCATCGTATCCCACCTCGTTCAGCACGTTGTTGAACAGGGCCCGCACGCCCCAGTGCTTCTCAAATTCGTAGCCGATCTGCGCATTCACGATTGTATAGGCCTTGTTGTACCACGGGGCGGTGTTAGGCTCTATGGCATGGTATTCCACGCCTGCCACCGTCCAGTCGTTGTAAGGGCGCTCGCCCAGGTAGTAAGCGCCTGCTCCGAAGTTTAACCGCTCCAGAATGCCGCTCTGCACAGTGTAGTTGGCGTAGGCGTTAAAGGTGTGCTTCGGTGTGTTGTTAGGCGCAGAGCCCGGTACAAAAGTAGTATGCTCTTTATACTGTGCGTCGATGTAGGCATAGCCCGCCACTACCTCCAGGTTCTCCAGCACGCGGCCTGTCAGCTCCACCTCAATGCCTTTGCGCTCGTCGTTACCGCCCTTTATGTAGTAACCTGTCTCCAGCACGGTACCGTTCTCATCCACCATAAAGGCTTTCAGGTTCATGTCCTTGTTGTTGATCTGGTAGAAGGTAAGGTTGAAGCGCAGGCGATCGTTCAGCCACTCTGACTTAATGCCGGCCTCAAACTGATTGATGCGCTCAGCTCCCAGCGGGTTGCCGTTTACGTCCACCACGGCGGCAGAGCGCGGGTTGGTGCTGTTGGTGTAGGAGCCGAAGATGTTCAGGCCGTCTTTTACCGTAAACATCACGCCCGCCAGTGGGTTCCAAAACTCGGAGGTGGCGCTCTCCTCGCCTTCGTCTTTAGACTTGTTCGTGCTGTAGCGCACGCCGCCATACACTCTCGCCCAGTTCGTCAGCTGAATCACATCCTGCAGCGTTACCCCAAAGCGGTAGTCGTAGGCCTGTGTGCCGCCAGTGCGCTCAAAAGCAGGAACAGTCTCCGGCAGTACATTCGTTACCGTGGATGGATCGAGCACGTTGATCTGGTCAATTGCGATAGAGTTGTAAGTAGGCTGGAACAAATCGATGTAGCGGTAATCGGCTCCCACCTGAAACGTATGCTTGATGTTGCCTGTCTCCAACTCGCGGCCCACCAGGTCGAACTGCAACACAGTGCTGTTGTCTTCGCGGGTGTTGTTGTGGGCGATGGAGCGCCGGTACCAGTTCACCTGGTCTACGTTTATATCTTTGGCCGCATCTTTCTTCAAAGCCGACAAGCCTGTTCGAATGCCGTCGGAGTTGTAGTTGGAGTTAAAGAAGGCGGCGCGCAAGTATAAATTGTTTGTCAGGTCATACTTGTAGCGGGCGGCGTAGGTGGCATGCTTGATATCGGTCTTGTCGGATTCAAAACCAAGGAATCTTTCCGAAGGCAGGTCATAGATCAGGTTCTCCTCATTGCCTACTGAGAGATTAACCGTTCCCGCGTCAATTGCCTGCTCTTCCCTGAAGTAATCCATCTCTAGCGTCAGGGTGCTTTTGGCGTTTGGTCGCCACTCCACTGAAGGGTTGATGTAGAACGACTCGTTGTCCATATGGTCGCGGAACTTGCCGCCGTTTTCGTAGGCACCGTTCAGGCGCACCGCAAGCTTCCCGTCTGCATCCACCACGCGCTGCACATCAAACGTAGGTCGAATCAGGCCCCAGCTACCGGCGCGCAGCGATACGGTACCAGAGTTCTCGAAGTTAGGCGTTTTGGTAACGATGTTCACAATGCCGCCCGGCCCGCCCAGATCAGTACTGGCACCCATGGTAATAGCGCTGGCGCCCTTCAGCACCTGGACACTCTCCACGCCCTGCATGTCGGTAGAGAAGCCGCCACCACGGAAATCCGTCATCACACGCACCCCGTTTTTGAGAGTAGGGATACCGCGGAAACCACGTGAGGAAATGCTCTCCCGCACACCGCCAAACGTAGCATAAGTATAAACGCCCGGCACATTACGCACGCCCTCGATAACTGTCAGGGCGCCCTGCTGCTCAATCAGCCTTTCCGAGATAACCGAAATACTCTGGATTTGCTCGCTCGGCTTTAGTGGCAGGCGGGTGATGGCATCGAGTTTCTCCGGCTGCTTGTCGCGCTCCCCGAACACCTCGATCTGGGTTACCTGGTTGGCTTTGGCCGGCAAGTTAAAGCGGATGGTTTTTGTCTCCCCTTTGCCTAATGTCACCGCTTCTGCCATGCTGTTGAAGCCCAGCATCATGGCCCGCACCTGGTAAGCCCCTTCCGGCAGGTGGATGATCTTAAAGTAACCGTTATCATCGGTTACGGTGCTGAAGTTGGTGTTTTCTACTACAATGCTGGCAGCAGCGAGTGGCCCCCCGCTCTCCTGCAGTACCCGCCCTTGAATGGCCGAACTTCTGTGCTGGGCCCATGCCAGTTGCGTAAAAAGGAAGCACAGGCAGATAAGTATATATTTCTTAAACATTACCAGGTGTATATAGGTGGTTTGATGATTTTACTTTATCAGAACTTTACTTGCGCGTGCTGCGGCGGCATGCTCTGCAGGGTGTTTTAACACCAGAATGCGCTTCGCTTTTGCCCCTTAGGTTCTGATTGCATACAAACTTACCGCATTGTTTAGACTGAATCCAAATAAGGAAGATTGATTTTGACGGCTTGCCTGCATAATCACTAGTGCTAGGGATGGTAGTTAGTGAAGGCTGCGCGGCGCACCTGCACAAGTATAGGGAAGGGTAGTAGTTAAAAGGAGGGAATTGCGTTAGCTGCGCTTTAACAAATAAGGCGTGGGCGCGTTATTTATAGAACTAGACAATGTTTAACCAATAAAACAAACTTAAGAATGGCGAATAAATTAGAGGGAAAGAAAATAGCAGTACTGGTAGAAGAGGGATTTGAGCAGGTGGAGCTTACCAAGCCCATGCAAGCGTTGAAAGACGCGGGTGCCGAGGCTCACATCATCTCCCCGAACGAAAACAGCGAAATCAAAGCCTGGAACCATACCGAATGGGGCGACAAATTTAAGGTAGACAAGAAGCTAAGCGAGGTAAACGCCAACGACTACAACGGCCTGCTGCTGCCCGGCGGCGTGATGAACCCCGACAACCTGCGCACCAACAAAGAGGCCGTGAGCTTTGTGAACAGCTTTATGGAAAGCGGCAAACCGGTGGCGGCTATCTGCCACGCCCCCTGGACGCTGATTGAAACCGGCAAGGTGAAAGGCAGGAAAATGACCAGCTACCACACGTTGAAGACGGACCTGGTAAACGCTGGCGCAAACTGGGTAGACGAAGAAGTGGTAGTGGACCAGGGACTGGTAACCAGCCGCAACCCGGACGACATCCCGGCCTTCAATAAGAAGATGATAGAGGAGTTTGCCGAAGGAAAGCACAACCGCTAGGCAAACCAGCCCCATTAAAAAAGCCGCACCTGATCAATTTCAGGTGCGGCTTTTTTAATGGGGCTGCAAATATAAATCAGGCTGCCGGGATAAGTTGGAACAGCTGGTTGGCAGGAGCCTCCAACAAAACAACCAAAGCCAGATCGAGGAAAAACAGGAAAGCACCCTGCAGCAGCACCGACTGGCCCCAACCCTGCAGTTTCTCGTAACGGGGTGTGTTGCGTGAGCGCTCCTTCAGGTAAGTTCCCAGCAGCACGTAGGCTACATCCAGGCCCACATTCAGGTACAGTATTTTTTTATACCAGCTGTGCAGTTGCACGCTCTCTGCCAGTGTTTGCGCCATGGCGTCTTTTGTAAGTATGCTGTAAAGGGCAAGCGCAGCTATAATAAGGTTCACGATGTTCCAGTACAGGTTCATCTGGTAAAAGTATCTGCGGTTGCGGGTTGCTTTGGTAAGTTGGTAGCTGCTGATGAGGATGTTCAGGATGGCCCAGCCGCCCAGCACCAGCATGCCTGTTTCCAGCGTATTTGCCTGCTGCTCGTTAAACCGGGCCAACTGCGGGTTCTGTGCACTGGCGGTAAGCGCAAACAAAAGCAAGGGAATCAGGCAAAGGTATTTTCTCATGTGCAATAGGTATTGTTTAGGACTAGGAACGAGCAAAAACGGGCTTTAGCATAAAATAATTCCAGGCTGCAACTAACGCACAGGGGCACAGGACAGGTTAACCAGGTATAAGCTGCTGGCTGCTAACGCTTTTTCGGCTTTGCTACAATGTCCAAACCAATGTTCACTTCAGGCCGGATCGTCTTCTCTCCCAACGAGGTGTCGTAGCGGTACACGAGCCCCCATTTGGTACGGTCTATATTGAAGTTTGCCTTTGCGCGCACCAGGCTGTCTTCCATGGTGAGACGTGCCGGAAACGACACGCTTTTGGTTTGCCCCTTGATGGTCAGGTTGCCGGAGAGGCGGTGAGTGGGGTTTTTAACGCGCTGCTCGCTGTAAGCGGTGGCCTTGGTTTGGCTGGCCTTTTCGCTTAGGCTGTCGTAGGGCGAAATGCCCGTAAGCACAAACTCCGCGGTTTGGTGGCGCTCGGTGTCAAAGAAATCGGGGGAACGCAGGTGCTCGGTCAGTTTTTTGTTGCTCTCCGCGTCAATGGTTTTGTCCGTGGAGCGGGTGGTGGTCATGTCTATCACAAAGTGCCCGCCCGTTAGCAGGTCGTCGGTCATGTACAGTTCCCCGCGCTGCAGGTCGAAAACGCCGTTGTGGCGGCCCGTCATCTTGGCCCCGATCCAGGTAAGCTCACTTTTGGCTGTATCTATCTCAAACACCACAGAAGGCTCCGGCTGTGCCTTTTCCTCGATGGCATCGCCCACAATGGCTTCATCGGTATGGATACTGGTATCACAGGCGCCGAGGGTAAAAAGCAGCAGCGCCAACTGCAGGAGCAGCGTACAGGGGGGCTTGGCCATAGGGGTTGGGTTAGGTTAAAAACGCCGCAGCGATGCCTAACTTACGTTGTAACTACTTAAAACGATATATTTTACAACCGCAAATGCCCCTAAAAAGCAGAAGCCAGGCACCCGGCCCGGCTTCGTAGGCATACTTTTATACTTTCGGCAGGCGCCTGGCTATAGGCTGATGCCCAGGTACACCTGTATCACCCCCGTCTTTATATTCTGGTCGATGCTGTTGCCGTTGTCGTCTTCCTTGCGCAGGTCGGCAAAGCTGTGGACGTAGCGTGCTCCTACCCTCAGGCGCTCCAGAAAACGTGCCTCCAGGCCAGCGGCAAGGCCATAGTCAAACGTGTTGTAGGGCTCCAGGTCAATTTCCTTGTCCTCCTGCTTGGATGACATCATCACCCCCACCTGCGGGCCAAGGTGTGCGCTGAAACTGTCGGAAATATTGAACACGGCCAGTACAGGCACTTCAAGGTAGTCGAACCTGAAAACCGAGTCCTGCCGCTCAAAGCCCCTGCGGGTATAAAGCAGCTCGGGCTGAATAGAGAAGAATTCCTCGCTGATGGCAAACTGGGCAAAGATACCAGCGTGAAAAGACGTGAAATTGTTTGTTTCGCCATAGATATCGGCATCGCTGCCGTGCACGTTCGAGAAGTTGACGCCGCCTTTTATACCGATACCTGAGTTAGGTGACCTGCTGAACAAGTTATGGTTTTGGTTTACCGGGTTAGGACCTTCTATCTGTGCATAACCCGTCACTGAAAAGATCATCAGTAGCGCGAGTAACAGTTGCTTTTTCATAGTGTGTGGCTTTAGCTTATCGATTCCCATACTTGAGAATATCTACTTATGTTTATACTTGATTTATCTCCTCAGGTTATAGGTACATGCCCGTCAGGAAACCTGAGCTGCTGGAATGATTTTTATGAGCGCCACAAAGTATAAATGCAGGCAGGGTGTTAGAATGTGATTATTAGTGGATGTGGTGGCTTGGTTGGTTCCGTTTGCAGCCAGAAACAAGGCTTAAACTAAATATAGTGCCGCCGTTGTTTTTAATGGAATATTACGTTTTTCAGGCTTTGTTAATAGGCAATCAACACAAAATCGTGGATAAGCCTGTTGAGTTAACATAGTTATCCACAATGACACCTCTGAAAACAAGGGGAATTCCACTTGCGTGGGCCGATTCTGAAAAAGTTTCAGAATTTATCAACTCAGCAGTTGGTAAGGCTGTTAATTGCACTGGCCTGAGAAAGTGGTGCCTGTGTTTTGGGACTCTCCTGTAAGTATAACTAAACCTTGGCGGCGCAATTCTTGTTAGCTTTGCGATATGCTGAAGATAGCTTGGTCTGAGATATTCGCCCACAGCCTGCCGGAGAACCACCGCTTCCCAATGGCGAAGTATGAGTTGCTGCCTGAGCAGCTGCTGTACGAGGGCACCATTACTTCTGATAATCTTTTTGCACCGGAGCCACTACCCGCACAGTTTATACTTGACACGCACGACGCCGACTACTGGCACCGCCTGAGCCACCTGCAACTGTCTGCCTCCGAAGTACGGAAGACAGGCTTTCCGCTTTCTGAGCAGCTGGTGCAGCGCGAGGTGGTAATTATGAACGGCACTGTGCAGGCGGCTTTGTTTGCGCTGGAGTATGGCATCGGGATGAACATTGCCGGCGGCACCCACCACGCCTTTACCAACCGCGGCGAGGGCTTCTGCCTGCTCAACGACATCGCCATTGCCGCAAACCACCTGCTCAGGTATAAAGGCATCGGCAAAGTGCTGGTGGTGGACCTGGATGTGCACCAGGGCAACGGCACTGCCCAGATCTTTGAAAACGAGCCGCGCGTGTTTACCTTCAGCATGCACTGCGGCCACAACTATCCTTTCCACAAAGAGAACTCCGACCTGGACGTACCGCTGGCTGAGGGCACGGACGACAAAACTTACCTGCACCTGCTCCGGCACCACCTGCCGCGCCTGCTCGATGCCGTGCAGCCGGAGTTCGTGTTTTTTCAGTCGGGGGTGGATGTGCTGGCTACCGATAAGTTAGGCAAACTGGGCATGAGCATAGACGGCTGCAAACAGCGCGACCGCACGGTGCTGGAGCTTTGCCGGCAACACAACCTGCCCGTGGCGGTAAGTATGGGCGGCGGCTACTCCAGGCAAATAGCGCATATCGTAGAGGCCCACGCCAACACCTTCCGGCTGGCGCAACAGCTGTGGTTTTGAGTTAGATAGTTACAATGTTTAGGAGTTAGAAAGGTAGCCTTGGTTTGCTTGATATTTCAGCTAGCTATGCTTGTGTGACCCCACTACCTGGAGGAAGTATGGAAATACTAGCGGGAAACAATTCCCCTCCTCGGAGGGGTTAGGGGTGAGTTTATACTTCTGGCGTGCTTCTCCATACCTGTTTTTCTGAATGTCGTTCCCTGACTGTCATTTCGAGCAAAGCGAAAAATCTATCTGGAATGCGTGGAGATCTCTCCTATCGGCGAGATGAAAGTAAACTTAGAACGGCATCACTATAAAAAGAGGATAAAATAGGCTCGGGAAGAAACGCTCCTAATCCCTTTTCCCCAGCTTATCAGAGCTATCCTTTTTGGCGGGGAAGAAGCGCCTTAGTATAAAGAAAACAACAGGAGTCAGGGCAAGCACCAGTATGGCCATCAGCACAAGCTTCAGTGCTTTAACGAACACCGAGATCAGCAACGCCGAGATGACGATGGAGACGGCAAAGAGAATCCAGAGGTTAATGGTTTTCTTGGTCATAGTTTCTTGTCAGAGGCGTGAATCAGGGCTTATGTAGCAGCAGCTGCCACCGGAAAGCCCACATCCAGCGCAGTTTATACGTGCTTATACCTGCATCCCGCACCAACCGTTCCAGTTCCGGCCGTTTAAAGGCGCGCCATACCGAAAGCGGCCCGTCGTTCTGCACCATCGGCGATTTGGAAAACACAGCTGTCAGGCACTTGATGGAGTAGTACGCGAGCCAGTGCCGGTGCAGGTCGTTGATGATAACGGCCAGTTGCGCCTGCTGGTGCAGTTGCCGGAACATCTGCACCAGTTGCTCATCGGTGAAGTGGTGGCAAAACAGGCTGCACACCACCACATCATACTGCTCGCGGGCAAACTCATCCGAGAAAACGTCGTGCTGCTCTACCTGTATCTCCGGAAACTCGCTGCAGTGATTGCGGGCGTACTGCACAATAAAATCGTTCGCATCTACCCCCACCAGCTCTACTTTTACGCCTTTGCGACGCGCCCAGCGGGCAATGTTCTTCATGGTGTCGCCGCCGCCGCAGCCAATATCAGCAATGCGCAGGAGCTGCGGTTTATGTTCGGCCACCAGCTTATCGAGCGCATCCAGAATCACCTTATGCCCACCCAGCCAGTTATTAATCACCTCCAGTTCGTTCAGGGTCTGGCGCATCTCGTCTGAGGAGATGGTCAGGTCGTCCATGATCTCGGGCTCGTATGACCGGTGTTTAAGCGTCCACATAATGTACTTTCAGTAGCATGGATTCGAGCGTAAGGCCGGGGCCGAAAGCGAAGCTCAGCACCGGCTCGTCCTGGTGTTGCGGCGTGAGGGTGTCCATCAGGGCCTTCAGCACAAACAGCACCGTGGCCGACGACATGTTGCCGAACTCGCGCAGCACCTGGTAGGCAAAGCGATTGTCGTCGCGCGTCATACCCAGTTCCTTTTCAATCACCTCCAGTATACGGCGCCCACCGGGGTGGATGGCATACAGGTTAATTTCGGAAGCTTTCGTTTTGAGGCCCTGCAGCAGGCGGTCGGTAAGCGCTTTGATACCGTCTTTAATCAGCTCAGGCACATAAGAGGACAGCGTCATCTCAAAGCCCGTGTCGCCGATGTGCCAGGCCATCTCGCTTTTGCCAGCCGGTGCCAGGTCGCAGTGGAAAGACTGTAGCTCCAGGGCCATCTCACAGCTTGGCTGCCCCTGCACCAGCACGGCTGCGGAGCCATCGCCAAACAGCGCGTTCGACACCAGTTGGTCCTGCTCAGTGTTTTTCTGGAAGTGGATGGTGCAAATCTCGGTGCAAACCACCATCACTTTTGCCTCCGGCGTGGATTTGCAGATGGAGTCAGCCAGTTTAAGCGCGTTGAAAGCGGCATAGCAGCCCATGAAATTAACGGAGGTACGCTGCACGGTGGTAGGCAGCCCCAGCCGCTCCACCAGTTCAATATCCAAACCGGGCGCATACATGCCCGTGCAGCTTACGGTAATAAGGTGCGTGATATCCTCCATACCTGTTTCCGGCGCCTGCTCCAGGCACGTGCGAATCGCCTGCTCCGACAGCGCCACAGCATGCTCGCGGTATACGCCCATGCGCTGCTGCACCGTGGGAAAAGGCTCCAGGGTAGGGGTGTTGGGATAAAAGGTGAAGTCGCCGTTGTCGCGGGTATAGTCCTCCAGCACGCTGAAGCGCTGGCCGATGCCCGTTAAGCGGTAGAGCGCCTGCAACTTTCGGGTGTCGCGCTCACCGAACTGTAAAATATTGGCCATGAAATCAGCTACCTGCATCTGCGGTATCTTGTGGGGTGGGTTGGCTGTGCCGATAGCACATAGGTAGCTTTTCATAGGGTCCTGTTACGAAGTATGGAAGTCGTTGTTATCATAGTATAAAAATGGCGGTACCGGTGGCCACGGGAGTTAGCAAGCCTGCAAAGGCAAGGTGTGGCTTTTAGGTTTGATAGTTGCAGCGGAGCAGTTGGTGCCCGCTACTTATGCTAACAGGTACGCAGGCGACTTGTTAATAGATTTGTACTATTTTTCAGAAGGGCTGGCCGTGCGTGCGGCGCATAATCAGCTTTACGGCCGCCGGAATATGTTTCAGCGCGCCCACCGCCACCTCCGACACCACCGGGCTGCCAAACAGGTTTTGTACGGTGCGGCCCACGCGCAGCCGGCTCTCGAACTGCTTTTTCCAGGCACGGGTATAACCCGCCTCCAGCGCCTGCCGGTTTTGGCCTTCTGAGAAGTAGTAGAGCACCTGCTCCGTCAGCAGCTTGGCCGAATGGATGGCAATGGCCATGCCGTTGCCGCAGAGTGGCGTGATCATGCCGGCAGAGTCGCCTCCCATCAGGATATGGTCTTCTACACAGGTTTTGGTGGCGAAGGATACCTCGTTGATCACCTCCGGCTGCTCGTACATAAACTCCCCCGTCTCAAAAATATGGCGCAGGTGCGGGTTCCGGTAAAGCACGGCCTGCTCCATGGCAGGTATGGTGCCGTGCTTTTTCAGGTTATCGCGGGTGGTGAGGTAGCAGAGGCAGTAGCAGTCGCCCTCAATGGCTGAAGTGCCGGCGTAGCCGTCTTTAAAGTTGTGCAGGGCAATCAGGTCGCGCGGGAAATCATACTTCACGTGGTACTTCACACCGATGTACGGGGAGCGGTTCTGAAAAAAGCGGCGGTTTAGCTGGCGATCTAGGTTGGAGCGCTTGCCGTAGGCGCCGATCGCCACGCGCGCCTGAACCGTTTGGCCGCCAGAAAGTTGGGCGGTGAAAATGTCGTTCTCAAAGCTAACCTCCCGCACCGTTTTCTGAAGTATAAACCGTACGCCCGCCTGTTCGGCCAGCTGATACAGATAATTATCAAGCGTAAAGCGGCTTAGGCCAAACCCGCCTAAGTCCAGTTTAGCCTCCAGCTCCTTGCCGGTGGGGGAGGTTAGCAGAAAGCGGTTGATGCGGGCGGGGCCCAGTGAGCTAACGGACACACCCAGCTGGCACAGGTAAGGCAGCACTTCGTTCGATACATACTCCCCACACACCTTATGGAAGGGGTACGCCTTCTTTTCGACAAGCTTAACCTGCAGGCCCGCCCGTGCCAGCCCCAGTGCGCTGACAAGTCCTGCGAGCCCCCCTCCAATTACCAACACATCATTTGTCATTTTTTTCTAATTTTGCGTATATCCTTTTTATCCTAAATAAAAGCGAAATACTTGGTGAATGCCCCTGTTTTTAGGGGTACAATACAAGAACAAAATAAGGGGTGTATCGTTTTAAATAAGTGGAACGACTTTTGTCTATTACCTTATTACCTACTAACTTACTATAGGACTTCTACTACTAGAATATATGAAAAAAATTATACTTGCTGTTTTTATGAGCGTGTCTGTGCTGATGGCACAGGCGCAAATAAAGGCCCCGGCTCAGGTGCAGGCGGCGCAGGAAACTAACCAACAGAACCCGCTTGGGTTAGCGCAGGAGGAGGATGTGGCTATTTACCCTAACCCAAGTAATGGCGTCTTCACGATTTCTATCTCTAACCTGAAAGCCCAGAAACTGGAGCTGAGCATTATTAACGTTATCGGAAACGAGATTCACCGCGAAACGTTGACGCGCTCAGAACCCACCCTGACAAGAACCATTAACCTGGACCGTTATGCCAAGGGTTTATACTATGTAAAGCTGGAGGCGGATAACTACAGTGCCGTGCGGCGGGTGGTAGTGAAATAGCAGCGACTCTTACAATATATGTGGCGGCGGCCTTTGCTTTGCAAGGGCCGCCGCTTTTTTGTGTCCGCCGCTGCAGCAAGGACCAACACCCAAATGCCACCTGTTGTTACCTGCGCTCCGGCAGTATGGTTTTAGGAATATAACCGGTGTGGGAGGTGGTGTCTTTGCGCATGCGGGCTTTGGCAAACATCACGTTGGCTGTGTCGAGGATGTACACCTGCTGGGACGTATCGAAGTACACAACGGTGCTGGCCTTGAAGTCGGGGCGGCTGTACAGTTTGCCGCTTACCAGCGGCCTGGTGGCATAGATCGCGTCCGGGGGAAGGGGCGGGGCTTGGTCTATACGGGCATTATCCACCTGTTCCTGTGTGTTTGTGCCGGTGCTATCGCCGGAGCAGGCGCCAAGAAGGAGAAGGGCTAAAACTAAGAGCAGCGTTTTTTCCATGAACAGGTTTGCTATACTTCCCCTGTTATATGCTTTCGCGCCCATTAGGTTACAGGCGCAGGCGCAAATCCATACCCTATAACCAGGCTTTAGGAACTCTTACTCCGCCAGCAGCCACTCCAGGGCAGAATCTTGGTCGGTGAAATCCATCAAAGGGAAGGACAGTTGTAGTTGTTCCTTTACGCTTTGCACGTTGCGTTCGCGGTTGTGGTCTGTGGCCACCATCCGTGATACTTTGCTTAGGCGGGTGTTTGCCAGGTCAGCCCCGAACTCCCTGAGCACGGCCATGTACTCGGCATCGCTCACGTCTACCTGAACCTGGCGGGTGTCCAGAAACAGCTTTTTAATATCGTAGTTGCGGATTGTCTCCACCATCACCTGCAGGGCATGCCGGGCTTCGCTCACCGCATACTCCTGAAACTGCGGCCACTCCACATGCAGCAAATCTGTGGCAGGGTTGTAGTCGAGGGTAATAAGTCCGTTCTGGAAGAGTATCATGCGGCTAATTTAATCAAAAAAAGGGATGCGGTGCAGCATTCGTGCAACAGAAGGCACTAGTCGGCCCTTAGTATACTACAGCTAACCAGTACACCTAGACCGCAGACACAGGCGGCGCTATAAAAGAAGCCAGCCGCTGAAAAGCAAAGGCTGGCTTTTTAGTGGCCCCGAGCAGAATCGAACTGCTATCTAAAGTTTAGGAAACTCCTATTCTATCCGTTGAACTACAGGGCCGGAAAATTTGATCTGGTAGCCTTCATCGAGATCTGGCTCACTACGGCGTCAGCCTGAATTTATATTACAGCAACTTCAGCAGGTTGTAAGCATAATACCGTTGTAAGTCAGCCACACGCGCAAATATAAGACATTGGCGCCATCATACAAGGCTGTTCTACGTGTAAAGTTAGGCCCCGGTACGGGGTAACAGGGCAGCACAGACACGGAGTATGGCTTTGTAATCCCGCTGCACTGCAAGTTGCGTGAACAAAGGGGTGGGGCTATGCAACTAAACCCATGCCATTCCAGTTAAGCACGACTACTATCCGTATCATTTACTATCCGTATCTTTCAGCTTATAGGTACAAATCCATCACCCATGGAGCAACCATCCAAGAAGACAGCAGAACACCGAAAGCTTATTGAGTTGAACGATGAGTTGGAGAACTACTTCAGCAATACCATCATTCCGCAGCTTTTTGTCGATGCCGATATGATACTCCGCAAGTTCACCCCGCCCGCCATGAGGCATTTCCGGCTCTCCAAAGCTGACATAGGCAGGCACATGGATGAGGTGTCCAGTAATATCCGCTTCCCAACCATCATCGAGAACATTGAGGAGGTGATTGAAAGCAACAAGGACCTGGAGAAGGAAATTCAGACGACCGATAAGAAGTGGTATCAGATGAACATCCTGCCCTATATTATCAGGAAAGAGAACAGAGCCAATGGCGTCATCATCACCTTCATTGATATAAACGACCGCATAGAGATTTTAAAGGGATATGAAAAGCTGAACAAGAGTTATGAGAGCATCATCTTCTCCCTCTCGCACGACATTAAAGGCCCCCTCTCAAACATTGAAGGGTTGATTCATTTGTTGAAGGAGATCCGGGGAGAGGAAGCCGATACAAAGGAAATCATAGACATGCTCAGTAAGTCTGTGGGCAACCTCCGCAAAACAGTCGTAGAACTGGCTGACATCAGGGAAAGTGACACCAACTTTGCCAAGGAGGCAGAGCGTGTGAACTTCGAGAATCTGATAGAGGACGCCCAGCTTGCACTTAAAGACAAGATACATGAAACCGGCGCGCGCTTTGACATGCAGATAAACGAGTCGGAGATTAACCTGTCGCGGAAGAACGCCAGAAGCATCATCTATAACCTGATGAGCAATGCCCTCAAGTTCAAAGCACCAGATAGAGCGCCTGAGATACGCATCAAAACCGAAAAGCTGAATGACTATGTCCTGCTATCCTTCAGCGACAACGGGCTGGGTATAGCGGAAGACAAGACGGACGCAGTGTTTGAGCGCTACGTCAGGCTCAACAACGATGTAGAAGGCACGGGATTGGGCCTGTTCATCGTGAAAAGAATGGTGGAGGATGCAGACGGGAAAATAGAGGTGGAGAGTTCCTTGGGCAAGGGTACTACCTTCAGGGTTTTCTTCAAGGGCGATGAATAATTACCTGTTGGTTTCCGTAAAGCCCACCTAGCCAAATATGGCAAGGCAAACCAAGTATAAATACTCCATCTGGGTTGCCTTGGGCAAGTATAAGCTCAGGCTTTTAAACTTCAACCTGGTATAACAGGAACAAAGCTTCGTCAGCCTCCCCTGCAAATGACGAATTGTAGCAGAAGTAGTGCCTGGAGAAGTATAGCAAACGCACCCCAACACCAAAAAGCACTACTCCAGCCGAACCCTTAATAAGAGGCCATAGCAATGATGAAGCCCAATACCGTCAGCACAAGGCCCACCATAAAGATGGTATAGGAAATGCGCAGGATTTTATACTTGCGTTCCAGCACAACTCCTAGGTAATAAATATCGGTGATCATGTTGTTGTAAAGCGAGTCTTTGTCGCGCATGATGTCGTGCATGCCGCTCTGGAAATCCTCAAGGGGCAGGTTGGTGAAGTTACCGAAAAACAGGATGTTTATCTTTCGGGAGTTTATCTTCTTGTCTTTCTTCTTCTTGAAGGAGAAACTGGTTACCTCGGGCTGTGCCGAAACAATGGCGGTTACCACAGAGCCCAACGTGGTCAGGAGTAAAATCCCGATCGGCACTAAAATACGGTAGGTAGCCAGGCCAGTGCCGGAACCAAGTATGGAAGTCTGGGCACTTAGGTAGGTGATAATAACAGAGAGGATAATTGCGTTCAGGCTGATCATCATGTTCGCCTTGTTGTCGGCGATGGCGCTTAGCTCGAGGTGCGTGCGGTACGTGTTCCGGAACATCGTCTCGATGCCGCGCTTGGGCTGGGCCAGGGTCTTGCGCCCTTTCTTCGTTTCCTTCTTCTTCTCCTCGCCTGCCTCGCTTAAGCGGTTGCGCTGCTCCTGTATGTTCAGGCCAAGCTGGGCGGCAAACTTCTGCTGCGCCGGCACCGAATGGAATGTGGTAGAAAGCAGAAAGTCCATCTGAAACTGCTCCCACTCATGGTTCGAGAAAAAACGGTCCTGGTAAATTTCCCACTCCACGCGCAGCAGCTCAGCGGTGGCAAAAAAGGTCTCCTTCCCGATGTTCGACATGTCCGCATCCACCAGCAACTCCTGCAGTGGCGTCTCGGGCTCCACGTCGTGCTGCGTGGCGCGAATCAGGCCGCTGATGCGATCGATGCCCTCCTGGGGGTAATTCTGCTCCTGCAGCCACTCGGTGGCAATGCGGACGCTTTCCTCCTCGTGGCCAGCATAGGCATCGATGTAGCCGGTGTCGTGGAACCATGCTGCCAGCACGAGGTCCTGCAGCTGGTCTGGCGGCAACTGGCTGCGCTCGCCCAGGTCCTGAGCCTCGGCTGCCGTCTCAAAAGTGTGCTTGTAGTTGTGGTAAACAAGTTTCTTGGAGAGCCTTTGCTTTAAAAGCGTAAATACATACTCTCCGGCTTGTTTGATGATTGCTTGGTTTTTCATAATGTTTTTAGGTGGCCAGGTGAAGGGCGCTGTTCGTGGTGCTGTCGGGGTTGCCTGGCGACAAGTGCAACGTGTGGCGCACATTGTTATCTGCGGTTACGGTAAAACCAGTATTTTGTTAGTGGATAGGGTAACTACGCTGGTGTCTGGCAGTATAAAAGAAGGTAACAACTTAAAGCAGTTGCGTCTCGTTTACCAACTTCAGTTCTGCCGTCACGGTGGTACCCCCTGTAGCAAGCGAGAACTACACCCTGGTGCATTGGTTGTGCGGCGGCAACGCTGTCCTACCCTACACAAGCGCACCAGCAACTCTGTTTTATGCCCAGGCAGCACCCGCTGTCTGCCGCTGTACATAGAGGGGGAGGTGCCACAACTGCTGTGGCAGGTACATCGAGTAAAAGATACTATGATACATAAGCTTTTAATTGCAAAGCGGCCGTTTGTGCGCCTCACGTGGGCGGCTATACTTTGTACGCTTGTCTGTGCGTGCGTCAGCACAGAGCCCTACTACAGCGACGGAGACCTGAACTGGAGCGAGAAAAAACCAACCCCGGAAAATGAGGTGCTGTACAGTGTGTTCCTGATCGGGGATGTGGGTGCCCCGGACCTTGAAAACGGCGAACCTTCCATGCTGCTCATGCGCAGGCAAATGGAAGAAGCCGGGGCACAGAGCGCCACCATCTTTCTGGGCGATAATGTGTACATGAACGGCCTTCCCCCGGTGGGCAAGTATGACCGGGAAATTTCGGAGAAGCGGCTGAATGCCCAGCTCGATATTCTGAAGGGTTATGCGGGCGAAAAGTACATGATCCCGGGCAACCACGACTGGAACCACAGCGGCCGCGGCGGTCTGGAGGCGGTAACGCGCGAGCAGCGGTACGTGAACGAATACCTCACCGACGAAAACATTGTAGTAGGAGGCGACTTCTACGTACCCGGCGATGGCTGCCCCGGACCCTATGAGGTGCTGCTAAGCGATAACCTTGTCCTCATCGCCCTAGACTCGGAGTGGTGGCTGCACCCTTTCGACAGGCCTTATGGCGACAACAGCAGTTGCAGCGCCTCTACAGAAGAAGAACTGCTGGTGCAGCTGGAAGACATCATCGAAAAGCACCGCGGCCGCGACATACTGGTGGTGGGCCACCACCCGCTCGTAACGCGCGGCGAACACGGCGGATTTTTCACCTTGAAGGATCACCTGTTCCCGCTCACCATGCTCCGCGACTGGATCTACATGCCGCTGCCCGTCATCGGCTCTATTTATCCATTTGCCCGCAAGTATGGCGGCATTCTGCAGGACATTCCGCACCCACGCTACCAGGCGTACATCGAGGGGGTAATGTCTATCTTCACCAAGTATGACAACATCACCTACGCGGCGGGGCACGAGCATGCATTGGAGTACTTTAACTTTAACGGGGTGCCGCACATTGTAAGTGGCTCAGGCTGCAAAGTGGATTACGTGAAGCCCGGTGGCGGCGCTGCCTATGCGCAGACAGTAAAGGGGTATGTGCGGGTAAACTACCACAAGAACGGCGAGGCCTGGGCTGAGTTCTGGGTGCCGACCGACGAAAAGGGAACAACCGGGGAAATAGCGTTTCGAACGCAACTCTACGCCAGAAAGGCCCCTGACAAAGCGCCCTTGATTACGGACGACACCAACTACGCAGACAGCACAATCACGCTGGCCGCTAACCCTACTTATAAAGCCGGTAAACTGCGCGAAACCTTAGTCGGGAAGCATTACCGCGAAGCTTGGACAACACCCATCGAAGTGCCGCTGCTGGACCTGAAGAACGAGCTTGGAGGCCTTAGGCCCTACCAGAAGGGCGGCGGCAAGCAAACACCTGCTTTAAAGGTGCGCACGCAGGAAGCCAAGGAATATACGTTGCGCAGTGTGAACAAGAGCTCCTCCATGGTGCTGCCCAAGTTCCTGCGCGAGGTGGCCGTGCGCACACAGCTGCAGGATCAGATTTCTTCACAGCACCCGTATGGTGCGCTCATTGTGCCGCCGCTGGCCGATGCCGCAGGCGTATTCCACACAAACCCAAAGCTGGTTTACATTCCGAATACCCCGTACCTGCGGCAGTACCAGGATGAGTTTGGCGACATGCTCGCTATTCTGGAGGAGGACCCGGACGAGAACCACGAAGAGATTGCCAGTCTCGGCAACGCCGAGAACCTGGTGGGTACCGATAAACTGCTCGAGGAAATGGAGGAGGACAACGACAATGAGGTGGATCAGCCTGAGTATGTGCGCGCGCGCCTCTTTGACATGCTCATTGGCGACTGGGACCGGCACGAAGGGCAGTGGCGCTGGGTAGAGGAAGACAAGCCGGGCAAAGGAAAGCTATACATCCCCGTGCCGGAAGACCGCGACCAGGCATTTTTCAAAGCAGAGGGAGTGCTTCCCTGGCTGGCTACGCGCAGGTGGGGCATCCGGAACGTGCGCAACTTCGGGTATGAATACCGGGATGTGATCGGGCTGAACTTAAACGGGCTGACGCTGGACCGGGCCTTTACCTCTAAAATTACCCGGCAGGAGTGGCTCCGGATTGCAGAGGACATCAAACTAAACGTGACCGATGAGGTGATACAGCAGGCGGTGCAAAGGTGGCCGGAACCAATCCGGGCACAATCCGCCGACGAGATCGTGGCCAAGCTGAAATCCAGGCGCGACAAGCTGCCTCAGGCAGCCGCTGAGTACTACGATTTCCTGGTGCAGTACGTGGATATTACCGGCAGCGACAAGCACGAGCGGTTTGAGATTAAGCGTATCAACAACAAAGAGTTGGAGGTAACAGGGTACAAGATATCCAAGGAGGGAGAAATACTGGAGCCCCTGTACAACCGCACCTTCTACACCGACGAAACCAAGGAAGTACGCTTTTACGGCATGGATGGGCAGGATGAGTTCATTGTGTCGGGGCAGGTGGATAAAAGTATTGTCGTGCGCATTATTGCCGGCGGCGACGAAGACGAGATCATAGACACCTCGCATGTGAGCGGCCTGAAAGACCATACTATTGTGTATGATACAAAGGAGGGCAACGTGTTTAACTTCGGCAGCGAGACCAAGGTAGAAACCGCTCCTGACGACGAGGTAAACCTCTACGACCGCAGCAACTATCAGCCTACGTATGTTGGCCCTCGGTTTTCGGCGGCCTATAACGTAGATGACGGGTTATTGCTGGGCGCTGGCTTGGTAGTGCGCACCTACGGCTTCCGGAAGCAGCCGTACGCGGCAGAGCACCTGCTGGAGGCTAAGCATGCCTTCCTGACCAATTCGTTTGATGTGCGTTACAAAGGCGATCTGCGCGATGCGGTAGGAGAGTGGCACCTGGCGTTGGACGCGCACCTGCAGGCACCTCAGTTTCAGCGCAACTTCTACGGCCTTGGCAACAACACCGCGCCGGCATCTGACCTGGACGAAGACTTTTACCGGGTACGCTACGAGCGGCTGTCATTGGGCGCTGCCCTTTACAAGCAGCCGTTCCGCTTCCTGAAGATGGGCATTGGCCCAACCTACGACAAGTTCCAGGTGAAAACACCGGAGCAGGAGACGTTCCTGCTGCAGGAAGGGAGAGCAGGCCGCCTGCAGGAAGGCACCTACGCACCTGAAACGGGAACCTTCGAGGCGCTCCACTATGCCGGTATCAAAGCCTTTACCGACCTGAACGTACTTGGCGGAGGCAGCACCGAGGCGAATCCTCGTATTGGTATGCGCTGGACCAACACCCTTAGTTTTAACCAGCAGATAGGCGGCGAACGGTTAAGCTATACCAATATCAGCTCTGATTTCCGGTTTTACCTGAGCCCCTACTTCCCGTTTCAGGTAACCTGGGCGGGCAGAGTAGGTGTGTCGCGCAACTTCGGGGATTACCGGTTTTACCAGGCAAGCACCCTGGGAGGCACTGAGAACCTGCGGGGCTACCGGCGCACGCGCTTTGCGGGCCGCGGCAGCGTATACGCCAACGGCGAGGCACGCCTGCAGCTCCTCGACTTCAATCTGTTCCTGGTGCCGGGCAAGTTCGGCGTGCTTGGCCTGGTGGATGCCGGGCGGGTATATGTGGATGATGAGCCGAAGGCAGCTTTCTTCCGCAGCCTGCACATGGGGTATGGCGGTGGCGTGTGGCTCGATTTCCTGAACCGCACTGTGCTTTCGCTAAGTTACACGGCAGGCGAGGAAGAGGAGTACGTGATGCTCAACTTTGGCTTCTTTTTTTAACCTAAAGCAGTTTTGAAAGTATAACAAACGGTGCTGCTAGAATGTGGCGCGCCGCTTTCACCGAAGCACCAATCGATAATAAAAACTATGAAGACAATTATACTACTGTTGTCAGGGTTTGCTTTGCTTTCTCTTGCTACAGATGCATGGGCACAGGATGCGGAAACAGAATTACTGGAGGAAGTAACCCAGTTTGCCGGTCCAGGTGTGGAGGGTATGGGCAAACCTCGTGGGGTAGTGATCAGTTATGAGCGCCTGCCCAACTTCGACATAGAGTCGGAGTCGGATGACCAAAGGTTAGGCAATGGGCAGGGGCGTATTAGGCGTCATAATAAGTTTGCTGCACAAATTGGAGCACCGCTAATAAACAGACCGCAGACAAAGCTCCTGATTGGCTTGAGCTATGATCTGGAAGAGTTTAATTTTGAAGGGCTTTCGGATTCATCCTATGGCCTATACCGATACCTGGAGGATAAAAATTTGCATAGTATTGGGCTGCAACTGGCTTACCTGCACGCCTTAAACGAGCGGAACTTTTACCTGATGCGTGTAAAGGGTGAGCTTAACGGCGACTATACCCGCATCGACAAGGATATTTCGAACTACTTTAAAGGAACCGTCGACCTGGCTTACGGTTGGTCTTTATCCCCATATTACTCAATTGGTGTTGGCGTGCAGTACGGCTGGGTTTTTGGCAGGCAAAGAATCCTTCCCGGCATCCTGTACAATCGCACGTTCAATCCAAAATGGGGCGTGGAGTCCATCTTCCCGGCAAACACTAGGTTACGCTATAACGCAAACGAGAAAACGCTGTTTTATGTAGGGTGGAAACTGGACGGTAGCAGCTACGATATTTTCGCTGATCAAACGGATCTTAAACAGTTTGGCGAAATAGAGTTACGGCGTACTGACATAAAGGGGCTCCTACGTATGGAGCGCGAGATCCATGACTTTCTATGGTTTGCCGTGGAGGGAGGCTTCCGGCAATACTACAGGAACCGGGTCTTTGCTGAGCCAGGTGATACAGATGAACTGATCGATAATGATCTTGCCGGTGCAGGCTACATAAGAGCAGAAATATACCTGGTGCCGCCGCGCAAGTGGGTCGACTAAGTATAAAAGTCAAACCACAAGCAGCAATCATAAAAGCCAGGAGCAGCTATATGTTAGCTGCTCCTGGCTTTTATCTTATACTGATGTAGTTATTTCTTTTTCTCTTTCTTTGCCACCGCACCTGCCTTGGACGTTGTTTCTGCTTTCGCTGCCGTGTCTGCCTTCGGTGCCACGTCTGCCTGCGCCATTTGGCTTAGGTACTCGTAGGTGGCATACTGCGAGCGCACGTGCGTAGGTGAAGGCGGCTTAATGTAGTCGTTGTCTACGCTGCGCGTCTTGGTGTCGTCGGAGAGCTGCAGTTCTATGATGTGGCGAATCTCCGCTGCCAGGTCTGGCTGGTAGATGGGGAAAGCCACTTCCACACGGCGGTTCAGGTTGCGGGTCATCCAGTCGGCGGAGGCAATGTATAGCTGCTCGTCGCCATTGTTATGGAAGATGTACACCCGGGCATGCTCCAGGTAGCGGTCCACGATGCTGCGCACCTGTATGTTCTCACTCATTCCCTCCACACCGGGCACCAGGCAGCAAATGCCCCGCACCAGCAGCTGAATTTTCACCCCTGCCTGGCTGGCAGCGTAAAGCTTTTTGATCATCCGCTCATCCTGCAGCGCATTCATCTTCAGAATCATACTTGCCGGCAGGCCCTTCTTAGCGTTCTTTATCTCCTGGTCCACCAGCTTGGTAAAGCCCTGGCGCATGTTTAGCGGGGCCATCAGCAAATGGCCAAACTTCTTGTCAGGTTGGCGGTCAATAAAGAAGTTAAACACCTGCTCCACGTCTTTGGTCAGGCGCTTGTCAGACGTGAAAAGCGCATGATCGGCGTAAATGGTGGACGTATCTTCGTTGTAGTTGCCGGTGCTTAGGTAGGCATAGTTCACCAGCCTGCCTTTCTCGTTTCGGGTGATGAGGCCCAGTTTGGAGTGTACTTTCAGGTCAGGCACACCGAAGATTACGTTAGCCCCTGCTTTCTGCAGTTTACCGGCCCAGTAGATGTTTGACTCCTCGTCAAAACGGGCCCGAAGCTCCACAACCACTGTTACCAGCTTTCCGTTTTTAGCGGCCTTCGCCAGCGCCTTCGCCACTTTCGATTTGGCAGCCACACGGTACAGCGTGGCGCTGATGGCGGTGACTTTCGGGTCGTTGGCCGCTTCCTCAAACAGGCGCAGCACATAATCGAACGACTGGTACGGGTAATGCACCAGGTAGTCCTTTCCTTGCATGGCGGCAAGCAAGCTTGGCTCCTGTTCCAGTTGCGGGTGCAGGAGTACAGGCTGCGGCGTATACTTCAGGTCGGGTAGGTTAAAGTCCGGAAATCCGAAAAAGTCCCGGAAGTTGTGGTACTTGCTGCCTTCCACCAACTCATCATCCGTAATGCCAGTGTGTGCCTTGAGCATATCCAGCAGTTCCTGCGGTGTTTCCGGGTCGTAAAGCAGGCGCGCCGGATAACCGGTCTCACGCTTTTTCAGGCTGCTCTGAATCTTCGCCATCAGGCTGCCCGATACTTCTTCCTCAATGTCCAGCTCGGCATCGCGCGAAACCTTTGCGGCGTGCGCCACAAAGGATTTGTAGTTGGGGAACATAAGCGGCAGGCAAAAGCGAATTACATCATCGATGAACATCACATGGCGTTGCCCGTCTACTGTGGGAAGTTTTACGAAACGGCCGCCGTGCTTTTTGGTGGGTACCTCCAGCATGGCAAAGCGCACTGCTTTGCAGTTGTCCTCGGTGGGGTCCCACATCTTCACCCCAATGTATACCATCTGGTCCTGCAGAAAGAGGTGCGTGTCGGTTTCATCAAGTATAATGGGCAGTAGCAGCGGCTCCAGTGTCTCGCGGAAGTAGTCCTGCACCCACTCCTCCTGTTCCTTGTTCAGGTCGTTCTCTGTGAGCAGGTGTATGTCATGCTCGCGCAGGTCGGCTAGTATACCTTCCCGGAAAACCTCCCCGAACTCCTCCTGCTGGCGGTGCACCTCTTTCAGTACCTGGTCCAGCGTGTCGGTCGGGTCATCGTTCAGCTTCTTGCGCGTTTTCTTCTTTAGGTTGATCAGGCGCTTGAGGGTGGCCACCCGTACCTTGAAGTACTCATCCAGGTTAGATGAGAAAATGGCCATGAACTTGATGCGCTCGAGCAGGGGCACCGTTTTGTCTTTCGCCTCCTGCAGTACTCTGTAATTAAAGGCTAGCCAGCTCAGCTCACGGTTGATAAACGTATACTCAGCCGGGGCCTTGGGCTCCTTGTCTTTCTCTTTTTCCATGTTGTTTTAATGTATGCTACGGCAGCCGTGGCAGTGTGCAGGAGAGGCTACTTATAGTTCTTCGGGAAATCGTAGAACAGCAGCTCAGCGTTCTTTTTGGAGATGTCGTACCAGCTCTCGCAGTTAAAGCGAATTCCTACGGCACCGGCGGTAGGTAGGCTAGCCACCGGCTCCGGCGATAGCATGTTGGCAAAGTCGGAGAGGGCCTCGTTGTGCCCCACCAGCATCAGGTGCTTTACCTCAGCTGGGGCGCTCTGCACCACCTCCAACAGGTCGTTCTTATCAGCGCCGTACACGCGGGTATCCACCACGATGTCGTCAGCATCAAAATCCATCTCCTTGCCTGCCAGCGTGGCGGTGCTAAGCGCCCGCACGGCAGGGCTTGATATAATCAGTTCCGGCTTCACGCCCTGTGCCGCCAGTTCCTGTCCCATCAGCGGGGCGTCGTTGCGGCCGCGCTTGTTCAGCGGGCGGTCGTGGTCGCTCAGACCTTCAAACTCCCAGCTCGACTTGGCATGCCTAAGGATATATAGCGTTTTCATATGTTTTCTGTTATGCAAACCATCTGTAGCTGTAAACAGACTATAGACAGGGCATTGCTAGTTACTGCAACTTTAAGTAAATGGTTGTGACGCGGCTTTAAGTATACGCCCGGGAGAAGGCAGTGGCTGTAAAACAAGACGGCCACTGCGTACCTAATACACCGTGGCCGTTTGGGTGATGCCGCGCCAAGTATGCGGGCGATTTTAACTATACATTGTTCGGGTAGCGCTGGTAGTGCAGCTCGGCTACGCGCCGTTGCAGTTCCTCGCGCAGGGCATCAATATTCAGTTTATCAGTGGCTGAAATGAACATGGCAGGCGCGTGCTCTTTGGCCATATAAGTGGCCTTCAGGTCTTCGATGGAAGGGCGCGCCTCGCTGTTCTCCTCCTGCAGCTCCTGCTGGCGCTGCTTCAGGTACTCATCTATCTTGTTGAACACGAGCAGCACCGGCTTCTCAGCCGAGTTGATGTCCTTCAGCGTCTCGTTCACCACCGCTATCTGGTCCTCAAACGACTCGTGCGAAATGTCCACCACATGCACCAGCATATCCGCCTCGCGTATCTCATCTAGCGTAGATTTGAAGGCCTCAATCAGCTTGGTGGGCAGCTTGCGGATAAACCCTACTGTGTCGGAAAGCAGGAAGGGCACGTTGTCGAGCACCACTTTGCGCACGGTGGCATCTACGGTGGCGAACAGCTTGTTCTCTGCAAACACCTCAGATTTGGAGAGCAGGTTCATGAGCGTCGATTTGCCGACGTTGGTATACCCCACCAGCGCCACACGCACAATGCCAGCACGGGCTTTGCGCTGCTCAAAGTTCTGCTTCTCGAATTTCTTCAGGCGCTCGCGCAGCAAGGCAATCTTGTCGCGCACAATACGGCGGTCGGTCTCGATCTCTGTTTCACCGGGGCCCTTCATGCCGATACCACCCTTCTGTTTGGACAAGTGCGTCCAGAGGTTGGTAAGGCGCGGCAGCAGGTACTGGTACTGCGCCATCTCTACCTGGGCGTGCGCCTGGGCTGTTTTGGCACGCAGGGCAAAAATATCAAGTATAAGCAGGCTGCGGTCCACAATCTTTACCTGCAGCTCGCGCTCAATGTTCCGCACCTGCGAAGGGCTTAGGTCGTCGTCAAAGATCACCATGTCCACGCTATTCTCCTTTACATAGGCGTTGATCTCGTCGAGTTTGCCGCTGCCCACAAAGGTGCGCACGTCGGGCTTGTCGAGTTTTTGCGTGAAACGTTGCAGGGTTTGTGCACCGGCGGTCTCTGCCAGAAAGGCAAGTTCATCCAGATACTCCTGCGTTTGTTCTTCTGTCTGCTTGTAGCCTGGTACGGCCACTAGTACGGCCGTCTCCTGCGGCTTAGATGTATCGTAAAATTGTTGTTTAGCCATTCATTAGTTTTTAAGCGTCATGGTATAAGCGGCCAGCGCCGCCACCTCTTCATCGGAGAGCTGGGCACTGAAGCCAGGCATTAATCCCCGGCCATTAGCGATTACGTTTATGCGGTCGTTTAGGCTGAGATCACTTACCTGTAAATTAGCTGCGCCGCCCAGCCCCTTGGCCCCGTCGGCTCCGTGGCAGGTTTCGCACAGCTGCGTATAGATGGCTTTGCCGTTGGCCAACTGTGCCTCACCCATCGAAGCGATGATCTCCTGCTGCGGCCCAGCGGGTTCGTTGTTTTCTGTATCATCCGTTTCAGCCGCCTCCATTTCAACGGGCTTGGTTTTAGTGGTGGCGTTCTGTACCGGCCCCGGTTGCTGCATCGTCAGGCTTTTTGTCTCGGCCATGCCATACACATACAGGAAGAGCAGCAGCGAGGCAAGGGCAAGCAGTTTGTTCTCCCGCTTAATGCCAATGATGCCCAACGGAATGGCCACCAGCACCAGCACAATCTTGATGATCAGCCACGTGGGAATGCCCTGGTAACTGGCCAGCAGGTAACCGCCTGTTACTAGTATAAGCAGGCCGAAAACGGTATCCAGCGCCCGGGTATATGTACGGGCTCTGGCAAGCAGTTCGCGCTTGTTAAGCAGGAGCAGTACTGTCTTAAACGTGAACAATATCAGGAACAGAATTACCACGAGTACGTGCGTGTGCAGAAAGGCAACTATTGCTTGCATAGGGTAGTATTATCGGGAATGCAGGGAGAATGCATGCAATTTACTTTATTTTTTCTGATGCTGAGGCAAAATGGCTAACTTGCGCCTTTTCAGCTATAGCAGCACATCTTATCTGCTTTAGTTTCAGCCAACATAGAGGAACCTATGGACCACAAGCTTTTCCACATTGAGGGAGTAATTGAATTTCAGCCGCGCATTTTTGAGGATGAGCGGGGTTACTTCACAGAAACCTTTAGCATGAAATGGTTTGAGCCGTTTGGGGAGCCGCCGGTGTTTGTGCAGGACAACCAATCGTGCTCAAAGAAAGGCGTACTGCGGGGCCTGCACTTCCAGAAACCGCCGCATGCGCAGGGCAAACTGGTGCGCGTAACCAGCGGCAAAGCGCTGGATGTGGCCGTTGACCTCCGGAAGAACTCGCCTACCTACGGGCAGTATGTCACCAGCTTGCTGGAGGCCGATAAGCATAACCTGTTCTACATTCCGGCAGGGTTTGCACACGGCTTTGTGGCACTCGAAGAAGATACCATCTTCCTGTACAAGTGCACCGACTTCTACGCGCCTGCCACGGAAGGAGGCCTGCTGTGGAATGATCCTGCCATCGGCATTGACTGGAGCATTGCGGATCCGTTAGTTTCCCCTAAAGACGAGGTGCTGCCGCTGTTAAAGGATTTCAATTCGCCGTTTTAATTTTTAAGTATAGAATTAAATAACAGGAGCCGGGGATGCTAATCCCCGGCTCCTGTTATTTAATTGCTGGTATGGTTGATTTACAAGTAAACTTCCGCGCCAGCTTTATGCTTTGCAAATGCAGGCTTAGCGTTTAATAAGAATTTGCTTTTTCTCAACGCCCCATCTGTGGTAGAGGTGTAGGTAATACAAGCCTTCGGGTTGCTTACGCACATCTAACCTTTTGCTGCCTTCCCCAACAATAGCCTCCTGCACTATATTCCCTTGGCTATCAAAGAGCACCAGGCGGATGTTGTCTTCTTGCTTATCCTCCTTGGTTGCCTTTACCTTCTTTATCTTAATATCTATAAAATCATTAGCAGGGTTAGGGTACGTCTCCACCATGTATACACCGCCGCCACCGCCTACTGTTACGTTTACGACTATGTAGTAATACATGCTGTAGCCACAGGTATTCCAGGATCGCACCATTAGGTAATAATAACCTGGCTCCAGCGCCTCGATGGAAGTAACGCGCCTTTCTTTTTGGTAAATTGCCAATCCAGTAACGGTAGTGCCTGGTGCGGTGCGATTGGCTACTTCCCAATACACATGATCGTAATTGTTGTCAGATCCGGGCGCCGAATTTGCCACAACCTGTGTCCAGCCGCCTAGAGGCAGATTAATAGTAGCAGGGTTGCCGTAAACATTTGGCTGAGGTTGTGCTGGCACGTTCATCCAAACAGATTTTGAGGCAGAGGTGGAGCTGCCACAGCTGCCATTGTTGGCCACTACCGTAACCTGCGCATTGCCCTGAATGTATTGGCCGGAAAGGCTGATAGTGGCTGAAGAGGAGGAGGTAGTTACGGGTGAGGGCTGGCCATTTATGCGCATGCCACCGGTGGTGGACCAAGTATAGGAGGTAGCTCCGGGCGAACTAGCCGAAAAAATTGTGCCGCCGGGGCAAACATAAGCTGGCGCTGCGGTAAACGCCACCGGTTTTACATTGGGGTTAAAGGCCACCACCTTGGCCGTGGAGGAAATTGTTTTAACCGGGTTTGTGCAAGTAAAAGTAGCTGTAGCTACAATGTTGCCGCCGCCGCTGCCACTTGGCGTTACGGTTATAGTAGTTGAATTTGACGAACCTGACCAGCCCTGGGGTAGCGACCAGGAATAGGTAGCACCCGGCAAACTTGCAACAGTATAGGTTATCGGTGTTCGATCCCCACAGTATACTTCTGCCAGGCCTTGGGCCGCGGCAAGCTGTGGCTCGCGGTCAATGGTAAGCGTGCTGTAATTGCTGTAGAAGTCTACTCTCGGAGAACTGTATAGACTACACTCGTAGTTGTATCCTCTCACTTTTACCTGGCCTCCTGATCCTGCCGCAGGTATAACCGAGATAGAATATGCCGACGTTATGAAAGTCCCCGTTTTGTTATCGCTGGTGCGCCATCCGTTAGGCAGCGTCCACTCGTACAAATCAGCGTAAAGCGTGTGTGGGTAGTATGGCGCAGACTGGCTAGGAGTGTTGGGAACCTGCAGCCTATCGATTGCCAGTGTGATGGGTGCGGTGCTGCACCAGTCCAGGTAGTGGCTTGCTTTAGCCACGCTGTTCACCTTGACCTGCGAAGGATTAACGTTGTTGAGGGATTTGATGATGACTTTGCCAGTTGTAGTACTACCATTATTTGCTGTGTTGCTGCATGAAGTGATAGTTACTTTTAATTCACCTTTGGGTGTCACACCATTTGCTTGAGCCGCATTATCCCAAATTACAGCCCTGATAATTGGCATTGGCAGAGCCGCCCGTAGGATAGACAGAATAACTTACAATATTGCCGGGGCATTCAGGAGTAAGTCCATCAGGGGATATTTTTGTCTGAGCCATTATACAATATGGCAAACATATAATCAAGAAAAGTGTAGAAAGATACTTCATAAGTTTGTTTGGTAAAGTGAAACACGAGTTTAAAAAAGCCAATTCAAGGTTATCCCGTTAATAGGCACGTAAGCTATATTCGTTCTATGAGTTGTGTAGTCTGTAGTTGTTTGTGGGTTTCCAATGGCACCATCTTTAGAATAAGTTCTAAATGCTGCAATATAGTCTTGTGTACTCCTCTCCCGCCTCAGACTAAAGGCTGTTTCTGTTGACAAATAAAATTGCTTGCTAACGTTGATCCTCAGGCCCACAAAGGGGCGCAGTCCAAAAGCATTTGTGACATATCTATCTTCTACATGCACCTCTACCTCTATTTGGCCTTGGCTTGGATCTACAAACCGATTAAACATCTCAATACTCTTTTCTTCCCTGCGGTAAAAAATATCTGCTCCGTAGTAAAGCACAAAAACTTTGTTCAGCAGCTTTTGCCGCTCATAGCCCAGGCTGCCGCCTAAAGTTTGGTTTGTCACCTCGTCTCTGCGGACGGAGTAGGACTGAGAAGAATCTGAGGTGGCATAGAAGCCCTCAACAGTGGCACGCAACGCCGAGCGGGGCGAGAGCTGGTATTTATAGATGAGTTGCAGTGGCGTGAGGCTGGCAGGCTCCACGACCCTGTCTAGTACCACACGCGTGTTCAGGCCTATGTGGTGCCTGTAAGCGGTAGTGGAGTCCGTTGTTTGCGCCTGGGCCAGCTGGCAGAGGCAGAGCAGGAGGGTAAGTAGTAGTAGCTTGTTTCTCATGGCTAATAATTTTGTGCTAAAAGAGAAGATGTTTTAATATAGATATAAGAATATTCTGGTGCGGAAGTAACATGGCTTTTCGCCATGCTTACCCCCCCCCCCGAAGCGGCTAATCCTGCTGGTATGGGTCTTTTTGTGTATGAAGAGGAAGTGAATTTTAGTAAAAAGTAACATCTTTGAACTGCAGCAGGCAGGAGCTACTCAGGCACCCTAAAACACAGGAAGGCAGGGAACTCAATAGTTCCTGCCTTCCTGCGGTAGGCCTAGCCCTTCTGCTGCCAGGCGGGCAACATCAGCGGAACAGCTACATCATGCCAACACCTCTGTCAGCGTCTCCAGCCCCATGCCACGCGAGCCTTTTATCAGCACATAACTTCCGGCTATCGGGTTTTTACGCAGCCAGGTTTGCAGCTCGGGCTTCGTTTCGAAGTATAGGAAGTCCTCGTTTACCGAGGCGGCATGCTGCATGTCCTTGCCGCAAAGTATAACGGTGTCGAAAGATTGCTCGGCTACGGTTTCTCCCAGGGCGCGGTGCTCTGCCTCGCTCTCCACTCCCAACTCAAACATATCTCCCAGTATCACCACTTTGCGCGGAGCAGCCATACTTCCAAAGTTGCGCACGGCGGCAGCCATGGAGGTAGGGTTGGCGTTGTAGGCATCCAGTATGAGGGTATTACTGCCCTGCTGCACCACCTGAGAGCGGTTATTTACCGGGCTGTAGGAGGCAATGGCATCGTTGGCCTGCTGCAGCGGCACCCCGAAGAACTTACCGATACAAGCAGCGGCCGCCATGTTCTCGTAGTTGTAGCTTCCTACCAGCTGCGTGTGTACCATATTTCCTTCCTCATCCTTGTAAACCACGTAAGGCGATGCCTCCAGCAGTTCGCTGTGGTAATAATCTCCGGCGGCAGGGTAAGTAACTTTGTTTTCGATGCGGCGGCTCATGCGCATCAGGTGCTCGTTCTGGGTATTCACGAACACAGTACCGCCGTGCTCCAGCAGGTGCACGTACAGTTCGCTTTTGCCCCGGGCCACACCCTCCAGACTACCGAAGCCCTCCAGGTGCGCCTTGCCGATGTTGGTGATAAAGCCATGCGACGGCAGCGCGATGCTGCAGAGCAAGGCAATCTCGCCGATGTGGTTGGCGCCCATTTCGATGATGGCCATCTCGTGCTCCGGCTTGATGCGCAGCAGTGTGAGCGGCACGCCGATGTGGTTGTTCAGGTTGCCTTGCGTATAGAGCGTGTTATACTTCTGGCTCAGCACCGCGTGTACCAGCTCTTTGGATGTGGTTTTGCCGTTGGAGCCGGTAATGCCGATGATAGGGATGCTTAGCTGGCGGCGGTGGTGGCGTGCCAGTTCCTGCAGTGCTACCAGCGTGTCTTCCACCACAATCACCTTGTCTGACGCCAGCGCCGGGTCATCGACCACGGCATAATTCGCCCCTTTCTCCAGGGCCATCTGAGCAAATTGGGCACCCTTAAAATTAGGGCCGTTCAGGGCGAAAAACAGGCTTTGGTGCTGCGCTGCACGCGAGTCGGTGCTTACGTGCTGGCACTCCTGGTACTTCTGGTATAGAAACTCAATAGTATTCTGCATAAAATGCGTTAATTTAGCTTGTCCGTATGCATTTGCTGTGCCCCCTTCGTTATCAGAAACAGCAGGCGCAACAGGTGGCAATATACGCGCTATAACGCAAAAACGACAGCGCTCCCACGTGTCGGACACTTAAAATAAGGCTGTGCTAAACCAGAGAATAACCCCAGTACCCTATGAAACTTACTTTTACACTGCTATTCATACTTGTTGCAACCTTTTCCGGAAGTGCCCAGGCGCAGGAGCCGCTGCGCTTTAAGCTAAGCCAGAACATACCGGTTAGCACCCCCTCCGGGCAGCTGTCGGACCCCTGGAGCGGCGGGCTTAACACCCCGCAGTTCTCCTCTATCGACCTGAACAAAGACGGGCAGCAGGACCTGTTTATTTTCGATAGGCAGCTGCGCAAGGTGTATACCTGGCTGGCCGTGCAGCAGAACGGGAAGTGGGGCTACCAGTATGCGCCAGCTTACGAGGCCTTCTTCCCCGAAGACCTGAATTACTGGGTGCTGCTGCGCGACTACAACTGCGATGGGCTGCAGGATATTTTCACCAGTTCGCCGCTCGGCATCCGCGTGTTCCGCCAGGAGCAGGCGGCGCAGGGGCAGCTACAGTTTACCCTGACCACCGACGGCCTGCGCTACAATGCTCGTGACATAAACATGCAGATGGGCAGTGCCGATGTGCCTGCCATTTCAGATGTTGACGGCGACGGTGACCTGGACGTGCTGCTGACGGAGTTCTCGCAGGGGAATTACCTGGAGCTGTACCGCAACGTGCAGGTTGAGCAGGGGCTGGACTGCGGCACGCTGTCTTTTGTGCAGCAGTCAGACTGGTGGGGCGGCATTACCGAATGCAATGGCTGCAGCAACTTCAAGTATGGCGAATACTGCGACACGCGCGAAGGGGAAAGTATAGCCAAGCCTACGCACTCCGGCCACGAGGGCTCTTCTATCCTGCTGCTCGATCAGGATGCCGATGGCGACCAGGACCTGGTGCTGGGTGGGATGCAGTGTAACGACCTGGTGCTGATGGAAAATGTGGGAACCGCCTCCGACGCGCTTATGACAGGCTATGATGCCCGGTTTCCGGCCATCAAACCGGCAAATTTCAACCTCTACCCCGCTGCTTTTTATGAGGATGTGACTTTCGATGGCGTGCCTGATCTGCTGGTGGCGCCACAGGTAGACCATGATACCTGGAACATGGATTTCCAGCATTCAGTGTGGCTCTACCGCAACCAGGGTGCGAAAAACAATCCTGATTTCACATTTACGCAGGAGGATTTTTTGCAGGCGCAGATGATAGATGTAGGTGAGGGAGCCTATCCTGCCTTTGCCGATCTTGACGGCGACGGCGACCTGGATATGCTGGTGGGCAATCAGGGCGTTTTCCGCAGCAATACATACGGCGGTGCCATCAGCCATTACAGGAACACCGGTACGGCCACCGCGCCAGCCTTTGAACTGGTGACGCACGATTACCTGGCGCTGCACAGCAAGCAGGCCTTCCACATCAAGCCCGCCTTCACTGACATAAATGGCGACGGTGCCACAGACCTCATCCTAACGTTCAAAGGACTGCAGCAGGGCTCCACCCGCATCATGCTGCTGCAGAACCTCGCCAAGAGCGGCCAGCCTGCGGCCTACGATCTGGCTTACCTGCAGGTGCTGCTGCGTGTGGCCGACGGCGACAGCCCGGCCTTCGCCGACCTGGATGAAGACGGTGACCAGGATATACTGCTTGGTAAAGGCGGGGGCGGTCTGGCGTTTTACCGGAACACAGGGTCGGTTACATCACCCGTTTATACTTTGGAGAATAATACCAGCTTCCAAGGCTTGGAAGATGCTGTGTCGCGGCGCAGTTTGTCCCCCGCGATGTATGATATCGATGGCAATGGCACGCTGGATCTGCTGACGGTGGACGAAAGCGGGGAGATGCGCATTTTCCGAAACATCAAAGAAAGTATGAACGGCACTTTCACCGCCGAAGCAGAGGTGTTGGAGAATGAATTGACGCAGCAGTCGCAACCTACACGACTGGGGCGTGGCCTAAGTATAGCGGTGGCTCCTTTGGGTGGAGAGAATAAACCTTATGCCATACTTGGTACGCAGGGCGGCGGTTTATACTTGCTGCAGCAAACGGCGGGCCACCAGGCAGCCCCTGAGGCGGGAGAAGAACTGGTGCTGACCATTTACCCAAACCCACACGACCGCAGTCAGAATAGCGGTCCACTGCGCGTTGGAGCCTCAGAGCCGGTGCAACTGGAGATGTTTGACATGGTAGGCAAACTGGTCTACCGAAGCCAGGGTACGTATAGCCGCACGCACAGCCCCATGCTACAGCAACTGCAGGCGGGCATGTACGTTGTTCGTGCTGTTTCTGAAAGCGGCAAGCAGAAATCCCGGAAAATCATTTTGTACTGATGCAGGCTTTCCTGTACCTGAACCTTACAACGGAAAAAGCTTACGCGCAGCCCCTCGTAGACCAAGTGCGGCAGACATTCCCCGAGCTAGCCATACTTGACCTGGACGCGCAATCGGATGAGCTTTTGCAGCACTACGCCCTGCGCCTGCTTCGGGAGTCGGAACGAGCTGTGGTAAGTATAAAAGCCGATGAAACGACGGTAGATCTAACGGGTGCGATGCCGCTGCTGGAGGAGCTGTTTCAGGGAGGAACACAGCGGCTGGTCCTGTTGCTGGGGCAGCACGCCCGCCTGCAACGCATCTTCGCCGCCCGCCCGCATGTGGTGTTTCAGGTAGTGGAGGAGGGGGAGGTAGTGGAGGAGGTAAAAGGCTATTTTGAATAGTTGATACCCTCGCTGGCCCTTGGCTGGCGCAAGCCTTTAGATTTGTGTCCTATAATGATGTTGAGTTTGTAACTCGACTGGCTTGTAAAAACCATACTTGCTTGGCATCGGCAATACTTGCAGTGGCTATAGTTGATTAGCCACTGCTTTCGCATCTCCAACCGAGCTATCCTTACTAGCTGCCGCTCATCCTACAGCTCCCAAATACCAACTGTTGCACATCTTACTTTGGAGCGCTCACGGCCGCGGGGCCCCGTCCTTGGGCATCGCGCTGTGCAATTGAAGCTGCCACCGCTACGCTGCAGGCTGCCCTTGCGGGCACCGCATCAATTACAAGGCGCTCAACCCAAGGACTGGAAGCGGTTCAGATAGCCACTGCTGAAGGAGCTGGGACAGAGCTCCCTCCCCTGTTTTTAGGGGAGGGCTGGGGAGGGGTAAAGCGGACAGGTCGCGACCTGCCCGCGGAATACCGCCGGCTACATTGCCTATACTTTAGTATAAGCAATGTTGTAAATTCCCCTCTTCGGAGGGGCAGGGGTGGGTTCATCTAAATAGCCAAAACAGCAGCGCCTATACTTCGGCAAAACCAGCAACAGAATCCCCCCGCCCCTTGGGGAGAGGGTTGGGGTGAGGGGCTCACCCGTTCAAGCTAAACGCATCTGCATCCAGATGTGCCGGAAAAACCTCTCTGAAATCCTCCAGCTCTTTTTTACTTAACGTTAAGGTGTGAATTCCTTCTACCTCGGCCGTCTCCAGCAGGTGAAAACCTTTGGGATGGATGATGGCTGAGTCCCCGGCGTAGGGATGGTTGTTGCCATCGGTGCCTACGCGGTTCACACCGATCACGTAGGACAGATTCTCGATGGCGCGTGCCTGTAAGAGAGTACGCCAGGCCTGGTTGCGCACCTTCGGCCAATTGGCCACGTACAGCAGCAGATCATACCCGTTGTTCACATTTCGGCTCCACACCGGGAAGCGTAGATCGTAGCACACCAGCGGACAGATTTTCCAGCCGTTCAGCTCCACCAGCAGCCGCTCCCTGCCCGGCGCATAGGTATGGTGTTCCTTTGCCATCCGGAACAAGTGCTTTTTGTTGTAGGTCGCGTAGGTGCCATCCGGGCGCACCCAGTACAGGCGGTTGAAATACTGCTTCCCCTCCCGCACCATTACACTTCCAGTAACCACCGCCGCATGTTTTTTCGCCTCCTGTTGCATCCACGCCAGCGTTGTGCTGTCGGCTTCCTCCGCAAGACCCTCGGGCTGCATGCTGAAGCCGGTGGTGAACATTTCAGGCAGCACGATCAGGTCTGTTTTAGGAGCGGCTTCGGCCAGTTTGGTGGTGAACATTTGCCGGTTTGCGTCAGCGTCCTGCCAGTGCAGTTCAGTTTGTACAATGGTTACGCGTAAGTTCATAGCTCTGGAAATTCTGAATAAGGAATGATGAATTATAAGTGATTTCTAAGCTGGCTGCTTCAAGCAGTTATTACATAGCTAATAGCAACGGCTAGCTATACTTGCGCCAACCTCTCCCCGGCTGCCCGCAGAGTTTCCTCGCTCTTGGCAAAGCAGAGGCGCAGGAATTTATTGTCGGTTTTATCGTGGTAGAAGGCAGAAACAGGTATAGCGGCTACACCTGTATCGGTGGTCAATCGCCTAGCGAAATCCTGGTCAAATTCCGATGTGATGGCATCATACTTCACCAACTGGAAATAGGTGCCTGCCGATGGGGTAAATTCAAAGCGGGTGTTCCTGAGTTGGGCTGCAAAAAAATCACGCTTGGTCTGGTAGAAGTCCTGCAGCTCCAAGTAATGCGACGCCTCATCCATAAAATCGGCAATGGCCAGTTGCAGCGGCGTGGGTGAGCAGAAGGTGATAAACTGGTGCATCTTGCGAAGCTCGCTCGTAAGTAATGCGGGCGCCACGGCATAGCCTATTTTCCAGCCGGTGGTGTGATAGGTTTTCCCGAAAGAGGAAACCACAAAGCTGCGCTCCCTGAGCTGCGGGTGCTGCAGTACACTGTAATGCTGCTGCCCGTCAAACACCATGTGCTCATACACCTCATCACTCAATACCAGTATGTCGGTGCCGTCCAGCAGGTTTGCCAGCGTGTCCATATCCTGCTTCGTTATCACGGCACCGGTTGGGTTGTGCGGCGTGTTGATGATGATCAGGCGCGTGCGGGAAGAGATGCGGCGTTTCACCTGGTCCCAATCCACCGAAAAGTCGGGCAGGGCCAGCGGGACATAGATAGGCGAACCACCATTAAGCCGGATAACAGGCGCGTAGCTGTCGTAGCAGGGTTCCAGCAGTATAACCTCGTCATTTGGTTTCACCACGGCCGTAATGGCGGCATTCAAGGCCTCTGTGGCACCACTGGTTACCGTTACCTCTGTGTCAGCGTCGGGGCGGTAGCCGTATAGCCTCTCCGTTTTCTGACTGATCTTCTGGCGCAGCTGCGGCATACCGGCCATGGGCGCATACTGGTTAAAGCCTTCGTGCATATACTTGCTCACCAACTGCATGAGCGGCTCCGGGCAGTTGAAATCCGGGAAGCCCTGAGACAAATTAATGGCCTTGTGCTCGTTTGCCAGCGAGGTCATCACGGTGAAAATACTGGTACCGATATCGGGCAGCTTGCTGTTGGGGTAGTTGATCATTTCAGTTGAAGTGGCTTAAGGCGTTTAGCTAGCAACGGAAAACGAATATAGCTGTTTTTCTAAAGTATTTGCTGTACCAGCTGCCGGACATAAGGCACCGCATCCGCTTCAAACCAAGGGTGGCGGCGGAGCCAGAACTGGTTCAGGGGCGAGGGGTGCGGCATAGGCATGTACTGCGGCAGGTACTGGTGCCAATTGGTCACGGTTTCGGTCAGCGTGGCTTTTGCCTGATTTCCCAGAAAGTAATCCTGCGCATACTTGCCGATGAGCAGGGTGAGTTGGATGTTGGGTAACTGCGCAAGCAGCCGCTGGTGCCAGTGCTGCGTACACTCACGGCGGGGCGGCAGGTCGCCGCTTTTGCCCTTGCCGGGGTAGCAGAAGCCGATGGGTATGATGGCCACTTTGCTGGCATCGTAAAAGACTTCCGGCTCCAGGCCTAGCCAGTGCCGCAGGCGTTTGCCGCTCTGGTCGTTCCAGGGAATGCCGCTGGCGTGCACTTTGGTGCCGGGTGCCTGCCCCACAATCAGCAGTCTGGCGCTGGGGCTGGCTGCCAGCACCGGGCGCGGCCCCAGTGGCAAGTGCTCTTCGCACAAGCGGCAGGCGCGCACCTGCTCCAGTAAACTCTCCAATGCCTCCATCTATGCAAAATTACAAAGTATAGCCGGAAGTATAGTGCTGCTAAAAACATAACTGGTCGCTATGAGGCCACGCAGCAGGAGCAGTGGCTGTAAAGCTGGGGTTGAAGCCAATGCATTTGTGAGAATTGGGTGTAACGTATAACCGGCCGGAAAAAACGAAAGCCGGAATAGCCGGCTTTTATTAGAAATGCATACCTGCAAGCGGTATGGTTTAGTCTTCATAGTCTTGCCAGAAGCCATCGTAGTGGCGCGGTGGACGTTGGCGCGGGTGTGGCATGGTTGGGTCTTCTGCCCAGCGGTCTTCCACGCGCTGGTTGCTTGGGTCGAAGTGTACGTCGCGTTGGCGCCACAGCGGTTGCTTGTGGTGGTGCGGGCGATACTGGTTGCGGTGCTGCGGCTCATTCGGACGCCACTCCTCGTGGTGATATTTGCCTTCGCGCTCAAAGCGGCCTATATCGCGTGGCTGCCAGTCGTTCTGCTGGTGCAGGTTCAGTGGCGTGGTGGGCTCTCCCCAGCGGCTGCCTGAGTCGTTGAAATTATCATCCCGGTGCTGTTGGCGATTGTGGTGCTGCTGGTGCTCGCGGCGATGGCGCTGCTGCTCCCGGTGGTCCCGGTGCCGTGGGTCATGGTCGTGCTGTTCGTGCTGCTCGTGCTGCATAGTGTGTTCTTTAAATGGTTCTTGTATCTCCTGACAGGCGCTGGTATGTTAGGTGTACGCTGTGATTATCAAGAGGTTGATCCCTAAGATAGTCAGAAAAGCAAAAAAAAGCAAAGCCGGCCAGGAGCCAACTTTGCTTTTTGTAAGTAATACTAGTCTTTGTACGGCTTGTAAAACAGAATGATTTAGCGACGATAACGCTGGTTTCTGTTTATGTTATCATATTGATTGTCATGGCCGGAGTCGCTCTCGTCGGCCCAGCGCGGTCCGCCCTCCAAGCCTCTGTCGAAGTTGCGGTTGCGGTACGACTCGTAATCTCTCCGGTTGCTGTCGTTGTTGTACGATGCATTGCGGTTGCGGGAATGGTAGTCTCTGTCATCAGAATGCCAGATGTCGTTCCAGGTATCCTTCACCCGGTCCATAAAGCCCCGCTCGTCGTGCTGCTGGCGGTTGCCGTAGCGACGGTTGTCGTCGTCATCATCGTGCGTGTAGCGGTTTTCCCTGTACCAGTTGTGCGAGCCACTGCCATAGCGGGAGTCATCCTCCTTGTAGCGGCTTCCGGTAAAGGGGCCTTCGCGCCAAGGCTCATTTTCGTATTCACTGTTTTTTCTCTCCAGCGCACCGCCGGGAGTATGCGGCCTGCGCATGCTGTGGCTTTGGTCGTGCTGGTATTGGCTGTTGCCGCGGTCGCCGTGGTTTATGTAGGCGCGCTCGTTGCGATAGGCGCTGTCGGAGCGGCTGCCATAATGGTCGCTCAGGTGCGCGTTCTGGCCCTGGTTGTAGGAGCTGTTGCTGGCGCCGCCTCTGTTGTAGTTGTCGTTATCACGGTCCTGTGCGCCACGTGGGCTGGGGCCGGTATGGAAAAAGTTGCCCTCGCTCCAGCGCCGGTCATGGTCGTTGGCATAGCCGCCGCGGCTGTTGCTGTTTCGGTTGTGCTGCTGATCCTTTTGGTAAAGGCTGCGGCCTATGTCATGGTTCTCACTGTTGGAGTTTATTTCGTTGTTTGCCATAGCTTGTTTTAATTTTGGTGTCAATACAATTTAGATTCCACCGAAGGGTGGGCTTATATTTACGGCATTGCCATGGCTATAGTTAACAAGCGGTGCCGGCGGCAAAGAAAAAGGCACCTCTACGTGTAGAGGTGCCGCAGGCACAGATGGGGAAGCTGTATGCTAAAAATACGTGTTTGCGATCTCGCGCACATCCGCCTCGGTCAGGGGCTTGGAGTAATGCTGGCGCACATCGGGGAACTGCTTCAGCTTTTCAAGGTCGTAAAAGCTGGCCGAGGACGTAAGCATGAGCAGCACGGTCTTGTCTTTCTGCTCTTTCGGATAGTTCTGGTATTCCTCCAGAAACTCAAAACCATCCATTACCGACATTTTGATATCCACTAAAATAAGGTCCGGGTAGGGGTAGTCTTCGTTGCCGCCAAACGCGTGGCGGAGGTAGTTCAATGCTTCCTCACCGTTCGTCACCACCCGAATATCAGAGGCCAATTCCAGGCGCGTGAGCAGGCGATGATTCAGGTAATTCGTCGTTTCGTCGTCGTCGATCAGCAATATGGTGTTCAGGGACTTCATAGTTTACTCCAGTTATTGGCTTATGCTTTTTTACGTTTAAAGTACAGGTAAAAGGTAGTTCCCTTGTCCAGTTCACTTTCAATATGGATGTACCCCCCGTGGTTTGTCAGCAGCCTGTTTACAATGTATAAACCCAGCCCGGACCCCTCTACGTGGTTGTGGAAGCGCTTAAACATCTGGAACAGCTTGCTCTGTTGCTTGTTCAGGTCCAGCCCAAGGCCATTATCCTGTACCTGCAGTTCGATGTAGTTGTTGCGCACCAGCGAGCGCAGTTTGATTTCAGGGGCACGGTCGTGGGCGCGGTATTTCAACGCGTTTGTAATCAGGTTGTAGACCATGCTCTTCAGGCTGGCGCGTGTAAAGGGCACGGTGGGGGCCTCCGAAAAATCAAACTGTATGCTGGCGCCGCTGTGTCTGATGATTTCCTGCACGCTTACCAGCACGTCTTCGCATACTTCCTGCAGGTTTAGCTCCTCCAGGTTGCGCTCTTTTGTCTTCTGCACACGCACCACTTCGCCCAGGTCGTGTATGGTGGCATGCAGCTGCTTAAACGACTTGTTGAACAGCTCGATCATGTGTGGGGCATCGGCATCCTTGAACTCGGCGCTTTGGATGAGTTCCTCAAAAATACCCACCATATTCACAATCGGCAGCTTCAGGTCGTGCGATGCCGTGTACACAAAGCTATCCAAATCCTGGTTAATGCGCTCCAGTTCCAGGTTTTTCTCCACCAGTTCTTCTTCCGCCCGCTTGTGGTCTTCAATATCGGTGCAGGTGCCGAACCACTTTATGATGTTGCCCTGTTCGTCGCGCATGGGAACTCCCTGCCCTAAAAACCAGCGGTAGGTATCGTTGTTCCCGCTTCTGATGCGGTACTCGATTTCGAAAAAGTCGCCATGCTTCACCGAGAACCGCCAACGGTCCAGTGTGCGTTGCACATCATCCGGGTGCAGCACCTTGAGCCAGACGCCACGGCCCAAGCTATCTTTCTCGCTTAGGGAAGTATAATCGAACCAGCGTTTGTTCACGTAATCGGTTACGCCCTCGGGCGTTGCGGTCCACACCATCTGCGGAATAGACTCCGACAGGAACCGGAACTGCCGTTCTGATTCTTCTACCTGCTCCCGCAGCATTTTTTGGTCGTGGATGTCGGTGGCGGTTCCGAACCACTTCACAATCTGGCCGTCGGCGTTGCGCTGTGGCAGGGCCCGCGCCAGAAACCAGCGGTAATTTTCAGTATAGATATCGCGCAGGCGCAACTCGCGCTCATACTTCTCACCGGTTTTTATGGCACTTATCCAGTCGTCTATGGTAGCTTGCAGGTCATCGGGGTGCAGGGATGGGGCCCAGCCGAAACCGAGCGTCTCCTCTTCACTCATGCGGGTATAGTCATACCATTGCTGGTTAAAGAAATCGACATGTCCGTCAGGCTCGCCGCTCCACACAATGTGCGGGATAGACTCTGCCAAGAGCTTAAACTTGCTGTTGCTTTCCTCCAGGGCCAGCAACAGCTGCTTCTGCTCCTCAATGTCTGTGTGGGAGCCAACCCACATGGTTACCTGGCCCTCCGCGTTGCGGATCGGTACAGCGCGCACCAGGAACCACCGATAGACACCCTTGCTGGACCTGAACCTGTTTTCAAGCACCAGGTCCTGGCCTGTGCTGAGGGAGTTCAGCCACTGTTTGGTAGTCTCCTCCAGGTCTTCGGGGTGTATGAGCTTGCTCCAGCCCCAGTCCTGCATTATCTCAAAGGTGGAGCCGGTGTAGTCGTACCAGCGCTGGCTGTAGTAGTTGAGGTCGCCGTTGGGCAGGGCGGTCCAGGTCATGAGCGGGAGCGACTCCAGCAACTGCGTAGTATGCGACATGCTTTCTTGAAGCTGCTGCTGGGTGCGCTTTTGTATGGTGATGTCTATCATGGCGCCCACCATGCGCTGCGGCTCGCCCTGCTCGTCGCGCATCACAAAGCCCCGGTCCCGGACCAGTTTATAGGTGCCGTCGGCGCAGCGGAAGCTATATTCGCCTTCCCAACTGGTGCCGCCGCTGTTTATCACACTGTAAATGGATGCTTTCGTTGTTGCCAGGTCGTCCGGGTGAATGCGACTGGTCCAGGACACGACGGTGTCCTCAATGTCTTCCTCAGCGTACCCGAACAGGGTCTTGAAGCCCTCGTTCCACCAGATAGAATCGTCTTTCAGGTTCCAGTCCCAGATTACATCGTTGGTGGCCATGGCAATGCGCTGAAACCGCTGGTTCATGTCCAGTAGCTTCAGCTCATAGTCTTTCTGCCGGCCCACGTCCACCATCGTGCCTAGCAGGCGGACGGGCTTTTGCGTGGTGTCGTCATAAATAATATAGCCGTAGTCGATCAGGCTGGTGTAGGAGCCGTTAGCTTTGCGGTAGCGGTACTCGCCAACCCACAGCTTTTTCATGCTCCCTATTGCCGCCCTTATACTTTTCCGCACCCCCGGCAGATCCTCCGGATGCACGTGCTTGTCCCAGCTGTCCAGGGTAGCCTCCAAATCTTCGTCGCCGTAACCGAGAACATCTTTATATGTCTCACTCCAGGTCAGTTTATTTTCAAGCAGATTGGCCTCCCACACAATGCCACCGGCAGACTTGGCTACTACCCAGAGGCTGTTATGCGCCGCATTCACCTCCTGCTTCTTCATTACCTGAGCCGTGATGTCCTGCACTTCATGCACAATAAACTCCACCTCGCCTAAGCCATCAAGCACAGGCACGCTGCGCAAGGTCCAGTAGCGCTCCTCAAAGTTGCCATCGGGCGTTAAGATATCGTAGCGGATGGCATCGAGGGTGTGCGGGCTTTTCAGGGTTACCACCTGCTGCAGGGAATTACGGATCGCCTCCCTTGATTTCAGGTGTTCAATGTCAGGGTTCTCCGGAAAAGTGTCCAACAGGGAAGCGCCCACAATGTCCTTTACCAGCGTATGGGTTGCCTTTCTGTAATGCTCACTCACCTCCAGTATGATGGAGTCCGGAGACAGTACCAGGAAAGAGCCTGGCAGTGCCTTGAAAATATTTTTATAAGCTGGCTGAGCTAAGGTAGCAGGCATTCTTTTTTGTTTAGGGTAACTCTCTCCTGTGCAAATCGGGGCTAGTCAGAAGCAACCAACCTTACGGGTAAAACGGCAATCAGGACGATATCTTGTTCTGTAGCTCGGTTAGCTGCTTTTTCAGTTCGACCAGTTCTGTCACTTCTATGGCAGAAATTAACACGCCCTCCGCTTTGCCCTCGTCATCTAACAAAGGTTGGTATTTAAAGTTAAGATACGCCACGTCTTTTTGCCCTGCCTTGTGCCGGTCGTAGGCTATCTCATAAGCATCAATAGAAACAATTCTGAGATGATGGTATACTTCATCCAGCCTTTTCCAAAATTTTGTGCCGGTATATTCTGGCCAGATGGCCCGGGCAGGCTTGCCAAGGTACTGGCGGTTTCCGTACACCCTGTGAAAGCCGGGGGTGATGTAGCGGCATACATAGTCGGGGCCTTCCAGCAGGCACAAGTGCGCAGGAGAGGCGTTCAGCACCTTCTCCAGGTACTGGTCTTTTCTGAGAACCTGGTTGTACGCGTTTTTCTGCTCTTCAATGTCGGCATAAGATCCGATCCAGGCCTGTATGTTGCGCTGCGCATCATACATCGGCACCCCGCGCTCCAGAAACCAGCGGTACTCCCCGGTGCTGTGGTTGCGGATGCGGTACTCAGACTCGAACACCTGGCCGCTTTGGGTGGCCTCCTGCCAGGCAGCCAGCAGTTGGGCTGAGTCCTCGGGGTGCACCACATTTATCCAGCCGTCCACCTGGCCGGGGCGCATGCCGGTGTAATCGTACCAGTTGCTGTTAAAGTAAGTCAGGCGGCCTTTTGAATCAGCCATCCAGGCCATGTGCGGGAGCACCTCGAGCAAGTGCCAGAAGCGTGCGTCGCTTTCTTTCAGGCTCTGCTCAGAGCTCTTACTCAGAGACAGGTCGATGATGGAGCCGATGGTGCGGGCAGGCTGGCCATTGGCGTCGTAGACGATAAAGCCCTGGTCCAGCACGTGGGCGTAGGTGCCGTCGGCCTTCAGGAAACGGTACTCGCTGGACCATACTTTGTCGCCGTTGGCGGTTGCCTGCTGTATGCCCTGCTCCACCCTGGGGTAGTCGTCGGGGTGCACGCGGCTGTGCCATGATTCGCCGCCCGGGCCCATGTCTTCGGGTAGGTAGCCGAAAACCTCCTGCAGGCCTTTCCCCCAGCTTATTCTGTTGTTGGCCATGTCATACTCCCACGACACCGCATGAAGGGCATCGGTGAGCATGTACAGCCGCTCCTGGTGATGCAGTTGCTCCTGCTCACTCAGCACCTGGGCTGTGATATCCTTTGCCTCGTGCAGGATGTAGCGCATGTTTCCCGCGGTATCAAGTATGGGGCGGTTAACGGGGCTCCAGTAGCGTTCCTCAAAGCCCCCCTGTGGGCGAGGGATATCATAGCGAAGTATAGCCATGTGGTGCTCCTGTCTGTGCTCCAACACAAACTGCAGCGACTGCTTGAAAAGGTTTGCCGAATCCACCTGTGGCGTGGAGGGATTGTTCGGGAACACATCAAAGAAGTAGCGGCCAATAATGTTTTCGCGCGAGGAAAGTGTGGTTTCCAGAAAGGCATCGGTGGCGTGCTGTATCACCAGGTCAGGCGTTAAAACCAGGTACAGGCCCGGCAACGCATGGAACATGCTGCCAAACACAGCGGATAAGTTTGAGTCTTTCTGTGGCATTAGAGTAAATGGGGGATTTACGATGCGTAGTTAGAGCGAGGGCTTAAGTTAGGATTATATTCTTGAATTGGCAATTAACCCCACTTTGATAACGCCGGCCTCCACTCTCAGGAAGCCGGCGCATGTTATACTTGGGTTGGCTTTTATACTTGCCGCAAGAGCTGCCTTATACTGATGTGGCTGCCGCGATGCCCAGTCCCTCAAACACCTCTTTGGCATCGGCTATACTTTGAATATCCTCCACGATCACGATAAGCTTGTGCTTGGCGTCTTTCAGGCGCGACCGGCGCGGGTGTTGTTGCACATACTTGAGAATGTTGCCGAACACATCCGACTGGAAGTAGGCGTCGTTATTCTCGCTGGGCAGGTAGCCTTTCATCACTTCTTTTTTGATGGTGAGCTTCTCGAAACCAAGCTGCTGGGCCTGCCAACGCAGTTTCACGATCTCCACCAGTTGCTGCACCTGCTCCGGCAATGCGCCAAACCGATCGACTATACTTGCGCGCAGCTTCTCCAGCTCATCCAGGCTCTTCACGTTGTCGAGCTTGCTGTAGAGGTTGAGTCGCTCTGAGATGTTGTTCACATACCAGTCCGGGATGAGCACTTCCATGTCCGTTTCGATGTTGCACTCGCGCACCGGCTCAATAAACTGCTCCAGGTTGTCGCCCAGGAACAGCTCGCGGAACTCAGTTTCCTTAAGCTCCTTAATGGCATCGTCGAGCACCTGATGGTACATCTCAAAACCCAGGTCGGTAATGAAACCGGTTTGCTCGCCGCCCAGCAAATTACCCGCGCCGCGAATGTCCAGGTCACGCATTGCGATCTTGAAGCCTTCGCCCAAGTCAGAGAATTCTTCGAGCGTACTCAGGCGCTTGCGGGCATCAGACGGTAGTCCGGCCACAGGAGGCGTGAGCAAATAGCAGTAGGCTTTTTTGTTTGATCTACCTACACGGCCACGCATCTGGTGCAGGTCCGAAAGGCCGAACATGTGCGCGCGGTTAATAATAATGGTGTTGGCGTTCTCAATGTCCAGACCAGACTCGATAATGTTGGTGCTCACCAGCACGTCGTACTCGCCGTTCACGAACTTCATCATGCGCTTCTCCAGCTTTTCCGGCTCCATCTGCCCATGGGCATAGGTTACCTTGCAGTCCGGCACATGGCGCAGAATCATGGCGGCGATTTCCTCAATATCCTTGATGCGGTTGTGCACAAAAAATACCTGGCCGCCGCGCTTCATCTCATGCACAATGGCATCCCGGATAAGTGTTTCATCAAACACGTGCAGCTCTGTTTTTACCGGCTGTCGGTTTGGCGGCGGCGTGGCGATTACGGACAAGTCGCGGGCACCCATCAGCGAGAAGTGCAGCGTGCGTGGAATCGGCGTGGCGGTGAGCGTGAGCGTGTCTACGTTTATCTTCATCTCGCGCAGCTTCTCTTTTGTCTTCACCCCGAACTTCTGCTCCTCGTCTATGATCATCAAACCGAGGTCTTTGAACTTCACGTCCTTGCTCACGATGCGGTGCGTGCCGATCAGGATGTCCACTTTGCCTTCGGCCAGGCGCTTGAGCGTGTCTTTGGTGTCCTTGGCCGTTTTAAAGCGGTTCACATAATCCACCGTTACCGGAAACTGCTCCAGGCGGTCGCGGAAGGTGCGGAAATGCTGCATGGCAAGTATGGTGGTAGGTACCAGCACGGCCACCTGCTTGCCGTCGCAGGCCGCCTTAAAGGCAGCGCGAATGGCGATCTCGGTTTTGCCGAAGCCCACGTCCCCGCAAACAAGGCGGTCCATGGGGTGCGGCTGCTCCATGTCGGCTTTCACATCCTCGGTGGCTTTGCCCTGGTCAGGCGTATCTTCATAGATAAATGAAGACTCCAGTTCGGCCTGCAAAAAGCCATCGCGGGTGTAGGCATAGCCCGGCGCGGCCTTGCGTTTGGCGTACAGGCTGATGAGTTCGTGGGCAATGTCTTTGACTTTGCTCTTAACCCGCTTCTTCTTGTTCTCCCACTCCGGCGAACCCAGCTTGCTCATACTTGGCGGACCGCCTTCCTTGCCGCTATACTTGCTGATCTTGTGCAGCGCGTGGATGCTCACATACAGCAAATCATCGTCGCGGTACACCAGCCGAATTGCCTCCTGTAAACGCCCGCCCACTTCTACTTTCTCCAATCCGGCAAAACGCCCGATGCCGTAGTCGATGTGGGTTACGTAGTCGCCGGGCTGCAGCGAGCGCAGCTCTTTCAGCGTCATCGCCTTCGACTTGGAATGTCCTTCCTTAGCCTTGTGCTGGTAGAAACGGTCGAACAGTTGATGGTCGGTGTAGCAGGTGATCTTGAGCGTCTGGTCGATGAAGCCTTCGCGCAGCGAAACCGGCAAATGCTGGAAACGCACGTCGTGGTCCAGCTCATCAAAAATCATCGTCAGGCGGTTGATCTGGCGCGGAGAGTCGGTAGCGATGATGTTCACAAAGCCAGCGCCCTGCTGCTCGTGCAGGTCCTTTACCAGCCGCTTAAAATCTTTGTTGAACGAGGGTTGCGGCTTTGCCTGCAGCTGTATGGTTTCGGATGATTTGAAATGGAAGCGCTTGCCGATCTCCACCACGTTAAACTTTTCAAGCAGCTTCTTAAACTGCTTCTGCGTCTGGAACAGCTGCTCCGGGTCCGACACGATCTGGGTGCCTCCACTGGTCGCCAGCATCTTCTCGAAATTATGAGCCGCCTTATCGAAATACTCGTCGATCACATCCAGTGTCAGGCGTACGTCCTTAAACCAGAGTGTGGTGTTGGCGGGAATAAAATCAAGGAAAGCTTCGCGTGTTTCCTGCAGCAGCTTCGTCTGCACGTTGGGTATAATCGAGATCGCCTTCTTCGTCTCCACCGACAGCTGCGTCTCCGGATCAAACGTGCGGATACTTTCTATCTCATCACCAAAAAGCTCGATGCGGTAAGGCAAATCGTTGGCGTAGGAGTATACATCCACAATACCACCGCGCACGGCATACTGGCCCGCCTCATACACGAATTCGGTGCGCTCAAAGCCATACTCGGCCAGCATCTCACTTAGAAAAGCCGTGTCCAGTTTCTCACCCACCTTCGCGCCCAGCGTGTTCTCCACCAGCGATTTTTTGTTGATCACCTTCTCGGTAAGCGCCTCCGGGTACGTCACGATGAGCTCGCCTTTCCCGGTTTTCTGGTTCAGGCGGTTGAGCACCTCGGCGCGCATGAGGATGTTGGCGTTCTCGGTATCGTCGAAGCTGTAGGGGCGCTTATAGGAGGTAGGGAAAAGCAGGATGTCCTTCTCCTCGCCCAGCAGGTTCTTCAGGTCGGTATAAAAATAGGCAGCCTCCTCTTTGTCGTGCATGATGAAGAGTTGGTGCCCGTAATTCAAAGTATAAACCGCCGAGGCCAGCACCGCATCCTGGCTGCCCGCCAGCCCTTTTATCTGGAGGCGGTAAGGCTCATCCGCTTTCAGCCGCCCGGCAATTGTCTGTACTACGCCATCGAGGCGGTAAAGCTCTAGGAAATCTTTTACTTTCATTAAACGCGCTTACAAAACAGTAAAGGCAGAACACAGGGCTTTCCGTTAAGCCGCGTTCTGCTGGTTTCTTCTCTACAAAGGTACTACAAGTTAATGTCTTATCAGAACAGTGAGGAGGAGGAGAAGGTTGCGGGGGAGATAAGCATTTATAGAATAGATGAGGGACTAGAGTGGGGTGAGTGGCTTTGCTTAAAATTTATCAGGCCAGCATATCCATGAAGTAAAGTATGTAACCGTCAACAAAAAGCTGTACCAGTATTAGCAGTAGGTTCATTACAACGGCATTTACTAATTGTTCTTTGTTGTGTCGCATCGCTACACCGAAAGCAGCTATTAATCCAAAAGCGATAGGAATGAACATTAGTGTTCCAAACATTCCCGCTGTTTGTTTCAACTCTTTCTCAACCCCATCGGGCTTCATATAGCCTGTTTTAACTATCCCGAAAAGGCAGGTTGTAACAAGGCGAATAGAATCTTCCTTATTAGGATCATAGTTTTGAGCCCTCCAGGTGTATGGGTACCGGTAATTCTCCGTGATCAAAACGGCGTTATCTACATATGTTTTGTAGGTGCCGCCACCATACCTAGATATTCCTTCCACGGAATACAGCTCCCTGTCAACAACTTTCTCAAAGTGGCTGGATTCTGGTAACACAAAAACATCAAGGCACACCAAAAGTGTAAGGGCTAAGGCGCAGGTGTTAAATGACCTGCAGAGCCTAATTATCAAATCGGGAAGCGTATTAGCGTAAGCCATAATGCTTACAAGATAGGCAGTAATAAAAGAAGGTAAAAACCTAGGTCTACATTCCTGGCAACGCTCCTTCCACGACCATATCATCCGAAATGACAAAGCCTATTCACACATCAAGGATTATGTTTTAAACAACCCCGAACGATGGCAGGAGGATGTGTTTTATTGATAATTGTATTGATGGGTAAGAGGTCATGGGTTTCTCGCCGGCTACGATGCCAATCCTTCAGACGCTTGCAGGAACTGCGCACGCTGCGATGTCTTCGGCATGTACCTAAGCGGCTTTACCTTTTGGCGTCAAAAGGTATAAAGCGGCCATTCTGCAGCATGTAGAGTGTTGTCAGGTCTTCTCCTATTACTGAGATGCCATCTGTTGGCAACGGTACCAGCTTTTGAGCACGGTTGTCCTGTACCAGCGAGTCTTGCGGGGCAAGCCGTAGCTGATAGGTGCTGAACCAGCCGTCCTTCAGGTTTTTAGCTGGATAGCTGGCCACTTTTAGTTCGCGGGCCTGCTTGTTGTAGTCCAGGTAAGCCAATATGTGGATGGAATCGTTTTTGAGCACCTGCACCGCATAATCGAGGGATGCGTTGCCATTAAAATCGCCACGCAGGTAAACGGGATTTCCGACCTTCAACCGATCACTTGCCATCGCCTGATCCGTCAGGGTGGCTATTTGCGCTTGCGGTTGCTTCTGTTCGAGCAGCGATGTCAGCGTGTCCGGGAGCGGCTGCAGGATCTTTCCTTCTTTGGTGGCGCGCGCAAGACTGTCGGTCGAGGTTTTGGTGGCAGAATCTACCTGTGCATCAATCAGCTCATCGCTGGCAGCACGGTTGTAATTACCGTCGGCAGAATCGGAGCCACAGGCAAACAGCGCCAGCAGGGCAGCAATAGCAAGTAAATTGGTTTTCATGGTTTCTCTAATTTAGGAGCTGCAAGTACGCCTGCCCAGCCGTTAGATGAAATGACCATTGTCACTTTTAGAAGGACAGGTATACCTGCTGCGGTTACTCTTTTCCTACACCGTGATTGTATGCTCAGTTCTGCAATTAAATAAACATAGCCGAATCGCAGCTATACTTGTCGGCGGGGCACGTGGCAGCATACTAAAATGCTGGTTCACCTGAACCTGAAGTATGACAAGGGAGAAAGAAGCCACTTTCCAAAATTTGACTACATTCGTAGCAAGATCTTTCGGCTATGACTCAAACTACCCATACCTACAGAACAGGAAAATACTTCTCGGTCGGCGGCCGCGTCATGGGCTGGATTGCATCAGCCATTGGGTTGATGATGGTGCTGAATGGTGGCGTTGCCGGCTGGGTGATTGTGCCGATGGGAATCATCACGTTGCTAACCTATACTTTCGTAGAGTTCGACCTGCAGCACATGACCTACCGCGAGGGTGTGCAAGTGCTGGGACTGAAACTCGGGAAAAAGCTGCCGCTGGCCGGTATAGATTTCCTGTTTCTGAACAAGAACAGTTACAGCAAAATGGCCGAGTCCCGGGGCTCGATGACGCACTTCAACACGGAGCTGTTCGATGGCTTCGTAAAACTCTCGGATGGCGTAAAGCTGCACCTGTTGCAGATGGGCAGCAAAGCCCCAGCCATGCAGCAATTACAGGCTGTTGCAAAGGACCTGGAAACCAATGTGCATGACTTCACTGAAAGGGTGTACTGATGTTCTGTTGCAAGCGTAGCGCGCCCGCTGTGTCGGTTTTCTGAAGAACATTTCTTAACTAGTAGCCTCAACAGATGATTTTATGAGCAAGATTGGCTTTTATATAGCAAACCTGGTGAAGCGGGTGCAGAACTACAGCAGGTTTAAGAATGTATTTCTGCAGCGCCTGCCGCAGCGGTTTCATGGGGCGGCCAGGCTGCTGTTCTACCACACCTTCACGGCCGACGAAAAAAAACTGGCTACGGAGATCGAGAGCTTCCGTTCCAGAATTCCCGCCCTTACCACCGACAAGGAAATCTACAGCTATACGTCGCCGCACTCCAACACCTTTCAGACAGACGAAGCAGGGAATGCCCTGCCAGGCGAATATGTAGGCAGCGCGGCAGAAGCCCATATGAAAACGGGCTCCTCCACGTTCAACGGCATTCTGCTGCGCCGCATCGTGGCAGGCGCAGGCGTGAAAAAGATTCTGGAACTGGGCACCAACACCGGCTTTTCGGGCAGTTACTTTCTGTCTGTGCCGGGCACTGAGCTGGTAACGATTGAAGGCTCTGATGCCCTGTGTGCCATTGCCAAGCAGAACATGGACCGCTTTTCAGACAAGCACCGCATCATGAACATGTTGTTTGACGAAGCCATCACGCAACTGCTGGCTGAGGCCGAAACGTTTGACTGCGTGTTTATAGACGGGCAGCACGAGCAGAAGGCCACCCTGCACTACACGCAGCGCGTGTTGCCGATGCTGAAGCCGGGCGCGCTCATCGTGCACGACGATATCTACTGGTCGGAGGATATGCACCAGGGTTGGCAGCACATGGTGCAGGACCCGCAGTTCTCCGAAACGGTTGATTTGTTCTATAAAGGCATCTGCGTGGTAGGCAACGGCTCCGGCACCAAAGCGCATTACGACATCGGCGAGTACCTGCCACGGCCAGAGATCTTCCGCAAGAACTGGTAGTAGCACACAGCCTGGCAAGTATTGGCTGTTGTTGCGCCAAAGGCACTAGGTTCCGTATAAGGGCTATGGAGCCAGTAGTTTATACGTACAGGACAGGCCGGTATTTTACCGATTCTGGTAACATGGTTGCCTGGGTGGCTACTGCCGCAGGGATGATATTGCTGCTGCAAGGCAAAATGGCAGGCTTGCTGCTGCTGCCCCTGGGCCCGCTCATTTACTTCACGTACAGTGTGGTGGAGCTAGACCTGCGGGGGCAAACCTACCGGGATGGCGCGATGCTGCTGGGCATGAAGTTCGGCAGGAAGAAAAGGCTGCCTGACTACGGCTTCCTGTACCTGAAGAAAAACACTTACCGGCAGGTGATCTGGGCCCGTGTTTCCACTGCAACTTTCCGGCACACAGTTTATGACGGCTACCTGGGCTTTGCCAACGGGGTAAAGCTGCACCTGGTGCGCAAACCAACTAAAGCAGATGCCCTACAGAAGTTGGAAGCCATTTCCGAAGACCTGCACCTGGAGCTGCGCGACCTCACGGCGTAGGAAGTATAAATTCTTCAACCCAACTTCACCAGCTTATCCGCCAGTTCCGAAAGTGTCGGCGCGGTTAGTTCCGGTTCCGGGGCCAGCGGGTAAAGTGTTTGGCCCGGGCGGGAAAGGAAGGCCGCACGGGCACCGGCACGCAAAGCTCCGGCCATATCCCAGCCATGCGCAGCCACCATCATCACGTCACCCAATTGCACACCCAGTTGATCCGCTGCATACTGATAGGGGCTGCTGTCGGGCTTAAACTTTTTCACGCTGTCCACGCTGAAGGTCTCCTCGAAGAATTCTTTCAGGCCCACGCTTTCGAGGTGCGGTATACTTGATTTGGAGGGAGAGTTGGTGAGCGTAGCCATCCGAAAGCCCGCCTCCTGCAGCTTTTTAAGGCCGGGAATCACATCGGGATGCGGTTGCGTCTGCTTTACCATCTCCACCAGCTCTTTTTGCTTTGCCTCCGGCACATCCTGGCCAATAACTTTTGTCACCATTTTCATCGCCGCCTGGCCTACCTCACTGAAGGTGTGGTACTCGTTTGTTGCGTTCTCCACCAAAGCATACTCCAGCAGGTGCGAAAACCATAGTTTAAAAGCGAGCTCATTATCGAAGGTCTTGTTCACAGCCCGTTGCATGTCCGAAAGGTCCAGCAGGGTTTCGTTTACGTCGAAAAGTAAAACCGCCGGGCGGCTTTTAGAGGAGTTAAGTATGTTGTCAGGCATCTGGTACGTGTTTAGGTGAGTATCACTTTATTACAGCATACGCGCAGCACAAGGTTGTAGGTTAAGTGTGGTGCTGCTCCTCTGTATTTTGCTGTTTAGATAGGAAATGGTGCCGTTCATAAACAAGGTGCGGCAAAGTGCGAGCAGGCTAGTAAGTTAGGCTATCATTCAAAATCAAACTATGAAAAAAGTTATCTTACTACTCAGTCCGCTACTGCTCTTGCTTGCCTGCAAAAGCACTGAACAAATTGTACCTAATGGTGCTGCAACCCATGCAAGTATAAAACCGAAGCAGCGCAGCAGTTTTGATGACAGCTGGATGCGCAGCAAGATAGATAGCGCGCTAAAAGCAAATAATATTCCGGCGCTTTCAGTTGGAGTAATCAGTGATGGGGAACTGTGGCTGTATGATGGCTTTGGCTTAAAAAAACGGGAAGGCGAGGCAGCTGCAGATGAGCATACACTTTATCAGATCGGCTCTCAAACCAAAATGCTGACAGGTATAATTGTGAACAGGCTGGTGCTGGAGCGGAAGCTGGATTTAGACGCAAGTATAGTTACCTATCTGCCGGGCGTGTTCAACAACCAAACAAGAGAAAAGCTGCATGCCGTAACACTTAGAAACCTGCTGCAGCACAAGGCTGGGCTGCCAGGAATAGCACCAAGCGACCACCGCATCGACGGTGACCCAATGCTTGTTCCCTATACGGAGCTGGACCTGCTAAAAGACCTGGATGAACTGGAGCTTGCCTTTGCGCCTGGCACCGACTTTAGCTACTCCAATATGGGGTATGCCTTGGTTGGATATATATGCGAGCGGGTAAGTGGCCAGAAGTATGAAACATTGTTACAGGAGTATGTTGCTAAGCCCTATCAGCTTACCAACACCACTACTGAACTCGCTGTGCACCAGCAGGAGCTACTGGCAACACCCTATCGAAAAGATGCCAGAAACATAGAGACAAAGCCTTTTATTATGGGTAAATTAACATCGGCAGGTGGTGTATACTCCAGCGTTGCAGATTTATCCAGACTGATGGCTGCGCAACTTGAGGCGTACAGAATGCTGGGACAAACGGAGGAGCAGAGCCCTTTGGTTCTGACAGACAGTGCAACTCCTGATAAGAAAGAGTATGGCTTTGGGCTGGTACGAAATGTAGATGAAAGAGGAGTACGCTATGGGCACGGAGGAGATTTGGATGGCTTTGCAAGTAGTTATGTGTTCGTGCCGGAGCATAATGTGGGCCTTCTGCTGCTTACTTCCAGTGGCGGGCGCTGGTTTGGTGCACTGGAAAAAGAACTTGTCATAAAGCTTGTTGCTGAGGCTAAACAGGCCAAAAACAAATCAGTGACAACACGCTAATTACCTAAGGCCTTAAAGCACTACAATTGATTTTAAATTTGAGATCATGAAAAAAATATCCTACCTGGCAAAGTATGCCGAGCTGATCCTGCACCTGGGTTTCTGGGTTATACTTATCGGCTTCCTTTTAGCAAACTTTTGGGCTGATAGAGCCTTTGAAATTCCGTATCAGATGGAGCCCTCTGACTTTGAAGAAATTATACTTATGGAAGCCCACTCCCGGCAGATGGAGCTCTGGAACAGCTTGTTTCTGATCGTGTTTAAAGCCGCCTTCTTTTATGTGAACGTGTACCTGATCTTCCCGAGGTACAAAAACGCTGTTAACAAGTGGAGGTACCTGTTGCCGCTGGGCATGAGCTTTGGTTGGTGCTTTATGGCGGAGGTGCTGCTGTATACTTTAACTGAAAACAACTTCCTGCTTTCTGGGTATGATGAGTTTGACTGGAGCTTAGATTACAATGTGTTAACCGATGGAGTGCTCGCTTTTCTGTTGGTGCTGGCGGCTTCGTTTGCTTATTGGGCAACCAAGGAGTGGCTGCAGCACAAGGAGGGGCTACAGAAGTTGGATGTAACCACAGCCGAACTGGCCCTGCTGAAAAACCAGGTGAACCCGCACTTCCTGTTCAACACGCTCAACAACCTGTTCTCGATGGCTATTGAGAAGAATGCGGATGAGTTGGCGCAAAGCATAGCACAGCTCACACAGCTCATGCGTTACTCTATCTACGAAAGCCACGTGCCCTATATCGAGCTGTACCGCGAGGTGGAGTACATCGAAAATTACATCAAGCTCCAGAAGCTGCGTTTTTCCGGAGATGAAGACATCACCATTCAGTTTGATGTGGAGGGAGATACCCAGCAAGTGCGGATATCCCCTATGTTGCTGATCAATTTTGTGGAAAACGCATTTAAGCACGGGGTAAGCCTGAAGCAGCAGTCCTATATCCTGATAGACCTAAGAACAACTGAAAGCGAGCTCTACTTTACAGTAGAAAATACAATTCATCGGCAAAACAAGACAGCATCGGTAGCGCATGCAGGTTTTGGCCAGGAGCACGTTAAAAAGCTGCTGCAGTTGCAGTACCCAAACCGCCATACCCTCACGATTACCGAAGAAGGAAATGTCTATAAATCAACGTTGCGGCTGCAGTTGCAGAAGACCCAGGTAGCTGTAACAGCGCTGCAGTAGCAGGGGCAGCTTGCCCGCTGCTCCTGATGCAGAACGATGTTTTAAAGTATAACGCCACAAACAAATGAAATGCATTGCCATAGATGATGAACCCAAAGCCCTGTCGGTGATAGCGCATTATGCGCAAAAGGTGCCTTCCTTGCAGTTGGTGCAAACGTTCAGAAGCAGTATAGATGCCCTGGAGTACCTTACCAGCGAGCAGGTGGATTTCATTTTCCTGGACATCAACATGCCCGACCTAACCGGCATTGAGTTTCTGAGGGCACTGCCACAGCCACCCATGGTTATCTTCACGACTGCCTATTCTGAATATGCCGTAGAAAGCTATGACTGGGACACGGTTGGCTATCTGCTAAAGCCCATCGATTTTCAGAAGTTTCTGAAGGCTGTAAACAAGGCGGCTATGGCACTTAAGCTAAGAGGCAAACCCACAACAGATACGGCGGCAAGCAGTGCCGAATTTATACGTGTGAAAAGCGGCATTCAAACATACCAGCTCAAACTGGATGATATTTTGTACTTAGAAGCCTCCGGCAACTACGTCACATTCGTGACAAGCGGCAAAAAGATTACCACCCTCAGCAGCCTTACAGAGCTACAGAAGCAGCTACCGACCAGCCGGTTCCTGAGAGTCCACAAGTCATTTATGGTATCGCTGCCGCACGTGGAGGTGTTCGAAAGTTACCAGGTGCGCATCGCAGGCACTGAAGTGCCTGTCGGCCGAACCTTTCGTGAGGCTTTACTAGAGGTGTTTAAGCAGTAGGTGCAGCCTGCCATTAATGTTGAGAAAGTGTATAAAGGTATTGGTTGCCTGCGGTTGCAGCCACGCATAAAAACCTATCATCATGAAACAGCTAAAACAAACGTTGCTCCTGCTATGCTTTCTGCTGGCAGGGAATCTTGCCTGTGCCCAGGTAAATTCAGCGCTGGTCGCTAAACTTAGGCGCATAGCCGAGGCCGACCAGAAGTATAGAGGAGCTGTGGTAGAACGTGCCGCCGCTGCACATGGCTGGCGTTCAAAAGAGGTGCAGGAAATTTGGGCGAAGCAGGCAAGTATAGATCAAGCTAATTTAGTTGAAATCGAAAACATCATATTGAAGTATGGCTATCCAGGTAAGACTGCAGTAGGAGAGCAGTTAAGCTCAACCGCCTTTCTGATAATACAGCACAGTTCACAAGAGGTACAGGAGAAGTACCTGCCGCTTTTAACGCAAGCTGCCGGGAAAGGAGAGTTGCAGTGGTCATCACTCGCCTTGCTGATAGACCGGGTAAAAGTTGGGCGCGGAGAGCCGCAAACCTATGGCTCACAGCTAGCAGAGGATGATGCAGGTGTTAAGCTGTATCCTATCGAGGACGAGCACAATGTAAACAAAAGGCGGGCACAGGTTGGTTTGCCGCCGCTTGAAGATTACCTCAGGCATTGGGAAATCAAGTATAAACTGCCCACCGCTGCAGCCAATCCTAACCCGCCTGATTTTTATGCACAACGCAGCAGTGCCGCCGAGGTAAAGCGGCATGCCGCTGTTAAGGTGATCGGAGGAGAAGAGAAGCTGTATCAGCAGCTGAAGTATCCTGCCCAGGCTCGGGCCAACCATGTCAAAGGCAAGGTACTGGTGGAGTTTGTGATTGATGCCGCTGGCAACGTGAAAGATGCTTTTGTGGTGCAGGGGCTGGGGCACGGCTGCGATGAGGAGGCCTTACGCATTATAAAACAGGCTAAGTTTACAAACAGCACAGGTCACGACCATCCAAGAAGAATGAGGGTGCCTTGCGGAGAGTAGCTACAGGAGCAACTAAATGATAATGCTTTGCCAGGCAACTATTCTACGGTAGAAATGTGTTTCTAGAACGATCTCTGCCATTTAGGAGCTATTCTGAACCTGTTTTTCTAAAAATAAATATCATGGCGATTAGTCAATTTGGGTGGTTTTATTTGCTGCTGACGCTGCGCTACGTGGTGATAGCGGGGCTGGCCTTTTTGCTGTTTTATACGTTGATGCCTAAAAAGTTTGCCCGGCGCAAGATACAGGCCCTGTTCCCGAAGCGGCAGGATTACGTGCGGGAGGTAAGCCACTCCTTCTTCACCTTTCTCATATTCGCGGCGGTAGGCGTTCTGCTTGCCTCGGATGCGGTGCTGCCCCACACGCAGATTTACACAGAGGTAGCTGAGTATGGCTGGCCATACTTTATCGTGAGCGTGCTGCTGGCGCTGGTGGTGCACGATACCTATTTCTACTGGACGCACCGCCTGATGCATCATCCCAAACTGTTTAAGCTGTTTCACCTCACCCACCATAAATCAACCAACCCGTCGCCGTGGGCGGCCTTTGCCTTTAGCCCGTTGGAGGCGGTGGTAGAGGCAAGCGTTATACTTGTCATCGCTTTCCTGCTCCCGATTCACCCGCTGGCCATTGCGCTATTCCTGCTACTGATGACGGTGTACAACGTGTACGGGCACCTGGGCTATGAAATTTACCCGAAATGGCTGGTCAGCAGCAGCGTGGGCAAATGGCTGAACACCTCCACCAACCACAACATGCACCACAAGTACTTTAAAGGCAACTATGGCCTGTACTTCAGGTTTTGGGATGAATGGCTGCACACCACGCACCCGAACTACGATAAAACGCTGGCGAAGCTGGTGGACCCACAAAAGGTACAGGCGGTGCAGCAGGCGCAAGTTGTTGAATTGTGACACAGCAGCCCGAAGGCAAATCTATACTTTGCAGCAGCATAAGGAGGAGGGGACGAGAGACAGTTGAAATATCAGTTGCGATAAGTATGAATAAATCTTCATATTTGCTGCAAAGATTCATGTTCCTGTAACCAATTCTCTCAAAATGAAACGCTTGAATGCCATCAACCGCGGCGCCATACTTGCCGCTGCACTCTTATTCTTAGGCTGTAATCAGTCTGATACATCAACCGCAGCAGAAACTACCGTAGCAGAACAAGCTGACTTCGCCCGGGTAGTTCCGACACTGCAGGGCATCACCAAAGACTGGAATAGCGGCAACCTGGACCAGTTCCTGACCGTGTATGACAGCGCCGCCACCTTTATGCTGCCAAGTGGGCCGGTTGGAGTAAAGGAGATGAAAGGCTACTACCAGGAGGCGTTCACCACGGACGGCACGCCTACCTCCACGCTACGCTTCGACAGCCTGCAAGTACAGCCGCTAGGGCAGCAGCATGCCTTGGTTACAGGCCGCTATGTCCTCACTGCCCAAGACTCCACGCAGCAAAGCGGCCGTTATACGCTGGTAATGGAAAACACCGATGGAGGCTGGAAAATCCTGCATGATCACTCCAACTAAGCTTTTGATGTTTGAAGTATAGCCGGAAGCGACGCTGAACTCAGCTCCGCTTCCGGTTAATTTGTTATACATCGCCATCGTCCCTGAACCTACCCTCCACGGGCACGCCGTCCGGGTTGATGAACTGTACCTGCTGCCTTGGGTAAACAGGTATGATCTTCTCGAGGTATTCGGGCTTGTTCACTTCCTCAATAATGCGCAGCGTTAGTTCGCTTTTCCATTTCCTGCGCTCGCGGGCGCCCACCAGGTAGCGGATGATGACATTCGTCCAGGAGTCGTCGAGCGAGATGTAGACCTGGGGCTTGTCGTGTACCTTGTCTTCCAGGCCGGCCCGCTTTAGCAGCAGCTCATACTTGTGCGCGGGATCTACCATGTAGTTGCCCAGCAGGTTTTCGGCTACGGTGGCCAGTGTTTTGATGGTAAGCGGAATGTCGGATTCGTTGGCTACGGCAACCGTCAGCTCGTCCCATACATAGGGGAAATCGCCGGTGAAGTTGGTGACGGTGCCGGTGAGGATCTCGTTGTTCGGGAACGTAACCATGCGGCCCGTTGGCTGCTCTGCCTGCACAAAGCCCGGCTGGTAAGGCCCGCCAATCTCCCACACCGTGGTGGTCAGGAAGTCGATGCGGTACACATCGCCGAAAACCTCGCCTACCTTCACGCGGTCGCCCACGCGGTAGTAGCCCTGAAAAGAATTGAGCAGCCAGCCGGTAAAGCTCTCGATCGGCGTTTGCAGCGACCACGACAGGGCCAGGCCGATCAAACCCAGTGAGCCAACCAGCGCCCGGATGTCGCCGGCCACCACACTGATGGCCACCCCGATGGCCAGCAGCCACACCGCAATGGACAGCAGCGAGATAATGGCACTCGATTTTTGCCAGCTGCCCACCGTGCGTTGCAGCACCAGTTTAAGCAGTTTCACGAACAGCCACGCCAGAATCAGAGTGCCGAGGGCGATAAGAATTTTGGGCAGGTTGTACAGAAAGCTTCTCCAAAGCCCTTGCAGCGCCCCGATGGCCTCCCCGGCAGATGCCTTGCTGGCCTGAGAAATGCTGGTGGTGTCATTTGCCGCTGCCATACTGTCTTCTGCTGCAAAGGCCGCGGAATCTTCCAGCGCGAGGGAGTCTTCCTGAAGCTCGGTTAGTTGCGCCTCGCCGCCGTCCTGCGCCAGCCCTGCCTCGCTGGGGGCAAACAGCAGCATGATGAACCCCGTAATGGCGACTGCCAGGATAGAGGCCTGCCGGAAATTCTTGAGCCGGTTCTCGGCGCCTTTCACCGCCGAGCCTGGGGTTCTGCGCTTTCGGGTACGGCTGACAACGCGTTTTCGCGTCTGCAGCCCCCTGTTGTCGTTATAGGTGCCGCGTTGCCCCTGCCCCCGGATGCCTTCGCCGGAAGTGCCGCCCTGCACCCGCTTGCGTGTGGTTGATGATGTTCGTCTGGTTCTTCGGTTGTTAAGGGACGGCATAGGCAAAACTCTTAATTTAAGCGCAACTGCCTTGTTTAACGTGCAGGTGTGAAAGGATGTTAATCAGGAGAAATAAATGAAGGCTGCGGCCAGGGCATATTCCTGCGTCTGAAAGTACTTCTTACGCCCATACCTGCGTTAAAGAGAGATGGGAACAAGCGGTCGTTCCACCACCGGAAATTAAATACCGCTACGCCGTGAGTCGGGAGCAAGGATTTTTCGTAAAGCCCATAACAACAGCGATTAATACGTGAGTTTTATATAACTTTAAATAAACCAAACCCTCAAAACTATGAAAAGAGTAACCGTTTTAAATTCATTCGTACTGCTGCTCCTCGGCGTGTTCCTGTCAGTGAGTGCTTATGCCCAAGACGCCAAACCGAAAGCAAGCCCACCTGCCACGACAACCGGCAAAGTGGGTGATGCCACCGTAACCGTGAACTACAGCAGCCCCAGCGTAAAAGGCCGCGAGGTTTGGGGAGGCCTGGTGCCTTACGGCAAAGTATGGCGGGCCGGTGCCAACGAGGCGACAACCGTAACGGTAGACAAGCCGGTGCTGGTGGAAGGAAAGCAGCTGCCAGCCGGCACCTACAGCTTCTACGCCATTCCGGGCGAGGAGGAGTGGACCGTCATCTTCAACAAAACAGCCAAGCAGTGGGGCACCCAGTACGACGAGAAGCAGGATGCGCTGCGGGTACAGGTGAAGCCGGTAAAATCAGCTACCATGAACGAGCGCCTCAAGTATGATGTAACCGATAAAGGCCTCGTGCTGCAGTGGGAGAACCTGGAAGTGCCGGTTGCCATCACGGCGCGTAAATAAGCATAGAACAGCAAAGCAAAAGCGGCAGCCATACTTCAGTGGCTGCCGCTTTTGCTTTATACTTGTTTAGGTTGATGCTGAACCAGAGAAAGCGGTTGCCTAATTATACCCGCTCACCTGCAGGCCATACTTGGTGGGCAGTGGCAAATTCTCCAGCCGGAATTTATCCAGAAAGCTTCGGGCATCCACAATCCCAAATTCCTCCCACCCCAGGGTTGCCGCCAGTACCTGCCAGAAAACCTTGCTGCTAAGGCCGCTCCGGCGCATCTGCGCTATCGAGAGCGAGTCATGCGATTTGGAGAGTTTGCCGCCCCCGGCATCGGCCACCACCGGGTGGTGCAGGAAAGCTATACTTGTAAAACCATCTGCACCCAGTTGCCGCGCCAAAAACAACTGCGCCGCGGTGGAGGCCAGCAGGTCAGCTCCCCGGACAATCAAATTAATACCCATTTCCAGGTCGTCTGCCAGCGAGGCTATTTGGTAGGCGGGCAATCCCTCTTTGCGGCGCACTACGAAATCCGGTACCTGCGCGGCCAGCGGCACCCGGCACTCCTGTTGCAGCAGGTCGCTGAAAACTATCTCAGTGTCAGGTGGTACCTGTATGCGCCAGGCCGTGTCGGGGAGGTAAAGCGGCAGGCGCTCCTGCTGGCACGCGTGCCTGCCATCAGCTCCAGCTGGCAGGGAGGCCAACTGCTTGCGGGAACAAGGGCAGGCGTATACCACGCCTTTGGCCACCAGCTGCCCCAGTAGGTGCTCGTAAGCGGGCAGGCGCAGGTGCTGGGAGTAGTGCTGCAGGAAATCACCGGCATCGGCCGGGCCTTCATCGTAATCCAGCCCCATAAAGTGCAGCGTGTCGAAAATGTCTTGCAGGTACTCGGGTCGGAAGCGGGCGTTGTCCAGGTCGTCGATGCGGAGGATGACGGTGCCGTGCCGCTGCCGGGCCAGTGCCCATGTTACCGCAAACGAGAGGGCGTTGCCCAGGTGCAGGTAACCGCTGGGTGTGGGGGCAAGACGTGTTCGCACCTGTGTCTGCTGTGTTATGTTTTGCTGCCGCCGCATGTGCCTGTAAGGTTTTTTGCAGGACGAAAGATACTACATACGTGCCAGTTCTGCCATTTATCCACAAAAAACAGCCGCTCCCGGGAAACCCGGAGGCAGCTGCTGAAGTAGGAATTGGAAACGGTTTTAGTTAATTTAGGGAAATTACGGGAGTACCCTGCCCAACCGGGGGCTCCGCTTCTATTGACTTCTTGCGCACCCATGGAAATACTTTTTGACAACATGCCCAATCCCTTCACCTATTTCGTACCCATTTTTGCGGTATTGATTATAGTTGAAGCCTACATCAGCTACCGTGAAGACAGAGAGCTTTACAATCTAAAAGACTCCATGGCCAGCACCATGGTCGGTATAGGGGCTGCCGTACTGAACACGCTCACGAAGGCCTACCACATTACCCTGTTCTACCTGTTCTTCGAGTTGTTCGAGCCGCTCCGCGTGGAGTACCTGGGCTACGATAACCTGGGCTGGGCCTGGTGGGTGTGGGTGCTCTGCCTCATCGGCGACGACTTTAACTTCTACTGGCACCACCGCTTCTGCCATACCATACGCCTTTTCTGGGCGGCGCACCTGGTGCACCACTCCTCGAGCAAGTTTAACCTCGGTACGGCTTTCCGCAATGGCTGGACCATCTTCCTGTACAAGCCCATTTACTGGCTCTGGCTGCCTATCCTGGGGTTCAACCCGGTAATGATCGCGCTGTGCATGGCCTTTAACTCTATCTATCAGTTCTTCCTGCACTCTACGCTGGTGCCTAAAATTCCGGTATACGGGCAGATATTCAACACGCCCTGGGTACACCAGGTGCACCACGCCTGCAACATCGAGTACCTGGACCGCAACCATGGCGGCATCCTGATCATCTGGGACAGAATCTTCGGGACGTACCGCGATAAGGAAGTGGAACTGGAAACAAAATTCGGTGTGCTGCACCCACCCACCAAGCACGACCCGATCACGCTCAACTTCCACGAGTTTCAGGATATCTGGAAAGATGTGCGCAGTGTGAAATCATGGAAGGCCAAGTTTATGTACGTGTTTGGCCCTCCGGGCTGGAGCCACGACGGCAGCCGCAAAACATCAAAGCAGCTGCAGCAGGAGTGGGAAGAAAACAGGAAAGCAGCCTTCGCACAACCAGTACAGCAGCAAACTGCCGATGCACAGGTTGCCTGAAGCGACAGCAGTGTCTCCTGAAAGCCGCCAGCCTTCCTTGTTTGGGCTGGCGGCTTTTTTGTGCGCAATCTATACTTGTCTGTCGTGTGCAGGCGCTCGCCGTAGCAAGGAATCCTCCTGCTAATTTGCTGGGAGCCTTGGCGGGTTAACACAAGTGTGAACCATGGTTTGCCTGGCACACGTATGCGATACAGCATGTGGCCGCACGGGGTGGGGCAGCAGGACTACACACATACTCAACAATGGCTGAGAAGCACAAACACAAGTATACGGCGCTGGTGACCGGTGCATCCGGCGGCATTGGCATGGCACTGGCCGAGTGCTTCGCCCGCGACGGGCACAACCTGGTGCTGGTGGCACGCTCAGAGGAGAAGCTGCAACGCCTGGCACAGGAGTATGCCGCTAAATATAAAGTTTATACCAGGGTTATTGTGCAGGATCTAAGTAAGGCCGAAGGGCCGGAGAAGGTGTTCGCAGCGTTGCAACGGGATAGCCTGCTGGTAGATGTGCTGGTGAACAACGCGGGCTTCGGCAACTTCGGCGCTTTCCGGGAAACGGAGCTGCAGAAGGAGCTGAACATGATGCAGCTGAACGTGGTGTCGCTTACGCACCTGTGCAAGCTGTTTCTACGGCAGTTGCCGGTAGGGCAGCACGGCCGTATCCTGAACGTGTCGTCTACGGCAGCGTTTCCGCCAGGCCCTTACATGGCAGTGTACTACGCCAGCAAAGCCTTTGTGCAGTCGTTTACCGAGGGGCTGGCCGCCGAACTCGAAGACGAGTGCATCACCGTTACCGCCCTTTGCCCCGGCCCCACCGATACCGGTTTTAAACAAGCCGCCAACCTCGGCGGCTCCGGACTTTTCTCGAAGAAGTATGTAGCCGACGCCGAAAGTGTGGCCAAGGCAGGCTACGAGGGCATGATGGCCGGCGAGGTAGTGGTGATACCAGGCATTCAGAACAAACTCACCACCTTCTCTACCCGGTTTATGCCGCGCAGCTTCCTCCGTAGCATGGTAAAGCGTATTCAAACAAAAAGAGCGAAATCCTGACCGCCACTGCAGCAAAAGTATGGCTGTGTCTTAAAACCTTCCCGGAAACGAGCGGCAGTGCTTCTGTGGGAGAAAGCTATACTTACGGAAGGATGATAAAGCGTTCGCCCTTGCTGTCTTTCAAAACGGGCGCCTCATTCAGGTACGCCTCCTCAATGGTCAGGGAAGTGCAGCAATCGCCGGAGCGGACATCCAAGTCAAAGCTAAGCTCCAGTGGGGCATAGCCATCTATGGCAAGGGTATAGGCGCGTGTGTTTTGGCTAAGGCCAGCCTCCACGTACGTTTCTCCCAGTGGGGCGTACGCCGAAAGCGGCAAGGTAGCGGCTGGCGCACCGGGCGTGTATATGGCTATCTGGCTAAGGGCAAGCGTGCCGTTGTCCAGCAGGTTTTCGCCTTGCGCGTTTAAGACTCTGAACCGAAACGGCTCCTGGATACAGTCAACAGTTGCACAATCTTCATCGCAGCCGGACAGGGAGAACATCACAAGTAAAGATAGCAGGAACAGGAAGCGTGTTTTCATTAGTTTGACGGCTGGTATAGGTAAAGCCCGCAGCATAGCGAGGGTTAAGGCTAAATTGTGTTGGCTGTAGTTTCCTACTTCTTAATTTGATGAGCCGTATAGGTATTACCCAAGGAAGATATTAACTCATAAATTTCAGGATGCGATTCCTTGCTCGGAGAATGTGCGTAAGAAACATAAGCCACGCCCTTAGAATCTGTTACCGTTATTTGATATATTGTTCCGTCCAGGATAATTCGATTGTCCTTATGTTCTGTTGCCTGCTTTTTTAGTCTTTCCCTGTTGTTGAAAAACTTGTCAGCTATTTCCAAAACTTGATTTTCTGGATTAATTTTTATTGAATCAACTTCATATGCCAAGGATTTTCTATAAAGGGAAAGCATTTCATCTTTCATGTCTTTATCGTTACTCTTCATTATAGCAACAATCCTCAAACTATCCTGCTCACTTAACGGGAGTAACTCTTTCTTTTGGTTTTTGACTATTAATAAATTCCTGGTGTCGCTTCTCAATAACTCCATCTCCTGATATTCTTGCTTGATAGAGGTTCTCTCACTAATGGATATTTTATAAGTCTTCATTTCTTGAGACAGTGTAGGCAAGATGAAGAAGAGTGAAAGAACAGCGATTAATGTTTTCATTAGATTTTTTATTGTAGCCAACGTGCTCGTGTAGACAGTGTGCGAGGCGTTAGCCGATGAACTCATTTGCTCAAACGTAATGTCACCTCCTCTTCTGGCACTACTGCTATATCCACTAGGAGTTGGTTATTTTATTCAAAAAAGTACTTAGTCCATAACCCAAAATGATAGCCGGACTTTGCTATCTCCACTAATACTAGTATAGCAAATTTATCTTCAAATGATGCTTTTAATATGCTCGCAAAGGACTTCAGTTCGGACCTGTCCTTACAAACCAAAGTTGATGTGTTCGATAAAGCTTTTAGATGGCTCTTTAAGTCAAGGGTGTACTTATTATTGATTAACTTATTACAGATTTTGACAAAGCTTCTCTCTTCAGTATCCTTTATCAGCTTGTATAACTGGATTATTGCGATAAATTTTAGCTGGTACCAATGATGCTGGATAAATCCATGTCTCTTAATCTTATCCACAACTCTAACTCTTCAAGACTAATTTGGTTATCCCTCATTCTTTATTTTTATCAAACCCAACGTTTAGTATAAAAATAGTGGTGAATTTACTGCCATAAGCTTTTCAACTTTGACCAAAGGCGTAATGATGTTTTGCTTTTCAAATCCGCAGTATCACCACCATCATTTTTATACATTGTTGTAGGGCGGTTTTCTTCTTTTAAAATTTTCAGGTTACTATCCTCAACTGACCAGCCTGTTTTATCATCCCTTTCGACTTCCGTCCAAACGGTTGACTTTTTTTCTTCTTCCGTTCGTAAATCTTCATATTCATGATGGCCCATTTCATCAGTATTTCCTGATAAAATGATCTTGCCATCTTCAATCCAGGTTATTGCTCTTTCGATGTCAGACTGTAACTGTGGATAGAAGCTTTCGATCAATTCTTTCTTTTCTATTTCTGTCATTTCTTCCCATGTTTCAGCTTTATACTTGCTGGGCGGGACTTCAACAGTCAAGCCATAACCTAACCCCAAGTCATTCAGAAAATCATATCCCTTACAATACAGGTCGTAGAGTTGCCTAAGTATATTTGGTAGTCTTTTGTCTTTATCTTTGGCGGCATATAGGAGATTGAGCATTTTCCATTTCTCGTATTCTCCAAGGTCGATATAATTGTCCGTAAGCAGATTTACAAGTTCATACTTTGCACCGCTCTTTTTGTAGTTGAAAGAAAGCAGCTCAAGGTATTCGTCATCCGACAAAATGGATTCTATTTCCTTGTCTGTATATACCCAGGACTCAAATTCACTTAAGGCGACACTTCCAAATATTGTGTCGTAGAATCTTTGTTCTATATGCCTTGGAAGCTTTCTCATATTTTAAATGGCCTACAACTACTGTATAAACGAAAACATACGCTTATCTGTAATATATGCGAAGGTATGCGATGCCTTGGTCGCAGTTGCTGTATGCTTCCACAAAGTATAGATTGCAAGCTTTATATGCTATTACCTAAATGTTAAATTTAGCAGGATCTATAGGTTATTAAGAAAGTGGCGCTTAAAGGGGTTTGTGAAAGGGTGCAAGTATAGGCAGGTAAAAATTTGTCTGTACTTGCACCGCAAAGAAGCAGCAAGGCATTAGCTTGCAAAGCAACTTTGGTCTGTTTTAATCAATTTCTCTACCGGGAAATCTTTTTTTGCAGCCAGCTGCACATAGCGCTCATACACATCTTCGCTTAGCTGGGGCGTGCGCGACAGGATCCAGAGGCTCTTGCGGTCGGGCGTTCCCACCAGGGCATATTTATAATCAGAGGCAAGCTCCAGAATCCAGTAGTCGCCTTTAAAAGGCCAGAAGAACTGCACTTTCAGTTTGCTGTTGTGGCTGCCTTCAACCGGAAAAGCCTTGCCTGTGGCAATGTCCAGCTTTCCGTCGGGCCCTCCTTCGCGGCAGGCGTTGCGCACCTCCACATAGCCATCGGGGTGCTGGCTGTACTCGGCATACACGCAATGGCAGCCCTTCTCGAAGCGCTGCGGCAGCCGCGCTATCTCATACCAACGGCCTTCATACTGCTCTAAATCCACTTCAGGCACGGTTTCGAGGGGCGCATAGGCTTGTTTGCGGCTGTTAAGGAAGAGAGTGCCTGCCAAGGCGGCAGCGCCGGCACCGATCCAAAGTTTTGTGTTCTTTTTCATAGCTTGAAGTAATTAAGGTTTGTTACAGCTGCTTGGCCATGCGGTAGTGCTGAATGGAGCCAAACAGGACGTCGGTTTTCGCTATTACCTCATACCCGTTTCGGCGGTAAAAGTTAACGGCCTTCTCGCGGGCCTGCAGCGTCTGGTAGCGCAGGCGGTCATATTTTAAAAGTCCTGGGGGCAGGTTCTATCAACTTCATGGCCCGCTTTTATCCCTCGAACACAAGATAAAGGACGCAGACTGCTTGTGATAGGCTATAGCGGCAATTTGCAAAACATGGCAGGTTTGAACCCGTACCCGCGCAAGCGTTTGCTTGTGCCAAGGGAATGGTGATCATTACAAGTATACATCCTGCCTCCTGCTGCCCCTAAGCAGTGTCTTTTCCGGCGATAGCGGTAATGTGGTGCTTAAAAAATAACTTTGTGGGCAAAAGCCCTGTAAAATCTAACGCTGAACTTAAAAAAACACTTCTCTTATGGCATCTTTCGACATTGTAAGCAAAGTTGATCCGCAAACCATGGACAACGCCGTGAATGTGGCCCGCAAGGAAATTATGAACCGCTATGACTTCCGCGACACCAAAGGCACACTGGAGTTCGATAAAAAAATTAACATGGTGCACATCAGCATGGAAAATGACATGCGCCTGCAGCACACCGAAGACGTGCTCATCGGTAAAATGGTGAAGCAGGACCTGGATGCCACCGCCCTCGATTTTTCGAAGGACGCCTACCAGTCGGGTGCCATGGTAAAAAAGGACATCAAAGTAAAAGCCGGCATCGACAAGGAAACATCCAAGAAAATAATGAAGCTGATAAAGGACAGCAAGCTGAAAGTGTCGGCGGCCATGATGGACGAGACAATCCGGGTAACGGCAAAGAAGATCGACGACCTGCAGGGCGTGATCGCGCTGCTGCGCGGCAACTCCGAAGACATTGGCATGCCGCTGCAGTATGTGAACATGAAGTCATAGAGAATAGGCGGAGCAGGTGTGTTTTCAAATTTCGCGCAACGCTACTGTGTCACAATCAGTATCTAACAGCTACATTTGCGCCCTATACTTATGCTAACTAAAATAAACCTATGGATTTAGAAATTTTCGCTAATCCGGATACCTGGATAAGCCTGCTGACGCTGACCTTTATGGAGGTAGTGCTGGGCATTGACAACATTGTATTCATCTCGATTATCGTGGCCCGGCTGCCGCAGGAGCAACAAGGCAAAGGCCGTACCATTGGTCTGATGCTGGCCCTTGTTTTCCGCGTGATCCTGCTGCTTTTCATCAGCTTTATTGTGCAGGCAAAGGAGCCGATCTTCACCATTAACCTGCCGTTTACGGCCAACGAGCTGGCTGTGTCGTGGCGTGATATTATCCTGTTTGCCGGTGGTCTGTTCCTGCTGGCTAAGAGTACTACCGAGATACACAACAAGCTGGAAGGGGAGGAGGAAAGCCACAACGTGAGCAAAGCCACTACTACGCTAGGGAAGATACTGATTCAGATTATCCTGATCGACATCGTTTTCTCCTTCGACTCTATCCTGACAGCCGTGGGCCTAGTAGACGAGGTGATCATCATGATTGTGGCCGTCGTTATTTCGATGGGCATCATGCTGGCCTTTGCCAAGGTGATCAGTGATTTTGTGAACAACCGCCCAACCGTTAAAATGCTGGCGCTTTCGTTCCTGCTTTTGATCGGGGTGATGCTGGTGGCCGAGGCCTTCCATGTGGAGATACCGAAAGGCTACATCTACTTTGCCATGTTCTTCTCGCTGATGGTAGAAATGCTCAACTCTAAACTGCGCAAGAAAACAGATCCGGTGCACCTGCGCCAGAGCCAGATTGTGGACGGCGAAAAGTATTCCGCTGTCGACTAATAAATTTATCTCTTTCGAAAAAGGCTTCCGGTGCAATTGTGCCGGAAGCCTTTTTTATTTACGCCTGGTTGCTGCCTCTTTTGCCCCTAACTCCTTATTGTCGATGACTTGAGCGATAGCAGTTGTTTACTGCTATCGCTCAAGTCATCGACAATAAGGTAAACACATTAATTTAGGTCTTGTGTCTTACATCTTGATACTTGTGTCCTTTTACTTATATTAGGATAAGTAAGTATAGACACACCCTAACCAAGACCCATGCAGTACCGCAACCGAGCCATTGCTGCTTTCCTTTTCCTGGCCATTACCGGCCTGGCCCTCCTTAGTTTATACTTGCTGGCGCCGCCCAAGCCCGTTCCTGCCACAGCGCCTGCCACGGTTTTTTCGGCTGAGCGGGCCATGCAGCACGTGCGGCAGGTGGCGCAGGAGCCACACCCCATGGGCACCAAAGCCCATGCCAACGTGCGCGACTACCTGCTGCAGCAGATGCAGGAGCTGGGCCTGAACCCGCAGGTGCAGGATACGACTGCGGCAGAAGTATACGGCGGGGCAGGCATGGTGGGGCACGTGTACAACCTGGTGGGCAGGCTGCTAGGGAACGGCAACAGTAGCAAGGCCATCCTGCTCATGGCCCATTACGACTCACAGCCCAACGCCCTGGGAGCCGGCGACGATGGGGCAGGCGTTGCCGCCATACTTGAAACGGTGCGCGCCCTGAAACAGGAAGCGCCGCTGGACCACGACGTAATCGTGCTGCTAACCGATGGTGAAGAGTTTGGCCTGTACGGCGCCAGGGCCTTTCTGAAGCACCCCTGGGCACAGGAGGTGGGGCTGGTGATGAACCTGGAGGGGCGCGGCAACGATGGCCCAAGTATGACGTTCGAGATGAGCCCCGAAAACGGATGGGTGGCCCGGCAATATGCTGAGGCAGCGCCGCATCCCTTTTTCAGCTCGCTGGCCTACGAGATCTACAGCCGCATGCCCAACGATACCGATTTTACAGTGTACCGGGAAGCAGGCTTTTCTGGGCTGAACTCGGCATTTATCGGTGGCTTTGTGCATTACCACAAAGCCACCGACGCGCCTGAAAACTTAAGCCAGCGCAGCCTGCAGCACCACGGCACCAACCTGCTGGAACTTACCCGCCACTTCGGCCATACTTCGCTGGAGGCTACCAAGGCCCCGGATGCCGTTTTCTTTAACTTGCTGGGCGATTGGGTGATTACGTACAGCGCCGGCCTGAACATAGTATGGGTAGTGATAACGGCACTTCTGCTGGTCATCACGCTGGTCGTGGCCTTCCGGAAACAAGCCATCACGGCAAAGCAACTTATATTTGGCTTCCTACTGTACTTACTGCTGCTGATCGTTGTAGTGGCGCTTTTTTACCCGATCAATGAGCTGGTGTGGCGTCTGCTGCCGCTGTCGCACCGCGGCAACGGCGTGTACAGTGCCGGTAATTTCTTTGTGGCTTACGTACTGCTGGCGCTGGGGCTTTTCCTGCTGCTCACGCGGCTGGTGCTGCGCTGGCTGGGCCTGTTCTCGCTTGTGCTGGGCGTGTGTATACTTCAGTTTATACTTATGATGACGGTTTACCTGCTGGCCCCAAATGCTGCCTACCTGTTCATCTTCCCGCTGCTGTTTAGCCTGTGCGGCGTGCTGGTAGTCATATGGCTGGGGCTTGATAGAAAGCCAAAGGTAGGGCTGCCGTTTGCACTGGTGCTGCTGCTGGCAAGTATACCGGCCATTTTTCTGATGATGCCGATCATACAGGTAGTTTTTACCGCCTTTGCGCTGCAGCTGCCTTACAGCATGGTGGCCTTGCTGCTGCTGCTAGCTGGCCTGCTGCTGCCCCTGTTAGTGGTGGTGGAGCGCAGCCTTTGCTGGAAAAACTTACCGCTGCTGCCAGTAGTGCTGGTGCTGGCAGGGGCTATCCAGGTGGTGCGCGCCGTAGCAGGCGAAATGCCCACCGCGGAACGCCCGCTGCACAGCCACGTCAGCTACTACCTCAACGCAGACACCAACAAAGCCTACTGGGCCTCGGCCTACACCACCACCGACGACTGGAACAGTCAGTTTTTCCCTGAACCGACCCAGGCGCCACTAAGCGGGTTTTATCCCTACTCTGGCAGGACGTACCTGCAAAGCAGCGCCGAGGCAGTAGCCCTGCCTGCCCCTGTGGCAGAAGTGGTGCAGGATTCCACGGCAAACGGAGAGCGCCTGCTGCGCCTTCGGCTGAAAGCGCAGCGCCCAGATGCCATCCACCTGGAGACGCTGTTGGAGCTGCCGAATCCGGATGAGCTGCTTGGCGCAACACTGGCCGGAGAGCCGCTGGAGCTGAAGCCGCTGCCTACCGCCGATAGTGCACAAGTATACCTGATGCGCCTGCACGGTTTGCCGCCTTCCAAGGAAGTAGAACTGCTGTTGCGCCTGAAGCAGAACGCACCGCTCACCCTGCACCTTTCCGACCAAAGCATGCACCTGCCGGCGCAGCTGGTAAAGAGGCCAAAGCCGCCGCACGTTATCGCCGAGCAGGGCCGCGACAGCAACCTGACTGTGGTGCGGAAAAGCTACCGTTTCTGATGTGGTATAGTAGCCTGGTCAGGGAGATTTATAATTTGTCGGGAATCTTTATTTGAGCGGAACCCGGGGAGGGTGGCGCATAGTATAGGATAGAAGTACATGGCTACATCCGGTTCTGGGAAACAGCAGAAGCGGTTATTGGCCTTTGCCGAACAACCTATACCCGCATCCACCTTATGCTCTTAGATAGAATTATCGCTTTTACCCTTGGTACTATTTTTCTGCTTGTGCTGGCCTGCGATGGGCCTGCTGCCGAAAAAAGCGAAGCTATAGCTGAAACCCGTACCCGCACTCTCCTAAACGACCCGGCCTTCTGGGACTATGCCGCCAGCAGCAACATGCTGCAGGTGCAGGTGTCGGAGTTGGCGGTGGAAAAAGCTACCAATGCACGTACGAGGGAATTTGCCCAAAATGTAACCACTTATCATGCTGATGCCTTAAAGCAACTGGAAAACCTGGTGGCTGGCCACGACAACATTCGATTGCCTGATAGCCTCGGCGGCGCAGACCAGGGGCTGCTGCAGGACATGGCCTTGCTGGAAGGGGAGGCGTTTGATTTGCGCTACCGCGAGTTCGTGCTCAGCACACACCACGCTCAGCTAAACAGGTATGAGGAAGCCCTCGTGAAAGCGGATGACCAGAAAACCCGGGAGTGGATCATCAACCTGCGCGAACACCTGCGTGAAAAGATCAACCAGATTTCCGAGCCTGACTCAGCGGCTCTATAAGTATAAAACAAGTATAGGAAAAGGAAACCAGAACGCGTGAACCACTCAGCCAGGATAGCTGGCAGCAATACATCACTTTATACTTGTAAGGGGGGATTTACGGAGTTACTTCCAGAGTTCAGAGGCTTTGCGCGCCATCCGGAAAAAAAGCTCCCGCTCCAGACCTGACAGCTGCCGGGCCTCCACTTCGCTGTAGCCGTTTTCCACCGCGTTCAGGTAGTCGTAATACAGCTGCGCCAGTTCCAGGGAATCATCCTCAAAGCACTCGGTAAGGGCAGACTGCGACAGTTGCTCCGGCTCAAACACTTTGGAGGGATACAGCTTGTCGAGTTGGTAGATAAGGTATTTCTGGCGGGTTTTGTTGGGCTTGCCTCCAAATAGCTGCTCTATCGGCAGGTCTTCGTCATACTCCTCAAAATCATCTTCGAGCGCGAGCGGCTCATATATGATCAGGTCGTGGCCTGTTAGCTCCAGGTACTCGTCGAAGTCTTCTTTGATGGGGATGAGGGTGGGAGCATCGTAAGGCTTGTCCAGGACCTCTGCCAGGTGCAGGGCGATCTCTTTGCCTTTTTCTCCGGCAGCAATCAAAATCAGGTTAAACTGTGTGAAGTCGCAGCCCAGGTACACAAACTTGTACTCTTCATCGAGCACGGTAAAGCACCACAGCGTAATAAAGTCAGTATCATCAATCACCACCGTATCGATGTACAACTCGTTTATCTGTATATAGTGTGGGTTGTATTCCTGAGCGTCCATGGCTATACGGCTTAAAAAAATTTGTTTTGCTGCTTCTGGGCACAGCACGGGCACTATTTTTGGATATACGGAGTTTTTCCGCACATGGCAATCAATCTATATATTATTTTTTGCCAATGATTTAGTCATCGTTGCGATTCACGTAGTAGAGGATGCCTCCCAGAAGCGTTATGCCGATGCGGATTGCCCAACTTGCCGTTTCGCCGTATTGATTTAACCAATTGAGAATGAAAAGGTTCGCTCCGGTAAGTCCCAGTATAAGTGAAACAAGACCAGCCAAAAAAAGAAACAACCCGATAAATTTCATCTTTAAATATTTTTAGTGAAAGAAGACAAGCATAGCAGCCGAACTACCTGGTAAGCGCATTTGCAAAGTATACTTCACTCTAAATATATAAATAAAATATTAAAAACCAGCGCTTGTCAGGAAAATGGAAAATGCGAAATAATGGGTGTTAAACACTGGTTTTTTGGAAACCCGGATCGCCTTAACTCCAGATGCGCGCTATAAAATTCTGGGCGTTTTGGTAGGCGAGCTTTTTGAGTTGCTCCGGTGTTAGCTGCTCCTGCAGGCGTTGTAGCAAATGGCTGTAACTGGTGCCGGCCTGCTCGTGCTCCTTAAAGTAAAAGGGGAAGCGGCTCTGGTCCTGCTCATCGGCAAAGTAGAAGTAGTCGGCACCAAAGCAAAGCGCATCCTCTGCGCCCTTGCCCAGCCCGTACTGTATGTGGTGCAGCAGCGCATCAGGGTCCTCTGTGTTCACAAACTTGCGCAGGAAGTTCATTCCGATCAGGCCCTTCCGGCGGATGATCTCCTGTGTTATTTCATCGGGCAGGTTACGTTCGTGGTTCCACACAGGGCGGAAATTGGAGTGGCTGGCGATGATAGGAATGGCAAGGCGCTCCCGGTCGATGTGGTTCAGGATATCCGTGGCCAGGGCATCGCTGGTATGCGACATGTCCACGGCAATGTTGCGGCCGTGCAGGTAATCGAGCAGCATTTTGCCGTCGCGCGTGATGCCCTTGGTAGAGTTATTGCCGCCGCCAAAGCGGTTTTCAGCATGGTGGGTAAAGCTAATGTACAGCACGCGGCCACAGATCTCTATTATCTTCTCCAGTCGTTTAAACCCATCCTCCAGCGGCTCCAGTTGCTCGCATAGGCCGGAGGCATTCTCTATGGCCACCACCATGCCCGTGCCCTGCGGCTGCTGCATGGTTTGCTCAAGTAGCGGTTTATCGGTAACAGCGGTAAAGCAATTGTCCCTGTCGGCGAGCTGCCTGAACATGTCGCGCTGCAGTTCGGCGTAACGGGTGCTGCCAAGGCCGGTGGGGGAATAAATGGCCATTACCTGCAACTTCACGTTCCCTTCGGTTAAAGCGGGCGCAGCGCAGCCAATCTCCTCTACTTTATTTATGTCTGATTCAGGTACATCGGCCAGGTACACGAGCAGGTCGCAGTGCATGTCGATGATGGGGAGGCGTGGGGCTGTAAGTTGGCTCATAAAGTCTGATCTGGTTTATGAACCTAAGATACGGCAAAAATGAAGTAGAAGCTCGTGCGTGTTGCTGCGGGAAAGCGAATTGATTAGATAACCTTCGTGTCCCGGGTCTGGTCCATGCGTGCGATCCCCTCCGTCATCCAACAGTCTTTGTAAGCACCCTTACGCTGTTTGGCAAGTATAAACATAAATGCTTCCTGCTGCCCGTCGTGTGCCTCGAGCACCACCAACTGGTAGGCTGTTTTACCTGAAATAACCAACTGTCCTTTTTTGTAACTTTTAAAGTTAAGCATAGGACGGTAGGAAGGGTCGCGCACCATCAGGCGAAAGTGTTCGAGCGGGCCCAGGTGCATCCTGTTCAAGGGCGATGAAAAATTGAACACCGTGATCACGCCGCTGTCGGCCCTGTCGTTTTGCTGCAGCGCACGCAGCTGTATATTTATTACCTGCTCTGCCGAAAGTGCTTTATCCGGTTTTATATACGTCCATTTGGAAGCATAACTGCTTTCTGCACCAGAGGAGGTATATGTAATGTAGTTTAGGTTGTCGGGGTTAGGAATAGCCGGGAAGTTAAACCAGAACAGCACCAACAGCAGCAGGCCAATGGCCAGCATAATCTTATCGAACACGTTGTCTTGCTTCTTCATAGTATTATGTACTTTATTTAGAAGCGGTTTGTTGTGAATCGGCCGTTTTTTGGGGTAAAGGCATGCGCAGGTGTCGCCAATATCCAAAAAAGGAAAACAAAGCCAGTTGTGCCCGTATAGCCAAAGCAGCATTAAGCCATGAAAAACATTGTCGTACATAGGGTCCGAAGCGCCACCAGTTGGGTCTTGAGCCAGCCGGCCGTGGGGCGGTTCCGGGAGAATCACCCGAAGGTCACGGCTTTTCTGGCCAACCGGTTTAACACAAAGCTTTTTGTGGGGCTGCCGCTTACGCTGGTCATCGTGGCGCTGGTCATCAACATGATGCTGCTCACTAACCTGACAGAGAGTGTGATGGAGTCGGAGTGGGTGGTGGTGGTGGATGAGCAGTTCACAAGTTTTCTATACAATATGCGGCAGGAATGGCTAAGCAAGCTGCTGTATGCCGTCACCACGCTGGGCGACCAGATCGCGGTGTTCATTATTGGCGGTGTTGTGTCGGCGGTTTTGCTGGCCCGGAAAAAGTGGGTGGCGCTGTTTGCCTTCTGGCTTCCGCTGGCTGGTACGGGGCTCTCGGTCCGGTACGGCAAAACCTTCATCAGCCGGGAGCGCCCCGCCGATGTGGCCTACTATGCAGTAGAGCATTTCTCTTTCCCCAGCGGCCACTCTACCACGGCCATTGTGCTGTTCGGGATGATCGCCTTCTTGCTTTACCGCCATTTTCATAAACCATGGCTGCGGAAGCTGTCGGTCGCACTGGCCGTAATCCTGACACTGCTGGTGTGCTTTAGCCGGATTTACCTGGGGGTGCATTACCTGTCTGATGTGCTGGCCGGCTTGCTGCTGGGCGGGGCCTGGCTGCTGGTGGGCATCAGTGTGATGGAGGTGCTGCTGTACCGCAGGCGGCGGCGGTGGCGGAGAACCAACATTTAATAGCCCTTATTTTCTATATAATCGTATAGCATTTTTATGATGTCTATACGGAGAACCCACCGCTGGCTTACCTGCTTCTTTTTGCTGGCGCTATACCTGTTGCCTCTAAAGCAAGCGAAAGCCTACGGGGTACTAACACACCAGGCAGTGGTAGACGCGGCCTGGGACAAAGACCTGGTGCCGCTGCTGCTGCACCGATTTCCGGAGGCAACGGAGGAGCAGTTGCAGCAGGCGCACGCCTACGCCTACGGCGGCTCCATCATCCAGGACATGGGTTACTTCCCTTTCGGCAACACCTTCTTCACCGACCTTACCCACTATGTGCGCAGCGGCGATTTCGTGGAGAACCTGATCGGCGCCTCCCTGACCCTGGATGAATATGCCTTTGCCCTTGGTGCGCTGGCGCATTACAACGCCGACATCCACGGCCACCCCATCGGCACGAACGAGGCCGTAGCGATGGTGTACCCCAAAGTAAAAGAGGAGTTCGGAAGCCCGGTTACGTACGCCGATGATCCGGTGTCGCATGTGAAGATGGAGTTTGGGTTTGATGTGCTGCAGGTAGCGCAGGGAAACTACGCTCCGGAGGCCTACAAGAAGTTTATCGGGTTTGAGGTGGCGCCGGAGGTGCTGGAAAAGGCTTTCGTTAAAACCTATGGGCTGGAATTGAAAGATGTTTTCACCAGCTTGCCCATGGCTGTGGGCTCTTACCGCTATACTATAAAAAACATTCTGCCCGAACTTACCAAGGCCGCTTGGAAGGCAAAGCAGAAGGACATAAATGCTGCGCGCCCGGGCGCCACGCAGCGCGAGTTCCAGTTCCGGATGAGCCGCGCCAGCTACCACCAGCAGTGGGGCAACTGCTATGAGAAGCCGCATATCTTTGCGCGGGCGACGGCTTATATCATGAAGGTGCTGCCTAAATTAGGCCCCTTGAAGCCACTGGCTTTTGTGCCGCCCACGCCCGAGGCTGAGGAAGTGTTTATGCAAAGCTTTAACACCACGGTAAGGGAATACACACACATGCTGCAGCAGCTGCGCAGCGGCAAAGCCAGGTCCCTGCCGAACCTGCAACTAGACACCGGCAAGCCCACAGTACCCGGAGCGTACGCACCCGCCGACGAGGCATATGCCAAGCTGCTAGAGGAGCTGGGCAAGACAGACTTTAAGCGGGTGGCACCTGATCTTCAAAAAAATATTTTGCACTTTTTCGGAAGCGCCAAGGCAACCGAAATGGAGGCAGATGAGCAGGAGGAGCATGCAGCGGCATTGGCACGCTTAAAGGCACTGCACCAATAGGATGCCGCCTTTTGTGTTTATACTTTGCCGTAGTAAAACCTCTGATAATAGCTGCTGCACTATATTGATATAGTTTGTTTTAAAGCCAGACTGTTTGTAGAAATACGGGCGCAAGCGCAACCATATGGGCAAAATAAACGATAAATATAAGTAGCACCATGCCCTGCGTGCCCAAGAAGGTGCAGGAGCAGACAAAGCTGAAAAATTGTATAATTTAAAATAAACACTATGGAAACGAACCAGAATAATAGACCAGGATCACAGACACAATCAAACGCAAATACTTCGTCGCAGAGCAACAACTCGGGCAGCAGCTCGCCAAGCAGCTCATCTTCATCTAACGCATCAAACTCCAATTCTTCTACTCCAGGCATGTCAGGTTCAGGCAGCACTACTTCGGGTAGCAGCAACAGCCAGAACATGCAGGGCCGCAGCAACCAGCAGGCAACTAGCGGCAAAGGTGGTATGAAGGACCTTCAGGACAAACTGATGCAGTTGGGTACTACAGCCGCTACCAAAGTTAACGGACTCACTACCACACAGAAGGTTATTGGTGGCTCGTTACTAGCGTTGGGTGCAGGCTGGTTAGCCATGAACTCAAACAACAAGAATCAGATGAAGAATAAGTTGGGTTCTGCCGCCGCGAAAGCGCAGAAGAAAATGAATAAACTGAACAAGAAGCAGAAAAACTCAGGTTCGCCTAGCGGAAGCTACGCAGACAGCACAAGCGGAATCAGCTCAGCGAGCACAAACGCACGTGTAAAGTAATCAGGCATAATAGCCGATAAACTGAAAGCCGGGCTTTAAGGTCCGGCTTTTTTGTGGCTTATACTTTTTATAACTGAATTCTTACACGCGGCAGGTGGCCATTCCCCGCTTTACGAGGTACTGCTGGTGGTATTCTTCGGCGGGGTAAAAGGTGTCAGCCGGCGAAATCTTGGTCACGATTTCGCGACGGCTGAACTCGGGCGACTGCTGCCAGTTCTCCTTGGTGGTTTCGGCCATCACGCGCTGCTCATCGGAGTGGAAAAAAATAACAGACCGGTACTGTGAGCCTACATCCGTACCCTGGCGGTTCAGCTGCGTTGGGTCGTGTGCCCGCCAGAAAACCTGCAGCAACTGGTCGTAGTTCAGTTTTGCAGGATCATACACCACCTGCACCACCTCGGCATGGCCCGTGCGGCCTGTGCAGACATCCTGGTAGGTAGGGTCCGGCTGGTGCCCGCCCATATAGCCCACCGTTGTATCCAAAACACCCTCCACGTTGCGAAACGTCACCTCTATACCCCAAAAGCAGCCAGCGCCAAAGGTTGCTTTCTCGGTTTTGTGTTTTTTTTCGGATTCCATCATTGTAAATTTAAATTGCTCTTGCCGCCCTACCCGGTTACGCTGGGCACGTAGTAGCACCATACGTTAGAGTGCGGAACATAACCTATAATACAGCACTATGAAAGACAAAGTTATACTTCAATTCGACCCTGAACTGGGGCGCGGTGCCGAAGGCAAGCATGTGCGCAACGGCCTTTCCACCGCTTTCCACAGTGGCGATAATATCTGGCTGAGCTGTGATGAGCGCACCACTGTCGAGCGGCTGACGCTGCAACCGGACGGCTCCTTCGGCAAGCACAAGTCCTTTGACCTGCACGAGTACCTGGACCTGCCCGCCAAGGACAACAGCGAGATTGATATTGAGGGAATGGGCATGGCCGACAACTACCTGTGGCTTATCGGCTCCCACAGCCTGAAGCGCAGCAAGCCCAAACGCCACGACTCTATTGAGAAGCAGATAAAGCGCCTGGCAAAGGTAAAAAACGATCCGAACCGCCACCTGCTCGCGCGCATTCCTATCCTGAAAGATGCGGAATCTGGTGACTATACTTTGCATAAGGAAACCGATGACCCGGACCAGCCGGGGCGCAAGCTTCGCGCAGCCCAGCTGCACGGAAGTAAAACCAGTAGCATCCTCACCGAAATGCTGCAGGACGACGCGCACATCGCCCCGTTTATGAGCATCCCCGGCAAGGACAACGGCTTTGACATCGAGGGCCTGGCCATACATGGCAATCGCATCTTTATCGGGTTGCGCGGACCGGTGCTGCGGGGCTGGGCCATGGTGCTGGAGGTAGAGCCCGAGGAAGACGAAAAAGGAATGCTGCACCTGAAACAGCTGGCAAACGACAAGCCTTACCGCAAGCACTTCCTGAACATCCGGGGCAAGGGCATTCGGGAGCTGCGCTTTTTTGGGGAGGACATGTACCTGCTGGCTGGGCCCACCATGGATCTGGACGGTGTGATTGCCATCTACCGCTGGCGCGGTGCCCTTAGCAGGGAGCAGGAGCAGCTGCTGCACCACAACCAACTGGAGCGGCTGTGCGAGGTGCCCCACGGCACCGGCGGCAACACCGGAAAGGACAAAGCCGAGGGCCTTGCCATTCTGGATGATAAGCGCGTGCTGGTAGTGTTCGACAGCCCCACCGACGACCGGTTAGTTGGGGAAGATGGCGTGGAGGCCGACGTGCTGCGGGTGGTGGAGTAACCGTAACCTTATCACCCAAAAAAAGCTATACAGGGGAAGCCCCAGGGCTTAAACCAAAGTATAACCTGAAGTATAAAAAGATGAACAACATAATAAAATCAATGGTAAGCGGTTTGGCAGGCGCCTGTGTGCTTACCCTTGTGCACGAGTCGGTGCGCCGTTTCGTACCCGATGCCCCGCGCATGGATGTACTGGGCATGCGCTCCATCTCCAAGCTGATGCGCATGGCGGACGAAGAGCCGCCGCAGGACCAGGAGGGGCTGCATACCATGGCACTGGCCGGCGATGTGCTTTCTAACTCACTGTACTATAGCCTGGCAGGTACTGGTATAAACGCTTGGTGGCGCGGTGCCATACTTGGTGTGGCAGCCGGTGCGGGTGCCGTGTTGCTGCCCGGCCCATTGGGTCTGGGTGAGGCCCCAAGCAACAGAACCACCCAAACACAGGCCATGACGGTAGGCTACTACCTGCTGGGTGGGTTGGTGGCCGCAGCGGTAGGATACGCCATCGCCAGCGACGAGGATTAAGTATAGCCAAGTATGAAACAGCAGCGGCAGACACTATAAAGTGCCTGCCGCTGCTGTTTCAGGGAAAGTATAAATTTACTGGCTGCCAGTCGGCGAAGTTGTGCCGCTGTTTCTAGTGGTGTCGTTCATATTTCCGGAGCCTGCGTTCTGGGCCGTATCCAGAGGGCTTATATTTTCCGTTGTCTCTGTGCCGCCTGCTGCATTGTTGCTCCTTCCGTCTACTGCGTTATTTGTTGTGCCGTCTGTTTCGACACCCGTTGTATTCTCCGAGGTGCAACTGTAGAGTCCCGTGCTTAGCAGCAGGCCCCCGGCAAGTATAAATGCATATTTCGTTTTCATGATACGTCAGTTTAAGTAAATGTATATGCTTGTGTTTTACGGGTATAGGCCCAAAAAGAACAGGACTTTGGAAGTATAAATGCTCACTATTCCGGCTGGTTGGCGCAACTGCAGAGCACTTCGCGTTTGGGCGTGGCCACCTGGTAATCCGGTAATGAGGGCTCCAGCATATACACCACGTCCAGGTGCTTTATCTGCTGCTGCGGGTGCGCCTCGTTCCAGCGGCGCATCAGGTAATTGCAGTAATAGGGTCGCATGTAGGAGTTGTGCACAAACAGGTAGTTCTCTGAGTACTTGCGCCAGCGGTCGTTCTTGAACAGCGACATCACTGAGGCTGGCTTTACGGTGTCTGCGGCTTTGCCTTGCTGGTTCAGGTCTATCACGGCGCCTTTGGCTGTGTTTCCTTCCAGCACATACCAGCCATCATCCTTGAAAACCGTAGGGGCAAACATGCCCCAATGCTGGTCTAAGCGAAGCACATAGCCAAACCAGCGGCTGCCATCCGGTATCTTAGGCGTGAGGGCAGTGCCGCTTAAGTTCCACCAGATGCAGTAAAACAGGGCGACCGCCACAAAGGCGTTCCGGAGCTGTGGCAACACATGGTTTGGCAGCAGCGGACGGTTCATGCGTACCTCCACCGAAAAGAAGTTAAGCCGGCGCAGGTGCCTGAGCGGATGCTTGAACGGACCTAAGCGTGTGCTGCGGAAGGAGCTGAATAGCCGCTTGTCCAGCCAATCCATGGCCGGAGGAGGTAACAGGCCGGTAACCGAGGCCAGGTTGATCAGGTAAAACAACCCAACGAACAGGGTAAGGCTGATACCGACATGGAAGCCTGCCAGTACCCCGACCACCACCAGCCGGAAAAAATTATTGTAGAACGGAATCAGCAGCAACAGCGGAAGCAGCAGCTCGGTGTAGTAGGAGAAGTGCGTCAGCGCCCTGAGCAGCTCAGGGTAAGGGTAAATCAGGCGGCCGCCCGGCATCAGGATCTGGTCCAGGCTCAGGGCATAGTAAAGCGCTGTGCCTTCGGTGGTCCACTCGGGTGAGTTCTTGAGCAGTGCCGTGGAGAAGTATACCAGGGCCACCTGCAGGATGTACGCAGCTGTGGCAATGCTAAAATACGTTGTTTTGATAGGGGCTACGCCAGCCTTTTCGGCCTGTACGGCATCCACTGAATAATACTTGCCCCACGGCAGAAACATGCCCCAGAACAGCAGCATCCGCAGGAGATCATCACCGCCCTGCGCGATCAGGGGGTTGCGGTTTTGCAGCGAAAGCAGCAGCAGCCAACTTATTACGGTGGCAACGCGGGTCTTGTAGCCCAGCAGCAGGCACAACGCCGCAATGGCTGCCACTGCAAACAGCACCAGTTGCACCTGCCATAAACCGCTCAGTGTGTGAAACGAGAAAAAATGCGGTAACCAAAGGTGCTGGTGCAGCACATGCAGCGGCAGTATCCCCATGTTGGAGTAGTGCGCCTCCATGTCAGATGCCCGGATGGAAAGGTCTGTAAGTATAATGCCGGCGAGCCATATCCGCATCACGGCCAATGCCCGCAGGTCTACGGTGAATACGTTGCGCAGGTATCTTTCCAGGTATTTCATCTGACGCTTCTATCGCTTAAAAACAGAAAGGCAAGCACCACCTGGTATTTGCCTTTCTGCTGTGATCTGTAACAGGGGTATACTACATAGTGGTGGTGCCGGTTGTGGTGCCGGACGTAGTGCCGCCAGTTGTCGTACCTGTGGTAGTTCCGGTTGTGGTACCTGTTGTTGTTCCGGTGGTCGTACCGGTTGTCGTACCCGTGGTAGTTCCGGTAGTTGTACCAGTCGTAGTACCAGTAGTCGTGCCTGTGGTGGTACCAGTAGTTGTGCCTGTAGTTGTACCAGTCGTCGTGCCTGTTGTCGTTCCGGTCGTGGTACCTGTGGTCATGCCAGTGGTAGTACCGGTTGTGGTAGTACCCGTAGTGGTTCCGGTTGTGGTTCCAGTCGTGGTTCCTTCCTCATAAGTGCCTGTGTCAGTACCTGTATCGTAATCCTCGGTTGTTTCCATTCCATCGGCGTCCGTTGTCGTGTCAGACGTGGAGCAGCCAAATGTAAGTGCGGCCACGGCAAAAGTAGCGGCACAAAAAGTAATAATATTCTTTTTCATAGCAATCAATTGTTAGTGTTTAAGGTATAAACTTAAGCAGTTTACGGACGGCCAAGAAAAAAGGCGAAGATATAGTGCAATTTTTTAGCCGTTTAACCTTTGTAAATAGCTATATAGCTAAAATTAGTACTAAAAAAGTGTGTATAAAATACACAGTCTGTCCGTATTTATCACATACCGGGAAAAGGCGCGGAGGGATGGCGCTAATTCGGCTGCTGCAGGTACTCGAGCCTTGCCTGCTCCAGCCCCGCAATTATCTGCTTCCGCTGCCGGCGCAGCTGCTCCACCACGTCCTGTCGCGTGAAAAACAAACGCAGCAGTACCCAGTGTGCTTGTGTGCGCTGCAGCATGTTCCAGTAGCCAAGCGTAAAGAAGCCACTGAGCGGCAGGCTGAACAGGTATAATACCAGCCCCACATCCGTTTCACTCAGCCAAACTGACAGCAGCCAGGCGCACAGCGCGTAGAAAAGCGGAAATGTGAACATGCCCACCGTCAGCATAACAGGCGCATGCCATTCCTCTTCCTTGGTGGCTGCCTGTGCTACTTTAGAGGGAATGGTGTAGGGCACGTAGTTGTGGAGCAGCCCGTAGAGGTACAGGGGCAGCCCTAGGGCCAGCAGGAGTACCCCGCCAATGCTTTGCCAGAACACCGCCTTGCTGCCTTTGCCCAACAGCGCATCCTGCAGGCGCAGGCGTTTTAGCTGCCGTTGGTAGCTGCCTATACTTTCCCGCAAGGCCGCCACCCGCTCCGGGGCCACCTGGCTGAAATGGTTAATACTTTTCACGATGGCTCGGGTCAGCAGGAAGTCGTGTTCATGGGCAGGCGCAGCAGTAGGTATCATGGCGGAAAGCTGCACCTTGTAGATGTCCTCAATTTGCCGCACCAGTTCATCTTCCGCGTCGGTGGGCGTATGTACCATGAGCGCCTCCAGCCGCTGCCGGATTTCTTCCGTTAGGGCCAGTACGGCTGCCGGGCCGTCGTCGCGATAGGCGGCGGCAAAGTCGGAGACAGCGATTGGCTCGCCCACATTTACGAACACATCACTGCGGAAGCGGGTAGGGGCGGAGTAGTTCAGGCCCACAGGCAGAATCCTGATGTTGAGTTCTGGACCATGCGCCGCTGCGGCACCAAGGGCAATGCGGGCAGCGCCGGTCTTTATTTTGCGCAGGCGGCGCTGGTTAAAGCTGTTGCCCTCCGGGAAGATAAGCAGTGTTTTGCCCTGCTGCAGCGCCTCGAAGCTGGCCGCAAAAGCCTCTTCGTTTTGGAGCGGCTGCCCGTGGTTATCCTCCGGGCGGCTGATGGGAATGAGGTGCATCTTGCGCAACAGCCAACGCTGCAAACCACTGCCGAAAACAGTGCTTTTGGCAATAAAGTATACTTGCTGGCGCAACAGCGATGCCGTCACAACCGGGTCCATGAACGTGTTGGGGTGGTTGCAAACTACCAGCAAAGGCCCTTCTGACGGCATCAGGTGGCGGTTTCGTGTCTCAAACCTCCTGAAAAACACCAGCAGGCCTAGGCGGTAAATAAACTTAAGCAGGGCGTAGAGCATAGCAGCTTCTTTTAATCAGGAGGATAGGATGGGGCTATTATCCTTCTCCACACAGTTTCTCTTCCATGTTGAAAGCCAGCCTTGCCGCAGCACATGTACAACACAGGCAGCAACGCCTTCCGGCACAGCAAGATAACAATTTACACTATAGTAGTATAGCTATGTTCACAAAACCTTTGCCTCTTTACAGGGTTGCTAATATGGGCGAAAGTCCGCCGGGCGGCAGGTTTCCTGTACTGCCAGGTTTATTCTTAAGAGCGCAAACATGAGCAAGCAAAAGATATTTTATGTGCATGATGCCCTGTGCGGCTGGTGTTACGGCATGAGCCCCGTGATTCAGCAGCTGTACAAGGAGCACGGGCAGGACTACGGTTTTGAAGTGATTAGCGGCGGCATGATCCGTGGCAACAATGTGCGCTCCATCAGCGGCATGGCCGATTATATCCGGCAGGCGGCGCCACGGCTGGAGCAGGTAACCGGTGCAAAGCTGAGTGAGGCCTACCAAAGCAAAATACTGGGCGAGGGCACCTACATCAGCAACTCTGTGCCTCCCGCCGTAGCGCTGGCCATACTAAAGGAGCAGCTCCCGGAGCAGCAGGTGCCTTTGGCGGCAGCTATTCAAAAGCTGCACTTTGAGGAGGCCAAAGACCTGAACGAGGTAGAGTCTTACCTGCCGGTGGTGCAGGCCTTAGGGGCAAACGAAGCTGACTTCAAACAGAAATTTACGGATGATGCCTATGAGGCGAAGGCCAGAAAAGAGTTTGAGCTGGTGGAGAGTTGGGGCATCAATGGCTTTCCGGCGGTGGTGTCGGAGGCAAACGGAAAGCTATACCTGGTGGCAAGAGGCTACCAGCCTATAGGGCAGCTGACGGCGGCGCTGGAGCGGGTGCAGAAAGAAGCGTTTGCGGGAGGAGCGTAAACGCTACACCGCCTTGGTTGCGGTAAGCCAGTCGTAGGCGGAGGTAAGGTCTTCAAACACCCTGGCCTCGAAAGGAAGCGGTTGCTCCTTGTTGCGTATAAAGTGCTGTAGCTGCTTGCCCGCAGAGGAGCTGAAGGACTTGATAATGGCAAAGCGCTGCAGCGGCAGTTTGCGGAAACTCTCCAGAAACACCTCAACAGTCCAGCGGGCATCCTCATCGGAGAGCGGGGGCAGCATGCGCCGATCGGAGATGGCATACTGAATGTTCCTGGTGTCTACATAGTGGATGAAGCGTTTCAGGGCCTCCCGGTACTGGGCACTGGTGCAGCCGCCATACCATTGACTCACGAGCACGTTATGTGCCGTGTAAAGTTCTAAATGCTGGTAAGGTGCCTCAAACAGTACCATAAGTGCCTTGGTTCTAAGACATAAACTATGATAATAATACTTTATTAATATCTAAAAAGCAAAGCATGTCACAACGTTCGTACTTAAAAATTACAGTATAGTAATATCACGCCTTTGCGGGCAGGGCACAAAGAGGCAGACCTCTCCTATAAATCCTGCGCACATGCCTAATCGCGCTGCACAGGGACACATTATTGGGGAGCACGCGGCTTATTTCGTGCGCAGGTTATTGGCGTTGCTGCCATCTAACTTACGCGTATCCTCTTCATTTCTGGCTGCCACGTTTCCGGCTTCCTCTTTGCCTTCAGGCTCTTTGTCAAAGCTGTCGACCTTCCTTTTCTTTATGCCGGTCAGTGGCTCAGGGTTGTCGTCGGGCAGGCGCCTGCTTTCATCCGAATTCGTTATAAAATCATCTTGTCTTGGTGTCATAGCCGAATAGTATAAGTTATACTTCTGTTTACGTATCCAGGTGGCTTTGTTGGCTTTTGCCGTGATTATAGTTTCTGCATTTAGTAAAGAGAAGTCATCAAATCAGACAAATGATGCGGTCAATAAAAGTTGGTAAAGGCATTGAAAATCAGAGTTAGGGTACTTTTTTATCTGAAAAGTAAAGTGTAGTTTACATAAAGGAAATAAAGTTGTACTTCTTGAAATGAGCATGTCCTATGAAGCAAGGGTTGATCGATATAAAAATGCTGCCTTACCGGTACAGGAAGATTGGATTTTGGATGCTGCTATCAGCGCTTCCAGTGGCTTTGGCACTTGTTGGCCTGTTGCTTGCAACGGGAAGTATAGCCGATCCGAGGGCTTTTTTCAGTGAGTGGAATTACTCGATCGTTTATTATCCGCTTATCGTGGCGCTGGCGCTGTTGGTTTTTTCGGAAGAGCGGCAGGAAGACGAGATGGTGCAGAGCCTTCGGTATAAGTCGTTAGTGAGTGGCGTGTATTTTCTGGTGGTTGCGCTGCTGTTGCTCCCGTTCTATGCCAACATTTATACTTTGATTATGGGCAAAAACAGCATTATGCCCGATGTAGGTGGTATGCTGGGCACCCTTCTGTTGCTGCTTGCCTACATTTATGGCTCCTTCCGGTACAACCTGCACTACATGCGCAAAAAATTGACTGCTGATGCGGAATAGCATTAAGGTGGAGCGCGCAAAAAAAGACATTACGCAGGAACAACTCGCCCAGGCCCTTGGGGTAAGCCGGCAGACCATCAACGCCATTGAGAAAAATAAATACCTGCCCTCCACGTTGCTGGCACTTAAAATGTCGGCCTTCTTTGGGGTGAGTGTAAACGAGCTGTTTATCTTGGAGGAAGAGGACTGACAGCCGTGTTTATACTTGCGTAGGCGGTGGTGGTCTGGTGGCTGCCTTCCGGCGCTGGTTTTAAATAAAACGGCGCGCTGGCCTTTTTTTCTTGTGGCCCCGAACATTTTCCGCTAACTTTGGGCAATTTATACATACCGCCCCAATGCCTAAAGACAACTCCATCAAATCCGTTCTCATCATAGGCTCTGGACCCATCATCATCGGCCAGGCCTGCGAATTCGACTATTCTGGCTCCCAGGCCGCCCGCTCGCTACGAGAGGAGGGAATAGAAGTGATCCTCATCAACTCCAACCCGGCTACCATCATGACGGACCCTGTTACGGCAGACCATGTGTACCTGAAGCCCCTGGAGAAGAAGTACATTATTGAGATTTTAGAAAAGCATAAGATTGATGCGGTGCTGCCTACTATGGGTGGCCAAACTGCCTTGAACCTTGCCATTGATTGTGATAAAGCCGGAATCTGGAAGAAGTACGGCGTTCGCATTATCGGGGTGGACATCAAAGCCATCGAGACGACAGAGGACAGAGAGGAGTTCCGCCTGAAAATGCTGGAGCTTGATGTGAACGTGTGTAAAGGCGAAACGGCTACCTCTTTTCTGGAAGGCAAAGAGATTGCTCAGGAAATAGGATTTCCGCTCGTAATCCGCCCATCGTTTACGCTGGGTGGCTACGGTGGTGGCTTTGTGAATACGCCGGAAGAGTTTGATGCCGCCCTGACCCGCGGGTTGCACGCATCGCCTACACACGAGGTGCTGATAGAGCAAAGCATTATGGGTTGGAAAGAGTACGAGTTGGAGCTGCTGCGCGACAACATCGGAAACGTCATCATCATCTGCTCCATTGAGAACTTCGACCCAATGGGCGTGCATACCGGAGACTCTATCACGGTGGCCCCAGCCATGACCCTGCCTGACACGGTGTACCAGCAAATGCGCGACCTGGCCATTAAAATGATGAATGGCATTGGACAGTTTGCCGGTGGCTGTAACGTACAGTTTTCCGTGAGCCCGGAGGATGACACCATTATCGCCATCGAAATCAACCCGCGCGTTTCCCGTTCTTCTGCCCTGGCCTCCAAAGCCACTGGTTATCCAATTGCAAAGGTTGCCGCAAAGCTGGCCATTGGTTACAATTTGGATGAACTGAAAAACGCTATCACCAAAACTACATCTGCCTACTTTGAGCCGGCACTGGACTATGTTATCGTGAAGATACCGCGCTGGAACTTCGATAAGTTTCCGGGTGTGAACCGCACGCTTGGTCTGCAGATGAAGTCGGTGGGTGAGGTGATGGGCATTGGCCGCACCTTCCAAGAAGCGCTGCAGAAGGCCTGCCAGAGTCTGGAGATAAAGCGCAACGGCATCGGTGCTGATGGCAAAGAGAAAACAGATTACAACGAGTTAGTAGATAGCCTGAAGAACCCAAGCTGGAACCGTTTGTTCAGCATTAAAGATGCTATGCGCATCGGCATCCCGACCAGCACCATCCAAAAGCTGACCAAAATTGACCCGTGGTTCCTGGCTCAGATCGAGGAGCTGGACCAGATGGAGAAGGAGATCGAGAAGTATAACCTGGCCACTATTCCGGCTGATTTGCTGCGGGAGGCCAAAGTGAAAGGCTACGCCGACCGCCAGATAGCGCACCTGCTGCGTTGCAAGGAAAGTGAAGTGCACAGCGTGCGCACCGAATTGGGCATCAAGCGCGTGTTCAAAATGGTAGATACCTGCGCGGCCGAATTTGAAGCGAACACGCCCTACTACTACAGCACCTTTGAGGGCGAGAACGAGAGTATCGTTACAGACAGGAAGAAAGTGGTGGTGCTAGGGTCTGGTCCGAACCGCATTGGGCAGGGCATTGAGTTCGACTACAGCTGTGTGCACGGCGTGCTGGCTGCAAGAGAGTGCGGCTACGAGACGATCATGATCAACTGCAACCCTGAAACGGTTTCCACAGATTTCGATATCTCTGATAAACTGTACTTCGAGCCGGTGTTCTGGGAGCATATCTACGATATTATCCTGCACGAGAAGCCGGAAGGTGTGATTGTGCAGTTGGGTGGGCAGACAGCCCTGAAGCTGGCGGAGAAACTGGATCGCTACGGCATCAAGATTTTCGGCACCAGCTACCAGGCTTTGGACTTGGCTGAAGACCGTGGTTCCTTCTCCTCACTACTGCGCGACCTGAGCATTCCGTACCCGCCATTTGCGGTAATCGAGACGGCAGAGGAGGCGCTGGAGCTGTGCAAGGAGCTTAAGTTTCCGCTGCTGGTGCGCCCTAGCTACGTGCTGGGTGGCCAGAACATGAAGATCGTGATTAACGAGAAAGAACTGGAAGCCCACGTGATTGACCTGCTGAAGGACCACCCGGGCAACAAAGTGCTGCTCGACCACTTCCTCGACAACGCCATCGAAGCTGAGGCGGATGCTATCTGCGACGGAAAGGATGTGCACATCTGCGGCATCATGGAGCACATCGAGCCTGCTGGTATCCACTCCGGCGACTCATACGCGGTGCTGCCTCCGTTCGATTTAAGCGAGAACGTGATGAACCAGATAGAGGAGTACACTAAGAAGATCGCGGTGGCTCTGCAAACGGTTGGGGTGATTAACATCCAATTCGCTATCAAGAACGAAACGGTATACATTATTGAGGCCAACCCGCGCGCCTCGCGTACCTTCCCGTTCATTGCCAAGGCATACAGGGAGCCGTACATCAACTACGCCACCAAGATTATGCTGGGCGAGAAGAAAGTGAAGGATTTTGTGTTTAACCCGTACAAGCACGGCTACGCTATCAAGGTGCCGGTGTTCTCTTACAACAAGTTTCCAGAGGTAAACAAGGAGCTTGGGCCGGAAATGAAATCCACCGGGGAAGCCATCTACTTTATCGACGACCTGCAGGACGATTACTTTACCAAAGTATACTCCGAGCGGAACCTGTACCTGAGTAGGTAATACAAGTCTACTTATTAAAATATAAGCCTCTCCTGTTCGTTCAGGAGAGGCTTTTTGTTTCGATCAGATTTGAGGTGCGGATGTAAAACAGGTGCTTGGGTCTGGGCTGATATTCCAGGAGCGGCTTGTAATTGAGCAGCTTATTTCCGTAGTTTTGCCAGCTAAAGCGAAGCAGGCGCCGTATTGCTAAGGCAGCCTCTGGTGCAAGATTTTATACTTGCTCCTCAACATTTAACATTCAAAATTTTTAAACTCATACGTATGCGTTTTTCTGTGGCTTTTATGCACCGTTTGTGCTTTTTTATGCTGCTGGCCCTGGTGGCTGGTTGCACGGCGCCGCGTGCAGTAATTAACTCGGGCAAGGTAACGGCACCGGGCAAGTTCAAGGCAGGCGTGAACTTTGGCGGCAACATCGCTACGGAGCCTATAGGTCAGCTCGATGATATTACTAAAGCCGCCGTAGATGCCATCGCCAAGAAAGACTCGGTATACTTCGACGCTCAGATAGAGACAGCCACGCGGGCACTTTTGGCCTATGCCTTAGACCCGGTTGGCCCCACTTTTGATTTTTACCTGCGCTATGGCGTGGCCCCGCGGGTGGATGTGGGCTACAAGTTTGCCTCGGGCGTGCACGTGTTCGATGCGCAGTACCAGTTCCTGGGTCCGACAGGAACGCCGGATAGCCGGGGTGCAGGAGCCGTGAACGGGGCTTGGTACGGCAGCGTGGGCCTGCAGTATGCCGGCCAGAGCTCTGATTGGGCTGATAAGCTCTTTTTGGATAAGCTGCAGCCCATACTTCAGTTCACCGCGAAGCGACGTGATTACACAATCCCGCTTATCTTCAGTAAGTCGCTGGGGGTAGAGGAGGAGAACGGTAGCATTGCCTTTGGTGCCGTGTACAACCACACCAACATTACGTATGGCTTTGAGCCCGGCAGGCTTTTCGAGCGAATCGGAAGCGATGTAGAGAAAATTGATGCCTTGATGGAAAAGAACAGTTTTGGCTCCTACGGCTTCTTCGTGAACGCCAAACTGGGCATCAAGTATGTGTACATTCTGCCAGCCATCACCATCTACTACCAGAACTACGGCGACTACAAACTCCTCAATAACACCAGCTACAGCTACTCCGGCTTAACGTTTATTCCGTCTATCGGCATCCAGGCCAGCTTTGGCAAAGGAAGGTAAAAGGAGTGCTGAGTTAGGAGTCCTGAGTTGTGGGAGGTGTAGGAGCTGTGTAATTGTCAGAATCAGAATTGAAGGTGTTTTTAGATGGACGGGATGGAGCAAGGGCTTAGCTTGCGTAGCGTTGTCATCTAACTACTTCTAGCCCCTAGCTATTTTTAGGAAGTGAATTATCGGCAGTTGTGCAAACATCCCCCTACCCCCTTCAAAGGGGGACTTGGCTTTAGTTGCATAGGTACCGCTTTAGCTAACTGAACAGATTTCAGTCCTTGGGTTGAGCGCCTATGCGAGTTTTTCGGTCCCGCGCTAGCGGGATTGCGAAGCGAAGCGAGCAAAGAAAAGCTCCCAGCGCGATGCCCGATGACGAGGCCCCGCGGCCGTGAGCGCTCCAAAGCCAGAAATGAAACGATTGGTATCTGGGAACTGGAGGATGAACAGTAGCTAGAAAGTATAGCCTGGCTGAAGTTGCGAAAGCAGTGGAAAAGCAAGTATGGCTGCAACAAGTATAGCCACCGCTGTGCAAGTATGGCTTTGCAAGCCAGTCGAGTTACAAACCCGACACCATAGTAAGACACAACTCTAAAGTCTTGCGCCAGTACACGAAGTATGATTGCAGTTGGCAACGGCAGTTTAAGGCAGAGTTCGATAGATGAACGGCAGCAGTTAGGAGTACAGCATAGGCAATACGTTTTCCCTAAACGCACTTTCGGAACTAACCCCTGCAAACCTGCATTTAAAAACTATACTCCTTATCTTTGCATCACCCGCCAAAAAGTCAGGTAACAAAAGGCTGGCAAAGGAGTTGATAATAGGAGGATAGGTACTGTTTTTGCAGTGTACCACTCAGATACAAACTAGCATCATGATCAAATTCATATTCGTCACTATACTTATCATTTTCTTTATCCGTCTGGTGGCACCTGTGCTGTTGCGATGGCTTTTGGCTGCATTTATTAAAAAGAAAGTGCGCAACGGCTCCTTCTTCTACACCAACATGAACCAGCAGCGCCAGCAGCAGCAGTACCAGGAAGACGGCGATGGCAGGAAGGCAGAAGGCAAGGTGAAGATCGACTATATTCCGGAGCAGCCGAACCGCAAAGGCTTCGATGGCGGCGAGTACGTAGAGTATGAAGAAGTAAAATAAAACTGCTATCTTTCACCCTCTATTTATTGAGGTTTTTGAAAGATATGACACCTTCCTTCGATTTTAAGCGTAATGTGCTCCCGCACGTTATAGCAGTAGTTGTTTTTATGATCCTGACGGCGGTATACTTCTCGCCGGTTTTGTTTGAAGATAAGGCCCTGGCACAGCACGATATCCTGCAGTTTAAGGGCGGCGCCAAGGAGATACAGGATTTCCGGGAGCGCACCGGCGAAGAGGCCCTCTGGACTAACTCCATGTTCGGCGGCATGCCGGCTTACCTAATCAACACCCATTTTCCAGGCGATTGGTCTGGTTACATCCACAAAGTTCTGACGTTTAACCTGCCGGCTTTGGCAGGAAATATCTTCATCACCTTAATCTGCGCCTATATTTTGCTGGTAGCCATGGGCATGAGCACCTGGCTGGCCATTGTGGGCGCTGTGGCTTTCTCCTTCACCTCCTATAACCTGATTATCCTGGAGGCGGGGCATAACACGAAGTCGCTAACCATTGCCTATATCCCGATGGTGCTGGCTGGCCTGATCTATGCGCTGCGCAGGAACCTCTGGATCGGGGCGGCACTTTTTGCCGTGGGCCTGACGATGAACCTGCACTTCAACCACCTGCAGATGACGTACTACATGCTGCTGCTGGTGCTCATCTTTGGAGTGGTGGAAATTATCTATGCCATCAAGCACGGCACGTTTGCGGAGCTGTTTAAGCGGGGCCTGGTGCTATTGGTGGCGGCTGTTCTGGCGGTAGGCGTTAACTTCGGACGTCTTTATACCACGGCTGAATATACCGAGCACAGCATCCGGGGCAAGTCTGAGCTGACGCAGCCAAACAGCGGCGAGAACGTGGGCAACGGCCTGGACCGTGAATATGCCTTTAACTGGAGCTACGGTGTGGGCGAAACCATCACCCTGCTTATTCCTGATTTTTACGGCGGCAGCAGCTCCGCACCGCTCGATACCGACTCCGAAACTTATAATGCTTTCCTGAACATGGGCGCAGCGCCGGCACAGGCTGAGCAGATCGTAAGCCAGGGCCTGCCGCTGTACTGGGGGCCGCAGCCCATGACGAGCGGACCAGTGTACGTGGGCGCCATTGTATGCTTTCTGTTTGTGCTGGGCCTGTTCATAGTGGACCGCCGCTGGACGAGCTGGCTGGTGGCGGGTACCATACTTTCCATTGTGCTGGCCTGGGGTAAGAATTTTGAGTCCTTCAACTACTTCATGTTTGATTACTTCCCGCTTTACAACAAGTTCCGGGCGGTATCGTCAGCCTTGGTGATTGCCCAGATCACGATGCCATTCCTGGCCTTGCTGGCCCTCTGGAAGTTGCTAAGCGAGCGTGACCTGATCAAAGACCTAGACAAGAAACTGCTTATTTCCGGCGGTATCACCGCGGGCATCTGTGCGCTGGTGTGGTTGTTTGCTGGCACCTTCGGCTTTGCATCCAACACCGACCAGCAGCTGATTCAGGCGCAGTTCCCGATCGATGCAATCCGCGCCGACCGCGAAAGCATGATGCGCTCCGATGCCTTCCGCTCGCTTGTGTTTATCGTGCTGGCGGCCGGTTTGCTGTACTTCTACCTGAAAAACAAAGTGTCTGCCACGCTGGCCATTGCCGGTATGGGACTGCTGATACTAGTGGACCTGTGGGCGGTGGACAAGCGCTACCTGAACAACGGCGATTTCCAGCGCCAGGTGGTGGCCAACTACTTCCAGCCAACGCAGGCCGACCAGATGATCCTGCAGGATACGAGCAATTACCGTGTCATCAACCTGCCGAACCCGTTTAACGATGCACGCACGTCTTACTACCACAAGTCAGTGGGTGGCTACCACGGTGCTAAAATGCGCCGCTACCAGGATTTGATCGACCGCCACATCTCACGCAACAACCTGGAGGTGCTCCGTATGCTCAACACCAAGTATGCCATCACGGGCAACCCGCAGCAGCCGGTGCAGCGTGTACCGGACCCGCTCGGAAACGCTTGGTTTGTAGAGGAAGTGAAGCCGGTGCAGTCGGCAGATGAGGAACTGAATGCTCTGACCATTTTTGACGCTGGTGCAACCGCTGTGGTGGATGTGACCAAGTTCCCGATTGAGCGCCGCAACTACGTGGCCGATAACGGCAGCATCAAACTGGTAACGTATGAGCCAAATTACCTGAAGTACGAGTACGAGGCTGCACAGGAAGGGCTGGCGGTATTCTCCGAGATCTACTATGCCGATGGCTGGCAAGCATACCTAGATGGGGAGCCGGTAGACCATATCCGTGCAAACTACGTATTGCGCGCCATGGAAGTGCCTGCAGGCAAGCACACAATTGAGTTCAGGTTTGCACCAAAGTCTTATACCTTGGGCAACACTATCTCCCTAATCTCTTCCATCCTGCTGTTATTGGTGGTAATTGGCGCTATTTACTACGGCGTGAAGAAGAAGCCAACCGAGGTGCCGATCGTAGCGAAAGTGTAAGGTAGTACTGAGTTCTGAGTCGCGGGTTCTGAGTTGGGAAGATATGGGCTCTTTTTTGTCATCCTGAAAGGATCTTGGTGGGGAGCGGTAAAAATAGTATAAGCTAGCGCTTCTAAGTTCGCCACCAAGATCTTTCCAAGATGACAGTGAGTAAGGACGAAAGAACTTTCCCTCTTTCTGATTCCCCTCCTCGGAGGGGCAGGGGTAGGTTTCTCCTACCAGCACAAAATATAAACCGAATCAAAACAAGTATAAACAGAGCCTCAGCAGTTGCTGGGGCTTCTTTTTGAAGTACAATGAAAGCACCCTTACAGAAGCTGGAGGATGGTTTGCTGCAGGAGCAGGGTGTAACGCTGTGGGTAAAGCGGGAGGATTTGCTGCACCCGCAGATATCGGGTAATAAATGGCGCAAACTCAAGTATAACCTGCAGGAGGCAGGGCAGCAGGGCCATCATTCCTTGCTCACCTTTGGCGGCGCTTACTCCAACCACATCGCCGCCACGGCAGCGGCAGGCAAAGAATACGGCTTCCATACGATAGGCATTATCCGCGGAGAGGAACACCTGCCGCTCAACCCTACCCTCAGCTTTGCCACCTCCTGTGGTATGCAACTGCACTACATCAGCCGCGAAGAGTACAGGCACAAATCTGATCCTGCTTTTCTGGACGAACTGCAGGAGAAGTATGGCAAGGCATACTTACTGCCAGAGGGTGGTACCAATCTGCTCGCGGTAAAAGGCTGCACGGAGATTGTGGCGGATATGCCTGTAGCTTTCAGCCACATCTGCTGCGCCATGGGCACCGGGGGTACGCTTGCCGGTATTGTGGCTGGTCTGGCTGGCGACAAAGCCATACTTGGTTTCCCGGCTCTAAAGGGTGGCGATTTTCTGCGGCAGGAGGTGGAGGAACTGGTGCAGGCCTACTGCGGAAAAAGCTACAGCAACTGGCAACTTGTCACGCAGTACCACTTTGGCGGTTATGCCAAAGTAAAGCCTGAGCTGCTACACTTTATGCAGCAGTTTAAGGAGCAGCATCATATTCAGTTGGAGCCCATTTACACCGGTAAAATGATGTACGGCCTCTTCGATCTGATCAGGCAGGGCCACTTTCCGCGGGGCAGCCGTATTGTGGCAGTGCACACAGGCGGCTTGCAGGGCAACGCTGGTTTTGCGCAGCGGCTGGGGGTGCAGGTGTAAGTGTTTTTGTAGCATAATATTTGCAACACCGTATCTGTACCTACATCAGCTAACGCACACATGCCCCTGTTCCGTCTTATACTTAAGCTCCTTCCCTGGATTCTTCTTATCGCGCTCGGCGTTTTTCTGTGGCGCTCTTTCGGCGACTTTTTCAGTGATAAAGAGAAGCAGGCACCGGAGGTGGTGGTGAACTACAACACGGTACTTACCTCTGTCGAGGATTTAGGCAAGATGGAGCTGGTGCGCTATAATTTTAAGGATGTGGTGGAGTACCAGAAAAACGTATCGAAATGGGTGCCGGATTCCAAGATTGCTCTGATTGTTTCCGGCGAGGCGGTGGGTTGTGTGGACTTCGCCAAGATTACGCAGGCAGACATAGAATTTCAGGGCGATACCCTGGTGCAGGTGGCGCTGCCGGAGCCGGAGATCTGCTACTACAAAGTAGACCACAGCCAATCGAAGGTGTTCAGCAAAGAGAATACATATTTCCAGGATGCAGCACTGGTGGAGGAGGCTTTCCGGTATGCCGAGAACAATGTGAAGCGGGCGGCTATGAACTCTGGTATCCTGAAGCAGACGCAGGTAAACGCCGAGAAAATACTGAAGCCGATTTTAGAGGAAGTGACCGGCCGCCGCGTGGTGCTCGTGCAGCAGCGGCGCATTCAGAATCCCCAGCTGCCACCAAAGCGGTAGGGCTGCTATTTGCTTAATGTAACTGCCCTGGTTGTTGTTTCAAAAGTATCACCGTTGTTAAGGTGATATATGATTTTAAACTTCTGCTCGCTCGTAACCTCCTGTGGCTCTTCCTTAAATTTTATTTCAAAGCTTCTGTCTACCACTCCCTCCTTATTTTCTTCGATATATCGAGCTAGTGGGTAAAACTCGTTGTAGTCCTCAATGAAGTGAGTCCAATTGTTTAGAAGCACAATGTTGTTGATAGTGTCGTTTGCCTTATAATTCTGGTTGTAGTCATTGAGCGTAACAACAAATAAGGTGTCTACCCCTGCTTTGGAGCCTTCACTACCACTTTCTATGCAGCTTAAGGCATACAAGTTAGCTCCTCCACTTCTACTTTCTTTTTTTGAAGCATGGTATTCCACATCAAATACAACTCTGATGAAGTACTCGTTCCAGTTGACGGGTTCAGATTCATCTATCGGCGCCCAAGGGTTCGAGCGTGTATTTGTAAATATAAGATTAACCGATTTTACGTCCTGAATCTTAAAGTATGGAAAGTAAGGGCCACAACTATATTCTTCTTCGCAAGAGAACAGTAAGGTTGAGAACACAAAGAATACAGTGAGAATCGGTTTTAATCCTTTCATATTGTTGATAGATAAAAGTCAATACTTGGTAATTAAAAAACCACTGGTCTTACATTCCTGATAAGGGCGACTTACTTTCTATGCCTGCTCCAGCTCAAAAACTGTTATCTCAGGCCGCACATTAAAACGAACTTGCCACAAATGCCCAACAGCTCTGTTAACATAAAGCGTTCTGCCGTCTTTCAGGTCGATCTCGCCTTGTGAATAAGCTGTGTTTTTAACAGGTAACAGCGGAGCCTTTAAAAACGGAGGCTTGCATTGGCCACCATGTGTGTGGCCAGACAAGATCCACCCTTCATAGCCATTCCATACGTCCAGGTCGCATACATCCGGATTATGACACAGCACCAGGTTTGCTTTTACGCTGTCATAGTTGTCCATCACGTTTTTGGGAGCAAAGTTCAGCGCCCAATAGTCGTCAAAGCCAATAATGTTGAGGCCCTCCATTTCTTGTTGGCTATTCTTCAGCATGCTTATTCCTGCCTTTTCTAACAGTGCTGATATCTCGTCGGCAACGGATTGTTCAGCCCAGTCTTTTCCATAGTCATGGTTGCCGAGTATGCCTACTGTTCCCAGTTTCCCTGTTACAGCGTGTTTCAAAACTTCGCCTAATTGCGCAAACTGCTTTTCATCTTCGTAGTTCACATAGTCGCCTGTGTAAACCACGAAATCAGGATTGAAATTTTTAGCCTTCTCAAACGATTCAATAATGTAGCTGTAGTCAAAGCGGTTGCCCACATGCACATCGCTTATCTGCATGAGCGTTTTGCCAACCAACTTATCTGGTAAATTCCTGATTGGCATTTTCTTGTGGACAAACTCCAGCCAAAAGGGCTCAACTTGCCACGTGTAGAGTCCGCTTAAAACACCAATGCCAGCTACACCCCAAAGCGTTCGGTTTATAAATTTTCGTCTGTCCATTCTGATTGATTTTTACCGTACTTGTGTAAACGACGACGAGGCCGTCGGCCTCGCCGTCGTTTACACAAGTACGGTAGCTGTTGTTGTTCTTCACTCTACTATACCATGCACTTTGAATGAAGTAGAAGCCTTCTGATTGCTTATAATAAGTGTTCCCTCATGTAGAGAGCTGTAATCATTTATACTCTTAACCCTTTTAGTTTTCAATATTGCCGTATATCCGTCGCCTTGAAATTTCTCTTTTATAAATCCGTCTGTTAAGTCCTCTTTTGTTGACCTTTCCATATAGATATATTCGCTCTGGTTCATCAGGCTGATAAAAGAGGTTTTACTTGCACTGATAACAAAGATGTGTTTCTTCTTGTCGAGGGAGGTTGTATCATATGTATAATAGTTTCCTCCTCCGTCTATTTTTATTCGAGGGTTTTTTATGTAATTAAGCTTGATTCTTGATTGGATAGGCTGCTGAGGCTGGAAAGCTTTATTTTTTGTTTCTTCAGGATTCAACCACTGAAAAATAGCTACAATGTATATTAGAAGTAGATTCATATTATATCAATTACAGCTAACTACCAGATAAACACAAACATAAGTTTATTAGCACCGTGTATGTAGAAGAATATTAATAAATCTACATTATTCTATTTATCCAAGGCACATAAAATTAATCTTTCTCTTCCAGCCCCTTTAATGCATCCTGAATCAGGTCGTTCTCATACCCTTTGCCCATCAGAAAATGGCTTAGCTTCTGGCGGCGGATGAAGGGGTTTTTCTCCTTTTCAGTGGCGTTTTTCTTTTCCAGCAGGTGCAGCAGGTTTTGCTCGTATACGTCCAGGTCGATCTCTTTCAGGCCCTGTTTGATGCAGTAATCAGAGATGCCCTTGCCCTTGAGGCCCTGCGTGATCTTGCGGCGTCCCCACTTCTTCAGGCCATACTTGCCGCGCACGTAGCTTTGAGCGTAACGCTCCTCGTCAATCAGCTTTTCCTGGCTCAGGCGAACGATCAGCTCCTCCACATCGTCGGGCTCCAAACCGTAGGAGTACAGTTTATCGCGCACCTCCTGCTGGGTGCGGTCTTGGTAGGCGCAGTAGGAGGCAGCTTTTATCAAGGCTTCTTTGGGAGTATAAAATTTCTGTTTCTTCTGTCGATCCAAAGTATAAAGTTGATGTGTTGTACTAAAACATACGGCAGCCTGGCAGAGTTCTGTGTTTAAAGCGGTAGAAGATTTAGAAGTTAAAGACTTCAATATAAAGTAAGCGAAAATCCTGTACATCCTTCTTTCGTCTTCCAAATCCTTATTCAGACTATTAGTAAACCAGCAGCAAATCATAGACCTTTGCCGTGAATATAAAAAGCATGAAGTTATCAAAAGGGGTTATTTACATGCTGCTGTCCACGTTTTTCTTTGCGTTGATGCAGGTGTGTGTGAAGTGGGTGCCGCATATTCCGGCAGAGGAAATCATTGTGTTCCGGTGCGTTATTTCATTGGGGATCAGTTGGGCATTTCTGCGGAAAGCGGGCGTGAGCGTGTGGGGCAACAACCGAAAGCTGTTGCTTGCACGCGGGACTGTCGGGGCGGTCGCCTTGATTTTATTCTTCAACGTGCTACAGAATTTACCGCTGGCCACAGCCGCCACGCTGCAGTACCTTTCCCCGATTTTCACGGCCATTCTGGGCATATTTATTGTGAAGGAGCGGATACGGGCCTGGCAGTGGGTGTTCTTCCTGATTTCGTTTGCCGGCGTGCTGGTGATTGAGGGCGTGGAAACCAACGTGGACACGTTATACCTGTGGCTGGGCGTGCTGAGCGCCGTGTTTGCGGGCGTGGCATATTCTATTGTCCGGAAGCTGAATGTGCGGGAGCATCCGCTGGTGATCATCTTTTACTTTCCGCTCGTAACGCTGCCGGTGGTGGGCGTTTACACGATCTTTAACTGGGTGCAGCCGGTGGGCTGGGAGTGGGCCATGCTGCTGCTGGTGGGCCTGTTCACGCAACTGGGCCAGTACTACATGACCTTATCTTACCAGCACGAGGAAATATCAAAAGTGGCGAACCTCACCTACATCGGCATCATTTATGCGCTGATCTTCGGGTTCGTGTTCTTCGGCGAGTTGCTCCACTTCTGGACGTACCTGGGCATGGGACTGGTGCTGCTGGGCGTGCTGCTGAACGTACAGTACAAAAATCATCTCACCCGCAAAGCAACCATGGCAGCGGTAAACGACTCTGAAGAAGTATAAACCGCTGCCTGATGTCACTTAAAGTATAAAAAGCAGTATTTGGTGCTGAAGGATTGCGGTTTCATTTGTAAATTAGGTCTGATTCTCCCCTACAAACTCATCTTACATGCGCCACCACCTCCTGCTTTTATTGCTCTTGCTCCTTTCGCTTTCCACCCAGGCGGGCACACTGCGCGGCCGCGTAACCGACGAGAACGGAAAAGGCCTTCCTTTCGCCAGCATCTACATAAAAGAAACGGCTAGTGGCACCGGCACCAACGACCAGGGCCTGTACCAACTGCAGCTTAGCCCCGGCACCTATACCCTCGAATTCAAGTATGTGGGCTATCGTGCCCAAACCGAGACGGTAACCATTGGCGAGGGCACGCAGGAGCTGAATGTGCAGCTGCAGCCGGAGGTGCTCAACCTGAAAGAAGTAGTTGTGCGGGCAGCGGACGAGGACCCGGCCTATACCATCATGCGCAACGCCATCCGGCTGCGCAAGTACCACCAGAACGAGGTGAATGCCTGGAGCGCCCGCGTGTACATGAAAAGCGTGGCCCGCATGGACAAAGTGCCGCCAAAGGTGCTGGGCATAAAGGTGGTGGATGTGGACACAGGCATTGTGTACCTGTCGGAGTCGGTGTCGGAGCTGGCGTTTAAAAAGCCTAATAAAATTCATGAGCGGATGATCTCGAGCAAGGTGAGCGGCCAGAAGAGGGGCTTCAGCTTTAACCAAGCCTCCGAGATGAATGTCAGTTTTTACGATAACCTGCTGAAGGTACAGGGCCTGAGCGAGCGTGGCTTTGTGTCGCCGCTGGCCAGCAACGCGCTGTTCTACTACCGCTTCGAGTACATGGGCGCGTTTGAGGAGAATGGCCGTACCATTAACAAAATAAAAGTGATTCCGCGCCGCAAGAACGACCCCGTTTTCTCGGGCAGTATTTACATAGTAGACGGTACATGGCGCATCCACAGCACCGACCTGAAGCTGACCAAAGACGCAGGTATTGAGTTTGTGGATTGGATACGCGTGCGGCAGGTGTATGCCCCTGTATTGGAGCATGTGTGGATGCCGGTGCAGCAGCGCTTCACGTTCGAGGGAGCGGGGCTGGGCTTCAGGGGCGGCGGCTATGCCATGGGCGTGTACTCCAAGTATAAAGTGCAGCCTGCCTACGCCCGTCCGCCCAAGCTGGAGGAGGTGGAGCCGGAGCCTGCCACAGAAACTGTGGTGGCCGAAGCCAAGCCTGCCAAACGACCTACTTTTAAGTTGATAGAGCCAGAGGCGGCCGCACCGGCGGAACAGCCTGTGGTGAGCGACAAGCTATTCAGCAAAGAGGTACTGCTGGTGGAGAAGGGCTCCAACGAGCGCGATTCTGCCTATTGGGCTGAGATACGTCCGGTGCCGCTGACGCAGCAGGAGGTGGTGGATTATCAGAAAAAGGACAGCCTGGAGGTGATCAAGAACTCAAAGCCCTACCAGGACTCGCTCGATGCGGTGCGCAACGTGCCCTCCTTCGGCTCCTTTCTGCTGGGCGGCTATACTTACTCCAACAGCTACGCGCGCAAATTCTACCGCTTCGACCCGGTGGTAAGCCTGACGGGCGGCCCCAGTATTTTACAGTACAACACAGTGGAGGGCGTGGCCGCTGATGTGCGGGTAGAGTACCTGCGACGGTTCGAGGACCGCCGGGCCTATACCATTGAGCCCGCCGTGCGCTATGGCTTCAGCAACAACAAGCTCAACGCCAAACTGAAAATGGGCTACCATTTCAATCCTTTTAAGAACAGCTACGTGAGTGTGGAAGGCGGGCGCTACGTGCAGCAGATCAACAACCTGGAGCCTATCTCCCCTTTCGTGAACACGCTGTATACCCTGCTGGCCGAGCGAAACTACCTGAAGCTGTACCAGCGCGACTTCGGACAGGTAAGCCTCCGCTCGGAGATCGTGAACGGCATCAATTTTATCGGTTCCGTAAACTATGCCCACCGCATGCCGCTGCAGAACACCGCTGATTTTACTCTGAAAGAAAGAGGAAAGGACGAGGCAAGCACCTTCACGCCCAATGTGCCTGTAAACGCTGAGTTGGCCGATGCTGCCTTCATGCCGCACGAGGCGCTTATCCTTTCAGCCGCCCTGCAGTTCAGGCCCGGCCTGCGCTACATGACGCGCCCCGACGACAAGATCAACTTAGGAAGCAAGTATCCCACATTTGCGCTGAGCTACCGTGGGGCCTTTAAGGCATTTGGGGGAGATGTGCAGTACAATACGGCTGCCCTAAGTATAAGCGACGAGGTGAGCTTTGGCTTGCTGGGCCGCAGCAAGTATAACGCCATCAGCGGCATTTTCTGGGGTAAGGAGGACATGCGCCTGCTGGATTACAAGCACTTTAACGGCAACCGTACCATTGTGGCAGGCGTGTACAATGGCTTTCAGTTGCTCGACTATTACCGCTACAGCACCAACAACGCCTATGTAGAGGCGCACTACGAGCACCATTTCAATGGCTTCCTGTTCAACAAGATACCGCTGTTCCGCAAGCTGAAGTGGCAGGAGGTGGTAAGCCTGAACTACCTCAACACGCAGCAATCCGGCAATTACCTGGAACTTGGGCTGGGCGTGGAGCACATCTTCAAAGTGTTTCGGGTAGATTTCGTGACTTCCTTTCAGGAGGGCAACAGGGCCCGGACGGGCATCATGATCGGCTTTGGGTTTTAAGTAATTTGTTTTGTCCTATTTCGAGATTCTTGTGGCTGATAACTTATTAACGCGCAGGCCGTTAAAAATAGCACTAGAACTAATGATAAATGAGACATGAAAACGACAGCATATATACTTAAATCAGGATTGGCCGTGGCATTTGCCGCAGTGGTAGGCTTTGGCTGCAACGGCGAGCGACCAGCTTCTAACCCAACCGACGACACCAGCACCTCGGAAGCCATTGTGGAAATGACGGATGCAGAGCACCTGAACGAGCCACGCCCTTCTACCATCGGTGATTCTGCCGAAACAGGGGAGCAGGCTGATTATTTTGGAGAAATGAACTCTAACGTGGATACGGCAGCCCGCCGTTTGCACCAGCAGAATATAGAGAAGCAGCTGAAGGAGAACCCTAACCAGCGCCCTAAAATTACAACTCCTGCTAATCGCCAGATAGACGGACAGTAGGAAGTTAGCAAAGTAAAAAAGCCTCGCCAGCAAATCTGGCGAGGCTTTTTTACTTTACAACAGCCGTCGTGCCCACAGGTGGTATCACCAGCCCGTCGCCACGCTTTTTGCGGCCCTTCAGGTTCAGGTTATAGATAATCACCGAGATGAAAATGAGCACGTAAGCGGCCACCTTTAGCGCCGTGGTCTCCTCGCCGAAGTATAAAAAGGCCACCACAAAGTTGAGGATCGGGTTGATGTACATCAGAATGCCGATGGTGCCGGAGGTAAGCTCCTTCAGCGCGAACAAGTTCAGGAACAGTGGTAGCACCGTGAAGCCAGCGCTAAGAATCATGGCATTCACGAAGAAGTGCGTGTTCAGCACGGCGCCCTCGCCGGCAAAAGAAGTATAAAACGGGCCAATAAAGGCAAAGGCAAGCAGCAGTTGCAGCTTCAGGAGCACAATCTTATCATAAATCTTCAGTATGCGCTGCGTGATGAGGTAAAAAGCATAGCTGAACGCAATAAGCAAACTGAACAGCAGGTTTGTGATTTCCCCTGAGCCGATCAATGCACAGCTAACGATACTCAGGCCAATGGCCAGCCACTGGTTTACCCGCAGTTCCTCTTTCAGTAGCAAAAAGCCCAGCACCGCCGTAATGATAGGGCAAAGCAGGTAGGCAAACGAGCCCGTTTGTATATCAATGTGGTTAACCACGTAGATAAACGACAGCCAGTTGGAGGTAAGCAAGGCACCGCCCAGGCAAGTATAAAGTATGAATTTGCGCTTCTCCTTGGTGGTGGAGGCTTTCAGCTGTGCCCACGTTTCGAGTAGCTGCTTACGCCTAAACAAGAGCGACACCCCCAGCAACAGCACAACCGACAGCGCTACCCGGAAGTACAGGATCTGTCCGCTGGGGTACTCGGCCAGCGCCTTCAGCGGGAAAGGCACAAAGCCCCAGATAATAAAAGCCGCCAGGCCCGCAGCGTAGTATGATTTTGTATTAATGTTGGTTTCCATAGCTAACCGGAAAGTATAAAAGTCTGCAAAGGTACGTGAAGCATGTGTTGGGGCCGCTTTCGGGGCAGGCTTTTTTGTAGTGCCGGCGCCATGGCTTTCATCCACCAGCAATAACCTTTTCACTTTCTAACGCTTTAAATTTTAACTTTACAGCTCAACAGGCTTCGTATGCTCGATTTTCAGCAGCTTCAGAATATAATCAACGGCAAGGCCCTGCAGGTAGTGCAGCCGCTGCCGGTTGTGCACCTGCTCACCGACAGCCGCAAACTGTCGCAGCCGGCGGGATCGGTGTTCTTTGCCATCAACGGCAAGTATAACGACGGCCATAAATACCTGCCGCAGCTATATGCGCAGGGAGTGAGGCAATTTGCAGTGGAGCAAGGCGAGGCCGCTACACTGGCGCAGCAGTTCCCGGAAGCAAACATACTACAGGTGCCTGATAGCCTGGAGGCACTGCAGCAACTGGCGGCATGGCACCGGGCGCAGTTCCAGGTACCGGTGATCGGTATTACGGGCAGCAACGGCAAAACCATCGTGAAAGAGTGGCTGTCGCAGCTGCTGAGCCCGGATGAGCTGGTGGTGAAGAGTCCGCGCAGCTATAACTCGCAACTGGGCGTGCCGCTAAGCGTGTGGCAACTGCAGCCGAATCATACCTTAGGCATATTTGAGGCAGGTATCTCACAGCCGGGCGAGATGGAAAACCTGCAGCGCATCATCCAGCCCACTATCGGCATCTTCACCACCATCGGCAGTGCCCATGATGAAGGCTTTGTCTCTACAAAGCAAAAAGTAGACGAGAAGCTGAAGCTGTTTACTGCCGTAGAACTGCTGTTTTACTGTGCCGATTACGAGCTGCTGCACGCGGCGGTGCAGGCACAAGGCATCAAGAGCTTTACCTGGAGCCATAACCGGAAAGAAGCGGACCTGTATATCAACGCCACCAACGTGGCCGGGCACAAAACCATTGTGGTTTATACTTACCAGGGGCAGAAGCAGCGGCTGGCTATCCCCTTTACCGACGAGGCTTCTATCGAAAACGCGCTGCATTGCCTGGCTGTGCTGCTGTATCGCCGCGTGCCGCTCTCCGAAATTCAGGGCCGCCTGGACCGCCTGCACCCGGTGGCCATGCGCCTCGAGATGAAAGAGGCCATCAACGGCTGCTACCTCATCGACGATACCTACAACAACGACCTCGCCGGCCTTTCCATCGCGCTGGACCTGCAGGCAAGTCAGCCGCAGCGGGGGCAGCATACGCTCATCCTTTCCGATGTGCTGGAATCAGGCTTGCCGGAAGCGGAGCTGTACTTGAAGGTGGCCGAACTGGTGCAGGCACACAAAGTACAGCGGGTGGTCGGCATCGGCAGCACTATCAGCAAGTATAGCCACCTCTTTTCGAAAGCAGAGTTTTATACTTCCACGGCTGATTTTCTTCAGGCTTTTGACCCCGCTGATTTCAGAAATGAGGTGATCCTGGTGAAAGGCGCGCGTGTGTTTGAGTTTGAGAAGATCGTGCAGGCGTTCCAGCAGAAGGTGCACGGTACGGTGCTGGAAGTGAACCTGGATGCGCTGGTGCACAACCTCAACTACTACCGCTCTAAGCTCAAGCCGGGCACCAAACTGATGGTGATGGTGAAAGCCTTCGCCTACGGCAGCGGCAGCTCCGAAATTGCCAATCTGCTGCAGTTCCACCGGGTAGATTACCTGGCGGTGGCTTATGTGGACGAAGGCGTTGCGCTGCGCGAGAACGGCATTACGCTTCCCATTATGGTCATGAACCCTTCGCCGGACAGTTTCGTGAAACTGCGGCAATACAACCTGGAGCCGGAGATTTACAGCCTGGAGCAACTGCAGGCCTTTGTGTCGGTGCTGGAGCCGGAGGCCAGGTATAAAATCCACCTGAAACTGGACACGGGCATGCACCGCCTCGGCTTTGAGAAAGAAAACTTTGAGGCACTGTTTGAGCTGCTGGCACAACACCCGCAGGTACAGGTAGTGAGCGCGTTCAGCCATCTGGCCGGTGCCGATGAAGTGGTGCACAACGATTTCTCGCAGCAGCAGATTGCCAGTTTTACAAGTATGGCCACAGCCCTGGAGGAGCGTCTGAAGTATAAAATCATCAAGCACATCCTTAACTCCGCCGGCATTGTGCGCTTTCCGGCCCACCAGTTGGACATGGTGCGCCTGGGCATTGGCTTGTACGGTGTAGAGGCCACGGGTGCGGAGCAGGAGGCGCTGCGGCCTGTGAGTACGTTGAAAACCACTGTGTCACAAGTTAAAAGTATAAAGCAGGGTGAGACGGTAGGTTACAGCCGCAGGGGCATTGCCAGCACTGATCGCACCACTGCCACCATCGCCATTGGCTACGCCGATGGCTACGACCGCCGCTTCAGCAACGGTGTGGGCCATGTGCTGCTCCACGGGCAGCGCTGTCCGCTTATCGGCAACGTGTGCATGGATATGTGCATGGTAGACGTAACGGGCCTTAACGTGAAAGCTGGCGACACCGCCATTGTTTTCGGGCCGCAGCTTACGCTGGTGGAACTGGCGAAAAGTATAGGAACCATCCCTTACGAGCTGCTTACCAATGTTAGCATGCGGGTGAAACGCGTGTTCTACGCCGAATAGGGAGGTAAGAGGATCTATCCGCTTGCTATACTTTGTATTACCTTATTTTGTCATTCTTCAAACTTCGGGTTTCTCCCTCACAATACCTTGGAGCCTTGAAAACTTTTTAAACTATAACATGATCATTATCAATTATTAAGCCTGCCGGCGCTCGTAATCGGCAAAACTTTTGTTTTAAAGATGAACACCTTGTAACTTGCGGTTGTTTATAAACAGTCTAAATAAAGCGGGAAAAGGTGCGACACAAGACATGGGAACATACGGGGCAACGATCGGTGCGTGAGCTGAAAATAGGGGAGAGTGGTGTGATCTGCTGCCTCAACGATCCGGAAATGGGCCTGAAACTGCTTGAAATGGGGTGCATACCCGGCACCGAGGTGAAGATGAACAGCCGGGCTCCGCTTGGTGACCCCATCACCATCATCGTGAACAACTACACGCTCTCCCTGCGCTTAGACGAAGCCGAGACGATTTTACTTAAGTAGTACCCGATTACATGACTGTAGCTATCCAACCTGAAATAGAGCAAGCGGAGAGGCCACCTGTAAGCCAGGCCATTGCTAAAATTGCGCTGATTGGCAACCCGAATTCAGGTAAAACATCGCTTTTTAACCAGCTTACCGGCCTTAACCAGAAGGTGGGCAATTTCCCGGGAGTTACAGTCGACAAGAAAACAGGCATCAGCCAGCTCACCTCGCAGCTGAAGGCCGAGATAATCGACCTGCCCGGCACGTACAGCCTTTATCCGAAGTCGCTGGATGAGCGCGTGATCACCGATTTGCTTTACGATCCTGCCTCTAGGCATTTTCCGGACCTCATTATCGTTACCGCCGATGCCTCCAACCTGAAGCGCAACCTGCTGCTGTTCACGCAGCTGGCCGACTTGCAGATTCCGTCGGTGCTGGCGCTGAACATGGTGGACGTGGCCGAGGAGCAGGGCGTGAAGATAGACATCGAGGCGCTGCAGCGCGAGTTTGGCGTACCTGTAATCCCGATGAATGCCCGCAAGGGCCTTGGTGTGGCTGCCCTTAAAATTGTGATGTCGCAGCAGCTGGAGGCTACCTCCACGACCTTTTTTGAAATACCTGCCGAGCTGAAGCCGCTGCTTGATGGTATCAAAGACAGGTTCTCGCTTACCAACAACTACCTTGCCCTGCAAATAGCGCATCATTACAAAACACTGAAGTTCTTAAAGGAAGAAGACGTAACGTGGCTCGACGACCAGCTGGCGGCAATTGGCTTTAAATCTAACGCGCAGCAGGCGAACGAGACAATCGCGCGCTACACCCGCATTAACGAGCTGCTGCTCGATACCGTGCGTGTGGAGAAAGCCGATAAGAATGAGCAGTTCAGCAACCGCCTCGACCAGGTGCTCACGCACAAGGTGTTCGGGTACCTGATCTTCTTCGTCATACTTTTTCTCATATTCCAGGCCATTTTCGCCTGGGCCAGCTACCCCATGGATCTTATCGACCAGGGGATAGCCGCCATCAACATCCTGATACAGGACAACTTTGACGGGCCGCTGGTGGATATGCTGACAGAGGGCATCATTGCCGGTTTGGGCGGTGTGCTGGTGTTTGTGCCGCAAATTGCCATTCTATTCGCGTTTATCGCTATACTGGAGGAGACGGGCTACATGGCCCGCGTTACTTTTATGATGGATAAGATCATGCGCAAGTTCGGCCTGAACGGCAAGAGCGTGGTGCCGTTGATTTCGGGTGTAGCCTGCGCCGTGCCAGCCGTGATGTCGGCGCGGACCATCGAGAACTGGAAAGATCGCATGATCACCATCTTCGTGACGCCGCTCATGAGTTGCTCTGCCCGCATACCCGTGTACACGGTGCTGATTGCGCTGGTGGTGCCCGAGAAGTACTACTTTGGCTTCATGAACCTGCAGGGGCTGGTGCTAATGGGCTTGTACCTGATCGGTTTCCTGGCGGCCATATTCTCGGCGCTGCTGCTCAAATTCATACTAAAGGCCCGCGAGCGCAGCTACTTTATCATGGAGTTCCCCACTTACAAAATGCCGCGCTGGAAAAACGTGGGCATCACAATTGTGGAGAAGGTAAAGGCATTCTTGTTTGAAGCGGGTAAAGTGATCGTGGCGGTGTCGGTTATACTTTGGGTGCTGGCTTCTTACGGACCCGGCGACAGGTTTGAGCAGGCCAGGGAGAAAGCGCTTGTGGAGGCACGGGCTGAGAACCTGAACGAGGTGCAGACGGAGAACAGGATTGCCTCGCACCAGTTGGAGGATTCCTACGCCGGCATCATCGGCCGAAGTATGGAGCCGTTGATCAGGCCATTGGGCTATGATTGGAAGATCGGCATAGCGCTGTTGACCTCGTTTGCCGCCCGAGAGGTGTTTGTCGGCACCATCTCCACCATCTATAGTATAGGCGAGGAGGAGAATGTGACTACTATCAAGGAAAAACTCATGAATGAGAAAGATGCTAACGGCGATCCGTTTTTCACGCCGGCCCGCGGATTCTCGCTCATGATCTTCTACCTGTTCGCCATGCAGTGCGTGAGTACCCTAGCCATTGTGCGTCGCGAAACCAAAAGCTGGATGTGGCCGCTCGCCCAGTTGATCTACATGACAGGCCTTGCCTACGTGATGGCCTTTATTACCTATCAGGCTTTTAGCTGATAGCACTGCGTTGTGCTCTTCGAAAGGCCTGTGCTATACCTGTATAGCACAGGCCTTTCTGCTTTTGCTTTCAGCAAGAACGGGTAAAATCCCTTAAGTAGAATTGTCCTATTATATTATATTTCGTTTAAATTTATATGGCTTGGATCTCAACTAAAAAAGCCGGAAAACGTTAATATTCTTTATAACAATTACCCCCGACACTCAATACCCACTAAGCTCTTTGGTTTACCGCGCTACTTTCTTAGAATCAAGTATTTAATTTGATGTACTAACAATGAAGTTTAAGCATAGAAACGCGCTATATTGAAAAAGCAACATTAATAATTTGTTAATGCGATGTTTTTCCAGTAAACTTGACTTATATCTCACTTTAAACACACTATTATGAAAGAAGCGTTACTACTTAATTTGGTGTCCTTCGGGCACTTTCAACATCCACCTTCATCGTCGTTTTTGTTGACCTAAACCATAGGCAAATCACCGGGTCCAGGCCCGGAAACAGAAACGTATCACCTAAATTTCCGGGTATTGCTACAATCGCAGGAATAAGATAACGCAGTCGAACTGCTACCTGAAGCTACAAGCTTTAAGGTGGCAGAGAAAGCCTGTATTGTCCTGTCCGTTGTAGCAGTCATTCTTTGTGAACTCTTAGCAAAGTTGGGCCAGACTGGCTTTTACCTTTCGTATTTGATTACATTTTTTACCTAACACTCACTTAAAAACAAAAACAATGAAGAAAGCTCTAATGTTATGCTTTTTGATGTTCCTGGTGCTCTCGCAGCAGGTCATGGCACAAAGCAGAGCAGTAACGGGTACGGTGACCGACCAGGAAACTGGAGGAGGTTTACCGGGTGTTGCTGTAATTGTAAAAGGAACTACTGTGGGCACCACAACCGGTGTCAACGGCGAATACTCCATCAATGTGCCGGCTGGCAGCAATACGCTGGTGTTTCGCTTTATCGGCTATAACGATGTAGAGCGCACCATTGGTGCTGGTAACACGGTAAACGTGGCGCTCTCCACAAATGCAGAGCAGCTATCAGAGGTGGTAGTAACCGCCCTCGGCGTGTCGCGTGAGGAAAGATCTATTGGTTACTCCTCCCAGACGGTTAGCGGCGAGGAACTTAGCAATGTGCGTGAAACCAACATCGTTAACTCGCTGTCCGGTAAAATTGCAGGCGTACAGGTAGGCACCAACTCTGGTGCTATGGGCGGTTCTGCCAAAGTTACCATGAGAGGTGTTAGCTCTATCAGCGGCAACAACAACGCGTTGTTCGTGGTAGACGGCGTGCCAATCGAGAATTCTAACTCGAACAGCACTAACCAGCAGCGTGGGGCAGGTGGCTACGACTACGGTAGTGCCATCCAGGATATCAACCCGAACGACATTGCGGAGGTTACTGTACTGAAGGGCGCGGCGGCAACATCACTTTACGGTAGCCGTGGTGCTAACGGTGTAATCGTGATCACAACGAAGAAAGGAAATTCGAAAGGTGGCATTGGCGTTACCTACTCTTTAGGCCTGACTATGGATAAAGTTTACAAGCTGCCAAACTACCAGAACAAGTATGGCGGTGGTTACGGCTTCACCAAAATCTATAAGAACGAAAACCCAGAGGCCTTCCCTGAGGGAAGAGACGGTGCGTATAACGACAACGACGGCCTGGGCAGCTATGACTTGATTCCTGACTACGACGTGGACGAATCATGGGGACCTGCGTTTGAAGGCCAACTGTACCGCCCGTACTGGAGCTGGGACCAGGAGCTTGGAAACCCTAACTTCGGTGAGCTTGCCCGTTGGGAAGCACGACCAGACAACATCCGCGATTTCTTTGAGACAGGTATCACCCTGACAAACTCAATCGCACTAGACGGTGCCAACGACAAAGGCTCGTTCCGTTTATCTTACTCCAACCTGGACCAGGATTTCATCCTGCCTAATTCAAGCCTGGTGCGCCACAACGTTAGCTTAAACGGCGCTTACAACCTGAGCGAAAAACTGACTGTATCTGCCAGCGCGAACTATGTGACACACGAGGCGGTAGGTCGCCCGGGTACTGGTTACGATGGAAGCAACGTACTGCAGCAGTTCACGCAGTGGGGCCAGAGACAGATGGACATGGACAGAGCAAAGAACTACATGCTGCCTGATGGTACCCAGCTTACCTGGAACCGCACGGCCTGGGATAACCCAACGCCAAAGTACTCTAACAACCCATACTGGGTGCGTTACAAGAACTTCCAGAACGACAGCAGAGACCGCCTGTTTGGTAACATAACTGCCTCTTACAAACTAACAGACTACCTGTCTGCCGAAGTAAGATCTACAGTAGATATGTACACCGAGACACAGGAGGAGCGCATTGCGCCGGGATCTCAGGAAATCTCTGACTACACGCTGTACAACATCGACTTCATGGAGAACAACCTCCAGGGTTTGGTGAACTTCAACAAAGACCTGTCTGAGGCATTCTCTTTGAACGCTTTTGTGGGTGCCAACAGAATGACACGCACACGCGATGTGTTCTCAGGCTCTACGGTAGATGGTCTTAGCTCTGAAGTGTATAACCTAGGTGCGTCCATCGGTCGTCCTTCTATCATAGACTCAAAAACTGAGAAGCAGATCAACTCGGTGTTTGCAAGTGCTTCCCTGGGCTACCAGGACATCCTGTACTTAGACCTTAGTGCCCGTAACGACTGGTCTTCTACACTGCCTGTTGACAACAACTCTTACTTCTACCCTGCAGCGTCGGTTTCTTACCTGTTCGCTGACCTGATTGGTGCCTCGTGGTTGAACCTGGCTAAGGTTCGTGCAGCTATTGCGCAGGTAGGTAACGATACCGACCCGTATAACACGATCCTGACGTACCAGCTGAACCAGCCTTTTGGTGCTGATTCAAGAGTTTCTGTGCCAAACACGCTTCCAAATGCGAACCTGAAGCCAGAGATTTCAACTGAGTATGAGTTTGGTACAGAGTGGCGCGCATTCAACGACAGAGTTGGCCTGAACGCAACATATTACCACAGAAGAACCACTAACCAGATCATTCCGCTTAGCCTTTCCGCTTCCACTGGTTATACTTTCAGATACATCAACGCCGGTGAAATCGAAAACAAAGGTGTTGAGCTGAACCTGTACGGCACTCCTGTTCAGACAAATGACTTTAGTTGGAATATTAACTTCAACTGGGCGAAGAACGAGAACAAGATCGTGAAGCTGACAGACGACCAGCAGACAATGGTTATCACTAACGCTCCGTTTGCAGTGCAGCTGCAGGCACGTGAAGGTGAATCTTTTGGTTCGATTGTTGGTTATGACTTTAAGTATGATGACCAGGGTAGAAGAATTGTATTGGAAAATGGCTGGTACGCACGCTCTGACGAGCAGAAAGTTATTGGATCTGTTTTACCAGACTTCAATGGCGGTGTAACCAACACGTTCCGTTACAAGGGCCTAAGCCTGTCTGCACTGATCGACTTCCAGAAAGGTGGCGACTTCTTCTCTACAACACAAATGTTTGGACGTTACTCAGGTATGCTGGAGGAAACAGCTGCAGGCAACATACGTGAAGAAGGTGTTATAGCGCCAGGTGTAATGGAAGACGGTTCTCCAAACACAACGGCAGTTGACGCTGAGACTTACTTCTATGTGAACGGTGGTTACAGAATGCATGCCATGGATGTTTTGGATGCAAGCTACATCTACCTGCGTGAGGCCAGCCTTGGTTACACATTGCCTGAAAGCCTTACTGGTAAGACTCCTTTCAACAATGTTAGATTGGCATTTATCGGAAGAAACCTTTGGTTGATTGACTCTAACTCAGAGCATGTGGACCCATCAAACATCACAAACTCTATCACAAACGTGCAGGGTATTGAAGGTGGTGCTTTACCGTCTGTTCGCTCTTATGGATTTACATTAACGCTGGGACTGTAATATTTAAACCTACGAATAAATAAAAACTGAATATGAAGTTATATAATAAGCTATTGCTTGGTGCGGCTTTGTTCTCGGTGGCGTCTTGTACAGAAGACTTCGAAGAGATGAACGTTAGCCCAAACCAGCCCGCAAATGCGACATCTGCGCAATTGATGGCAACGGCTCAGTACAATTTTGCTGATAACATCGGAGATGAGTGGAACAACGGGCGTATGGGTATGTATTATGCCCAGTACTGGTCGTCCACACAGTACACCGACGAAAGCCGTTACCAGATCCGCGAAGGCGTGAACCAGACGATGTGGAACACTTTCTATGCAGATGTGCTAAGAGAGTTGGTTGCAGCTCAGGAAATTGAAATGGAAAACCAGGTGACTGGCTACCAGAACCGTATTGCCATCGCCGAGATCATGAAGGTGTTGACATATCATAACCTGACAGATATCTACGGTGGCCCGATTCCTTATTCTGAGTCCATCAACGATGAGATCGCTACACCGGCGTATGACTCCGGAGAAGAGGTGTACATGGGATTGCTGAGCACGCTGGAAGAGCAAATTGCTATTCTGGACCCAGCACAGCCTGGTTATCTGGAAGGTGACTTGATCTATGGCGGTGCCGGCAGTGTTGAAAAATGGAGGAAGTTTGCGAACTCTCTGCGTCTGCGTATCGCGCTGCGTATGATCGATGCAAACCCAACTGCAGCGACTGAAGCTATAGCGAAGTCACTTAACCCGGCAAACGGAGGCCTTATCTCTTCTAACGCAGAGAGTGCTTTATTCCGATGGATTCCTGGTGCGCCTAACAACAACCCGTTGGCAGAGGCTTTCAAGACAAGAATAGACTTCTCAGTGTCGGAGCCTTTTGTAGAATACCTGCAGAAGTATAATGACCCTCGCCTGGCAGTATATGCTGACCCACTGCAGGGTACAAATAACTATGTTGGTGAAATCTATGGCCTGGCACCAAGTGACAAGCGCCTCTCAAACGGCGACCCTAAAGTGGTGAGCTTGCCAAGCAATTACCTTATTGGTGAGACTGCTCCGACTGTGATCCTTGATTATGCTGAGGTAGAGTTCATGCTGGCTGAAATCGCCGCACGAGGGATAGCCGGTGTAACTGGTACTGCACAGGAGCATTACCTGGAAGGCATTGAGGCTTCTTTTGAGGCAGCAGGCCTGAGCGATGCCGCTTACACAGCTTACGTGGCAAGAGTTCCTTATGTGGCTCCTAACCTGGAGACTGCTTTGGATGCTATCGGATCGCAGAAATGGATCGCGATGTATGGTCAGGGTATTCAGGCTTGGTTAGAGCGCCTGCGCCTGGACTTCGAAGACCCTTACACTGGTGAGGAGATATTTGTTGCCCCAGCTGCCGGTTCAGTTGACCCGGCCGTAGCACTGGTTCCTTTCCGTATGAGCTACCCTGTTACTGAAGCTCAGCTGAACGAAGCGAACTATGGCGCTGCGGTGCAGGCAATTGGCGGAACCAACAGCCTCGCTGCCAGACAGTGGTGGGATGTTAAGTAGAACAGAATAAAATAGATAGTAAAGAATACTAGGTAGTAGTCTTCTTCATTGGATAAAGGCCCTCGGTTTCCGAGGGCCTTTTCTTATTTTAAAGCTATACCGTGTTGTGACATTGAAATTATACTATTCGGTTATGATTAATTTCCTGTTCGAAAATTGCAGATCGTCAGAAAATCAATATATTTATGATACTGAATAAAAGTACTTGCTTCGTCGATACAACGCACCGGTTAATCATGCTCAATCGCGTGTTCGTATAGGTTTGACAAACAAATCTCTATCGTTCAGGATGCCAGTGGCGCGGAGTTTCCGAAGGCAATGTTGGGCACAGCTCTGTTTTGCGTTTCCGGAAATAGTTATGCTCACCAGTAGTCCGAATGATATTATCAGTTTATTGTGCTTTCCCGGTTGGTTGTGGCTTAAAACACTTATCTATGCTTGCAGGAGCGGTTTAGATTAGGCTTTAAAATAGACTTCTTCGTCAACTCCGGCGATGCCCTTTGTATGGCTGTCGGATTGCTTACATAGATTCATCTTTCAAAAACTTGTTGCAAATAACATAAAGCTGCCATTGTCGCATTTGTGCCATGGCTTTCTTTGATACAGTTTTTACAGTACAACCTAATCTCTCACTTTAAACAAAGCACAATGAAAAAAAAACTACTCTTATTTCTTTTCCTGGTGTCGGTCTTGCTGCAGCAAGCCATGGCTCAGGTTAAAAGCGTTAGCGGCGTGGTCACAGATGCCGCTAATGGACAGGCGCTGCCAGGCGTGGCTGTACTGGTGAAAGGCACCACGATCGGCACTGCCACGGCTGCCGACGGATCCTACAGCATTGAGATTCCGGCAGGCAGTAACACACTGGTGTTTCGTTACATTGGCTACCAAACCACTGAGAAAGAAGTGGGAAACGGAAGCAAGGTGAACGTGTCGCTACCGGTAGACACTAAGCAACTCGAAGAGGTGGTGGTAACTGCGCTCGGTTATCAGCGTGAGAAGGAAACGCTACCGTACTCTGTGGGAGCCGTGAGCAGCGAAAACCTGACCTATGCCAAATCAAACGACGTAAGTACGGCGCTGGTGGGCAAGGTAGCCGGTGTGCAGATCCAAGGCTCGCCAAGCTCTAACTTCGACAACGGTAACATCGTGATCAGGGGCGCAAACAGCCTTAGCACCAGTCAGCCGCCAATTTACGTGGTGGATGGTACTGTCACAGATCAGAACGCGGTGATTATGGACAACGTGGCGAGCATCTCTGTACTGAAAGGTGCAGCAGCAACGGCGCTTTACGGCCAGCGTGCTGCCAACGGTGTGGTTATGATCACAAGCAAAAGAGGCACACGTGGTACGCCAACCGTAGAGCTTAACCTCTCTGCCGCTTTTGAGAACCCATCAGTGATGATGCCTTACCAGAACGAGTACGCTGGTGGTTACTCCTCCAACGCCAGAACGCCTGGCTCCACGTATGACAGCGAAGGGTACTACATCTTCCGTTACAAGCCAAACACACACCCTGCCGAGTGGGCAGCTTTCGACGGGCAGCGTATTCTGGACTACGGTGCGGATGAAAGCTGGGGACCGAAGATAAACGGACAGCTGTACCGCCCATATTATTCCTGGTATGCAGGAGAGGACTTCGGAAAACTGGAGCCGCTAACAGCGCAGCCAGATAACGTGAAAGACTTTTACCAGACAGGTACGAACTTCAACAACAGCATTGCGTTTAGCGGTGGTGCTGAGAACTTCCTTTACAGGCTGACTTATGCTAACCAGAACCGCACCCTGATTATTCCAAACGCGGAGCGCAACCAGCACCAAATAGGCCTGAACACTTCCCTGGACATCACACAGAAGCTTACGGCATCAGCGGACCTGTCTTACACCACCAACAAGCAGGATGGCAGACCACAGGAAGGATACCGCCTGGATGGCCTGAACGTGACTCAGAACTTCAACCAGTGGTTCCAGCGCCAGCTTGACTTTGAGAGGCTGAAGAATTATCGCAATCCGGATGGAACGCTGCAGTCCTGGAACATCGGTGACCCGAACGGTACAGGCAACCCTGCCCTATACCTGGCGCCGCAGTACTGGGACTCGCCATACTTCGTGGTAAACGAGAACTATGGCACTTCTACCTCTAGCCGCCTGGTTGGTAACCTGGGTCTTGCCTACGAATTTAATGACCACTTTAGCTGGCAGTCTTATGCCCGTATGAGCCAGCGCAACGCGGAAGGCGATTTCAGAATTGCTACAGGCGGTTTGAACACAGATGGTTACTCGCTCTACCAGAACACGGTTCGTGAGATGAACTACGAGACAAACTTGCTGTACAAGCGCGCCTTCGGCGACTTCTCGGTAGACGCCTTGTTGGGTGGCAACCTGCGCAAGAACTACTACAACCAACTGGAGGAGGAGACCCAGGGCGGCCTTAGCTTCCCGAACTTCTTCGATATGAGCGCTTCTATTGCCCGGCCATTGCTTACAAGAGGGTACAGCAGACAGGCGGTGCGCAGTATCTACGGTAGAGCATCGTTCGGTTACAAGAGCTTCCTGTTTATTGATGTGACGAACAGAAACGACTGGTCTTCGGTGCTTCCTGAGCAGAATAACAGGTTCATGTATCCTTCTATAGGCGGTAGCTTTGTGTTCACCGAGGTTATTAATAACCAGGCTCTGACCAACGTACTCTCTAGTGGTAAACTCCGTGCATCGTGGGCACAGGTTGGTGCCGACTTAGCGGCCTATAGCGTTTTCACGGCTATTGATGATGAGCCGCTATATGGCTCTAATCCATCTGCCGAGATTGGAAACGAATTCAGAACCGGAAACATCAAGCCTTCGCTTACAACCTCATGGGAAGTAGGCACCGACCTGCGCTTTTTTAATGCAGTGGGTGTGGAATTCACCTACTACCAGGATGACAACGAAGACCAGATCCTAAGCCTGAACATAGACCCGGCTACCGGCTTTAGCACCTACCAGATCAACGCTGGTAAAATACAGCGGAAAGGCATAGAGGCTAGTATAACTGCTCAGCCGCTGAGAGGTGACTTTACCTGGGATATTGCGCTGAACATCGGTAGAAACCGCTCTAAAATTGTAGAGCTTGCCGATGGCCTGCAGACCTACCTGGCTGCAACACAGCGTAACGACACCCGTTTGGAGCACCGCGTTGGCCAGGAGTGGGGTCTGTTAGTAGGCCGTATGTGGAAGCGCGACGACCAGGGCCGTGTAATTGTAGGCTCAAACGGTATTCCGCTGTATGAGATCAACAAGGAGAAAGGCACCATCCAGCCTGACCTTACAGGTGGTTTGTTCAACAACTTCAGCTACAAAGGCATTAGCCTTGCCTTCTCCCTCGACTTTCAGAAAGGTGGCTTGTTCCACTCCCTTACCAAGCAGTATGGCTGGGGCTCAGGCTTGCACGAGGCAACAGTTGGCGTGAACGACAAAGGCAACGACTGGAGAGATTTTCCATCGAACGGTGGTGGTATCCTGATCCCGGGCGTGTATGCTGACGGTACTGTTATTGGCGGCGAGAACGTAGGCGGACAGCCAAACCAAACGTACATCCCGGCCAGAACATACTTCTATACATCGCTTCAGCGCGACCAGATCAACTCTATGGTAATCGACGCTTCTTACCTGAAGCTTCGCGAGGTGCGCCTGGGTTATGAACTGCCTGCATCTATACTTGGCACCATGGTGAAGAGTGCCAACATCGGCCTGATGGTGAGCAACGCCTGGCTGATCAGCGCTCCTGGTAAAGACCTGGGCATCGACCCATCGGAGCTGGAAGAAACATGGTATGAGGGTGGCCAGTTGCCATCTACACGCACCATGGGTGTTAACCTAAGAGTGAGATTGTAATTGTTAATCTGAATTATCGTATGAAAAATAAAATAATAATCTTTTTTGCGCTGTTCTTTGGCCTCGTAGCTTGCGACCCTAGCGACTTCGATGACACGAACGTTGACCCAAGAAGGGTTACAGAAGCGCCAACCCGTACTTTGCTGACGTACTCGCTGCAGAACCTGCCATTCACGGTATGGAACACGCCGATACGCAACGTGGCAGGTTACTCCACCGTGCACCTCAACTTCTACTCCCAGTACCTGTCGGAGGGGCCTTATCCGGCTGCATCGCTGTACAACACCCGGAACCTGTCGTGGTCGGCATGGTACACAGGGCCGCTGTACAACCTGCAGACCATTATTAACCTGAACAACGAGGACAGCCCGATGGCTGACCTTGGAAACGGATCCAAGAACAACCAGTTGGCCGTAGCGCGTATTCTGAAGGCCTACTACTTCTGGTTCCTGACAGACAACTACGGAGACATCCCATACTTCGAGGCGCTGAAGGGCAACGAGGTGCTGCAGCCAAAGTATGACAAGCAGGAGGATATCTACAACGACCTGTTTAAGGAACTGACAGAGGCAGAGGCGATGATTAACGTGAATGAGGCCGGTGTAACAGGCGACATTCTTTTGGGAGGCGACATGGCTGCCTGGAAGCGTTTTGCCAACACAACCCGTCTGTTCATGGCGCTGCGTTTGATGGAAGTGAACCCATCTAAAGCACAGACCGAGATGACAGCGGCTATTAACGCTGGGGTGATTGAGAGCAACGCGCAGAACATTGTGCATCAGTTTATCGGAGGTGACCCGAACAATTGGAACCCATGGTATGAGAACTACTCCAACGACAACCGTAACGACTACGCCATCAGCAGCCGACTTGGCAACTATATGTTGGAGACAGAGGATCCTAGGGTATTTGTTTATGGCGAGGTACTTGACGGTGAAGTGAAAACGCTGCCTTACGGTAGCTCAGCGGCCAGAAACATACCTGGTATCTATAGCCGCGTAGGCGCTAACCTGCAGGATGCTGGCGCTACTGCCCCAATCTTTACCTATTCTCAGGTAGCGTTTGCCAAAGCAGAGGCTGTGAACAGGGGCTTCTCTATTCCAAGTGCCGCACCTGCAGCTGATCTGTACTACGACGGCATCAAAGCTTCCTGGCAGTTCTGGGGTGTGTATGACGAGGCCATGTATAACGAGTTCATCGCGCAGCCTGAGATCGCCTACACAGGTGCAAACGGTCTGGAGAAGATCATCACGCAGAAGTGGGTGCACCAGTACCAGAACGGTTTTGAAGCCTGGACAGACTGGAGAAGAACTGGCTACCCTGCACTTACGCCTGCTCCGGACGCTGTTGATGCAAGAGGTATTCCACGCAGAATGGGCTATCCGTCTAACGCGAGAGCCCTGAACGAGGCTAACTACGATGCGGTTCTGGAGCGCCAGGGCGCAGACGACAACTACACCAGAGTATGGTGGGATGTGGAATAACGGAAAGTTTAGGTAAAAATTAAATACATTCTTCATTGTGAAAAGGCCCCCGGTATCCGGGGGCCTTTTCTTTTGCTGATAAATGCATTAAAGCTCAAGAAGTATAGGAAGGAGATCCTTTTCTGGCTGCTTAAGAACGATTTATACTTTGTTACCGAAGCAAGTATGGGTAACTGCGGAAAATCAATTTTGTTAGTTATAGATCAGGAAAACAGCCGGTTGCTTGTGGATGTCAGGCAGCTTACCCTGCCACTGGTTGACGCTTTTGGTTTGAATAAGCTCATGCTCGGGAGAGGTGATGTTCGCCGCGATGCAAAGCTTTGTTTCAGGATGAAGGGTAGAAAGCAGGTCTTCGAGCAGTTTGTTGTTGCGGTAGGGCGTTTCCATAAAGATCTGTGTCTGGTTGCGCTGCTGCATCTCTTTCTCCAGTTGGCGCAGCGCCTGCAGCCGGTCGCGCTTCTCGATGGGCAGGTAGCCGTGGAAACAGAATTGCTGCCCGTTAAAGCCACTCGCCATCAGGCTAAGAAGTATAGCCGATGGTCCGGCAAAAGGTACCACCTTTATACTTTTCTGATGCGCATACTTCACCACCTCCGCACCAGGGTCTGCCACGCCCGGGCAACCTGCTTCCGAGATAATACCGGCGTTCAAACCCTTATCCAGCAGCGGCGAGAGCGAAGCCTGCACCTGAGCGGGTGTCGCATCCTTGTCCACCTGCACAAACGTCAGTTCTTCTATCACCAGCTCGGGGCAAATGCTTTTCACATAGCGTCGCGCTGTGCGCAGGTTCTCCACAATAAAATACGTCAGGTGCTGCACCGTGTCCTTCACCTGCGGCGAGATAACCTGGTTATGCGTGTCTTCTGCAAGTATGGTGGGGATAAGGTAAAGCGTGCCGGTCTGTTTCATGTTGTAAAGGTAAGCACAATGTCTGAATCAGGATTTTCAAGATTTCGAGGATACACAGGATAACCTTTTAAAGAATAAAAGGACTTGTAAGGATAACAGGATGCAAGTATCAGAGCAGATCCTATTATAAATCCCGTACATCCTTCTCATCCTGTAAATCCTGATTCAGATTAATCTGCATTGATAAAGGTTGTCACTAAGTCGTACACCTCGTCTGGTGCCTGTGCGTGCACCCAGTGGCCCGCGTTCGGGATAGTTTCAACTTCAACCAGGGTAAACAGCCGCTCAATACTGTCATAGATATCTTCCTGCTTGATATAGCTGGATCGGCCACCTTTAATAAATAAGGCGTTTTTCTTAAACGGTACCTCAGCGGTGATGGCGGCGGCAATGTTTTCGTAGTTCTTGTCGATACCGTCCAGATTCATGCGCCAGCCGAAGGTATTGTCTTCCTTGCGGTAAATGTTTTTCATCAGAAACAGGCGCACATCGGGCTCCGAGATAGTTTTAGCCAGTTGGTCATCAATATCGCTGCGGCTGGTGGTAGAGGTTAAGTCTACTGACTGCAACGCCTCAATGATATCGTCATGATGCGGCGGGTACGCTTTGGGCGCGATGTCCACCACAATCAATTTTGTGAGGCGGGTAGGATACGTCAGCGCGTACTTCATCGCCACTTTGCCACCCATCGAGTGACCCATGATCACCGGTGTCGGCAGTTTCAGCTCATCCACCAGTTCCAGCACGTCGGCGGCCATTAACTCATAGGTGTGCTCATCGGCATGCGGCGAGCGCCCGTGATTGCGCAAATCTATCAGGAACACATTGTATTGCTCTGCCAGTCTTTTTGCCAGGGTGGCCCAGTTATCCAATGTGCCAAACAAGCCGTGCAGAATCAGCAGCGGCTGGCCTTGGCCCATTTCTTTATAGTGTAACTTCATTTGTTCAGTTATTTATGATCAATTAACCCAATCAGATTAAAGCTTACGGAAGTATGGTTTAGATGGTGGGGATAGTATATGCTTCATGCTCTTAAAGCTTGCCAGGATAAGCAAAAGCAGGGTCGCAAGTACAGGCCATAGTTTAGCTGCTGATGGCTCATAAGGCGAGATAAATGCAAAAATATTAGCTTCTTCAGAATCCTGAACTATCACGTTTTCCAAATAAGAATTACCACAGATTAGCCTATAGTCCTGCCTATCCGGCTTGCTTGGAGCAGTATACAGCACCCAGATATTTTTATTGTAGACAATATAGTATGGAATGCTGTCTGTCTTGAAGAAGTTGAGCAGGTGCACAAAGGTACCATAGGAAGCAGAATCCTGAAGGGCGAAGTGAATTCCTTGCGTCGTATCTCTCTGATCGTAAAGGTTCTTGATAAGATGCTTGCCGTTTTCGATAGCTGCAGCATCTCGCTTTTCATCCCCTATAAGCTTCACTTCCTGATAATCCCGATTCGGAAAAGGGGAATGCTCCGCAAAGGCAGGATTCCACATTGAGATCTCTAAGACCGTTTTGTCCAGCCCTTTCACAACCTCCTGGCCACTAAAAGACAACAGCAGCGGCACCAGGATTAAACTGATTAACCCCGGTACATAGTAGAGTTTCCTATATCTGCCGCTGCTCATAGCTTACTGCTTTATACTACCTGTATCAGCTTCTCCTCGCCATTACGCTCCTTTAGCACGCCCAACGGTTCCAGGTGCAGATCATACTTGCGAAAAATCTCCAACACTTCTTCACGACCTGCCGGTTCGACGGCTATTAGTAGGCCACCGCTTGTTTGTGGGTCGCAGAGCAGGTGCTTCTGGTCTGGCGTGAGGTCGCCTAGCTTGTGGCCGTAGCTGTCGAAGTTGCGGTGAGTGCCTCCGGGGATGGCCTTCTGCGCCAGGTATTCCAGCGCCTCCGGCAGTACCGGCACTTTGTCGAAGTATACTTCGGCGGTGAGGTTGCTGCCCTCGCACATCTCAGAAAGGTGGCCCATCAAGCCAAAACCGGTTACGTCGGTCATAGCTTTTACCTGCGGCAGTTGCCCCAGTTCAGCGCCTATCTTGTTCAGTTGCATCATCTGTTGCGGCGCAATTTGCTCGTGCTCAGGTTTGAGGATAGCTTTTTTCTGCGAAGTGGTGAGGATGCCGACGCCCAGTGGTTTGGTTAAGTATAGCTCACAGCCGGCGGTGGCAGTGTCGTTCTGCTTCAGGTTTTTGATGTCCACCATGCCTGTTACGGCTAGCCCAAAGATCGGCTCCGGGCTATCAATGCTGTGGCCGCCTGCCAGCGGAATACCCGCTTCCTGGCAAATGCTGCGGCTGCCCTCAATTACGCGCCTGGCTACTTCCGGTGGAAGTTTATCAATAGGCCAGCCTAGCACGGCAATCGCCATCATCGGCGTACCGCCCATGGCATATACATCCGAAATGGCGTTGGCCGAGGCAATGCGTCCAAAATCGTAGGCATCATCTACAATGGGCATAAAGAAGTCGGTGGTGCTGATAACGGCGCGGCCCTGGCCGATGTCGTACACGGCAGCATCGTCGCGGGAGCTGTTGCCTACCAGCAAGTTTTTCTCCTGCGGATAGCTGATGTCAGAGTGCAGGATGGAGTCAAGCACTTTTGGCGATATTTTGCAGCCGCAGCCAGCGCCGTGGCTGTACTGTGTGAGCTTTATATTTTCGAGTGATGTAGGTTCCATTTACAGTAAGTTGTGTTTTTGAGCCAGCTGCTGCACTTGCGCAGCGTTTTCTTCAGGATTTATACTTTGTAAGTGCAGCGGAATCAGGTGTTGCCGCTTGTCGAGATCAAAGGTGTAGGCCTTGTCGTAATATACGAGCGCAATCTCCACCATCTTCTCCATGTCGCCTTCGGCGATGGCCGCCAGTGCCTCTTTGGTAGCCAAGCCACCCAAACGCTTCTGTATTTTCTGAATGGCCGCGGCAAGTTGGTCTTTATCAGTGTTGCAGTACTCCTGGGCCAGTTTCTGTATGCGCAGCTTCACCGGAATCTCCAGCACAATGGTAGGAGCGGCCTGCATCTGGTCGTGGAGCGGTTTGGGCATCATCACACGGCCAATGGTCTTGCTCTCGTCCTCCAGCCACAGCGGCTGTCCTTCTTCCGTCTTTAACAACTCCATGCCCAGCAGGTTCTCAAAATGCTCGGTGCTTGGCTGTGGCGGCATGTCTATACTTCCGAAGGCAGATCCTTTATGATGGGCCAGTCCTTCCAGGTCTATAACTTGCTGCCCCTGTTGTTGCAAATAGGGAAGCAGATCGGTTTTGCCTGTGCCCGTTAGGCCGCCAAGTATAAGGAGCCTGCGCGGCTTCTCGAATTGAGCGTGCATCAGGTGGCGGTAAGCTTTGTAGCCGCCCTCCAGCAGGTTTACCTTAAATCCCGAGAAATCCAGCAGCCAGGCCATTGCACCGCTGCGCATGCCGCCGCGCCAGCAATGCACGAGCATTTCCTTGTCCTTCGCCAGCTTCGTCGCCTCTTTCACAAAGCCCGACATACGCGGGCCAAAGGAGTCCAAGCCGAGCAGCACCGCCGGGTCGTGTCCCTGCTGTTTGTAGGCCGTTCCAATTTTAGCACGGTCTGTATCATCGAAAATAGGAAAAGAATGCGCTGCCGGAATATGCCCCACCTCGTACTCTTTGGGTGCGCGCACATCCAGCACCGGCAGTTGTGCTGCCTTCTGCAGGAATTCGGCTATTGTTAGTCTGTTTACCATTACTTAAGCTGACGCAGGTACAGCTGTATCGTGTTCTCCAGCCCAAAGTATAAGGCATCGCAGATCAGGGCATGGCCAATGCTTACTTCCTGCAGCCCCGGCAGCGTGTCGTGCAGGTATTTCAGGTTGTCGAGGTCCAGGTCGTGACCAGCGTTGAGGCCCAGTTTATACTCCTGAGCTTTTCTGGCTGCGGCTAAGTATGGCGCGATGGCCTGCTCCCGGTTCTGAAGGTATTCGCTGGCGTAAGCCTCGGTGTAAAGCTCAATACGGTCGGTAGCCACTGCGGCGGCACCCTCTACCATGCGTTCTACTGGGTCAACAAAAATAGAGGTGCGGATACCCAATTCTTTCAGCTCCCCAATCACATCCGTCAGAAAATCTTTGTACTTTACAGTGTCCCAGCCGGCGTTGGAAGTGATGGCATCGGGCGCATCAGGCACCAGTGTGGCCTGTGCCGGGCGCACTTCTTTTACAATGCGCAGGAAGTCGGGCGTGGGGTTACCCTCAATGTTAAACTCGGTGGTTACCACCTCCTTCAGATCGTAGACATCCTGATAACGGATGTGGCGCTCGTCGGGGCGCGGGTGCACTGTAATGCCCTCGGCTCCAAAGCGCTCGCAGTCTAGGGCGGTTTGTACCACGTTTGGTCTGTTGCCGCCGCGGGCGTTCCGAAGCGTGGCTATTTTGTTTATATTTACACTCAGTTTGGTCATGGGTACAACAAAAGCGTGGCGCAAAGGCCGTTTTATACGTTCGTTTTACAAATGACTAAGTTAAGCTAATTTTGTTTAAGATGATATCTGTGGCTTTGGCCGTAGAAGCGTATACAACCCTGGCTGCCGCATAAGCAGCAGCTTATCAAAGTATAAAAGCACTTATTTAAAAAAAAACTATGACGCTAAAAGAACGCATCGATGCGGATATTAAGCAGGCCATGCTAGCTAAGGACAAAGCACGCCTGCAGGCCCTAAGAAGTATAAAGTCGCAAATCCTGCTGGCCGAAACCGAAAAAGGCGGCATGGACGGCATCAGCCAGGACACCGAGATGAAGCTGCTCACCAAGGCTGCCAAGCAGCGCCGGGAGTCGGCAGAGCTGTATGCACAGCAAGGCCGCCAGGACCTGGCAGAGGTGGAGATGACAGAACTGGCTGTAATTGAGCAGTACCTGCCACAGCAGCTGGACGAAGGGGACCTGCGCGCGCGCCTGGTGGAGATCATCCAGCGCGTCGGTGCCACGGGCCCCTCAGACATTGGCAAAGTAATGGGCGTAGCCTCCAAGGAACTGGCCGGTCAGGCCGATGGACGTGCTATTTCTTTGACAGTAGGAGCATTGCTGAACAACACTGATTTTTAAAGTATAAGCTATCGTTCTGCAGCTGTATTTAGGCTGCGGAACGACAGTATTATCAAGAAATTAGCTAGAGTTTTAGTACATTCAGAAAAGTCTATTGTCTAGCTTCTAATATCTTGTGTCTAGTTTATGAGTACGTTTGATATTTTCCTGGCCATTCCCATTGCCTACGGGGCTTTTATGGGCTTCCGCAAAGGCCTGCTGCTGGAACTGGTGTCGCTGGTGGCCTTGGTGCTGGCCATACTTGGCGGCCTGAAACTGCTGGATTCCGCCTTGCCTATCATGTCTGATTTTATCGGGGATGCCCATGGCCTGCTGCCCTACGTCACCTTTTTAGTTGTTTTTGTTGGCATCATCCTGCTTATTCACCTGGGAGGCCTGCTGCTCAAAAAAGTAATTGATTTCACGCCTTTCGGCCTCTTCGATAATGTGCTGGGAAGTATACTTGGGGCACTGAAGTGGTGCGTGGCTATCAGCCTGCTGCTGTATGTTTCTGACATGGCAGGCATCAGCGTGTCGCCGGAAACGGCCGCTGCCTCAACGGTGTATCCGGTCGTGCTCAAAACAACCCCTTACGCCCTAGACATCCTAAGCTACGTGCTTCCATTCGTTAAAGCCCTCATCTTATCACTGCGCCAGCACTTCTAAAACTTAGAAAGTTAAAAGTTGAGGAGATAGAGAGTCAGGAAATAGTGGCGCTTTCGGGAAACCAACTGTCCATATTTGCCGCTGGCTCATTCATCCTTAACCTAGAGTTCTTAACTTTTTATCTTTCTGATTTTATGACTTTTCATGCTTCTCCTGCTCGATAACTTTGACTCGTTTACCTACAATCTGGTCGATTACTTTGGCCGGTTGGGAGTGGAGGTAGAGGTGGTGCGGAACGATGTGCCGCTGCAGGAGCTGCAAAAGCTGCCGATAGAGGCTATTGTGCTGTCGCCGGGGCCGGGAACACCGCAAGCTGCCGGAAGTATGATGGACGTGATCCGGCACTACCATGAGAAGGTGCCGATGCTGGGAATTTGCCTGGGGCATCAGGCGCTGGGAGAGTTTTTTGGGGCGAAGTTGGAGAAGGGGCTGCGGCCCATGCACGGGAAAATATCAAAGATTACCTGCACAGACGACGCCATCTTTGAGGGCCTGCCGCAACAAATGCCTGTTGTGCGGTATCACTCCCTGGTACTGCAGCACACGCCAGAGAGTATACTGCCGCTGGCTCACACGCAGGAGGGCGAACTGATGGCGTTCAGGCACAAATCGCTGCCGCTTTACGCGCTGCAGTTTCACCCGGAGGCCGCCCTGACCACTTACGGGTTGCACATGCTACGAAATTGGGTTAGTATTGCTAATATTGCACACAGGTTCGGCCACTAACGTTAAAAACACGTTTCTTTCAAAAAGTTTTTGCTTCAATGGAGTTACACATCAAACAAGAGGGAGAATTTCAATTTATAGATGAGGGAGAAGGCGAAGTGCTTTTGCTGCTGCACGGTTTGTTTGGTGCCCTTAGCAACTGGAACGGTGTAGTAGACCATTTCTCCAAAAATTACCGTGTGGTTATTCCGCTCATGCCTATCTACGAGATGGCGCTGCACAAGGCGGGTGTGCCCGGGCTGGTGAATTTTGTGGAGGATTTCGTGAAACTGAAGAAACTGGATAACCTGACGTTGTTGGGCAACTCGCTGGGAGGCCACGTAGGACTTGTTTATGCCTTAAACAACCCAAAGCAGGTAAAGCGCCTGGTGCTGACGGGCAGTTCCGGCCTATTTGAGGACTCGATGGGCGGCTCTTTTCCGAAGCGCGGCAACTACGAATACGTGGAGGAGCGCGTGGGCTACACGTTCTACGATCCAAAAACAGCGACCAAGGAACTGGTGGATGAGGTGTTCTCCATTACCAACAGTAATTCCAAGTGCCTGCGCATTATTGCTATCGCCAAATCAGCACAGCGACATAATATGGCCAAGGATATCACAAACATAAAGGTGCCGACGTTGTTGATATGGGGGCTGAACGACACAATTACCCCGCCGCTGGTTGCCTACGAGTTTAACAGGCTTATCCAAAGCTCCGATTTATACTTCATTGATAAGTGCGGGCATGCGCCCATGATGGAACATCCGGAGAAGTTTAACAGTATTCTAGATAAATTCTTGGCAAGAACATCCTTAACCACTACTACATGATTGCAGAAGAACTCATCAACCAAATGATTCCACCGCTGAAGCTCTACGACACCGTAGAAAAGGCTTTGCGTTGGATGGATGAGTTCCGCGTAAACGAGTTGCCGGTGGTGAGCAACCGCAAATACATGGGCCTGGCTACCGAGCTAACCCTGATAGAACTGCCTGACCGTGCCCGCCAATTAAAAGAGCTGGAGCTGGAGTACCAGGAGGTGCATGTGCAGGGGCAGCAGCACTTTTACGATGTGATGGAGGCTGCCATCAAAAACAAGATCCAGGTGGTGCCCGTGCTGGACGAGGACCAGGATTATGCCGGTATCATTACGATAAATGATACCCTGGCAGCGTTTGGGCAGATGTCGGCTTTGCAAGGGCAGGGAAGTATACTGGTGCTCTCTATGCCAGAGCGCGACTACTCGCTAAGCCAGATCAGCCGCCTGATTGAGGAGGAAAGCGTGAAGATTCTGAGCGCCTACGTCTCCCAGGACGACATGGACCCTTACAAGATCAAGCTCACCCTGAAGCTGAACACCACAGACCCATCCCGTATTATCGCCACGCTGGAGCGCTTCGACTACCGTATCACCGCCCAATTCAGTGATAACGCCGGCGACAACGATATGGGCCGCGATCGGCTGGACATGCTCTTTAAATACCTCGATATTTAGTAACTTGCGGTAATGCTGCGAGTTTGCCTCTTTCTTCTTTTTCTTTTTTCAGGAGCCGCTGTGCTGGCTGAGCCATGCGATGCGCCCGCGGTCATCATCTCCGGCATCAATTTATCCGGCAACGAAACCACCAGAAACCAGGTGATGCTACGGGAACTAACGTTTGCCCCCGGCGATACCGTAGCATCAGAAAGCCTGGAGGCGCTGCTGCAGGAAAATCAGAAACGGCTCTTCAACCTGCGGCTTTTTCACCATGTAAACTATTCTTACATTTGCCAGGAGGGGCGCGTGCAGGTGCAATATGAGGTGCAGGAGCGTTTTTACCTGTATCCCGTCCCCATCTTCGATTTTGCCGACCGAAACTTTAGCGCCTGGCTCGAGAAAAAAGATTTTGACCGCATCGACTACGGCATCAGCGTGGTGCAGCGCAACTTCAGGGGCCGCAACGAAGAGGTGCGCGTGCGCGTGCAGCGGGGCTTTAACCGGCGGCTGGAGCTTTCGTACCGCATCCCGTACATCTGGCGCAAGTATAACCTCGGTGCCGATTTCGCGGTGGCTGATTACCGCAGCCATACCATCAGTTACACCAATTTCAACAACAGGCAGTATTTCCTGGAGGAGGACGGGCTTCCTATCAAGCGCACGGGCGTATCTGCGGGGCTGGTACACCGGCTCAATGTGCAGCGGCAGCAGGGCCTGCGCCTATCGTACCACAACGAGCACATCTCTGATTCCGTGGCGCTGCTGAACCCGGAGTACTACGGGCAGGCGCGGCAGGAGCGGCAGTACTTACGCGCAGAGCTTTTCCGGGTGATAAATAAGCGCAACAATTTCGCCTATCCGCTGGCAGGGAGTTACTTTGAGGTGGGGGTGGCGCAAACGCTTTTCCTCGAGAACGCCGGAACCCCCTTCACCACCGCGCGGGTAAAGTATGTGCAGTACGTGCCCCTTTCAGATAAGTACTTTTACATGGCCGGCGCTGAAGGCCAACTGCGCCTCGCCGGCAGCTATGCGTTTGCCGATAACGTGGCGCTGGGCTACAGGTCTTACGTGCGGGGCTACGAACTATACGTGGTAGGGGGGCAGCACTACGGACTTTTTAAGCAGGGCCTTACCCACCAGTTGCTTGATATTAAAAGCATAAGGCTTAAATTTATAGATAACCCGAAGTTTAATAGCATACCTTTGTCGGTGTACCTGAATGGGTTTACCGATGCCGGTTACGTGGTAGACACTGCGTTTGAAAAGGGGAACCCGCTGACGAACCGCCTGTTGCTAGGTGGTGGTTTGGGACTGCACGTGGTTACTTTTTACGATATTGTACTGCGTGGGGAGTATGCCGTTAACCGGGAAGGAAACAGAGGCCTTTACTTTAGCGCCCGCTTTCCGTTCTAACCAAACGAATATGAAGATAGCTATACTTGGTAAACCTTTTGAAGACGATATAACGCCGTTTATTCAGGCCTTGTTTGAGGAACTGCAGCGGCGGGAGGCAGAGATCTGGCTTGTAGAGCATTTTGAACTCTTCCTGCGCAACACAATTGAATTACCTGATGGTGTGCAGACTTTCCGACGCGGGGAGAAGCTCGTTGGCGTGGACGTGGTGCTGAGTATTGGCGGGGATGGCACCTTGTTGGATACGGTGACCTACGTCGGGGCACAGCAAATACCAATATTAGGAATCAACACAGGAAGATTAGGTTTTCTGGCTACAATTCCTTATGATAGTATCAGTATTGCACTGGATGCCTTGTACAAGGGGCATTATGCTATAGATGAGCGCGCGCTGATACGGGTGGATTCTGACCAGGAGGTGTTTGGCGGAATCAACTTTGGGCTGAACGAATTCAGTATTCTCAAGCGTGACAGCTCGTCTATGATTGTGGTGCATACGTATATAGATGGTGAATATTTAAACTCCTACTGGGCGGATGGTCTGGTAGTGGCCACGCCCACAGGATCTACCGGTTACTCCCTTAGCTGCGGAGGGCCGCTGGTGTTGCCGCAGACCAACAATTTCGTTATTGCGCCCGTATGCCCGCATAACCTCAATGTGCGTCCTATGATCGTTTCCGACCGTAGTGTGATTTCATTTGAGGTAGAAGGACGCAGCAGTAGTTACCTGGCGGCACTGGATTCCAGGTCCACGGCAGTGGACATGAATGTGCAACTGGCCGTGCGGCGTGAGAATTTCACCGCCCGCCTGGTGAAGCTGCACCATGTCAACTTTTTAACTACCTTGCGCAGCAAGCTAAACTGGGGATTAGATAAAAGGAACAGCCAATTAAAGTAATATTAAATATTTTTAATATCATTTTAATATCTCAAGTTTATAACTATTTTTGTCTCTGATAATTTTGGGGTTTGGTAAATTTGCTGAATCACCGCCTTTTAGAAATACATTCGATATGAAGAAATTTTTTACGCTCGCTCTACTTCTTTTCATTACGTTCTCTTTTGTTGCGCCTGAGGCTGATGCGCAACGCTGGACGAAACGTAGGCAGTATGGGTCTGTTGGGGTAAACATTGGCGCCATGAATTACTTTGGCGACCTTGTGCCGGAGCCGGACTTTACCAGCTTCCGCTTTAAGGCCACGCGGCCAAGCGTAGGAATCACATATACTTACCGTTATACACCGCGTATCTCTGCTCGTGCAGGCTTCAATTGGGGTCGTATAACTGGCGATGATGCACTGGCTGCCTCCCCAAATGAAGGCGAAAACAGAGGGCGTTACGGAAGAAACTTGTCTTTTCGAAATGATATTAAAGAAATTACTGTGGTGGGTATCGTTGACCTGTTTGAGAACCGCAGTTCTTTCCAGCGTCGCCCGGATTTTGTGCCGTATGCCTTTTTGGGTGTTGGCGTAATTCACCACAATCCCAAGGCGTATTATGAGAGCGGTTCTGTAGGTAGTGGTGCCAATGATATTTCAACAGGGTGGTATGCTTTGCAACCTTTAGGTACCGAAGGGCAGTATGCTGAAGGCGGTGATTACCCGGAGCCGTACAAGCGTGTGCAGGTTGTAGTGCCTTTTGGCCTTGGCGTACGTTACAAGATTGATCGTTACTGGGACCTTTCACTTGAGGTGGGCTGGAGAAAAACTTTCACGGATTATCTGGATGACGTGAGCACAACCTATGCATCAAAAGCTAACATCCTTAACGGTGGTGGTGAAAACCCAACAGCAGCGGCTATACTTTCTGATAGAAGCGTGGAAGTTTTCCCTGGACAGGCGATGCCGGATCCGAGTGGTACACCTTACAACATTGTAAGAGGTTACGGACGTGAGGGCAATCAGCGAGGTGATACTTCTGATGACGACTGGTACATCACAACAGGTATTTCATTAAATTATATTCTTGCACCGCGTGTGAGAAGTCCGAAGTTTAGATAATAGAACGGACAACGCGGCGTTGTTCAACTAAACTTCTCTAGCTTACATGACATCCAAGATTTTTAAACAGGCGCTCCTTATTTGTTTCATCATGCAAATAGGGAGTGTTTTTTTTAGCTCTTCTGCTAACGCACAGGTCAATACACCGGTAACTACCTCTGAAATAGGTGTAGGCATTGGAGGTGCGAACTATAAAGGCGAATTCTCTCCGAATTACCGTTTTCTGAACAACCAGCCAGCCCTGACTGTGTTTTACCGCCGGGATATGACCAATGCCATCACTCTTCGTGGTGGGCTTATGGGTAGCCACCGTATTGCGGATGACAACACGTTTAGCGACGAAGCCTATGAAGAACTGCCGTACCACAACTACCGGGCAGCCGAGTTGCGCCTGAGTTTGCTGGAGCTCTCCGCCGTAATGGAGTATAACTTTCTTGACTATTATGACATGAAACAGCGGCCACGCCTGTCGCCATATGTGTTTGTGGGAATAGCAGGGTTGCTTTACAACAGCAAAGTGACGAGCAACCTGGTCAACAAAGAGTTTAAGACCACCCTTACTGTGGCTGTGCCGGTGGGCGTTGGTTTAAAGTACGCCCTTAGCAAGCACTGGAACCTAGGGCTTGAGTTTGGCGCACGCAAGTTGTTTACTGATAATGTAGATCAACTCTCCGAAGAAGAGCCTGCGCACCTGGCCAATCCGAACGACAAAGACTGGTATTTCTACAACGGTGTCAGCATTTCCTATACTTTCTACCGCATCAATTGCCCTCCTACCTATAAGAGCAAGCCAGGTTTGTTAGATTAAACAGCAATGATTCACGATTTTGTCTTGCTTTTTGTAACTTGCGGGGAAATTGTGTTTTAATGAATCTGAAGGAGAGAGTAGACTTAGGCAATTTACCAGCACACATTGCCGTTATCATGGACGGAAACGGACGTTGGGCAAAGCGAAAGGGCGGATTGCGTATTTTTGGCCATCAGAACGCCATCAAAGCTGTGCGCGATACAGTTGAGGCGGCTGCTGAGTTGGGTGTGCAGTACCTCACCATGTACGCTTTCTCTACCGAGAACTGGTCAAGGCCGGCTGAAGAGGTGTCGGCGCTGATGACGTTGCTAGTATCTACCATTCGCAAAGAGACGGCAACACTCAACAAGAACAACATACGTCTGCAAACTATCGGTGATACCGCAAGTTTACCGAAGGCCTGCCAGCGGGAACTGCTGGAGGCAATCGAGCTGACAAAGCACAACACCCGCATGACACTGGTGCTGGCACTGAGCTACAGCGGCCGCTGGGACCTGACACAGGCCATGCAGCACATGGCGAAGCAAGTGGAGGCTGGTGAACTTGCCGCGGATAGTATCAACGAGGATACTCTTGCCAAGTTTCTTTCTACGGCAGGCATCCCGGACCCCGAGCTGCTTATTCGCACAAGCGGCGAAATGCGCATCAGTAATTTCCTGCTTTGGCAGTTAGCTTATACCGAATTATACATAACAGAGTTGCTCTGGCCAGACTTCAGGAAAGAGCATTTATACGAAGCCATAATCTCCTTCCAAAACCGAGAGCGCAGGTTTGGTAAGACAAGTGAACAACTAAGCAAGTGATAAACACACTAATGACAAGATGCCTTTGGGTGCTTGTGTTTCTGCTTTTTGCAGGCACAGCCTCTTCTCAAGTAGTAAACAGACCTACCCAGTCATCCTCCCTGATCGATTACTCGCAGCCGAAGCAGTACCGGATTGGTGGTATTGCGATCAGTGGTTCCAAGTTTCTGGAGCCAATAGCGCTTACCTCGCTTACGGGCCTGAAGGAAGGGGACATGATAACCGTGCCTGGCGAGGATATCAGCCGGGCCATACAGAACCTGTGGGACCAAGGCATCCTGGGTGATGTGGACGTGTCGGCCCGAACCGAGGGAGACGTGATATTCCTGACGTTCAACCTCACTGAGAGCCCACGCTTGTCAAACTTCCGCTTTTCAGGTATAAACAAGTCACAGGCGGATGCTTTACGGGAAAAAGTGCCATTGCAAAAAGGCCGCCTGGTGACTGATGCCATACTTAGCAGCACCAGAAACGCGGTGCGGGAGTATTACATAGAGAAAAGCTTCCTGAATGCCAAGGTGAACATTACACAGCGTCCTGACTCAGTACTTCCGAACAGTGTTGTTCTGAACATCAACGTGGACAAGGGAGATAAAGTAAAGGTTGGCGAAATAGAGATAGTAGGAAACGAGGCTTTTACGGATAAAAAGCTGAAGCGCCAGCTCAAGAACACCAAGGAGAAGAAGTTCTACAAGATATTCACTTCATCTAAGTATAACCGCACCAAGTTCGAAGAAGACAAAGAAGCTTTAATTACCTTCTACAACACCCAAGGCTATCGTGATGCAACAATCGTATCTGATTCGGTCTACAAGATCAGCGAAGACCGGCTGGGCATTATCCTGACGGTGGATGAAGGTCAGCAGTATTACTACCGCAATATCACCTGGACAGGAAATTACCTATACGATGATGAGTACCTGGCACGCGTGCTGGGCATTGAGAAAGGCGATGTATACGATCAGGAGGAATTGGCCAAGCGCCTCACCTACAACCCTGCCGGCGTAGACGTTTCCGCTTTGTACCAGAACGATGGCTACCTTTTCTCTAATATTGAGCCGGTAGAGGTGCGTGTGGAGGGAGACTCCATCGACATTGAGATGCGTGTGTTTGAAGGAACGCAGGCGACAATTAACCAGATATTGATTTCTGGTAATGATAAAACAAGCGACCACGTGATTCTGCGTGAAATCCGTACGCTGCCTGGCCAGAAGTATAGCCGCGACGACTTAATCAGAACAAGAAACGAATTGGCAGCCTTGGGTTACTTCGACCCTGAGACAATTGGCCTGAACCCAATCCCTAATCCGGCGGATGGAACGGTAGACATTGCTTATAGCGTAGTGGAGCGCCCTAATGACCAGATCAGCCTTTCGGGTGGTTGGGGTGGCCCGATCGGTGCCGTAGGTACTGTGGGCTTAACGCTGAACAACTTCTCGACCCGGAAAATGTTAAACTTGTCGGAGTGGAAACCAATTCCTACCGGCGACGGACAGCGCCTGAACCTGAATATACAGGCAAACGGTAAATACTACCAGTCTTACTCCTTCTCGTTCACGGAGCCTTGGCTGGGAGGCCGTAAGGCAAACTCGCTTACTGTCAGCTTGTTCAAGACCATTTATAGAAGAGGGCAGCTCCAGCAGCAATCGCAGGATGGAGCGGAGAGCCTGCTGAATGTAAACGGTGGTGCCATTAGCCTGGGCCGCCGCCTGAACTGGCCGGACAACTACTTCTACATGAACCACTCGCTGTCCTACAGCCGCTACAGATTGGAGAATTACGCGCTGTTCTCTGGCTTCAGTAACGGTATATCAAACAGTATTTCTGTGGTGAACACCCTGGGACGATCAAGTATAGATAACCCAACCTTCCCGAGACGCGGTTCTTCTTTCACACTTAGTGTTAACCTGACACCGCCGTACTCGCTGCTTTCTGATCGTGGCGATGACTTTGAGTACATCGAATTCAACAAATTTATGTTCGATGCCTCTTACTTCATAAATGTGGCAGGGAATTTGGTTATCAATACAAGAGCGCACTTTGGTTTCCTGGGCACTTATAGCAAAGACAGTGAGATCGGACCATTTGAGAGATTTAAACTGGGTGGTGCAGGTCTTGGTGGCGGAAACGTGTTTGTTGGTACCGAGTACATCGGCCTAAGAGGTTATGATGACGAGTCGGTAATTAACACAAACAATGGAACCTTGCTGAATGCGGGTGGAATTGCTTACAACAAGTTTGTAGTGGAAGCCCGTCAGTTAATTTCGCCTAACCCGGCTGCTACCATCTATGGTCTGGCATTTTTAGAGGCTGGTAACAACTTTGGCAACTATAAAGACTATAACCCATTCAAGTTATACCGTTCGGTGGGTGTCGGTGCCAGAATCTTCATGTCGGCTTTTGGCTTGCTCGGGTTTGACTATGGCTGGAGATTGGATACGCTGCCTGGATCTACCGGAAGAAACGCCGATAGGGGCATGTTCCACTTCATCATCGGGCAGCAGATACGCTAAATTTGAATTAGTATGAGGAAGTTTTTGTTCATCTTTATAGCAGGCTTTTTAGTAGCTACTGTTTCGCAAGCTCAGAAGATTGGTTATATTGACTCAAACTTCATATTGAGCAAGATGCCAACCTTTAACAAGGTGCAGCAGGAGATGGACAAGTATGCCGGTGCCTGGCAAAGTGAGATAGAGCAACTACAGCAGCAGGCTGATAAGTTGAAACAAGATTACAAAGCTGAGGAGGTGTTGCTGACCGATGCCCTGAAGAAAAAGCGCCAGGCTGAGATCAGTCAAAAGGAAAACGAACTGCGGGATTATCAGCAGAAAGTTTTTGGCTACGAGGGCATGATGTTCAGACGTAGGCAGGAGCTGATGCGGCCGATACAGGACGAGGTGTTTGAGGCAGTTGAAAAGGTTTCGAAGGCCAGGGGCGTACAAATGATGTTCGATAAATCGGGCGATCTGGTTATGATTTACACAAATCCGGTGCATGATTATACCGAGTATGTGCTGGAAGAGCTAGGTTTGGCATCAGAACAGAAGAACACGCCGGGTAAACAACCCGCAGATGCCATTGTTGATGACCCGAACAGATTACCTGAAGTAGGGGAAGAGCAGGTAGAGCAGCAGCAAACACCGCCACCAGCCAAAACAACCAAAAAGAAGTCTAATAACTAACATCTAATACTTTTTTAATCAACCAACCAATGATGAACAAAATCAAATCACTAGTAGTAGCGTTTTTACTGATTAGTTTTGCGTCTTTCGCTCAGGATAACGACCAGCCGCTTAAGTTTGGTTATACGAACGTAGAGTACATCCTGCTGCAGATGCCCGAGAGCAAGCAAATCGAATCTGAGCTGAAAACGCACAGCACGCAGCTTGAGAACCAGCTGAAAGGCAAGTATGCCGATTACGAAGCAAAGCTGCAGGCCTATGAGAAGAGTGCCGCTACCATGGACAAAACCATCCGTGAGGATAAAGAGAAGGAGCTTATGACGCTGAACAACTCTATCCAGGAGTTCCAGCGTAACGCCCAGATGTCGCTGCAGCAAAAAGAGAAGTCTCTTGTTGACCCGATCATCACCAGAATTGATAAGGCGATCAAAGACGTAGCAAAAGAGAACGGCTATACTTACGTTATCAGCAACCAGGCGCTTCTAGCTGGCCCTGAAGGTGGCGATATCTCTCCACTTGTATTGAAGAAGCTTGGCGTAGACCCAGCACAGGTGCAGCAAACGCCTGCTCCGGCTGCCTCTACACCAGCTGCTGCTAAGCCTGCCGCAACTAAGCCTGCTGCTAAATCAACGAAGAAGAAGAACTAGCCTGCGCTAAATCATTAAAATCAGGGAAAGCCGATGTGTATACTTCGGCTTTCTTTTTTTGCACCTATAGTACTACCGTGATAGATTACACAGAAACAGATAACAGCGAAGACTCAGACGAACTGTACGAGCACCATCGGATTGTAGTAGATCGAAACCAGGCCTTGCTGCGGATAGACAAGTTCCTGATGGACCGCCTGCCGAACGTGACGCGCAACAAGTTGCAGGGAGCCATCAAGTCCGAATCGGTGCAGGTGAACCACAAGCCGGTAAAGGTTAGCTATAAGGTTAAGCCGCAGGATGTAATCACCATTGTGCTGGCAGAAGCCCCGCGTGATACCGATGTTGTGCCCGAGGACATTCCGCTGAACATTCCTTATGAGGACGAGGAGTTGCTAATAGTGAACAAGGAAGCTGGCATGGTGGTGCACCCGGCTTATAACAACTGGACCGGCACATTAGTTAACGCCCTAACCTTTTACTTTAAGAACCTGCCTACTCACCAGAACGGCGAGGGGAGGCCAGGATTGGTGCACCGCATTGATAAAGACACATCAGGGCTGCTCGTTATTGCCAAAACCGACTACAGTATGGCGCACCTGGCAAAGCAGTTCTTTAACCACTCAATTGAGCGCACCTACTTAGCTTTAGTATGGGGAGTGCCGAAAGAGCTGCAAGGTACCATTACCGGCCACGTAGGCAGGAGCCCGAAGGACCGTCGTGTGATGGCTGTATACCCTGACGGGGAGTACGGCAAGCACGCGGTAACGCATTACAAGGTGCTACGCAGCTTTAAGCATGTGTCTCTGGTGCAGTGCAACCTCGAAACCGGCCGAACACACCAGATAAGGGCGCACATGAAGTATCTGGGCCACCCACTCTTTTCTGATGCCATGTATGGCGGCGATAAGATAATGTCCGGGGCTCCAAACGGAACCTACAAAGCTTTTGTGGACAATGCCTTTAAGGTGATGCCAAGGCAGGCCTTACATGCCAGATCACTGGGATTTGTGCATCCGTCTACCAAGGAGTTTGTGCAATTTGAGTCAGAGCTGCCACAGGATTTTAGCGCCGTGCTGGAAAAGTGGTCGCTCTATGAGGAGCAGTTATACTTGTAAGTACTCCGATAAATAGCTTTACCTATTTTGCCATCCTGGAAGGATCCAGTGGGATTGCTGCAAAAGCTTCGTTCCTCCGGTGTAAGAGCACTCTTCTTCTTCCAAGCCTCTCACAGCATGGCATTTACAGGGTGCACGTAAGGTTAATACTGTCTCTACAAGTATAAGTATAAGTGGCGGGATGATTTGCTGAGAAGAGAGAACGTTGCCAAGAATTAAAGGGTATAGTTATTTTTAGATGTACGGCTACCGTTTTTATACTTCCTTATAAAAGATCATATGGACCAATTCTAAAATAGCTATAAAACAGAAGAGCCTGTCCGGTTAAGGACAGGCTCTTCTGTTTTATATAAAAAGAAAGAAATTATTACTTCTTCTTGGCTCTAGGAGTCTTGGCAATCTCGTTAAGAGCGGTAGTTGCCTGCTCATTGGCTGGATCAAGTGTTTTCACCTGTGTCCAATACTTGATAGCGTTGTCTCTTTCGCCCTTCAGGTAATAGTAGTAACCTAAATATGAGTTTGCCTCAATAAGGTCTCTCTTATACTTATCTGGCTCTGCTGATGCATGCTTGATAAACTCCTCGTAGTACGGCTTGGCAAGGCCTTTGTCTGTTTCAGGATCCTGGCTGGCATTAGCACGGGCTCTCCACAGGTAAGCATAAGCATAATCCGGGTTGGCATCAATTACCTTCTTATAGGTTTCATCAGCCTTCTTGAAGAACTCATTTGCCTTCGCCGTGTTTTTGGCTGTGGCATTCTCTTCACCGGCCATCATGTAAATGTTACCCATGTAGTAGTAATCCGCGTTGCTCGGCTCAATGGCGTCGCGCTTGCGCTCATATACCTGAATAGCTTTATCGTACTGGTTGTTGTTAGCATACAGGTTCGCCAGGTCAGCATACATTTCGATGTCAGCAGGGTTCATCTGCAGCGCCTTCTCCATATTTTCGATGGCTTTAACAGGCTGATTGTTCTGACCAAGGATACGGCCATAGTAGGCATAATCCTGTGCGATCAGTTTGCTTGGATCCGTATTTTTCATGTACTGGTTGATGGCCTCCAGCGCTTTCTCAGGCTGCTTCAACTCCAGGAATGAATAGGCTCTCAAACGGTTCATTGTCTTGTTAGACGGATCCTTCTGCAGTACCTGCTCAGCAACCTGAAGGGTTTTGTCGTAGTTCTTTGTCAAGAACAGGAACGACGCATATTTAGCCTGAGTCTCTGGCGTGTCTTCTGCCAGATCTACATACTTCTGGAAAGTAGAAAGTGCCTTGTCATACTGGCCTGCGAAGTAGTAAAGCTCGCCCAAATCGCGGTAAGCAGGAGCAAAGTTAGGGTCAATCTCGATTGCCTTAGTATAAGCAGCCTCTGCCTCAGGATAGTTGCGTGAGCTGGTAAACAGCTGGCCTCGCTTCAGGTAAGCAGATGCATACTTGTCGTCTAATTGAATAGCTCTGTCGTAGCTGCTCATGGCCTCACCACCTTTTTTCAGCTTCAGGTACGCATCACCCAAAAGCACGTTAGTTAAAGCACTCTTGTTGTCACGCTCCAGCGACTGCTTTAGGTAGTCAATGCCTTTATTGATCTGTGTCTCTGTAGCATTTGGAGCGTTTACGTATGCCTCACCAACCATGGCAAGTACATAAGGGTCTTTCTTGCCTCTGCCGCTCAGCGCTTCGTTAAACTGCTGCTCAGCTTTAGCCTGATCGCCTTGAATCAAGGCAATCTTTCCTAAACCTACGTGGTTAATGTATGATCTCTTGTTATTAGAAATACCCTGGTTGAAGTAATAAGCAGCAGAGTCAAGCTTCTCAGTGCGCAGGTAAATATCACCCAAAGCAAAGTATGCATTGTCTGCAGCGTTCTTATTTCCTAGCTGTGATTTGTAGATAGATTTTGCTTCTTCATAACGCTCCAGGTCTACTGCTTGTCTTCCTGCGTTACCTGTTTGTGCAAAAGCACCAGTAGCAGGGAAAGCAGCCGCCATCAAAGCAATGTACTTCCAGTTAGTTGTCATGTTTATTTAAGTTTAGTTGTTTCTGATTATCTCATTTTACTTGCACGGGTTACTGGTTTCCTAGTCCTATTACCCGTACTGGCATTGTGGCAGGTACCAATCCCGACTTCAGGATAAGGCGCTGGCCTTTGTCCCCTGCTACATAGGATGCAAATCCTGTGCCAAGCCCGGATCTGGCCTCTGTGCTCACTATATACAGGTAGCGGCGCAGCGGGTAAGACTTCTGTGCAATGTATCCCTGGTATGGCTGGAAATAGCTTCCTGTGGTTACCGGGTTAGGGTCTTCGCTTATTCCCAAAACTTTGATTCTGTTCAAAAAACCGATGGCTGTAGAATCATCAAAGTCTGATATCCAGTTAACACCGATTACGCCAAGTGCATTTTTATTTTCTGCCACATAGTCAATCAGCGCTTCATGCGAGTTTGATGCAAACGTGTTTTCAGGCAATTTGTTGCCCGTAATCAGTGAGTCGCGCACATAGCGGGCGGTGCCTGAGTTGTTGTTATCGAAAACAATGGTGATGTCACCAAGGTTAGAACTCTCATCTATCGCGCTCCAGGTCTTCGCCTCCCCGTTGAAAATGCGTTTTAGCTCCTCCATAGTCAGCAGGGAGTCGGGGTTCTGCCTGTTCGTGATGAGTGCTACCGCATCAATGGCTATTTTGGTGGTACGAGGGAAGCGCTTGTTCTTTTCAAACACGGCTATTTCCTCTGGAGTGAGTTCTCTGGAGAGAATAGCGATTTTGGTGCTGTCGTTCAGGAGGTCTTTTACCACTTCGCCTTCTGATTTGTAGGCTGCGTCAATATTGGCATTGGTGTAGATGCCCTCAAACGTATTCACCTCAGACTCGATGATTGGTCTGAATGATTCATCGACACTGATGTTGATGTTGCCTGAGGTAGGCGTGTCCGTAGGACCACCAGTGTTGCCACCGCAGCTAACTAAAGAAAGCATTACTGCCAGCGCGGCTAAGGGTAGTAGTTTACTCTTCATATCTTCTGTTATTGGTCTGGTCTCTTTTAAATGCCCTTACAAAGCGTACGATTCCGTAAAGAATCAGAATTCCTCCCAACATGTATCGCACTGTCACCGGAATTTCTAGCTGCAGGCTCTCTGCGGCAAAAATAATGAATATGCCCAAGCCTACATATAGTAACGTCATCACGATCGCGAATATGCGCGCGAACTTGGCATACATAGCAGAAATTGGTTTTTGTTCTTTTTTTGGTCTGAGCATATTGCTTGCCTTTTAACCTGTTCTACGTTTAACCCTTAAAAATAGCCCTAAACCCTATAAAAAGAAAGCAGAAGCAAACAAAGATACTTTGCTGCTCCTGCCTTCATCGCTAAATTAATAACTTACTGTAGGTTAAACCGAATAGGTAACGTGTAACGAACGGGTACTGCTCTTCCGCTTTGCTTTCCGGGTTTCCACTTTGGCATACTGCTGATGACGCGTTTTGCCTCTTCCTCTGTACCATAGCCCAAGCCTTTCAGCACCTGTATATCTGTTATCTCCCCGGTAGTGCCCACCACAAAAGTAACAACTACGGTACCCTCTACACCGGCACTTTGGGCTGCAGCAGGATAACGCATCTTTTTGCTCAGGAAGTTGAATAGCGCCTTTTCCCCTCCGTTGAACTCGGGCATTTGGTCGGCAGTTAAAAACGGCTCATTTGTTTCTTTCACCTCGCCTGTTCCGCCCTCTATTCCAATAGGTGGGGCCTCTGTTAGCTCTATGGAAGGTACTGTCGGCGCTACACCTTCTATTTTCTCCGTCCCGATGTTCGCCTCCTTCAGCGCCGCCTGGTCCGGCAGTTCTTCTGGCGTATCTGTTTCGTCGCTCACCACTTTTGTGGTAACATACTTTTCTGTCGCCACTTTCTCTTTCGGAGCAGGGGGGACTACAGCTGCCTCTGCCGGTTTTGGTTCTACCGGCGGTGGTGGAAGCACAATATCGATAGGCGTTATTACAACAGCGGTTGGCTGTTTATACTTCACGGGTTCCTCAAAAAAAATGTTTTGCACCAACGGTATGACCAGTGCGCCGGAGAAGAGTGCTGTGGCAAGTAGGGCAGCCAACATAATGTGGTTGTTGTATGCCTTGCGTAGTAAGTAGGCGCCGTACGCCTGGTTCCGACCTTTGAACACAATGTTGTTGAAGGTCATGCTTAAAAAATAGCTCTTTTCCATGGGCTTGTGGTTTGTTGGTTAAAACATCATTTAAAATTCATCTCGCGTGTATGGCTTTTAAGGGTGGTGCTTATTGATTTGCTTCTCTTAATATACGAATTTCTCAATACATAGTATGCATGCGCACTAATTATTTTGGGGCATGCAAAAAAAAGAAGCCCAACCTTTTAGGGTTGGGCTTCTGCTGCAGCTTTTGGCTGCGGGTATTATTTGATTGTGAATCGCACAGGAAGTGTGTAACGCACAGGAACTGCTCTACCGTTCTGCTTTCCTGGAGTCCACTTTGGCATTGTTTTCACAACGCGCATCGCTTCTTCGTCAGTACCGGCACCAAGGTTTTTGATAACTTGAATCTCGGAGATCTCGCCTGTTTTGCTTACCACAAACGATAACACTACAAGGCCTTCAACACCGGCACGCTGTGCGGCAGCTGGGTAGCGAATGTTTTTGCCCAGGTACTTCAGCATTTCAGTTTCGCCACCAGGGAAGGTAGGCATCTGCTCTACGTAAGTATAAGGTTTTTCTTCAACTACTTCTGCTACCACTTCGCTTGTGCCGTCGATGTCGCCGAGGTCAAGGGGAGCGTTTTTGTCGCCTTCTACGGTTTTTACACCGGCGTCAATTTCCTCCAGTACCTCAACATCCGGAATCTCTTCCTCTTGTACCACGTCTTTGTCACGCTTTACAACCGGCGGTGTGTACTTTACAGTAGCACGCACAGGTGGCGGCGGTGGCGGAAGGTCTGGTGGTGGTGGCGGCGGCGGCGGCGGCGTGGCCTCATCCAATGGTGGTGGTGGAGCCAGGTCTACTTCTGTTACAATTCGCTCCACTTCTACTACCTCCTCATCGCCTCCTATCATCTCTGCAATTAGCGGTATGCTAAGGAAAAGCGCAAAGAGAAGTATGGCTACGATAGCGGCAACAGTAATGTGCTTATTGTAGAGCTTGCGAAGTAGAAAGGCACCGTATGCTCTGTTTCGTCCTTCGAAGACGATATCATCAAGCGATGCGTTTGCTAACTTACTTGCGTCCATAATTTATTGTCCGATTTGTTCTTGGACCAATTGTTTGTCTGCATCGGAAATGTCGACCAGGGCAAACTTCTTGGTATCAGTAATTTTCAATTCATCCAGAATGTCCACTACGTTTTTGTAGCGCGACGCTTCCATTGGTTTGATCATTACAGTCATCTTATCGTTTGATTTCACCTGTGGTGATACCAATACTTTACGAATTCCGCCTGCTGAATAATCAGACTCAACGATTTCTGGTTTGTCATCGGCTAAGCCGAAGTAGTAATATAACTCATCATCCTCCCCAAGAATGATTGTCATGGCGTTACTTGCCTTGAGTGCAATCTGCTCTTCTTCATTTTCAGGGTCCACAGGCATGTTAATTTCCATGGTCTGTGGCTTACTGAAAGTGGTGGTAAGCATGAAGAACGTTAACAGAAGGAAGGCAAGGTCAACCATGGGCGTCATGTCCAGGTGTACCGCGGCTTTCTTGGAACCTTTCTTTTTCCCGCCGGAGTCGTTTTCTTGTATTTCAGCCATATAGTATGTCTCCTTTCAAAAAATTAGTTCTGCGGCTTGCTTTCCATGTCGGTAACCAGGTTAAACCTGTTTATCTTCCTTTCCTGCAAAATATCGATCACACGCTGGATGGTACTGTAGTTTACGTCAACGTCGCCTTTGATGGCTATAACAACCTCGCGGTTTGTTAAACGTGTCTGGTGTACCCAGTCACCCAGTTGGTTGTTAACCGAATCGATCGGAATACCGGGCTGTTTTACACTCTTGCGCGCTTCCGGGTCCATAGCTAAGAAAGACTTGAGCTGGTTCATCGGTACGCCAAAGTTTGTAAGCAGCGAGAAGGTTTTCGTTTCCTCAGGGGTAAAGCTGACACCATACTTACCTGCCATCTTGGTTAGCAATGCTTCCTTTGTCTGCTGTCCGTCCACTCCGAAAAACACACGATCCTCTTTGCCGATGGATAATGTGATTACGTTGGTATCTGGAAGTTTGATCTCTGAAACAGAAGATGGCGTATCTACTATCACCGACTCCTCAGGAGCAAACTTTGTTGTGAGCATAAAGAAAGTAACCAGCAAGAAGGCAAGGTCCACCATTGGCGTCATGTCCAAGACAGGTTTTTTCCTTTTTACTTTTACTTTAGGCATTTTTTCTGGTTAAACGGTTAATTATACAGTTTGTGGTCTTACAGCTGGCGTCTCATGCTGAGAAGAGAACGTTGACACGATGCTGAAACCAGCTTCGTCGATGCTGTAAGTAAGTTCGTCAATCTTGCTTGTAAAGTAGTTGTAAGCAACGATAGCGATAGCAGAACCTGTAATACCAAGGGCTGTGTTGATTAGGGCCTCGGAGATACCGTTTGCCAGACCAACCGCATCCGGAGCACCACCTTGTGCAAGAGCGGCGAAGGCCTTGATCATACCAAGTACCGTACCGATCAGACCAACCAGTGTAGAGATAGAGGCGATAGTTGAGATAACTACCAGGTTCTTCTCAAGCATTGGCAGCTCCAGTGCTACAGACTCTTCGATTTCTTTCTGAATAGAGGCTACTTTCTCAGCTTTCAGCAGCTCAGGCTCGTTCTGCATTTCCTTGTACTTCAGCAGACCGGCTTTTACCACGTTGGCTACAGAACCTTTCTGTGCGTCGCAGGCAGCGATAGCGCCGTTGATGTCACGCTGGTTCAGTTTTGCAGAGATGTTACGTACGAAAGCAGCAACACTCTTAGTTCCTTTTGCTTTTCCGATAGTAAGCGCACGCTCAATAGCGAAAATAAGTACCATCAGGTTAAGGGCTAACAATACTGGTACTACCCAACCACCTTTATATACAATGCCGAGGTAGTTGCCTGGTAGTGGATGGTTTGCAGGGTCACCACCTTGGAAGTTGCTAGGGTTACCCAAAACAAACATGTAGATAAGCACAGATGCTATCAGGGCAACTGGAATTACAATGCTCGCAAATAGAGAGCCAACAGGGCTAGTCTTTTGCTCTACATTAGCATTCTTGCTCACTGTTGCAGTCTTTTTTTCCATTTTTTTAAAGTTTAAAGTTTAGCTGTTTGTGTTGTAATGTGTTGTAATAAAAGGGTTTGTGTAATTGTAAAATGTAATTCTTTTGGAATTAGTTCTTTGATGAATTCGCAATTTCAGCTTTTTCTTAAATTTTCAAACATTTCCAATACGAAAATTTTCAGGTTAAAGCCGCCCGCTGCCTCTTCAGCACCCTAATTTAAGGGATAATCTGTTAAAATACCTAATATCAGTTGCAACAATAACGTAAAAAACCAATTATTTGCCACGCTTGATGTATAAACACTGAAGTCTGTTTCTGTGTAGCCGCGCGTCGTTAGGGTTTATGATCTGCGACTATGAAATCGATTGCATTACCTGTGGGCGCTACGGCACTCCTGTACAGGCCAAACAAGGGGCAAAAGGCTTTTAAACATTTTAAAAGGACATTACGCCTGTGCCAAGATATCCTTTATTTGCTGATTTCTTTCTTTAAAAAGAAAAAGTGGGTTAAAAATAAGCAAATAAAAAATGCGATGCATGTATAGTTAACGCTTTTTTGCCTTGTTCCAGTAATAGTCCATTTCTTTTAAGGACATGTCCTGTAATTGCTTTCCGTCTTTTGCTGATTCTGTTTCCAGGTACTGGAACCTGTCTATGAACTTCAGGTTTGTCCGCTCCAGCGCCTCCTCCGGGTTGATGCCGGCAAAGCGGGCAAAGTTTATGAGCGAGAACAGCAGGTCTCCAAACTCGGCCGTTGCCTTTTGCTGGTCAATGGCAGCGGTGTCCGCTACATTAAACTCAGTCTCGAATTCATTCAGCTCCTCCTGCACTTTTTCCCACACCTGCGCCTTGTCGTCCCAATCGAACCCGGCGCCGCGGGCTTTCTCCTGTATGCGCATGGCTTTCACCAAGGCAGGCAGTGTACGTGGTACTCCTCCCAGCACTGATTTGTTGCCTTCCTTTAGTTTCAGCTTTTCCCAGTTCTGCTTTACCTCCTCCTCAGAGTCTGCCTTTGTATCGCCGTAAATATGCGGGTGCCGGAAAATGAGCTTTTCGCACTGCGCGTTCAAAACGTCAGCAATGTCGAATTCTCCTTTTTCAGCGGCTATCTTGGCGTAAAAGACAAGGTGCAGCATAATGTCGCCAATCTCCTTCTTAACCTCCTGCAACTCTCCTTTCATAATAGCGTCAGAAAGCTCGTAGGTTTCCTCAATGGTCAGGTGGCGCAGGCTCTCAATCGTCTGCTTACGGTCCCAGGGGCATTTCTCCCGTAACTCATCCATCACATCAAGCAGGCGGCTAAAGGCCTGCAACTGTTCTTCTCGCGTGTTTTTGCCGGGTTGTGAAGTAGTCATAAAGGCAAAGGTAAGAAATAATGAAATGCGAATTTAATAGCAAAGGCTGCCTGAATAGCTCTGTGGCCCTTATACTTGTCTTAAAGCCGGTGTGGCTGGCGTTTAAACACTGTTATAGGGGCGAAGGGGCAGTGGCTGAGAATCTTGCCTATTATTAACTTCTAAAAGTATAAGTTAATTACTACTTTTGCCAGAGCAATAATATACGACAAGTGGCTTTAATAAAATCGATTTCAGGAATACGTGGTACGATAGGCGGACAGGCGGGCGAAGGGCTGACACCTGTGGATGTGGTGAAGTTTGCCGCTGCTTTCGGTACCTGGGTGCTTCAAAACACCGATAAAAAGACAATCATTGTAGGCCGTGATGCCCGGCTTTCGGGGGACATGGTAAATAAACTGGTGTGCGCCACATTGCAGGGTCTGGGCATTGATGTGATCGATGTGGGCCTTTCTACCACGCCTACCGTGGAGATGGAGGTGCCTGCCAAGAAAGCCGGCGGCGGCATTATACTTACCGCCAGCCACAACCCCAAGCAATGGAATGCCCTGAAGCTGCTCAACCACAAAGGTGAGTTTATCTCCGATGAGGAAGGAAAGCTGGTGCTGGACATTGCCGAGCAGGAGGCCTTTGAGTTTGCGCAGGTAAACGACCTTGGCAAGTATAAGCAAAGCGAAACAGCGCTTAAAAAGCATATCAAGGCGATCCTGGATCTGCCGCTGGTGGATGTGGCCGCCATCAAGGCTAGAAACTTCAGCGTGGTGGTGGATGCCGTGAACTCAAGCGGCGGTTTTGCCGTGCCGATGCTGTTGGAAGCCCTGGGCGTGACAAAAATCGAGAAACTGAACTGCGAGCCGGACGGGCATTTTGCCCATAACCCGGAGCCACTGCCAGAGAACCTGCGCGAAATCTCGAAGATGATCGAGAAGGGCAAGTATGATCTGGGCATTGTAGTAGACCCGGACGTAGACCGCCTGGCGCTGGTGAATGAAGACGGCAGCATGTTTGGCGAGGAATACACCTTGGTGGCTGTGGCTGACTATGTGCTGAAGAACCAGGTAGGCAATACTGTTTCCAACCTTTCCTCTACCCGCGCCCTGCGTGATGTAACCGAGAAAGCCGGCGGTACTTATGCCGCTGCTGCCGTAGGTGAGGTAAACGTGGTGAACATGATGAAGGAGCAGAACGCTATTATCGGTGGTGAGGGCAACGGCGGTATTATCTACCCGGAACTGCACTACGGCCGTGATGCATTGGTAGGTATTGCTCTGTTCCTGACGCACCTGGCTAAAGCCGACATGAGTATGACGCGCCTGCGTGCCAGCTACCCTAACTACTACATCTCCAAAAATAAAATTGAGCTAACCCCAGAAGTGGATGTGGATGATGTGCTGCGCCAGATGAAGGAGCGTTATGCCAAGCAGCCGATCAACACGATTGACGGTGTAAAGATTGAGTTTGACAAGGAGTGGGTGCACCTGCGCAAGTCCAACACTGAGCCTATCATTCGCATTTATGCCGAAAGCGATAGCAATGCCACTGCTGAGCACCTGGCCCACAAGATCATTGCCGATATAAAAGAGATAATCTCTGAGAACGCCTAGGGAAATGTGTTGCTGCTGTTGTTATAAAAAAGAAAGTAACTAATGGAGGTTGCGCCATTGGCCAGGAGATGTTCCTGCCATTGGCGCAACTTTTTTTTATACTTCAATGGTTGAGTAAGAACTGATTAAGGAATAAAATCAAAAAATATGCGTGTTTACCTAGATAATGCTGCCACCACGCCCCTGGACAAAGAGGTGTTAGATGCGATGACTCCTTTCATGCTGGAGCATTTCGGCAATCCGTCTTCCATCCACTCGCATGGGCGTGAGGTACGGGCTGCCATTGAGAAGGCGCGAAAAACGGTAGCAGGCCTGCTGAACACATCGCCGGCTGAGGTTTTCTTTACCTCGGGTGGTACTGAGGCTGATAATGCGGCTTTGGTTTGCACTTGCCGCTCGCTGAACATCAAGCATGCGGTTACAAGCAAAATGGAACACCACGCCGTGTTGCACACCATGGAGCTGCTGGAGAAGCAGGAGGGGGTGCATGTAACGTATCTGCGGCACGATGGACAAGGTGTGCTGGACCTGGAGCACCTGGAGGAAGTATTGGCCAACCAGCCGCAAACGCTGGTGTCGATCATGCACGCCAACAACGAGATCGGTAACCTGAACGATGTGGAGGCGATAGGAGCGATCTGCAGGAAGTATAACGCGGTGTTCCATTCGGACACGGTGCAGACCATGGGCCATTATAAGCATGACCTGCAGCAGCTAAATGCTAATTTCATAGTTGGCTCAGCGCACAAATTTCACGGACCGAAAGGCGTAGGCTTCCTGTACTGCGATGCGGGGACGAAGATTCAGCCCTTGATTCAGGGTGGGGCGCAGGAGCGCAACATGCGTGGCGGCACAGAGAACGTCTATGGCATTATTGGCTTGGCCAAAGCACTGGAGATTGCCTACCGCGATATGGAAGATCATACCCGCCACATCCAAAACCTGAAGGACCGCATGATCCACCAGCTGCGCGAGCAAATGGAGGATGTGAGTTTCAACGGCCTTTCGGAGTTTGGTGATAAGAGCCTGTACACGGTGCTGAATGTGAATCTGCCTGCCTCTGATATCAACGAGATGCTGCTCTTTAGCCTGGACATCAGCAAGATTTCAGCCTCTGGTGGCAGCGCCTGCAGCAGTGGCGCCAACACAGGCTCGCATGTGCTGCGCGCGTTGGGCTGTGACCCTAGCCGCGGCTCAGTACGCTTCTCATTCAGCAAGTATAACACGGCCGAGGAAATAGATTACGCCGCCGCTACGCTTGCGAAAATGTACAAGAAGCAGTTGGCGTAAAAAATAGTAACACACTATATACAGCAAGTCAAAAGACGTTGTATTTTAGGACTCCCGACGGGGGTAAATTCTATACGCTTTGAAAGGCAGCATGCTGGTTCATGCTGCTTCATATCAAAGGCTCCGGCATAGCGCCGGGGCCTTTCTTTGTTCGAAATCAATTTTTAGCCAATAACAAAGTATGAAAAGTATAGCTGTGTTCTGTGGCGCCAATGCAGGCAACAAGGACGTGTACAGCCAGGCAGCCGCCAAACTGGGGCAGCTAATGGCCGCACAAAGTATAAAACTGGTGTTCGGGGGAGGCAAAGTAGGCCTGATGGGGACCATTGCCGATGCCATACTTGGAGCAGGCGGCGAGGCCGTAGGCGTAATTCCGCAGAGCCTGGTAGACCGCGAGGTAGCACACACTGGCCTGACAGAACTGCAGGTGGTGAAAACCATGCACGAGCGCAAGGCACTGATGGCAAGCCATTCAGATGCGTTCATCGCGATGCCCGGCGGCTTTGGCACCCTCGACGAAATAAACGAGATCATCACCTGGAATCAATTGGGCATCATCAAAAAGCCAGTAGCCTTTTACAACGTGAACGGCTACTTCGATAAGTTTATAGAGCTGATCGCGCACGGTGTGCAGGAAGGCTTCATCAAGCCTGAATATGCCGATAACCTGATAGTGGAAGCTGATGCCGGGGTGCTGCTGCAGAAACTGACCCGTTATGCCGCGGCTGTTTCAGAGGATTGGGTTGATTCTGAACGCATTTAACCCAATCCTAAAATAGATGAAACTTAACCTGAAACTAGGAGCAAAGTGGCTGGTGGTGCCGGTTCTGTTGCTCATGTTTGCCACCGAGGTGCGTGCGCAGGATGTGCTATCTGTCGGACCGATGCTGCACTTTAACTTTGGGGAGAAAAAGCCGAAAGTAAGCTGGGGCATAGAGGCTGCCGCTTGGTGGTACGAGAAAAGCAACTTCCCGGTGAGCACCAGCGTTGGCTTTGAGCGAAAGCAGGGCAACGCCATACTTTATGTGCAGGGGCAAACAGGTGTAGGCATTGCTGGTTTGGCTGCCGGGCCTTACCTTGAGTTACGCAAAGGTGACACAGCGGTGCTTGGCCTGCAGACCGACTACTGGGTAAACTATTTCCTGGGCCTGAACTACAGGGTAAGGTACAGCGGCGAAGGAAACCAGAAAGCATTCGGGCTGTACTTGAAGGCACCCATTATGCTGGGAGCGGATGAGGTTGAGGAAGACGATGATGATTTTGACTGGGATTGGGATTAGGTTATGCCCATCAGCCCATAATACAAAGAGCCGCCGGTACAGTTACCGGCGGCTCTTTGTATTATGGGCTTGGATCTTATTTAGTTCTTCAGAATCATCTGTTTCACGGCCTCTACCCAGGTGTCGTTAGAATTCAGGCTTTCTACCAGCTGCCATTTCTCGCCGCCCGCTTCCATAAACATCTCTTTAAACTCTTCACCTACCTCAATAGTCGTTTCTAAACAGTCGGCCACGAAGGCAGGACTAAAGGCTAATACCTTTTTGATGCCTTTCTCCGGGTATGTTTTCAGCACTTCATCGCTATAAGGCTTCAACCAAGGGTCTTTGCCCAACCGCGACTGGAAAGCAACAGAATACTGTTCCTCGCGCAAGCCAAGGGCTGCAGCCAATTGGCGGGAGGTCTCGAAGCAGGAGGCGCGGTAGCAGTACTTATTTCGCTTGTTATAGCTGTTGCAGCACGTGCCCAGTTTGCAGTAGCCGTGGTCGCTGCCTTTCAGGATGTGGCGCTCCGGTAAGCCGTGGTAGCTGAAAAGCACGTGGTCGTAATTATCCTCGGCCATATACCTGCGGCCAAGTTCCGCAAAAGATTCTATGAAGCCGGGATCGTTGCAGAAGTCGGAGATAAAGTTGATGCTCGGAATGATCCACCAGTCCTTGACAATCTCCATGATTTTGTCCTGGGCAGAGCCTGTGCTGGCGGAGGCGTACTGCGGGAACATCGGGAAAACAATGATGCGGTCCACGCTTTGCTCGCGCAGCTCTTCCAGTGCACTTTTTATACTTGGCTTTTGGTACCGCATGCCAAACGCAACATGGTAGCCGTCGCCCAAACTTGCCTGCAGCTTCTCCTTCAGGTCGATGCCGTGGTAGAGCAGGGGAGAGCCGCGCTCGGTCCAGAGCTGCTTGTAGATGACCGCTGATTTCGGTGCACGGAAAGGCGCAATAATGCCATTGATCAGGAAAAACCGGCCAACAGGATTTATATCGATTACGCGCTTATCCAGTAAAAACTCGCGCAGGTATTTTCTAACATCAGGCGTTTCAGGAGTGTCAGGCGTGCCGAGATTAACCAGCAGTACGCCAATTTTACCAGTGTTCTTTTTGCTCATGTACTGTCTAAATGCTTATCTGGTGCAAAGGTACAAAGTATAAAGCTTTCTTTTTGATGATAAATATCAATGCCTTATAGAGGCTTCAACGGTGAATAAAGCAGTAAGTGCGGGAAAAGTTTTGGAAGTTTTAATATGATAAGTTAAGATACGCGGCAGCTGCTTGTTGATAGTAAAGCTTGTAGTGATCTAACCACCCCCGACCCCTCCTTGTCTAAGGAGGGGAGTTATCAGTAGAAGTGGAACACCCCTATAGTCCCTTCAAGGGGAAAGTTCTTCCTGTTGCATGGCGAAAGTATTTGCTACTGAAACTGATTCCAGTCCTTGGGTGGGGGTAGGGGTAGGCCCGCAGCGGAGCGAGGAGAGGGCCCCTACCCCCAGGACTAGGCCTCGCAGCCGTGAGCGCTCCAAATTATAAAGCGAAGCATTAGGTTTTTGGGAGCCGGAGGATGAACGGCAGCCAGTAAGGTTAGCTTGGCTGAAGTAGCATGAACAGTAGCTAGGCAAGTATAAGTTGCTGAAAGCATTGGCCGTTGTAGGCATAAGCGGACGCTTGCGCCAGTCAAGGGTTGTAGAAGTATAAAGTATAGGAATCGGCAGCAGCTAACAAACCCATCCACCCTCATTCACAATAAATTACACATTCTGCCGCGGTCTCGTAAAAAAGAAGTAATTTTGCAACCTCAAATTTTAGCGTATGGCCGAGACTCCTCATAAAGCAGGTTTTGTAAGTATAGTGGGCAAGCCCAACGTGGGGAAATCCACGTTAATGAACGCCCTTGTGGGCGAGAGGCTCTCCATTATCACCTCGAAGGCACAGACGACCAGGCACCGTATCATGGGTATTCTGAACTCGGATGACTTCCAGATCGTTTACTCCGACACGCCCGGCATCATCAAGCCGCAGTATGCGCTGCATGAGTCGATGATGGGGTTTGTGCGCACCTCGCTGGAAGATGCCGACGTGATTATTTTCATGACGGATATCTACGAGAAGCACGACGAGGACGATGTGATCAAGCGCCTGCAGTATGCGCAGGTGCCGGTACTGGTGCTCATCAATAAGATAGACCAGGCCAAGGTAGAGGACGTGAAGGACAAGATGATCTACTGGCAGGAGAAGATGAACCCGACTGAGGTGTTCCCGATCTCTGCCCTGCATGGCACTAACCTGGAGCATCTGTTCGACCGTTTGCTGCATTACCTGCCCGAGCATCCGGCCTACTTTCCAAAAGACGAGCTGACTGATAAACCTGAGCGCTTTTTTGTGTCAGAGATTATCCGGGAGAAGATCCTGCTCAACTATAAAAAGGAGATTCCCTATAGCTGCGAGGTGGTGATAGAGGAGTTTAAGGAAGAGGAGGACATTATCCGCATCCGGGCCGAAATTAGCGTGGAGCGCAAAAGCCAAAAGGGCATTGTGATCGGCCATAAGGGCGAGATGCTGAAAAAAGTGGGCACGCAGGCCCGCGTAGACATGGAAGAGTTTTTCCAGAAGAAGATATTTCTTGATTTATATGTGCGCGTGAACGAGAATTGGCGGACAGACCAGAAGCTGCTGAAGCGCTTCGGTTACCGCGAAGAGTAGCGCACCATAAAGCTTCGGGGCATGGTGCTCCGGGGGCACTTTAACATTTTTATTTTAGTTCGATGTCATCAAACATCATTGCAATTGTAGGACGCCCAAACGTGGGCAAGTCCACCTTATTTAACCGCCTGATCGGGCAGCGCAAAGCCATCATGGACAACGTGAGTGGCGTAACGCGCGATCGTAGCTACGGCCACGGTCAGTGGATCGGCAAGTACTACACTGTGATTGACACAGGTGGCTACGTGCACGGCTCCGACGATATTTTTGAAGCTGAAATCAATCGCCAGGTAGAACTGGCCATGAACGAGGCCGACGTAATCCTGTTTATGGTGGATGTAGATGCCGGCCTTACCGGCCTGGACGAGGAGTTCGCTAACGTTTTGCGCCGCTCTAAGAAGCCTGTATTCATTGTAGCGAACAAAGCCGATACCAACGCCCGTGCACACCAGATGGGTGAGTTCTATGCTTTGGGAATAGGCGAGGAGATTTTCCCGGTGTCGTCGCAGAACGGCTCCGGTACCGGCGAACTGCTGGACGAAGTGGTGAAGCACTTTAAAGACGAAGGCGTGGAGGACCCGGATGCGGGTATTCCAAAGCTGGCTGTACTGGGCCGCCCGAACGTAGGTAAATCATCATTTGTGAACCTGCTGCTCGGTGAGGAGCGCAACATTGTAACCGACCAGGCAGGTACCACGCGTGATGCCATTCACTCGCGCTACAACGCGTTCGGCAAAGAGTTTATCATTGTAGACACAGCCGGACTCCGCCGCAAGAGCAAGGTGAGCGAGGACATTGAGTTTTACTCGGTGCTGCGCTCTGTGCGTGCCCTGGAAGACGCCGACGTGTGTATTGTAATGCTGGATGCCACCAGGGGAATTGAGGCGCAGGACGTGAACATCATCACGCTGGCCGAGAAGAACCGCAAGGGCATCGTTATACTTGTAAACAAGTGGGACCTGGTAGAGAAGGATACGCACAGCACCAAACAGTTTGAAGAGGAGATACTCGATCGTATCGCCCCGATTAAGTATGTGCCGGTTATCTTTACCTCTGTAATCACGAAGCAGCGTATTTTGAAGGCTGTGGAGAAGGCCATGGAGGTGTATGACAACAAGACCAAGAAGATACCAACCTCTAAGCTGAACGACCTGATTTTGCCGGACATCGAGCGCTACCCGCCGCCGGCCATCAAAGGAAAGTTTGTGAAGATAAAGTACATCACGCAGTTGCCGACGCACAACCCAACGTTTGCGTTCTTCTGTAACCTGCCTCAGTATATCAAGGAGCCGTACAGCCGTTACCTGGAGAACTGCATCCGCAGGCACTTTGACTTTGAAGGAGTTCCGATTAACCTCGTGTTCCGAAAGAAGTAATCAGCGCCGTTTTTAAGAGGGGCACGTATAAGCACTACGTCTCACTTTAAAGCAGCACGCGTCATGAAAAAGGTTTTTGGATTACTTTTCGTTGCCGGCCTTCTGGCCTCCTGCAACAATGCAACAGAGTCTACCACTGAGGTGGTGGATGAGGAAGAGGCAGGCGTGGTAGAGGATACCACCGTACTTGATGCGGATACCACCATCGCACCGCTTAATGCTTCGGACACGCTGCAGTAACCATTTACCGTACATTACCTGGCTTCGCGCCATATTTACCGGAAGGCACCCCAAAAGGGTGCCTTCCGGTAAATATAACAACCCAACTATACTTAGGTAAAGCCGTATTCCATTCTGGAACCAGCGGGGTCAATCTTTGCCTCTGGCACTTAAAAGAAAAATCTATGAGAAATATACTTTATGCCTTTGTCTTCATCGGGATACTGGGCTTTGCCGCCTGTGGGTCGGCAGAGGAGGGGCAGGTTGATGAAAATCAGGAGGAAATGGAAGACAGAGCTGAGGAGCGGACAGACGAGATGGAAGACGTAGCCGAGGAAACCGACACAACGGCTGTAATCCAGTAGAAACCAAGTATGGGCCAAGGGATAAAGCTTGAGAATGCCTGCGGGAGAAGCTCTGAGGTAACTAACAAAGTATAACCAATCAACTGAATAACATCTTAAAACTGAAAATTATGAAAAAGTCAATCTTTATAATGCTGGCGCTTGGTTGCTTTACCTTCGCCTCATGCGAGTCTACTGAAAGCAGGTCTGAGGAAGGCATGGAAGAGGTAGAAGAAGGAGCTGAAGAAGTTGGAGGCGAAGTAGAGGAAGGTGCCGAAGAAGTGGAAGAGGGCGTAGAGCGCGAGCAATAGTAAGCACTCCTGAAGCCTGAAAAACAGAAAGAGGTGCTGCCACGGCAGCACCTCTTTCTGTTTTTCAGGCTTAGCCGTTTCTGTAGAAAAAAGCAACTGGGCTTGCAGCAAAGTATAAACGAACAGGTCTTTCAGGCCTTAAACCCCGCGCAGTCAGTTTCGTTTAAGGAACGGAATTATCGGCAGAGAAATCAAAAAAATAGGCCCTACTGCTGAAGTTTAGAAATGATTTAAATGTATAAATACTATGAAAAAGATAATGTATATGCTGGCAGTAGCCGGAATTTTTTCGCTGGGTAGCTGCGCCTCTACAGAGAGTAAAGTAGAGAAGGGCGCCGAGGAAGTGGAAGATGTCGCAGAAGATGTTGGAGACGCTGCCGAGGACGCCGCTGAAGAGGTAAAAGAAGAAATAGACAGAAAATAAAAACAGAACCGCCTGCTTATACTAAGCAGGCGGTTCTGTTTACCAGCCACTCTGGCAGCACCGTAATAAGCCGTTGCTTTATGGCCCCAGCCGTTTCTGCAGCATGCTGTTTACCAGCTCAAACAGGCGCTTGGGCGTAAAAGTCCGCCAGTGGATATCATCTAAACTGCCGCCGTAGTTGATGTAGTAATCAATGTTGTAGTTCCGCATCTCGCTCAGCACAAAGTCCTGGAACCCGAGTGCGGCCACCCAGCCATCCTCCACATCCTCAAACCATTCCTCGTAATACGAATCGTCGGAGCCGTGGAAGTTGAACACGTTCTCGCCGATAAGTATAAAGTGATTGATACCCTCGCTGATCAGCGGATCGATGATGTTGCGTTTCAGCTGCATGATGTCGTTGTGCAGCGTGTCGTTCCACTCCCCGATAAGCTCAATCACCGCAAAGCGCAGGTCATAATCAGCATAAAGTATTTTCAGGAAAAGCGTCTCCGAGTCAATATCATCCCACTGTGGGTGTATGTAGTAGCCGTAGATGGTATGGGTATACTGCGACAGGCTGTTCTCGGCACCAAAGAGCGGCGAGCGCGGGTCTTCGGTGGCTGAGTACTTGTCGATCCAATTATAAAAAGGCTCTATGGTATGCATAAAAAAGTCTGAATAAAGGGCTATCGGGTGCGAGTTCTGTTTACTGCAAAGCGCCAAACGAAGTTAGGCAACAAGGGAAAGTTTTTGTTATCCCCAAAGATCACTTTTTCATAAAAAAATAATTTGAAAGGTAGCCTTTGGAAACAGTTTTGTAGTATAAGTTCTGAAGCAGTATGCTGAAGCACAAGTTACTGCCGTTATACAAAGGCATTTCGCTATGTGGTGTCAGCATCGGGCAGGCCATAAGCCAACAGCACACCTAATTTACCTGATATGATAACAACAGTTGATTTTGAACAAGACAACATCGTAGGCTTTAAACTGGAAGACCATTTGGCCGAGGCGAGCCTGAAAAAGCTGGTGCAGGAGATGGAGGAGAAGACAGCGAACCAGGAGAAGGTGCTTTTATACTTTGAGTTTATTAACTTCGGTGGCTGGGATACGGTACAGTCTTTTTTTGACACGCTGAAGCTGAAGTTCAACAGCTGGAACAAGATTGTGAAGTATGCCATCGTAACGGATAAAGACTGGGTGAAGAAACAGTCGCGGTTGGCCAACTTTCTGACACCGCATTTTGAGGTGAAAGCCTTTTGCGTGGATGACAGGACGGAAGCGGTTTCCTGGCTGCAGCAGCATGCCTCCGATGATCCCAAGCCTGGTATTGCCGTGCTGGAGGCAATGCCCCAACATGTGCTGGGGCTGGCCACAATCGGAAAGTTCACCCCGTCTGATTTCTATTCGATAAATTGCATGCTGGAGCAGCAGGTGCAGGATAACAAAGACTTGCGCCTGTACCTGGAGGTGCTGCACGAAGATGGCACCACGCCAGACGCCATGTGGCAGGATCTGAAGCAGGGCGTGCGCTATTACAGCAAGTTTAGCAAAGTAGCCCTCGCCGGGCACGAGGAGTGGCTCGAGAAGGCTGCTCGTCTGAGCGATGGTTTAACGCACAATATTAACATGAAGTTTTTTAACCTGGATGAACGCGACGCTGCGATTGACTGGCTTCGGTAAAAGCGTAACACCTGCAGCTCCTCCAGTAACAACGCCACCCATACCTATGCATCTCAACCCTTTGCGCTTTTGCATATCCATACTTGCCCTGCTACTGGTTTGCCTGCAGCAGCACGTCTTTGCCCAGGATGCCCCCGATTACACGAAGGTATATCATCCGGTAATAAACCAGGCAGAGCTTCACATTGTCACGAGCGACTATAAAGAGGCGCTACAGGCCTACGAGCAGGCTTTTGCGTCCGTGCCGTCTCCCTTCGCCCGCGACTATTACAATGCCGCTGTGAGCGCACTCGCGTTAAGAGACAGGAAACAAACGTTTAACTACCTGGAAAAGCTGGTGCAGAAAGGCGTAAGCCTCGACTATCTGCAACGCCAGACTGTGTTTGATTCGCTGCAGACCACGAGGCACTGGAGAAAGTTTGCCCGCAAGTATAAAAAGCGTCGCCGCAAGTATGAGGAGAACTTTAACCGGGAGTACCGTGCTGACCTGGACGAACTGTACGCGCGCGATCAATATTTCAGACAAGCTGAAGGAGGCTTGAGAGTATACCGCGACACCATCCGGCAAATTGAGAACGCCAATACGCTGCAACTGCTGAACTGGATAGAGGAGCGTGGCTATCCCAACGAGAACATAATAGGCCTGGCCGATACACTCGAACAACTGCCCCGCTTTTACATCACCGTTCAACGCCAAACTGCCACCCGGAAAGGCTACGATTTTACCGAAGTGCTTTTGAAGGCGGTGCAACAGGGCAACATCGCGCCGCAGCCTGTCGCTTATCTCCTGGACCAGCAGGCAGGGCGCAACAGGTACGGCTCCAGCGTTTACATGCGCGTGGACTGCACCGGCTGCAAGGACACAGATGAACTTGCAACCAAGGATTACCTGGTAAAGAAGATTACGCCTAAGGAGCAGGAGCGGATAAACGCGCGGCGGCAAAAGCTGGGGCTGGAGCCGCTGGAAGAATATAAGCGCAAGGTGCTGCACAACGTTACCGACCCAAGGTTTAAGCTAGGCTACAACTGGTCTGTGTCAACGTATGTGGTACCGAGTAAGGAGGCTGCCGAAATATTGTTGGAAAGGTTATCAGCTATTGAATAAGCTCATATGAACAGACAAAAAAATGGCCGGAGCGTTTAACTCCGGCTATTTTTCTTTATGGTTTCGGCTGCAGCCTAGTTGCCGTTTCCGTTGCGGTAGGCTTCGATAGCGGCGCGCACACTGCCAAACTTTTTTAGTAGGGCACCGGCTTCCGCTCTGCCTATACCTAGCTCCTCCATCACCATGCGGGTGCCGCGGTCTACCAGCTTCAGGTTGGAGAGTTGCATATCCACCATTTTGTTTCCTTTTACACGGCCAAGCTGCACCATGGTAGCCGTGGTAAGCATGTTCAGCACCAGTTTTTGGGCAGTACCGGCTTTCATGCGGGTGCTGCCTGTCACAAACTCCGGCCCGGTGATAACCTCTACCGGGTATTCAGCGGCGGCAGCTACGGCACTGGCTGCATTGCAAACTACGCAACCGGTGGCAATGCCACGCTCACGGCAGGCATTCAGGCCACCGATCACGTAAGGTGTCCTGCCCGATGCGGCAATGCCCACCACAATATCTTTCTCGTTGATATCATGTTGCTGCAGGTCTTTCCAGGCCTGTTCGGCATCATCCTCGGCAAACTCCACAGCTTTGCGAATAGCCGTATCCCCTCCGGCAATAATGCCGATCACCATACCATGCGGCACGCCGTAAGTTGGAGGGCACTCCGAGGCATCCACAATACCCAAGCGACCACTTGTGCCAGCCCCGATGTAAAACAAGCGGCCACCAGCCTTGAGCCGGTCCACGGTTACTTTTACAAGCGCCTCAATCTGCGGCAGCGCTTTCTCTATGGCCAGGGGTACTGTTTTGTCTTCCCGGTTGATGTTCACGAGCAGCTCGCGCACGCTCATCTGCTCAAGGTCGTCGTAATTGGAAGCTGATTCGGTTGTAGACACTTGTTTTTAATTAAGAATGATGAATTAGGAATTACGAATTGGTCCGGGAGTAAATTTATGTCTTTTCTCCTTTGTTCTTCTTCCCTTGTTCTGATCAGGGCTATTGCTCCCCAATCTGCGCCAGCAGCTCTTTGTGGTAGGCCATCAGGCCATCGCTTGGGCTGGTGATGATGGTGCCGATGGTGGCGCCATACTTCTTGGCCACCTGCTTCAGGGTATCGGAGAAATGGAAGGCGATGGAGCCCACAAAGTTCACCGGTACTTTATCGAAGTCTTTGTACTTGCATATGTGACGCTCAAAGAACTCATCAAAGTTTTGGTAGATCATGGCGCGTATCACCGGATCTTTGCGCTTGTCGTGCATAAACCTGGCGAACGTGGCCAGATAGGTGCTTGGCATGTCTGAATAATACACCGAGTCCAGGATACTGTCCTTGGTAAGGTTGTAGCGGTTTTTCAGTGACAGCGCCAGCTCCTCAGGAAGCTCCCGGTACAGGTAAGCCTTGATCAGCATTTTGCCCAGGTAGGCGCCGCTGCCCTCATCGCCCATCAGAAAGCCCAACGACGGTACATTGTCCTCAATGTTTTTACCGTCGTAGAGGCAGGAGTTGGAGCCGGTGCCCAAGATGCAGGCAATGCCCCGCTGGTGGCCACACAGGGCGCGCGCCGCTGCCAGCAGATCGTGGTCTACGTGAATCAGGCTGCCCGGAAAGGCTTTTGCCAGAGCCTGCTCCACACGCAGGTTACGGTCAGGAGAGCTGCAGCCGGTGCCGTAGTAGTAAATGGCCTTCGGATGCTTCTCCTCCAGGTTTGGCAGCAGTTCATCTGCAAGAATGGTGTATATCTGGGCGGCGTCTAAATACTGCGGGCTAATCCCGGCAGTGTTTACCTGGGTAGAAACACCATCTGCGTTCATCATGCGCCAGTCCGTTTTAGTAGCGCCGCTGTCAGCTATTAAGATCATGGTATGTGTTTGATTTTATGACAAGTCAAGTATGGCCTTGGCAACTGTTTGTAGTTGGTCCGGCTTAATTTGTGGGCTTTTGCCTGCTCTTTACGATCCCCACCGCCTCAAATTTATCAAAAACATTGGCATTATGCGGAGCATCCTTTAATTCTTCGGTCAGGTCCTGGCCTGCCCAGTGCTCGTAATGTTTTCCATCGCGCCACATCCGCGACTTTTTTACATTGTAAATCACGCCCTCGTAAGCCACCCAAATCTCATCCCGGTCCTGCCCGTTCCGTAGTGCCAGTTGCTGTAGGGTGTATTCGGGTAAGTTCATTTTTTGTAGTTGTGTAGAGGTTTGAGAAGGGGTGTCCTGAGAACTCTTTGGGTAGTCAGAAATAAAGACGGTTTGGCTGCTGTGTTTTCTGAGTTAAACAAGTGTGAAGTAGAAAACAGTTGTATAGATTATTCAACATTTGGCTAGCTCATGTTGACATAGTGCGTTGTTTATTCAACCTAATATATGATTTGATTTTATTTTGGATGTTTTCCTCAACCCATAGACCGTAGTCTGATTTTTGGTCTTTTTTGACTGGTTTATACTGCCTATTTCCTTTTTCCGACCAGATATTCTGACTTGCCCACCTACCAAAAGGGCAACAGTCATTTATGATAGCTGTTTCGAGCTTGGTGTCATAAAGTCCGAACATGTACCCTCCTCTCGAAAACACTAAGAATCTGTTATCGATCAGGTCGATTTTGGGATCTGATGCATAGGAACTTGATTCTTCGTAATTAGCTAGTATTTCTCTCGAAAGCATCCATTCTCTATCTTCTTCTGACACTCCGTTCTCAAAGCTCCAGTTTATATAAATTGTCTCGGGGTCAACATTCTTTTCAATCTTCAAGACACTGAATCCTGGATCACTAATTCCTAGGGCATCTTCATACAGGCAATAATTATATAACCCATCAGGAGATTCTATATGCTCTATGTAATCCACGTAATTTAGATCACACCCAAATAGAAGCAGAGATGCAGATATGATCAGATAGAGTTGCTTCTTTATTTTCAATTCTTTTGCCTTATTACCAAGTAAAACTAGCCGATACGGGCCTGGGTCAGTATCCAGCGGTTGGGAACCTCGCCTTTGGTGGCTTGCAGATAGTCTTCGTAGCTGCACGGAATAATGCGGCTGCCGTTGTCGGAGTTGAGCGGCTCCACTTCCATCCACCATTTCTCGCTGTTTTTGCTCTTGTAGAACGTCATGCGGTCGGGGTTATCATCGGCAAAGGCCACGGCATACTTGTTAAAGTGGCGGCTGCTGAAGTCTTTCTCGTGCTTGCGGTGGTAGAACCCTTCGATGAAGTACCACAGCATGGTGGCCACCGTCATGGCAGTCAGCTCGCGCTGGTCCAGTGCCGGAACATACTCGTAAATGCCCAGCGAGGTCAGGTTGTCGTTCAGGCCAGCATACCAGCACAGTTGGCAGGCCTCCTCACCTGTCAGGCCAAAGGGATTGGCAGGTTCGCAGGCCGGGGCGTCCTGGTGGCGGATAGCCGAGATATCAAACGTCAGCAGGTCGGCCACGCGCACCACCGGCTCCATCTCCTGCACATTAGTATGCACCTGGCCCACGCGGTAGGCCTCGAAGTGCATTTTCTCCAGCGTTCCCATCACCTCAGGCTCCACCAGGTACGATTGGTACCCGATCTGGCCCAGGCTGAAAAGGTAGTTGGGCTCGTGCATGAGTATCTGGCGCAGCTGCTTCTTGTTCGGGGCCGCGTCGGGGTCCTCGGTCATGTCCACGCTGCTGTCTACGGTTACCATGTTCACCACGCGGTCCAGGTGCTCGTAGCCCAGGTACTGCCCATACTCCAGGTCCTGAGAGCCGCCGATGATAATGGGAATGGTATTGTGCGAAATCAGCACCTCCACGATCTCCTTTAGCCTGAGGTAGGTATCGTCCAGCGAGATGCCGGGGCGCAGGTTGCCGAGGTCCACGATGTGGCAGCGGCCGGCGCCCTTGTTCAGGCTGTAGAGTTTTTTGCGCACCAGGCGGGCCGGGGCCTCTGCGGTGGCAGCTTCCTCTGTTTCGCTGGTTCCGCGGCCGCGGGTATCGTTAATGCCGAGTATGGCAATGTCAGCGGTGCGCCAGTCTGGAAATTTGCTTACGAAGCGGCTGATGTACGAGCCCAGTGTACGGGGCTTGTTCAGCGAGGCAAAGATGTCTTCGTTAAGAGGCTCAAAAAATATAGACAGGTTCATGCTTCTCCGGTTTTTACTGATGTCACCTAAAATAAGTAAAGCGCAGCCAGCGGTGTCATTTGCGGCTCCTGCTGTAGGACTATAAATATAAGGCTTGGGAAATATTTATGAGGCCTTGCCTAGCAGAATTCCTAAAAAAATATTAAAATGCATCAGGAACACAGGGCACAACAGGCTTTTGTCACTTCTTTATCGCTTTCAGCGTACAAATATCGCCAAACATAACCACCATGAACGTAACCAGACCTTTAGACCTCTTGCCTTTTCAGTTGCAGCAGTTTCCGCAACCCGACTGCCTGGCAGCCAAAGTAGATGGCACCTGGCAGAAGTATAGCACGCAGCAAGTACAGGATTACGCGAACCAGGTAAGCCTGGGCCTGCTGAAGTTGGGTGTGGGAAAAGGCGATAAAGTAGCCATCATCTCCTTTAACCGGCCGGAGTGGGTGTTTGCCGATTTCGGCATACAGCAGGTGGGTGCTACCAGCGTGCCGATGTACCCAACCATCACCGAGGAGGATTACCGCTACATTTTTAACGATGCCGAAGTAAAGGTGATCTTTGTGGCGGATGCCAGCCTTTACAACAAGGTGGTGGCGGCCACCCGCGGCATGGAAGGGGTAAAAGAAATTTATACGTTTGATGAGGTAAGCGGCGCCAAGAACTGGAAGGAAGTGCTGGAACTGGGCAAGGGCGAAGACGTGCAGCAACTGGAGCCCCTGAAAGCTGCCGTGCAGCCAGACGACATACTGACGATCATTTATACTTCCGGCACTACCGGCAACCCAAAGGGCGTCATGCTGACGCACAACAACATTGTCAGCAACTTTATGGGCGCCTTCCCTTATGTGCCGGTAAATGAAAACCACCGCGCCCTTAGCTTCCTGCCGCTTTGCCACATTTTTGAGCGCATGTTGCTGTATTTATACTTCAGGGCGGGTGTTTCCATTTATTATGCCGAGAGCATTGAGAAAGTGGCCGATAACCTGAAAGAGGTGCAGCCGCACGTGTTTACAACGGTGCCGCGTCTGCTCGAGAAAGTGTATGACAAGATTGTAGCCAAAGGCATGGAACTGGAAGGCGTAAAGCGAAAGCTGTTCTTCTGGGCGCTGGACCTTGGCCTGAAGTATGACACCCAGAAAGACCATGGCTGGTGGTACAACAAGCAACTAGACCTGGCCAACAAGATTATCTTCAGCAAATGGCGCGAGGCACTGGGCGGTAACGTTATTGCGATTGTATCAGGCGGCGCCGCTTTGCAGCCGCGCCTGGCGCGCGTGTTCTGGTCGGCTAATATCCGCGTGATGGAGGGCTACGGCCTGACGGAGACGTCGCCAGTGATTTCGGTGAACCGTTTTGAGAAGGAAGATAACGTAATTGGCTCGGTGGGTAAGGCCATCGACGGCGTAGAGATAAAGATTGCCGAGGATGGCGAGATTCTAACCCGCGGCCCGCACGTGATGAAAGGCTACTACAAGAAGCCGGACCTGACAGACGAGGTGATCGACAAAGACGGCTGGTTCCACACCGGCGATATCGGGGAAATGATCGAGGGCAAGTACCTGAAGATCACGGACCGCAAAAAAGAGATGTTCAAGACCTCCGGTGGCAAGTATGTGGCGCCGCAGCCAATCGAGAACAAGCTGAAGGAATCGGTGGTGATTGAGCAGGCCATGGTGGTGGGCGACGGCCGCAAGTATGCCGCGGCGCTGATCGTGCCATCGTTTATGGGCTTGCAGGACTGGGCCTCGCACAAAGGCATCAAGTATACTTCGGATGAGGAGATGATCAAGCAGCCGGAGGTAATTGAGAAGTTTCAGCGCGAGATTGATAAGACAAACGAGGGCCTGGCGCAGTACGAAACCATTAAGAAGTTCAAATTGATTCCGAAGATGTGGACTGTAGAATCGGGTGAGCTAACGCCGACGCTGAAGGTGAAGCGCAAGGCCATTACCGCCAATTACCAGTCTGAAATAGAAAGCATGTTCTAGGCGCAGCCTTCCCGATAAGCAGTGCTCAAAATCACTATAACAAATAGCTCACGGGTATGACGCAGCAAACAGAAGTAGCCATACCGAAAGGGCAGCTATACTTTGGCGTCGAAAAACTGCTGCTGCTGGATAGGGTATACCTGAAGTTGGTGCGGACCGGAATAGCCCTCTGTAGCTTGTACATGCTGCTGCTCCTGATCAACAACCTGGAGGTGTCGGCCTGGCAGATGGCGTTTTACGTGGGCGCCTGGGTGCTCACGGCGGTTGTGCTGTTCCTGCTGCGCCACCACTCCGATGCGAAAGCCATCAGCTATGCGCAGATGCAGGAGGTGACGTTTAAGAAAGCGCGTTTTGGGTACACGAATCCGGTGATGGAGGTCCTGTTTCTGAACGAGCGGCAGGTGCTGAAGAAGCGCTATGTGCAGTTGACGGAAGAGCAAATCGCGGATGTGGCTGCCATCTTGCGCATTAAAGGCGTAGTGGTGGAAGCTTAGAGTCATCTAAGGTAAAATCAAAAGTATAGCCCTTTCCCTTACCGGAAAGGGCTTTTTTGTGCCTTTCCTACACTTTATGGAAGTATACGCCATCCTCTCTTTGATTTTATAGTATAACTATACCTGTAAGCCGTAAGACAAAAGCTGCAGCCTCTCGGGCTGCAGCTAGATTAATTTTTTGTTAAAAAGGTATGCAAGCATAACATTTTTTCCTATATTTGGTATATACCTTAGTACATGCATGAAGCCTGAAGAAACCATAGACTACCACTTTAAAGTATGTTGGCACGCCATCTCGCGTATGTACAATACGGAGGCCGTGAAGAACGACATGACCACCTCCATCGGTTTTGTGTTACTCAACATAGATCAGCAAAAAGGTACACCCGCCACTAAAATAGCGCCGCTGCTTGGCCTGGAGGCCCGCAGCCTGACCCGTATCCTTAAAAGCATGGAGGAGAAGGGCCTTATCTACAAAGTGTCCGACCCGAGTGACAAGCGCCTGGTGCGCATTTTCCTGACAGAGAAAGGACTTGAGAAGAAGGAGGTGTCCCGGCAAACGGTGAAGCTCTTCAACAACAAGGTGCGCGATGTGATCCCGCAGAAAGAGCTGGACGTTTTCTTTAAAGTATGCGAGCGCATCCAGGGCATGATCGAAAACAAAGAAATATTTTAACCATAGACAACTATAGCTATTCTATGAAAAGAATAATAAAAAAAGTAGCGGTGCTTGGCTCCGGTGTGATGGGCTCCAGAATTGCCTGCCACTTTGCCAATATCGGCGTTCAGGTGCTGCTGCTGGACATCGTACCGAAAGAACTGACACCGGAAGAGGAGAAAAAAGGGCTTACGCTTGAAAGCAAAGCCGTGCGCAACCGCCTGGTGGACGGGCACCTGCAAAGCGCGATCAACGCCAACCCGTCGCCGCTTTACCGCAAATCCGATGCACACCTGATTTCGACAGGTAACTTCGAAGACGATATGAAGGATATCGCTACTGCCGACTGGACCATTGAGGTGGTGGTAGAGAACCTGAAAGTAAAGAAGATCGTGTATGACCAGGTGGAGCAGTTCCGCAAGCCGGGTACACTTATCTCCTCCAACACCTCCGGTATTCCGATTCACCTGATGCTGGAAGGCCGCTCCGACGATTTTAAGAAGCACTTCTGCGGCACGCACTTCTTTAACCCACCGCGTTACCTGAAGCTGCTCGAAATTATACCTACACCGGAGACAGATCAAGATGTAGTGGACTTCCTGATGCACTACGGTGATTTATACTTGGGTAAGACCACCGTATTGGCAAAAGATACGCCTGCCTTCATTGCGAACCGTGTGGGAATCTACGGCATTATGCAGACGCTTAAGGCCATGGAGAAAACTGGCCTGACGATAGACGAAGTGGATCGCATCACGGGCCCTATTGTGGGCCGTCCGAAATCTGCCACGTTCCGCACGCTGGATGTGGTTGGTCTGGATACCACCATCAATGTAGCCAACGGCCTATACCAGTCCGGCGAGAACGACGAGTCGCGCGACCTGTTCCAGATTCCGGGCTATGTGCAAAAAATGGCCGAGAACAAATGGCTGGGAGATAAAACCGGCCAGGGCTTCTACAAAAAGACAAAAGACGCCAAAGGCAAAACCGAGATCCTGACGCTGGACCTGAACACGATGGAGTACGGGCCGAAGCAGAAGGTGAAGTTCCAGAGCCTGGAGGTGCTGAAGCCAATCGATGACCTGAAGAAGCGCATCAAAGTGTTCTCCGGTCAGTCTGATAAGGCAGTGCAATTCTTCAACGAGACGCTGTTTGGCCTGTTCCAGTACGTTTCCAATCGCATTCCTGAAATTTCCGACGAACTGTACCGTATCGACGATGCCCTGCGTGCCGGCTTTGGCTGGGAGCTTGGCCCGTTTGAGTATTGGGATGCCATCGGTGCACGCGAAGGCGCTCAGCGCATGATAGAAGCCGGCTATGAGCCTGCTGCCTGGGTAGGCGAGATGCTGGAAAACGGCAAAGAGGCTTTCTACATTGTAGAGAACGGACAGCGCCGCTATTACGATATCCAGACAAAAGAATACAAAGCCATACCGGGTGCTGAAAACTTCATCATTCTGAATAACCTGCGTGAGAACAAGGTTGTCTGGAAAAACAGCGGTGCCACTATACTTGATTTAGGTGATGGCATTCTGAACGTGGAGTTCCATACCAAGATGAACACGATTGGCGGCGATGTAATCATGGCCCTGAACAAAGGCATAGAGCTTGCCGAGAAAGATTTCCGCGGCATGGTTGTAGGCAACGATGCCGCTAATTTTTCTGCCGGAGCCAACGTGGGGCTTATCTACATGTATGCGCTGGACCAGGATTACGATGAGCTGAACATGATTATCCGCCAATTCCAGAACACCATGATGCGCATGCGCTATTCGGCTATACCGGTAGTAGGCGCTCCGCATGGACTTACGCTGGGTGGTGGCTGCGAACTGAACCTGCACTGCGACCATATCCAGGCATCTGCCGAGACTTACATGGGCTTGGTAGAGTTTGGTGTTGGCTTGATACCAGGCGGTGGCGGTACAAAAGAGATGACGCTGCGCGCTGCCGATATGTATGCCGAAGGCGACATCGAGTACAACGACCTGAAGAACGTGTTCCTGAACATCGGTATGGCCAAGGTTTCTACTTCAGCCAAAGAGGCAGTAGACTTAGGCTACATGCGCAAGAGCGACGGCATTACGATCAACAGCAACCGCCTGATAGCCGATGCCAAAGCACAGGCTATACTGATGGCTGATGCGGGCTATACCAAACCGGTGCAGCGCACCAACGTGAAGGTGCAGGGCAAAGGTGCACTGGGTATGTTCCTGACAGGTGCCAACGCCATGTACACGGGCCGCTACATGTCTGCACACGACCTGAAGATTTCACAAAAGCTAGCCTATGTGATGTGCGGAGGCGATTTGTCTGCCCCAACGGAGGTGAGCGAGCAGTACCTGCTGGACCTGGAGCGTGAGGCCTTCCTGTCGCTGACTGGCGAGCGCAAAACTTTGGAGCGCATCCAGAGCATCCTGACCACAGGCAAGCCGCTTAGAAACTAATTCTATAGTACAAACTATAAAAGAGCATCAAAATGAACAATGCATATATCGTAGCCGGATTTCGTAGCGCAGTGGGCAAAGCTGGTCGTGGCGTTTTCCGGTTCACCAGACCTGATGATCTGGCCGCAGATGTCATCAAACACTTAATGAGTACGGTGCCTGCCCTGGACCCTGAGCGCGTAGACGACCTGATTGTAGGGAATGCGGTACCTGAGGCGGAGCAAGGCCTGCAGATCGGTCGTATGATCTCGCTGCTGTCCTTGCCCATGTCAGTGAGTGGCATGACAGTGAACCGCTACTGCGGCTCCGGCCTGGAGACGATCGCGATTGCCGCCAACCGTATTGCAGCCGGCATGGCCGACTGTATTGTGGCGGGTGGTACCGAGTCGATGTCGATGGTGCCTACGGCTGGCTGGAAAACAGCACCGAACTACAAAATTGCAAGCAAAAACCCGGATTGGTACCTGAGCATGGGCTTAACAGCCGAGGCAGTGGCCGCAGATTATAATGTTTCACGTGAAGACCAGGATGAATTTGCACTCAAGTCGCACCAAAAGGCGCTGAACGCAATAGAGAAGGGGTACTTCAAAGACCAGATTGTTCCGGTAACGGTAGAGGAGACTTACCTGGACGACAACGGCAAAAAGAAAACACGCACCTATGTAGTAGACACGGACGAAGGACCGCGGGCCGATACTTCCCTGGAGCGCCTGGCGAAGCTGAAGCCAGTGTTTGCCGCCGGTGGAACCGTAACAGCCGGTAACTCTTCTCAAACGTCTGACGGGGCTGCCTTTGTGATCGTGATGAGCGAGCGCATGGTAAAGGAGCTGAACCTGGAGCCCATCGCGCGCCTGATCAGCTACGGCACCGGTGGTGTGGATCCACGCATCATGGGCATGGGCCCGATCGCCGCTGTTCCAAAGGCACTTAAGATGGCAGGCATGACGTTAAACGACATCGACCTGATCGAGATGAACGAGGCTTTTGCCGCGCAATCCATTGCCGTCATGCGCCACCTGGAATTCGATCCGGACAAGCTGAACATCAACGGTGGTGCCATCGCTTTGGGTCACCCGTTGGGTTGCTCCGGCGCTAAACTCACCGTGCAGCTTTTCAGCGACCTACGCCGCACAGGCGGCAAGCACGGCTTGGTAACTGCCTGCGTTGGCGGAGGCCAAGGTGTGGCTGGAGTGTTTGAACTTCTAAAATAGACACAAGACACAAGATGTAAGACACAAGACTTTTTAGATGCACAATTTCAAGGAATTGATTATTTGGAAAGAGGCAATGGAGTTAGCGAAAGCAGTGTATGAGGCTTCTTCCTCATTCCCTGCAAATGAAAAGTATGGTCTTACCTCACAAATTAATAGGTCTGCTGTATCAGTTCCCTCAAACATTGCTGAGGGGGCCGGAAGAGGTTCTGATAAAGAGTTTAATCAGTTTCTGAATATTGCTTTAGGTTCAGCTTTTGAGCTGGAAACACAGTTGCTTTTAGCACAAGCTTTTGGTTTTATACATGAAGTCAAGCTAAATGAGCTGCTGGGGCAACTGCGAAAGATTCAGAGAATGATCGATGGATTTAAGAAAAAACTAAATAAGCGAGAGTAAGAGCAAGTCTTGTGTCTTGTGTCTTATGTCTTGTGTCCAAAAAGATAAAAGACAATAGCCATGGAAAAATCAACTCAAAACGCCGCCATACAAGGTGGTGAGTTCCTGATAAAGGAAACAAACCCGCAGGACGTATTTATTCCTGCAGAATTCAACGAAGAGCAGCAGATGATGGCGCAGACCTGTAAGGACTTTGTGCGCGAGGAAGTATACCCGCTGCTGGAGCGCCTGGATAACCACGAAGAGGGCCTGATGGAGAACCTGATGAAAAAAGCAGGGGAACTGGGTTTGTTCGCTGTATCTGTTCCAGAAAACTACGGCGGCCTGAACATGGACTTCAACACGGCGTTGCTGGTTACAGAATCAGTAGGCGGTGGACATTCGTTCCCGGTAGCCTTTGCGGCACACACCGGTATCGGCACGCTACCAATTTTATACTTCGGTACCGAAGAGCAGAAGCAGAAGTACGTGCCCAAACTGGTGAGCGGCGAGTGGATGTCTTCTTACTGCCTCACGGAGCCGGGATCCGGCTCGGATGCGTTGGCGGCCAAAACAAAAGCAGTGCTGAACGAGGCAGGTACGCATTATATCCTGAACGGGCAGAAAATGTGGATCACTAACGCTGGTTTCGCGGATGTGTTCATCGTGTTTGCTCAGGTGGACGGAGACAAGTTCACGGGCTTTATCGTAGAGAAAGGCTCGCCGGGGCTAAGCCTTGGCAACGAGGAGCACAAGATGGGCATTAAAGGTTCTTCTACGCGCCAGGTATTCCTGGAGGATTGCCAGGTGCCGAAGGAAAACGTGCTGGGCGAGATTGGTAAAGGACATTTGATCGCCTTTAACATCCTGAACATTGGCCGTATCAAATTGGCGGCTGCTACACTGGGCGCCTCCAAAAGCGTAGCAGACCTGTCGGTGAAGTATGCGAACGAGCGTATCCAGTTCCAGATTCCAATCTCGAAATTCGGAGCCATCAAGTATAAACTGGCTGAGCAGGCCATCCGCATCTATGCCGTGGAATCTGCGCTGTACCGTTGTGGTATGGACATCTACCGCAAAGAACAGGAGCTGATGGCCGGTGGTGCCGACGATAATGAAGCGCTACTGGGTGCTGCCCGCGAGTTCGCTGTGGAGTGCGCCATGCTAAAAGTAGAGGGCTCTGAAGTACTGGATTACGTGGTGGACGAAGGGGTGCAGATTTACGGTGGCTACGGCTTCTCGGCTGACTACCCAATGGACCGCGCGTACCGGGACTCACGCATCAACCGCATTTTTGAAGGTACCAACGAGATCAACCGCATGCTGACCGTGGACATGATTCTGAAGAAGGCCATGAAAGGCGAGCTTGACCTGATGGGTCCGGCCCAGGCAGTGCAGAATGAACTGATGGCTATTCCGGATTTCGGAGAAGAGGAGGAAGGCCTGTTCACGGCAGAGCACAAGGCGATTAAAAACCTGAAGAAAGCCATTCTAATGGTAGCCGGTACCGCTGTGCAGAAGTACATGAACTCGCTTGCCAAAGAGCAGGAGGTGCTGATGAACATTGCCGACATGGCCATTAAAACCTACGTGGCCGAATCTACCCTGCTGCGTGTGGAGAAACTGGTGAACATGAAAGGCGAAGAGGCCGTGTCGAAAGAGATTGACATTGTGCGCGTAGTCGTGAATGATGCCGTGGATTCTTCTTTCAAAGCAGGTAAAGAAGCCGTGGCCGCGATGGCCGAGGGAGATGAGCAGCGCCTGTTGTTCATGGGCCTGAAGCGCTTCACGAAGAAAGACCTGTACAACACGAAAGAAGCACGCCGCCGTATTGCAGCTGCCTTGATCGAAGCAAACGAGTACGTGTACTAATTTAAAATACCTACAGTTCGGAAGGCTGTCACCGCTAAGGTGGCAGCCTTTTTTTGTGACCTTACCTTAAAATGATAGCAAGCTTCTAAGGAGCTTTCACTAAACAAAATGTTGTGCAGACATCGGATGAAAAAAAGGTTGCAACGTATGCACTGTAGCACCCCTCGTCAATCAAGTGTGATGAATTATGCAGGTTTCTTGTCTCATTCCGTGCTATAACGAGCGGCAACGCATTGCTGCAGTGCTGGAGGTGGTTTCTAAGGTAAAGTACATTAGGCAGGTCGTTTGTGTAGATGATGGCTCTACAGACGGAACTGCTGACTACATCAAGGCCAATTGGCCGCAGGTGCTTGTCGTGCAACAGCAAAGAAACAGTGGCAAGGTGGCCGCTATACAGCAAGGGCTCAAAAGCATAACAAATGAGCTTGTGCTGCTAATGGACGCCGACCTGCAGGACCTGCGGACAGACGAGATAGAAGCTGCCATCGCTGCCATTACTGAAAGCCCTAGTGTAGATATGATTATCCTGAGGCGCATTAATTCGCCCTGGTTCGTGCGCTGGTATCGCTCCGATATTCTTTTGTCGGGGGAGAGGCTTATCAGGAAAGCAGATCTGGAGCAAGTGATGCAGTTAAAACCTGAGCGCTACCAACTGGAGGTAGCCATTAACCGCTATATGCTGCGCCACAAAAAGCAGGTACGCTGGATGCCATGGTCAGCCAGAAACACCTATAAAGTAAATAAACTGGGCGTGCTGGACGGCTCTAAAAAGGAATTCAGGATGTACGTGGAGATTGTCTCTTTTGTAGGTTTCTCCCATATGCTGCTGCAACTCACCTCGTTTACCAGAAAGATAAATGCGCAGCAACAAAACAGAGGTGGCCTGCCCCGCCTGCTGCGGCAGTTCAAGCTATAAAAAAGGACACAAGACGCAAGACAAAAAGACGCAAGACCTCTTGAGTTGATAACTCATATCAAAGAACCCACCCCTGCCCCTCCGAGGAGGGGAATTACTGCAATAGTAAAATAATCCCCTCCTCGGAGGGGCAGGGGTGGGTTAAACTTTCAAGAAGAAGCTTCCAAGAAGAAGTATAAGGCCAGCAACTACTTTACCTGAACATGCTTCAGCTGTAGCCCTTTGTCTTTCTTGCCACTGCGCACCACCGTCACAATGTTTTTATCGGCCAGCCAGGCAGTGTAGGCTCTCAAATAAGCTGGTTTGCTATCCTTTGCCACCTTCAGGCCAACCGTTTTCGGGGCAGATGCGCTGCCGTTGCTGGTGTTGATCTGGCGCAGGTACAAATCATACTTGCCGTTAAGGTCCTCGAGTGTGAGCAGGTTCAGGGTGTTGCCGCTCAGGTAGGAAGCATAGGAGATTCCCGCGAAGCCTTCTGCTGCGGGAGCCTCCTGCTGCTTCATGAGTACCGAGTTCCAGGAACTGTCCATAAACTCATCATAGGCGAACAGGTGCAGCTCTTTGGCGAAGAAAGGTGCGTTGTCGCCACCAGCGGTGTACTTCTTCTCGGCCACCACCACCAGTTTTTTCTCTGGCGTTAGCAGCAGGTCCGTCAGGTAAATGTCCTGCAGTTTGGTGTTGTCACTGCTCTTGTCGAGCGCGTTCACTTTTTGCACATAATCCGGCGTAAACTGAAACTCCTCGGCAAAAACCATGTCTTCGTTCTCGAAATCATACTTCACCGCTTTCAGGCTGTAGTAGCCGTTGCTGGCCTCGTCTGCCGTGAGCACGGCGCCGTACATTTTGCCGTTGGGCATCAACTCAAATTTCGTGTCGCGGATGTACACTTTTTTTCCGTCAAATGCGCCACCCACCAGCACCGACATTACCTTGGCCTCCTTGCTGTCAGGCGAATACTGGCGCACGCTCAGGCGGTTCATCTGGTCTGATATCAGGTTCAGGTACTGCTCCCCGTTGTTGCCCAGCTGTATGTCTGCCGTCATGATGCCGCGCAGGTCGTTCAGGTTATAGGTTACATCCTGCTGCTTCTGCAAGCGGCCGTTATACAACGTGCCGCTGATGGTTTGGATCTGGAAGCTGTTGTCGGTATGGTAGCGGAATGCCAGCACTCTGGAGCCATCCTCCGAAACAGCCACTCCGGCACGGCGGCCTTTGGCAGGAGCCTCCAGCAGCAGCGACGGTTGCTCCTGCTGCCCGTTCTGCAGGTTGATGTAATGCCCCAGCAGTTGCTGGTTCTGTCCGTTTTTGCGGTGCGTCACTACCAGGGCTGCCTCCTGGGTGGCCGTAAAAGACTCGATGGTTTCGCCTTCAGCCAAGGGAATCTCTGCTGCCCACTGCCGTTTCAGGTCTGCGTTATACTTCTCCACGGTATACTTTCGGGCGCCATCACTGTTCAGCAGCACGAAGGCATCCTGCCCCACTGGTATGGCTTTCTGCTTGATGCGCGGGTTATAATGGTCTTCGCTTTTGTCGGGTTGATAACTGAAAGCTACGGATGCCTTGGTCTTGGCCTGGGCTAATAGATCCTGCGGCTGACACAACAGGCTTAGAAACAAAAGCGGAAGGATGAACTGCTTTTTCACGGTAAGTATAGATTAGGTAGTATAATACGTACTAAGTTAGGCGGTACCGGCCAGATTGTAAACGGATACCTGTATATTAAGCTTCGTCTATTGTTTCGCGTGGAACGATAGGAAAAACCCGCTCTCTTAACGAAGAACGACAGCAGATGGTATTGGCATTTATACTTCTGTACTTTCCGGCAGTACCTGCACCGGCTGCTTGTGCTCATCTATGGCCACAAAGGTAAAGCTGCCGTTCACCGCCTTCAGCCGGGTATCAGAGTACATTTCCTCCACATAAATATCCACCTGCACCTTTAAACTGGTTTTGCCCACGCTTACCACCTGCCCAATTAATTCGATAATTGTGCCGGCCGGGATGGGTTGCGTAAAATCGATTCTGTCGGAGGAGACAGTAACCACTCGTTTGCGGCAAAAGCGGGTTGCCGTGATAAAAGCCACCTCGTCCATCAGTTGCATGGCGGTGCCACCAAAAAGTGTGTCGTAGTGGTTGGTGGTGTTCGGGAAAACCGCTTTAAAAATGCGTGTCTCTGATTGGGCAATGCGCTCCTGTAGGTTCATGTATTTGAATTGATGGGGAATTAATGAAGTATAGCCAATGCTATTCGGTATAGTTTTCTAGCTGATTCTGCTCCAGTTTACGGTGTTTACACTTAAAGACTGAATATGACGCCGGATATTGGCGTGCTCCGGCTGCTCCAATTGGGCGTCCCCGTTAAGTATGCGCTGTGCGGCGGCGCGTGCCTCTTGAAGTATGGGCGCATCCTTCGAGAGGTCGGCGATCAGCAAATCCAGCACACCGCTCTGCTGCGTTCCCATTAAATCGCCTGGTCCGCGTAATTTCAGGTCAATGTCAGCAATCTCAAAGCCGTTGTTGGTGCGCACCATCGTTTCAAGGCGCGTTTTGCTGTCCTTGCTCAGCTTGTAGCCTGTCATCAGGATGCAGTAGCTTTGCTCGGCGCCACGGCCCACGCGCCCGCGCAACTGGTGCAGCTGCGACAGTCCGAAACGTTCGGCGCTCTCAATCACCATCACTGAGGCATTCGGTACGTTTACACCTACTTCAATTACGGTAGTGGCCACCATGATCTGCGTCTCGTTTTTCACGAAGCGCTGCATCTCGTAATCCTTGTCCTGTGCCTTCATTTTGCCGTGCACCATACTTACCTTGTACTCCGGGAAAGCGCGCTTCACGCTCTCGTAGCCGTCCATCAGGTCCTTGTAGTTCTCCATCTGCTCCGACTCCTCTATCAGCGGGTACACAATGTATACCTGGCGGCCAAGCTTTATCTGGTCGCGGATGAACTGGAACACCCGCAGGCGGTGCGAATCGAAGCGATGCACGGTTACGATCTCCTTACGGCCTGCCGGCATCTCATCAATCACCGATACATCCAGGTCACCATAGAGCGTCATGGCCAGGGTGCGCGGAATAGGTGTGGCCGTCATCACGAGCACGTGCGGGATAACGCGCGGATTCTTGCGCCACAGCTTTGAACGCTGCTCCACCCCGAAACGGTGCTGCTCATCCACAATGCAAAGACCCAGGTTCTGAAACTGCACCACGTCCTCCAGCAGGGCATGCGTGCCCACGATCATTTTCATGTCGCCGGAGCGCAGTTGCTCGTGCAGCACTTTTCTGTCTTTCGCTTTGGTTGAGCCGGTGAGTTTGCCCAGGTTAATGCCGAGGCTATCTGCAAAGGCTTTCAGGCCCACGTAATGCTGGTCAGCCAGGATCTCAGTTGGCGCCATCAGCACTGACTGCGCCCCATTGTCTGCGGCGATCAGCATGGTGATAAAGGCCACGATGGTTTTGCCCGAGCCCACGTCGCCCTGCAGCAGGCGGTTCATTTGCTTTCCGGCGGTCAAATCGCCATAAATTTCTTTTATCACCCGCTTCTGCGCATTCGTCAGGTCGAAGGTGAGGTGGTTTTTGTAGAATTCGGTAACAGTAGGAACCTGGTTAAAAATCTGCCCCTTCAGGTCGGCTTTGCGCACGACCTTGTGCCGCAGTAGGCGCAGCTGTATGTAAAATAACTCCTCGAATTTGAGTCGGAATTTGGCCGCGTTATACTTCTCCACCGTCTCCGGGAAATGGATGTTGGCGTAGGCGCTGCGTTTGTCGGTGAGGCGGTAGGTGTCGATCAGCTCCGGCGACAGCGACTCCTGCACTTGTGGCAGCGCCACCTTCAGCAGGTGCTCGATCATCTTGCTGATCACCTTGCTATCGATGCGGTGGGCCTTCAGCTTTTCGGTGGTATGGTAAACAGGCTGCAGGAAAGCAGTAGTTTGTTTCTCCTCTGCCAGTTCCTCCAGCTCCGGGTGCGCCATGTTAAACCTGCCGTTGAACTCGGTGGGCTTCCCGAATACGATATAATCCGTGTGGTTTTTCAGCGACTTCTCCATCCACTTCACCCCCTTAAACCACACCAGCTCCAGCTGATCACCATTCTCATCCACCAGTGTGGCTGCCAGGCGCTGCTTACGTCCTTCACCTAGTACTTCCTTGCCCCGGATGCGGCCGCGCACCTGCACGTACGGCATGGTCTCGTCCAGCTCCGCAATTTTGTAGAACTGCGTGCGGTCGAGGTAGCGGAAAGGGTAATGCTGGATCAGGTCGCCGTAGGTGTAGATGTTGAGTTCTTTCTGCAACAACTCCGCCCGCATCGGTCCTACGCCCTTCAGGAACTCTATTTTGGTGCTGAAAAAGTTGCTCACGCTTTGGCTTGCTTTTAGGGTGAAAGTATGGCAAGTATAAAGTGTAAAAATACGCAAAAGCCCCGACAGGTGTAAGTGCTGCCGGGGCTTTATACTTGCTTCTTTAAGATTTCACTCCGAAGGTCCTGCGAGTGTCAGGATAGTTGTTGGAGGAGTAACAGCTTATTTTAGCTCTTCATTGAGGCCCTTTACTAAATCTGCAAGTGGCTTGAGAGAATCATTGATTCTTTTTAAGACCTCCGCACTTGGAGTATAGTCGTATACTCCCATTGTATATACTCTTTTGCCATTATCAATCTGTTCTCTGCTTCTAGTATCTATTTCATTGAAGGGGAAGTTGTGCGTTAAACCATTCCTCTCATTTCTAAAACTTCTAATATCATTATTATCTAATATCATTATTAAATGAAGAGAGGAGACTAGCTGCTCTTTTCCCCTCTAGTTTATCAGCAATATTTCTATTAAACCTGCCACCTTCCTTGACTTCTAAATTGTAAAATACATTTAGTAAATGATATACTATATCAGATGCAGATATATAATGGTAATAGTAGTGTTCGGATGAATATCTGAAAAGGAATAAATTTGACCTGTCTCGCTCGCTTCTGAGATAGGGGAGAAATATTGTTGCTCCTGAATCTGTGTCTTGTTTCCAAACATCATCATGTATACCTCTATCAAAATGGTATTTAGTAAGAACGTAGCTAAAAACAAGCTTGCTTATTTTATTGTTGAACCTGTTTTTCCAAGGCCATATATCAAGAGCATTTTTATACTTTATAAAATCAGTGTAAGACTTGTCATTAGTCTCATCATCCAAATATAGTTTATCAATAAGAGGCTGTGACTTGATTATCACTTTTCTTTCTTCAAGAGAAGGATAAGTGAAAGGATCATAATCAAGCTCTTGTTCTTCCATTATGTTTTTTACAGAAAATAATGACACCTACTGCTTATCCCGCCACTCCAGCGTATTCAGCAGGTGCACGATATCCTTCTTCACAAACTCAATGACCGGGGCAAGCGAGTCGTTCTGGGTGGCAGTTCTAAAGTATAGCGCGCCGCGCAGGAAATGCTGTGTAGAGTCGGTTACATAGAACTGGAACTGGCTGGGCACTTCGCCCTCCAATTCAAAAACAGCAGCCACGTCGCCCTGTGGCGTCTTTATCTGCGTCTCCTCAATGGCGTAGGCTTTAATCTGGTGCTTGGCAGTTAGCTTTCGCGCATCTTCCACGAGGTTGTTCAGCATCTTGTCGTTGCCCTGGCTGATGTCGATATAGGTAAGTTGCACGTTTGCGCCCAGCTCCGGGTAGATGATGTTGATCCAGTGCGGCTGCGCAATTCCGGAAGAATCAGGGCGCGTTTTAGCGTGCTCCGACATCTCAAAAGCATATGGATGTGCCTCCTGTAGCGGCTTGTATGTTTGCGAAGGCAGGTCGATGCGGTTGTAGCCCTTCGGCTTCGGCGTGTACTCTGCGCTGCAGGAAATAAAGCCTGCAGCTAGACCGAACCACAACAGAGACTTCAGGCTAGCTAACTTTATGATACTGTTCTTTTTTGCTTGCGACATTTATCTTAACTCGTTTTACGCGCTTCGTGTCCGCCGACTCTACTGTGAAATGAAAGCGGCCGTAGTCCACTTCCTCGCCTGTGCGCGGAATGCGTGAAAACAGCGCCAGCATCAAACCAGCCACCGTTTCATTTTCGCCCTTTACCTCCTCAAAGGCATCGAAAGGCAGCTCTGCAATCTTGCAAAAGTCATGCAGCGATGTCTTGCCGTCAAAGATAAAGGTATTTTCATCGAGTTGAGAATAGATAATGTCATCGTCGTCATCAAACTCATCGTTAATCTCGCCCACAATCTCTTCCACAATATCCTCCAACGTCAGCAGGCCTACCGTAGCGCCATACTCGTTTACAACCACCGCCATGTGCACGTGCTTCTCCTTGAAATCCTGGAAAAGGTCAGCAATGCGCTTGTTCTCCGGCACAAAGAACGGCGGACGCACCAATTGCTGCCAGTTAAAGTCAGCCCCATTGTGTAAGTGCGGCAGCAAGTCTTTTACGTAGAGGATGCCTTCAATCTGAGCGGTGCTCTCGGTATAAACCGGCACGCGGGAATAGCCCCACTGCACAATTTCGGGCATGAGCTCCGGAAGGGTGAGGCTGCGCTGAAAACTAACAATGTCAATTCGCGGGCGCATGATCTGCTTCACCGTGATGGAGCCGAAGTTTACCACGCCGCGCAGAATCTTGCGCTCTTCCGGAGAAGTGTCAGCATTGGTCAAGGCAACATCCAAACTGTGGTGCAGGTCCTCTAAAGTATGACTGTACCCTTTGGAGATGTATTTTCTTTCAATGTACTCATTGATAAACATCAGCAGCCAGGAGATGGGGCGGACAAGCCACTGCAGCTTTACGAGTACGCCAGCCATGCGGCGCACCAGGTGCAGGCGCCGCTTCTGAACGTATACTTTAGGCAGCACTTCTGCACAGAAAACGATAAAAAAGGTAGCAAAAAGCACACAGGCCACCATCGCGCCAGCCGCCAGGGTGCTGGCGCCAAAAAGCTGCCAGGCCACGTAGGCAAACACTGTAATAATGGCCACGTTAATGCCATTGTTGAAGATAAGAATGGTTGTCAGGAGCTTGCGTGGGTGCTGCAGGAGGCGGTACACACGCTGTTCAGAGGGGCGGGCGCTGGTTTTACACTGCTCCAGTTCACGCTCTGTTAAAGAGAAGAAAGCTGCCTCGGCCCCCGATGTGAGGGCAGAGAGCAGCAGTAAGATAAAGCCACCAACAATGGCGACCAGGTATTCTATTCTGAGTTCAGTTAACGAACTTTGTAGGAGTTGGAGTAAACTATAACTCAGGGGGTCTCCGGGGTCTGTACTTTCCAAGACTATCTAATTAGTTGAAACATAGGTTAGAACGGCAGGTCGTCCGGCTCGTCGTTCTGGAAGGCTGAGGCATTGCCGCCGCTGTTGCTGCTATTGCCGCTGCCTGAAGAGGATGCGCTGCTACTGCCGTAGTTTCCGCCGCTTGCAGCCGCTGATTCCTGGCCGTTTCCGCTACCGCCGCTCGGGCCGCCCAGCATGGTCATCTGGTCCGCTACAATCTCGGTGCTGTAACGCTGGATGCCTTCCTTGTCCTGATAGTTATTGGTTCTGAGTCTTCCTTCGATGTAGACAGAATTGCCTTTCTTCAGGTACTTCTCGGCCACTTCAGCCAGACCTCTCCAAACCACAATGTTGTGCCATTCGGTTCTTTCCTGGCGCTGGCCCTGCTTGTCCTTGAACGTTTCGGAGGTTGCCATTGGGAAGCGAGCTACTGCTACACCGCCCTCTAAGTGACGTACTTCCGGGTCTTTGCCCAGGTTTCCGATCAGGATTACTTTGTTTACACTTGCCATGTCTTTTTACGTTAAATATTTAGTTGAAATGGGCTACTCCAACAACCAAGCTGGAGGCAAATATGGCTTACTGAAATAGATAATGCTTTTTCCGCTATAAATAGTTTCAGTCTATAAATATACTAAAATCTTCGCATCTTTCAAATAGCTGCTGATCAAAACTGGCTTCGGCAAATTATCTATTTCTTCAACGTTAAAAAGCCCCAATCTTGTTTCCTGCAGTACCTCCTTTTTCAGCGGCTCGTGCAGTTTTATCCTGTAAAAATGCGCTGTTATTTTCTGATGGCTTAAAATATGTTTGTACGCTTTGGCGGGAGGCTGCAAATCCGCTTCCAGCACCGGTATGCCTGCCTCCTGCAACTCCTGCAGCAGCAAGGGCATCGGTAGCTCCTTGGTGTCGCTCTCGTAGAGGTAGAAATCGTAAAGACCCTGCCAGATGTCGCCCTCCAGGCGCTTGCGCAGGTAAAAGCTGTTGTTGTGCTCAAAAACGATGTAATGGAAGTAGCGTGGCCGCGCCGCCTTCGCCTTTGCTTTTACCGGTAGTTCCTGCACCATGCCGTGGTTAAAGGCAAAGCAAGTTTGTTGGAAGGGGCAAAACATGCAGTCAGGCATTAGGGGTGTGCACTGTATGGCGCCAAACTCCATGATGGCCTGATTATAGGTGTCCGGCTCCCTGGCAGGCACCAGTTCATCGGCCAGTTTCTGGAAAACTTTGCGCGAGGCGGGCGCGGCAATATCATCTGAAAGGCCAAAAATACGAGCCAGCACCCGGAAAACGTTCCCATCCAGCACGGCCACTTGCTCCTTGAAGGCAAAAGAGGCAATGGCCGCCGCTGTATAACTGCCCACGCCCTTCAACTTCAGTAAGTCCTCATACTTCGTCGGAAACTGACCGCCAAACTGTGCTACTACCAACTGCGCCGTATGGTGCATGTTACGGGCACGGGAGTAATAGCCAAGCCCCTGCCACAACCGCAGCACCTCCTCCTGTGGGGCCGCAGCCAGGTCCTGCACAGTAGGGTAGGTTTCCACGAAGCGCTGGTAGTAGGGCAGGCCCTGCGCCACCCGCGTCTGCTGCAGAATCACCTCCGAAAGCCAGATAAAGTATGGGTTAGTGGTGTCGCGCCAGGGCAAAGTGCGTTTGTTCCGGCCGTACCAGTCGATGAGTTTTGATGCAAAATGTGCGTGTGCGGTTTCCTGCATGGGGTAATATGATATTTCAATAAGCACGGCTGGCGTTGGCTATACTTTGCAAAGGCGAAGGCCGGTTCGTGTGCAAGGTAGCAACTGGCAAATTAGAAATTTGTTGTGAGGGGCGGAAACTTCAAACAGATGGTGAAACACTGAAATATAAGTGGCAGGCAGGCGTTAAGGGATGGCAGGCCGTGTGCGGTTGGCGCTGGGCGATACTTTAGAGGGGCCATCCGGTACGTAATAATTTAGCGCTAAAGCTTTTGCTATTCGAAAAGTAGCCCTACCTTTGTGCCCCGAAAATCACGGTAATTCTGGAAATTACTGATACCCATTACACTAGAAAGATAACTTATTATTAATTTATAAAGAACAAGCAAGTGACTAAAGCAGAAGTAATATCAGAAATTGCTGATAAGACAGGGATCGATAAAGCAGATGTACAGTCTACCATTGAGGCTTTCTTCAAAGTAGTGAAAGATTCTATGGCAGATGGTAACAACATCTACGTGAGAGGTTTTGGTAGCTTTGTGAATAAGAAGCGTGCGAAAAAAGTAGCTCGTAACATTTCTAAAAACACATCTATCATCATCGACGAGCATTTTATCCCTAGCTTTAAGCCGTCAAAAACCTTTATCCAGAAGATCAAGAACAGCAAAAAGATTCAAGAAGTAGCACATTCTTAAATTTTTGTATCTTTGCTGATCTAATTTTGTTTTAACTCAAAACAGCTATTAGGCAAAAAGAATGAAACGGTCACAAATATTGATAGTTATTGCAGCCATCGTGTTGGTGGCCGTTATATTCTTTTTGCCCAAAGTTGTTGTAAACGAGGAGGACAAAAACAATCTTGCCAGTACCGAAGCAGGTGCCGTGCCCGAAGGCCACTCAGAAGATGACGGCCACGACCACGGTGCTGAGGGAGGTGCTGCTGCGGATGCGCACATGACAGCGACACCTGAGCAACTGATGGCGCTGTCTACCGCCCGGGCCAAGTTTAACAAGGCCAGCGATGAGCAGACCCGCAGTAGGCAGGCAGTAGAATTGGGCGATGCCTACAAAGCGGCTGCCAAGTATGACAGTGCCGGTTACTACTTTGAAGTTGCTGCCAAAGCCCGTGGGGGTGAAAACAGCTACAAGCGGGCAGGCGATGCTTATTACGAGGCCTTCACATTTGCTTCCACCCAGGAGCGCGCCAACGAACTCGGTTCCAAGGCGCGTGCCATGTATGAGCAGGTGCTGAAGAACAACCCGTCGGAGCTGGATGCCAAAACGAACGTAGCCATGACCTATATCGCGACCTCTAATCCGATGCAGGGAATTACGCTGCTGCGCGAAGTCATCGCATCAAACCCGAACCACGAAAAGGCGTTGTTTAACCTGGGTATTCTGTCGATGCAGTCTACCCAGTACGACAAGGCCGTGGAGCGTTTCCAGAAGCTGGTGGAGGTTAACCCGAGCCACGTGGAAGGAACCTTCTACCTGGCAGTGGCGTTGGCTGGAACGGGGCAGAAGGAGCAGGCAAAGGCTGTTTTCGAGAAAGTGAAGGGCATGAGCAACGATCCGGCCTTGATCACCTCGGTAGACGAGGAGCTTGCCAAACTGAATTAAGAATTTAAGAAATCATTCATAACACAAAAAACCAAGATTATGCCTTGCGGAAAGAAAAGAAAAAGACATAAGATCGCCACGCACAAAAGAAAGAAGCGTCTTAGAAAAAACAGACATAAGAAGAAGTAATTTCTTCTAATTTCACGAGGGCCCACTTTGCTTCGCTAAAGTGGGCTTTGGTCTTATACATCGGAACCATAACCATTTGAGAGAAATTGAGTAACGAACTGATTATCAATTCTACTCAAGATGGGGATCGCATTGCGCTTTTACAGGATAAAAGACTGGTAGAGTATCACTTCGAGTCGAAAGACACGGACTACACCGTAGGTGATATTTTCCTGGGCACTGTAAAAAAAGTAATGCCTGGACTTAACGCCGCCTTTATTGATATTGGCTACCACAAGGATGCATTCCTGCATTACCATGACCTGGGAGCCAACATCAAAACGCTTAACAAATATGTGAAAGCGGCGCAAACACAGAAGAACGCAACACCCAAGCTAAGCCAGATAAAGTTTGAGCCTGAGATAGACAAGCTCGGCAAGGCAGCCGATGTCCTGAAAAAGGGGCAGCAGCTGCTTGTGCAGATTGTAAAAGAGCCGATATCTACCAAAGGACCGCGCCTGTCCTGTGAGCTTTCCTTAGCCGGACGTTACCTGGTGCTCGTACCGTTTTCAAACACGGTAAGTGTCTCCAAGAAAATCGTCAGCAAAGAGGAGCGCACACGCTTAAAGCGCCTGATCACAAGTATAAAGCCGGAGAACTTCGGCGTGATCATTCGCACGGTAGCAGAGGGCCGCGAAGTGGCAGAGCTCGACAGAGACCTGCGCAACATGCTGGCCAATTGGGAAGAGGGCTTTAAAACCCTCAGAATAGCAAAGCCGAACGATAAAGTGATCGGTGAGCTAAACCGTTCTTCATCCATCTTGAGGGATCTGTTAAACGAGAGCTTTGACAATATAGTAGTTGACGATACGCAGCTCTATGACGACATCAAAGCCTACGTGCAAAGTATAGCACCGGACCGGGTTAATATCCTGAAACACTATACTGGCAAAACAAAGACCTTTGAACACTTCAACATCGAGAAACAGCTAAAGGCTGCCTTTGGAAAAACAGTGACGATACCAGGGGGTGGTTACCTGGTGATAGAGCACACCGAGGCCCTGCATGTGGTAGATGTAAACAGTGGGAACAAATCGAACACCGAAACAAACCAGGAGGCAACCGCGCTTCACGTAAACATGATGGCCGCCAAAGAAGTGGCCCGTCAGTTGCGCCTCAGGGACATAGGTGGGATAATTGTAGTTGACTTTATTGACATGAAGTCGCCGGAGAACCGGCAGAAAGTTTACGAGGTTGTAAAGGAAGAACTAAAGCGGGACCGCTCTAAGTCTACCGTTCTCCCAGTCTCTAAATTTGGTCTGATGCAAATCACCCGACAGCGTGTCAGACCGGAGCAAAACATTGTTACCGGCGAGGTTTGCCCTACATGCGGCGGAACCGGTAAAATTACAGCCAGTATTCTGGTGACAGATGAAATTGACGCAGCGGTAGAAGACCTGCTGACGAGCCACAACCACAAGAGCTTAAAGATATTTATGCACCCCTTCGTGTACTCATACTATACAAAGGGACTGATATCAAAGCAGGTGAAATGGTTTTTCAAGTACTACAGGTGGGTGAGCCTTGTAAAAGACACTTCGCTGGGCATCATGGACTTTAATGTGATGGATAGCCAGGGAGAGGAAATTGAGCTGAGAACCGCCGCCAGCCCAGTTGTCGAAATTGATGAAAAAGAAGAGGAACTGGTATAAGAGCCAACTCCACGGAATAAAAAAGCCGCTGCTAGTGACTAGCAGCGGCTTTTTTTATTTATACTTTATACTTGTTGCCAGCGCGGCTAGAACTTCACGCCAACATCCAGTGATACACCGTTGTTTTTGATAGCGATGTTCTTGTCGCCCAATTTTTTCTCGTAAAAGTCGTCGATGTCGGTGAGGCCGCGGTGGTAGGTAAGGCCGGCAAATAGCTTCGTGCTCTGGCCCATCTGGAACTCAGCACCGCCACCAAGCAGCACATCGGCCTCGAAGATGTTGAAGCGCTTGATGATTTTCTCTCCGTCGATAACCTTCTTGTCGTTCACCTGAGCTGCCACTTTGGTGTTAAGTGAGCCACCCACCTGAAAATAGGCAATAGTGCCCGGCGCCACTTCGTTTGTGAAGAGCTTCAGCGTGATTGGCAACTCAATGTACTGGATTGTCAGGTCATCTTTGCCGCTTATGGTTTCTGTGACACCGCCATTCTCACGGGTATAGTTGTAGGATATCTCCGAGCCCTTGGCACGGTACAGCAGGCCGGTGCTGAAGGCGTAGTTCTGGGCAAAAAAGTAGTCGGCTATCACGCCCACACCCAAACGCAGGCTGCTGCTTTCCTTTTCAAAATTGTACCTGTCTTCCGCTATAAAGCGGTTGCCAGCAATGGTTGGGGATACCTGTAAACCGATTTCAATCTGTGCCATGGAGGTAAAGCCAGCGCACAGCAGCAGCATTAAGAGTGTAAGTTTCTTCATCAGCGTTTTAATTTATACTTTATGTTACCTAATACGACGGAACACCTTATTTTTGTACAAAGATACAAAACAATGTATTACAGATTTTTTATACTAGCGGTATTAATATTCACTTTCGGCTGTGGCGGCGATAAAAGCTGTGAACTGCCCGATGAGATAGCGGATGTGCCTGTTGATGTGGAGATAGGGCGGATGGAGAAGGCGCTGTTCAGCGCCAAGTCTGAGGCCGAAGTGGCCGCTTTTCTGGAAGAGAATCCGCTTTTCATGCAGAAATACCTGCAGATCCCGAACGACGCCGAGCAGGTAAAAGCCCTGTACGAGCTAAGCACGAATGCAGCGCTGGATTCGCTGGTGCTGCAGTCGGAGGAGGCTTTCGGCGATATGAAAGTGCAGGAGCAGCAGTTGGAGCGGGCCTTTAAAGTGATCAAGTACCATTATCCCGAGTATCATGTGCCGCAGGTAAAAACCTTTGTGACAGGCCTGGGCAGCCTGGGCAACGACCTGTTTGTTTCGGACAGCCTCCTGGTGCTCGGACTTGACTACTTTATCGGGCCAAAGGCAAGATACCGCCCGCAGGCCTACGACTACATCCTGGCGCGTTACCAGCCGGAAAAGATGGTGCCTGCCGCCATGCTGTTGCTCTCGAACCGCTTTAACAAAACCAATGCCGCTGACCGCACCTTGCTTGGTGAGATGGTGAGCATGGGCAAGGCCTACTATTTTGTTCAGTCGGTGCTGCCTTGCACCCCTGATTCACTGATCATCTCTTATACGGACCAGCAGATAGCCGATATCTTTCATAACGAAGGGCGCATTTGGGCGCATTTTCTGGAGAAAGAGCTCCTGTTTGAGAAATCTCCTTTCGTGGTGAACAAGTACATAGGAGAGCGCCCTAACACGCCTGAGGTAGATGCCTCGGCCCCCGGCCGCATTGGCACCTGGGTAGGCTGGCAGATTGTGCGCCACTACATGCAGCGCAACCCCGACGTGAGCCTGCCTGAACTGATGGCAGAAACCGATTACCGCAAAATCTTTAACGAGTCGAAGTATAAGCCAGAGAAGAAGCGCTAAGCTTCTGCCTGTTTTATACGTTTACGAACTGATTCCCCTGATGCATATTGCCATACTTAACCAGCACCACCACAACCCTGACTGTCCAGCCACCTGCCGCCATTATACCTTTATGGAGGCATTGGCGAAGCGGCACCAGATTAGTTTGGTAGCCAGTGACGGCTGGAGGCGAATACGCATTACGGACAAGTATGGGTGGGTGCCAGAAGGGGTGGAATTGCATGAGTGCGTGGAGCCCTACGCTAACAAAATGGGCGTGCGCAAGCGCCTGAAATCCTTTGCCGGGTTTGCTGCCTGTGCCTTTAAAAAAGCCATGCAGCTACAGAAGCCGGATATTTTTTGGGCCGTGTCTACCCCTTTAAGTACGCCGTGGGTGGCTTCTCAGGCGGCTAAGTTCCGCAACGTGCCCTGGGTGTTTGAGGTGCAGGACCTTTGGCCGAGTTTCCCCATACAGATGGGGGCTGTACAGAATACGTGGTTGCAGCAGCGCTTGTACCGCATGGAGAAGCGCCTCTACGAAAGTGCTAGCCACATTATCACGCTTTCTCCGGACATGACGGAGCACATCATCGGCCTTGGAATTCCGCAGGGGAAAATCACCACCAACTACAATGGCACCGACCTGGAGATGGTGGATGCCGTAACCGAGGAGGAGGTGGAGGCGCTACGCGTGCAGTATAATCTGCAGGGCAAGCAGGTGGTACTGTATGCCGGTACCTATGGCCGGGCTAACAGCATGCAGGCGCTGATGCAGACCATCGAGCAGATGGCCGCTGACACAAGTATAACCTTTATACTTACCGGAAACGGCTACTACGAAAAGCAACTGAAGGAGCTGGCGCAGCGGGTACCGAATCTGCTGCTGTTGCCGCCGCAGCCCCGTCCCGAGGTGTTTCGGCTCTTCAAACTGGCCGCAGTCTCGGTGGTGACGTTCAATGATCTGCCTGTGCTGGCCACGAACTCGCCTGCCAAGCTTTACGACAGCCTGGCCTGCGGAACTCCAGCGATCGTTACCAACCCCGGCTGGACCAAACGCTTTGTGGAGGAGCATGGCTGCGGCTGGTATGTACCCGCGGAGCAACCGGAGGCCCTGGCGCAGACAATTCAATCCGCGCTTTCTCAGCAGCAGGAGCTGCTGGCTGCTGGCGCAAGGGGTATCGCTGTTTCACGGAGGCTTTTCGATAGGCAGCAGCTGGTGCTGCAGGTAGAGGAAGTACTGAAACGTGCTGTGCAGTAGCTACTGGTGTTCTCAACTTCATAAGTTACCGTTTGATCTCAAGAAACAGGTTGTATTGCTACCCACTGGCGCAAGCGTCCGCTTGTGCCGACGTGCACGAGGCAAATATATCAGGAATAAGTATAGAGCATTGTTTTGCTAACCAAGTCATCTGATAATGCATTCAGCAAGCGTGGCTTTGCTGTCGCAAGGCACAAGCGGACGCTTGCGCCAGTTGTACTTAATCAAATGCAAGTGTGCGCTTCTCTTCGTGACTTTGCATCGCCAGTTCTATCACGCGGATGGTGTTACGGGCTTCCTCAGGTTTTACCTCCAACTCTTCCTGTCCTTGCAGGGCATTATATACATTCTGGTAAAAGGCAGTATAGTCGCCGGGCTCACTTTCAATCTTGCCCACTAGATGCAAGCCATCGATTTCTGTATTGATCTTGCCCCAGATTTCCTCTGGTTCCACACCCCAGTTTTCGGCTCCTTTCGGTGCCATGCCAGCTTTTAGGTTATCTTCCTGCACATCCAGTCCATACTTCACAAAGGAGCCATGGTAGCCTGAAATAACATACCGTGGCCCTGGCTCGCGCACCAGCATGCCCGCCTTAAGTATAACGCGGGTGTTAGGGTAGTGTAGCGTGAGGTGAAAATTATCAAGCACCTGGCTGTTCTTGCGCTGCACGCGCAGTTCAGCAGATACTTCGGCCGGTGTTCCGAAGAGGCAAAGGGCCTGGTCGATGAGGTGTGAGCCGAGATCGTAAAGAATGCCGGAGCCTGGGGCGGCTTCTTCCTTCCAGGTATCAGGCTTCAGGTAGTTGCGGAACCGGTCGAAATGCGCCTCATACTCCACGACATCGCCCAGCATGTCAGCGGCTATAATTTTGCGGATAGTTTTGAAGTCGCTGTCCCAGCGGCGGTTCTGGAAAACAGCCAGCAGCTTGTTTTTGCTTTTCGCCAGCGCAATCAGCTCGTCTGCCTCCGCCGAGGTAACAGTGAAAGGCTTCTCCACCACCACGTGTTTTCCTGCCTCCAGCACTTCTCTGGCGATGGCGGCATGCGTACTGTTTGGCGTGGCCACCACCACTAAGTCTATACTTTCATCCTGCAGGATGTCCTTTGAGTCGCCCACTAAGATAGCCTCTGGATAACGGGAGTTGGCAAGGCTCCGGTTTTCGAGACGTGTTTCCCGGATCTTAGCCAGGTGAAAACCCGGAACGTTGGTAATGAACGGCGCATGAAACACGCTTCCGGCCATGCCGAAGCCAAGTAATCCTACATTTATCTTATTTGTCATAGTATATGGCGTTCTGTTACTGTCTTGAATAGCAAACGGAGGGCTAAAGATACAGTTTTACAAAAGGCTTTGAGTGTAAAATTGAGAAGCATTACACATGAGCGGAAAAAGACGAAGGTGCCACTTTACGTTGGCACCTTCGCTTAATTGTTGAGCTATGCAGACGCTTGTTCAGGTCTGATCATCATGTTGTTGCCTGCTGAATTAGCTTGTCTCTACGTTGAAAGTAGCTGCTATCTTTTAGACAGCGTTTAAAGGCGCTACTTCAGGTGCTTCTCGAAGAAATCAATAGTGCGTTTCCAGGCAAGCTCTGCCGCAGCTTTGTCGTAGCGTGGGGTGGTATCGTTATGGAAGCCGTGGTTTGTATTCGCATACATGTGGGCGGTGTATTTCTTGTTGTGCTCTTTCAAGACAGCTTCATAAGCAGGCCAGCCTTCGTTTACGCGCGTGTCCAGTTCTGCATAGTGCAGGAGGAGCGGCGCCTCAATCTTCGGAACATCTTCTACCGGTGGCTGTCCGCCGTAAAACGGAACAGCTGCCGCCAACTCCGGTAGGCGTACGGCCATCATGTTCGAAATCCAGCCACCGAAGCAAAAGCCTACCACACCCACGTTGCCATTACAGTCCGGGTGGTTTTTCAGGTAGTCGTATGCCGCTATAAAGTCTTCCAGCATTTCGTTTCTGTCACGCTTACTATGCAGCGCACGGCCTTCATCATCGTTGCCTGGATAGCCGCCCAGGGGCGATAAGGCATCAGGGGCAAGCGAAATAAATCCTGCCAACGCGGCTCTTCGGGCAACATCCTCAATATGGGGGTTCAAGCCACGGTTTTCATGCACCACCACAATACCACCGAGCTTCTTTTTTGCATCCGCAGGCTTCGACAGCAGGGCCTTTAGCCTTCCGCCGCCTTTTTCAGACTGGTAATGGATGTAGTCTGATTTCAGGCGTGGATCGTTGGACGTCACCTGTATGGCATTTTTATAATCGGGCATGAGAAAGCTCATGAGCGACGCCACCGTAAGCCCGCCTACGGCATAAAGGGAAAGCTTCTGCACAAACTCGCGCCTGTTAACGCGGTTATGTGCATAGTCATCGTAAAGGTCCAGTACTTCTTGTTTGATGTCTTCTTTTTTGATTTCGTCCATGGTCGGCTGCTTAAGTAGTAGCATAAGGTAGCGGAATTCTACGTCATTTCTTATGGCAGCGCCTGTTATGTGCAGATTATTAGTGGTTTTATGGCTGTTGGCCTAGGCGGCAGGTGCTGCGTTCGGCTCCATAAAATAGGCGGTTATAGGAAAGGTACGGCATAGCTCGTAAGTAACATACAGATACGCAAACACCTCTTCTGCGCTAAAAGTATAAAACTTTGTCTTGAAGTATGAGTGACGGTATGTGCCATTAAGTTAAATAGAAAATCAAGCAGCTGCAGCACCAGGCTGCCGTTGCAGCTTTACCTGTTCTCCTCATCAAAGGAAAGCAGCATGCCGGTAACGCCGTTCACCACATCTGCCATTCTTTCAAAGTCAAGGGTATCGATAGTATCGGAAGGCATGTGGTAGTGCGGGTTTCTTAAAAAAGACGTGTCGTTTACCATCACCGCGTTGTAACCATGTCTGGAGTAACTGCTGTGGTCTGATAGATTGGCCAAACCATTAGTAACCGGAAAAGCTACCGGAAAAACAAGTGTGGTACAGTGCTGTTGCATACGTTGAGCCAGCGTTTTAGCGACCTCCTCCTGCGTACTGTGTCCTGCTATCACAACAAAATTGCCGGTGTCGGGAAACATGCTTTTTAGGGCTGGATCGGGGAAGTTTTGGGAGCCGGGGGCATCGCTGAAGTAGCCGATCATCTCGTAGGCGATCATGAACTTTACCGGCACCTTCTCCTGCAGCATTTTGCGCGCGTGTACTGCGCTTCCCATTTCGTCGGAGCCAAAAAAAGGCGGTTCTTCGAGGCAATAGGCTACAAATTCATAGGTGTAATGCAGCTGCCCTTCCTGCTGATAGACATGGAGGAGCCTTGCTGTTTCCAGCATGCCGGCCACAGCGCTTGCATTGTCGTCTGCTCCTGGCTGGTCGCCGCAAACATCATAATGCGCACCGATTATGATTCTTTCCTCGCTTGCGCCTTCGAAGATGGCAGACACATTCCTGTATTTGTTGCCCGTGCTGACAGTGAATTCCTGGTATTCCAGCTTATCAAAAGACAGCTTGTCCAGCTCCTCATAAACATAAGCCGAAGCAGCTTCCAGTGACTGTTTGTTTTGGTAGTTTCGGGCGGGCTTGAGGGAGGTTAAAAACGCTACGTCCTGGTAAAGCCGCTGTTTATTTGAAGTTAACGCCATAAGTATGTGGAGTAAAAAGTATAGAACGGGGTGCTATAATTCCTGAACTACGTTGATTTCTACTCCAGTGTCATACTTTGCTCCAGTTTCCTTTAAGATTTGTAGAGTTGCTACAAAGCGGCATCCTTCTTTAGCATAGGTTGCTGCACCTTGTCATACTTCAAGATATTGTAGATGATGTATGAAGAAAAGTGCCTGACACGGAAAGGCTCCGGATGTTGAACATTGAAAGTTCGCTCCGCCTTCCTAACCACCTAGCTTGTTTTCCGGATCATCCGGAATGTTGGGGAAATTTTTCTGGAAGAAGGCGCAGAAGTGGGTGAGGGGGCATTCCTCGCATTTGGGGCGGCGGGCCACACAAATGTAGCGGCCATGCAATATCAGCCAGTGGTGTGCCCGCGATACTAGGTCCTGGGGCAGGTTGGCTACCAGTTGCTTTTCTACCTCCAGCGGTGTTTTAGCAGTCTTTGTAACCAGCCCCAGGCGCTTGCTCACCCGGAACACGTGCGTGTCCACGGCCATGGCTGGCTGGTTCCATATAACCGAGACAATCACGTTAGCGGTTTTGCGGCCCACGCCCGGCAGCTTCACCAGTTCCTCCACGGTGCTGGGCACTTCAGAGTTAAACTGCTCTACCAGCATCTTGCCCAGGCCTGCCAGGTGCTTGGCCTTGTTATTCGGGTAAGATATGCTTTTGATATAGGGTAAAACCTCCTCCGGGGCAGCGGCGGCCAAATGTTCAGGACTAGGGTAGGCTTCGAAAAGTGCAGGCGTCACCATGTTTACGCGCTTGTCGGTGCACTGGGCGCTAAGCACCACGGCAAGTATCAGCTCGTACGGATTTGTGTATGCCAGCTCTGTTTCCGGCTCCGGAAAGTGCTGCGTAAAGTAGTCGATCAGGAGCCTGTAACGTTCCTTCTTTTGCATAAAAAAAGTTTGCAGTCGTTAAGACTGCAAACTTAAGGATTTTGAGTAACTTAAAATGTTGTTAACCGCGCGTTTGGCAGGTGCCTGAGTAACCTCATCCAGCAGCCGTTGCAACATGAGCAATTCTGAGCAGCCCTCGGCTAGCTCCAGGTCTTGCAAAAATGCTGATTCTAGCTGCGCGCAGGCGTCATCGGCCAACTCGTTATACACATACTGGATCAGCTCATTCTGAGTAGAGGTTTTTATCATACGCAATATTCTGGTTTAGCATCTTCTTCCTTAGGTTGATAAGCGCATAGCGCATACGTCCTAAGGCAGTGTTGATGCTTACGCCGGTTGCGTCTGCTATCTCCTGAAAGCTCATTTCTGCATAGTGGCGCATCATAAGCACTTCGCGCTGCGTTTGCGGCAACGTTTGGATAAGCTCGCGCAAGCGTGTATGCGTGTCCTCCTTTATCTGCTGTTGCTCCACGGAGTCCTCAGAAAAAGAGATGGTGTTAAACACGCTACTGCTGTCGTCCAGCGTAATCATCGGGCTGCGCTTCTCTTTACGGAAATGATCGATGGCCAGGTTATGGGCAATACGGCATATCCATGAAGAAAATTTGCCTTCCTCGTTATAGCGTCCGCTCTTCATGGTATGGATGGCCTTAATAAAGGCATCCTGCATCAAGTCCTCGGCTTTATACGAGTCTTTAACAATCAATAAAATAGTAGTGTAGACTTTGTTCTTATGTCTGTTTACTAACGGTTCGAACGCACTTTCATTACCGGCGATATAGAGGGACACCAAAGCTGAGTCACTCATCTGGGTAGTTGTATTCATCTTAAAGCTACATAAAGGTAACGTAGAGCTTTATATCATATTGTTGCGTTTACCGTGTTTAGACAATTTTTTGTAGAAGTGTAAATCAAATATATGGAATGGGTTTAACATGTGCAATAGGTGCACCGGGTATTCTTCCAAAAATTTGATACAGCTTATACTTGCCGACGTTTATTTGCGTTGCACCCAAAGGTATTTGTTTAGCTGAATAAGGCCATATTTTAATGTATTGCGCGGGTATGAGTATGTTTATCAGCTATATAGACTTGCGCAATTATGTTGCCAAACATGGGCAACTAAGCTGGTTATTTGGTCAGAAGCAAAAAGAGAGGCGGTAGCACAGGTGCTACCGCCTCTCTTTTGGGCTGCCGTAACCGGAGCTGCTACTGCTCTAATGTGCTGAACAAACCTAGTTTCATCTGGAAAATGCGGGCAATGCTGGCTGCTTTCTGTTTTGCCTCCGCTGCTTTGGGCCCTTCAAATAATTCATTTACGGTTTGGGTGAACAGGCTTTCCCAGCGCGCAAAGTGTTTCCGATCCACGGGCAGGCGCATATGTTTCGGAAACGGCTGCCCCTTATAGGCCATACTTCCAAAAAGAACGGTGCTCCAGAATTTATACATGACCGGCAGGTGCTGTGGCCAGTTAACGTTGGCAAAACCGTTAAACACCGGCGACAGAATTTCATCCTGGTTTACGTGGTCGTAAAACGTATCTACGAGCAGTTTAATGTCATCTTCAGTTGCTATATCTCTCCTCATCATTACTATACTTACAGTGCATGCACAGCCCAGGCAAGAGGTTATTTTGTTACGGTTGCGCCACTTTTTTGTCTCATCGCCTCAAAACTAGAGCGGACGAGGCTTTAGTTGGTCCAGCAAATTTAAAAAGAAAGCTGCTGCTGAAATATGATATTCATCACTCGCGCGTATTCCGGCAGCCCTGTTTAGGAGCAAGTGCGATTATGTTAGAAGCGGGAGAGGGAAAACAAGCGGAGAGTGCTTCCTGAAAGGGCATAAAAAATCCTTCGAAAAGCTGAGGAATCTTCGAAGGATGGTTGAATAAATGCGTTTGTGCAGAAGGTCTAACTTCGCTTGTAGCGCTTTAGGCGGTTCAAGATCAACAGCAGGCGGCGGTTAATGTCACGTTCCTCTACTGGAGCGCATTGCGCTGAAATGTTTCCCGGCTTCTGGAGTTTTGCCTCCACAGCCTTCAGGTGATCCAGGTAGCACTCTAGCGTGGTGCACGATATGGTTTGAAGCGCGTCGTCCTTCACCTCGTTCTCTGCTTTGTACTTGAGGTTGATGGCTTTAGCCATCTCGGTATTTACATATTTTGTAACGTCTTCGTCTGTAGTGATCTCCTGCTGGTACACCTTTCGCTCGATGTTTTCCAACAGGTCTCTGATGTCCAATAATCTCATGAATGATTAGTTTAAGTGTTTCAATAGTTGTGTATGGTAACGGCTTACAGACTATAACTTACGATGTAAGATAGTTTGCGTTGTCTTAGGAAATTATACTTTACAATGTGATGATGTAAGCGCCTCTGGTTTAACAGAATAGTAACGATTTGGTTACCGGGGCTTCATCAAATCCCTTGGTAGCAGCGGTGGATGCATGCGCACAGTACCAGAAAAGGAGTGAAATGTTATACTTTGTTACAAGCCCCTTAGTTACAGTACCGGCTTATAATTCAGAAATATTTGTGCTTGTTGTAACACAAAAACAAGAAACAAAGCTGCACCCCTGGCAGGTAACAATCAGGAGGAGGAAATCGTGCGTTTCCGGCACTCCTGCAGCCAATCCAGGGCGTCGTGCTCGCTGACAAAGTAGCGCAGTTGCAACAAACTGCCATAGCTGATCACCTCCTCAATCCGGGAGGTTTTCTGGTCGATGTGCTCGTGCTGCAAGGGCGACATCAGGTAAGCAACCGATAGTCCGATAGGTAGTTGGCGTGCCACGGCGGAAACGAAATCCTGGTCGAACCAGTGGCGCTCCGCTGCGGTGGATGAGTTGCGCAGGCGGAGGTCGTGCAGCCAGAAACGGGCATGGTGCTTTTGCGCTACCTCCAGGGCCATCCAGTAGCCTTCCTGAAACTCCTGCATGTTGACAAAGCTGCGCCACCGGCAGAACATGATATCTAAGTCATGGCGGAAAGTGAGGTGCAGGAAAGGGAGCTCCACTTTTTCGATGGCTGTCATTGGCTTATATCTTATCGTTATGGCCGTACACGTCAGGTGGCTACCCGCGGGGTAGCAAAACAGTAAGCAAACGTCTGATTAGTCTTGAAGCGGAATGAAGGCAGCAATGCCGCAACTGGTAATCCCCTCGTTACCAGGATGCGCTCTTCGCTGCTTTAAGTAGATAGTATACGTTTGTATACAAATATAGATATGCGGGGCAGGTGCTATTTTTAAATAAAAAATCTTTACGAATTCACTGCCTGACGCATCTCAACTAACTGCGCTTTGCGGTAGCTTTGCACCCGGAAAAAGCAAAGCAAAAAAATGAGCAGCGCACGAATGCATGACCCTTATGCGGTTCTGCGGATACGGGATTTCAGGCTTTACATTGTTGCCAGGCTCTCCATTACCCTGGCCATGCAGATTCAGGCCGTGGTGGTGGGCTGGCAGATTTACGACATCACCAAAGATCCGCTTTCTCTTGGTCTGATTGGGCTGGCGGAGGCCTTGCCTTCTATTGTGGTGTCGCTGTATGCCGGCTACATCGCCGATGTGGTGGAGCGCAAAAAGATTATCATACTTGTCATCACGTTGCTGGCCATCTGCTCAGCGGCGCTGCTATACTTCACGCTGAATGTAAGCCGGGTGCTGACCGATTTCGGGGCGCTGCCTATCTACGGCGTTATCTTTTTGAGCGGCATTGCCCGGGGCTTTATGGGGCCGGCGGTGTTCTCGTTTATGCCGCAACTCGTTGCCAACAAGCAGCTGTACGCCAACGCCATTACCTGGAGCTCCACCACCTGGCAGGCTGCCTCGCTTGCCGGGCCGGCTATTGGCGGCCTGATTTACGGCTTTTACGGTGTTACAGCCGCCTACGCCACCGATGCCGCTCTCGTAGTGCTGTCGCTGGCGGCGTTTAGCTTCATCAAAAACCGGCCGCTGCCCGAGAATGCCAACCCGCAGAACATGCTCGACAGCCTTAAGTCAGGCATTCGGTTCGTTTTCAGTAACCAGATTATACTTAGCGCCATTTCGCTGGATTTGTTTGCCGTGCTCTTTGGCGGGGCTGTGGCCCTGCTGCCTGTGTTCGCCGCTGATATCCTTGACATGGGGCCGCAGGCGCTGGGTTTTATGCGCGCCGCGCCTGCTTTGGGTTTTGTATTGATGGCGGTGATAATGGCGTACCGCCCAATATCGGTAAACGCCGGGAAAAAGATGCTCTGGTGCGTGGCCGGCTTTGGCGTTTGCATCGTGCTGTTCGGTTTATCCCGCAACTTCTGGCTCTCCATGGGCCTGCTGGCGCTAAGCGGAGCCTTCGACAGCATCAGCGTCATCATCCGCTCTACCCTTATCCACACCCTCACTCCGGAATATATGAAAGGCCGCGTGTCCTCGGTCAACAACATTTTTGTAGGGTCATCAAACGAGATTGGAGCCTTCGAGTCAGGATTTACCGCCCGGCTAATGGGCACGGTGCCCGCGGTGGTTTTTGGCGGCATGATGACGCTGGTGGTGGTGGGCATCACCGCTCTGAAAGCGGATAAACTGCGCACGCTGGACCTGAACCCGGCACAGGAGGCGGTGTAAGTATAATTCGTTAACTACAAATGGCCCCGGCCACGGAAATTGATTCGTGGCCGGGGCCATTTTCGCTCATGTGTTTTGCGGCGGCTTACGCTGCGGTGGTTTTGTCAGAAGGCGGCTTGATTTTCTGGTTGTGCTTTTTGTGCGGACGCGTGTTGCCGTAGCTGCCCTTTACCAGTTTGCCTTTTTTCGATTTCTTATCTCCTTTTCCCATAACGCACTTTTATTATTATAGAGGTGAATGTTTGGGTATTCATACGCAGGGGGTGTTTCAAAAGTAAGGGCAAAACTTAAATAATTTAGGCGTATAAACTGGTTGTAGCAAATAGCTTAACCGCAGTTCTGGAAATGTGTTTCCTTTAGTTTGATGCTGCTGTAAATAGGGGAGGTGCGGGTAAACCTATTTGAGCGGGCGCGTGTTATACTTCGATGCGATTACCCTCTGCCTGCGGCCGCAACAAAGGCCTTCAAAAAGAGGTTAGCTATTTGTAACTTTACAGATCAAACTAAAAACACAACAGGTTGCTGTGCGGCAAGTATGGCCCCCGGCGACCAGCTTTGTATGGCAAACATTCCAGATTACAACCTCGACGAACTCGACGCGCGTCAGAACATCATTATAAAAGGGGCGCGGGTGCATAACCTGAAGAACCTGAGCGTAGCCCTGCCGCGCAATCAATTCATCGTAATCACGGGCCTTTCCGGTTCCGGCAAATCGTCCCTGGCTTTCGATACCCTGTATGCCGAAGGGCAGCGCATGTATGTGGAAAGCCTTAGCTCCTACGCCCGCCAGTTCCTGGGCCGTATGGATAAGCCGGACGTGGATTACATCAAGGGCATCAGTCCGGCCATCGCCATCGAGCAGAAGGTAAGTATAAAAAACAACCGCTCCACCGTTGGCACCAGCACCGAGATTTACGATTACCTGAAGCTGCTCTACGCCCGTATCGGCAAGACTTTCTCACCGGTTTCCGGGGAGGTGGTGAAGAAGGACACGGTGACGGACGTGGTGAACTTCATCTTCTCGCTGGAGGATGAAGCACGGGTGATGATCCTGGCGCCATTGCCGCTGATGGCTGAGCGCACGCTGGCCAAAGAGCTGGACCTGCTGCTGCAGAAAGGCTACTCCCGCATTTACGCCGATGGGCAGGTATACTTTATCGAGGAGTTGCTGGAGCAGAAAACACCGAAGCTGGGCAAGCAGATATTTATACTTGTAGACCGCGCCGTTATCTACCAAAGCGACGAGGACCTGCAATTCCGCATCGGCGATTCAGTGCAGACGGCTTTCTTCGAGGGCCACGGCGAGTGCCGCGTGCTTTACGGCGACGGCGAGGAACGCGTGTTCTCCGATCGCTTTGAGCTGGACGGGTTGGTGTTTGAGGAGCCGTCGGTTAACTTCTTCAGCTTTAACAACCCTTACGGCGCCTGCCAGACCTGCGAGGGTTTCGGTAGCGTTTTGGGCATAGACCCGGACCTGGTGATACCGGACAAAAGCCTGACGGTGTACGAGGGAGCGGTGGCGCCCTGGCGTTCTGAAAAGATGAACGAATGGCTGCAGCCGCTGCTCAAGAACGGCATCCGCTTTGATTTCCCGATTCATCGCCCTTACAACGAACTGTCGGAGGCGGAGCAGGAACTCCTGTGGAATGGTAATAAATACTTTTCGGGCCTCAACGCCTTCTTCAAAGAGATACAGTCGCAGACGCACAAGATACAGTACCGTGTGATGCTGTCGCGCTACCGTGGCCGCACCACCTGTCCTGAGTGCCGTGGCTCGCGCCTGCGCAAAGATGCCAGCTATGTTAAAGTGGGTGGCAAAAGTATAACCGACCTCGTGCTGATGCCAATCACGCAGGTGCTGCCGTTTTTTCAGGAACTGGAACTGACGCAGCACGAGCAAAATGTGGCCGAGCGCCTGGTAACGGAGGTGGCAAATCGTTTGGGTTATCTGCAGCGCGTAGGCTTGGGCTATTTAACGCTCAACCGCTTGTCCAATACACTGTCTGGTGGCGAGAGCCAGCGCATTAACCTGGCTACCTCGCTGGGCAGCGCCTTGGTGGGCTCCATGTATATTCTGGATGAGCCAAGTATAGGCTTGCACCCGAAAGACTCGGAGCAACTGATTGGGGTGTTGCGCACGCTGCAGCAAATCGGTAATACCGTAATTGTGGTGGAGCACGAGGAGGAGATGATGCGCGCAGCCGACCAGCTGATCGATATTGGGCCGGAGGCAGGTTCCGGTGGCGGTAACCTGATGTTCCAGGGTACGTTTGATGACATCACGAAAGCCGATACCTATACGGGCAAATACTTATCCGGTAAGCTGGAAGTGTCGGTGCCAACGCAGCGGCGCAAGTGGCGCAACGCCATCGAAATTAGCGGGGCCCGTGAGAACAACCTCAAGAACCTGAACGTTAAAGTGCCGCTGGGCGTGATGACCGTGGTGACAGGCGTGAGCGGTTCGGGTAAATCAACGCTAATCAAAAAGATACTGTACCCGGCCATGCAGAAGCTGCACGGCAATACAGCCGAGGCAACGGGCAAGTTCGATAAACTGGGCGGCGACTACGGCAAAATAGAGCACGTGGAGTTTGTGGATCAGAACCCCATCGGCAAATCGTCGCGCTCCAACCCGGTAACATATGTGAAAGCCTACGATGCCATACGCACACTTTACGCGGACCAGCCACTAGCGAAATCGCGTGGACTGAAGCCGTCGCACTTCTCGTTCAACATCGAGGGCGGCCGCTGCGAAGTGTGTCAGGGCGAGGGCCAGGTGAAGATTGAAATGCAGTTTATGGCTGACATTTACCTGACCTGCGAGAGCTGTCACGGGCAACGCTTTAAGCAGGATGTGCTTGATATCAAGTATAATGACAAGAGCATTTCTGAAGTACTGGACATGACGATTGCCGACAGCCTTGACTTCTTTGCCGGACAAGCGAAGATTGTGGAGAAGCTGAAGCCGCTGAATGACGTGGGACTGGGCTACATCCGCCTGGGGCAGTCGAGCAACACCTTATCTGGTGGCGAGGCGCAGCGCGTCAAGCTGGCGTCGTTCCTCACGAAGGGCGCGCAGCCGCACCAGGACAACATCCTGTTTATCTTTGATGAGCCCAGCACCGGTCTGCACTTCCACGACATCAACAAGCTGCTTACCTCCATCAACGCGCTTATCGAGAACGGCAACACCGTCGTGATTATCGAGCACAACATGGACATTGTGAAGTGCGCTGACTGGATCATCGACCTCGGCCCGGAAGGCGGCACCAACGGCGGTCACCTGCTGTTCGAGGGCACGCCGGAGGAAATGGCGCAGCTGGAGGACAACCACACTGCCCGCTTCCTGAAAGGCAGGTTGTAAGCAAGTATAAAGTATAACTAGAGAAGCCGCAGTAACGTTTGTTGCTGCGTTTTTTTTGTGGCTGGTTGTGGCGGTAATGTATCCAACCACCCCTAGCCCCTCCTTGTCTAAGGAGGGGGACTTTGCTTCCCCAAGGTCTGCCCTAAAAACAGGGGAGGGAGCTTTTGTTGCTGTTTTGGCTAAAGTATAAGCACTGTGGCCTCGGCGATTGGATAGAACCCACCCCTGCCCCTCCGAGGAGGGGAATTACCTCACCTAAAAACAGTAGGAAAGCGGCTAACGCGTTAGCAGAAGTATGAACATCCCCCTACCTCCTTCAAAGGGGGACTTAGCCTTTGTTGCATAGCTACAGCTCCAGCTATTTGAACCGATTCCAGTTCTTGGGTTGAGGGCCTTGTAATTGTTGCGGTGCCCGCTAGGGCAGCCCGCAGCGGAGCGAGGAGCAGCTTCAATTGCACAGCGCGATGCCTTAAACGAGGGGCCCCTTTCCCCCAGGACGAGGCCCCGCGGCCGTGAGCGCTCCAAAATATGAAGTGAAACGGTTGGTATTTGGGAGCTAGAGGATGAACAGCAGCTAGAAGAGATAGCTTGGCTGAAGTTGCATTGAACAGAGGCTATGGAAGTATAAATCACAAAGAGCAGAAGCAGTTGAAGGCACAAGCAGACGCTTGCGCCAGAAAGGTGGTAAACAGTACCAACAAAGTCGTGTTGAAAACCGACATCATTGCAAGACACGAGTTGAAAACTCGCGTCAGGGAGTGGGGCAGCGGAAGCTAGTTCTTGTATGGACCCCGAGCAACAGCTATACCCCTTTCATCCTAAAATCCAGTAAATCCTGATGCAGCCTAACTCCACTTCCTGTTTTTAGGAAGTGCCAGGACGAGGTTAAACCATATTTTGCTAAATTGCCGTAAAGCAGTTGAACTGCTAAACCAAGTATAACATCATCACTAAAAAATAAAACATGAGAAAAAGGATCGTTGCAGGTAACTGGAAAATGAACAAAACCCATGAGGAGGCGCTTTCGCTGGTGTCGGAGATCGATAACATGGTGAAGGATGAGGCAAACGGCGATGTGACCGTGATTGTGGCGCCTCCGTTCCCGTACCTGCAGGGCGTGGGCAAACTGGTGCAGGGCAACCCAAAGATGCACCTGGCGGCCCAAAACGTAAGCGAGCACGACAGCGGTGCCTATACCGGCGAGGTGTCGGCGGCGATGCTAAAGTCAGTAGGCGTGGAGTACGTAATCATCGGCCACAGCGAACGCCGCCTGTACCACCACGAAGACGCGCAAACGCTTTACAAGAAGCTAAAAGTTACCATTGCCAACGGCCTGAAGCCTATTTTCTGCTGCGGCGAGCCGCTGGAGGAGCGCGATGGGGACCGCCACTTCGATTATGTGGGCAAGCAGTTGCACGATAGCCTTTCGTACTTAAGCAACGAGGAGTTTGACCAGGTGGTGGTCGCCTACGAGCCGATCTGGGCGATTGGTACCGGCCGCACGGCCAGCAGCCAGCAGGCACAGGAAATGCACGAGCACATCCGGGTGCAACTCTCCCGCATGTTTGATGCCGAGGCCGCGCACAACACCTCCATACTTTACGGCGGTAGCTGCAACCCGGGCAATGCACAGGAGTTGTTTGCACAGCCTGACGTGGATGGCGGCCTGATTGGAGGCGCTTCGCTTAAATCGCGGGACTTTACCGATATAATAAAGTCCTTTTAAACGATAAAGATATAGTACAAAAAAGGCTGCTGATCTGGTTGATTAGCAGCCTTTTTTTGTAAATTGGCCCCAGATTAATTTAAATTAGCATTATGCAGGTACTGTTCACGTTATGGCTTGCGCTGCTGCCCTTTTTGCAGCCAACACCAACTGTTTCTGCGGCTGCGCCTAGTCCCTGCCGCATCTACGGCTCAGTATACCTGGAGCGGGATCCAATGTATAAAAGCATGGCTTCTCACATCGTATTTGTGGGAGAGGAAGAAGCCTTTGCCGACATGGTGGTGTTCCGGGAGAGCAACAAGCTTTTCGCCGACGCACCCGCTATCTGGTACATTACCCCCAACAAGGCTTTTGCCGATCATATTCTTTACGTAACGGACCAGCGCCACCTGGCCGACTTCACGGTGCACTTTACAGACGTGCGCGCTATTGCCACTTGCCGCGACTAATTTTTACCAATGGATTTTATAGAAGTAACCCTTACCGTAAACGAAGACTTTGCGGACATCCTGACAGCCGAGCTCGGAGAGTTGGGCTTTGATGCCTTTGTAGAAACTGAAACCGGTTTCAGCGGCTACATTGAAGAAGATAAGTATAGCCAGCAGGACCTCGACGACACCCTGGCCCGCTACGCTGATTTTGTGCAGGCAACTTATACGGTGCAAAAAATCGCAAAGCAGAATTGGAACGAGGAGTGGGAGCGTAATTTCGAGCCGCTGTTTATTGCCGGGAAAGTATCGGTGCGCGCCTCCTTTCACGAGAAGCCAGCCGATGCCAAGTACGACATTGTGATTAACCCGAAGATGTCGTTCGGCACGGGTCACCACGAAACCACCACGCTCATGATTGAGAACCAGCTGACGCTGGACCACCAGGGCAAGCGCGTGCTGGACATGGGTTGCGGTACCGGTATCCTGGCCATTATGGCGGGTGAACTAGGTGCTGCAGAGATAGTTGCGGTGGAGATAGAAGATTGGACTGTTGACAATGCCCGCGAAAATGCCGAACTTAATAACTACGCAAGTATAGATGTGCGTTTGGGCGGTGCTGAGACCATTGCCGGAGAAAACCCCTTTGACATTATACTTGCCAATATCAACCGCAACGTGTTGCTGGAAGATATGCCTGCATACAAGGCGGTGCTGAAGCCGGAAGGCTGGCTACTGCTAAGCGGGTTCTACACCGAAGACCTGCCCGTGCTGCAGCAGCGTTGTGCTGAGTTAGGGCTGGCGTACCAAACCCACCGCGAAAAAAATAACTGGGTATCTGCCCTGTTCAAAGCATAATCATCAATTCATAAGCCCCCCCATATGAAACAACTTTTACCCTTAGTCCTATTTTTCACCATCCTGACAGCGCAGGCACAGAACAAGCTCTCGAAGGAGCCAGCAACCTTTGTGGGCGATGTAAAAGCCATGTTAGTGGCAGGCAAGGTCGAAAACGCCGAAGCCCTATCCGCTAACCTGGAGGAAGTATGGAGCAGCGGCAAACTCTCGTCCAATCAGAAGAACGAGGTGATGGAGATTGCCCAGCAAATGTACCGTAAGCGCCTCCGCGCCAACCCGCACTTTGCCAACTTCTTCACCATATTGACGGCAGGCATCCAGAAGCAAAACCTAAGCGCAAGCCGGGTGGATAACCTGCTGGATGTAACAGCGAAGGCCTTGAAGCAGGAGGACGTGAAGCCGCTGGAGCAATTCCTAAGCACAACGAGTCTATATCTGAGCCAAAACCGCCTGTACCAGAACGCGCACTTCAAGTTACTGGCCTCCGGCGGCACGTTTAGTTTTAGCTACGAGGGCACAACCAAGGGCACGGCAGAGAAAGGCGAGGAAGAGGATGGCTGGAAAAGCATTTCCTGGGACGATGAAATAACGGCAACCGGCGAAGAAGCGGCAGACGACGGCTGGGGAACCATCACAGAGCAACCCAAGAAAGCAGACAAGCAGAAAGTAGCCCAGAAGCGCAAGGAAAGCCTGAAGCAGCAGTTTATCCCCTCGCTCCCGAAAGTAACAGGCCCGGTGCTGAAGCTGGACAAGGTAAACCTTACTTTTGTAACAGCTTGGGACTCTACGGCCATACTTGCCACCAGCGGCCAGCTGATGCTTGCTACAAACACATTTGTGGGCGAAGGCGGCAACTTTAAGTGGGAAGCCAGCGGCCAGCCCGCCGTAGCCGACCTGAGCAAGTACTCTTTTGTGACCAGCTTCGCAGGATTCAAGGCTGCCGATATCAAGATTACGTACCCGGCAGTGCTGGCGGCGCCCGTGGATGGAAATCTGGAGTGGATCAGCAGCAAACGCAAGACGGGCAATTACCCTTACCCTAAATTCTCCTCTTTCACCAACGATGCCAGGCTAAATAACCTGGGCAGTAACATAGCCTACACCGGCGGCTTCTCGATGGTGGGCAACCAGGTGGGCAGCCGTCCGCTGGATGGCAGCTACTCTCAGCTTGTGGTGTCGCACAACGGCAGCAGGAAGTTTCGCTCCCTTGCCCGTTACTTTACCTTTGAGGATTCGCTGGTGCTGGCGAACCGCTCGGCTATCAGCATTTACCAGGGCCAGGACAGCCTGACGCACCCGGCCATGCAGCTGCGCTATGCCCGCACCAACAACGACCTCACCCTTACCAAAGACAAAGGACCTTATGCCCGCACAGCCTTCTTCGATACCTATCACCAGCTGGAGATTACAGCTGAGCGCGTGCACTGGAACCTGAACAAGCCTGAGATTGAGTTTTCGGTTTTAAACACTAAAACCCTTATCCCGGTACAGCTGGAATCGCTGAAATACTACTCCAATTCACGGTACCAACAGTTGGTGGGCATTGCTCCTTTCCACCCTTTGCAAATACTGGTGGGCCATGGTACCAAGGCCAAGACCAGCACGTTTTACGCGGCAGACGTAGCCAAAACTACCCGGTTGGAGGAATCTGCCGTGCGCGCGGCTGCGCTTAGTATGTCGCACCAGGGGTATGTGAACTACGATCCTGCCTCCGGCTACATCCAACTGAAGCCAAAAGCCTGGCACCAGGTAGGCGCCTCCCGCGACCAAAATGACTACGACCACCTGGTAATCAGATCTGTAATGCCCTCTGGCCGCAACGCCACGCTGAATCTGGAAAACAACAAACTGACGGTGCGGGGCGTGAGCAAAATCACCTTTAACAACGATACCGCCAGTGTATACATGCTGCCGCGCCGCGAGGAGATCCACATTCTGAAAAACCGCGATATGGAGTTTGACGGGCAGGTGCACGCAAGCGGACTTACCTTTAAGGGCACTGCCTTTAAGTTTAACTACGATGGCTTTTACATTGATTTGGCCAAGCTGGATACCATTGCCCTGAAATCAAAAAAGCGAAGGTCCAAAGGCGGGGAGGCATCCGATCAGGTGCTGACCAGCAACAGCGGCAAATTCTCGGGCAAGCTATACATTAACAAGCCGAGCAATAAGTCAGGCGAGAAGCAGTTTGCCGATTATCCGAAGTTTGATGCCGAGCAGGGTGCCCAGGTGGCCTTTGCCCGCCCAGATGTGGCAGGTGGCGCCTACGACAGCACTGTATACTTCGACATGCCGCCGTTTAAGCTCGACAGCCTTAGCTCAGGCAAATCAGCGGTGGCCTTTGATGGTACCTTCAATTCCGGAGGGATTTTCCCGCCTTTCAAAACGAAGCTGCAGATGATGCCCGATGAAACACTGGGCTTTTATTACCAGCCGTCCGCCAAAGGCATGCCTGCCTTCGGCGGTAAGGGCATGGTGTACGACACCATCATGATGAGTTCGGAAGGCATACAGAGCAAGGGTACGCTGAAGTACCTCTCGGCTACCCTGAAGGCTGACAAGTATACGTATTTCAAAAACGGGGCGATGGTGAAAGGCGGTAAGTCGATGACCCTGCCCGAAGGCAACCACAACGGTACCGCCTATCCGGTGGCCAGCCTGACCAACTTTGACATGAACTGGCAGACGGATGTGGATACCATGTACCTGCAGACGGCGAAGGACCCAATGAAGCTCTACAAAGAAGAGTACACCTTTGATGGTGTGGCCAAATTGTCGCCCGGCGGTTTGTATGGCAGCGGCGTGGTAGATAACGATAAGGCCAATATGACCTCTGCCAAACTGCAGTTTCAGCAACGCGGCTTTAGCGGCAACAACGCCCAGATGCTGGTGAAGTCGGATGTGGCGGGCAAGCCAGCGGTGAAGGCCATTGATGTAGCCTTTACCTACGACATGAGCAAAGGCTTTGTGGATTTTGAGAGCGAGCAGAAAGGCGCCGCAAGTATAGAGTTCCCCAAAGTGCAGTACAAGACCTCGATGAGCAGCGCCCGCTGGGACATGAATAAGCAGAGCGTGAGCCTGAAGGCAGAGGAGAATGGGGCCAACAACTGGTTTATCTCGCAGCACCCCGAGCAGAAAGGCTTGAAGTTTCTGGCTACCAGTGGTGCATATAACCTGCAGGGAAACACCTTGCTTGCCGGAGGCGTACCGCACATTGCCGTAGCTGATACCTATGTGCTGCCGGACAGTGGCAAGGTAGCTGTGGCCTCTGATGCCACCATTCGTACACTGCGTAACGCGCGCGTGATGGCCGATACGGTACAGCAACACCACAAACTATACGCCGGTAACATTGACGTGCTTTCGCGGATGGCCTTCAGTGGCGATGCCTTGAATAACTACTACAATGCCGCCGGAGATTCGTTTAAGCTGATGTTCACGAATTTTGTGTACGGTAACCCGCAGGAGAAGAAGAAGCCGATCTACACGTTTGCTACGGCAAGCCTGGAGGAGGAAAAGCCTTTTTATATTTTCCCCCGCATTATGTACCGCGGCAAGGTTACCATGAACGCACCAAGCCAGTACATGAACTTCGACGGAGACCTGAAGCTGAACTTTACCGGTAACCCGGCCGACTCTGACTGGTTTCCTTACAAGCAGGACACGCTGAACCCGAAGAACGTGCGCATCCCGATCCTTAAGCCAAAAGCCACCGATGGCATGGCACTGCATACGGGCTTGCATATCTCTCCAGAATCAGCCCTTTATAATACCTTTGTGTCGAAGAAGCTGAATGAGGGAGACCTGGATATTTTTACGGTGGATGGCCTGCTGTCGTACAACAAGGAGAAGCAGGAGTTTAAACTGGGCCGCGAGGCGCGTGCTTATGCCAATAGCTACCAGGGCAATGTGCTGCTCTACAACGAGGCTTCCAACGCCATTCACTTTGAGGGCAAACTGAACCTGCTCAAGCCGGTAAAAGGGTTTAAGGTTGAGGCTTCCGGAAGCGGCGACGCGAAAGTAGACAGCAGCAAGTATAAACTGAACACCTTCCTAGCCTTCGACATGGACATGCCAAGCCAGGCGCTTTCGGCCATGGCGGCCAACCTACGGGGCAACTCGGCTGGCACCGTAGAGGCTATCAACAACTCGGATGAGGCCATCCTTTACAAACTGGCGGAGTTTATCGGCGACAAGGATGTGCGCGCTTATAAGGCCAAAGCGGCCTTTGCACACGTGCCCCTGCCGGAAGTATCGAAAGTTTTGCAGCGCAGCCTGATCCTGAACGAGGTGGAACTGCACTGGTCGGACAAGAATAAAGCCTGGTACAGCACGGGCGGCATCAGCGTGGCCAGCAGCTTGAAAGATGATATCAACGCCCGCATGGATGGTTACCTGGAGCTGAAGCAGGACATGAACGGCGAGCCGGTGGTGAACTTATACTTGCAGGCCGACCCGTACACCTGGTACTACTTCAGCTACTTTGAGAACGGACTTAGCCTGATTTCCTCAGATGACAAATTCAACAAGGCCGTTAACTCGAAGTCAAAGGGAGTCCGTGGCTTTAGCAACCGGTACTCCCTTTATGAGGGGCAGCCGATTGAGAAGAATGAGTTTCTGGCCTACTACCAGAAGGCGTATCTGGGTGGCAAGGAAGGCTTTAAGGTGATGACGAACCAAGTAGTGAACCAGCCAACCGGAAATTTCGACTTCATATCTGAGGATGATGCGAAGAAAGACAAAAAGAAGAAACGTAAGAAAGACAAGGACAACGCAGAGCAGGAGGGTACCGATATACAGTAACCGCGAAGCAGTTATACCCCGTATATAGGCACAGGAAGCTTATTCTTGGAGAGTAGAGCAAGTTTTTCCTATATTTGGGCTTTGGTTTGCGTTGAAAGTGGGTACTTACTTTTTCCTGCTACTGCACAAACCCACGGTTGGCCCCTGGCTTTAAAATTTCACACATGGATATACTTTTGATCGCTGTTCTGGCTATTGCCGCTTACCTGATAGGTTCTATTTGCTCAGCCGTATGGATTGGCAAAGCCTATTACGGGGTAGACGTGCGGCAGCATGGCAGCGGCAATTCGGGTGCCACCAACACCTTTCGCGTGCTGGGCAAAAAGCCCGGTGCCGTGGTCATGCTGCTGGATATTTTCAAGGGCTGGACGGCTACCTCGCTGGCGGGGTTTCTTGTTATTTTCAACGCCATCGAGGCCGAGCAGCTTATTATTTTTCAGTTGATATTTGGTGCCTTCGGTGTACTAGGACATATTTTTCCGGTGTATGAGCGCTTTAAGGGAGGAAAAGGCGTGGCAACTCTGCTGGGAATGATGCTGGCTATTGAGCCGCTGGTGGCCCTGCTGTGCATTGCCATTTTCGTGGTGGTGCTCTTCACATCCAAGTATGTATCGCTGGGGTCTATCATTGCGGCGCTTGCCTTTCCGCTGCTGCTACTGTTGCCACGCTTTCATCCGGAGAATCCGATCCTGATCATTTTTGGGTTCCTGCTGTTTGCGGTGGTGGTACTTACGCATCGCAAGAACATCAACCGCCTGCTTACCGGCGAGGAGAGCAAAGCCAACATCACCTTAGGCCGAAAGCGGTAAGTATAAATCAGAAGTATAACCTTCATGAAAAGATAGTAGAAAGCCATCCTGCCAAGCAAGGGTGGCTTTTTTTTGTAACTTTACTTTGTCTCAACCCATACATAACAGCATGATAAACCAATATATAAACGAGAACAAAGACCGATTCCTGGATGAGCTGCTCGATATGCTGCGCATTCCGTCGGTGAGTGCCGATGCCAAGTTTAAAGCTGATGTGCAGCGCACTGCCGAATTTGTAAGGGCGCGCCTGGAAGAAGCCGGAGCCGACAAGGTAGAACTGGTGCAGACTGCCGGAAACCCGGTAGTATACGGGGAGAAGATCGTGGACCCGAGCCTGCCGACGGTGCTCGTTTACGGCCACTATGATGTGCAGCCCGCTGACCCCTACGAACTCTGGAACTCACCTCCGTTTGAGCCCGTGATAAAGGACGGCAACATCTACGCCCGCGGCGCCTGCGACGACAAAGGTCAGATGTACATGCACGTAAAGGCCTTTGAAACCATGATGAAGACGAACACGCTGGCCTGCAACGTAAAGTTTATGATTGAAGGTGAGGAGGAAATTGGCTCAGTGAATCTGGCTACCTTTGTGCGCGAGAACAAAGACCGTTTGCAGGGCGATGTGATTCTGATTTCAGACACGGGCATGCTGGGCAACGATACGCCCTCCATCACCACGGGCCTGCGCGGCATGAGCTATGTGGAGGTAGAGGTAACCGGCCCTAACCGTGACCTGCACTCCGGCCTGTATGGCGGTGCCGTGGCAAACCCGATCAACATCCTGTGCCAGATGATTGCCTCGATGCACGATGAGAACAACTACATTACCATTCCGGGCTTTTACGACAACGTGCAGGAGCTAAGTACGGAGGAGCGCGCAGAAATGGCCCGCGCCCCGTTTAACCTGGACAAGTATAAAAACTCGATCGGCCTAAGCGATGTGCACGGCGAAGAAGGCTACGTGACAATGGAGCGCAATTCCATCCGCCCGACGCTGGATGTAAACGGCATCTGGGGCGGCTACACAGGCGAGGGAGCCAAGACAGTTATTCCGTCGAAAGCCTACGCTAAAATCTCCATGCGCCTGGTGCCGAACCAGTCATCAGAAGAGATTACGGAGAAGTTTAAGAAGCACTTTGAAAGCATAGCGCCTAAGAGCGTGAAAGTGGAGGTGAAGCCGCACCATGGCGGGGAGCCTGTGGTGACGCCAACTGATTCGCCTGCTTACCAGGCTGCCGCTAAAGCCTACGAAGAAACGTTTGGCGTAAAGCCGGTGCCGGTGCGCAGCGGCGGTTCTATTCCGATTGTGGCTATGTTCAAGTCAGAGCTGGGGCTGGATTCTGTACTGATGGGCTTTGGCCTTGATTCGGATGCCATCCACTCGCCGAACGAACATTTCGGCGTGTTCAACTACATGAAGGGCATCGAAACGATTCCGCTGTTTTACCAGCACTTCGCAGAATTGAAGAAGTAAGCATCTGCAAGTATAAAAAAGAAAAGTCCCGGCTAAAGTATAGCCGGGACTTTTCTTTTTAGCGCCACATCAGGTCGTCTGCCGAGCGCGGGCGCAGCAGGTAACCGATGCTGACTTTAAAGCCGAAGTTTTTCTGGTCAAGCTCTTTGGAGAAGGAGGTGAGGCCGCCGGTATTATGAACGCTCATAAAAAGGCCGTTATCCAATTGAAGGCCTACGCCCACTGTATAGCCGTAGTCCCACCGTTCGAAATCATGCATGCTTAAAGGATAGTCTCGTGGTGGGGCAGGGACAAGGGAGTTGCTGTCTTCCGTTTCTGTGATATCCGCATTCTCCGCAAACAGATAGCCTACGTAAGGGCCGCCTTCCGCAAACAAGCCGCCTTTCTGCAACTTGAGCATCACAGGCAATGTAATATAGTGCAGGCGGTGGTCACCTGTCAGCCTGAAAATGTCAGTACGTGGATAGTCATTATACACAAAGCCCTTTTGCTCATACAGCACCTCCGCCTGCAGCGCCAGCCGCGACACAAACTCATACCCTACAATAAGGCCGCCATGCAAGCCCGCCAGGTTGTTTATATTGTCTTCAGCGGCATCATCACCGTGGGCTTTGGTAAAGTTACCGCCCACCCTGGCGCCATAGCGCAGGTACTGGGCCTGTGCCCACAGCACCGGGGCAAGTATAAATAAGAGCAGCAGCAGGGGCTTTTTCATAGGATTGAGGTTATAGTTAGCATCACTCATTTTACTCCTGCAAGTATGAATAAGTTGGCCGGCACAAAAAAAGCCAGCCCCACCCAAAGGGCGAGGCTGGCTTTATACTTTGCTTATACTATAGCTCGCTAGCGGCCGAATGTAAAGCCTACTGTTGCCATAATGGTAGAGTGACGGGCATTTGTCAGGTCGCCCTCAAAATACTCTTCCGGGTTCTTGTCCACGAAGTCGTTAAAGCTGCCGTTGTAGCGTACACCCAGGCTAATACCGCTGCTTGTGGCAAAGCCAACACCGGCTGCGTAGCCCACCTCGAATCTTCTTAGGCCATCTATATCACGCTCTCTGGTAGAAGATGAATAGGGGTCGCCGTTTAGCTTTTCTGTAGTCTTATTATTTACACTTAGCAGGTAAGAAGCCTGTGGGCCGCCCTCAAAGTAGATCGGACCCGCTTTTACACGAAGCAAAACTGGCAAATCAAGATAATTGTAGTTCATGTTGCCTTCTCTCTCTAGGGTGCCGAGCGGCACATCTAAATTCATTTCTTCATACTTAAAGCCCTTCACTGAGTAAAGCAGCTCCGGCTGAATAAAGAAGAAGTTTTCAACAACCGGAATACCATAAGTCAGGCCGGCATGGAAACCGATTTTGTTTGAATACCGTGACTCATGCTTCAGGTCGCCCTCAAGATTAGAGAAGTTGGCACCACCTCTGATACCGATACCTGACTGGGCCTGTGCCACACCGAATGTAGCCAGGGCAACTGCAAATGATAATAATAGCTTTTTCATAAGTAGTGTAGTTTAACGTACGTGCTCTCTAAACGAGCGGCATACGCTGTTTGTGATGTTAAGAGGTTTAAATTTCTTTTTCCTTCTGATTTCAGATCGGCGCCGGATTTCTGATCCATTACCCTTTCCTCCTGAAACAACATGCATGTTGCGGTAGAGATAGCAACAAGTGGGCCAAAGTATAGGCAGTATCTATATAGTAGTCGGTAATATGAGGAAAGGCTATACTTTAAGTAGGCAGCAGAGTAGATAGAAAGGCGGATGCAATTGTGTTAGCTTCCTGAAAGCCTGTACCTAAGGTGAAGGGTAAGGAGCGTTTGATGCCTCAATCTTTTTGTTGAAAAAGTGGCGTAAAAAAGTCCGGCACAGGGCCGGACTTCTAATTTCATAGATTTAGATTGTACTACGGCATCTTCTAGCGGCCTCCGAACGTGTAGCCGAGTGTAAGCATAAACAGATCGTTGCGCGTATCGGATAATTCTGCGTTGTCATTCAACTTCGAAATATCGCCGTTGTAGCGCACACCAAGGCTTAAGCCAAGTGGCGTTGAAGCCAGACCAACACCAGCAGCATACCCAAAGCTTGTCTTTTTATAGAAATCGAGATCGTCGATGGTAGTGTTGCCACTCTCTATGTCTCCCCCAAGACGGAACGACACCTGTGGGCCTGCCTCAAAGTATAAGGGACCTGCATTAACGCGGGCTAGAACCGGCACATCAATGTAGTTCAGCTTTACCTTAAAGTTGTTATCGTCGTCTTCGGCACCTTTCTGCGAGAAAAGGATCTCCGGCTGAATAGCCAAGAAATTATCAGAGGTTATGGCAAACTGTGAGGTTAGGCCGGCATGGAAGCCAAATACTCTGTCCAAGTTGTCGGCGTCGTCTCCAGAGAAGCCAGCATAGTTAGCTCCTACACGCACGCCAATCTTAGGGCCCTGTGCCTGAGCGGCAATTACTGTTGTTAAAATAAATACAAAAAATAAAAGCGTCTTTTTCATAATCTAAATAGTTTGTTAAAACTGTTTACTCCAGGCAGAATAAGAGTTAAGTGCTTGCCTGGTGTAAGCCTAATACGCAAAGAGCGTAGAAAAGTATAGTGGCCCGCCATGAAATTAATGTTACCATTCGTGCACCAGGCCTGCTTCTGCACATCCTGAGCAAGCAAAAAGCGGCAACCACACGTGGTTGCCGCTGAAGCTAAGAAGTTGTATGAAAGCACTTTGTAAAGCTTAGCTTTTTTAACCGGCCCAGCCCTCCCTGTCGAGGCTGCGGTACTGAATGGCTTCTGCTAAATGTTCAATTTTTATTTCCGGGCTGTCGGCCAGGTCGGCAATGGTGCGGCTCACTTTCAGGATGCGGTCGTAGGCGCGGGCCGAGAGGCCGAGGCGCTCCATGGCCGTTTTCAGCAGGGTGCGCCCAGCATCGCTTATCTGGCACACCTCCTTCACCATTTGGGAGGGCATCATGGCGTTGGAGTGTATCTGCGGCATCTCCTTAAAGCGCTCCGACTGCACTTTACGGGCCAGCACCACCCGCTCGCGCACTGTGGTGCTTTCCTCTGCCTTGCGGGTAGCCGTCATCTCATCAAACGTAACGGGTGTTACCTCCACGTGCAGGTCGATACGGTCGAGCAGGGGGCCACTTACCTTGTTCAGGTAGCGCTGCACCACACCGGGGCCGCACACGCATTCTTTGTCAGGATGATTATAGTAGCCGCAGGGGCATGGATTTTCATAATGTCTGTCAACAGTTAAATAGGGCACTTTTCACTGGCTAACTCATTGTAAGCAAGATTTTAACGTCTGTATATACATGGATGTACATGGATGTTCATGGAAGTGTGTGGACGCATAAATGTTGCTGGTAATGTAGCCATTATGTTTGCAACATCATTTAACAACATTACTAACATATCACATGGGAATTACTGTAAGACACAGGAAGTTAAGCAATGGCAAGCAGAAAATCTACCTTGACATTGTGCAGGCAAAAAAAAGGAAGACGGAAACCACAAAATGGCAGCGTTATGAAAAACCAAGAACGCAGGACGAAAAAGAACACAACAGAAAAGTAGATCAGTTGGCGGAAATGCTTCGGGCGGACAGGGAGAAAGAACTGTTCTACGGAGAGTACGACTTTAAAAAGGCAAGCAGCGCAAAGGCGGACTTTATTGAACTGTTCAGGGAGGAAGCCGACGAGCGGTTTAGAAAAAGGGGCGCGAAAAGCAATACCTACTGCAGCTTCAAGCACTTCTGCAAGTTCACCAACAACAAGTGCAGCGTTAAAGACATTGACGCGGCCTTTGTTAAGTCGTTCAGGGATTACCTGCTGACGGTGGTAGGGCAAAACTGCGCCTCCACTTACTTCAAGCGCTTCAAACGGCAACTGGAAAGAGCCGTGAAAAAGGGTATGCTTTCCTATAACCCCGCCGAAGAAGTGAAGAACATTCAGGAGGTGTTGCCATACAGGGAGAGGCTGACGATAGAAGAGGTAAAGATGCTCGCGGAGCACCCCTGCAAGTGCAACTTAATTAAAAGCATGTTCATGTTCTCCTGCTTCACGGGGCTTCGGGTAGGGGATTTGAAGGCAATCAAATGGAAGCACATTCAGGGTGACACACTGGTTTTCCGTCCGCAGAAGACTAAGTATAAGCTGCACACCCTTCAGCTGATAGGCAACGCCAAAAGGTGGCTTGGGGAAGAAGGCAAGCCAGAAGATAATATTTTCCCTTGGCCTTACGAAAGCAACAGGTACGAGGCGCTTCGTGAGTGGATCTACAGCGCGGCCATCACCCGCCGCATCACATGGCACACAGCACGCCATACGTTCGCATCCATGCTGCTGAACACAGGGGGAAACATCGTTGCCATCCAAAAACTGCTCTGCCATTCCAGAATGGAAACAACCATGAGGTATGCCAAAGTTTATGATATTACTGTCATGGAGACAGTCGGGGCACTGGATTCTATTTAATTAAATGGATTTTCAATTTATATGAATTTAAAAGTTATTTAACGATTCTTAATTTAACATGGTGAGTAGGCTGAAACGGCACTTACAGTCCTGGCTACCAGTGATTTATAAATAGTTTGTAAAACATAGTTCAAACTGTACAAGCGCGCATAATTTTGCATTTAATAACTATTAAAATCGCGAAGTTTAGAAATGGAAGAGGCGCAAAGAATTAAAGTTTACTACAAGTGGCTACGTGCTATCATACAGGATGACATTGAGCCGCTGAAGACCCTAACAAGTACTTTAAGTACGATCAACCCGCAGGAGAGAATCAGTTTCTTAGGCTACCTGCTGTGCGAATACAAAGAGGGGGTGGTGGAAGAATTGCTGGAGTTACGGTTTGAGTATGACACAGCAAGTAACAAGGATGGATACGAGGAAGCAGAGTTTGCTGGACTTTCACCCAGCGATGTTTCCTATCTTCTGATGTGCCGTTCGGCGGATGCGCTGCAGAGTCTGTTCAGCGACTATGTACCAGCGCTATCAAAGAGGCTGAAAAAGCTGTTCGGCAGTTCATCCGCCATTGAATCACCAGTTGAGCATGAAGCTGTTTACGACGAAAAGGAAGAGTACCTGACCACGCCGCAAGCAATGGCGCTATTAGGTGTGGAGGCAGACACCATACGGCATTATGTAAGCAGGGGCGTGAAAGGTATGAAGCTGCCGTGCATCAAAATCGGGAAGAACAACAAATACAAAAAGTCAGACCTGCTAAAGCTTTACAGACCTGGAAGCTACAGAAACGAAGAACTGGAGAGGGAGTTTCAAATGGAGAAAGAGCGCTTGAAAAAGCAAAAATGACAACGATTTTAAATTTAAAAATGGCAGAACCAATACCGCCGTAACCGCCTCGGAACACAGTTTACAACTTGTGAAGGGGAGGCGTTTGCTTTCCCTTTTTTATTTTAAACAATTTAAAAAAACAAAAATGTACGATTACCTAAGACTAAGGGCAGACTTAGCCGACAGAAACCATTACGTTGAAAATTTTCCTGCAGAGTTCACAGGCACCCACGTTGAAGCGACAGGCGAAGTTATTGCTAAGTCATACAACAGAAATTTCAGAGGATTGAAAACCGCTGTTTACGGCAACTCAATCCGTATTGACGGCTCTATACAGAAGTTTTTAAGCGGTGAAAACTACACTGACTTTACAAGAAGCAAGCTGAAGCGAGCCTGCAAGGATTTAGCTAACGCTTATCTCTTGAAGGAAACTGATTTACGGATTTACAACTTTGAAGCATCCGTTACGATAGAGGCACCACCAATTTACAACTACATGAAGTCATACAGAAACAGGTACATGTTTATGCCAATGGCTAAGAACAATGCAGTGTACGGTAGCCGCTTCACAATGGGCAGCGCAACAAGCGGAAGCAAGGGAGAGTACGGGTGCAAGTGCTACGACAAAACGCAGCAGGTCAGGATACAGACTAAGGAAAAACTGGACAAGCAGCTACAGCACTTTGAACTGTGCGTGAACAATCCTCAATGGTTCAACAACAGGCACCCGTACTGGATTAATTATTTGCACAGCCTGTACGACATTGACGTGATGACTGCGGTTGGCGGTGAAATGATAGACCTGTTCCACAGCATTACCTTTGCAGGAGCGGAACTTGACTATAGCAGCCTTCAGGAGTTCAAGCCTGCGCAGGTAAGTCAGATAGTGGCTATGTCAGACGAAAGGTACGCGGCACACTTGAAGGCAAACCATCCCGAAACTCACAAGAAGTACTCCAGCCTCTACAATAAGGTAAGGGGCAATGCCACCTATTACCGTAACGTGGAAGAGGTAGCGCACTTTGGGGAAAAGCTGGTAGAGAAAGTAAGCTACCTGATCAACAACTGATCGTCTTTTTACCTTTATATTACATCTAGAAAATAGGTATAAAACGACAATTTAAAACGTCTGTTTCTCTGCCCCCTAAACAAGCACAAAGACAATGCGCCTTTGCATGAGTGTTAACAGGCATTGAGGCAGACGTTTTTTATTTGTCAATTTTAAATTTAAAAAGCTGTAGTGCAACGGAAGCTTGAAAGCGAGCCGCAGGCGAAGCTGGTTAGCGCAGCTAACCGCGTAGGCAGAGTTGAAAGACACATGCAAAGGATATTTTAAATGACATGTGCAGGCACAGAAAATGCCTTTACAAGCACATGTTAAACACATCTTAAATGTCATTCTAAGCCCTGTAGAGACATTTAAAGGCACAGGGTATAAACATATAAATAGCAGGATTACATACGTTTATACGCCACTTAAATGCTAATTTATAAAGCTGTGTGTTAGTTTTAGCTATTTGTAATTATATGTAAGGAGGTGCTTAGGATGGCGTTTTACAATTGTTTCAGCAGGCATTTAAGCATGTGAAGACGTTTTAAATAAAATTAAATTATTTAATAATTCAAGGTCCACGTGCCTCCCCTCACCATATCAGAAAATAGGTACTAAACGCGGTTGTCTACGTGTTAATACAACACTTTCCGTACTAAATCACGCAGGTACCGTATACATTCCTTTGTGCTGTGTTACAATGCTTTAATTACTTTATTTTGGCTCCACCTTTACAACCAGTTGTTTCAGAGGAAGAACTTGTGGCCCGTTTGCAGGTAGGGGATAAAATTGCCTTTTCCATGCTGTACGACAACTACTCCGCGGCCATCTACGGCATAATCCTTCGCATCGTCAGGTGCGAGCAATCCGCCCAAGACATTACGCAGGATACATTTGTAAAGGTTTGGAGTGCATTTCCCTCCTATGATAGCACGAGGGGCAGGCTCTTCACTTGGCTCCTGAACATAGCCCGCCACAATGCCATTGACACGGTTCGTTCGCCTCACTACCGCCAGAGTAAGTCTACCCATGGAGTTGATGAAGGTACTTATTGTGAAGGCCATGTAGCCTGCAAAGCCTTAAATCCAGAGTGCATCGGCATCGAGGAACTGGTATCGGCCCTGAAGCCAGAGCAAAGGCAGATCATTGATATGATGTACTTTGGCGGATACACCCAAAGCGAGACAGCGGAAAATCTTGGCCTGCCTTTAGGCACGGTGAAAACGAGAACCAGAAGCGCCATGAAAGCATTAAAAAGGCTTTTTGCCACTTCCATATAGCCGCTGTATGCCTTGCGTTTATACCTGCCACATATATGTATCAAAAGGCAAGGTGTAAGGTTTACATCAAGGCGTTTTTGTAAGGAAGCGATATTGGAATGAAAGTTTTGAAGTACATTTTGAGGGTATTTTAGCTGTTAAAGGCAATGCGTAGGCTTTCTGCCGTGTAGGGGACGTTTTAAATAAATTAAATTATTTAATAAATTCAGGGTGAACGTGCATCCCTTCACCGCTTCCAGAATATAGGGTTAAACATGGCAGGCCACACGTTTACCATAAAAGACGTTTATTTTGAACGGTTATCCGTAAGCTTTTGTATCTGCACTATCTGCGCCGTGCCCGATAGCTAGTTTGAACAGAACCACAGGCAAGACGCGCTCACCAGTTGATTCCTAGCCCGCTTGTATCATAGCTTGTATGCGTGCGCTTTGGGTTATTTAACGTCTCCAGTTATGACGCTCAAAGCGATGTATATTAGGCCTGACAGCGACGGCGTAAAGGCACAGTACGAAACTATCATTGCCAAGCTTCAGGCCACAGTAGCCAAGTACAAGGAGGCTTTCCCACAATTGAAAGCCATCGGCAAGCTTCTGCGCATGACCCTTCCAGAGGCCAACAGCGACGAAGACTATGTGCAAAGGCTTCAGGAACTGTGCTCCTACCTGAACGAGTTAAGCACAAGTTCTTACATTATCCGCCACCTCCACCACAACCTGTGCGAAGACGTGGAATCGGTGAAAAACAACACCTTCCTTTCCAGTCAGGAAGAGACTTACCTTATACTGCCAACATAGGCTTGCTTTTGAGGCTTTTTCAGTCCTCTGACAATATAATTTACCAGCAACCTTGTCAGCCGCTTCAACTCTTCAGCCTCTGGCGTATCAGGCTCCGCGTCCTTCAGGTGCTCTAGGCGGTACGCTATTACTTCATACTGTTCCTGTGTTGTGATTGGCTCGTTTCCTATCTCCATAAGCTTCAGTTTAAAGACGAGATGCAAATGTAAGCTACTGTATACGAAGCTATTGCAAGTGATTTATACGTAATTTGCTCCAATTTCATACTTACCGACTACGTAGTTTACCCGCTTCACCTACTCTTCACCGTACAGGCGCATGGCCTGTGTTGCTTGGAACTTGCCGCCTCCAGAAAAACAGGGTAAACGTGGCAGGCCATAGGTTTAGGTGCAGGAAGCTACGAGCGCCCCCTGGTTACTTCACCCGCTTCCACCAGCAACTTCTTTACCCGTTGAACCGTGGACACGCCAACGTCACAAAGCTTTGCTGTGTCTCTGACCGTCTGCCCTTCCTTCAGGCATTTTACAACCTGTTTGTACTCGTTCAGCATAGCCCTACCGTCTTTTGTGGAGCCTTCAGGTCTGCCAACGTGCTTACCCTGCCGCCTTGCTTCTGCCATGCCTGACTTCACCCGCTCTACCAACGTTGCACGTTCCATTCTGCCAATATCGGCAAGGATTGTGATAAGGAATTGAGCCATGCCATCTACCTCGCCGTTAGGTTTCAGGGTATCCAGTTGGTAGTTCATCACTACCACGGACACTTTGAGTTTGTGCAGGTCTTCCAACGTGGCAAGCACCTGTGACGTGTCACGTCCAAGGCGTGTGACTTCATGCACCAGCACTTTGTCTATCTTTTTGGTCTTTGCCAGCTTCAATAGTTGCTGAATACCTTTCCGCTCTTCATTGCGCTTGGCTCCAGACACGGTTTCAGTGATTGTATCAACTACCTTGTAGCCGTTGGCAGCGGCATAGTCGTTCAGCTCCTTTATTTGCCTGTCATGCGTCTGGTCGTTAGTGGAAACCCTTACCAGCAATGCTACTTTGCTCATTTGCCTACCTTGTTAAGTGCCTTACAAAGGTATGCTAAAATATTCATTAAAGGAATACCTTATTTGAATACATTTTTTCGTACCTTTGCATAGCTGTAGCGGCACAGAAACAAAGCTTTTCCGCTAAACCCTTTTTTGAACACAAAGGCCACCGCAGCACACGTCAACTATCCGTTAACCAATTTTAAATTTAAAATCACATGGCAAAGATTAACCCACGCGACATTAACCGTGGCACAGAGTGCTACGCCGCAGTAGAATGGGAAATAGGCTTCAGATGCGGACACGTCAAAGACGGAAAACTGTACAGTCTGGAGAATCCAAAGTACTACATGATAATGCCCGAGAGCCCAAATTTTATACTGGCCGCGTTTGAGACGCAGGAAGAGTTGGAGCAGTGGCGAAGAGACCTGTACAAAGAGCCAGAGCCAGACGAAGTGGAGCCGAAGACAAAAAATACTGGCAAGCCAAAATATAGCTTTACCTATTTCTACGACCTGTTTACACCAACGCTTCGTGCAGATGCACAGCAATGGGCTGAAGCAGAGACAAAAGATATGTACGGCGACGAGTTAATGGCATGGGCAAAAGCACGAATGACAGTGGAAGGACTTCGTGAACATGAAACAAGAAGCACAACGCTTTTTTACGTCAGTTTAGAACAACCAAAAGCAGCAGACAAAGCATTTGACTATGGCAGTTTTCTTAACGAATGTGCCATTGCCTGCAAGCTGTTTTACTTTGGCAACGGCGGTGAAGGCATACCCAACGTCATCTCCGAGGGCAAGAACGGCAGCGGCAAGTTTATCGTTAGTTCAATCCTTTAAATTCCCGCTCCAGATTGAAGCATCTTTTGCAGGAACGTTTAAAAAGGCATTTGCACCTTTTAATTGATAAAGTATCTGCAAATAAGGCATTTACTAGTTAATTTATTATCTTTACAATACCGCGCCTTAGCCAAAGCTATTTTGCCAACTCAACGGGTAAGGCGTTTGCACCTATCACTCCTAGCCAGCTCGTATTGTAGCTTGTATTCGTTCGCTTTGGGTTGATGAAACATCATCACTGCTATGCTCAAAGTAATGTATACGCCAGAAAGCGAAGGCGTGAAACAACAGTGCAGCATCATCCTAGCCAAGCTGCAGGCGACAATCTCAAAGCACCGTGACGCATTTCCGCAACTGCAAGCCATAGGCAAACTGCTGGCCATGCCAATGCCCGACACAGATAATGATGAACATTACCTGCAACGGTTGGAAGAGCTGTGCCTGCTTCTCCAGCAGCTAAGCGTTAGTTCTTACATCGTGCGGCACCTGCACCACAACCTGTGTGCGGACGTAGAAGCGGTAAAAAGCGGCGAGTTCATTAGCAAAGGGGATAGCTACCTTATCCTGCCTGACTAATACAAGAGCCACATGAAAAACAAGCTTCCAGCAGTGCTAGTAAATACCCGCTTGATAGATATGGATTTTATCGCCGTCGAACTGGACGTAGCCAACTGCAACGTGGAAGTGAAGTGGTTGCGGCAAGTCAATAGCGATGAATGTGAACAAGGGCTGAAGTTAGCCTTGCAATTTGCCTTGGAGTTGCAGGCGGAGTTAAAGAAGACACATGCCCTTGTGACGCTTTAAGCTAGACAACCTCCTGCAACATCATATCTTAAAGGCTGCTCCACCATGAAGCCATTTGACGAACTACCCCCCCGCCAGAAGTTCTTCCGCCAGAACATTGTCCGCGTCATCATCTACGGCGGCTTCCTGCTGGTGCTTTACTGGAGCGTGACAGAGATTCTGGAAATAAAGCGGGAAAAGGATGTAGAAGCACAGCCAAAAGCAGAGCGAATAAGTGTTTAACAGGCCATACAGCCGCTTTAAAACGCTTTCCTAAGGTCTAAACTAACGCTTCCTGAAAGTCTCCCATAACGCCTTAAAACGCCCCAAAACCAGCCTGTTTTACTCGCTTTTCAATTACCGATTTTAAATTTTGTGAGGGAGAATGAAATGCACGGTGAGGCTTTAGTTGTCATTTTGTTATTCTGGGCTATGGCTGTTAACAACCGTTAACCTTACAAGTACGAAATGATAGGAGCATTAAATGAATACAGAGCCTTCAGTCGCGAAATCAACTTTGAATGGGGAATTGACAAAGAAGTACGCCTAAATAATTCCAAAAGCTTTAAGAGTAGCCGCTATGCTAGCTAAAAGTGATAGAACAGCAACGATTCCCACACCTACACTAGTTCTGTATGAGTTCCTGCTTAGGATATGCATTTCTCCATTAAGAAGATGCGTTTGATAACTGAAAAAGGAAGTGGTGGAAAGAGATTGAAATGTCTGATTTTGAAGTGCTTTCAAACCAATCTCCGTAAGCAAAATCTCTGGCAATTCCCCTGGAACATCTACTGCTTTAATATACCCTATCTTTATCATCTTCTGAATAACGTTTTGAGAAACAGTCACGGGGACTTCCCAATTTATATGTTCAGGTACATTGTTAGCCATAGCATAATTCAAGGTCTTTAAGGTGACCTTATCATGTTGTAGAAAAGCTTCTAAAGCAGCCCACATATAAAGGTGTTCAACATAGAAACCAGCAGCCGTTACATCACTAGTCCTATTATTTTCTGTCTTGAAATTATAAGCCTCCCATGGATTAGCACTCTTTTTTGAATCATTCATGATAACTTGTTCAGTTCTTATAACTTAAAGTTAGGATTATTTAGCTTCTAATAAATTGCGACTTATATTATTAAAATGCTTACAAAGCAGTTTTCAAAACGTCATTTAACAAACTATTACATGCATTTGAATTTTAACAAAATCTTTGTAATACAATCTCTTAATCCAGATAGGGAAAAATTAACAGGTACATTACTTTATAATGAAGTGCTGCAATTCTTTAAATACAAATATCCTGACAAGGACGCTGAATTAATTGACGTTGATGACAAAGAACAATTATTTAATGCTTTGCAAAATATTGAGCATGATTGTTTAGTACTTAATGTGAAGCCAATTATCCACTTTGAAGTTCATGGGCTTGAAGGAGGCAGTGGAATAGCATTAAATTTTGGACAAGTAAGCTGGATAGAACTTAACAAATATTTTACGAAAATAAATATTGCTTCATCTTGGAATCTATATTTAACAATGGCTGTATGCTACGGGAGCTATGCAATGCAACTGATTAAGCCCATAAGCCCTGCGCCATTTGCTGGGATTGTAGGTTCATTCAACCTTATTGAAGAGAACGACCTTTACATTAGATACCACAATTTCTACAGTGAACTTTTAGGTGCTTTAAATTTTGATACTGCCCTTGAGGCTCTATACAGAACTAATCCCAACCTTCCAAATGGGTATGGCTATATCGGGTCAGAACGCATGTTTAAAAATGTTTACCAAGACTACTTTGACAAAGAATTTTCTCAAAGTGCTATGAAAAGGAGATTTGATAATGCCGTAAAAGATTCTTCAAAAAAATTTATCAACAGAAAAGATAAACGACAACAAGCTAAGCAATTTCGCAGATTATTACTTCAAACAAAAAAAAGATACTACACCGAGCACAAGGCAAAATTTTTCATGTTTGAGAAATATCCAGAACATGAAAAGATGTACTGTTTAGGGTGGGAGCCAAAATATCGCTAAATACATCAAGCGGCGGTAGCCATACCAAAGGTTTTATCATACCTAACACTTAAGTGACATTTAGGTGGCGAGGCTTAATCAAAAGGATTCAAGATAGGGGGATTTTTAAGGAATAGGGCAATGTCTCTTTAGCTATTTAATTTAGTAGAATAAAGGCTATTTCCTTAGCTTCGTAATCATAATTGGAAGTTTTTGAATGTTACCAATTTGTTACCTTAAGTAGGTAAGTAACTGATTGACAGCGCTATCTTAACCGCAGGGGCACGGGTTCATACTTGCCACCAGCATAAAGTTAGCCGGAAAATCAATGGTGGTTTTGGCGCGGGATATCGTGACGCGGCGCTCCTCCAGCGGCTGTCGCATCACCTCCAGCACGGTGCGCTTAAACTCCGGCAACTCATCCAGAAATAAAACTCCATTATGGGAAAGCGAAATTTCACCGGGCTGCGGGTTGCTGCCCCCGCCCACCAAAGCTACATCCGAAATCGTATGGTGCGGCGAGCGGTATGGGCGCGTGGTCAGTAGCGAAGATGCCTCTCCGAGTTTGCCTGCCACCGAGTGTATCTTGGTGGTTTCAAGTGCCTCGTGCATCGAAAGCGGGGGAAGTATGGACGGCAGGCGCTTGGCCAGCATCGTTTTACCGGCACCCGGCGGGCCGATCATAATCAGGTTGTGGCCACCGGCGGCGGCAATTTCCAATCCGCGTTTGATATTTTCCTGCCCCTGCACATCGGCAAAATCGGCGGCATACTGGTCTACGGTGCTGTTGAATATGTCGCGGGTATCGACCAGCACAGGCGGAATATCGCGGACACCGTCCAGAAACTCGATGGCCTCCAGAATGTTGCTCACCCCGATCACCTCCAGGTTATTCACGATGGCCGCCTCCTGCGCATTCTGGGCTGGAAGTATAAATCCTTTAAAGCCTTCTTTGCGGGCTTGAATGGCAATGGGTAAAACCCCTTTAATAGGGCGCAGCGAACCATCCAGCGATAGCTCTCCCATGATCATGTACTGCGACACTTTATCGTCGGCGATCTGTGCAGAAGCAGCCAAGATACCCATGGCCAACGTCAGGTCGTAGGCGGCGCCTTCCTTGCGGATATCGGCGGGAGCCATGTTGATGACGATTTTCTGACGCGGAATTTTGTAGCCGTAGTGCTTCAGCGCCGCCTCTATGCGCTGCTCGCTTTCCTTTACTGCGTTATCGGGCAGGCCAACAAGAAAATATTTTGTACCGGCAGTAACACTAACTTCTACTGTTATGGTGTAGGCGTTTACACCCTGCACGGCGCTGCCGTAGGTTTTGATGAGCATCCTGTTCTCTGTTGATGTGCTGTAGTTCTGTGCCGCAACACTACCCAGCGCGACAAAGTTCTGATTGGTACTAACTTAATAATTAATTGATCTTTCTTTTAAGGTCATACCTGTGGCACACCAACAGGCGTGATCGCACAAAGAAGCTTTTCTACGGCTGTTTCAGCAGGGTCATGCCGGGGTGCAGCGGCAGGTAGTTGCCTGATACGTCTTTGCCCTTTTCATGCACCGTGATGGCGGTAAGTATACTGTCGGGCAGCGTCACCTCAAAAGCGATACCTTCCGGCTGAGCATCAAAAATGTACACCTGTTGCTGCGCTCCGTTCTGATAGTAAGCCAACGGTTCCAAGTGAGGATAATGCTCTCTGATCTCAGAAAGTGATGTACCCGTGCTGATATTGTCGGGTGTCTTGAACTGCGGGGAAGTTACCTGCAGCTGCTTCACGATAGGTTGTGGGTGATCACTGCCAAAATCCGATTCGGTGTAGATGGCAAGGAAGTGCCGCGGCTGTGCGGTATCTTCGCTAAGCCAGTAGAGCAACGCTTTGCCCATGGCAGCATCGGTGCTGTCAGGGTCTCCGAGTGCAGCTGTTAACTCCTCGCCCGGCATCCCGACGTTAACTTTGCCGATACCCTCACCAGGGATGATCAGGTAAGTTGAATCAAGGGATTGTGGCTCCGGCGTTTGTACGGCTGCAGTTGTATCAGTTGCTGCCTGGTTGCTGCTTGCCTGATCCTGACAGGAGGTCAAGCAAAGTATGACTGGTAGTATAAAGTATGGCGCCAGTTTCATATCAGGTTTACGGTAGATCTACTACAGCCCATACGTATCTGTACCTTTTTAATAGATACTGTAAGCAAAAGCGGCCGCACATCATCTGTGCGGCCGCTTTTGCTTTGGCATTTGTGTTAGGCCAGTTGCTGCTCTATCAGCAAAATCATGATATGGATGACCTTGATGTGTATTTCCTGCACGCGGTCGGCATAGCCCATGTGGGGCACACGGATTTCCACATCGCAGAGGGGAGCCAGTTTGCCGCCGTCTTTGCCTGTTAATCCCACTACCTTCACGCCTTTTGCCCTGGCCGCCTCTGCCGCTTTGATCACGTTGCCGGAATTGCCGCTCGTGCTGATAGCAAGCAGCACATCGCCTGAATTGCCGAGTGCCTCTACGTAGCGGGAGAAGATAGACTCGTAGCCGTAGTCGTTGCCCACGCAGCTGATGTGGCTTGAGTCGGAGATGGAGATGGCCGGGATGGCTTTGCGCTCGTTGCGGTAGCGGCCGGTCAGTTCCTCGGCAAAGTGCATGGCATCGCACATAGAGCCGCCGTTGCCGCAGCTCAAAATTTTGCCGCCGTTCTGCACAGCATCGGCCATGGCAGTAGCCGCCTGTTCAATGGCCGTAATGTTTTTGTCATCAGCCAGAAAAGCAGCGAGCACTTCCTGTGCCTGCCTGAGTTCTGCCAGTATGGTAGTAGCGTTCATGTAGTAGTTAATTCGAATTTTCTGCCTCTGCTGCGGCTTCCTGGTAGCTGTTGCTCCGGAAGGCCTGTCTTTTCTCGTAGAGGCTTGCTTTTAGTTCGTTTATCTTTAGTTCCGCACGATGCCTGTCGTGCTTCAGATCTGCAATGTACAGGTTGCTCACCAGTGTTCGGGCCAGCAGAATCACGCCTGCCGCAGCCGCTATAATCTTATAAAGTGTGAGCACCCGGTCCTCTACATCGTTATTCAGAACCGTGTTCGCATCCACGACACCAGCCAGGAGCAGTAGGGTAAAAATGATGTAGCCGAACGCTATAAGATCCAGCAGGCCTTTAAGTAGTTTCATTTGCATTGGGTTAGGTGCAAAAATAGGTTCGGCTAAATATAGTAAAATAATATGATTATACCGAAGTACATCCTGCCTCACCCGCAGCCAGCATCCCTGCTGTAGGACCACAGCCGTATTCTTCCGCTACACCGTCAGCTGCATTTGCGTTAATCTGGCATACAATCCTCCCTGCTCCTGCAGCTCCTCGTGCGTGCCACGCTCCACAATCTGCCCCTGCTGCAGCACCAGGATATGGTCGGCGTGCTGTATGGTGCTTAGGCGGTGCGCAATCACCACTGAGGTGCGGTTCTTCATGAGGTTGGTAAGCGCCTCCTGCACCAGTTTCTCCGATTCCGTATCCAGCGCCGAGGTAGCCTCATCGAGTATAAGTATGGGCGGGTTCTGAAGTATGGCGCGGGCAATGCTGATACGCTGCCGCTGCCCTCCTGACAGTTTACCGCCCCGGTCGCCAATCATACTTTGGTAGCCGTTTTCAGTTTGGATGATAAACTCATGGGCATTGGCGATTTTAGCCGCTGCGATCACCTCTTCCTCGGTGGCGTCGGTTTTATTGAAGGCGATGTTGTTGTAGATCGTATCGTTGAAGAGGATAGACTCCTGCGTGACCACGCCCATCTGCGCCCGCACCGACTGCGTGGTATAGTCCCGGATATCGTGCCCGTCGATAAGTATGGCGCCTTCTGTCGGGTCGTAGAAGCGCGGCAGCAAATCAGCCAGGGTAGACTTTCCGCCGCCGGATGGCCCTACCAATGCAACCGTCTTTCCTTTCGGGATGGTCACGCTGATGTGCTGGAGCACCGGCTTGTCGCCATAAGCAAATCCCACGTCCCGCAGCTCAATTTTATCTTCAAAGGCAGGCAGCACCATGGCATTCGGCTTGTCCACCACCTGCGGCACCGTATCAATTACCTGCAGCACCCGGTCGCCGGAAACCAGGCCGCGCTGGATGTTGCTGAAGGCCGAAGACATGGCTTTCGCCGGCACCAGCACCTGGGAGAACAGCACGATATAGGTGATGAACTCACTGGCTGATAGCTCAGACTCCTGGTTCAACACGAGCGTGCCACCATACAGCAGCAGCCCCGCCACCACCGACACGCCCAGGAATTCAGACAGGGGAGAAGCGAGGTCACGTTTGTGGGCAATAGAGCGCTGAATACGGGCGTAGCGGTTGTTCTGGTCGTAAAACTTATCCAGTATAAACGGCTCCGCATTGAAGGCTTTGATCACGCGCATGCCGCTCAGCGTCTCGTCGATGATAGTCAGTATAAAGCTAAGCGAGTCCTGGCCTTGCTGGGCTTTGCGCTTCAGGCGCTTGGAGATGCCCGCAATAATTCCACCAGATATCGGCAGCAGGATGAGGGAGAACAGTGTGAGCTCTGCCGACATGCTGAAGAGCAGCACGAAAAAAGCAATGATGGAAATAGGCTCCCGCACCACCACCGTCAGTGTGTTCACCACCGAGCTTTCCACTTCCTGTATATCCACGGTCAGGCGCGTCATCAGGTCGCCTTTGCGTTCGTTGCCGAAGTAGCCGAGGTGCAGCTGCGTAATGCGCTCGTACACCGTCTGGCGCATGTTGCGTACCACGTGCGCCCGCAGTTCCCCCACAATCCGGAAGGCCAGGTAGCGGAACACGTTCGCCAAAAATACTGATACGATAATCATGATGCAGACAAAAAGAAGTGCTCCTCCGCGGCCCTCCTCCAGTATAACCTGCCCAAAATAGTAGTTGAAGAACTCCTTGAAGAACTCAATGTTGAGGGCAAACTCGGGCTTTCCAGTGGCCATGGCCACCGCCTCCTGCTGGCCAACTTCCCCGAAAAGCACATCCAGCAACGGAACAAGCAGGGTGAAGTTAAACAGGCCGAAGATGATGCCCAGTATAGTATAAAGTGTGTAGAGCGGCACAAACCGGCTATAGGGTTTGGCAAACTGCAGTATGCGAAGGTAGGTCTTCATGTGTAGAATGCTGCCGATTGCTTTGCCGGCAGGAGCCTTTGCCGCAGATCAGCAACGTAAGGAGCAGCCACAGGTGCTGCCCGCAATTCGTTTAAATGGTTTTAAAACAACAGCACAAGCCATTGCCTGTGTGCTGCTGCAAAGATACTTAAATACAACCGAGAAACTGAATTGTGCGACAGAATTGACACATGGCAGCCTGGAAACAGGCAGAGGCGCTACCAGTAGCGCCTCTGCCTGTTTTGCGAAGTATGTCTTGTTTCGATTAACCCACCCCTGCCCCTCCGAGGAGGGGAATCTTCAGCACGAGAAGAATAAAATAAAGTATGTGTAAACGGCACTTTGAAGAGAAGTCCCCTCCCTGGAGGGGTTAGGGGTGGGTTTACACAAGTAAGTGGTTTTCCTTCACCCGAAACCTTTAAAACTCATGCAGCCTCTGCGGAATGTTCCAGCGGAAGGCGAAGGAGGTAAAGGTGGTGTTCAGATCAAAGGCGCTTTCGATAGCGTCGGTGCGGCGGATGATCTGCTTCAGGTCTAGGAACACGTTGTGGCGCACCTGGAAAGTAGCTGTCAGGTCGAGGTGCAGCTGGTTTGTTTCAACACCTTGCCCGATCTCGTTGCCGTATGTGCCGGGTCGGTTGAAATAAGGCCGGAGCACGTTGCCACCGTAGTTCAGAGAGTCTGTCTCGCTCATTCTGTCCTGTCCGTAGCGGGTGGCAATGGCCTTGCCCGTTAGCATCAGGCGCGGAATTGGCTGGTAGTATACCACACCCACAAACTCCAGCAGGTTAGCCCCGGTTGGGTGCGCGAGCGGCTGGCGGTAGTGCTGGTAATTGGTGAACTCCGAGCGGTGCTGGTAAGTATAGGGGCGGATGATGTTCATCTCTCCCTGCACATCCAGGTTGCTCAGGCCGAAGACATCGATGTACTTCGCGCCGATCTGGCCGGCCTGCTTGTTCGCCCACCAGCCGTTGCCAGCCTTTACCTCATTCAGCACAAACTCATCGAGCTGCAACTGGCCGTACAGCTGCAAACGGTTGGCGATGTTCCAGCGAAAATCAGCACCCAGCATGGCATTGTCTGAGCTGCCGAGGCCCTGCTCTATACTTCTGTAAAAGATGATGGGGTTAAGGTACTGCAGCTCAAACTTGCCCTCGCCGCGGGCGAACACCACCTGCTCAAATAAGCCGAAGTTAAAGTTATCCGTCACGTTTACACCCAACCGGTGCAGGGCCATGTATTTCTTCGGAAGCAGTTCGTCGTTGCGGTCGGCTGTGGCGATCAGCTCCTGGAACAGGTTCATGTAGTGCAGCTTCCATACTTTGGTGTTCAGCTTCAGGAAGAAGGCGGGCGGCGCATAGTCAGAGTATACCAGCGAGCGGTAGCCGTCGCCGATCACGTGGCGGTCGTGGCCCAGCTGTATTTCCACGTGCTTGCTTAAAGCGTAGTTCAGGTAGCCACGGGCCGTGATAAAGTCGTAGCCGCCTTCCTTAAAGTTTTTCCATAGCGTTTCGTGCGGCACCACGCCATCGCGGCGGATGCGGTTGTTCACGTAAAGCGGAAAGCGCGCCTGGTTCTCGCCCACAAAGGCATAAAAGCCAAAGCGCTTGTCAATCGTACCTTCCAGCTGCACGCCGCGCGTGTTAATGTATCGCACGCCGTCGGTGTTATTATCCAGCCCCACTTCAAAGTGAATTACCGGGTTTACCCGAAGTGTGAAATCCTCCGTCTCCACATGGTACAGGTCTGTTTTGTTGCGATAGAAGTAGTTCAGGATCGGTCTGCGGCTGTCATTATTCTCGGCGTTGGTGTAGTTCCAGTTGTCGTTCAGCAGGTACTCTGTGTTGAAGGCGTCAACACGGGTTTGGGCGTTGCGGGCACTCACCTCGGCCAACTCCGCCACATCAGCGCGGCCATAGGGGCGCACCGCCGTATGCATTCCCGGTACCTGGTCGCCATACTTTATGTGGTAGCGGTCTATCAGGTGATAGGTTTGCGGGTTGTAGGGCATGTACGTGTCCTGTGCCTGCACAGCAAAGGCAGCAAGCGCCAGAGTAAAAGCACCAAGTATGCGTTTCATATAATTCTGTTTAGCAGAAGAACCTTGTTTTATAAAGTGCGAATGTACTGCTTTTGAGGCTGAAAGTTTTGCAGCAGGCGCTTATTTTGTCGCACCCAAGGTGCTGAACCTGTTTGGATGAGGCTGCAGGGCAAGCCTTTATACTTGATATTGCCTGGCGCCGGACTCCTTTTGCTGTTGCATGACCATTTGCTGAAGCAAGAACAGCGAAGTATACTTGAAGGATTGATGGTTTCCGAAGTATAGCGGTGGAGTGAAAGTATAAAATGAGGGTAGACGTTAGCGCAAGCGCAGTGGCTTCCGTATCTTTAAGCCAACAACTCATGGGCATGGAAAGAATAAACGTAACTATACTCACAGATACCCCCTCGCTGGCTAACCATTATGTGGCCGAGCTCCGCGATATTTCCATACACAAAGACAGCCTGCGCTTTCGGCGGAACCTGGAGCGGCTGGGCGAGTTGCTTGCCTACGAAATCTCCAAGACCTTGCCCTACAGCAGCGTGACACTACAAACGCCTTTGGCCGAAACCCATACACAACTGCTGACGGACCAGCCGGTGCTGGCTACGATTTTACGGGCTGGCCTCCCGCTGTACCAGGGCATGCTGAATTACTTCGATAAGGCCTACAGCACGTTTGTGGGCGCGTACCGGGTGGAGGAGGAGAACACGCAGCTGCAGATAAACATGGAGTACCTGGCCTCTACTAACCTGCACGACAAAATCTTAATTTTGGCAGACCCTATGCTGGCCACCGGGCGCTCGCTTGTTAAGTCTTATGAAGGTATGCTGCGCCACGGCAAGCCGAAGCAGGTGCACTTTGCCGCCGCTATTGCCGCCCCCGAAGGATTGGCCTATGTGCAGGAGCAGGTGCCGGAGGCATACGTTTGGCTGGGCGCTTTGGACAGCCACCTGAACGATAAATCCTACATTATCCCTGGGTTGGGCGATGCCGGCGACCTTGCCTTTGGTCCTAAAGTATAACCTGAACCTTTACCAGAAAGCGCCTGTTACACACGGGCTGCTGCATCCTGTTGAAAATAAGGGGATTAGCGTAATAAGTTATTGAAAAGTTTATATGTTACTTCGTCTTCTGATGCGTATAAACTAAGTGCCAGCCTTTTCTTAATTTAGAGTACAATTTAAACCTGATCCTGCTGTGTTGATAGAATTAGTAAAGTACCTGTCGGTATACCTGATCAGTATGGTCAAGTTCTTTGGCGGACCTGTTACGGGGGTGTCGCTGGGCCTGACATATATGGAGACCGTATTGCTGACCATTGCGGGTATGATGACGAGCGTGATCATCTTTTCAATTATTGGCCGCGCGGCTTCCAAATGGCTTTCAAACCGCCGTAAGGCAAAGCAAAAGCCTGTGTTCACGAAGAAGAGCCGCCGCATCGTGCAGGTCTGGTGCCGCTTCGGAACCCCCGGCGTCGCTTTCCTGACACCGATTTTGCTCACGCCCATTTTCGGAACCATTGTGGCCGCGCTGTTTGGTGCGCCGCGCAAACACATTTTCCTCCACATGCTCTGGAGCTCCATTTTCTGGAGTGCCTTGCTGAACCTGATGGTTTTCGAGTTTGGCCAGATGGCAGAGGGGCTGCTGTTAAGCATAAAGTTCTAGTTTGATAAATTGTTAAGAAGTGAGGCAGAGCGGAGGTTCTGCCTTTTTTGTTTTCAGCAGATAAATTGTGGGTGGATCAGACACTCGCAGGAGCTGCGCACACTGCGAGGCCTTTGGCTGCGCGGACTTAACAGCGGTGGCTCAGAAGACCTCGCAGTGTCTTTAGACCTGCGAGCGTCTGGTGGTAAGGCTGCTCAAGTATAACCGCTGCTAAGTTAGGGATGGCTTGTCAAACCAGTCGAGTTGCAAACTCTACATCATACTAAGACACAAGTCTGAATACTTGCGCCAGAGAGCGGCAGCTTAACTGTAGTTCTTCCTAAAACGAAAACAGCAGCCATCCGACTGCTGTTTCCACTCTATTTCTTCTTACTCCCTTTCTTCTTCGTCTTCTGCCAGTAGGAGTCTTTCGGATCGCCGGTCTTTCTTTTCTTCGCGAAGTTAGACTTGTGTCGGCTCTTTTTCTCGTGGAAGGCTCCTTGGAAATCCGGGTTTTCGCGGCGCTTCTGGCGGTCCACATCGCGGGCCATCTCCTGCTGCTCGTCGAAAGGCGTTTTAAAAGTTTTTACCTCCGCCGGCATCATGACCACCGGAATCTTCATCCGGATAATCTCTTCGATCTTGTGCACGTGGTACATCTCTGCCTCCGTGGCAAACGTAATAGCGGCGCCTGCGTTTTCGGCTCGGCCCGTACGGCCGATGCGGTGTACATAGTCCTCGTAGATCAGCGGCACATCAAAGTTGATCACATGACTGACCATGGTCACATCGATACCGCGAGCGGCCACATCCGTTGCGACTAGAAAACGGACCGCGCCACCCTTAAAAGCCTCCATCGAGTTGATGCGCGTGTTCTGGCCTTTGTTGCCGTGTATGGCGCGCACATCGCCGTAATCGCGGTGCTCCAGGAATTTAGATACGCTTTCCGCATTCTTCTTGCTGCGGGTAAAGATGATCACGCGGTTAAACGTTTCCCTGTCCTGGATCAGGTGCTCCAGCAGCTCAATTTTGGTGCGCAGGTTAGGCACCTGGTACAGTACGTGGGTCACAGTTTCAACGGGCGTGGCCTGTAGCGTAACCTCTACCCGCGTCGGGAACTCCAGGTACTCCTCCGACAGCTCCACCACCTTATCCGGCATGGTAGCCGAGAAAAGCAGGTTCTGGCGCTTGCGCGGAATCACCTCCAGCAGGTGGCGGATCTGAGGCATAAAGCCCATGTCCATCATCTTGTCGGCCTCATCCAGGATCAGCGTCTTCAAATCCTTCAGAATAAGCTCACCTTTAAAGTATAGCTCCATCAGGCGTTTCGGTGTAGCCACCAGAATATCAACGCCTTTGTTAAGAGTTTCAATCTGCGTTTTGGGGCCGAGTCCTCCGTAAATGGCGGTGTGGCGAATGTCGGTATACTTGGCCAGCAGCGTGATGTTCTCCTCAATCTGCATCACCAGCTCACGGGTAGGAGCGAGGATGAGCGCGCGCGGATGCTCACCTTGGGCATACTTCACTTTCATGAGCAGCGGCAGCAGGAAAGCGGCTGTTTTGCCTGTTCCGGTTTGGGCGATTCCCAGAATATCGTGGCCTGCCATGATCAGCGGAATAGCCTGCTCCTGTATGGGTGTAGGCTTCTCGTAGCCAGCGTCGGCAATGGCATTCAGCAGCTGCTTGTTTAGCTTAAAATCCTCAAATGTAGTTACTTCTTTCTCTGCTTCTTCTGCCATGGCGGTGCTGTTTTTACTTTGTACTAATCTACAAAAGTACGTGAATTTTATGGTTGAGAGACAGAGAATGTCCCGGATCGACAGGAAAAGCCGCGCTGATGCCGTATATTAGCCGGTATTCGGATTGAAAACAGACGAAAGTATACATGAAATCTACCCTTATAAAGAACGCTCAACTCGTTAACGAAGGAAAAAAATTCACTGCCGATGTGCTGGTAAAAGACGGCCGCATCGCGCAGATCGGTGAAAATATAACGGCGGAAGCCGACGAAGTTATAGACGCCACGGGCTTGCATCTGCTGCCTGGTATAATCGACGACCAGGTGCATTTCCGGGAGCCGGGCCTTACGCACAAAGCGAACATCGAAACGGAAGCCAGGGCGGCGGTGGCAGGCGGCACCACCTCTTTTATGGAGATGCCTAACACGGTGCCCAACGCCCTGACGCAGGAACTGCTGGAGGACAAGTATAAAATAGCCGCTGACACCTCGCTGGCCAACTACTCCTTTTACATGGGCGCCTCCAACGATAACCTGTCAGAGGTGCTGCTCACGAACCCAAACACCGTTTGCGGCATCAAAATATTCATGGGCTCCTCTACGGGTAACATGCTGGTGGATAACGAGGAAACGCTGGAGCAGATTTTTGCCAAAGCCAAACTGCCTATTGCCGTGCACTGCGAAGACGAGCAGACCATCCGCGATAACACGGCTATCTACGAAGAGAAGTATGGCGACGACATTCCGATTAGCTGCCACCCAGAAATTCGCAGCGAGGTGGCCTGCTTTAAATCGTCTTACCTGGCTGTGAAGCTGGCCGAGAAGCACAACACGCGCCTGCACATCCTGCACATCTCCACCGAGGAAGAACTGAAGCTGTTCCGCAACGACATCCCGCTGGAGCAGAAACGCATCACCGCCGAAGTATGCGTGCACCACCTGTGGTTCGACAAAGCAGATTATGACACGTTCGGCACACAGATTAAGTGTAACCCGGCCATTAAGGAGCATCGCCACAAAGAGGCACTGCTGCAGGGACTTTTGGAGGACAAGCTGGATGTGATCGCCACCGACCACGCCCCGCACCTGTGGGACGAGAAGCAGGCCAAGTATAAAAAGGCGCCATCAGGCGTGCCGTTGGTGCAGCACTCGCTGCAGGCTATGTTGGAGTTTGTGAAGCAGGGCAAGCTGACGCTGGAGAAAATGGTGGAGAAAATGAGTCATGCGCCCGCCATACTTTTCAACGTGCGCGAGCGCGGCTACCTCCGCGAAGGCTACTGGGCTGACCTGGTACTGGTGGACCTGAGCAAGCCTTACACGGTTACGAAAGAGAATACATACTATAAGTGTAACTGGTCTCCTTTTGAGGGCCATACCTTCAGCAGCAGTATCACCCACACATTTGTGTCGGGCCACCTGGCCTTTGCCAACGGAGCTTTTGATGAGAGCAAAAAGGGAGAGCGTCTTTTATTTGACAGACAGTTTTAAAGCGAATGGAGCTGGCGAAATTTAAGGCACTGCATGAGCGCTTCTCCCGAGAAGATCTGCCGGAAGAGGCCCGGGAGTCGGAGGAGTACGAGGCATATGTAGATGCCATTCATGAAGATGAGGCATGCTATACTTGGGCAACAACCGAAAAGTTAAATAACAAAGGCTTTGATTACGAAAGCTACTGTTGCCTGATGATGGCTGATAAGGTGTTTCAGAGCCAAGATGAGGAAGGGGAGACGAAGCAGGGCGACCCGGACGTGATTATCAACAAATGGGATGAGGGACTTTATGGAATACCCATCCATGATGGGAGTGTCTCGATGGTTGTGATTAATTACTGCCCCTGGTGCGGCACAAAGCTATAAAAAGTAAACTGCTCCTGATTAGGCACTTAGTTGTAATGGATTTGCTGCTAGGATAAATTTTTAGGTAAAAAAGCGCCCTTAGTATTGCATTGTGTGTTTTGCTGCGTATATTTGCACTCTCAAATAACACGGTGGTTGTAGCTCAGTCGGTTAGAGCACCAGATTGTGATTCTGGGGGTCGTGGGTTCGAGCCCCATCTTCCACCCCAAGCCCTTGAAGTTAGCTTCAAGGGCTTTTTTATTTATCTTTGCCGGGATGGAGCGGAAGCTGTAAGTATAAGGCCAAACCCACCACTGCCCCTCCGAGGAGGGGAATAAAGACAGTCGGTAAGAACGGAGACTATGCTTGTGCATGGATTCCATTCATAATTCGTAATTCATAATTCGTAATTGATAAAAGTATGAGCTTAACAGTAGTAGGTTCGATGGCGTTTGACGCGCTGGAGACTCCTTTCGGAAAAACAGACAAGATTGTTGGTGGCGCGGCTACCTATATTTCATTGGCCGCTTCGTATTTCGTGAAGCCCGTGAATGTGGTGTCAGTGGTGGGTGGTGACTTCGACCAGGACCACATCAAACTGATGCACGAGCGCAACATCAGCACCGAAGGGGTGCAGGTAAAGGAGAACGAGAAATCCTTCTTCTGGTCTGGCCGCTATTTTAACGACATGAACAGCCGCGAAACGCTGATTACTGAGCTCAACGTGCTCGGCGATTTCGACCCGATCATCCCGCAAAGTTACCAAGGCTGCGAATTCCTGATGCTGGGCAACCTGGCGCCACAGGTGCAGAAAACCGTAATCGAGCGCCTGACGCCACGCCCGAAGCTGATCGTGATGGACACCATGAACTTCTGGATGGACATTGCCCTGGAAGAGCTGAAGGAGACCATGAAGCTGGTGGATGTGCTGTCGATCAACGATGAAGAGGCGCGCCAGTTAAGCGGCGAGTACTCGCTGGTAAAGGCGGCAAAAAAGATCATGGCAATGGGGCCGAAGTTCCTGATCATCAAAAAAGGCGAGCACGGTGCTTTATTATTTAATGAGGATAAAGTGTTCTTCGCGCCAGCCCTTCCGCTGGAGGAGGTGTTCGACCCAACCGGAGCCGGCGATACCTTTGCGGGCGGCTTTATCGGCTACATTGCCAGCACCGGCGATATCAGCTTCGATAACATGAAGCGCGCCGTGATACATGGTTCGGCACTGGCCTCTTTCTGCGTAGAGAAATTTGGCACCGAGCGCCTGAAAAGCCTAAGCCAGCAGGAGATAGACAGCCGCGTGCAGCAGTTCGTTGAGCTAGTGGCTTTTGACACAGTATTGCAGTAAGTATAGCAAAAACCTATAGTTTAGAAAGGGAGGCTTCGGCTTCCCTTTTTGCATTTAAGCTATACTAGCTGTAGAAGGTTAATTTCACTCATTTGTAACAAAATGTTGGCAGAAGGGGTAAAACTTAGTATAGGATTTAAGAGGAGATAGAACTATGAGCGAAGATAAAAATAACAATAAAGAAAGATTGCAGAAGCAGTCGGAAGACGCTGCAACATCAAAAGTAGAAAACAAGCGACAGCAGGAAGGTTATACAGACCAGGTTCAGATAGACCCTGCTAGGAAGTCGCTACAGGCGGATGACGCCAAAGTACAGAACCCTAACCGGAACCTGGCAGAGGGTGGTAATAACTCTCGATACACAAAATCGAAGTAACTAACACCACTACCCGACCCAAAATAAAGCTATGAAAACGTAAGAGGAGGACGGCTCACTGAGCTATCCTCCTTTTTTTGTGCCCTAAACGGTGTGGCCGTGGCCTGAATTAAGTATCTTTCGCAGCTCCTATTTTAGCTGCATGTATAAAACTGACATCTGTATACTTGGTGCCGGCCCGGGTGGCGCCACCGCTGCGCTGCACCTGGCAAACAAGGGTATTCCCTCGCTTCTGCTTGATAAAGCAACCTTTCCGCGCGATAAGATATGTGGCGACGCCCTAAGCGGCAAAGTCGTGAATGAGCTGAGGCGCATCTCCCCGGAACTGCCCGAAGCACTCGGTGTGCGGCAGGAGTCGCTGCCTTCGTGGGGCATTCATTTCATCTCGCCGGGTGGCCATAAGCTAAGCGTGCCGTTTGTGCAGGACTACAACCCAACCGAGGATGCACCGGCAGGCTATATCTCCAAGCGCATCGACTTTGATAATTTTTTGGTGGAACAGGTGCGGCGACGCCCGGAGATTACGCTTTGGGAAAATACCGACATCGCAAAGTATGAGCGTACTCCTGAAGGCGGTTTTATACTTAAGAACAAGCAAGACGAGCCGCTGGTGCAGGCAAAATTGCTGCTGGTAGCCAACGGTGCCCAATCCGGATTTACGCGGCACGTGGCCGGGCTGCAGCTGAAGCCAGAACATTTCTGTGCCGGCCTGCGCGCCTACTACAAAGGCGTGGCGGGCATGGATGCGGATAACTTTATTGAGCTGCACTTCTTCAAAGATTTCCTGCCGGGCTACTTGTGGGTTTTCCCGTTGGCAAATGGCGAGGCTAACGTAGGCGTGGGCATGCTGAGCAGCGCCGTCAGCAAAAAGAAAGTGAACCTAAAAAAAGAAATGCTGCGGATGATCGCCACGCACCCTTCGTTGAAGCAGCGCTTCGCGAATGCTGAGTTGGTGGATGATATCCGTGGGTTTGGTCTGCCGCTCGGTTCTGCCAAGCGCTCCATCTCCGGCGACAACTACATGCTGCTGGGGGATGCAGGTGCCTTGATCGATCCGTTTACCGGAGAGGGCATCAGCAATGCCATGATCAGCGGGCGCTGGGCCGCAGAGCAGGCCGCTGCTAGCCTGCAAACGCAGGACTTTACCGCCGCTGCCCTGCAAAGCTACGATAAGGCTGTGTACAACCGTCTCTGGAAAGAACTGCGCCTAAGTCGTCACCTGCAAAAGCTACTCAACTACCCCTGGCTGTTCGACAAAGTAGCCAGCAAAGCTTCCAAAAACCAGGCACTCGCCGAAACCATCTCCTGCATGCTCAACGACGTGGATCTGCGCGAGCGTTTCAAACAGCCCTCCTTTTACATGAAGCTTCTTTTTAATTAGAGGTTAGACGCTAGTTGGCAGTGAATGAAATCATGAAAAACTCTTTACAACTTATGTTACTGTTACTTCTAATCTCTTGCGGGAGTCGTGAAGAGAACATAAATAAAAGCACTGTCGAGAAATCTGACGAACTAATTTCAACCACAAAACAAAAGGCTCGTTTCGAACGCATTAGCTTTTCTATATTCCCAGGATGGAGCGATGAAAGGTATAGCAAGGACGTAGAGATAAATTCTGATAGTACCGTTTATTACCGTTTAAGAGAAAGGCATGGCGAAACTGTGGTCGAAAATTATAAAGCAAAACTTGATTCAGGGAGTATGGGAAGAGTGTATGGATTAGTGGACTCTATAGATTTCAATAGCTTGAAAAAAGGCTTTTATTTTGAAGAAGATGGAGCATTTCACTCATTGCAATTCGTGTTCGACAATGGAGAAGCAAGAATGGTTGGAACTATGCAAGATGATTTGAGTGAGACATTATATGAATTACTCGATATTGTTGAAAATCAAAATCTGATAAAGAGTGAGAATAGGGATTTTAGCACTACAGAAGATGTATTGGTTCCTCCTCCGCCTGCCCCAGTTAGGGTACCCTATGACAGTCTAACTAGAAAATGAAATACTTACCTCTGCCAAAAACACCTTTACGTTAGCTACGCCACCGCAAAGCCCACTACAATCTTAAACAATAGACAAACTTCCTCTAGGCTACTGTTATACCGCATTAATCCTATATGCTTTTAAGCCTTTAAGTTGGCTAAAGTAAAGCATCACTGTTGTGTCAGTGCTCATCGACTCTCATAACTATCAGAATTTTAATGCCAGACCTTTTGAAAAGTCTAACATCTAAAATCTAACGTCTAGCATCTTAACCTAAAACTCCTGCTTCAGCCACAGCTTGAAATTCTGCTTTTCGGCTTCCGTTGCATCTGCTCGTTTTTCGATGGTATACATGCTGTAGTAAGCCTTTCCGTTCTGCTCCAGGCGCACCACCCGCAGTTGCTTTTCGCGGAACAGCACCAGTTCCACCTCTTCCGGTTCCAAGGCAAGCAACTGCTGCAGGTTGTTTTCGAGTTTGCGCCCGTTCAGCGCCACCAGTTCATCGTCTATACTTAGCACCTCGCTGGCGGGAGAGTCGGGAGCTATAGCTGTCACCTTTATGCTTGTGTCGGAGGAAGAAACCTTAAAGCCGTAGGTGCCTTCGTGCTGCAGCGGGTTTTGCTCTTCCTTTAGCATGCAGCCTACAAAGCGCAGCGCCTCATCCAGCGGCTGCTCGATGGGAGCAGTGCTGTTGATGAAATCGTTGAAATAGGTCTGGAACGACTGCCCCGCCACCTCATCCACCAGTTGCGCATAGTCCTGCTCGGTGTAGCCAATGTCTTTCTTGCCGAAGCGCTCCCACAGGTACCGCATCACCGTGTCCATACTTGCTTTGTTGTCGGTGGCTTTGCGCAGCTGCAGGTCCAGGAGCAGGACTGTGAGGGCGCCTTTTATGTAAATGGACACTTTGCGGTCTGGAATTCCTGGCTTGTAACCGTCCAGCCACAGGTCGAAGGAGGAGTCGGCAACGGAGAGGTTGTGGCGACTGTAGTCGGCGAAGTAGCGCTGCAGGTTCTTGTTCAATTCCTCGAAGTAGGCATCGGCTGTAAAGAAGCCGCTGCGCGCCAGCATGTAGTCGCCGTAGTAGGTGGTCACGCCCTCTGCCACATAGCCTGTTTTAAAGTAGTTCTCCTGCGCAAAATTATAAGGCAGCATCTCCTTTGGGCGAATCTTTTTAATGTTCCAGGTATGAAACAGCTCGTGCGAACTCACGCCGACAAATTCCTTGTAGAGGCTGGGCTGCATCAGCAGTTCCCCGGGCCCCAGGGTGATGACGGTGGAGTGGCTGTGCTCCACGCCATGGAAGAAGCGGTAGGGCAGGATCTCGTTCAGGTAATGGTACTCCTGCACCGGGAAATCGCCGAACACCTCCAACTGCTCTTTCGTGTATCCCTCAAAATCCTTTCGCAGGCGCTCCCAGTCTGGTTGACAATCGCCTTGCAGCCAGATATGGAAGGTGATGCCATTCACTTCAAAAGTGGTTTTCTGCAAACTACCACTCGCTATAAAAGGGCTGTCCACCAGCGCATCGTAATTTGCTGCCTCCAACGTATGCTTCTCTGTTTCAGGTAAGCCGCAAGCCAGCTGCCACTCCTCCGGCAAGTATAGTTTCAGCTGGCAAGCCTCCTGCTCACTTCCCTCCACCGCTATGAGGCAGTTGATCGGGTTCAGGTACAGCTGCTCCTCGTCCAGCCACGAACCGCCGGCATCCATCTGGCGGGCAAAGAAGCTATACTTGATTTCTATGGTGTCAGCGCCTCCCGTCTCCACCCGCCAGCGGTCCTTCGTCACTTTCCCTGTGGCTATACTTGCGCCGTTGGCAGTGGCCGTTACGGCGCTTAGTTTTTGGGCAAAGTGCTGCAGCTCGTAGCGGCCGGGGCGCCAGGCAGGCAACTGCAGGTACAGCTCCTGTTGCTGGTTGTTGGTAATGGAAATGGTGATGTTTAAGAAGTGCGTGAGCGGGTTGGAATAGGAGATGCTGTAGTGGATCATACGCTGTTATTTGTGGATTTGCCTTGCCTAAAAGGTATAGGTACTGCTGCAGGCATGGCTTTGTTCCTGTTTAATTCAAAGCAATATAAGGTATATAAGTGCCTCTAGGCGCTCCAGGGCATCTTTCCGAATTATATTTAGGGAAAAATGTAAGGCGGGCTTTGCTATTTTACAAAGCTTTACTAATTTTGCAGGCCATAATAAAACCATTGGCAGACGATGAAAAGAACATTCCAGCCTTCTCAGAGAAAAAGAAGAAATAAGCACGGTTTCAGATCTAGAATGGAAACCGCGAACGGTAGAAGAGTATTGGCCAGCAGAAGAGCCAAAGGCAGAAAGAGACTAACAGTTTCTAGCGAGAAAAGACATAAGGCAGCTTAATTCCTGATTCAGGAACAGGCTTCGCTATTGTATAGCCGCTAATGGATTCAGCAGCTAACGAACAAGCAGCCAGCCAGCCTAACAGTTATACATTTTCGAAAGAAGAACACTTGTGCAGTAAGCGGCTCATTGCGCTGCTTTTCTCCAAGGGTTCTTCTTTTAATTTGTATCCGCTGCGGTTTGTGTACCTCACACCGCAAGAGTTGCCGCCTGGCTCAACCCAGGTGCTTCTTTCCGTTTCCAAGCGCTACTTCAAGCGTGCTGTCGACCGTAACCGCCTGAAAAGGCAGATGCGCGAGGCGTACCGGCTTAACAAGCAAGCGCTGCAGCAGCATCCCGGGCAGGCACCTCGCCTGTTGGGAATACTTTATATCGGAAAGGAAAAAAAATCCTTTCAAACTATCCAGAAAAAACTAATTTCAGGTTTAGAGCGTTGTGTGAATAAGTAGCACTTCCGCGCTCCTCAAACACCTGAAATTATGTATAAAAAGTCTATAGCAGGCCTCTTTGTCGGCATATTCGCCCTCGGCTTATTCTCCTTTAAGAGTGATTCGGAAAAATATTTCGAGATAGCCAAAAATCTCGATGTGTTTGCTACCCTTTTCAAAGAGGTAAATACCTATTACGTAGACGATGTGCCGCCTGCCAAAATGGTGCGCACGGGCATCGATGCGATGCTCAAATCGCTCGACCCCTATACCAACTACATTCCTGAAGACGATATCGAGGACTTCCGTACCATGACCACTGGGCAGTATGGCGGTATTGGTGCCGTTATAGGTAGCCGCAACGGCAAAGTGACGGTACAGATGCCATACGAGAACTCGCCGGCGCACAAGGCCGGACTTGCTATCGGCGACGAAATTCTGAAGATAAATGGCGTGGACGTGCGGAAGAAATCTACCGAGGAGGTGAGCAAACTCCTGAAGGGGCAGGCCAATACCACGGTTAAGCTGGAGATCAGGAGCTACGGACAGACAAAATCTAAAACCATCGACCTGCTGCGCGAGAACATCATCGTGGAGAACGTGCCTTACTATGGCATGGTCGACAAGGAGATTGGATACCTGCAGCTTTCCGGTTTTACCCCGGATGCCGGCAAAGAAGTGAAGCTTGCCGTGCAGAAGCTAAAGGAGAAGGGCGCGAAAAAAATTATTCTTGACTTGCGTGATAACCCAGGCGGCCTGCTGCACGAGGCGGTGAACATCTCAAATCTCTTTGTGGATAAAGGAAAAGATATTGTAAGCACCAAAGGCAAGGTAGAGGAGTGGAATAAAACTTACAAAGCCCTTGATGAGCCCCTGGATACCCAGATTCCGCTGGTGGTGTTGACAAGTTCGCGCAGTGCTTCGGCTTCTGAAATTGTGGCCGGTGTGATGCAGGACTACGACCGCGCGGTGCTGGTAGGCGAGCGTACGTTCGGCAAAGGACTGGTGCAGGTAACGCGCCCGCTCTCTTATAACTCACAGCTTAAAGTAACCACTGCCAAATACTACATTCCAAGTGGCCGCTGCATACAGGCCATCGACTACGCACACCGCAACGAGGACGGCAGTGTTGGTAAAATTGCTGATTCGCTGCGCGTGGCATACAAAACAGCCGCTGGCAGAATAGTATACGATGGCGGTGGCGTGAGCCCCGATGTAGAAGTGAAGCAGCCGGCTTATTCTGAAATCATAAAGGCAATTGCTATAAAAGGTCATTTCTTTGACTACGCCAACAAGTATAGAGCAGAGCATCCAAGCATTCCTGCGGCAAAAGAGTTTAAACTGACAGACGCAGATTACAAGAAGTTCGTGGCTTACCTGGCCGATAAGGATGTGTCTTATACAACGGCGATAGAGGATGAACTGAAAGATGTAGCCGAGTCTGCCAAGAAAGGCAAGCACTACGACGATATCCAGGCAGAGTTGGATGCCATCAAAAAGAAGGTGTCACATAACAAGTCAAACGACTTAACACGCTTCCGCCCTGAAATTCAGGAGATGCTGGAGGCTGAGATTGCCTCACGTTATTACCTGCAGAAGGGCTATATCGAATCTTCTTTTGATGATGACCCGGATATTATCATGGCAAAACAGGTGCTGAACGATGCTGGCAAGTTTAAGTCATACCTTAAAATGAACTAGAGATAAAGATCATCAGCAGGAGAGGGAGGTGCAGTGGCATCTCCCTCTTTTGTTTTAGCGCGTCACATATTTGGGTAGCTAAGTCAGTTACCTTAATTTTGCAGCGATAGTATCACTTAACCATACCTGCTCATGCCGCTGTTGCTAGCCCTCGAAACTTCTACCACTGTCTGTTCCATTGCGCTTTTTAAGGGGCAGCAGTTGCTGGGGGCTTCTGAGTTACAAATAGAGAAGTCCCATTCGTCCCACATTACGGTGATGATTGCGCAGTTGGTGGAAAACTGCGGAGCCACGCTGCACGAGTTAAGCGCAGTGGCAGTGTCCGGCGGACCCGGTTCCTACACAGGCTTGCGCATCGGCACCTCCACGGCCAAGGGGTTGTGCTTTTCGCTCAACATTCCGCTGCTCGAGGTGTCTACGTTGCATGGTTTAGCTGCCCAGGTTACCGCTCTGACGCCAAACCCGGAGCGCTTCCTGTTCTGCCCGATGCTGGATGCACGCCGCCTGGAAGTTTATACTTGCCTGCTGGATCATACTTTAAAGGAAGTGTTACCCATTGCGCCGGTGGTACTGGAGGAAAACACCTTTGCGGGTGAACTGCAGGAGCGGCCTGTTATTTTCTTTGGAAGCGGCGCAGGGAAATTCAGGGAGATGGTGAATACAAAGGAAAATGCGCTGTTTGTGGAGGGTGTGCTACCAAACGCAAAAACAATTGGAGAACTGGCACTGGCCAAGTATGAGCAAAAGGCTTTCGAAGATGTGGCGTATTATGAACCCTTCTATTTAAAGGATGTTTATATAACAAGTGCAGGCAAGAGCACGAAATAAAAAGGAAATCAACATGTCAGAAGAAATTATAAACCGTGTAGCGCAAAGTGCGCTGGTTACGCTCAACCTGGAGCTGCTTTTGCATCCGGGCGAGCGCGTTGTATATGATATAAAGGAAAACCTCTTCCATGGCCTGATCCTGAAGGAAAAGGATTTCCGGGCTTTTGTAAAAGAGCATGACTGGTCGCAGTATGATGGCAAGAACGTAGCCATTGTTTGTACGGCCGATGCGATTGTGCCTACTTGGGCCTACATGCTGCTGGCTTCAAAGTTGACTGGGCATGCCAACTTCTATGTTTTCGGAGACCTGGAGGTGTTGGAGTATGGCCTGATGCAGGAAGCGATTGCAAAGGTTGATATGGAGGAGTACCGCGACGCGAAAGTTGTGGTGAAAGGATGCGGTAGTATCCCTGTGCCTTCGTCTGCTTATATTGAGATAATGCGGAAGTTAGTGCCTGTGGCATCGAGTGTCATGTATGGAGAGCCGTGCAGTACGGTGCCGTTATATAAGAAGCCGAAGAACGCCTAAGCTGTACTTGAGTAATCCGAGAACGGGAACAGCGTGTGAAAACGCTGTTCCCGTTCTGCATTATAAGGAAGGTAGAAAAATCAGAAGAACAGCAGGGGCTAAAAAAAGACATTATTTTTTCTTCACTTACCGGGAACAAACAACCCTTGTGCCGCTGTTATTCCCAAGCGCCCGGGCATGGCCTTGGGGGCCGCCGGAAAATAATCAGGCAGAGGATCAGCGCCTTGCGGAAAAGAGCAGGTTATTTGGCAGCGGGCGTTTGGAGTTACGACAACATTCCCTACTTTTGCATCCCGGTTCGGCAGGGACGGGGGCAGAAGAGGGGAGGTATAACACAGGGTTTACGTCCTTGTTCACCCTCCGGGAATTCTGAAAAAAAGAGTTTGAATAGTTGCGTTGGATACGGGAAAGTTTCCTACCTTTGCAGCCCGCTTCAACCGGAGGCGCCCAGCTTCAGACGCTGATTCAACAGCATCCGAAGCCGAAAAAAAAGAATGGGAAACTTCTTGCTAAGTGGGAAAAGGTTCTTACCTTTGCATCCGCTTCGAGAGGGAGCGAAACAGGGAAGAGGGCAGCTCTTCCGGGAAACAAAAAGGGAGAAAAAAATAGTGCATCGGGTATTGCTAAAAGAAAAAAAGCTTTTACCTTTGCACCCCGCAAAAGAGCGAACGGCTCGGGCGGAAGATGAGTGACACGCACCGGTAGGGTGCGCTAGGGAAGACAACAGGTCCTCCGGAAGTTCTTTGAGAGATTGCTTGAGACAGAATAAAAAGAGAAAAAGGAAACGTTCCTCGTCCTTTAGGGGATGAGGTCGGGCCGGGGTCTGACAGACACATTTCTACTTTTAGGAGTAGATGAAAACTTTACAATGGAGAGTTTGATCCTGGCTCAGGATGAACGCTAGCGGCAGGCCTAATACATGCAAGTCGAACGGATCAGGTTCTTTCGGGAACCTGGTTAGTGGCGCACGGGTGCGTAACGCGTATGCAACCTACCTTCCACAGGGGGATAGCCCCGGGAAACCGGGATTAATACCGCATGACACCATGAATCGGCATCGGTTTATGGTCAAAGTTTCGGCGGTGGAAGATGGGCATGCGTGCCATTAGCTAGTTGGCGGGGTAGAGGCCCACCAAGGCTACGATGGCTAGGGGTTCTGAGAGGATGGTCCCCCACACTGGTACTGAGACACGGACCAGACTCCTACGGGAGGCAGCAGTAGGGAATATTGGGCAATGGCCGAGAGGCTGACCCAGCCATGCCGCGTGCAGGAAGAAGGCCTTCTGGGTTGTAAACTGCTTTTATCAGGGAAGAAAACGCCCCTGCGGGGGTAACTGACGGTACCTGATGAATAAGCACCGGCTAACTCCGTGCCAGCAGCCGCGGTAATACGGAGGGTGCAAGCGTTGTCCGGATTTATTGGGTTTAAAGGGTGCGTAGGCGGCCCGTTAAGTCAGCGGTGAAATCCCAGGGCTCAACCCTGGAACTGCCGTTGATACTGGCGGGCTTGAGTTCGGTGAAGGCGGGCGGAACTGGCGGTGTAGCGGTGAAATGCTTAGATACCGCCAAGAACCCCGATTGCGTAGGCAGCTCGCTGTGCCGAAACTGACGCTGAGGCACGAAAGCGTGGGGAGCGAACAGGATTAGATACCCTGGTAGTCCACGCCGTAAACGATGATTACTCGATGTTGGCGATACACTGTCAGCGTCCAAGCGAAAGCGTTAAGTAATCCACCTGGGGAGTACGCCCGCAAGGGTGAAACTCAAAGGAATTGACGGGGGCCCGCACAAGCGGTGGAGCATGTGGTTTAATTCGATGATACGCGAGGAACCTTACCTAGGCTAGAATGCGCGTGACGGTACCAGAGATGGTACTTCCCTTCGGGGCACAAAGCAAGGTGCTGCATGGCCGTCGTCAGCTCGTGCCGTGAGGTGTTGGGTTAAGTCCCGCAACGAGCGCAACCCCTATCTTCAGTTGCCAGCACGTGATGGTGGGGACTCTGGAGAGACTGCCTCCGCAAGGAGCGAGGAAGGCGGGGACGACGTCAGGTCATCATGGCCCTTACGCCTAGGGCTACACACGTGCTACAATGGCGCATACAGAGGGTAGCCAGCCAGCGATGGTGAGCCAATCCCAGAAAGTGCGTCTCAGTTCGGATCGGAGTCTGCAACTCGACTCCGTGAAGCCGGAATCGCTAGTAATCGCGTATCAGCAACGACGCGGTGAATACGTTCCCGGGCCTTGTACACACCGCCCGTCAAGCCATGGAAGTCAGGGAGACCTGAAGCCGGTGACCGTCAAAGGAGCCGTCTAGGGTAAAACTGGTAACTGGGGCTAAGTCGTAACAAGGTAGCCGTACCGGAAGGTGCGGCTGGATCACCTCCTTTCTAGGGAAGACCGCCGGCCCGGAAGTTTCCTTCTCCTTTTTTTGCTCTGTCTCTCGCATTCGATCAAAACCCATTTTATAGTGAGCGGGCACAGCGGCCCAAAAGCGGGCATGGAGCCCAACAAAGCGGGCTTGTAGCTCAGGTGGTTAGAGCGCTACACTGATAATGTAGAGGTCCGTGGTTCGAGTCCACGCAGGCCCACTCTATGACGATTACCTGGGGGATTAGCTCAGCTGGCTAGAGCGCCTGCTTTGCACGCAGGAGGTCAACGGTTCGACTCCGTTATTCTCCACACTTAAGTCTGGCCCTAGCGGCACGGCGACAGCACACAAGTAAAGACGGCAGGTTTTTACTTCCAATTTCAGGCAACAAGGTCTTATCATGATAAATGATAAATGGCAACTGTTAACTGGAAAGAAGTTCTTTGACATGATGGGAAAGAGAGAGAAGTAATAAAATATTGACTAGGCCCTAGTGATAGGGTCCTGGTGCGAAAGAGGCGGGCCGGTTGCCTTCGGGGGACCGGCCGATGACGCAGAGAAGGGCGCACGGGGGATGCCTAGGCTCTCAGAGGCGATGAAGGACGCGACAAGCTGCGATAAGCTGCGGGGATTGGCACATACAAGTTGATCCGCAGATTTCCGAATGGGGCAACCCACTGTGTTGAAGACACAGTACACCTTAGGGTGAGCGAACCCGGGGAACTGAAACATCTAAGTACCCGGAGGAAGAGAAAACAAGAGTGATTCCGCAAGTAGTGGCGAGCGAACGCGGAACAGCCCAAACCAGGCTTGTCACGGCAAGTCTGGGGTTGTAGGGCCGCGATGTGGGACCAAAGATTGAAGCATAACGTTCTGGGAAGAACGACCATAGGGGGTGATAGTCCCGTGTGCGTAAGCTCTTTGGCCCTAGCGGTACCCTGAGTAGGGCGGGACCGGAGAAATCCCGCCTGAATCCACCGGCACCATCCGGTAAGGCTAAATACTCCTGAGAGACCGATAGTGAACCAGTACCGTGAGGGAAAGGTGAAAAGCACCGTGAATAACGGGGTGAAACAGATCCTGAAACCGTGCGCTTACAAGCGGTCGGAGCCCATTAGTTGGGTGACGGCGTGCCTTTTGCATAATGAGCCTACGAGTTGCTCCTCCCTGGCAAGGTTAAGTGTCTTCGAGGCACGGAGCCGCAGCGAAAGCGAGTCTGAACAGGGCGCGCAGTCAGGGGGGGCAGACGCGAAACTTTGTGATCTACCCATGGGCAGGATGAAGGCTGGGTAAAACCAGTTGGAGGTCCGAACCAGTTTACGTTGAAAAGTATTTGGATGACCTGTGGGTAGGGGTGAAAGGCCAATCAAACTGAGAAATAGCTCGTACTCCCCGAAATGCCTTTAGGGGCAGCGTCGCGGTGGAGTCATGTGGAGGTAGAGCTACCGATAGGACTAGGGGGAGTCACATCCTACCGAATCCTGACGAACTCCGAATGCCACTTGACATACGCGGCAGTGAGGCCTGGGGTGCTAAGGTCCCGGGCCGAGAGGGAAAGAACCCAGACCGCCAGCTAAGGTCCCTAAATTCAGACTAAGTTGAACAAAGGAGGTCCACTTGCTTAGACAGCCAGGAGGTTGGCTTGGAAGCAGCCATTCCTTTAAAGAGTGCGTAACAGCTCACTGGTCGAGCGAGAGGGCATCGATAATAATCGGGCATCAAGTCTGATACCGAAGCTGCGGATTGCACTATGTGCACTGGTAGGGGAGCATTCCCTTCTGCGGTGAAGGCGTCCCGGCAAGGGGCGCTGGAGCGTAGGGAAAAGCAAATGTAGGCATAAGTAACGATAATGCGGGCGAGAAACCCGCACACCGAAAGACCAAGGTTTCCTGATCAACGCTAATCGGATCAGGGTTAGTCGGGTCCTAAGGGCGAGGCGAAAGCGCAGTTCGATGGACAACTGGTTAATATTCCAGTACCGGCACGCCATAGCGATGCGGTGACGGAGAAGTGAAAGGACGGCGCGCTGACGGAATAGCGCGTTTAAAGCCGTAGGTATTGGACCGGTCGTGAAGTACGCCGGACTAGCTGAAAGCTGAAAGTACTCCAACCCCTCGGGGGCGGAGATCGTCCCTAATCAGGCTCCCTAGAAAACCCGCTAAGCGTTTAAATGGCTTGCCGCCCGTACCGCAAACCGACACAGGTGGTCGAGGAGAGAATCCTAAGGTGCTCGAGTGAATCACGGCCAAGGAACTCGGCAAAATGGCCCTGTAACTTCGGGAGAAGGGGCGCTTCCTTGCAGCAATGCAAGAAGCCGCAGTGAAAAGGCCCAGGCGACTGTTTAACAAAAACACATGGCTTTGCGAAATCGAGAGATGAAGTATAAGGCCTGACACCTGCCCGGTGCCGGAAGGTTAAGAGGGGATGTCAGCCGCAAGGCGAAGCATTGAATCGAAGCCCCGGTAAACGGCGGCCGTAACTATAACGGTCCTAAGGTAGCGAAATTCCTTGTCGGGTAAGTTCCGACCTGCACGAATGGTGTAACGATCTGGGCGCTGTCTCAGCCGTGAGCTCGGTGAAATTGTAGTCTCGGTGAAGATGCCGAGTACCCGCAACGGGACGGAAAGACCCCATGAACCTTTACTATAGCTTAGCATTGACGCTGGGTAACTCATGTGTAGGATAGGTGGGAGGAGATGAAGCGGCGTCGCCAGGCGTCGTGGATCCGTCCTTGAAATACCACCCTTGAGTTGCTTGGCGCCTAACCTCACAGAGTGGGGGACCGTGCTTGGTGGGTAGTTTGACTGGGGTGGTCGCCTCCAAAACAGTAACGGAGGCTTTCAAAGGTTCCCTCAGCACGCTTGGTAACCGTGCGCAGAGCGCAATAGCAGAAGGGAGCTTGACTGTGAGGCCCACAAGCCGAGCAGGGCCGAAAGGCGGATATAGTGATCCGGTGGTTCCGCATGGAAGGGCCATCGCTCAAAGGATAAAAGGTACTCTGGGGATAACAGGCTGATCTCCCCCAAGAGCTCATATCGACGGGGAGGTTTGGCACCTCGATGTCGGCTCGTCACGTCCTGGGGCTGGAGAAGGTCCCAAGGGTTCGGCTGTTCGCCGATTAAAGTGGCACGCGAGCTGGGTTCAGAACGTCGTGAGACAGTTCGGTCCCTATCTGTTGTGGGCGTCGGAGATTTGAGGGGTTCTGGCCTTAGTACGAGAGGACCGGGCTGGACGAGCCTCTGGTGGACCTGTTGTGGCGCCAGCCGCAGCGCAGGGTAGCTACGCTCGGACGGGATAAGCGCTGAAAGCATCTAAGTGCGAAACCCGCCCCAAGATGAGATCTCCCTTAAGGGCCGTCAAAGACGATGACGTCGATAGGTGGCAGGTGTAAAGGTGGAAACACCAAAGCCGAGCCATACTAATTGCCCGAGCGCGTCCGGCCACGAAAAGGCCCGCCGCTTTTCGCCTCCCCTCTCTTTCCCAAATCATGTTAACAAGCATTAGCACGCATAACAGCCGTGCGACGATAATGGTGGCTATGGCCCCGGTGAGCACCTCTTCCCATCCCGAACAGAGAAGTTAAGCCCGGGCGCGCCGATGGTACTGGGGTCACACCCGGGAGAGTAGGTGGCCGCCAACCCCATACATCAGACGCCCCCCCTTGCGCAAGCGAGGGGGGCGTTCTGCTTTCAAAGCAAGCAAATGGCAGTCGGCAATAGCGCCGTGACTCCGGAAGAGACACTCTCCTTGCTTGTGCTTCCTCCGACAGGGCACGAAGAAGCCCCCGCTTTATTCAGGCGGGGGCTTCTTCGTTTTTATAAAAATGTTGGTAGCTTTCTAGTCTCTTCTTCCAGCTATCGATGTATAAAAGTCTTCCTCCCTTAAGTATTCATTTGCCAACTGCTGGAGCATAGGAGGCGTAACCGTACGTATGGTCGTAACGAAGTTGTTGTAATGGTCCTGCTCCAGGTTAAAGAGCACGATTCGCTTGTAGCGGTCACATTGGTCGAAGATGGTGGCAATGTCGTTTAGGAACTTGCCCAGCATGTAGTTCTTAACCGTCTGTAGCTCATCTTCAGGTATCAACTCTTCCCGTAACAGCTTAATTTCTTTCAGCGTTTCTTCTATGGTGCTATCTGTAACAGCATAGTTTACATCTGTGCCCACATAAAATAGCGTATCCTCTTCCTTGGGAGAGACAGCAGAATAGATGCCATAGGTGTAGCCTTTATCTTCCCGAATGTTGCGCATGAGCCTGGAGCCGAAGTAGCCGCCTAATACCTCATTCAGAACGAGCAGCGGCTGGTAATCTGAATGGCCGATTTTTGGAAAACGTTTTCCTATTCTTATGGAAGACTGCAAGCTGTCTTCTATCTGCACAATCTTTGTTTTATCTGGGGCACCAGTTATAGTATGATCAGGCTGTGCTACAGACGCGGCTGCGGGTTGTATGCGTAAAGTGGATAGCTCCCGCTGTAGGTAATGTTGTAATACATCATCAATGGCACCACAGGCAAATACCTCTAGCTCTTGTGTGATTAAGCGGTTACGGTAGAAATTTTCCACCTCTTCTTTCGTTACTGCCTCTAAAACTCCCTCATTAAACCCAAAGGTGTAAGGATGTTCTGGTCCATACACCTGCTGCGAAAAGCTATGCGTGGACAAGTAGTTGTTTTTCTGGCGTTGTATCTTGAGTGACTGTATTGTGCGCTGTTTCAGGTGCTCAAATTCATTATCCGGGAAGGCTGGATTTTGCAGCACATCCAGTACAAGCGGCACTAACTCGGTGGTATATTTGGCCAGGCAGTATAAGGTATACTCCAGGCGGTCATAGCCGTTGGAGCTCTCAAAGGACGCGCCGTAGAAAGCGACTTTATCTGCTATCTGTTTGGCTGTATGATTCAAAGAGCCTTCCAGCAGCATTTTGGCGGCCAGGTCTGATGTTCCTTTTTTGCCTTCGTACCACTTACCGGCTTTAAAAACAAAATCCAGCCTGACAACAGGCTGGGTTTCGCTTTTAATGACATGCATTCTTGCTCCGTTGCTAAGGCTGGTTACCTCGGCTATCTGGATGTTGACTGCGTCTATTTCGTATGTTTCAGGAGCTTTTGTTCTATCAAGCATTATGTATTTGTGTAATTTCTAATCTAAGTTAAGAGCCAGCGTAAAGCGCCAGGTGTCTGCCAACGGGTTGCCCTGGTCGTTGGGGATCAGGTAAGCGGCATCCAAACCGAATTTCTGGTAACGGATACCCAAGCCTGTGGACAGGTATTGTCTGCCGCCCTTATCAGGGTTTTCGTAGAAGTACCCTACGCGTGCTGCAAACAAATCATTGTACCAGTACTCTATACCACCGGAAAAGTTAATTTCTTTCAATTCTTCGGCTGCGCCACCTTCTGCATCGCCAAAAGATGAAAAAATGCCACTTACTACGCTCTGGTCTGTATCGGCACCAGGCGATGGCACCAGAAGTTTGTTGGCATCCACTACCAGGGTAAGGGAGTTGAAAGCATCCAAGTTATACTTCAGGGCAGTACCTATTTTCAGGTTGGTAGGCAGAAAGCTTTTGTCTTCGTTTTCAGTGTAGGCAATTTTACCACCGATGTTGGAGATGTTGGCACCCAGACCGAGGTTCAGGCTCTGGTTAATGTCTCTGTTATAGTAAACACCCACGTCAACGGCGGCCGTGTTACCTGGTTGCGCCTCTGTGTTCTGGCCGCTCACGTTCACGTCGCCGGCGAGGTTAGAATGTATGAATCGGGCTGCGATACCTACGCTGAAGTACTCGCTAAGGGCCTGTCCGTATGAAACCGAAACAGCATATTCCTTCGGGTTATAGTTCTGCAGTGGGTTCTGCTGTGCATCAATAAACTGAATCTCGCCCAAATCAAAGTACATCAGGGAAACCGCAATGGCCGAGGTCTCGCTTACTTTCTTGTAGCCGGAGAGGTAGTTCAGCGACATATCATCTACAATATTGCTTAGCCACGGCGAGTACGAGAAAGCAACGCTCATGTCGTTCTCTACAAAACCCAGTTTCGCCGCATTCCAGAAAGGTGCATTGGCATCCGGCGACAAAGCGACACCAGCATCTCCCAACGCCGCCGAGCGTGAATCAGGCCCAACGGTAAGTATGGGAACCGCCGTGGTGACTGCGTTCAGGTCAGAGCCCGTAGTGGTGGTAGGGGGCTGTTGCTGAGCAAAGGCAGCTGGAGCTGCAAAAAGGGTTAACGCCAGAGCGGCTGCCTTTAAAATCATACTTTTATTGTGCATATAAAGGGTATTGATAGCTATATCAAATATATAAATTTTGTGGTACTAAACTAGTTCAGAATAATAAGTTTCTCAACTTTGGAGGCTTTTGTGCCATCCTGCAGGGAGCGAACTGTAACTCTATAAACATAAACGCCGCGTGCAACTCTTTCATTATACTTGTCCCGGCCATCCCAGGTTAATTCCGCGAAATGTGCGGGGCTCGCCTCCGCAACGGTTTGCAGCGTTTTTACCAGTTTTCCCGAAAGTGTGAACACCTGCACCTGCACCTCCAGCGCCTCGCCGGCTCTGTTATGGTTAAAGTGGAAGGTGGTTTCGTCCGACAAAGGGTTCGGGTGGTTGAACAAATGCTCTAACGCAAGACCGGCATCATTTGATACAAAAAACTCTATATAGCCTTCTGCGGAATTGTTGTGCGTGTCCCAGGCCTTCAGCCGGAGGGTATGACGGCCCGGAGCCAGGTCTTTGAACACATACGTTAACCCGCCCTCCTGGTAATTGTTCAGGTCGGTGGTGTAATAGTCGCTAAGTACGAGCAGGCTGTCCTGCTTCCCGTCAAGAATGGCCGTGATTTCGTGACCGATGCCTGTGCCGGTGGTGTTGATGCCGTTTTCGTCGAAAAGCCTGGCCAGGAGCGTGGTTGTTTTACCTGTGATGCCGCCGGGTTTGAAAGAGGCATCATCCATAAAAAGCTGCACCGTAGGAGGCGTCGTATCCGCGGCAGCATTTGGTGCTGTACCTCCTATGATAACGCCTTTGTCGACGCCCAGTGCATCCTGCGTGCCGCTCCTGGCATACAAGCTGATCTTGCCATGGCCATAGGTATACGAAATATCTTTGGGCACCACGAAGGTCGCTTCGAAAAGGCCACTTTTTATAGAAGCCTTGCCATCATAGATCACATTCTCCCGAACCTGTACGGGCACCGGCTGCCCCTGTTCATCACCCAGAGTATAACGCGTAGTTGGCTTCTCGTATACTTTCAGGTGCACTTCACCATTAAAATCCTGTGCTATACTTCCATTCATATCCTGCACCTGCCCCTGCAATACTACTTTTTGGAGGGCACTCAACGTATCGGCGGCAGCCTGACGGCCATTTATACTTGTAATCTTCGCCTCCAGCGCGGGGTAAGCCAATTGCAGTGACGGATCGCAGAGCAGGGAGAAATTGCGGTTGTTCACGCCCCTGGAGCCGCTCGTATTTTCGTTGATGCTGTTGTTCTTGGTCTGCATCACCACATCGCCCAGGCGCGGCATGCGTCCGTTGATGGGAGTGAAGGCGCTTTTGAAGAAGTTGCGGTTCAGCACACGGTTGCCGTTGGAGTACACAGGGCGTGTGGTTGTGAGCAGGCCGATGGCGCCACCCTTGTTGTGCAGCAGCGCCAGCTCGGCCCCGGAGGGACGGGCGGGATCGTCGTAACGGCCAAACTCGCAGGTGGCGGTAAGCAGGAAGGTAAGGTTGTTCTTGTTTTGCCAGTTGCTGATCTGGGGCAGCGTCAGGACCTGCTCGGCGGCCAGATCAATTTCCCGGCCATGGCCGGTATAGTTAATGATGAGCGAACCCTGCTCTACTGCCTGGTCGATGGCGGCATTGGCGGCGGGGGCGCGTTGTCCGCTGGCAGTGGCAATCTGCTCAAAAAGATCAAGGTATACTTTGTTCAGGTTATACTTGGGGAAGTTGTCCTGCACATAGTTGGCCAGAAACTCCGCGTCCTGCTGGTGCTCGTTCCCGTCGCCGTCATCCGACACGAAAGTAATTTTACTGCGCCAACTGCCGAGGTGGCTGGGGCTGTCGTATGCGATGATCTTATCGACAAGTATGGCGGCCTCTGCGGTTGACTTTGCCGGTAACCTGCCGATGCCAATGTCCAGCAGGTGATCGCCCCGACTGTTCTCGGCCCACTCGCCCTCGTCCTCATCCAGAAAGCCATAATAATCTTCGGAGCTGTAGCTGTTGATCGGGTGCAGCGATTCCCGGGACTCGTAGACCGGAACGAAATTGGTGTTTTGAGTGCGCAGACGGTTTTTATAATCATAGGAGGCATCCCCAAAAAGCAACAGGTATAGTACTTCTCCCTCGGGCTTGCTGCTGCGGGTGTAGAGCATCCGCATAAAGTCCCGGATAGCCGTCACATCCTGGGCGCCCGACGAGAACTCGTTGTATACTTGTGTGGTGGTAACTACCTGCACGTTTAGGCTGCTGTGCTGCGCCCGGTGTGCCGCCAGTCGTTTTGCCTCCTGTAGAAAGCCGGGATGGGTGACAATTACAAAGTCGGTGCTGCCGCTGATGCCGTGCAGATTCTGGTTTGTTACTTTCCCCGCAGGGATGGGTTTGGTGCTGATGTTCTGAAAGGCCACAAACTCGCGCAGCACCTCCGTGGGCGCGCTGAAACGGCCGCTGCTATGCTGCTGCGCCACGGGTTGCAGCGGGTTGGTCACGTCCCAAACCTGGGCCTGGGCGGGCAGGCCGGCAAGGGCAAAGCTGCTGACCGGCTGGTTTATACTTTGTGGTGCGCGAAAGGCTGTTTGCTCCCCGTAAAGCTTCAGTTGCCGCTCGTACTGCAACTCCAGGTAATCGAGATACCCAATGGCCGTGGCGCCGCCACTCGGGCTAAAAGCGAGACTGACTTTATACGCGTTACCGGTTCCTAACTGCTGCTGATTTAGAGTATAAGTCCTGATGCTGTTAACGCCCTCCGGATGGTATTCACCGCTGCCCCTGCCGGAAATGGTTTGCGTGCCGAGCGGCTGCCCGTTCAGACTGACTGCAAAGGAAGAGCTGGCGGCGGAGTTGGCCATGAGTGCCGCCGTGAGTTTCACCGCAGTGCCTGCCACGGCATCAGAGACCGGAAAAGAGAACTCCCGCGTTGTCTGGAAGGAGCTGAAGTCCTCGCCGTACCATTCCCGGCCCGAGTAAACCATGTTCTTCAGGTCCTTCTCATAAAACTGCCGCTCGGTGTAGGTGCTGATGGTTTGGGTGGCACCGGCAGCCTGTTCGCGCTTTGCTATCCGTGCGCCGGTGCTGTGGTTAATGCGCAGAAAGTAAAAGGCCGTATCAGAGTAAACGTTGTAGGTATGGCTGAACTGTTGCGTTGTTGCATCATACTTCCAGGTGTGCGGGCCCTGGGCGTAAAAGAGTACGTAGTCCCCATCATCAAATTTACCGTCGGCCTCTCCTGCAACAAGTATGGCATTTTCCTGCAGGTCGTCGGGGCGTGGTGCGCTGTTAGGCTGAGGAAGCATACCGCCGCCATTGCCAAACAGCTGTACTTTTTTAGGATCTATACTTTGGATGCTGACGCCCAGCGCCTGCAAAACAGCCCTATCAATTTTGTGAATTCCGCTTTGCGTAACGGCCAGTTTATACCACTCACCAGAGCTTAGTACCGAAGTGGAAGCAGGAAAGGAAGTGCTTTGGGGTGGGGTGGGAGGGTTGGTTTGTGCGTGTGCGGCTGTAAAGGGGAGACTCAACAGAAACAGCGCGCAAGTATAAACCAATTGCCTGGGCCACATCATAAGCAAGTATAGATAATGAAAAACTGCCTGCCGCACCAGGTTTGCACAGGTGTAGCAGGCAGCATCCTTTTAGCTTAACAAAGATAAAGCTAAAATATTGTATAACAGCGGGTTTTTATGCCTGCTTCAGCTCATACGTAAACGACTCCATAATCAGGTTGGCCAGCAGTTTGTTGCAGGCTTTCTCCACCTTCTCACGCGCTATTTCCTCCGTCTCGGCCTCCAGGTTCAGGGTAATGTGCTTTCCGATGCGCACATCGTCTACCTGGTCCAAACCAAGGTGCTCCAGGCCCAGCAGCACGGCTTTTCCTTGCGGGTCCAACAATTCCGGGCGGGGCATTACGTCAATTTCAGCAACAAATTTCATGATGTATGGGATGTTTTTTTGATGATAGACAAAAGTATGTAGAGCACAATGATCAGTGGTATCGCCGCAAATTTAAGCATCGCTACCAAGATAACCGAAAGGCCCAGGAAAATAAAGCGGATTGAATTGCCCTGCCACCCAAAATGCTTGAACTTGAGCGCAAATAGCGGCAGCTCAGCCACCAGCAGGAACGACAGTGCCACGGTAAGTATAAGCAGCACGGCCTGGTTGAGTATGATCTCGAACATGATCAAATCACCTGTCTCCAGGATAAGTGGCAGCGAGGCCACGAACAGGGTGCAGGCTGGTGTGGGCAGGCCGATGAACTGCTCCGATTGGCGGGTGTCGATGTTAAACTTAGCCAGGCGCAAAGCCGAGAAAATCGTGATCAGGAAGCCGAAGAACGGAACAATATCCGCCGGTATTCCTAAAAAAGGAGACTCCAGGCGCTGCAGCAGCATAAACATGATTGTGCCCGGCACTACCCCGAACGATACCATGTCTGCCAGCGAGTCCAGTTGCTTCCCGATCTCAGAGTAGGCGTGCATCAGGCGAGCCACCATGCCATCCAGGAAATCTAGTACGGCGGCAATACCGATCAGGTACGCGGTATAAACCAGTTCTCCCTTAAAAGCAAAGTATAGCCCGATGCACCCGGCAAGCAGGTTCAGGCACGTGATGGCGTTAGGAATGTGTTTCTTCATGCAGTGGGTGCGGCAGCCGGGTTACTGTAGGAAAGGGTTGTGTTTTTTCTCGTAGCCGATGGTGGTTTCGGGGCCGTGGCCAGGGTATACGGTTACATCATCGGGCAAGGCAAACATTTTCTCTTTTATACTTCGGATCAGCGTGTCGAAGTCGCCGCCAGGCAGGTCGGTGCGGCCGATGCTGGTGCGGAACAGCACATCGCCCCCGATGCATACTTTCTCCGGCCCGTTGTAAAACACCACATGGCCCGGTGCGTGGCCCGGTGTAAAGAGTACATCCAGTGTGGTGTTGCCGAACTTCACGGCATCGCCTTCGCTAAGGTAGGCGGTTGGCAGTGCCTCATCATATTGCGGAAAGCCATAGTTGGAGGCATAGGTCGGCACGGCGCGCAGCACCTGCTCGTCCTTTTCATGTATCTCCAGGCCAACGTTGTAGGTATCCGCCACAAACTTGTTGCCCAGCACGTGGTCTATGTGGCAGTGGGTATTCAGCAGGCGCACCACCTTCAGGTTATTGTCAGCGATGAATTTTTTCAGCTGCTCGCGCTCGGCCTTTTCATAGCAGCCCGGGTCTATTACCACGCATTCGTTGGTGTCGTCGTGCAGCAGGTACGTGTTCTCCTGGAAGGGATTAAATGTAAGGCAGGTTACCTTCATAGCGTTCTCTCTTGTTGATTCGGCAAGCACAAAATCGGCCTGTAAGTTAAGAATTTACGCGGTACATCTCGTAACTTGCCTTGATGAAATACGATTTTATAGTTGTGGGGCACGGTCTGGCCGGTGCAATTTTGAGTTATACCTTACGCAAGCGCGGCCACAAAGTATTGGTTATCGATGAGCCCCGTGCCACCGGCGCCTCGCGCGTGGCAGCCGGTTTGCTTAACCCGATTGCCGGCAAGCGCTTCGCCAAGTCCTGGCTGGCCGATACCTTTGTGCCTGCCGCCGACGCGTTCTATGACGAGTTAGAGGCGCATTTCGGGCAGGAGCTGTTCACCCACAAACCCATCTATAAAATATTCTCCTCCATTGAAGAGCAAAACACCTGGATGGCCAAAAGCGGCGGCGGCGAGTGGGGCGCCTACATCCTGGCCACGCATACCCAAAGTATAAACCAGGAAAGTATAAACGACCCGAACGGCGGCATTATGATCGGGCACGGCGGCAACCTGCGCGTGGCCGAGATGCTGGACCTGCTGACCCAGGAACTGCAGGGGCAGGGCCTGCTGCTGCCGGAGCGCTTCGAAATGGAGAAACTGGAGCTGACCGAGGGCGGCGTGACTTATAAAAAGGTGGAGGCCGCGCACCTGATCTTCTGCGAGGGATTTCAGGTGCTGCAGAACCCTTACTTCAAATGGCTGCCCATTCAGCCCACCAAAGGCGAAGTGCTGGAGGTGGAGGCGCAGAATTTAGACCCGGAATGCATCTATAACAAAGGAGTTTACGTTGTTCCCGTAGGAGGAGGCCGCTTTAAGGTGGGGGCTACCTACAACTGGCGCCAACCCGACGAAGAGCCTACCCCCGATGGGCAGCAGGAACTGACGGAGCGGTTCAGCCAGATAACTTCTAAGCCATATCAGGTGTTACATCATTGGGCAGGTATCCGGCCGGCCGTCCGCGACAGGAAACCGTTGGCCGGAAGGCACCCGCAGCACCCCCAGCTAAGCGTGTTCAACGGCATGGGATCAAAGGGCGTGTTGATGGCGCCGTACCTGGCGCAGCACTTCGCAGCGGCACTGGAAAGCGGTACTGAGGTAATGCCGGATGTACATATTTCCAGATATTTATCGTTATATTACGACTACATAAAAGAACAAGACAAGCAACCCTAAGCGCATGCGTTTCCATATCAGATTACTCACTCTGTTTATACCTTGCCTTTTGGCAGCCCTTGCCGTGCAGGCGCAGCCAAACCGCGATGTTTTCGGGAAGAGCCGCATCCAGTACAAGAACTTCGACTGGAAACTCTACAGCACCCAGAACTTTAACGTGTACTTTAACCAGGGCGGCCAGGAAGAAGCCCAGAACGCGGCTATCTACGCAGAGAAGGAACTGAAACGCATCACCAGCCTGATCGGCTACTATCCGTACTCCAAAGTCACGCTTATACTTTATAACACGCCCACCGACCTGCTCCAAAGCAATATCGGCCTCAACAACGACCAATACCAGACAGGCGGCGAAACGCTGTTCCTGAAAAACAAGATAGAGCTGGCCTTTGGCGGCACTCACACCCAGTTCAAGCGCGACCTGAGCTATCGCCTTACGGAACTGCTGATGAACGACATGATGTATGGCGGCAGTCTGAAAGAGGCCCTGCAAAGCAGTTACCTGCTGCGCCTGCCCGACTGGTTTATCAGCGGGGCGGCGGCGTATACGGCCGAAGGCTGGAGCATCCGCATGGACAGCTACATGCGCGACATGCTGCTGGACCAAGACAAGGCACGCCCGGAGAAAGTGTTTTTGAAGAGCCCCGAACTGACAGGGCAGAGCGTGTGGAATTATATAGCCGAGCGCTACGGCTACACGGCTATCCAGAACATCCTGAACCTGACGCGTATTACGCGCGATGTGGAGATTGGCATTACCAGCAGCCTGAACATCCCGTACAAGCGCTTTTTGCAGGACTGGTACAACTACTACGTGCAGATAAACACCAGCGCCGACAGCCCGTTGGTGCAGCTGCCGGATGGTGCCAAACTCTTCAAGAAGAACAAAGAGGGCCACTACTACGGCAAGCCCGTGCTCAACCCGAACGGTACGCTGCTGGCCTATGTCAAAAACGACAACGGCATCTACAAAATATTTGTGAAGGAGGTGCGCACGAAAAAAGAATACACCGTGTGGCGCGCCGGCTACAAGAACCTCGACCAGCAGCTGGATTTCAGTGTGCCCGTACTGGCCTGGCGCTCCAACTCAGAACTTGGCTTTATAGAGGCCCGACGCGGTGAGATGACACTGAGGCAGATAGACGCCCGCGACCGCTATTCCTTTATTCCTTTCTATGAAAACCTGACTACGCCTGCCGTTACCCTGGATGAGTTTGACTATGTGAATGCCATGGATTACTCTGAGGATGGGCAGACGATTGCCGTAAGCGCCGTGCGAAGGGGGCAGGTAGACCTGTACCTGCTGCGCGCCAACGGGCGCTTGCAGCGGCAGCTCACCAACGACATCTTCGACGACGTAGACCCGGTATTCCTGCAAAACAACGGCGGCATTGCCTTCAGCTCGAACCGTTGGATAGACTCTACGGCTACCACGGCTACACCAGGCTTCAACAGCATCGTAAACAACTACGATATTTTCCTGCTGCAGCAAGAGGGGCCTGATAACAACGTGCGCCAGCTAACAAGCTCCATTGCCAGCGAGGTGAAGCCACGGCCTACTCCGGATGGGAACCTGGTGTACTTAAGCGAGGAAAGTGGCATCCGCAGTATTTACCGCTACGACCTGAGCACAGGCACCAGTACGCCAGTTACCAACTTTGTGCAGAATATTGAGCAGTATGACTATGCCCCGGCCGCCAATGTGCTGGCCATGGTTGCCAGCGATGAAGGCAACATGTTTGTGTACCTGCTTCCAGATTACCAGCCGTCTTCGCTGAGCGAATTGCCGAAAACCTCACGCCAGATTATTCTGGAGACCCGTGCCCGCACAACACAGGCAGCCGCCGCGGCGGCGGCAAACCGCCGGAAGTTACTCGAGCAGGAAAAGCAGAACAGCGTGCGCCAGGAGGGGGAGATTAACATTGATAATTACGAGTTTGACGAACGCACCCAGCAGGCACAGCAGAGCAAACGCAATTCAGCGCCTATCCGCCGGGCCAGCGTGGGCAGCAGCAGCATCGACCTGCTGGGCCCGCTGGATTACGACCTGCGGTTCAGCGTGCAGGAAATCATCACATCGGTAGATGCCGACCCGCTGCTTGGCTTTGGAATCTTGGCTGGTGTAAAGATGAGCGACCTGTTTGAGAACCATCAGATAAGCGGCACCGCGTTTATGCGCACCGACTTCGAAACGAACAACTTCTTTGCCGAATACATGAACCTGACGCACCGCGTGGATATCGGGGTGCAGTTTGAGCGCGGAACGCTGGTAGGAAGTTTGGTGAATGCCCCAGGGTCGGTGGTGAGCTTCACAAAGAATGAACTGACGCCAGTGCTGAAATACCCGCTTAGCCACAGCACCAGCCTGCACCTGAAGCCGAAGTTTGCCAGCAACCGTTTCACGTTCCGCAACGACTTCTCGGTGCCGGACACGGTGGAGTCTTTCTGGGGTGGCAATGCGGAACTGGTGTATGATAACAGCGTGGTGACGGGCGTGAACCAGCGGGAAGGCACCCGCATGAAAGTAGGCTTCCTATCCATGAAAGGATTTGATGGCTCACAGGGAAACTTCAGTAAGTTTTACGTTGATTTCAGGCACTACCTTAAAATTCACCGGCAAATTATACTTGCCACGCATGTGGGGTATGGCTCCTTTTTCGGGAACTCCGCCAAAAAATTCCTGATCGGAGGAATGGATAACTGGCTGCTGGCCGATGAGGATGAAGGGGCGGAACTGAATGACGTGCAGATAAACTCTCCCGCCGACTTGTTTTTCCTAGAGTACATTACGCCGTTAAGAGGCTTTAACTATAATGTGCGCAGCGGCAGCCGGTACCTGCTGGCAAACGCCGAACTGCGTATCCCGATTGTGCAGTACCTGTACAATGGTCCGGTTGCCTCTGGCTTTTTCCGCAACCTGCAGTTCACTGCGTTTGCCGATGCAGGCTCTGCCTATAGCGGTGCGAACCCGTTTACAGGTGACAACTCCATCAACACCCGCATTGTTGGGGGCAGCAACGGCCCACTTGACAGAGATCCGTTTGATATTACCGTGATTAACTACCGCAACCCGTTTTTGGTGGGCTACGGTGTAGGAGCCCGCACAACTTTGCTTGGCGTGTATGGCAAACTGGATGTGGCATGGGGCGAGGAAGAGGAAAGCAGGGTAGGGCCTAAGTTTTACATCACCCTTGGGTACGATTTCTAAGCCAAATTTACTGCATGAACCGTACTGCCTCACGTCGTATCGGGCTCGGTGTTTTGCTGCTGCTTGGCCTGCTGGCAGCCTGGATTCACCTGTCCGACAAAACCTATGTGTACAAAGCACTTACTTACAACTTCGCCGGGATTGACGATAACAGGATTTTTGAGCAGAATAAAGTAGAGGCGCCGGCCGTTCCACAGCCCTGGTCCCTGTCCAGCAAGTACAACATACTCCCCCTGGATACGGAACTGGAAAGTTTGCACAACGAGCTGGAGTCGGTGGCCTTTCTCGTGATTCAGAATGACTCCATACTTCATGAGCAGTACTGGCGCGGCTACTCGGAAGCCTCGCTAAGCAACTCGTTCTCCATGGCCAAGAGTGTGGTGAGCATGCTGATTGGCGCGGCCATAAAAGAAGGTAAAATCAAAAGCGTGGAGCAGCCGGTGGGCGATTTTCTGCCTGAATTCAAAGAGGGTAACAAGGCCGGAATTAAAATTAAGCACCTGCTCTGGATGAGTTCCGGCCTCAACTGGGACGAGTCGTACATCAACCCGCTCTCCATGACAACCGAGGCTTATTACGGCACCGACCTGAAGCGGGTGATAGACAGGCTGGAGGCGGTGGAGGAGCCGGGGCAGAAGTGGATGTACAAGAGCGGCGATACCCAGGTGCTGGGTTTTGTGTTGGAGGCAGCCACCGGCAAAAGCCTGAGCGAGTACGCCGAGGAAAAGCTCTGGCAACCGATGGGCGCTGCCCAAGATGCTGAGTGGAGCGTAGACAAGCCGGAAGGTATCGAAAAGGCTTATTGCTGCTTCTTCTCCAATGCCCGCGACTTTGCCCGCTTCGGGAAACTGTACCTGAACAACGGCATCTGGAATGGTGATACCCTGGTGCCGCCTGCCTTTGTGAAAGCCTCGCTCACGCCCAATGGCCTGATAAAGGCAGAAGGCGGGGAAAAAGTTGACTTCTACGGCTACCAGTGGTGGCTTATCCCCAACTACAAAGGGCAGGATGTGTTTTACGCCCGTGGCATACTGGGCCAATACATCATCGTGCTGCCGGAGAAGGAGTTAATCATTGTACGCCTGGGTAAAGAGCGTGGCGAACGCATCCACAACCACCCCAGCGAAGTGCTGGCCATGATTGATGCCGTGAACAAGGTAGTGAAGTAATATCACGGCTCAATTTATACTTGCCACAAGTAGATGTCCAGTTAAAGCATAAACCCCGCTGCCGTTCATTTCTGGAACAGCAGCGGGGTTTATGCTTTATTATACTTGCTGATGAAATGGGCTAAGCCAGCTTATCTGTGGCTACGGCATAGTGCGGGTCTTCCAGGATATTCACCTCGATTACCTCTTCGGCGTTTTTCAGCAGCAGGCGGCAATCTTCGCTCAGGTGCTTCAGGTGCAGTTTCTTGCCTGCCTTGTGGTAGCGCTCCGTAAGTTTGTTCAGCGCATCAATCCCAGACATATCAGCAACCCTGCTTTCCTTGAAGTCGACGACTACGTCGTCCGGGTCGTTCAGGACATCGAACTTTTCGGAAAAGGCTGTTACCGAGCCGAAGAAGAGAGGGCCGTAAATCTCATAGTGCTTCACACCGTTGGCATCAATATACTTCCGGGCCCGGATACGTTTGGCGCTTTCCCAGGCAAACACCAGCGCGGAGATAATCACACCAATCAGCACAGCCAAGGCAAGGTTGTGCAGCCAGATAGTGATCAACGCGACCAGAATGCCTACAAACACGTCCTGCTTCGGCATTTTGTTGATGATTCGGAAGCTGATCCACTCAAACGTGCCAATGGCAACCATGATCATCACACCTACCAGGGCGGCCATCGGAACCAGCTCAATAACGGGCGCTCCAAAAAGGATGATCACCAAAATGGCAAGCGCTGCGACGATACCTGCCAGGCGTGCTCTGGCACCGGCCGAGAGATTCACCAGTGTCTGGGCAATCATAGCACAGCCACCCATGCCGAAGAAAAAGCCGTTCAGGAAGTTAGCACTTCCCTGGGCCACGCACTCTCTGTTTCCCTGGCCCCGGGTGGCGGTAATTTCATCCACCAGGTTCAGGGTCAAAAGGCTTTCCGTTAAGCCCACACCAGCCATGATCAGGGCATAGGGGAAAATCACCTGCAACATCTCGAGGGTAAGGGGCACTTCAGGTATGTGGAAAGGGGGGAAGCCGCCGCTAACCGTAGCGATGTCCGCCACTGTTTTCGTGTCGATTCCAAAGCCTAGCACCACCAGGAACACCACAATGATGGCAACAAGCGAGGGTGGAACTGCTTTGGTGAAGCGCGGCAACAGGATGATGATGGCGATGGTAAGCGCTACCAGGCCTGCCATAATGTAGAGCGTTGGGCCGGTGATCCAGGTCACTTCCCCGTTCACCACGGTCTTGAACTGCTCCAGCTGCGACATGAAAATGATAACTGCGAGGCCGTTTACGAAGCCGTACATGACCGGCTGCGGCACCAGGCGGATGAACTTTCCGAGTTTGAACACGCCCACGAGTATCTGCAATACGCCTGCCAGCGCCACGGCGGCAAACACATACTCCAGCCCATGCGACTGCATCAGGGCAATCAGCACCACCACAGTGGCACCTGCTCCGCCAGATACCATGCCCGGCCTGCCACCGAGCACAGCCGTTACTAGGCCCATAATGAAGGCGGCATACAAACCCACCAAGGGCGGGAAACCGGCAAGTATGGCAAAAGACAGCGACTCGGGAATCATGGTCATGGCCACAGTGAGGCCCGCCAGCACTTCTACTTTATAATCGACTTTTTGGCTGAAGTCAAAGAGCCTGAGATATTGTTTCATTTTAAGTATGTAAGGTCGCTAAAAGCAAAGCAGTTGTAAAAGAAGGCCCTTGGTGCACGTATAGCACCCCTAAAAAACATTATAAACACGATGCAGCTACACCGCCCACGCGTACAGGGCACTTGCTTTTCTTGCAGAGCCGGCCAGCATGGCAGGAGCTATCCTCCAAGACAAGCTTAAAGCTTTTAGCAAAAAATATTGAAGTATAAATAAACAGGAAAGCGGTATTACTTCGGCACAGCAGAAACTTGTGTCGGGTTGCTTGTGAATAGATCACAAATGATAGGCAAACAAGCGAGGAGTGGCCTGTTTACTTAAGCTTCAGGGTGGAGTAAGCGATTTGAAGTGTGAGGTGTTTCGCATAATGGGTGCAAAATTACTTATTTCTGCCGAAGAACCGAAGCATACGCGAAAAAGTGACCTTGAACTGCAGGCACATGGAGCGGCAAAGGCAAAAGAAAAAGCCGGATAGCAGCTGCAGGGGCTACTAACCGGCTTTACGTATCTTGCTAAATATTTTTTAGAATCTGCGCTAGATTAGGCGTTCACCAGGCTGAGAATAGACTCGAAAATGGCACGGCCATCGGTATTGCCCAGTTCCGGGTCAACGGCGCGCTCCGGGTGCGGCATCATGCCAAACACATTCTTCTTCTCGTTGCTCACACCCGCGATATTCAGCAAGCTGCCGTTAATGTTGTAGATCTCGTGCGTATCGGCCACATTGCTGCTATACTTGAACATGATCTGGTCGTTGTCTTCCAGCCTGCGCAGTGTTTCCTTGTCGGCATGGTAACGGCCTTCGCCGTGTGCTACCGGTATCTTGTAGGCTTTGTCCAGGTCCAGCAACTGAGTTGGCAGCAGGTTAGTAGTAACCGGCTTGATGTACACGTTGTCGCAGATAAACTTCTGGTTCACGTTGCGCAGCAGGGCGCCCGGCAGCAGGCCAGCCTCCGTCAGGATCTGGAAACCGTTGCAGATGCCCATCACGTAGCCGCCCTTTTCCGCATGCTGGGTTACCTCCTGCATGATGGGGGAGAAGCGCGAGATAGCGCCTGAACGCAGGTAGTCGCCATAAGAGAAGCCACCTGGCAGCAGTATAAAGTCACAGCCTTGCAGGTCGTGCTCTTTGTGCCACAATTTAACACATTCTTGCCCCATGCCGATGCTGATAGCATCCACAAGGTCTTGGTCGCAGTTGGACCCCGGAAAAACGACTACACCAAATTTCATAGGCCAAAGTTAAACAATTTATACTTGAGCCACACACCCGGCAGGCAGCTTTTGTCGCTTTCGTGTGGGCTATCTGTACAAAATTGAATAATTATCCCTAATTTGCCCAAGTATCATTTTATAAATAGCTTATGTTGCAGTCAATGACAGGCTTTGGCAGTGCCCGCCTTGATGCCGACCAATATTGTATTTCTGTGGAGATCCGATCGCTTAACTCAAAGAGCATGGATTTGAGTGTGCGTACGCCCAAGTTTTTGTCTGATAAAGAGTACGAGATCCGGAATATGGTGCAGAAGGCGCTGGTGCGTGGTAAGGTAAGCGTGTCGGTGGAGTTTATTCGGAACAAAGCCCAAAAATCGCGTAACAACGTGAACAAGGAACTGCTGAAAGCCTATTACTCCGAGCTAAGCGAAGTGGCTGATATGTTGGGTGCCGATAAAGGGGAATTGTTCCGGCTGGCCCTGCACATGCCCGACGTGTTGCAGCAGCAGGAAACAGAGGAGGATAACACGGCAGAGGCTGATTGGACTGTGGTGCAGCCACTTTTGCAGGAGGCGTTGCAAAGTATAAACACGTTCCGCCAGGACGAAGGCAAGGCGTTAACGGCCGAGATCATGTCGTACATCGACCGCATCCGTATTCTTTTGGCCGAGATAGAAAAGCACGACCCGGTGCGCATGGAGAACATCCGTGGCCGCATCAAAAACCACATGGCTGAGCTAAACTCATCCGAGCACTTCGATCAAAACCGGTTTGAGCAGGAGATGGTGTATTATATAGAAAAGCTGGATATTGCTGAAGAAAAAGTACGCCTGGTGAACCACCTGCACTATTTTACCGAAACCGTGTACCTGCCGGAGCCAACAGGCAAAAAGCTGGGCTTTATTTCGCAGGAGATAGGCAGGGAGATAAACACCATCGGCTCCAAAGCCAATGACTCCACCATACAGCATTACGTGGTGGAGATGAAGGAGGAGCTTGAAAAGATAAAAGAGCAGATCAACAACATTCTGTAAGTATAAAATAAGTAAAAACAGGCAAGGCCGCTGCATTTTCAGATGCAGCGGCCTTGCCTGTTTTTGGCTCCGCACAATGCAGGGGAACAGCATTGCTTGCGCCGCTCGGAGCGCCCCTCCCTGAATTTTTAGCGAGTGCTTTTATCTTTTCTCTTCCTGGGCGCCGCTCGCCGCTGCATTTCAAGTCTGTTTTTAACTTTTTAGGGTTACGCCCGATGTTACTTTTATCCTGCTTTATGCCTGTTTTCCTGTGGAATCCAAGAGGCTGCTCTAGGTTGATCAAGCGCCAGAGAGAAAACACGGTGTTACTTTTTAAAGAATATATTCCTGTTTTACAACTACTGCAACGTGTAAGTTTATAACATCAAGAGCTGCTCTTAGTGCTGCCATCAAACGTTTAACGCCAGTGCAAGCCTTATTACAGCGCTTTTCCCCAAACCTGGCATCTGCTAAAGTTACAGGCTGTGCAGCAAAGGCTGGTTGGATTATTTACATGCTTTATATTCTCTAAACCTATATGTCTAACTTTTAAAATTTGTATTATGAAATTGAGACGTCTACTCGCGTTCGCAGCTATCGCAGCTGTATTTTCTTTCTCCTCCTGCCAGCAGGAAGAAGAGGTTTCCACACCTGACCAGATTTCGGCTGAGTCTTTAAAACAGATTTCTGCCATGGGCTTCAGCACACATGATGTGCAGCGCCTGGAAGGCGGCTATCTGGTAGAGGGTGACATCATGCTGTCAGAAAAAGACCTTACCAGTTACCACGAGCAGAAGGCGCTTCGCGTGGGTGAGTCTGAGCAGTACCGCACCAACAACCTCGTTAGCGTGGGCACCAGCCGCACTATTGATATTGCAGTCTCTACCAGCTTACCGTCTGCGTATGTTTCGGCCGTTGACGAAATGATCCGCCGTTACAACGCCGAGTACCTGCGTTTAAAATTCCGCCGCGTGTCTTCAGGCTATGATGTTCTATTCACCAGTGCCCCTAGCGGATCTACTTACCTGGCATCAGCGGGTTTCCCGTCAGGCGGTAACCCGTACAGCAGAGTACAGGTTAACGCCGCTTACCTGGGCTCAAACCCTGGCACCAGCTACCTGGCTACTATTCTGGCGCACGAATTAGGCCATTGCATCGGCTTCCGCCATACTGATTACATGGACAGAAGCTATAGCTGCGGTGGTGGCTACACCAACGAAGGCGCTAGCACTGTAGGTGCTGTTCACATCCCAGGTACTCCTACCGGCCCTGATCCAAACTCATGGATGCTGGCTTGTATTGGTACTGGTGTTAACCGTCCGTTTAATTCAAACGACAGAACTGCCCTTAACTACCTGTATTAATAGCACCTACTGCCGGAAAGGCAGTATAAGCTAAAACACCATGGCCCCTGCAGCGAAAGCTGCAGGGGCCATGGTGTTTTATACAAAGTATGGAGTGAGAGGAAAGAAGTTTGTTGCTGCCGCAACCGTTGTGAGATGATGCTCCTGATTTGTTCATGTGGTTTACTTCTGTTTAAAGCAGGAGGATGCTTTCGTACAGACGCAGTAATGTATGAAAATTTAAATGGATTGGCTTATGCGCCTTATATCTGTATATGGTGTTAGCAGCAGGATTACTTTATCGGCTATTCAACCAAGTATGGGAGTTTTTAACTTTCATCAGGTCTTGCCCCACATTACTGTAGAAGTTTATGTTTCCTGGATCATCAAACCATTTAGTGATAACCTGGATAACCATAGCTCTTATCTCTTCTTCCGTTCCACACTCACCTAATTTGCTCAAAATTTCAGAAACTTCAGCGTCATATTCTTCAGGTCCACAAAATTCAATAAGGCCCATAGGGTCAATGGAATTAATAACTTGCCTTACTTGAAGAAAAGCTTCTTTATAGTCTTCTTTGATTGCTTTGTTCATCTTAAGCTCTAAATATCTTTCTTCAATGCTGCCTATGGGCAGTGGGCAGGTACTTCCTCTAAGCCTGGAATTCTATTTAAGCTACGGCTTTTACAGCACCAAGAGGCGCGTAGAAAGCTTTTCGCCTCGTTCAGTTAGCAGGCGCAGGATGTAAATACCTGCGGGAAGGCCAGTTGTGGGTACTGTTTTCAGAACGCCTCCGTCGGTGGAAGTATAAACTTGCTGCCCCAGCAAGTTATAAAGCTGTAGCTGTGCCACTCCCTCGCCGTGCGCCACCACCGCCACTTCCTGTCCGGCTACCACCGGGTTAGGGCCCACCTGTATAAAGCCGCTTCGGGTGAAGAACACCTCTTCTGTCTGGCTGTAGTACTGCTGCCCCTGCTGGGTGGTTACGCGGGCCCGGTAACGGTTTAAACCGGTTGTGGGGCTGGCATCACGAAGTATGATTTCTGTTTGCCGGGTAACAGGCTTCACCTGCACCACCGTATAGGCGCCATTGTCCAGTCGCTCCAAGGCCACTTCTGCCAGGCTGTAGGTGGTGCTAAGGCTAAGGTCAAACAGCACCGAATCCATTACGAGCTGCCGGGGCAGGAAATTTGCGATATAGCAAACCTCCGCCTCCGAAGTATAGGCAACACTCCGGCCTCGCCTGGCAACGGCACCGGCCAGCACGGGAGCCACGGCAAAGTAACCAGACTCCTGCGCAGGGGCAGCAAGTATGGCCACCGTGTCTTTTACCGAAAGCAGTGGCTGCATGTAGTGCCCCTGCAGGCTGTATACCTGGTAGGCGGTGGCTCCTGTTACAGCAGGCCACTGTAGCAGCACCTCCTCCCCACAACTGAGCGTAATAGCTGGGTTAATAACCGGGGCAAGTATAAATTCCGGCGAAATGATTGTTTGCGTGCCGGTAACAAGCCGGAACTGTGCCAGTGTGAGTATGTCCGGAGCAGTCCAGTCGTAATAAGTTTGGCTTAAGTTGATGTTGTCGGAAATAACTGTCCAGGTATCGCTGCCGCTGGTCTTATACTCCAGCCTTGCACTGCCGCTAACATGGGTGCTCCACCGGATTCTGTTGCTGTTCCCCGCTGTCAGGCTGCTTTGTGGGGTGGGGTAAGTCCAGGAGAGGGCAGCGGAGGTATACTCGTAAACCAGGCTGTATGCCTGTGGCCCCTGCGGTACAGTATGTCCTGTGATGTGTACTTCGTAGGCGCCCGCCATTGGTTGTTGCAGCGTTACCTGCTCCACATTGTTCAGGTGGTCTGCCGCCCGGATGGCAGTTTTGTTCAGCGAGTCCGGGTGCGGAAAGGCGTTCAAAACCCAGGGCAGCCATACTTCGCCAGAGCCGCTATGCTTCAGTTGCAGGTCCAGGTCATTGACTAACGCTGTGGGGGCGTCTGGTGCGGCGGCGGCATCGTGCCACACTAGCGTTACTTTAAGCTGCTGCGTACCTGCCGGTAACTGCAGTATAAATCTGTCCGTGGCCCCGGTTGCCAGACTGCCCATGCGGAAGCGGTTGCTCTTCACAGTTTCAACCGCGCCAAGCGCATCAATATTTCCGTAGCCGCTTTCAAAATCAACGTGTGCATTTCCCACATCATCGGCACTGTTTATCAGCACCGCTTTCACGAGGGCGGCAGGAGGAAGTGTACCGCTTTGCTGCGCCGCATACGCCTGCTGCACCATCGCTGCCACACCGGATGCCACTGCGGCTGCCTCGGAGGTTCCGCCTGCACCGTGCGCTACCAGTTCCGGTTTTACCCGCCCATCGTAGGCTGGGCCAACAGAACTAAGCGTCCCAACAGTGCGGTTTTTATCCAGTGCACCTACGCTTAAACTGTTCTTAGATGTTTTGAACTGGCCCGTCAGGTTGGCCACACCGGCGATACCTGCGTAGGCACCGGTTTCGGGCGTGGCGGTGCCGCTGTTGCCGGACGAAAACACGTGCAGCAGTTCGGGATAAGCAAGCACCTGTTCGTCATAGGCCATACTTTCCAGCCCGTAGTAATTCTCCACGCCCACACCGTAGGAGTGGCTCTGCACGCTTACCTGCTGCTGTTTTAAAGCTTCAGTTTCGTCGGGCATCAGGTTGGCAAAGCTGGAACTTGTCACGGAGCTGCCCCATACTACCCCCAGCGCCTCCGGGCTGGAGTTCCCGCCGCCGGCAATAATGGTGGCCATGGTGGTGGCGTGAGTGCTGTAGGCTTCACTGAAGGCAGGGGAAGCAAGTATGCGGTCCTTCAGGTCGATGTCGGTGGTGTCGAACGGATTTTCTTTAACAGATACCACGATGCCTTCGCCGTTCCATTCCGGGTAGCGGGCATGCACTGCAGCGATGCTGTTGGCACTTAAATCACTGTCTTTGAGCTCCAGTTCTTCCTTTGCCTGCCGGTGCCCCCGGTCAATGTATTGCAGCCAGGGGCATTGCTGCAATAGAAGCAGGTCGCCGGGCTGCAGGTTTGTCAGCGTTATACTTGGGGAGGTGGTTATTGTAGTATTTATGTGTGGCAGGTTTTGCTGCAGCCATGCCGTAAACTGTCGGGTGTCTTTTGGAAGCACGCGTGCCTGGGCAGGCGCTTTTGCCTTGGCGGTTTTTGCCAGCGGCGCGGCTATTTTCGGCAGGGTCTGAGCCTGCCCCAGTATGGGAGCGGCGGCACCGGCCATCAACATAACAATACCAGCAAATGCCGCTTTCAGGTGGGGGACCATAACGCACAAAGTATAAAATGCACCACGGGTGCATCAACGTAAAGTAGTATGAAAGCTACTCAAATTCACCCTTAGAAACAATGTGTTTTCCTGATTCCGGAAGGTTAAAACGATAGTCGTTTTTTATGACTGCAAGTATGGACATGAAGTGTTTGTCAAACACACAAAACTCGCGCTGGCTTGGCTTTTGGATGCGGCCACGGGTCAGGCAGAAGTCAGGTCTGTTATAAAATTGGTGATCAACTTAAACACATCTGCAAACTCAGTGAGTGGTAACTGCGCGGCGTGGTCCTGGGAGTTGTGGTAGGCGGCGGTGCCCCCCAAGGTATAAAAGAAGAAGGCTGGCACGCCTGCCTCAGAAAAAGGGTAGTGGTCGGAGTTGGCGGCTTTGCCCCGGCTCCTGATCTGCTTCAGGTACTGGTGCTGCTCATTCAGGCGCTGCAAGAGGTCAAATTCCTGCGTGTGCACTTTGCCGTTCACCACCATCAGCCCCTCTTCGCCGGTGCCCAGCAAGTCGAGGTTTAGCAGAAAGCGGATTTGCCGGAGCGGGAACAGCGGGTTTCGGGTGTAGTGGAAAGAGCCCAGTAGCCCCGCCTCTTCGGCTGCAAACGCAATAAACACTATACTATACTTGGGCTTGTTCTCTGGCCGGGAATAGTACGCTGCCAGTTCCAGCAGCATGGCTGTGCCGCTGGCGTTGTCGTTGGCACCCGGGAAGTATACGTCATTGCCCTGGCCTCCCAGGTGGTCGTAGTGTGCCGTGATCATGATCACAGAATCCGGCTGCTGCGTCCCCGGTATCATGCCTATCACATTCTGCGTCTTGTATTTTGGGTTGAGGCCAGCGCCTACCTCAAAGCTTATGCTTTTTGCCTCTTTCGGCCATTTGCTTTGCAGCACCTCCAGCACTGGCAGCGGGTGCTGCTGCGAAGACACAGAGGTAAGCAGCGCGTTTGGCTGAAGTATAATATGTAGCCTGGCTTGCTGCAGTTGCCGCTGATAAGGCTCCGGTAATTTGGCGATTCGTTGCTGCTCTTGCTGCTGGTACACGATAGCTTTGTCAGCCAGCTTTTGGCTGAAGAAGGCTTGGGCCGCCCTGGCATCGGAAAAAATGGCTGTATCAAGCGGTATCACTTTTGCTGTTCCCTTGCCTGATCCGGTGGCGGCGTTGGCCACAAAGTCCTTGCCCGGCGTCAGGGCCTGCCCGTTTACACGTAGCTGCGGTGTGGAGGGGATGATGTTCACAGGGAAGCTGAATTCCTGGAGGTAGGACGAACCGATTGGCTGCAGCCCCATCTCCTGAAACCTGTTTTTGATGTACTCTGCAGCCTTTTTATCTCCTTTAAAAAGATAGCCGCGGCCGTGCATGGTGGCGGAGGTAAGGGTGTCGATGGTCTGGTGCACACGGGACATATCTTGCGCCAGAGCGGTGGCCGTGCAGCCGTACAGCAGCAGGAGCGAGGCAATGATTCTGTTCATACCTGTAAGATAGCAAAAACAGTTATTTGCCACACCCACAAGTATAATTTAACCGTGTTGGGAAACCTGGGACAAGGAGGGAGCTACGCTACCAGGTATAAATCCACTTAAATACAAGTATCCCGATCAGGCAGCCGATAGTGTTGGACAGGACATCAAAAATGTCGCCTTCGCGGCCAATGTTGAGAAAGTGCTGCAGCAGTTCAATGAAAATGCCAAAGGCAGTGCTGATGAGCAGGCTGGAGCGGATGGCGTTGCGGTTGAGGTAGGGGTGGGAATGCTGCTTTGAGAGTCCTACGATCATCAGGAAAGTGAGCACGCAAAACAGGAAAACATGCGCCATGGAGGCGATGGAGAAGAAATTCCAGCCCGAAACGGATGGAAGAGAAGAAGAGGGCAGCAGTGTCAGCACAAGCATCACCGCTGCCCAAAGGATTGTAAACAGGTTGTAGCGAAGTATCAAACCTAAGGCTACCTCAGCTTACTGACCAATTACTTCACGATAGCCTTCTACTGTCAGCAGGCTTTCCAACTGGCTCGCATCGTCGATAGACATTTTAATGATCCAGCCGTCGCCGTAAGGATCAGAGTTCACCAGCTCAGGGCTGTTCTCCAACTGTTCGTTGAATTCCAGCACAGTGCCGCTTAGGGGGCTGAAAAGGTCAGAAACAGTTTTTACGGCCTCTACGGTACCGAACACATCTTCCTGGTTGATCTGCTTGTCAACTGTGTCGATGTCAACATATACGATGTCGCCCAGTTCGCTCTGTGCAAAATCAGTGATACCCACAAAAGCCACATCGCCTTCTACGCGAATCCACTCGTGATCTTTGGTATACTTCAGGTTCTCAGGTAAGTTCATTTGTTCTGTATGTTAAGATTGTCCGTCAAAAATACGGCCTTTTTCGCAATGCCAAAATTTTATTGCAGACTTACGCGCAGTTGTATGCCCCCCTCGGTAACACTGTTGCGGAATGAGGTTGATATTTTAGGATCAGACACCGTGCGCAACACATAAAACTGCAGGTTCAGGCGTTGGCTCAGTACGTAGTCGATGGTTGGGCGCAACTGCAACTGGCGCGTACCATTCGTAATTTGGTTCTGGCTGATCTCCTCGCCGCTGTCGTCCTCAGAGATGGCCCGCTGCACCGTCTGGTTGTCGCGCACCGAGAAATCAAGGCGCATCGTCAGCTCATTTTCCAGTGTTTTGCGTTCCCCACCGATCTTAAACGGCAAACGGAAATGATTCGTGGTATAGCCAAAGCCGATCACATAATCTTTCACATTCGTCTCCGTTATCTGCGCATTTGTCAGGTTCAGCGACAGGTTGCGCTCCACCTTATACTCAATGCGGCCGGTCAGGTTATTCTTGGTTCTGAAGTTAACGCCCAACAGCGGCGCCAGGCGCTCAGTCACCGTCAGCTGGTTTACGATATAATACTGCTCCAGCCTGCCGAACTGGTTCAGCTGCGTCGGGAAGCCGTTCGGCTCCTGGTTGTACGCCAGCGAGGTAGTATAGCTGGTGATGTTGTAGCTGGCGTTGTAGGCGTGCAGCAGGCTTATCTGGCTAAACCACTCCTGGAAGATTGGCAGGCGCTCCAGCCCGTTGTATGTAACCGCCCAGTTCGGAATCGGCAGGCGGCTGAACGGGTTTTTGGCCTCTGCCTCGTATCCGTTAATGTCGCGCCCTTGGTACGCATACAGGAACGACTTGAGCAACACCTCCTGCGAGTTGAGCGCATAGCCCGAATCCTCTGCGGCAGGGTTAGCCATAGTTAGCTTCTCCCGTACAATGTGGCGGTTGCGGATAAAGCTTTCGAAGGCATTTGAGAAGCCGTCTTCTGTAGACTCAAACAAAGTGCCCAAAGCCAGAAACGACGTGCTGAACGAGCCGGATGTGAATGGGTTCTGGCGCAGGTCTGTGTCGCTAATGTTGCCGAAATCGTCGGTCTCCTTGCGGTAAAACACTTCCTCTATCTCTGACTTGGTACGGCGCACATCCACGGCAATGTTAAAGTTGCGGAACGGCTCCAGGTTGGCACGGCCGGTAAACGTTTCGGTATGAATGCCGCTGAACGGCGTGTTCAGGTACTGGCTGCTGTCGGTGTACCAGCCGCTGCTGTTTGCCTGCGCATACAGCTCGTCCAGGTCGTACTGCTTGCCAAGTATAAACGGCAGCCCCGGTGCCTCAAAGCCATCATCAAACCCGAAGAACCTGGTGTCGGGCAGGTAGCCGGGCAGCAGTGTGCCGCGGTTCTCCAGGTACGTTACGTTCAGCGAGCGCGTCATCAGCAGCACCCGTGCCACTGACTTGATAAACTTCAGGTCAGGCTTTGATGCTGCAGCTGCGGTGTCGGTGGCTGCTGCGGCTGGTGCTGGCCTGGCAGGTACAGGGGCGTTTACGTCCTTCAGGAACTTCACCTTGTTGTAGAGCTTCACCAGGTCCACCCGGCCATTAGCGCTAAATTCCACGTTGTTCTCGGCCGTGTTCCCCAGCTTAAAGCTCGCTTCCTGGTTCAGCGCCGTGGAGCCCGCCGTCCAGATATAGGAGGTGGCGTAACGGGTGTCGGCACTTAACCAGTCGGTGAGGGGAAACTTGTCGAATGGCAGCTTGTAGTTTAGGGCGATCAGCTGGTTAAAGTTGGTGTTACGGCCTCCGTTTGCCAGGTTCTCCCAGATCGTCTTGTTCTTGTAAGCCAGTGAGTCCACTTCATTGTTGATGCGGCCGTCCGGTTCGTCTATCACCGCGCGGTTGGTGGCCGTGTAATCTAGCGACAGGCTCTTGGTCAGGTCCCAGCGCATGTCGTAAATCCGGTTAAAGTAAAACGACTTCTGGAACGTAGGGGCAATGCCGCGGGTGGTGATAAACCTTGTTTCCGGGTCAGGGCGCTGCAAGTATGTTTCGTTGTAGAAACGGTTCAGGTCTGCACGCACTGAAAAGCGGCTCGGAATCAGGGTAAAGTTGAAGTCCTTGATCAGGCGCAAGTAAGGCGAGTTCAACTTTTCGCTGTTGGCGAAAGGCTCGTAGCTTTTCGGCTTCGTATCGTAGGTATAGGCAATGGCACCGGTATAGGTTTTGGTATAGTTGCGGTCCGTTTCGATGTCGGTGTACAGGCGCTCGGCATAGGAGTAGGAGAAGGCGAAGTTCTCGATATCGTAGATATGCGCCTTGGCCTCCGGGTTCACGCGCTCCTTGCGCACATTTAGCAAGCTGATGCTCTTGCGCGTTTCCTGCGTGATCACCTCTTTCCGGTATGCATCCCGGGCGTCATCATCGTCAAACTTACTCAGCGACTGCTCCAGCGGCACGTCCTTGTCGAGCGGGTCGTACTGGGGCTCGGCTGTGGTCACGCCGTACTGTACCGTCATCGGCACCTTTACGCCCCACTGCTCCGGCAGGAACTTATCCAGCACCATGTTGGCGCTCACGTCGAACTGGGCCACGTCCTCGCGCGAGCGCAACGACAGCGGCTGCTGCAGCCCGCCGAAGCCAACCGTAGTATAGGCGCCCGTGGCCGTCACGTTTGCGAAATCGGCCAGCTTGGCATTCATACGGGCAGTAGAGGCCCATCCGGTCTTGTTCACAAAATCCGTCACGCGCAGTTCATCCACCCAGATACAGGCCGAAAGGGGACGGGAATCACCGCCTCGCTGCGATGGGTTGCGGATACCGATCATGATGCCCTCTACTTCGCTGAAGTCCGGGTTACCCACTACGCGGATGATTTTGCCATCTGCGGTAGTTACCGTGAACGGCACGAAAATATTGCCCGGGGCATCCGTGTTTCGCTTTACCTTGGCGTCCACCAGTTCCTGCAGCGTAATGTTGATTTCGTTCTCGTTTGGCCAGATGGCTGTCGCGATATTGCTGCCGGCAGGAGTAAACTTAAGTGGCACCACATACTCATAATAATTCTGGGTGAAGTCTGTTCCAATACGTACAAACGCCTGCAGGTCACCATCCTGTACCGATGGGTCTTTGGACTCGGCATGTACAAACATTTTCAGCTGCTTATAGGCCAGCATGTCCAGCGAAAGGTTTTTATAGACGGCCTTCGAGAAGGAATCTTTCAGGTCTTCGACGCACAACTGCAGCGACTGCTCGTTCTGGCGGCGGTCGTTGGTGGAGGAGTAGTCGCGGAGGCGGTCGATGCCAGGCGGCAGCACATACGGAATGTTGGTGTCGGTGTTTGTGTTAGTCGGGCCGTTTTCCTCAATATTTACTGTGGATACCGTAAAGCTGCGGGCATCGTCGGTACAGGTAAGGCAAGGCGTTCCCTCTGTCAGCGGCTTCTCAAACTTGCGCCACTGGTTTGCCACAAACTGGAACTGCACCATACGCAACAGCACCGGATCCGAAAACCCGGTCATGTACATGCGCATAAAGCGCACCGACTTAAAGCCATCGATGTTGCCAACGGTGCCGGTAGGCTGGCGCACGGGCACACGGAACTGGTACCAGGTTACCTGCTGTCCGTTCTTATCGTTTGTGCTGGTTACTTTATCTACAATGTAGTTCTGGCCCACCTCCAGTTGTTCCGGACTTAGGTTGATCTTGTACTCGAAGTACTGCTCCAGGTCGTTGATAACGTTGTCGCCGTTCAGGTCTTCTTTGTCGGGGAAGGCATAGTTGGAGTAAATGCTGTTCTCCGGAGAGTTATTCTCCATGCCGTTGTAGTTCTTGTAGCGCTGCAGCACGCCCGCATTCAACTGGTCGTAGCGTGGGTCGAGGTGGTGCAGGAAGTTATCGGCAGAAGGATCATCCACCACGCTTTGCGGTGGTGTACCTGCTATCCGGTTCAGGAACGGCTGCCGGAAGTAATCTGCCTCTGCGGCGTCATTCAAGCCATCCAGACCAATATCCTGGAACTGGCGTCCGCCAGGAACACCTGTAAAGGCATCTGTTAAGAACTGCTGCTGCGTAATAAGACCCCAGTCGGTTTTCTTCAGGTTCTGCGCATCGTTTGCGGATGTTGGCAAGCCGTTCTCAAACGCGTACAGGTCATCCTCCAGCACATCCTCCGATACGTTGCCGAGGTTCAGCACCAACTGGCCCGGGTCTTTTGGATTTACATTACTGCCAAAAGCGCCATCCCTACCATACTGGCCTGCAATGAACGGGTCCATCAGCCAGAATTCCATGTACTCGATGTTGGCGTTGTCGAAGTCAGTGTCAAACGAAATCTCACGGCTGATACCACCCCAGTTTCTGCGCGGGTCATCGGCCAGCAGGCCCTGTGTCGTTAAGTTCGGGTTATAGTTGTACTGCCCACGCTCACGAGGGTAGTAGGCCAGGTCAAATGTATACTCGTAAGTATTAGTTATTTCGGCGTCGCGGTTCGGGAATAGCTCGTTTCTCCAAATACCGCGTACGTAGTTGTTCTTCAGTTCCTCATCCGTTATACTTCCCGGCTTCCGGTTGTCTGAGTTGCGGTAAAATATCTGGTCGATGGTATACCAGGCCAGTTTTGCGCGGTTGTAGGAGTACTGCAGGCCAGGGCCAGGCACCAGCGGTGCCGGTGTGGCCGCCAGGCGCCAGGTGCTGTTGTTAAAGCCACCCAGGTTATAAGGCGTTTCGGCTCCTTCAAAGTCATCAATGTAAGAGGCACCGTCTTCGTTTGCACTTGATTTGGACTTGGAGGGCGCCAACTGGGCAAATTCGCCACTGAAGGTAATTAGCGACGGCACCTTGGTCTGAATCAGCGGGATGGCATCCACAAACCGTGTCAGCATCCGCGACTCCTTCTGCATGTTCAGGTCGAGGCCGTAAATGGTGTTGTTGGTGGGCTCATCGCCTATACTTACCCGGTTGATGTACGACTGCTCATTCAGGTGCAACACAGTGGCTCCGATGTTCACATCATCGCTCAGGCGGTAGTCGAAGCGCGCGCCAAGCATGGTGCGGGGCTGTATGTTCAGCAGTTCGGCTTTCTCGTAGGTTACGCGCAGGTCGTTGGCAGAGCTAAGGTAACTTGGGTTCAGGATCTTGATGCGGCCAAGGTCGTAGAACACCTGGTAATCGGTGCCTTCTATCAGCCTGGTGCCACCCGAGTATACCACCACAGAGCCTTCCGCAATCTGGAAGCCCGGCAGCATAATTTCATCCGAAGAAGTAGATTTAACGCGGCCCGTGAGGTAGAACTTTGCTTTTACGTTGTTCTGCTGCGCATCGGTCTGTGTCTGGTCGTAGAGTTCCTGGAACACGTACTGGTCTATCAGGGCGGGGTTTCCTTCCAGTCTGCTCGCCAGGTAATCACCGAACGGCTCTACCTGCGGGAAGAAGATACGGCCTGTCTCGGTATCAATGGTGATGCCAGGCAGGAAGTCGAAGTTGCCGTCGCTCGGCCTGTCGTTGTTGGAGTTAACGTTGTCGAGGTTAAAGACCTCCACTAAGGGTATGTTCCGGATCGGGCTTGGCTCTTTTATACTTGTCAGGTCCACGCCCGTCTCATCGTCTTTGTAGATGATCTGCAGCCTGAAATCCTCGCGGTTTACCTGCGTGGCATCCAGCGCGTACACGTTTTTCATCATCAAATCCCAGGTAGGGAAATTCAGGGATGGGTTGGTGGCGCGCAGCAACTTCATGTGGATCACCTTCTCCGAGTCCAGGTTCTGGTAATCGTTGATCAGTTCACCTACCTGGTAGGTCTTGCCGTTATACGTATACTCAAAGGCGATGCCGAGCACCTGGTCGGGCAGCAGGGCAGAGTTAAGCGAGATATAGCCCAACTGCGGGTTAAAGCGGTACTCGTTAGGCTCCAGCTTGCGCGCCCGCACATGCTCAAAGTCTGTTCCCTTCTCCAGCCCTAAGGACTGCAGGTAACTATCCACCCGCGCGTTGTCACGTGCCTGGCTGTTAGGGGGAGAAATCAGGCTGTACAAGGTGTTGGCCTGGTTGTCGGCCGGAGCGGTGGCCGGGCGGCCATTTTCGAAGCGCTCACGGTAAGGGTCAGCCTCACCCAAGTCCATGTAAGCCACAATGTTACGCAGGTTCTCGGTCTGGCGGCTGTTGTTGGTCACATACAGTTCCACGCGGCGAATCACGATGCCAGAGTTTACCAGGGGCAAAGGCCTGAGGGCCTCGTTGTAGCGGCCCCGGAAAAACTGAGACAGAAAGAAGTGGCGGTCACGGTCGTACTCATCCACCCGAATCTCGAAAGGCCTGTTCTGCCCGCCGTTCTGGATAATGACCTCATCGTTGGTGCCGCGCAGGCTGGAGGCAATGGTGGTTACGCCTAATCGCCCAAACTGCAGCTGCGCCTTGATACCAAACAGGTTCTGCGCACCCGTTATCAGGGAGTTGTTCAGGGGCAGGCTTACGTTACCGGCCTCTATCTTGCGGATAATCTCTTCTTCGTAACCCGTGTAATCCAACTTCATGTTGTTCTCGAAGTCGAAGTTGGCGTTGTTGTCCCAGTTAAAGTTCAGGCGCAGTTTCTCGCCGATCTGGCCCACCAGGTTCAGGGAAATGTTCTGCTCAAAGTCGAAATCGCCGGTGCGCTGCTGGCTAAGCGGTATCGTCGGGTTCTCGTTGCGGTTAAAGCGCGCTCCGAATTTAAGCGACACGTTTCCGTTTGGCTGAATGTCCACGTAGTTGCCGCCAAAGATGCGGTCGAACATCGGGCTGATGTACAGCTTGGGAATCAGGCGGTTGCTGCTCACCACGCTTTCGCCATCCAGACCAGATGACTTGGCGCGCCAGTAATTGCGGATGGCTTCGCGCTGCTGCCACTCTGAGTAATCGCGCAGCGACATGGAGGAGGGCGGACGGTACAGTACGCTGTCGCCGATTGTCTCGGTAATATTGTACTGCTGCAGGCTGTCGTCAAGCTCTACGTTCAGGTGCAGGTTGCTGGGCTGGCCCAGCAGCAAGGGAGAGGAGCTTGGCCGAGCGCCGAAGGGGCTGCCATACCTGTCGGATGGAACAAACGTAGGCTTGCGGCTGGGAATATACTTGGTGCTGTCCTTGCGGGCAGTGTCCTGCTGTGCCAGCAGGTTTTTGAGAAGGCCTGTTTTAAACCGGTGGGACGTGCGCAGCCCTTCTGCCTGCGCCAGCCAGGTAAGCAAAGAAATAGAAGCAACCAGGATCAACAGCAGGTTGTGCTTTTTACTTTTCCAGATCAAAATCAGGTATATTCTCTTATGAAGACTTCAAAGCAAACTTAATCAACTCCTCCACACTCAGGCTGCCGCTTTCGCGCTTGATAATCGCGTCGAGTGTTTTCTCTGCAACGTTTCTGGCGAAGCCCAGCGTCACTAATGCTGATAACGCCTCGGCACGGTTTGTATTGTGCGAAGCAGCAGGTGCCGAAACATCGGATAGCAACACCTCTTTCTTGATTTTGTCCTTTAGTTCCAGGATGATGCGCTGAGCCGTTTTGGCCCCGATTCCCTTTACGTTCTGGATAGTGCGCACATCCTCCCGCACAATCGCCTGCTGTATCTCCTCCACCGACAGCGAAGACAGGATCATGAGCCCCGTGTTGGGGCCCACGCCTGAGATCGATATCAAATGCAGGAACGCGTCTTTCTCGGCAATGGTGGCAAAGCCATACAAGGTATGGGCATCCTCCTTTATGTTCAGGATAGTATGCAGCTTGCAGCGCTCACCGGCAGGCAGGGCAGAATACGTACTCAGCGAAATCTTGATCTGGTACCCCACACCGTTCGTTTCGATGATGACGTAAGTGGGGTCCTTGTGCGTTAACTTGCCATCTATGTAGGCTATCATCTATATACTTTGCTTGTTATAGTTCTGGGCGTCTACCGCAGCAATAGCCACAATGTTCACGATATCGCGAATAGAGGAGCCTAGCTGCAGAATGTGTACTGGTTTGCGCATGCCCATCAGTACCGGGCCAATCACTTCTACGCCGCCTATTTCCTGCAGCACTTTGTAGGCAATATTGCCGGATGCCAGCGTTGGGAACACCAGCGTGTTGGCGCCTCTCTCTGCCAGCTCGCTGAACGGATAATGCTCGCGCAGCAGGTTGCGGTTCAAAGCAGTGTTCGCCTGCATCTCCCCGTCGATGAGCAGTTCCGGGTAGCGTTGCTTGGCTTTGCGCACAGCCTCGGCACCTTTACTCGGAATATCGCCACCCACCGAACCGAAGTTGGAGTAGGAAAGCATGGCCACGCGTGGCTCTGTATCAAAAAAGCGTACCGTACGGGCTGTCAGACCGATGATATCAACCAATTCGTCGGCGGTTGGGTTCACGTTTACGGTGGTGTCGGCAAAGAAATACGGCTCTTTCTTGCCAAGTATAATGTACATACCCGCCACCTTGTTGATGCCCTCTTCCACCCCGATCACCTGCAGCGCTGGCGAAATGGTTTTAGAGTAATCGCGGGTCAGGCCTGAGATCAGTGCATCGGCCTCTCCGGTGTCCAGCATCATGCTGCCATAGTAATTGCGGTCGCGCATTAAACGCTGGGCATCAAACAGCGTCAGGCCTTTGCGCTGGCGCCGCTCAAACAGGATCTGGGCAAACTCCGCACGCTTTTCGCCTTCCTCATACGTGTCTATGATGCGCACGCCCTGCAGGTCCATGTTGTTTTCGTCGATGATGGCTTGGATGCGCTTGCGGTTTCCCAGAAGTATGGGGTTAGCAATACGCTGCTCGTTTACGATCTGGGCAGCCTTCAGGATTTTGTAATGATCGGCCTCGGCAAAAACAACGGTCTTCACGTCCTTCTTTGCCTGAATCGTGATGCGTGACATCAGTTTCTGGTCAATGCCGATGCGCTCCCGCAGTTCATCCTCGTAGGCTTCCCAGTCGGTGATGGGCTTGCGCGCCACGCCGCTCTCCATGGCGGCCTTTGCCACGGCAGGGGAGATGGTGGTGATCAGGCGCGGGTCCAGCGGCTTCGGGATCAGGTATAAACGGCCAAAGTTAATGGTGTTGTCGCCGTAAGCCTTGTGCACCAGTTCCGGCACAGGCTCCTTTGCCAGTTCAGCCAGTGCGTGTACGGCAGCCAGCTTCATGGACTCGTTAATTTCCGTGGCACGCACATCCAAGGCGCCCCTGAAGATGTAGGGGAAACCCAGCACGTTATTTACCTGGTTTGGATGGTCCGAGCGACCCGTGGCCATGATCAAGTCCTCGCGGGTAGCCATCGCCTCCTCATAAGGGATTTCCGGGTCCGGGTTAGCCAGGGCAAAGATGATCGGATCAGAGGCCATCAATTTTACGAGTTCCGGTGCCAGCACATTACCGGCAGAAAGACCAACGAACACATCCGCGTCCTGCATTGCCTCCGCCAACGTGTCAATCTTGCGCATGGTTACGAACTGCGCCCGGTAAATATCAAGGTCGTTGCGCTCTGGGCGTATGATGCCGTCCTTGTCGAACATCACGATGTTGTCGAGGTGCGCACCGAGGGCCACGTATAGTTTGGTGCAGGCAATGGCGGCGGCCCCGGCCCCATTGATTACCATTTTGATCTCGCCGATTTTCTTCCCCGTCAGTTCCAGGGCATTCAGCAGAGCGGCAGCCGAGATAATGGCTGTACCGTGCTGGTCGTCGTGCATCAGCGGAATGTTCATTTGCTCCTTCAGCGCATTCTCAATCTTGAAGCTTTCCGGGGCCTTAATGTCTTCCAGGTTAATGCCGCCGAAGGTAGGCTCCAGCGATTTCACGATGCGGATGAACTCCTCGGGGTCGTTACAGTCAATCTCGATGTCAAACACATCGATGCCTGCGAACTTTTTGAACAGTACGCCTTTTCCCTCCATCACCGGCTTGGAGGCATCCGGGCCAATGTTGCCCAGGCCCAGCACCGCTGTACCATTTGATATAACGCCCACCAAGTTTCCCTTGGCGGTATATTTGTATACATTGTCTTTATCTGCGTGAATCTCTTTGCAAGGCTCGGCAACGCCGGGAGAATATGCGAGGGCCAAATCGTGCTGCGTGCTTACCATCTTGGTGGGTACTACCTCAATCTTGCCTGGTTTACCCTCCATGTGGTAGTTCAGGGCATCCTCTCTGTTAACTTTAATCATAAATGCGTGTGGTGTGTAATAGTTGTTCGCTCACCTGGGTTAAAGTGTAGCTGCTTTAAGCAAACCTTATTTGGCTAAAGACCAATTTTGTAAGAAAATACGGTTAATCCAAAGTTGAGCCTCCAAAGATAAGCGGTGCATAACTCAGGCAGGCAGGTTTTGTGTTTTTTTTGATGCGGGGAAATGCCATTGCCTCTGAAAATTAAAAAGCACCCTCTGAAGAGAAGGTGCTTTTGTTTGTTGCTTCTACAGTGGCCTAGCTCAGGATGAGTTTCTGCCCGGGCTTGATGGCGTTATCTTTCAGGTTGTTCAGCTTCTTTATCTGCTCCACTGGAATGCCGTTATACTTCCTGGAGATTTGCCAGAGCGTATCCCCCGGCTGCACATGGTGAATTAACTGCTCCTGCGGCTGCACGATCTGTTTAGCCGGGGTTTCCTTTGTGGTTGTTTTGTTGGAGGCTAAAACCACAGGGGTGCTGACAACTGGTTCGGCGGCCTGTGCAGGCTGCAGTAACTGCAGCTTCTGTTCCGGCATCAGCTTGTTGCTGGCCAGGTTGTTCCATTCCTTTAGCTGCTCAATGGTTACGTTATGGCGTTGGGCTATCTGTGTCAGGTTGTCGCCGCGCTGTACCGTATAAGTTGTTTTCTCCAGGCTGGACGTTGCCTCTGTTTCCGTTGCCGGCTCAGCTTCCTTCTTTACAGCGGCAAGCATAACAGGCGTCTCCTGCGGCTTAGGTTGTGGTGCCACGGGCGCGGCAGCCATCAGAATACACCTCTTATCGGCAGCGGAGGCCAGCAACGCGGCACGGTTTGCTGGTACGCGCAGTTTATAGTTGTTTTTCTGATCTGGTAGCTTTGTTTTGGTGATTTCCGGGTTCAGCGCCATCAGTTCCCCCGGCGTCAGGTGCAGTTCCCAGGCCAGTTTCTCCAGGTCCATGGCCTGCGTTACCTCCAGGTAATCCACCTGCGGGGCGTAAAGTATAGAGTCGGAGAAAATGTTGTGCTCCCCGGCATAGTTCATGGCATAGCGCACGGCCGTCATACTAGGTACATAGCCCCGGGTTTCGCGCGGCAAGTATGGGAAGATCTCCCAAAATGTTTTTTTGCCCCCGCCGGCTCTGCGAATTGCTTTGTTCACGTTGCCCTGGCCACAGTTGTACGCTGCCAAAGCCAATTCCCAATCGCCGTCGTAGTACTTGTGCAGGCGGCGCAGAAAACGCATGGCCGCATCCGTGGACTTTTCCGGGTCAAGGCGCTCATCCGTGAAAGAAGTTTGCTCCAAGCCATATTCACGGCCTGTGGGTTTCATAAATTGCCACAGACCCGCGGCACCCACTGGGCTCTGCGCCTTTGGCGAGAGGCCTGACTCTACAATGGAAAGGTATTTAAGTTCATCCGGCATGTCGTACTTCTTGAGGTATTTCTCAAAAAGCGGGAAGTACACGTTCTCGCGCTGCAGCATGGTTCGCGTATACTTGCGGTTGCGGATGGTAAAGTAATCGATGAAGTTCCTTACATAGTTGTTGAACACGAGCGGAATCTCAGAGTCCAGGCAGCTCAGGCGGTCTGCAATTACCTCGTCGGGCTCGTTGGGGATAATTTCTACGAGCAAAGCCAGCTCCTCGGGGGTGAGTTGCACGGCACCAGGCTTCAGCGAATCTTTGGGTGATACCAAAGGGGCTTCAAACAAAAGGCTATGGCTGGCAGCCTGGGCATCAACTGCCCAGATGCTGCCAGCCATAGCCGCAAGCAATGTAAAGAACTTACTGTAGGTCATGATATGGTTTATGCTTCAACGGATATCTTGTCCAGTATATAATTCGAGAAGGCAAGTAAAGCCGGCTCCTCAAAAGAACGCGTCATTAACTGCAACCCGATGGACAATCCGTTGGTGTCGCGGCCAACTGGGATAGAGATGGCTGGAACACCGGCTAAAGAGGCCTGCACCGTAAAAATATCGGCCAGGTACATGGCCAACGGGTTTGCTGTATTCTCTCCCAGCTTAAAGGCTGTAGTAGGAGCAGTAGGCAAGATAAGGAAATCATATGCCTGAAGCAACTCGTCGGTCTTCTCTTTTATCAAGCGCCTTACTTTCTGTGCCTTAGTATAGTAGGCGTCATAATAGTCGGCGCTAAGCACAAAGGTGCCGAGCATAATACGGCGCTGTACTTCGTGGCCAAAGCCCTCGGCCCTGGTCTTTTTATAGAGTGATGTAAGGTCTGTAGCGTTGTCGGAGCGGAAGCCATACTTCACGCCGTCAAAGCGGCCCAAGTTAGAACTGGCTTCGGCGGTGGTCAGGATATAGTAGGTTGGCACCATGTAGTCCAGGTACGGGAACTCCACTGGCTCCACCTCATGCCCGGCATCCTTCAGCATGTCTTTTACATTCAGGATGGCGTCCTTTACTTCGGTGTCCAACCCCTCACGCTCAAAGCAGTCGCGGATGTAGCCAATCTTATACTTCTTATCGGCCTGTAGCAGCTCACTGTAGGCAGGCACTTCACGCTGACTGGCGGTGCTGTCAAGTCCGTCCGGTCCGGCCACTACTTCCAGCAACAACGCAGCATCCTCTACACTTTTGGTGATAAAGCCGATCTGGTCGAAGGAAGAAGCGTAGGCGATGAGGCCATAGCGGGAGATGCGGGAGTATGTAGGCTTGAAGCCTACCACACCGCAGAAAGAAGCGGGCTGGCGCACGGAGCCGCCGGTGTCAGAGCCAATGGAGGCAAGGCACAGGTCTGCCTGCACGGCCACAGCCGATCCGCCCGAAGATCCTCCGGGCACGCGGGCAGGGGCATCAGCGTTTAACACATCACCGAAAGAGGAATTCTCGTTGGAAGCGCCCATGGCAAACTCATCGCAATTCTGGCGACCGATTATAATGGCATCGGCATCCAGCAGGCGCTGCACGGCAGGGGCGGTATAAAGCGACTTAAAGCCATTCAATATCTGGCTGGAGGCCTGCAGGCTGTGGTCTTTGTAAGCCAGCACGTCTTTTAGCCCAATCACCATACCGGCGAGTTTGCCGGCCGTGCCATTGGATATTTTCTGGTCTACAGCATCTGCCTGCGCAAGTGCCTCCTCCTCAAATGTTTCCAGAAAAGCGTTTAGCTGGGCTTTCTCTTTTATGTTGTGCAGGTAGTGTTCTACCAATTGCCGGCACGAAACCTGCCCATTGGCCATGTCTGTGCGGATGTCGCGGAGCGAGTTATACTGTCTCAATCTTTTTTGGACTTAGGGTCGTCTTTAATGGATTGCTCTAGTTCGTGCTTAATTTCATTTGTTGCGTCCTTAAACTCACGGATGCCGCGCCCCATGGAGCGGGCGAAGCCGGGAATCTTGTCGGCGCCAAACAACAATAAGAATGCGGTCATAACGACCATCATTTCTCCTAATCCCAGGTCCCCCAGGAAAAGGAAAACAGTGGTAAGGCACATGGTGTTGCTACCTTATATTCTTTCTAAACTATTACTTCGTGGTCGAGTTATCGTCCTTCACTGAAGTTTCGATATCATTCTTGATCTCCTTGGTGGCATCTTTGAACTCACGGATACCGCGGCCCAGACCTTTGGCTAGCTCAGGAATACGCTTGGCACCAAAAAGCAACAGAATGGCAAGCAGGATAAGTAAAACTTCCGTGCCTCCCAGGCCTCCCAGAAATAAGAAAACGTTGGTGATAACCATATCATTAATGTTTAAAAGTGTGATACAAAATTAAGGCTATATTTTTAATAAACCCATAACAGGCAGTATAAGTTTAAAGTGCGCCGCAGCAAGGATTTTATTAAATGGCCTTCCCCATACGTACGAGTCAAATCAGCTGCCCGGTTTTACCCCATATTTTTCCGTCACCCGCAAAGCTGTATTTCCCCCTGTTGCGGGCTTCCTGAATTTGGAAAGTACATGTCCTGTTATTCCCACCCTTGGAATGTGTTTGAGGGGCCTGTCGGATGCTGCTGTTGATTATCAGGTTGTTGCGCCTGAGTACCAAGTTGGCACAACCCTTGTATATAGATGATGTAGGCACACGAAAGGCATGGGATATTTGTACTCAGGCAGGAAGTGCTGAAATTAGCAGAGCCGCTGTTAATTTACAACCAAAAAGCAACTTACAGGCTGTATTTGCTGTTATTAGGGTAGAAGGTAAAAATATATTGCAACCTTTATCTTTAAATAGAAGTATAGTAATACACAGATTCACTAAGTGATCGTTTTTTTACCTTGTGTTGCATATTAACAAATGAGGTTGTAATTTAGATTCATGAAATCGTTGCAGGCCCAAGCTTGCGTTTAGATAAAAATATTAAGTTTGTTTTCATAGCTTGGAAAGGCACCCTACACTGTGGGGTGTTTTTTTATTTTAAATCTTGCTGTTGTGCTTCAAACACAAACACAAACAGCCTTCTTTTACCAGAACTACTCCTTGGGGGAGGAGTAGTTCGAAACAGAAAAGCCACCGCATTTGCGGTGGCTTTTCTGTTTTAAAAACCTTTTGAGGCTGTTCTACCTGAAGTTACTGGGTAAGGTATGCATGTACGTTTACTTTACTTCCGGCTGATCCATTCCTCTGGATTCATGTTGGAGCTATTCTTCCAGATTTGGAACTGCAGCTCGGTTGTGCCGTCTGAGTCGGTATACACGGTGCCGATGGTGTCCTTGATTTTGACCGTTTGACCGGGCTTCACATTCACCGTCTTTAGCTTGGCATACACGGTAAAGTACTCGCCGTGCTGAATCATCACAATGTTGTTCATGCCCGGTACCGAGGCCACTGTCAGCACCTTGCCCTCAAAGATGGCTCTGGCGGGTACATCCTGTGCTGTCTGAATGTCTACCCCGCGGTTTTCTACCACTACCCCTTTCAAAACCGGGTGGTTGTGGCGGCCAAACTTTTGGGAGATAAAGCCGCGCTCCACCGGCCAGGCCAGGCGGCCCTTGTTGCCGGCAAACGAGGAGGAGGTAAGGGCCATCTCAGGCGTAAGCGTTACCTTGTTTGAGCTGCCGCTCGTGGCCTTGCCTGCCTCACGGGCTGCCCGTGCTGCACGTGCAATCTCTTCCCGCACGATGTCGGCGATCAGGTTGTCCAGTTTCTTCACGGCCTGCTGCCGGCTGGCCACCTCTTGCTTCAGGTTGCTTTCCTGCTTGCTTAGGCTGCTGATCACTTCGGCCTGCTGCGATTTGAGGGAATGCAGGTTCTTGCTCTCGGCTACCTGCTTGTTGAGCAGGCTTTCTTTCTGCTTTCTTTTTGACTCAAGTATGGCTATTTGTCCGCTGAGCACCGCCTGCACTTTGCTGATTTGCTCCACCTGTTTTTTGCGGGCTTCGGAGTACTGCTGCAGGTAGCGCAGGCGCATCACAAACTGGTTAAAGGAGTCGGCGGCAAACAGGAACATGAGTTTGTTGTAGCTATTGGCTGACTTGGCGGCGGCATACACCATGGTGGCATACTCGGCTTTCAACTTATCCAGGTCGTTTTGCAGGGAGCCCACCAGGCCCTCCGTCTCCCTTACATCAGAATCGATATAATTAATTTCGCGGGAAATGTTGCTGATGACGCCTTTTTGAACGGCTATCTTCTCCTGTATCGCGTTTAGCTCGCCGATAGAAACCTCTTTCTTTTTCTTGGTTTGCTGCAGAATCCGATTTGCTTCTTTGATGCGGTTGAGGTTTTCTTTCTTCTCCTTCTCAAGTTGCGCCTTGCTCTTTGTTTTCTGAGCCTGAGTAGCCAGCGGCAGGCATAGGAGCAGCAGGAAAAAAGTGAATCTGTAAAGGGCGTTCATCACAAGGGTGGTTCTTCTTCTCTAGGGTTACAAAGATGGCAAAACTATAACGGAAGAACCAACAGCCTGATATATTTAATTAGTAGAGACGCGCTTATAGCCATCGGGCACACTGAATGGAAAGGCGAGGGGAGCATCGGCAACCGTTACGCGGCTTTGCTCCAGTTTAAAGTCCGACATCTGGCCTTTTTGCTGTACCTGTGCCGCCAGCCCGTGTGCAAACAGGACCTGGCCGATGTTCTGGAAATTATTATACTTCACTGTAATGGTGTTGCCGGTGTTTCTGTCCTGCACATTCAGTTGCTGCACCTTACTGTTCAAGTTGCCGATAAAGTAATCGAAGGTGAGGTTCTCGTGCTGTTGCTGTACCTGCTGCAGCCCTTCGGCCTGCATTACCTTTTCAGTGCCCTGTGCCTGGTAATTGCCTAGCAGGATAGCCTGCAGCACATCAAAGGAAATATCCACCTGAAACTTATTGCGCAGATACGTATAATCAGTGGCTAAGTATTCTTTTTGCAGGCGGTTCATCAGAAACACAGAGTCCTGAGTCATCATCATGCGCGCCGCCTCAATGCCCAGACCCGGCAGAACTGATACCCAGATCACACTATCCTTCTTCATCCGGATGCTTACGCCGGAGGTAAGGTCGCTGTTTTTGGTGTTGATGGAGACCTGGCCTTTGCCGCTAAGGTAGCTGAAATCCAGATTGCTGACATTTACTTTGCCGATGGTTTCAGTGGAAGCAGAGGCTGTGGTGGGTACCGCCTCTTTCTTGCAACCTGCCAGGAACAGGATGCCCAGCAGGCAAAGCAACAGGTGTTTACTCATAGAGTTTTTTGTCTTTTATCTTTCTGTCGATAAAGGCAGAGGCTTCGCCCTTCAGCTTGGCTTTCTGCCACTGGCTCACGGCCTCCTCGTGTTTGCCTAATTTGTAAAGTACATCGCCGTAATGCTCCACCAGGGTAGCGTCATCTGAAATAGCCACCGCTTGTTCCAGGTATTTGCGCGCCTCCGTATAATTACCCGATTTATATAGTACCCACGCATAGGTATCGAGGTAGGTGGGATTGTTGGGGTGCAGCTTTACGAGGCGCTCAGACATTTCTTTCGCGCGATCGAGCTTCTCGTTGCGCAACGACAGAAAATAGCTGTAGTTGTTGAGCACATGCTCGTTGTTGGCGTCTACCGCCAATACTTCCTCATATGCCGCATCCGATTTCTTATACTCTTTTAAGGAGTTGTAGCCATCTCCCAGTTGCATGTTAAACTGCGTGACAAGCGCTGGTTCGCTGCCGGAAAGGCGCTTGCCATACTCCAGTGATTTTACGGCTTTCTCAAAGTTTTTGGTGATGAGGTGGCCCGTTCCGCTGTAAAACCAGAACACGGCCTGGTTGGGGAACAACTCAAGTGCCTGCTCGGCGTGTTTTACCAGTGCCTCTGGCTGCTCCAGTTCGGCATCCAGCAGCACAATCTGCTGCCAAATCTTAAAATGGGAATTATCCAGCGCTACGGCTTTGATGTAGTTGTCGCGGGCCGCCTCCTTCTTGCCAACAATGGTCTGCAGGTCGCCGGCCACGGCATAAGCCTTGGCTTCACTGGGGTGGTTTTGTATCGTCAGGTCTACCAGTTCCAGCGCCACGCTCTCAATCTGGGGGTTGGGCAGCTGCCGGATGAAGTCTACCAGAATGCGTACTTTGGTGTCGATGTCGAGCTGTGGGTTGGCAAAGGCAAGCTTTACTTCTTTGTTAGAGGTGGCAATATCGCCTTTCTGGCGGCTTAGGTCCGAAAGCATCAGGTGGGCGAACGGGTTGTTCGGCTCCACTTTCAGGGCCTTATTTAAGGTAGCAATGGCTTCATCGGTCCGCTGAATGGCATTATACAGCTCAGCCTGGGCCAGGTAATAATTGATTTCAGTGGGGTTTGTTTTCAGCAGTAGCTCGCCTTCGGCAATGGCTTTGTCTACTTTTTTCTGGCGCAGGTAAATCTGCTGGCGGTTTACGTGCAGTTGCTCCATGTCGCCGAACTGCTTCTCAATGCGGTCGTAGGTGCGTAGGGCATTATCGTACTGCGACTGAGCCAGGTATAAATCGGCCAGGTTAAAGAGGTACTCGTCTGAATTCGGAACGTTCTGCAGCAGGTCGTTGAAGGCCTGGGCGGCAGCGTCGTACTGTTTCTGCTCGCTGTGCAACTGCGCGAGCAACAGGTAGTAATAAGCGTTTTTCTTTTCCAGCTTCACGGCAGCCTGTGCAAAAGGCATCGCCGAGGCAGACTCCTTCAGTTGCAGGTAAGTTTCGCCTATCTTATAATTGAGGGCGGCGTTGTTGGGGGTAATGGTGTAGGCTTTTTGAAAAAGCTGGAGGGCTTGTTGGTAGTCCTCCAGCATAAAGTATTTCATTCCATCCAGAAACAGCGCCTCGCTCATCTGCCTGTCGTGCGCCGAGGGTGCTGGGGTCTGCTGCTGCACCGGGGCAGCAGCGGCTTCACGGGCTGCTTTCGCTTTCTTTTTAGACGACTGAGCCGTGCTTTCGCCCGTAGCAACCAGAGCCAGGCAGCAAGAGGCAAGTATGAGGTTTCTGAATGTTGTCATGTGTTACTCTGCAAGTGTATTGAAGTCGCCGAGGCTGAGATCAGACGGGCGGCCTTCATACACAACAAAGTTGCCAAGCATAGAGTTTGCAACGTTGCCGTTTTTGAGCTGCGTATTCTCCTGAATAATAGAGTTGCTCACCACAGAGTTGTGTACACTTGTGTTGTTTCCGATGGAAACATGCGGTCCGATCACTGAATTTGTGATCTGCGCATTTTCGCCAATGTATACCGGGGGAATGATCACCGCATTCTCCAACTTCGCTGATGAGGCTACCAAGCCTTTCTCATCCTTTATATACTCTAAATACCGCTGGTTAGTATATACTGTTGCGTTTTTATTTCCGCAGTCGAGCCACTCAGAGATCACGGCAGGTATAAACTTGGTGCCTTTGTTCTTCATGTTCTCCAGGGCGTTGGTCAGCTGGTACTCGCCTTTGTCCCGGATGTCGTTGTCGAGCAGGTACTGCAGCTCCTCGCGCAGATAGGCGCCGTCGCGGAAATAGTAGATACCGATAATGGCCAGGTCAGACACAAACGTCTCCGGCTTCTCCACAAAATCGGTGATCTCGTTGTTGTCGTTCAGCTTCACCACGCCGAACGGACGCGGGTCCTCTACGCGCTGCACCCAGATGGTACCGTCTGCGTTAGTGTCGAGTTGGAAGTCGGCTTTGAACAGGGTGTCTGCAAAAGCAACAACTACTTTACCCTCCAAAGAATCCTTGGCGCAAAGTATGGCGTGGGCAGTTCCGAGTGCCTCTTCCTGGTAAACGATCGTGCCTTTAGCTCCGATTTTTTCGGCGATGCCTTTCAGGTCCTGCTCTACTTTATCGCCGAAGTGGCCAATAATAAAGGCTACCTCCTCGATAGGCTCCTGGCATACTTTGGCAATGTCTTCTACCAGGCGCTGCACAATCGGTTTGCCTGCAATCGGAATAAGTGGCTTTGGAACGGTCAGCGTGTGGGGGCGCATGCGCTTGCCCATCCCTGCCATCGGAATAATAATCCTCATAGCGTTAGTTTTGTTTTTAATTGAAAAGAGCCGCAGCATCTGCTGGAGCTATATGATGTATTCGGTAATTCTATACTTTGTTTCGGACAACGTTATACTTGCCTGATGATGCGTTAGCGACTTTTGCCAGCGTGTGGCAAGTATAAATCGCGAATCATAACAATTCAGGCGGTACAAGTATAACTACTTCGTGCCCGTGCTGCCGTAGCCGCCTGCGCCACGCTCTGTGTCATCCAGCGCCTGGGCTTCCTGCCAGGCCACGCGCGCATATTTGGCTACCACCATCTGGGCGATGCGCTCGCCATCCTCCACCACAAAATCCTGGTCCGAAAGGTTTACGAGCAGCACCTTGATTTCGCCACGGTAATCGGCATCGATGGTGCCCGGGCTGTTCACAATGGAAATGCCGTGCTTGTAGGCCAGCCCGCTCCGCGGACGGATCTGCGCCTCGTGCCCCTCCGGCAGCGCGATGTACAGCCCTGTCGGGATAAGCGCACGCTGCAGTGGTTTCAACGTAACAGGCGCTTCTAGGTTTGCCCTCAGGTCCATGCCCGCGGAATGTATGGTTTGGTAGTTCGGTAAGTCGTGCTTTGATTGGTTAATGACCTTAACCTGGGCGTTCTGAATATCCATCAATACGAATTTAGAGATTAAAACTTAAGAAACCGAGGACGCTCCCTCAGTACTACCACCAAAGCAAAGGCGGCACATAGTGCCAGGTGGTACACGTGGCGCAACCAGAAATTCTCCACATCAACGCCTAATGCCAGCCATACCAGCCCAGCCGCCAGCAGCACGTAGCCTAGTATGGTTTTCACCGGGTAGGGGATGGGGTAGTGGCGGTTGCCCAGCAGGTAACTGGCCAGTGCCATGCTAAAGTAGCAGATAAGCGTGGCGATGGCCGAGCCCATGTAGCCAAGTATGGGTATGAGCAGCAGGTTGCCAAGTATGGTGACTGCCGCGCCGCCAAAGCTGATGTAGGTGCCGAAGCGGGTTTTATCCGTCAGCTTAAACCACACAGAAAGGTTGTAGTACACGCCCAGGAACAGGTTAGCCAGCAGCAGCACCGGCACCACCAGAATACCTTCGCGGTAGGCGGGGCTGCGAAGCAACAGCGCAAAATCCTCAAGATTGGCTGAGATGAAGAGGAAGATAAAGGCGCAGGCAATCACAAACCATTTCATGACCAGTGCAAAGGTCTGAGGCGAGTCCTTCTCCTCGGCCTGCGAGAAAAAGAACGGTTCGGCGGCATAACGGAAAGCCTGTATCGCCAGGGTCATGAAGATGGAGAGCTTGTAGCAGGCGCTATAGATACCCACAGCCGCCATATTGCTTTTGCCGGGGTAGAAGCCTTCCGGCAGCCATTCCTCCAGCAGAATACGGTCGAGGAGCTCATTTACGGCACCTGCCAGCCCCATGAACAGCAGCGGATAGGCGTAAGACAGCATCGGGCGCAGCAGTTCTGTATTCAGTTCAAACCTGAAACTGGAGAACTCTTTCCAGAGCATGGGAATGAGCAGGCCATTGGCTACCAGGTTGATGAGGAAAATATAGCCTATCCCAAAATCTGGATCATACACCGTAGTGACCAGCGGCCGCAGCCCCTGCAGGAAACTGCCGTTGTAGATGCCGTGGCAAAGCACCAGGAAGAACATGTTAGCCCCGACTGTGATCAGGATGTTGGCCAGCTTAAGGGAGGCAAATTTGATGGCTTTGTTCAGGAGCCGCAGCCGTGCAAACGGAATCGCCACAACCGCATCAATGGCAAGTATAACAGCGAGCCAGATAATGTACTCCTGCTGATCCGGAAAACCGATGGAGCGGGCAATAGTGCCTGATGCCGCTATGATCAGAGCTGAGAACAGCAGGCTGGTACAAAGAATAAGGCTGAGTACCTGGTTGTAGAGCCTATCTCTGTCAGCATCGGGCTTGTTGGCGAAGCGGAAAAAAGCTGTCTCCATCCCGAACGTATACAGGATGTTGAAGAAGCCCACGCCCGCGTACAGGTACGACACCACCCCATATTCTTCAGGCATGAACACATCGGTGTAGATAGGGACGAGCAGGTAGTTCAGGGCCCTGCCGACGATACTGCTTAAGCCATAGGCCGCAGTCTGCCCGACCAACTTCTTGGCTATACTCATTTATTCTATTTCAGGGTCGGGGGGAGATGTTTATACTTAGTTGCCTATGAAGTTGGCTTTGCGTTTCTCAACAAAGGCGCTCGTTCCCTCTACAAAGTCATCGGAGGCGCAGCAGCGGGCAAAGGCGTTGGCCTCTGTCTGGTAACCGTTCTCATCTTTGTTGAACACGGCATTCACGCACTCAATCACCAGGCCAATGGCCAGTGGCGCCTTGCTCATGATCTTCTGCAGTATTTCTGTCGCCTTTGCCAACAGCTGCTCCTGCGGCACTACATGGTTCGCCAACCCTAGCTGCAAGGCCTCCTGAGCCGTAATCATGTCAGCCGTTAGCATCAGTTCCATGGCTTTGCCTTTGCCAATGAGCTGCGTCAGGCGCTGTGTGCCGCCGTAGCCGGGCAGTAGTCCTAGGTTTACCTCTGGCTGGCCGAAGCGTGCGTTTTCTGAGGCCACGCGCAGGTGACAGGCCATCGCCAGTTCACAGCCGCCACCCAGGGCAAAACCGTTTACTGCGGCTATCACAGGCTTGTTGCTGCGCTCTATCATAGCGAACACTTCCTGGCCGCGCTCTGCAAAGCTGCGGGCGTTCACTTCGCTCAGCTCGCCTATCTCAGCAATGTCAGCGCCTGCCACAAATGCCTTCTGGCCGGCACCCGTCAGTATAACTCCCTTTATTTCGGGCGTGTCATATACGTACTGAATGGCTTTCCGAATTTCACTTATCGTGTCTATGTTCAAGGCATTTAGCTTGTCTGCACGGTTAACGGTGATCGTTAAGATACCGTTTTGCAGGTCTAGCAGAAGATTATCGTATGTTGCCATAGGTTTGTCAACTCTGGTTTTAAATCGTTTTCTTTGTCACAAATATAAGGAATTAGTTCAATCCTTAAACAGCCGGGCCTTTGGCCGCAGTGCAGTGGAACGCGGAGTGGGAGGCAGGTGCCTGTAGGCCGGTTGTGTGAGAGCCGTGTATTTTTGTCATCCTAAAGTATACATTTTATGGGTTTTTTCTCAGAGTTTAAAAAGTTTGCCGTCAAGGGCAACGTCCTTGATCTGGCAATCGGTGTGGTTATTGGTGCGGCTTTTGGCGCCATCACCAAGTCCCTCGTCGATGACATCATCATGCCGCCCATCGGACTTCTGATCGACGGCATCAACTTTACCTCACTACAGCTGGTGCTGCAGGAGGCGGTGGTAGAGAACGGGGAGGTAATAGAACCGGCTGTTACCATCAACTACGGCAACTTTCTGCAGGTGGTCCTCAATTTTATTATCATCGCCTTTGCCATTTTTATGCTGGTGCGCGGTGTGAACAGGTTGCGCGAAAAAGAAGCGGCCAAGCCTGCGGCCCCTGCGAACAAACAAGAAGTGCTGCTCGCTGAAATTCGCGATTTGTTGAAAGGAGAGCACCCGGATGCCGCTTCAAGCCCGCAAGACAAAGTTGTTTAACCAGTTTTCCATAGCTATGCATTCTACTTTTACCCGAACATTCATTTTTATACTTGCCCTTTTTTCTGTGACTGCTGCCTCTGCTCAGGCTCCCCCGGATACCCTGTCGGGCTGGAATATCAGTGGTATCGGCACCCTTAACTTCAGCCAGGTAAGCTTGTCGAATTGGGCAGCCGGCGGACAGAACTCGCTTTCGGTGCTTAGTGTTGCCGGTGCGCGCGCAGATTACCGCAAGGGCAGGAATACCTGGAACAACTCGCTCGACTTTACCTATGGCCTGGTGAAGCTGGAAGGAGGACGTATGCAGAAAAGCGACGATAAGGTAGAGCTGAACCTGAAGTATGGCTACCAGGCTTCGGAGAAGTGGTACTATACGGCGCAAGTTAATTTAAAGACTCAGCTCACACCAACCTACTCCGTTACACGCGATACGCTGCTGTCGAATTTTTTCTCTCCGGCCTACATCCTGACCTCCCTGGGTATGGACTATAAACCAAACGACAAGTTGTCTGTGTTCATATCTCCCTTAACAGGTAAGTTCACGATTGTGCAAAACGAGGAGCTTGCTGACAGGGGATCTTTTGGTGTGGAGCCTGCCGATAGGGACATAGAGGGAAATATCATTTCGGGAACCGGAGAAAATTTCCGAAGAGAGTTCGGTGGGTATGTGAATGTGCGCTATAACAATGAGATCTTTAAAAATATCACGTTGCAATCAAAGCTGGATTTATTTACCAATTACCTGCGCAAGGCGAAGAATGTGGATGTGAACTGGGAGAACCAGGTGAACTTTAAAGTAAATGAAATAATCTCGGCAAGTGTGTTCCTGCACGCTATTTACGATGATGACATCAACATTAACGTGGACAGGAACGGGGACGGCGCGATAGATGGAACAGGCCCTCGCTTGCAGTTCAAGGAGACCCTGGGAATAGGCATTTCGTACAAGTTTAAATAGAAGGAATTTCCTACAGGTTCTTTTTGTTGTAAGAAAAATGTATACTTTTAGAGCGTGTTTGCGTTGTATACATAGAACATTCACAATACGTTATGAAGAAACTAACTCTGCTGCTGTTTTCTCTTGGATTTGTACTTTTCGCCCAGGAAGCCAATGCGCAATCATCTCTTAGCAGCGATGCTGCCAAAGATGAATATTGGGGGACTGCCAAGGGTGAAACACGAGGTTCTAACGCAAATGCTGTTGGACAGCGCGCCGTGGGTTTAGATACTCGCTACAATACCTACGAGGGCGGCGAACGCAAGAGCTTTGAGAAGCGGAGAATTGCAAACAGCAAGCGCATGAAGGAGATACTGAAGAAGGAGGAGAAAATGCTCAAAAAGCGCAAGCGCGATAAGCGCCGTCTGCGCCGTCAGGGGCTACTCCAGTAGGCAATTATATAGCACATAAAAAACGAACGGGCTGCCCCACCAGGGCAGCCCGTTCGTTTTTCAGCTGTCCCCAGATTCTATGTTTGCCGCGGCTAAGTATAAAGTCAGAATTACTTTATACTATGTTGTCATCCTGAAAGAATTTTGGTTGCGAGCGGTAGATGCGCTCCACTAAAGCTATTCTAGTTCGCCCACAAGATCCTTTCAGGATGACGACGTAAAAGGCCTGTTAAATCAACTTAGTTTCCATATTCAAATGTAAGTATGGCCAATCAACTAGTGTAAGAAGCCCCGCAAGAGCAACTTCAGATTACACGATCCTGCAAGTATAAACAACAGAAATCCCCCGGCAGCTTTGGGCCACCGGGGGATTTCTGTTGTTTATACTTGACGCTACGTTCTACAGCGTACGCTTCACTTCCTTCTCGATGTAGGCTTCCACAATGTCACCAATCTCGATGTCGTTGTAATTCTTCAGGCTGATACCGCACTCGTACCCTTGTCTTACCTCGGCTACGTCGTCTTTGAAACGCTTCAGGGCCTGGATCTCGCCATCGTGCACTACAATACCATCGCGTACCAGACGAACTTTGGCGTTACGCTGGATCGTGCCATCTGTCACCATACAACCTGCAATGGTACCCACCTTCGTGATCTTGAATACCTCACGTACTTCTACGTTACCTGTAATCTCCTCTTTCAGGGTTGGGGCCAGCATGCCTTCCATGGCGTCTTTCACCTCATTGATCGCGTCGTAGATAATCGAGTACAGGCGCACATCAATCTGCTCCTGCTCTGCCAACTTACGCGCGTTCTGCGACGGACGCACTTGGAAGCCGATAATGATCGCATCGGAGGCCGAGGCCAGCAACACGTCGGATTCTGAGATGGCACCCACGCCTTTGCTGATGATGCTTACCTGCACTTCAGGTGTCGACAGCTTCAGCAGGGAGTCGGCAAGTGCTTCCACCGAACCGTCCACGTCACCTTTCACAATCACGTTAAGCTCCTTGAACGTACCGATCGCCAAACGACGGCCGATCTCATCCAGTGTAATGTGCTTGCGTGTGCGCAGGCTTTGCTCGCGCTGTACCTGAGAGCGGTTTGAAGCGATCTCACGTGCCTCGCGCTCAGACTCCATCACCAGGAACTTGTCACCAGCCTGTGGTGCGCCGTCCAGGCCAAGTAGCTGAACCGGCGTGGATGGTCCTGCTTCCTTCATTTTCTTGCCACGATGGTCTGTCATGGCTTTTACTCTACCGTAATGCGCTCCGGCCAGTACTACGTCACCGATTTTCAGTGAACCTGTCTGTACCAGAACAGTAGCCACATAACCACGGCCTTTGTCAAGCGATGCCTCAATCACAGTTCCTACCGCCTGTCGATCCGGGTTGGCTTTCAGTTCAAGTAATTCAGCCTCCAGCAATACTTTCTCCAGCAAGTCTGGTATGCCTTGGCCAGTTTTGGCCGATACTTCCTGCGACTGGTACTTTCCGCCCCATTCCTCTACCAGAATGTTCATCTGGGCCAGTTCCTCACGAACCTTATCCGGGTTGGCTCCCGGCTTATCGATCTTGTTCAGAGCGATAATGATTGGTGAGCCTGCTGCCTGTGCATGGTTGATGGCCTCTTTTGTCTGAGGCATCACCGAGTCGTCAGCCGCTACCACAATAATTACAACGTCCGTTACCTTGGCACCTCGGGCACGCATGGCCGTAAAGGCTTCGTGACCCGGTGTATCCAGGAAGGTAACCATACGGCCTCCTTCAGTTTTAACACTGTAGGCGCCAATGTGCTGGGTGATACCACCGGCCTCACCGGCAGTCACGTTTGCGTTTCGGATGTAATCGAGCAGGGAAGTTTTACCGTGGTCAACGTGTCCCATGATCGTTACGATCGGAGCGCGCTCTATCAGGTCAGCCTCATCATCGGCTATAGTATCCTCCAGTGCCTGCTCATCTTCTGAGGTGATGAATTCCACATTGTAGCCAAACTCATCGGCAATCACCGTAATGGCTTCTGCATCGAGGCGCTGGTTGATGGAAACAAACATGCCCAACTGCATACACACCTTGATCACGTCGTTCACGCTCACATCCATCAGCGATGAAAGGTCGTTGGCCGATACGAATTCCGTTACACGCAGAGTCTTAGACTCTGCCTGCTCCTGCATTCTACGTTCTTCCGTGGCATCAGCAATGGCTGAGCGCTTTTCGCGTCTGTACTTGGAGCGGTTGCCGCCGCCACCGCCTTTGCCACCACTAAGTTTGGCAAGCGTGGCTTTGATCTGCTCCTGTATCTGCTTGTCTGTAACCTCGGCTTTGATAGGCCGTGCCGCAGTACCCCGAGGGGCTGGTCTGCCACCTGGGCGATTGCCTGGGGCACCTCCGCCGCCTGGTCTGCCTGGCGGTGGTCCAACCGGGCGACTGCCAGCCGGACGGTTGCCCTGAGGGCCCGCGCCTGGCGTGCGGTTGCCTTGTCCCGGCTGCCCGGTACCTGGCTGCTGACCTTCGGTGGCTACTATAATACGTTTGCGCTTCTTCTTACCCTTGTTGCGGTCGTCAGAAGATGCGACAGGCTTAGAGCCTTTCCTTCGCGACTCTACCGGCAATTCAATCTTGCCCAGTACAGTAAGCCCTTTCAGCTGGTTCGCTTTTGGTGTTACCTTTTCTATATCCTCTTTATTTTCGGTACTTTCTTTTGCTTCTGCAGCTGCAGGAGTGGCCGGTTGCTGTGGCGCCTTCTCTGCAGCAGGCTCCTGTGGAGTTGCTTTTGCTTCGGTTGTTGCTGGTGCGGCTGGCTTTTCTGGCGCCGCCTCCGGCTGCTGAGAAGCCTGTGCTTCCGGCTGCTGAGGCTTGGCAGGTGCCTCAGGTGCTTTGGCTACAGGTTGCTCGGGTGCCGGAGCTGCTTTTGGCGCAGCAGGCGTTTCTGCCGCAGGGGCAGGCGCAGGCTGTTCCGCTGCTTTCGGGGCCTCTGGCTGCTTGGCCTCAGGTGCCGGAGCTGGTTTCTCCTCTTCCCGTGGGGGCACCGGTGCGCGCTCTGGGGTTGGCTGTGGCGCAGCTTCCGCCTTCGGCTCGGCTGGTTTCGGCACAGGTCTGCCTTTTGCATCCAGGTCTATCTTGCCCAGTACTTTGATGCCTGGTAAGCTGGATGAAATTTTCTCAACAGGCTTCTCCTCTTGCTTGGGAGCCGCCGCCTCAGGTGCTTTCGCGTTCTTGATCAGGATTTCCTGCTCAGGCTCACTTGTCCTTTTGGGCTCATGCGCTGGTTCCGACTCAATAACCTGGTTACTCTGTGGCTTTTTGCCAATGTGTATCTCGTCTGCCTCCTGCTTTTCTTGCATAGAGGAAGCAAATTCTTTAGCCAGCATATTGAACTGATCTGCCGTGATCTTGGTGGTAGGTTTGTTCTCCACCTCAACCCCTTTAGCAGACAGGTAATCCACAATAGTGGAAGTACCAATGTTTAAAGTTGTCGCAACCTGTTTAAGCCTCCTTGTTTTTTCTTCTGCCATTTTATTCTAATATGCTGTCTTTAGTTCTGTCTATTATTATAGTTGCTGCTACATCATTAGCTTTCCATTTAGGTTAGAGAGAGTGCGTTGCTTTATACTATTCAAAATTAGCGCAACAACGCACAATTCGCAACTATTGATTTTCTTCTTCCTCTTCCAACTCCTCACGAAGTATGGAAAGCACATCGTCAATGGTTTCCTCTTCCAGCTCAGTGCGGCGCAGCAAATCTTCTTTGCTTACTGCCATTACGCTTCTTGCTGTGTCGAGGCCAATGCGTCTTAGTTCTGCTATTACCCAATCTTCGATCTCATCTGTGAATTCTTCCAGGCTGATGTCTTCTTCATACGTCTCAGACTCACGGAACACGTCAATCTCCAGGTCAACCAACTTACTGGCCAACTTAATGTTCTGACCGCCTTTACCAATGGCAAGCGATACCTGGTCCGGCTTCAGGAACACAGACACACGGCCTGTTTCCTCGTCAATTTTCATGCTACTGATCTTTGCAGGGCTCAGGGCACGCTGTATGTAAAGCTCCAGGTTCTCGGTGTAGTTGATCACGTCGATGTTCTCATTCTCCAGCTCGCGCACGATGCTGTGGATACGGGAACCCTTCATGCCCACACAGGCACCTACCGGGTCAATGCGGTCATCAAACGATTCTACGGCAACCTTGGCGCGTTCGCCCGGTTCACGCACAATTTTCTTGATGGCGATAAGGCCATCGAATATCTCAGGAACTTCGTTCTCGAAAAGGCGCTCCAGGAAAGAAGGGGAGGTACGGGAAAGTATAATCTTCGGATTACCGTTTACAATCTCCACACGCTGCACCACAGCACGCACCTGGTCTCCTTTGCGGTAGCGGTCTTTCGGGATCTGCTCGCTTTTCGGGATGATCAGTTCGTTTTCTTCCTGGTCCAGCAACAACACTTCGCGGTTCCATACCTGGTATACTTCGCCAGAGATGATTTCGCCAACCTGGTCTTTATACTTCTGGAACAGCAACTCCTTCTCCATATCCTTGATGCGCTGGATCAGCGTCTGGCGTGCGGTAAGCACCGCACGGCGGCCGAAATCCTCCAGCTTCACCTCCTCAGACACTTCCTCGCCCACCTCAAAGTCAGGCTCTATTTTACGGGCGTCTGACAGGCTGATCTTATCGTAGTCCCAGATGTCTTCAGAGTTGTCGTCAACGATTTCACGGTTACGCCAGATCTCCAGGTCACCCTTCTCCACGTTCAGAATGATGTCAAAATTCTCATCGGTGGCCCACTTTTTACGGATCATGGTGCGGAACACATCCTCCAGGATGCGCATCATGGTCGGGCGGTCTATGTTCTTGAATTTCGCGAATTCGGCGAACGACTCGATCAGGATTGAACTGTTCATTATTTTATCATTTAAAAGAGATTACAACATTTGCTTTTACAATGTCCCCAAAGGGTATCTGCACAGGCACGTACGTTACCTTCTTGCCTTTCTGTTTTACTTCCTCCAGCATGTTAAGGCCCGCTTCGGTTACCTCCTCCAACTTGCCGATTTTCTCGGTGCCATCCTGTAGTTTTACTTTCAGGCTGCGGCCGGTGTTGCGTTTAAACTGTTGCGGCTGCGTAAGCGGAAAATCAACCCCCGGAGAGCTTACCTCCAGCACGTAAGACATGTCCGGCCCAAACTCCTCCTCAATCCGTCTGTTAATGCGGCGGCTGATGGTGGCGCACTGGTCTATGGTAATACCCTGCTCTCCGTCTGCCAATACCATAATTTTAGGTCTGGCCGGTGAGTCTGATACGGAAACGTCCACGATGAACAGGTCGTTGTCCGGCAGGCCCGCCTGCGCCATTTCTCTTATGTTCTTTGCTGTAAGTTCCATAGCGAACGGTTAAGAAATAAAGAAGGGGACTTCTTGTCCCCTCAGCTCTTTGGAAAAATATTGCTGCAAATTTACTACAAAATCATTATATACACAACTCTTTATGTCTACATGACTTTTATTAAATTATTACATCCTGAATTTCCGCGATACTTTGGAGCCGGCGCCAACGTGTTAAAACAACTATACACTCCTGTAAAAGCTGTAAGCTGTAACAAAAGCCTGTAATTAATAGTTCGACCTGAACTGCTGTGCGTTTTAGGGTGCCGCGTTGCAGATATTATGGCAGCGGGTTGGTAGAGATAGCCTCATAATTTGTAAGTTTGCTTTTGTGTCAGGAACATTCAAAAAAATACGGCGGCGCGTTTGGCTCATCATCAACATCGTGGTGGTGCTTTGGCTGTTAGCGGGCGTGTACAGCCTGCAGGTGCCGCCGAGCGAATTCTGGCCGGCAGGCTTTGTGGCTTTCTCTATGCCGGTGCCGCTGGTGCTCAATTTCTTTTTCCTGATATACTGGGCGCTACGGCGTTCCTGGCTTGTGGTGCTGCCGTTTGCCGTGCTTATACTTGGGTGGAGCTACTACGCCCGCCTCATCGCCATCAACTTTGAGCAGGAAGTGCCCAAGGGAGCAAAGACATTGCAGGTGTTAAGCTTTAATACGCATGTGTTCAATGCGTATGATAAAATATCGGAAGGAGTGCCACAGGTTTCTGATGACATGATAGAATGGGTAGCCACCCACCCTGCCGATGTATTCTGCCTGCAAGAATTCTATAGCCGGGTAAATTCCATTGAGCATAACAACTTTAATAAGATAGGTACGCGCTACAACAAGTATAAATTCGCCTCCACTGATGAAACGGACAGAATAAAAGCCAACCTTGGCATCGTTATTTTCTCTAAATACCCTATTGTAAAAGGAGGTACTATCCATTTTTCAAACACCCCTGTGCGGACCGCTAATCGAGTAGCCTGGGCTGATATTGATGTGGAGGGAGATACGGTGCGGATTTTTGCGGTGCACCTGCAGTCTATGAGCATCAAAGCGGAAGATATAGAAAACACCTACTCCGCGATTGGTGATGAAGCGAGTTTCAAGAAGGAAGGCCGTAACCTGGCGCGCCGCCTGAAGCGCGGGTTTGTAGCGCGGGCCACACAGGTGCAGATGCTGCTGGACCATGTAAGGGCGTCTCCCTACCCGGTTATTGTTTGCGGCGATTTCAACGATATTCCCTTCAGCTATACTTACAACGAACTGGCTGAAGAGCTGGATAATGCTTTTGTGGAGGCCGGTAGCGGACTGGGAAGCACATACAACGGCATACTCCCTTTCCTGCGCATCGACAACCAGTTCTACAGTGAAGGACTGGAGGCCTATAACTTTGAAACGCACTACGAAATGGATTTGTCTGACCATTTTCCGGTATCTGCCACGTACGTGCTGAAGCCTAAGGCAAGGGAAGAGCGTTAGGAGAAAAAGGGCAATATCTTTAGCTTTGAAACAAATATGGCAGCTCCCGAAGGGCGGCTGACTATCTACAAATGCAACACCTTTACGGTGTTCATACCTGGTAAAACATGCAACAAGAACTAAACCTATACAATACACTTTCGCGCAAAAAAGAAGTCTTCGAACCGCTGCACGCTCCCTTTGTGGGCATGTACGTTTGCGGGCCAACGGTATACGGCGAGCCCCACCTGGGCCATGCCCGCAGCGCCGTTACCTTTGATGTGCTGTACCGCTACCTAAAGAACCAAGGGTATAAAGTGCGTTACGTGCGCAATGTAACCGATGTGGGCCACCTGGAGAACGATGCGGACGAAGGGGAGGATAAAATTCAGAAGAAGGCCAAACTGGAGCACCTGGAGCCGATGGAGGTGGTGAGCCACTACACCAACATCTACCACCAGGAGATGGAGAAACTGAACGTGCTGCGGCCCGACATCGAACCCCGCGCCTCCGGCCATATAATAGAGCAGGTGGAGATGATACAGGAAATCCTGGACAACGGCTTTGCCTACGAGGTAAACGGTTCGGTATACTTTGATGTGGAGAAATACAACAAGGACAACAACTATGGCAAGCTCTCCGGCCGCAACATTGAGGACCTGATCGGCAACACCCGCACGCTGGATGGGCAGGCGGAGAAGCGTTCGCCGGTTGACTTTGCGCTCTGGAAGAAGGCCTCACCGTCGCACATCATGCGCTGGCCCTCGCCGTGGAGCGATGGCTTTCCGGGCTGGCATTTGGAGTGTTCGGCCATGAGCCGCAAGTACCTAGGAACCACTTTCGATATTCACGGAGGTGGGTTGGACCTGATGTTTCCGCACCACGAGTGCGAGATCGCGCAGAGCCAGGCTAGCAGCAGCCACACCGATGCCGCCCGCTACTGGATCCACAACAATATGATCACGGTGAACGGGCAGAAAATGGGCAAATCGCTGGGCAACTTCATCAACCTAAGCGAGCTGTTCAGCGGCAACCACGAGATGCTGGAGCAGGCGTACAGCCCCATGACCATCCGCTTCTTCATACTTCAGGCGCACTACCGCAGCACCCTCGACTTCAGCAACGAGGCGCTGCAGGCGGCACGCAAAGGCTACACGAAGCTGATGAACGGTCTGCGTGTGCTCAAGAAGCTGACGTACCCGGCCGATACATCCACGATTGAACCCGATGTAAAACTGAACGAGGAACTGCTGAAACTGACGCAGGACTGCTTCCGTGGCCTGAACGATGATTTGAACACGGCCCGCACCATCGCCTCGCTGTTCAACCTGCTCAAAAAGATCAACAGTTTATACTTGGGCCAGATACCGATGGAGCAACTGGCGCGCGGCACTTTCGATACCATTCGCGACACCTACCAGGAACTGGTGCTGCAGGTATTGGGCCTGCAAGAGGAGCCGGTTGGTGATATGGAGGAAGTGCTGAACCTGGTGCTGAACTTTTACAGGGAAGCAAAGGAGCAGAAGGCGTACGATAAAGTAGACACCATTCGTGCCGAACTGAAGAAGCAGGGCATCGTGATAAAGGACATGAAAACCGGGATTGACTGGGCGTATGAGGAATAGCCTGAAGGTGGCGGCAATCTTTTCTGCGGCCCTCTTTTTCCGGCTGCGGTTCCCCAAGAGGAAATGAAGCCCAGCGAAGCAAGTTGCTCAATTATAACCAGCAGAACCCGAGCGATTACTTAGGATGTTTCACCACACCTATTCTGTGGGCATTATCAGCAAAAACGTCCTGAAAGCGCAGGAGCAAACTGTACTGCAGGTGCTTTATAACGAGTAATATGTCTAAACTGCAAGTATAAAAGAAAAGGCCTCCCAGTTACAGGAGGCCTTTTCTTTTATACTTGTTGCTATACTTAGTTGATGATGTTTTCCTTCGCCATCTGCTTCACGGTTATTTCGGAGAACGTGTCAGCGAAAGAAGTCAGGCTGGCCGGGTCGTAGCTTTTAGACTGTGCAGACCATACCAGATTTTCGTTGCTGGTGTCGTACAGGTTGGTTTCGAGGAAGTATATTTTCTCCTTCGTGTAGTAGCCCGGGCGGTACAACGTCGGCGACATATAGCCATAGTACCCCCTGAACGTGTTGTAATAACCAAAGCGCGATATCGGTGCATACGCCGTGGTACCCGGTACATAGCGCGTGTCCGTTTCCTGGTCTACCACAGCCACTGTCAGAATGCCGTCATACCCGTCGCTCGTAATGCGGTCCAGCATCATGTCAGCAGGCGACTCGGTGCCTTGCATCGTGCTTGGCGGGAACAAGTTTATACTTTTGGTTACCTTGATGCCTCGCGCCTGTAGCTGCTCCTCTAACTGGTTCTCAATGGTCTGACGCGCCTGCACGTCATCCGTCATGGCGGCCACTACCACGTTGTTGAACGTTTTGGCAGTAGCCTGGGGGCTTTTCCAGGTGCCTGTTATTTGTGTGGAGGGTACGCAGCCGTAAATGCCAGCTGCCATCAGCAGGCAGCCAAGAAGGTAAAATAATCTGGTGGTTGATGTTCTGTTACGTGTTTTCATAGTTGCAATTGATTTCTGGTGTCTTACTTATTTAACTGTAACACGGGCAAATGGTTTAGAAGGAGCCTTTAGGCGCTTGTATCGGCTGGATGTGTTTTTTTTATACTTAGAAATGCCTAAGTTGTGAAGCTAAACTGATCTACACTTTATCACCCTGAACTTTTATGATACTCAACCAAAAGCTTCTGGCGGCACTGGGCCTCTCGGTGCTCCTTAGCTCGGGCACGGCGCTGGCACAGGAGCAGCCGCATGTTTTCCGTGGCGCTAAAATAATCCCGGTGGTGGGCCAGCCAATAGAAAACGGGGTGCTGGTGGTGCAAAACGGGAAGATCACCGCCGTGGGCGCTGCCGACAAAGTGCGCATCCCCAAAAACGCGCAGGAGTTTGATATGACGGGCAAAGTATTGATGCCGGGCCTGGTGGATACGCATTCGCACCTGGGCGAAGGCTCCGGCGGCGACGGCTCCGCAGCCCTGCACCCTGACGTGCAGATCATCGACGGCATCAATCCCATCAGCGACACCTTTAAGCGGGCATTGGCAGGCGGCATTACCACGGTGAATGTGATGCCTGGTTCCGGCCACCTGATGAGCGGCCAGACCGTGTACCTGAAGATGCGCGAGGGCAACACCATAAGCGACCTGACCTTCTGCGACGATGTGATTAACGGCATTTGCGGCGGCATGAAAATGGCCAACGGCACCAATCCAATGCGGCCGGCGCCTTTCCCAGGCACGCGCGCCAAATCGGCGGCCATGGCGCGGCAGCTTTTCCTGGATGCGCAGGCCTACAACCAGAAAATAAAGGCGGCCAAAGGCAAGGCAGACAAAATGCCGGAGCGTAAGCCAAACCTGGAGCCGCTGGTGGAGATACTGGAGGGCAAGCGCATCGTGCACTTCCACACGCACCGCTACGACGATATCCTGACGGCCCTGCGCCTGAAAGAGGAGTTCGGCTTTAAGCTGGTGCTGCACCACGTAAGCGAAGCCTGGAAAGCCGCCGATGAAATTGCAAAAGCCGGTGTGCCCGCTTCCATCATTACGCTGGACTCGCCGGGCGGCAAGTCGGAGGCAGTGGAGCTAAGCAACACGAATGGGGCTGCACTGGAAAAAGCCGGTGTGCTGACCGCTTTCCACACCGATGACGGTATCACAGATTCCCGCCTGTTCATGCGCAACGTGGCCCTGGCCGTGCGTGCCGGAATGAGCCGCGAAAAAGCTATCGAGGGTCTCACCATAGCCGGTGCTAAAATGCTGGAACTGGATGGGCGCGTCGGGTCACTGGAGAAGGGCAAGGATGCCGATTTTATCGTGCTGAGCGGCGAGCCCTTCAGTGTGTACACCAAAATAGAGCAGACGTGGGTAGAGGGCCAGAAACGCTTCGACCTCGCCAACCCAGAGGACAAGGCCTACGCCACCGGCGGCTTCCGCGCCTACGATGGCATTTTGCATTATCACGCACATTAAGAAAGACACAGGATTATAGACACAGGACACAAGACTTTTTCAGCACAATAGATAAGCAAAGCTGGACTTCAGAAAGGGAGCAGAAAGTCTTCCCTAATAAAAAGTCTTGCGTCTTATGTCCCAAAAAGATCAACATGAAAAAACAGATACATTTTGCTGCGGTCCTACTTGCGGGGCTTGCCATACTTGGTGGGCAACAGGCACAAGCGCAGATCGCTGTGAAAGGCGAAACGGTTTATACCATGGCCGGTGCGCCGATCAAAAACGGGGTGGTGCTGTTGAAAGACGGTAAAATAGAGGCCGTGGGAGCCAACCTGCAGGTACCGCAGAACTACACCGTGTACATCGCCAAAGTCGTGACGCCCGGCTTGGTAGATGCGCATGCCACAGTAGGCTTGGCGGGTATCTACAATATTCCGGCCGACCAGCAGCAGCTCGAAAAAACCGCTCCCATTCAACCAGAGCTGCGTGCCCTGGACGCTTACAATCCGCAGGAGGAGCTGGTGGCGTGGGTGCGCGACCATGGCGTGACCACCATCAACACGGGGCATGGCCCGGGCGCACTGATCAGCGGACAGACCATGACGATTAAAACATCGCCGGATGGCTTTGCCACCCTGATGGACACCACAAGTATGGTGACCTTTACGCTGGGTACGTCGGTTGGGGAGAACTACAACTCGCCCAAGACATCGGCGAAAGGCATGGCAATGCTGCGCTCCGAGTTGCAGGCGGCACAGGCTTACGCGAAGAAATCCGGTAATTCAGACGCCAGCAAGCGCCCGGACCGGAACCTGAAAATGGATTACCTGGTGGGCGTGCTCAACGGCAAGTATAAATCTCTTATTACGGCCAACACCTCGCAGGATATCATGGCAGCGTTGCGCCTGGCAAAGGAGTTTAAGCTGGATCTGGTGCTGGACGGCGCTGCCGAGGCTTACCTGCTGCTGGATGAGATAAAGGCTGCGGGTGTGCCCGTTATCCTTCACCCTACCATGGCCCGGGCAAACGGCGACAACAAGAACATGTCCTTCGAGACGGCGGCCATACTTGCCAAAGCAGGCATTCCGGTGGCGATACAGAGCGGCTTTGAGCAGTATGTACCGCGGGCGCGCGTGCTATTGTTTGAGGCCAGTGCTGCCGTGGCCAACGGGATGACACCCGAGCAGGCGCTGGCGGCTGTTACTTCCACACCTGCCAAAATCATTGGGCAGGATAAGCGCGTTGGCTCGCTGGAGAAGGGCAAAGATGCGGACCTGGTGCTGTACGATGGTGACCCGTTTGAATATACTTCGCATGTGTGTGCCGTGATTATAGACGGCAAGGTGGTGAACAACACCTGTAAGTAGCGCCAGGCCTGGCCACTGGCGCAGAGGTGTACTTGCGCCAGTGGCCATACTTTAACTCAGGTATAAAATACGGCAGCAGGCCGCGCTGCAAAACTTTTTATTGCTGGCTGAAGTATAGGTTGGAGCAAGCCTAAAAGCCTGCGACACCAATAAAGGTGCCTGCCATGCTATGAAAAACACTGCGGTACGAAAGCCTGAAAGGGCTTTGCCGCTTTGGTATTTAGTAGAGGAATCAAATCTGAAATTGCGTTTAAGCTTATACTTCAAGTTTCATTCATTTCACATTTCTTCCTAAAAACGAACAAAGCCAATGACTTACGATAACATCGTTTCGTTGCTCGGCTCCGAAGCAGAGAACCTGCTGCAGCACAAATGCCAAACCATTGCCAAAGAGCAGCTGCACGCGCCGGGGCCAGATTTCGTGGACCGCATTTTTGTGCAGTCGAATCGCTCACCACAAGTGCTGCGCAGTCTGCAGCAGCTATTCAACCACGGCCGCCTGGGGGGCACGGGCTACCTGTCCATCCTGCCGGTAGACCAGGGCATTGAGCACACGGCCGGAGCCTCTTTTGCACCGAACCCTATCTATTTCGATCCAGAGAACATCATCAAACTGGCCATGGAAGGCGGCTGCAACGCGGTGGCCACTACTTTTGGCAACCTGGCGATGATGTCGCGGAAGTATGCGCACCGGATTCCGTTTGTTGTAAAGATCAACCACAACGAACTGATGACTTACCCGAGCAAGTATGACCAGATCATGTTCGGCTCCGTGGATGAGGCCTGGAATCTGGGCGCAACGGCTGTAGGCGCCACCATCTACTTTGGTTCTGGGGAGTCATCGCGCCAGATAGTGGAGGTAGCCGAGGCCTTTGAGCGGGCACACCAGTTGGGCATGGCTACCATCCTGTGGTGCTACACCCGCAACAACGCCTTCAAGAAAGATGGCACCGACTACCATGTGGCTGCCGACCTTACGGCTCAGGCAAATCACCTGGGCGTTACCATCCAGGCTGATATCATCAAGCAGAAACTTCCTGAGAACAACGGCGGCTTCAAGGCTATCGGCTTCGGCAAGACACACGAGAAAATGTACAGCGCCCTTTCTTCCGACAACCCGATCGACCTGACGCGCTACCAGGTGGCCAACTGCTATATGGGACGTGCCGGATTAATTAATTCCGGAGGCGAATCCAAGGGCGAATCCGACCTGGTGGATGCCGTGCGTACGGCGGTGATAAACAAGCGTGCGGGCGGCATGGGGCTGATTTCCGGCCGCAAGGCTTTCCAGAAAGACATGAAAGTGGGTGTGGAGCTTTTGAACGCCATTCAGGGTGTGTATCTGGCAAATGAGATTACACTGGCTTAATTTGTAGCAGAACTGCTGATTATTACATATTTTTGTGACCTGCCTTAGCTTACCCGCTTGCGGATGGCCAGGGCAGGTCATTTACATGATGCACCTTGCCATGTGGCGAAGCGCCAATAAACTTTAAAGTGCGGAATGCACGCTGTTAACTATGATGCCTTGGTTTAAAAGAGCAGACAAAGGAATTCACACCCCTACTGAGCAGAAGAAGGAAACCCCGGATGGATTGTGGTATAAGTGCCCTGAATGCAAGACCGTGACAAGTATGGCCGAGCACCGCAAGAACCTGAACACCTGCGTGCAGTGCGATTACCACGACCGCATCGGCTCGAAAGAGTACTTCGCCATACTGTTTGACAACAACGAGTTCACTGAACTGGATGCGGACATGACCTCGGCTGACCCCCTTGACTTTGTGGATACCAAAGCCTACCCGCAGCGAATTGCTGCCACTCAGAAGGCTATTGGCCTGAAGGACGCGGTGCGCACAGCCCAGGGAAAGATAAACGGCCAGGATCTGACCATTGCCTGTATGGACTTTGCCTTTATTGGCGGCTCCATGGGTTCGGTGGTAGGCGAGAAAATAGCCCGCGCTATAGACCACGCCCGCAAAAACCGCACGCCTTTCCTGATGATCTCCAAGTCGGGTGGTGCGCGTATGATGGAGGCTGGTTTCTCGCTGATGCAGATGGCCAAAACCTCTGCCAGGTTGGCTTTGCTGTCTGAGGCGAAGCTTCCTTACATCTCCATGCTGACAGACCCAACGACAGGTGGCGTAACGGCTTCGTATGCCATGCTCGGAGACTTTAACATTTCAGAGCCGGGTGCCCTGATCGGTTTTGCCGGTCCGCGCGTGATTAAGGAGACAATTGGAAAGGATCTTCCGAAGGGCTTTCAAAGTGCGGAGTTCGTACTGGAGCACGGCTTTCTGGACTTCATAGTAGACCGTAAACAGCTGAAGAGCAAGCTTGGCGAACTGCTGAGCATGGTGCTGCTGCCGGAGGATGTCACCACCGCGCCTAAGGTAAAAAAAGCAACTAAGGTATCTTAATAGAGACCGTATAAGTATAAAGAGGTCTGCTGGTGTTGCGCCGGCAGACTTTTTTTATGTGCCACCGCTGTGTATAGCATTAGCTTATATAGCAGCCGTAAAATATTTTGAAGTATGAGAATACAGTTTGGCACAGGTCTTGCGTTACCTGTGGAGACAAACGTTTTTATACTTTACAGCAACATCAAACGGATTAAACACTTACAAATTTTTTCTACCATGAACGTAATAAAACTATCTCTGAGCTCAATGCTAGCCGCTACGCTGTTGTTCTCTTCTTGCCAGACGGCAGCGCCTGTGGCAGGCTCGGGTAATACAGAAACTACTACTCAGGCCAAGACGCAGGAGAAAGAGGGAATGAATAAAACAACCAAAGGTGGCCTGATTGGTGCCGGTGGTGGTGCCGTGATCGGCGGCCTGATCGGAAACAGGTTAGGTAATACAGCCGCAGGTGCCATTGTGGGTGCTGCCGTAGGTGGCGCAACAGGTGCCGTTATCGGGCGCCGCATGGACAAGCAGGCCGAGGAACTGGAGAAGTCTATGGAAAATGCGAATGTGGAGCGTGTGGGGGAGGCCATCCGCGTGAACTTCGATTCTGGTATCCTTTTCCAGGTAAACTCCGCCGAGCTTAGCGCCGCTGCAAAGCAGGACATACAGAAACTGGCTAAAACGCTGCAGGATTATCAAGGAACCAACGTTATCATCGAAGGCCATACCGACAACACTGGTTCTTACGACCTGAACCAGAAGCTTTCTGAGCGCCGTGCCGAAGCCGTGGCAGCTTATGCCCGTAGCTTGGGTGTGGATGGGTCGCGACTGCAGGCCAAAGGCTATAGCTACGACCAGCCTATCGCTGACAACACCACTGCAGAAGGACGTCAGAAAAACCGTCGTGTGGAGGTGATTATTGTTGCGAACGAGGAACTGAAAGAAGCCGCCGAAAAAGGCGAAGTAAAGTAACCATTCAGTAATCTGATAAAACAGCGCCGGCTCCTTTTGGGGCCGGCGCTGTTGTTTTAAGGAATAAAAGAGAATTTCTTTTATTCTTGCTCGAGGGAGAAAGTGCGTATAAAATCCTGTACATCACGTATAAAGCAGCGATACAGGGAGTGGTTGCTGCGGAAAGTGCAATATATTTGAAAGAATTTAATATAACATTTATTGTATATAAGGAGTACAAGGCTCATAATCTGATCTCTTATTTTCAGATGTATAAATTATGGAAATTATGAAAAACGTAAGAATTAACTTTTCAATACTGATAGTTATAGCAGTTCTGTTCTCTTCCTGCTCAGGATGGAACAACACGACGAAAGGCGGTGCCATTGGTGCCGGCTCTGGAGCCGTGGTAGGTGGCGTGGTAGGTAGAGTTGCGGGCAACACTGCTGCCGGTGCTATCATTGGTGCCGCTGTTGGCGGTACGGCTGGTGCCCTTATTGGCAGAAGAATGGACAAACAGGCGGAAGAGCTTCGCCGCGACCTGGAAGGCGCTAACGTAGAGCGTATCGGTGAAGGTATCAAAATTACCTTTGATGCCGGTATACTTTATCCTGTAAACTCTGCTGAGCTTCAGGCTGGTGCCAAAACCGACATCGCGCAGCTGGCCGAGACATTGAAGAAATACCCTGACACGGAAATTCTGATTGAAGGCCATACTGACAACACGGGTAACCGTTCTATCAACCAGCCGCTGTCTGAGCGCCGTGCACAATCCGTGGCTAATTACCTGTCAGGGCTAGGTGTAGACCGCAGCCGTATGACCACTACCGGTTATGCCGATGATCAGCCGATTGCAGATAACAGCACAGCTGCTGGCCGTCAGCAGAACCGCCGTGTAGAGATTGCCATCTTCGCCAACGAGAAAATGAAGAAAGCCGCTCAACGCGGAGAACTATAAGAGATTAAGTAGTAGATTGATTGGATTATTGGTGATTTTCCAGCCGCGCGGGGGTGCGGCTGGTTTTTTTTGCCCTTTGGTGTAGGTTAATATAGCTAAGCCATACTTATAAGAACACGATGCGCTCAAACTAAATTGGCAGCACGAAATAAATTCAAGGTGAAGTTTATCGCACATGAAAGCCACACGTTAACGGGTAGATGTAATCATGAAAATTTTGGTGCCTTTAATTTTAGCGTTCATATTATTAACTGCCTGTCAGCACAAAGAGGCGGAATACATCTTGCATACAGATGGTGTTTATGTTACTGATTTGCCAACGCATGGCATGGAAAATTCGAAACATTACTTAAAATTCCATGATGACAGTACAGTACTTGCGATCAGTTCGCCATATAAATTGGAAAAAGTACGAAAGCTGCTTGAGTCTCCCTCTATTCATATAGGAAAAGGCAAGTTTAAGGTGACAGATGATAGTATAAAATTTGTAACTAAAACTCAGTCAGGACTAGTCGTGTATGAAGGAATCATTGAACACGATCAAAAAATTAATCTGAAAGTTAGAAGTTATATCAATGGATATGAATTTCAAGAGGTGTATACTTTTCAGCCATATTGAAAGAAATACATTTGCTAGCATTCTGTAAAAACCATACTTCGGTCGACGGACTCACCTGGCTTTTACATGAAGCTGCTACACCTTTTGTTTATCACTAACTTCTAAACAGCGTTAGCTATCCTTCTTTTTCTTCGAGAACACAAAAGCTACAGACATGGTGATAGCGGCACCTGCAACAGCCAATGCCAGATCTTTTTGGGCATCCCACGGATCGCCTTGCATCCCCAGGAAAGCCCTGGCCTTCTCTCCACCGCCGTACACCCAGTCGGCTACAATCCACTCCAGCAGTTCATACAGCGCACCCGTCGATAAGATAATTTCCACCGGGAGCAGGTAACTATAGAAACGCCTGACGCGGAAGCCCCTGGCTAGTACCTCGTGAATAGGATATGCCAGTAGCAAACCATAGCCAAAGTGCACCAGGCGGTCGTAGTGGTTGCGCTGCAGGCTGAACTGTTGCTGCAGCCAATCACCAAATGGATTGTTGGCATACTGGTACTGGCTGCCGTAAATATGGAGCAGCAGGAACAGGAATATGCAGGTATAGCTGGTATTCGAAAAGCGGAAGATGTTGTAAAAAGCCCCTAGAATGATAATGAGGGAAACGGTCAGGATATTCTCCGCTATCCAGTTATCGAAGTTGGGTGTGGTGATGGCGGTGTAAACCCAGAAGATCAGGAGAAGCGCGCTGTAAAAAAGGTGTAGCGGCTGTTTTAAGTAAGGTTTCTTAGCGTCGGGTTTGGTCGTCATGGTTGCACTTTGGTACGCGCGCGGCAGGTGTATAGCAGCTTAATCCGCAGTTGGAACTGCGACTGTATACGGAAAGTTTAGGAGATATGCCTTAGTTGCTCTGAATAAAGCGCTTTTTGCACGCGCACCCATAGGCATTGCCTGTGTGATAGTACCAGCGAAAGGTCAGGCCATAAAAGCCTGCTGAAAAAACACCAGCCTGATGGGATTGTCCGCCGGGCTCAGCGTAGGATCGCAGTGGTAGCCGAACATCTCCACGCCGTTCATGTACGGCAGCAGCTTTTTGTAGTACGTGTGGCCCTTATTCTCCGAGTTAAAGGTGATGTCGTGGAAAACGCAGGTCTTTTTATCCGGCATCTTCTCCAGCTTATCGAAAAGCACTTCTGGGCGGGCCAGGTCGCCTGAGTAGGCAATACGGCTCTCTTCATTGTCAAACACATACGCGTACGTCTGCAGGCCCTCAGAGTGCAGGCCATATGTGTCTACACACGAGATTCCCTCAAACTGCTCCAGTGGCACAAATTCGGCATAGGTGTCAGGCTCCTTCAGTTGTATTTCCAGGAAGCGGTAAAGCTGCTGCCTGAACTGCTCTGATGGGTAAAGTATAACAGGGCGCTCGGACTTTTCCACAATGCCTTTATAGAGCAGCAGGTTGGCCAGGCTGCCGCTGTGGTCGTTGTGCAGGTGAGTAAGTAAAATATGGTCTATTTTCCGTACCAGGTCCTTTCTTACTAGTGTTGGGAAAACTGTAAAGCCACAATCGATTAACAGGTTCATCCCGTTAAACTCCATTATTGCAGATGAGTTCAGATAGTCGGTATCGAATGCGCCGCCTGTACCTAAAAATTTAATTGTCATAAAAGTAGAGACCCTGAAGGCCGTAAAAAACAGATAGCCTTGCTGTATAGCGTTGAAAAAGTAAAATAGTTGTGTGTAAAGTTACATTGCTGCTGCTGCAGTTGCTGAAGCTTAATCAGTTGACCGGTGCTTCACAACATATAAAAATGCTATACTTAACAGCGTAGTGGGGAAGGCCGTACAACCAGAGCACTAACGTTTTTAGAATGGATGCTCACCAATTACCCGCCGCCGAGAAAACGCAACAGACGCATGAGCTGCTGAACCAGGCATACAAGCGGCTCACGCTCGACAGCCGCCGTACGCCCATGCACGAGCTCGTTTCCACCATGCTCTCGCACCGCACCAACCATGCCGACGAGGTGAAGGCCTATAACACTATGCTGGAGCGCTTTGGCGATTGGGAGGGCGTGATGCAGGCTGATGAGAATGAACTAGCCGATGCCATCCAGACCACCCGCTACCCCGGCCAAAAGGCGCCGCAGATACAGCAGACGCTGCGGCGGATACAGGAAAAGCAGGGAGAGATAAATATAGATTTCCTGAAGGACATACCCGTGGAGGAGGCGATGGAGTGGCTGACAAGCCTGCCAGGCGTTGGCCTGAAAACAGCAACCTTGCTGCTACTCTTCAACTTTAAGAAACCCGTGCTGCCCGTAGATACGCATGTGTTTCGGGTGAGCCAGCGGGTGGGGCTGATTGGGGCAAGCGTAACGGCTAACAAGGCGCACGCCCTGCTCCTGAGCATGCTCCCCAAAGATCCGGTGGAGCTGTTTAACTTTCACAAGCACCTGTTCTGGCACGGCCAGCGCGTCTGCACCTTCTACAGCCCCAAGTGCGAGGAGTGCGTGTTGCAGCACATCTGCAATTATTACCAGGGTGTGCGGTTGAAGAAGATTGATACGTGAGGGTGCTTCAGTGGTGGATTCAGCAGGCTATGCCTCCACAAACCAAACCGCACCAGGCGGGAGCGAGATAGCAACAGCATCGCCACTAGACACGCTGCTGTCAGCGGTTCTAACTGTTACTGTGCCAGCTGCAAGTATAACCTCTGCCTCGTAATAGCTGCCGAAGAAGGCAACCTGCTTTACTTTTCCTTCAACTGAAGAATTTCCCGTTGCCAGCTTAAAGCTCTCTGGCCGTACAAGCGCCTTCTTTCCTTGCATGCCCTCACTAGGCTGAACAGCGAAAGCCTTAGCCAGAGCAGGAGAGAGTAAGGTATACTTGCCAAACAGGCCAGCTATATACTCATTGCCCGGTTGCCTGTAAACCTGCTCCGGAGCCCCCTGCTGCAGCACCTGCCCAGCTTTCATCACCAGAATCTGGTCTGCCCACGAAAGCGAGTCCAGCGGGTCGTGCGATACCATGGCGCAGGTAATTTGCAGGCGCTCCCCAATATCCTGGATCACAGCTTTTAGGGTGCTTTTGTGGACCATGTCGAGGTTCGAGAAGGGTTCGTCAAGCAGCAGCAGCCGGGGAGAGGAGGAGAGGAGCCGGGCTACGGCCACGCGCTGTTTTTCACCGCCCGATAGCTGATCTGTTCTGCGTTTTAGCAGGTGCGTGATACGGCACACGTCGTATAGCGTTTCCGCATCTTCCTGAGGCAGTGTGTTGGTGTACTTCAACACCTGCTCTACCCGCAGCGATTTAGGAAGCTCGAAGTGCTGTGAGAGGTAGGCGATGCCCGGATGGCCGGGAACCAGCTTTTCGGCCGGGCCTTCCACTTCATCTCCCTCAAAAAAAACCTGGCCGGCTGTAGGCTGTGCCAGGCCTGCGATCACTTTCAGCAGCGTGCTTTTACCGGAACCGGTTTCCCCGGCAATGGCCACGCGCTGGAACTCCTGCTGCGTAAAGTTAATGTCTTGCAGCACAGGGCCTCGTTCTGCCGCTAAGCTAATTCCCTTAATTTCTAAAAAATCACTGTAGCCGGTAGCGTAATGTTCCTGGGCTTGATTCATACTTGGTGTGGGAGGCATAAACAAATTAATCAGGCCTAAGTGTTTGCTGCAAAGGTAAGGAAGCGGAAGATAGTGGAAAGCTTAATTCTAAATCAGAGTTAGTGCAGGGTTGGAAGTATAGCAGAGAAGCAAAGCATTTCCCTGTTTTCCACCTATACCCTTGTTGTCAAGTATAAACAATCCCTACTCACTTCCCGTCATTAGCCTTCACCGCCTGCAGCATCTGATTGATTACTTGAAAATGATTAAGCATCATACTTTTTTAAAGTTAAAGACTTCTTTGTCCTTTTCTTACAACTCCTATTTTGTTGTACTCTATCATCTTGCTAAAGTCTTTGTTGGCAAGAACTGGATCATTTTCCGCTATATATTCTTTAACCTTTAATATTGCCTCGCTCTTGCCGATCATAAATGAATTATGTCTGTCGGTAATAAAGAATATATCGTTTTCGCTGAAGAAAGAGTTAACTAGTTCAACGGCCTCGACTTCTCTGAACTCTTTTCCGACTCCTAAATACATCCATTCAGTTTCTCTGTGCATTTTCCATTCTATATTATTAGAAAAGTGCATGTATGCAATATAGATATTCTTAGAGTCCATTTTTTATATATTCACTTGCGAGCAGTGGCAAATAGCAGACAAGTATATTACTTCCTGTTATTAGCTTTCACCGCCTGCAGCATCCGGTTGATTGCCTGTTGGTCGTGTACCCTGCCGCCTTTTACCACCACTGCTATGTTGCTGGTGTTGGCGATGTTCTGGAGTGGGTTTGCGTTCAGCAGGAGCAGGTCTGCCACTTTTCCTTTTTCGATGCTTCCGTAGGAGTTCTCCAAACCGAAAAATTTAGGGCCGTTGATGACAGAGGTAACCAAAGCCTGTTGCGGGGAGAGCCCCGCCTTCACCAAACTTTGAAGTTCGCCGTGCAGCGATTCTCCCGGGTACACATACGAGTTGGAAGGGCCCGCATCAGAGCCGGCAACAATGTTCACACCTGCTTCATACATCGGCACGATCATGTCCATGTTGAGCTGGGCCATCTTCTGCCGCGCGTCGCTGCCACTTCTGCCCGCCCGTTTGGCGCCCTCTATTCTTCGCTGGTACGTCTGCTGTATGCCGCTGCCCATGTAAGGCAATAGCGTATCCCGGCTGTGGTCGGTGTCCAGGAGCTCAGAAAGCACTTTCCCGATGTGCAAGGTAGGGGTGATATATACGTTGTTTGCTTTCATCTTCGCGTACACCTCGCGGGCAAGCTGCGGGTCAAACGAATTTACTATCTGGTTCATCATGCCGTAGCCCAGGTTCAGTTTGGTGAGGCTATCGGCCAACGGCGAGGTGGCCTTCAGGGTGTAGTACATGTGCTCCGAACCGTCGAGGCCGTAGTCAATGGCCTGCACAATATCGGCGGACAGGGGCATGTGCCCGGTTGTTTTCATGCCGCGCTTCTCGGCGGCCTGTATAATGCCGTAGAAGGCCTCTTTGGTCAGGCTGCCGTCGTACATCTTCACATAGTCTACCTGCAGCTTCTCCAGCGAATCGAGAGCAGCTTCAATATCACCTGCATTCACTACCTCGATGGAGCCTGCCCAAGCCGGGGCGGCGCCATCCAGTTTCGGACCGGGCGTAAAAATGGTAGGACCTTGCAGGTTTCCGTTTTTGATCTGCTCGCGCCAGCTGAGTACGCTGGGTACTATGTCGCCGCCGGCATCCCGAACGGTAGTAACACCATAGGCCAGGTACAGGGGAAGGAGGTTCTTGTTTTCAGCGATAAGCGAATCGCCGCCTCTGAAGTGCACATGCATGTCCCAAAGGCCGGGCATCACGTATTTGCCGCTGGCGTCTATTACCTGCTGAGCCTCATACTTGTCGCGGTTGGCTGTAGCGTCCACCATCCGGATCGTGTCGTTGGAAATGGCGATCAGCTGGCCGGGTGTCAGAGAGCCAGACGCGACATCCACAACAGTGGCGTTCAGCAGCAGCAGGTCGTAGGTCTCCTTTTCCGCACGGGCAGCGGTTCCGTTTTTAGTGCGCTGGCAGCTACCAAGTATAAAAGCAAGGCCCAGGCAGATAAGTATAATTCTAGTCATAGAAGTGAAGTTAAGGATGCAGAAGCGTTTTGTGCAGGCGCAAAGGAAAATATAGCCCGAGTACATTACGCATGATTTACGAATATAGGCATAATTCAGGCTTTGGCAACCAATGTGGGCATAGCCGGCCTGCAGGTGCCGGTAAAGCCAGGCAGGCATGCAATTGACGGTTATACTTCCCGATAACGTTTTTGTCTGTGCCCCTTTAAATAAACATTTAATATATAGTGCACAGCTAGTTACTCTGCCTTTAAATGCTTACCTTGTACAAGGCAAGAAAGTACTATCCCCTCTGGTCCGAATCAGGACTTTAAGCTTTATCTATTTTTGTTTGTCGTCACTTTTATAAGATCGTAATAGTATGAAGTTTATTTATGCCCTAAGTGCGTGTGCCCTATTCCTAACTGTTGGCTGCAACAACCAACCCGAAGCGGAACAGGTTGAGGTAGTAGAAAAAGCCACCGAAACAGAAACCGTGAAAGTGGTGCAGGTGGAGGCACCGGTTGAGAAGGTTGTTGTGGAGAAGGAGAAGGGAACAACCATAAAGATCGGGCCTGACGGAGGATCACTCGAAACCAAGAAAGTAGATATCAAGATCAACAACTAGTATAGCTGAACACCAGAAAGAGGCAGGAAGCAGGGCGATAAGCCTCGTTTTCTGCCTCTTTTGTTTTTGCAGCTTCCTTGCTCCCGGCGCAAGTATAACATAAGGCAGCCAGTACAGCTGCAAGCATCTGCAGCATACTTTGAGGAAGGGGCATCAGGGAAAGCGGCAGTACCCGCTCCAGTGCGGGAAATTAACTTTTATCCTCTTTCTTTGAGTACGATTCTGCCTGCCGCTATACTTGTGTCATAACCCTCGCCATAGTATTTCATTTTGCTAAGGTCTATTTTGATGCCGTTCACCTGCAGGTCAGCCAGGTGCAGTTCTGCCACGTTACTGCCCGTCACGGTCAGCATCATTCTGGCTGAACCCGGTGGAAGCGGGTAGTGCTGTTCATGCAGTTTCATGTCCGCCGTTAACCACGTCGCCTGATAGCCTACTATTTGGTTCTGGCTGTCTAAAAACATCAGACTCACATAGGCTCCCTCACCCGACAACGATGTTCCTAATGGCGTGTGCCCGCTCTGGACAGAAACAGAAATGCTTTCTTTCTCTGCCAACTGTGCTAGTTGCGCTGGCTGCATTACCAGGTTGAAGGAGAATCTTTTTAAGGCAGATTTTGGTTTGACAGGCACTTTCGGTGTGGACTCCCTCACAAAGAGCAAAGCGTCGAAAGCCGACGCGAGATTTACTGTGCTGGCAGGAGAATAATTGGTGCCGGTAAGGTTGCCGAAGGTCATGTACAAGGGGCTGTTGAAGTATGCTGTAAGCGCAGGTGTGGCGTTTAATTCCAGCAAGCCGGCAGGGGCGTCAACAGCCTGTCCGATGGCAAGGCCAATCTTTTTCTTGTTTTGAGCTATGCTGCTGGTTGGGTTGTCTTTTCCGGCCCAGAAGCTACCGGCATGGGCTTCGGTGCAGATAGCATAGAAGTCTTTTCCGTAAGTGCTATGCAACAAGCCACCCAGGTGCGTGTAGCCGTTGAAGAACTGATAGCCTACTTCTTTCCCCATGTGTCCGTTATGCCCATAAATTATCATTTTGGCAGCAGGCCTTCTTTCAAGCACCCATTTAATGTTGGCAAGCATGGCTTCGTCCCGGAACTGCTGCTTAGACCATTCGTGCTTTACATGGTGGTCGTATAGGAAACTGATTGCCTTTTCCAGCGTCATCACACTCTGCAGCAACCATTGCTGTTCTTCATTTAAATCAGGCTTGTATTTTTGGTGCTGCACAGCCCGTAGCAAAGGAGCTAACCTGGCAAGGGCCGTATCCAGCGGGAGCGTTCTGGCATAGTTCTCATACATGTCAGCCGAAAGGGAAGCGAGCTCGCTTAGGTACTGGTGCGTTGCTGGTGGCAGCGGGATGTTTCGCTCACGGCACAGCTTCAAAGCATTGTAGGCTCCCCCGCCAAGAGCCATGGCATCTATTCCGAGCATCCACACCCGGTCTTCTACGACTTTTGTCCTGTTGTGCGCGCGAATCCATTCGGCAAGCTTTCTGGCTTCCTCATCATCCACGAGTAAAGTAGGGCTGTGGCGTATGTGCCGGACGGCTGTTTCCGCATTCCCCTTACCGTACACCACATAATCGTTCAGGGCGCGCGTGTCGTAAAAGTTGGCCTCTGCAAGTATAACGACGTTGAAACCCCGCTCCAGCACCAAGCTCCTGGCCAGGAGGGAGAACATTTGCTCGAACTCGGCAGTGCCATGGGTTGCTTCTCCCAAACCAACTAATCGCTTGCCCTCCAGCTTTTGCAGGAACGCTGGCGGAAGTATTTCGGGTGAGCCAGACAGAGGAATGAAATGCTGCTGAATATCCTGGGTTACGGCGCGGGAGCCTTGTGACTGGGCGATGTGGTTAGCCAAAAGGAGCGCTAAAACAAAGAGAAGCTGCTTGCCCGCTTGTTGACAGGCGTAGGGTGTTTTCATCGCTTGATGCTTGAGGTCGGGGTTTTTGCGAGTTGTGGAGCTGGGCAAACGCAGGTATACTTGTTTTTCTAAGGGGAAAAAGCGACCCTATTCCGGTTTTATAATCAGGAGGTGGTAATGGATGGAAGAATCTGGTTTGATCGCAAGCAGCTGAAAGTCAGTGGCAGGGTTTGGCCGCATGATGGGCATTTTATAATTCAGGTCTGGTGCTGCTTCCACTTCTGCGGGTAGACCAGCAACAGAAGGCTGCTGAAGTGAGTTGCTGCCCAGCCCATTGTAACCAATACGCTCCAGCACCGACGTGGAATCTTTTCCAATGTACTGCAGGTGAAGCGCTTTGTAATCAATAGAAGGAAATTGTGCTGGCTTTTAAGTAGAGGTCTGGGCATAGCCTGTGGCAGCTAACAGGAGCAGTACCGGCGTCAGAGTAAATGTTTTCATGCTTTCTATATGCTTATGTAAGGAAGTGTGTAGTATGCGTCATACTGGTGTATCATATTTACTCAACTGCTTCACCAGGGCAGTGGCCATACTTTGCGGCAAACGTTTTCTCCTGAAGTATGATCCGCTTTTGCTGCCCGCAAAGTATAACCTTTAGCTAATATAATTAGAGCAAATAGGTTATCAAAGGAAGAGTCGTTTTAAGCGCATTTGATTAGCGATAGCGGTTAGGCCCTGCCCAAATTGAGGGAGCAGAAGACGGGTTTGGCTACTTTCCCAGTTGCAGTTCTAAACGCGCCCTGTCCCAGTTAGCCAAATCGGCGCCGACCGTGTAGGTACTATGCAGGAACTCCAGTAACAGCTCCTCTGGGTTTTCGGCCTGTCGCACGGCTGCATAGGGAAGTATAAACTCTCCTAAATCGGTAGTATAATATCCTGCTTCAGGCTTTATCGACGCTTGCTTAAAGCCCTCTGGCTCCGGATACATATAGCTGTAAAAGGCGGCAAACGGTAAGGCCTCACTTCCGGGCCAAAAGCCACAGCTGCTCACCTCCTGCGAGTAGGCTTCCCGGGCCACCCAGTCGGGCAGGTTCGGGATACCGCCCGGATGCGGCGGGGCCTCACGTCCGGAAAAGCGCGTAACTGCTAAATCATAGCTGCCCCAGAAGAAATGGACCGGGCTGCATTTGCCACTGAATTCAGATCGGAATTGGGTGAATACTTTACTGGCCGACAGCATGGCTGTGTGCAGGTTTGTGGCATGGGTTGGGTTATACGTGGCGTGCTGCTCGTCCTCCGGAAAGGGCGTAGGATCCTTCATTTCGGAGGGTATAGGGTAAATTGTCACTTCAATATCCAACGCTTTCAGCAAGGCCAGTAGCTCAGTATAGCAGGCGGCAACCGATAAGCTGGCCAAGTTAATTTCACGCTTTTCTCCCTGGCTTGTCTGTACCCGTAGCTGGTGGTGGATAAAGTCAAGGTCAATTTGAAAATGCTTCCCGGGGGCGGGCAGGTCGCCGGTTGTTAGCCCGTGTGGAGTAAGCAGCAGCGCCACATGCCACGAATGGTTTATCCACGGCAGTAGCCCCAATTTGATTTTGCCAACTATCTGCGACCATAAATGGATGGTCTGGTAAGTCTCCTTTGCCTCGCTGTAGTTCAGTTCAGGCCAATGCCGGTTTTCCATACGCTATGCGCTATGTAGATGGAAAAAATGAAACCTTTGCTTAGAACCAAAGCACCTGGCTTCTGGTCCACAGCTACTGTTTCTTTACAAGTATAGAGCGGTTATGTTTCAAGGTGCTGCTGGTGATTATTGGGCAATGTGTGGCTTACCCTGCAAAAGTCTATCGGAAGCTGGAACTGAAGCCGCCGTCAATAATCATGGAGTGCCCCGTTATGTAGGAGGCCTGGTCAGAGAGCAACCAGAGTATCGCTTCCGCCGCTTCAGAAGGGTGCCCAATGCGCTGCATCGGGATAAAAGCCTTGTACTGCTCCTCTACCTGGGAGGGGTTGTCCGGATTGGCCTTTTTAAAAACATTCTCCAGCATCGGTGTTTTGAAAGCACCTGCGCATAGTGCGTTTATCCTGATTCCAGCGGTGGCATATTCCTGGGCAGCCGATTTGGTGAGGCCCAGCATGCCGCTCTTTGCCGCAGAATAGATAGAAGCGCCCTGTGCGCCACCCAGCCCGTTGATGGACGACACATTCACCAGACTTCCGCCGCCTTGCTTCAGCATTTGCCGGATCTGGTACTTCATGCACAGCCAGATTCCCTTCAGGTTTACGCCCATCTGGTAATCATAAGCCTCCTCTTCCACATCCGCCAAAGCAACGCCCACGCCTTCATCCAGCGCGGCACTGTTGCAGGCAGCGTCCATCCTGCCGTAAAGCCTGACAACTTCATCCACCAGATGCGCTACCTGCCTGCTGTCTGAGATATCGGTCTGAAGAAAATGTGCTAAAGCTCCTTTTTCCTTTATGGCTTTCATTACCTGTGCAGCCTTTTGCGGGTCCCTGCCAGCTATAACGACAGTGTATCCTCTTTCAGCGGCTAACTGCGCCGTGGCGCTTCCGATACCGGAGGTGCCTCCAACTACAAGTATAACTTTTCCTGTTTGCATCGTGAATTGGCTTGTTGCTAAGTGAATATACAACGCTTTCCTGTAGGGTGCAACGGGCGCTGGTACTGTTCGGGGGGCTTGTGCGGCATCATACCACAAAGACTTTGAAAAGGAGAGGCAATGAAGTAGCAGGAATTATACTTGTTAATTATAAATGTAGTTTTTACATTTATAATTAACAATGCGATGTTAGCTATAGATCACTATTCTTGAACCATCAAATAAAACGACATGAAATCTATAAAACGCTTGAAACTCATGCTTGCGGTGCTCCTTCTTATCAGTGGATGCACAAACACGCCGCAAGAGTCGGAGAAGATCCAGTTCGACAACCCCATTGCCTTGCAGCGGGCAGACCCCCATGTAACCAGGTCGGCCGATGGCACTTATTACTTTATAGCCACCGTACCCGAGTATGATCGCATCGAGATACGCAAGGCACAAACGATTAACGGTATTAAAGAGGCAGAACCGGTGGTGGTGTGGCGCAAACATACCGAAGGACCCATGGGAAACCACATCTGGGCTCCTGAAATGCACAGGATAGATGGCAAGTGGTACATTTATTTTGCAGCCGGCTCAGCCGAGGATAAATGGGCGATACGCAAGTATGCTTTGTCAAACGCGTCGGAGGATCCGACAGCAGGCGAATGGGTAGAGGAAGGTGAGATTGTAAGCAATAGGAATGAGTTCTCCCTTGATGCCACAACCTTCGAGCACAAAGGCCAGCGCTACATGATCTGGACCGACAGGGCATCTGACAAGGAGATAAACACAGGCTTGTACATTGCAGAGATGACCAGCCCCACCACCCTAGGCGACAAGCAGGTGGTTATTTCCGTGCCTGAGTATGCGTGGGAAAGGCAGGGGCATAATGTAAATGAGGCCCCGGCTGTACTTATCCGCAACGGGAAAGTGTTTGTAACTTTCTCGGCCAGTGCCACCGATGCCAACTATGCCATTGGCCTGCTTTGGGCCGATGCAAATGCCGACCTGCTTGATCCTGCTTCCTGGAACAAATTGCCTGAGCCGGTTTTCTTTTCAAACGAAGCGCTGAAGCGTTTCGGGCCGGGGCACAACAGCTTTACAGTGGCTGAGGACGGCAAAACAGATGTGATGATTTACCATGCCCGCGACTACAAAGAAATTGAGGGCGAGCCACTTTACGATCCAAACCGCCATACCCGTGCCCGTGTATTGAAGTGGACAGAAGACGGTATGCCTGATTTTGGACAGGAGTTGGGCGACAATGAAGTAGAGGCTAAGGAGGCAAAGAAACAATAGCGTTATACGCCTTCCAATCCTGAATAGCAAAGGAGTCAGATCGTCTGTGGTTTGACTCCTTTGCTGTTTCGGGTTCTCCTACCCGTCACCTAAAGGCTTGATTGCTATTTCTTATTGAATCTACTTTGTAAATAGATTATCGACTTTCTGCTGAAGCCAGTATGGCGGGAACAAGTGTAATAATCCAAAGGAGAGAATAAACCAGCCTGTTATGGATAGGAACTTATTTGGGACTGTATATTCTAAATCCATTCCGTCCATTCCATATGGTATTGCTTCGATAAGTAGTGGGGTTAAAGATGCAGCGCAAAAGCCTAAGCCCAACAAAGCCAAGAATAGAGAAACATAGAAGTGCTTTCTCCACCAGATATTCAATTGGCGGTTTATTCGAATTGGTAGACCTACTATAAAGCTAAATACAAGCGTAGATCCTGCGGCAAGCAATGCGGCCAGTGGCTGAAACAAGACGATTCCCACAAAGTTTGCTATCCCGCCTTTGTAGTCGAAAAGAGCAAAAAGCATATACACACAAAACGAGAAGACAAGAGTTAACCCCGTCTGAAAAAGCACGGTTAGTACGTTCAATGTTCTTCTCATATTTGGATACTTGTGTTCACTCAATGAATTTGTTACACAAAGGCAGGCTCTCTTAACGCTTATTGTCCTTTCTCTTCAAAGCTTAAACCCTTAGCGAGCCACGAAATCCTCTGGCAGCATAGTAAGATTCCGCACCATTGTGGTATATAAAAACATTTCCATAACGCCAATCACCAAACAAGGCACCCCCGAGCGCTCTAATGTCTTTTGGTGTTGCAATCCAGCTGGATGTTTTCGAGTCGAACTTTCCGACTAATTGCAAAGCGCGATACTGTGCTTCTGTAAGTAACTCAATACCCATTTCGGCCGCCATACCTATGGCACTGCTCCTGGGTTTATGTTCTTTCCTTGCCTCCAGTGCTGCCTGGTCGTAGCAAACGCTTCTGCGGCCTTTCGGGCTTTCTGCAGCGCAATCGTAGAATACATACTCTCCTGTGTCTTTATCATAACCCACCACATCCGGTTCACCACCCGTTTCTTCCATCTGGCTAAGCGACCAGACTTTTTCAGGCTTCATCTCGATCCTTGATTGTACTTCAGCCCACGAAAAACCTTCATGGCGGTTCATGTTTTGCTCAAATCGCACCTTCAGGACGCTTAGCAGTTCTTCCCGTTGCTTTAACGGTACTCTCTCCTCGATTTTCTTTGCCATAAAAATGATTTAGTGTACTGATGACGTATTGCAACCTACTATGCGTTATATCAGGTGAGCGCATGTTTGCTCTACCGCCAACCGTTAGGTTAAGGCTGGCTTTGGCGAGCTTCTAAGCTTTGCTGTTATAAAAATGTTTTTACAACTCTTCTGTCACAACAGCAGCTATTATAAAATGCAGTATAGGTACATGCACTCTTGGGTAGAAGCCGAAAAGATCAATAAGCACAGGTTTTATTCTTTTATGGTAAATCCAACAGGAGCTTTCAATTCTCCATAGTCGTACATGTTTATGTAAATTGATACGGTGTCTTTTGAGCCCTCCCAGGTTACCCTATAGTTGTCAAGCATAGCCATTCCCATAAAACCATTTTTACTTTTTACAGCACAGCAACTTCCAGCTCTGTAGTAGCTTACTCGCTCTCCATTAGGTCCTGCCAATGCATTCAGGTATCTTCTTTCATTCAGTGGCCCTTCACTTTTATCGACTCCACCAACTTCAACAGGGTTTTTCTCGGAAACGCCGTATGTGGGATCTGTCGAGACTTCTGTTAATATAAATGTCTGATTGTCCAGAAGCTGTGTTGGTACAGCCTTTTTTGTCGCTGAACATGAGAAGAGCAACAAGGTGGTGCTCATGTAGATTAACTTTTTCATTTCTCTTGGCTTATAATTGCTGCTAATTAGAGTGTAAGTGGAGTTATTCAACTTATCTGCACAGTATCTGAAAGTTCGTTAAACATTACTCTTTCTCCTGAAAGCAGTGCTTTACAGGGCATCATGCCGCCAATTCATATCAGCAGTAAACTAGTTTTGCCCCAGCCTCATTTACTTCCAGTTTCGCCTCACGGCCACATACCAGGGCCAGGTTCAGTGGCTCGTGGCCAACCGGAAATCCAAACGACACAGGGTAGTTATACTTGTCGGTGTGCTCCAGAATGATCTCATAGGCTGTTTTGCCGAAAGGAATGGCGTTGTCTTTCATGTCGCTCATGTCACCGATGAGGAGGCCGGCCAAGTTTGCTAATTTGCCGCTGCGGTCGAGGTGCACCAGCATGCGGTCGATGTGGTAGAGGTACTCGTCCAGGTCTTCTAGGAACAGAACCTTGTCGTCGGTGCTAACGTCGGAGCGGGTGCCTGTAAGCGTGTGCAGCATGGAGAGGTTGCCGCCCACCAAAGACCCGGTGCCGGTGCCGCTGCGGTTAAAAGGATGCGGTGCGGCCGTGTAAGTCAGCTCCTCCCCGAACAAGGCAAGGCGCAGCGTTTCGATTGAGTCGGCGGTGCCGGCCTTCGGGAACAGCACGGGCATGATGGCATGTATGCTTTCCAGCCCCAAGGTATGGATATGGCTGTGTAGCGCAGTTATATCGCTGAAGCCCACCAGCCACTTGGGGTGCTCCTTAAATTTAGTAAAATCCACCCGGTCGATGATGCGGGTGGTGCCGTAGCCGCCGCGGGCGCAGACAATGGCCTTTATACTGGCATCGTTGAGCATCTGCTGCAGGTCCTGCAGGCGCAGGGCATCGTCGCCGGCAAATTGGTGGTAACTGGCGCCAATCGTTTGCCCCAGCACTACCTCCAGGCCCCAGTTTTCAAAGGTACGGATGGCCACCTCAATCTCGGGTACGGTGATTTTGCGGGCAGTGGAAAGTATGGCTATTTTATCGCCGGGGCGAAGTGCTGGAATCATGGTGTACCTGTGGGTTTGCTATAGGCCAAGATATAGCTTTTAGACTAGATTTGCGAACACGCCTTTTTTTAACCAAATTCGACACGCTTTTACAAAGACACAAGACACAGGTAGCAATACAAAAGACTTTTGAAAGGAAAGTGGCTAAAGCAGGTGCCAACAACAAGAATTCATATTTTATACTTGCTGATAACCCATTTGTACGGCTCCAAAACGTGTGACTAATAAACCTTAGCCTTTTATGACTGAAGTACACAAAAAGAAATCGGGTGTAGATAAATTCCTGTCGGTGGTGGAGCGCATTGGAAACGCCCTGCCGCACCCCGCCACACTCTTCGCGGGGTTTGCCTTGCTGGTGGTTATCCTTTCGTGGGTGGCCAGCCAGTTTGATATGGCCGTAACGCACCCCGGCACCGGCGAAACCATTACGCCGTTCAACCTGCTTTCGACTGAAGGCCTGCACATGATCCTGACGCGCATGGTGACGAACTTCACGGGCTTTGCGCCGCTAGGCACGGTGCTGGTATCGTTGCTGGGCATTGGCATTGCGGAGGGTACGGGCCTGATCGGTGCGGTGCTGCGCATGGTGGTACTGTCATCGCCGAAGCGCCTGCTCACCTTTGTGATCGTATTTGCCGGCGTTATTTCGAACACCGCTTCCGAAGTAGGTTATGTGCTGCTGGTGCCTTTGGCTGCGGTTATCTTTCTGGCGGCTGGTCGCCACCCGCTGGCTGGTCTGGCTGCTGCCTTTGCCGGTGTGTCCGGTGGTTACAGCGCTAACCTGCTATTGGGTACCGTCGATCCCTTGCTGGCCGGCCTCTCTACCGAGGCTGCCAGAATTATTGATCCGGGGTATGCTGTTAACCCGGCCGCCAACTACTACTTCATGTTTGTATCCACTTTTTTAATTGCTGGCCTGGGCACCTGGGTTACGGAGCGGGTGGTGATACCGCGGCTGGGAGAGTATGAGGGCGATGAGAAACCACAGACCATCGACCGCCTGAACCCACAGGAAAAGCGCGGTATACTTTACGCTACCATTGCCATACTTTTGATGGTTGCCTTTATACTTGGTGGCTTGATTCCGGAGAACGGTTACCTGCGCGACCCGGAGACAAACGAGATCCTGCACTCGCCTTTCATGTCGGGTATTGTGGCCTTTATTTTCCTGCTGGCTGGTATCGCGGGCATCGCGTACGGCATCGGGGCCAGAACCATCAAAAACGACAGCGACGTGATGCGCGGCATGGCCAAGTCTATGGAAACGCTGGGCTCGTACATCGTGCTGGTATTCTTCGCAGCCCAATTTGTAGCTTACTTTAACTGGACCAACCTCGGGCTTATATTGGCCATCAACGGGGCGGATGTGCTCAAAACACTGGGCTTAAGTGATATCCCACTCATGATCACCTTCATCATTGTAGCGGCGCTGCTCAACCTGGTGATGGGATCTGCCTCAGCTAAGTGGGCCATCATGGCACCGGTGTTCATCCCGATGTTCATGCTGCTGGGCTACACACCGGAGTTTACGCAGGTAGCGTACCGCATCGGCGACAGCGTGACAAATATCATTTCTCCGATGATGTCCTACTTCGCGTTGATCGTGGCTTTTATACAGCGCTATGACAAGAAAGCAGGCATCGGTACCGTAATTTCTACCATGCTGCCTTACACGGTGGTATTCTTCATCGGCTGGGTAATCCTGCTCGTGATCTGGATTCTGCTGGACCTGCCAATTGGCCCGGGAGCGGAGATGTATATGCCATAGGTGAGAGATTTAGAAGTTTATAAGTATGACAAACGAAGCTAGAGTTACTTTAGCAGGAGCCTTGATAGCTGTCAGTAACTTCATTGGGAATGTTGCTGCGCCCGCATCTGTTTTGCTTACTCCAGTAGTTATTCTGATTGTTTCATATGTGCTTATAAGGGCTGAAATGAAGTTGTCATACAGGGTGCTTCTTATTGTAGTAGCAATCGTGTTGAATGACTTTTTTATCAAGCTGTTTGCAGGAGGAACGCATGATATGGCAGGTGCTGGCTTTATTAACCTTTTTTTACTATTTGGGCTTGTTATTGCCACTGGACTCATCTTCATTGAATTGAAATTCGCTCAAAAAAACGATTTTAAGAATGCCTTTCTATCTAGCTTACTTATTCCTGCAGTAGGTAGTCTTTACATTTACTATTTTGGTTTTTTTGGGTTAATTTATTCTAAACCGATAAGCGATACAGCGGCAATCTCGAGACAAAGCGGAGCCTTTTTAGGCCACTTGCAGTTTTCAGAAGACATAGTTGCCTACAGCAGTGATAGTGTAATGCTAATTGGAGGCTGGTCTGAGCAAGAAAGAAAAATAAATCACAAAGGCTTGTTTCAAAAAGAAGGGTATTCAGACAATATCCTTTACGTAGTGAAAGCACATCACAATTTTAAGTCTCATTCCTCTTCACTTTATTTTCAAGTAAACAGCAAGGATGTTAATGGTTCTTCGCCAGTAGACTCAACGATTTATTTTAGTCTTCCTAAAAGTGATACGTTAGTTTACCTGACATTTTTTAAAATTAGAGGCCCCATAGCTGGTGACAGCATCTTGCAACAAGTAAAAATAAACATCAAGTAAAAAAAGATGCCGCTGGTACAACACCAGCGGCATCTTTTTTTACTTGATCAGCTTCAGGCCAAGACTCACCAAAAACTGCTCGTTCCTGACTTTGCCGCCGCTCTGCTGCACGGTATTGGTGTACTTTCGGTTGATATTTTCATAGCGCACATCCAGCGTCAGGTTTCCAATATCTACGCCCAATCCGGCCTGGTAGCCCCAGTCTGACCCGGCAAAGAACTCTTTAACGTTCCGGCTTTCCTGCTTGGCCGTAATCAGGTTAGAGGCAACAGGCCCCGCCTGCACCCGCGCTACCTTAAAGAAGTTGTAACCCAGCAGCAGCGGCACATCTATGCGGTCAAAGCGGAACTTCTGTACGTGCACGCTGGTGCTGCTTGTGTTGTCGGTTACCTCTACCTTACCGCCGGAAGTGGCAAGTATAAACTCAGGCTGCAGCAGGATGCCCAGGATTTGCAGCCGTGCAAAAGCGCCTGCATGGTAGCCGGTTACGTTTTCGGCTTTGGTGTACTGCATCGGGTCGTTCTGCAGGTCTGTCAGTGTTACGTTTGAGGAGCTTAGGCCTCCCTTGATTCCGGCCTGAAAGGTTTGTGCCTGCGCTGCCATACTTAGACAGAACAGGGCGGTTAACGTGCAAATTATCTTTCTCATAGTATAAAACATGTTTGGTTGTGGGTGCTGATGCAACATGTAAACGGTTAAAAAGAAGATAGCTATACGCACAGGCATAAAAAAAGACGCCATGCACAAGTGGCACGGCGTCTTTCTTATGTATTAAGTAGTAGTTATATCCGGGATAACAAATTTACATCTCACCTTAAACAAACTATCCCTTCAAGTAGCTGATGCAAAAGTAAGCACAAGAATAATACCACAATGTTAAATTATACAAACTGCCACCTCTGCTTTGCCATAAGTCAATTTCTCTAGACAAAACCACAGTTCGGCCAGGCGGAAGAAAGCGCGCTCTTCGCGGAACGTGTTTTCAGGAGAAAACGAACCATGCGGAATGGCAGCCAGAACAGCACACAGGCATGGCCAATAGAGGCGGTTACTTAAAACCCGTTAGTTTTGAGCATCATGCGTTTTTAGATTTTCAGTAGTGCTTCTCGCCAGGCACTGAAAGCAGTAGCTTTTAGAGAGAAGGGGTACTTAAGTGCCAGATTCGATATATCGTACTTCAGAGGGAGATACAAATATAAATGTTCCCTCTACGTAGCTTTTACGCGGATACGGGTACTTTTTAGCTGTTCCCAAAAGTATAAAAACACTTTGGCCTGATGAGGGGATGGCAGAACAGTCCAGCAATGGGAAAACTTTTGCTTCTTTTCCCAGCCATAATGGCTAAATTTGGTTTTTACCTTTTGCTACCTCATGCGCATCAGATCAAAACCAGTGCTTTGCAACTACTACGTTACCTACCGCTGTAACGCAAAGTGCTCGTTCTGCGACATCTGGGAGCGCCCCTCGCCCTACATCACCCTCGACGACGTTGCTCAGAACCTGCGCGACCTGAAGCGGCTGGGCGTGGAGGTGATTGACTTTACGGGCGGCGAGCCGCTGCTGCACCGCCAGATAGACCAGATGCTGGGCATGGCACACGACATGGGTTTCATTACCACGCTCACCACCAACGGCATGCTGTACCCCAAACTGGCAGAGCGCCTGAAAGGCAAGGTGGACATGCTGCACTTCTCGCTCGATTCCCCGGACCGGGAGGAGCATGATACGGGCCGCGGCGTGGCGTGCTATGATTTCGTGATGGAGTCGATTAAAGTGGCGCGGGCACTAGGGGAGCGGCCTGACATCTTATTCACCGTCTTCCGGCATAACCTACACCAACTGGAGGAGCTGTACCAGAATATCATACTTCCGAACAAGCTGCTGCTCATACTTAACCCCGCCTTCGCCTACAACGAGGTGGAGACAGGCGAGCAGCTAACCGAGGAGGAACTGACTTTCCTAAGCAATTTTGGCAAGCGCAAGTATGTGTACCTGAACGACGGCTTTGTGGAATTGCGCCGCGATGGGGGCAACCATATCGACAAACCCGTATGCAAAGCCGCCAGCACCACCCTGGTTATCTCGCCGGAGAATGAACTGGTGCTGCCCTGCTACCACCTCGGCACCAAAAGCTTTCCTATTCAGGGCAAACTGTACGAACTGTACCAGAGCACCGAAGTGGAGGCGCTGAAGCGGCTGGAAGGGCGGTTGCCTGCCTGCGAAGGCTGCACCATCAACTGCTACATGCAGCCCAGCTTTGCCGTAGAGCTAAACAAGTACTTCTGGAAAGCCCTGCCCAGCACCCTCAAGTATAACTACCTGAAAGGCACCTGGAAAAGGCTGCTCCCGTTTAACAACTGATGATCCAGTAGTTGATGCTGTGCTAGTACCATGCTTTGGATTCATAACTACTCTCCATTCTTAATTCATGATTTCTAATTCATAATTCTAAAGTATGCCTGTTGTACTTCCGGTAAAAGGTGTGGCGCCACAATTAGGCGCTGATTGTTGGGTGGCTGAAAACGCTACGCTTGTAGGAGACGTGGTTCTTGGCAGTGCCTGCTCTGTCTGGTTCAATGCCGTAATTCGCGGCGACGTGAACAGCATCCGCATCGGCGACAAAACAAACATACAGGACGGTGCCGTGATCCACTGCACCTACCAGAAAGCCGCCACTACGATTGGCAGCAACGTCTCTGTCGGGCATAACGCCATTGTGCATGGCTGCACCGTGGAAGACAATGTGCTGATAGGAATGGGCTCCATAGTGATGGACAATGCGGTGGTGCAGAAGAACTGCATTGTGGCGGCAGGCGCTATTGTGCTGGAAAATACCGTATGTGAGTCGGGGTGGATCTATGCCGGCATTCCCGCTAAAAAAGTAAAGCAGCTAAGTGCAGAGCAGGTGGCGGGGCTGGAAAAAGTAGCCAACAACTATGTGATGTATAGCGGCTGGTTTACAGAAGAAAAGTAGAGCCTAAGCCAGGTGCTGCGCTATTTGCTCCTGTAATTGTAGTAGCTGTTGTTTGGTTGATGCCTGCTGCAACTGCTCAAAGAACACACGCTCTTCTTGCCTAATGTGCCGCTCCAGCAGCTTGCCAATCTCGTGCAGTGTGTCGGGAAGGGTGCTTTCTTCGGCTTGAGGTAGACCAAGTATAAGCTGCTGCAATAGTTGGTGCTCAGTCTGTAGTGCCTGTGCCTGTTGCTGCAGGTCTTCTGAGCCCTCACAGGCAAGTATAAACACTGTTTCTTCTTCCAGCTCAAAATGCGGCAGCAGCTCTCGCTCCAGAAACTGCAGGACATAATCGCGCTTTGCGGCTGGCGTGGTGGGCATGCCTTTATAGGGCGGCGCGCCATGTTGCAGCAGTCTCGCCGTCAGCAGCCCGGCATGGTGTTGGCGGGAAATCGGCTGGAGGCTTATATGGCGCTTGATAGGCATTAGCTGATCTCCTCGCGGTTTTCTTCACGTACCGTAAGCAGCACCCATTCCACGCGTCGGTCTGATTTCTCCAGTACCCGCACCTCATACTTGTCGAAGGTGGCCATCTCGTTCAGGTTTTCGGGGATCTGGCCGTAGATCACGTTCATCAGGCCACCCACGGTTTCATAATCCTCTCCTTCGGGCAGAGCGAAAGGAAGAAAATCGTTCGCATCCGGAATAGCGGCAGAACCGTTCACTTTATACTCATAATCGCTGATACGCTCCACCAGCGGCACTTCCTCATCATATTCATCCTGGATCTCACCCACCAGTTCCTCGATAATATCCTCAATGGTGACAATGCCCGATACACCGCCAAACTCATCGGTGGCCACAGCCATGTGCAGGTGGCGGCGCTGGAACTGCTTCAGCAGGAGATTGATCTTTTTTGTTTCCGGCACGAAATAGGCCGGGCGCATGAGTTTGTCAATTACCACCGGCTCGCCGAGTCGCATCACGCTTAGTATGTCTTTCACATACAGTATGCCCACAATGTTGTCGATGTTGCCATCGTACACGGGTAGGCGCGAGTAGCCTTCGTTAAAGATAATCTCCATCAACTCCTTGTCGTCGATGTGCACGTCGATGGCAATCATTTTAGTGCGGGGCACCAGGATCTGCTTCACCATGCGCTCATTAAAATGGAACACGTTCTCGATCAGCTCGTGGTGCGCGTCCTGTATAGCGCCGCCCTCCACGCTCTGTTCAAACAACAGCCGAAGCTCCTCGGCACTGTGTACCTCGGCGCCGTGCATGGGCTGTATGCCAAAACCACGCAGCACAAGGTTCGCCAAGCCATTCAGCATCCAGATAAATGGGCTAAACAAGATATAGAAGAAGCGCAGCGGAAGGGCTGTGGCCAGGGTAGTGGACTCGGGGCGCTGTATGGCCAGCGACTTTGGCGCCAGCTCACCGAATACAATGTGCAGCACGGTAATGATGGCAAACGAGATTGGGAGCGCGATGCGGTGGGCCAGTACCTCGCCACCCGTAAAGCCAAAGGATTCCATGATGTTGATTACGATCTGGGAAACAACGCTTTCCCCAATCCATCCCAAGCCCAGTGAGGCGAGCGTTATGCCTAACTGTGTGGCCGAAAGGTAGGCATCCAGGTGGGTGAGCATGTTCTGCGCCAGCTTCGCCATGGTATGGCCTGACTGTGCCCTTAGCTCAATCTGGGAGGAACGCACTTTTACGATGGCAAACTCTGCTGCCACGAAAAAGCCGTTGAGTAAAACAAGGAATATTGTCAGGAGTATATCTAGAACCATAGTTTAATTTCATACCGCGTGCTCCGGTAGCGCTGTAAAATTAACTAAAATACGTACGCTTGCTACACATGTATATGTCCTGGTACTTATATCCGGTATCGGATGCCTGAATTACCGTGTTTTGGCATGATTTGAGAAGGCTTGTAAATTAAAAAGGTGCCACAAGAGCACCTTAACGCAGCGTTAAATTTAGTATTCCTACAGGCGGATTGGAGCCACCGTAGCAGTGGGGGCAGGAAACAATTCGCGGGCATTGTCGGCAGAAAGCTTCGGAAGAAATATCCTTTTCGCCTCCGCCTCAGAAATTAAGTGATAGGTGATAGCATCAGAGTCCAGGAAAGGATTGCACACTGCGTATATGTACTCATTCTCGAAGGTTCTGTAGATCATATGAAACCAGTGCTTCTCATCGCGCATGAGCTTGATGGCACGAAACATGCACCCGAATGTTCTGCCACATTCGGTGCGAATCGTCTGCTCGTGTGAGGTGCGTAAGTTGTTAGCCATAGCAAAGAAATAGAGGGATTTTCAGGTAGTTAACATGTCTACAAGCTGGCTGCCGCAAAGATTCCTGTTTTGTTTCAGATTTTTCCGGTTATCCGTGAAAACCAGTAATTTAAGGGTAAACAATCTAAATATCGCTGTTAAGCTATTTTAACGTTGTTATTTGAAATTTGTTAAAAAATATTAAAATAATTAATTATTTAGTCAATTGGCTAAAATGGCTGCTTTTGACACGGGTTACAACAGCAGGCCAAGTAGCAGAGAGCAAATACGGTGTAAGTAGGAGACAACAGCTGGATGAGCAGCAGGCACAGTGAGACAAACATCAAATACAAGACAGGCAGTAGGAAACGTTATATAGCGTGCGGCCAGTAACATAAAGGAAGCCAGCGTTGTTGTTTGACAAGCATTCGGAAGCAGGGGTGCCGTGCCAACGATAATTTGCATACTTTTGTAGTGCTTTTGCAGAGAGAATGCATCGCCGCAGGCGGCCTGCCGTCCGCGCGCCAGTAACATATCACCATGAACGAAAAAAACACCCTAAGGCAGCTGGCAATTATTGTGTGGCTGCTGTTTACGCTAAGCTTTGCAGCACAGGCACAGGTACTTAAGCCCGCTACCTGGAGCTACGACGTGTCTAAAAAGCAAGTGACTGTAGGCGAGGAGGTGGAACTGATCTTTAACGTGAAAATCGACAAAGACTGGTACCTCTACTCCTCCGATTTCGACCCGGAGTTGGGGCCGATGGTCACCGAGTTCACCTTTCAGAAGCACCCGTCCTACGAGCTGGTGGGCAAAATAGTGCCGGTTAAACCCAAGAAGAAGTACGACGACATCTGGGGCGGAGAGTATACGTACTTTACCGGCACAGCTCAGTTCCGCCAGAAAATACGCGTGCTGCAGCCCGACCTGCTGGTGAAGGGCAGCTACGAGTACCAGGTTTGTACCGATGTGGACGGCCGCTGCATTCCGTTTGATGATGAGTTCACCTTCACCAATAAACATATTAATATAACAGCCGCCGCAGCACCTGCCGCCAAGCCTGCCACTGCATCTAGGGAGCCCACAACCAGCCAGCAACCAACGGCTCCGCAACCAACTGAAACACCTGCTGTAACAACGGATACTGCCACTACCTCCGCGGCAACGGATACCGCTACCGTACTGCCCATCGCTTTTTCTGACAATACCGCCACCATTACTGAGCAAGCTGTAGCTGCACCCTTACCCGTAACAGAGACTGACGGCGAAGAGGGGCTGTGGGGATTTATGCTCATCGCGTTTGGAGCGGGTCTGATGGCGCTGCTCACGCCCTGCGTGTTCCCGATGGTGCCCATGACGGTGAGCTTTTTTACAAACAGCGGCGGCCGCGCAAAAGGCGTGTTGAAGGCCTTTGTGTATGGCTTATCGATCATAGCCATTTATACCATCATCGGAACGGTAGTGGCCAAACTCTTTGGTGCTGATGGTGCAAACTTCATCAGTACCCACTGGCTGCCTAATCTGCTTTTCTTTCTGGTGTTCCTGGTGTTTGCCATGTCCTTTTTCGGGATGTTCGAGATTACGCTGCCCAGCTCCTGGCTCACCAAAGTGGATGCCCAAGCCGACAAAGGCGGGTGGATCGGGGTGTTCTTTATGGCCTTTACGCTGGTGCTCGTTTCCTTTTCCTGCACCGGCCCCATAGTGGGAAGTATACTGGTGGCCTCCGCCGGCGGCGAAACCATACGCCCGGTTGTGGGGATGTTCGCCTTCTCGCTGGCCTTTGCCCTGCCCTTTACCCTGTTCGCCATCTTTCCCTCGTGGCTAAGCAGCTTGCCTAAGTCAGGTGGCTGGCTGAATGCGGTAAAAGTGGTACTGGGCTTCATTGAGCTGGCGCTGGCGCTGAAGTTTTTAAGCGTGGCCGACCAGGTGTACCATTGGGGCATTCTGGACAGGGAAATTTACCTGGCACTCTGGATTGTTATTTTTACTTTAATGGGTTTTTACCTGCTGGGCAAGCTAAAATTCTCGCACGACTCTGAGCTGAAGTATGTGAGCGTTCCGCGCCTATTCTTTGCCATCGCCACCTTCGGCTTTGTGGTATACCTGATTCCGGGCCTGTTCGGCGCTCCGCTCAAAGCCCTGTCCGGCTACCTGCCCCCCCAAACCACCCACGATTTCGATCTGAATAGCATTATCCACCAGAACAATGGTAGAAATACCGCTGTGTTGGCTACCAATGAGCTGTGTGAACCTGCAAAGTATGATGAGTTTCTGAACCTGCCCCACGGCCTGACAGGCTATTTCGACCTGGAGCAGGCCAAGGCATGTGCTGCGGCCCAGGGCAAACCCATTTTTATTGATTTTACAGGCCACGGCTGCGTGAACTGCCGCGAGATGGAAGCCAACGTGTGGTCGGACCCGGCGGTGCTGAAGCGGCTGCGCAAGGATTACGTGATTGCCGCGCTGTATGTGGATGACCGGACCGAGCTGCCGCAAAGCGAGTGGTACACCAGCGCTTACGACGGCAAAGAGAAGAAGACCCTTGGGAAGAAGTATGCGGACTACCAGATCACTAAGTTCAACGTGAATGCCCAACCCTACTATGTGCTGATGGATGCGCAGGAAAACGTGCTGGTAAAACCCATCGCTTACGACCTGAGCGTGGAGAACTTTGTCAACTTCCTCGATGCCGGTGTCGCAGCTTACAAAGCAACACACGATCGCGTAGCACAGAAGTAAGTTAAGCTAAGTATAAAATAAAAATCCCTGCTGTGGCCATGTGCTGCAGCAGGGATTTTTACTTTAGGAGGATTTCAGAGCCTGGACCTCGCAGCGTGCGCAGCTCCTGGGCTAATTTTGAATAACTGAGTTTTGAATGAGTGGATGAGTGATTGAGCGAATGTTGGATGAGTGTTATACTTGGCCCTTCCCTTTTGTCAACCTGAAAAGATCCTGGTGGCGGAGCGCAAAGGTAGATGAAGCTCGCCCACAAGATCCTTCTAGGATGACATAGGCTACACTTGCTCACTCCTCACTCAATATTCAGTTATTCAATAATTCAAAACTATAAAAGACGCTCGTGGGACCATCGGACACTGCGATGTCTTTACGGCTGTTTTTTGCTGTTCATCTCGTTTAGCAGGCGCACCGTCATGTAACCCAATCCCAGCACTACTATCCCAATAGCTACCCACAACCATACTTTGGATGAGGAGCCTTGGGGTTTCTGGCGCTCCTGCACCGCATCAACCTGCTTCACCGGCAGCACAGGAAGTTCATTTGGAATGCTGTCACGGAAAAAAGTGAGGTCGTAGGTAGGAGCAGTTGTCTCTGCGTTTCCAAAACGGAGGATATAGGGCGTGCCTGCCTCCAGGTTTGCCACCAGGTAACGGTTGAGTTGCAAAACCCTGATGGCTGCTATTTCCAGCGGCGGGTTGTCGGCGTTCTCCACTACCAGCGTCAGCTCCTGCATCTGTCGCCGCGGAAGCGTTATGCGGGCTGCCTCCTTCGAGCTGATGCTGAACGGCACCTGTACCAACTCCTCTCTGTCGCGTTTCCGGCGTCTTTTGCGGGAGGGGGTAGTTGCTTTGCCAAGTATAATGTGCCCGTTCCGGAAGTATAATTCAGGTGCGGTGATATCGAGTTCCAGCAACTCGGGGTACACCGGGTGCGCGAATTTCAGGTGGATGTAGGTTTGCTCGGTGGCGGCGCTGTCGGTGCGGGTGGTTTGCTGCACCGGAATGAGGGTGTAGGCGCCATTGGCAGTTTGTGTGCCGTAATAGCTGCCAGCCTGCAGAATGTTGAGCGGGGCGCTGGAGGAGTCGTCGAGCTGCAGGCGCAGGTAGCGGTAATCGTTAAGCGGGAACTCCAGCAGCTTGAGCGTGGTGGTTTTTTCTGTGCTGTTGATGGGGTGCAGCACATCCTGTGCCTTCAGCACAAACCAGTTTTCGCGGTCGTCGCTGCCACTTAGGCTTACCTGTTTCCGCACAGCGGCATTCTTAATGAGCAGGCTAAGGTTGCTGATCTGCCGCTGCTCCGGGTTTTCGATGAGCAGCTCAGAGCAGCAGCCGGACTGGCGTTTGTAGTGCAGGATAGTATAAGGGCGATACAGCTGCCGATACGTTAGCGGTTGTTCCTTTTGCAGCAGGTACGGCACCTCCTGCTGCTGCGCATTGTACAGCCTGATGTCTCCGAGGTGCGGCTGCAGGCGGCCGGTAACTTCCGGAGGCAGCAGGATGCGGTGATAGCCTCCCTGCGCCGGGGAGGGCACGGTAGCCTGCCACTCATACGCCTGCTGCGCGGCCACCGGCGCTGCGCACAGGCACAGGAAAAACAACAGTAGTCTACACAGCATCGGTCGGTGTGTTTTCAGTCAATGTTTCATCCTCCAGGATCAGGCTTTTAAGCTTCTGGTACATAAACGATACCACCAGCAACAGCACGCCCAAACAGATAAACGCCGCGATCTTGCCTCCCTCAGAGATGCCCCGGATATCAAACAGGAACAGCTTGAGTAGCGTGAGGAAGAACAGCGTGAGCGATATAATGCGCAGTGTCTTCAGCTTGCGCTGCATCCCAATCATCATCAGCACAAAAGAGCTCACACCCCAAAGTATAGGGAAGCCGATCTTGCGGATTTGCGAGAGCTGTGCCTCCAGCCGACTACCCGGTTCGAAAGAGGAGAGCAGCGCCAGGTGCTCCAGTTCGGCACTGGCCACGAACACAAGTATAAAACTGGCAAACCACAGGCTAAGCTTCCCAAAAGAGTGCTTAAAGCTGTACAGCTGGTGCATCAGCCGCAGGAACAGCACAAGCACGGCCAGCACCAGCAGCAGTGGCAGGTAATGCCACCAGAAATCGGCGAGTGCATCGGCCGCACCCAGCACGTACAGGTCGCGGTTTTCGGTGACGAGCGGGTGCAGCACCAGCAGGTAAACAACCAAGCTAACAGCCGCCACTGCCGCAGCTCCTTTTTTGATGCCTGTGTTCGGCTGCCGCATGGCCCAGATTATCATCCCCAGCAAGTATAAATAATTGTAGAAACCAAGTATAAAGGCGCGCGTGCCGTAGGTGGCGGTGGAGTGGATGAGCTGGTAGTTCAACTCTAGGAGCAGCACCAGGTAGAGCAGCACAAACAGTAGCACCTGCACAAAGGCCCGGTACGTGTCGGCCTGCAGCAGCGTCACCAGGATTTGCTCCTGTTCCTTCTTCAGGAGGTGACTGGTAGCGGCGAGGGCAGCCACTGCCACCACGCCCGTAATGAATAGCTTATTGAATATAACCGGAAGCTCCACGGCAAGCGCTATGTCCGAGAAGGAGTAGATTCGCCAATCGATGATCAGGCTGAACACCATCAGGCCCAGCACTAGCACCGAGGCTACGCGAATCAGTTTGATGCCCGATTTCTGCGACAGCCACAGCAACAGCACCGCCTCCAGCGCCCAGAAAAGCGTGATGTAGTTGCCCTCCAGCTGTACCGGCGCCGTTAGGCTAAGGAAGGTAAGCACCAGCCCGATGAGCAGGAACACCAGGTTACGGTCGGTTTTCGGGTTCTTGTAGAGCAGGTAAGCAAAGGCAAAGTTAAAAATCGCCAGCACCATCGTGAACACGCCTTTGTAGGCACCGCTGGCCATGTTATCCAAAATAAACATGCCTGCGGAGTAGTACAGGAACGTGTTGCTGAGCAGCATCATAATTTCCGGGGCCGTAAACCGGCGCTGCGCCTTTATGTTGTTGATGATGTTCATCAGGAAAAACACCAGGTAGAAGAGCGTACCGAAAACAAGTGCGCCAACGTATGGCGGATTTGGAACACCGACCACACGCGTGCTCAGCCAGCCGCCGTAGAGCGTAATGGTGAAAACGTAGGCGATGATGTTGAGCAGGTTCCACTTCTTAAAGTAGGCGAGCACCAGAATGCCCACGTTCAGGATTAAAGCAAAAACAAAAAGCACCACATAGTTTCCCTCGCCGGTGCTCACCATAAACGGGCTGCCAAAACCGCCGATCAGCGCGAGCACGGCCAACTCAATCCGGTCGTAGGCCAGCGACAGAAAGATAGTAAAGCCCGTGATGCCCACCATCAGCACAAACGCCACCGTCTGGCTGAAAAGCGCATACTCGTGGAAGGCAATGGCGATGGTAAAGTATAAAACGGCCAGTCCGCCGCCGATAAGCACGGAACTGAAGGCCTGATACGCCTGCCGCAGCCGGTGCGCAATACCGACCAGCACGCCGCCCGCCAGTACGCCGATAGCCACCCGCCCTACCTCGTTTATCCACTCCTGATCGATGGCATACTTCACAAAGAAGCCGATGCCCAGCACCAGGATGGCAATGCCCAGTTTGTTGATAAGGTTTTCGCCGATGAACTTCTCCCAATCTGGGTTGCGCTGGAAAAAGGAAGGTTCCGGCATTACAGGTTCCGCGGGCTCCTCGGCAGGCGCGTAAAAGGCAGCCATCGGTTCGCGCTCCCGCACAGGTTGTGGCGGCTCAGGTATAAATGGCTTTGGAGCAGGAGGAGCAGGTGCTGGCAGTGGCGTAGGAGCGGGTTGTATGCGTTGCTTTACCTCCTCTATGCTTTCCCTGGATACTTCTGTGCGCTTGCTAGTAGGAGCCGCCACCGCTGGTGGCTGCTTCTCGAGCTGCTCCCGGAGCTGGCGCACCTCTTCCTGCAGTTTGTGTACTTTATAGCCATGCTCCCGGAGGCTCTCGGAGTGCCGGCTGGCAAACCAGATAACTAAAAAGACGAGCAGGAGGAGCAGGGTGATTTCCATGGGTAGCGTTAAGTTGCAGCGTCTATATTACAAATTTCCAACGTGTTTTAAAATTGCACGGCTCTTAACAGAGAAGCCCTACCGTTTCCGGCAGGGCTTTTTGCCAGTTTGCAAAGACCTCGCAGCGTGCGCAGCTCCTGCGTGTGTCTGTTTAGCGCTACATGCGTGGTTGATTGAGTGAATTTTATACTTGCCCATTTTCCTTTTTTCCCTCTTGTCATCCTGAAAGGATCTTGTGGGCGAGCTGCAACAGCTTTTATACTTAGCCACCAAGATATTTCCAAGTTGACAGGAAAGGATTTGAGCACTCAAAAGTCTGTTGCTCCGTAGCCCCAGACGCTCGCAGGAGCTGCGCACGCTGCGAGGTCTTGTTGAGAGGCAGTTAAATAAAAAGCCCCGCCGTTTCCGGCAGGGCTTTTTAAATCATGACATTAGAAGTCTAATGTCTTGTGTCTAAAATCTAGCGTCCAATTTTACTTTGCCTCGTTATAGCGGCGTGTTACCTCATCCCAGTTCACCACGTTCCAGAAGGCACTGATGTAATCCGGGCGGCGGTTCTGGTAGTTCAGGTAATAAGCATGCTCCCATACGTCCAGGCCAAGGATCGGCTGTCCGCCGCAGCCCTCAGCGAATGGCATCAGGGTGTTGTCCTGGTTAGGTGTAGAGCATACTTCCAGCTTGCCGTCTTTTACGCAAAGCCAGGCCCAGCCTGACCCGAAGCGTGTGGCAGCAGCTGCGTTAAACTTCTCCTTGAACTGGTCGAAGGAGCCAAAAGCTGAGTTGATAGCATCCGCCAACTCACCGGATGGCTGTCCGCCACCGTTTGGAGAAAGGATGGTCCAGAACAGGTTGTGGTTGTAGTAGCCACCGCCGTTGTTGCGCACCGCTTTGTTGTCCTCTTTCACGCTACGCATGATTTCCTCGATAGACTTGCCTTCCATGTCAGTGCCTTGGATGGCATTGTTCAGGTTGGTCGTGTAAGCCTGGTGGTGCTTTGTATGGTGTATTTCCATGGTGCGCGCATCAATGTGCGGCTCCAGTGCGTCGTAAGCGTAAGGTAGTTTCGGAAGTTCGAAAGCCATAGTTTTATGTGGTTTATAGGTTGAAAAATGATGTTCGTACACTTAATAGGGTGTACGTCTTGGTTTCAAAGTTAGTTAATTTCTTTTAGCTGAGAAGAAGGAGGCCATCAGGTCAGCGCACTCCTGCGCCATTATCCCGCTCACCATCTCGGTTTTGGGGTGCAGCAGGTTGCCTACTCTTCTATAACCGCGTTTGGGCTCCGATGTTCCGTACACCACCCGTTTTAGCTGTGCCCAGTAGCTGGCGCCGGCGCACATAATACAGGGCTCCACGGTTACAAAAAGGGAGCAGTCGTGCAGGTACTTGTTGCCCAAGTACTCGGCGGCGGCCGTAATCGCCAGCATCTCTGCGTGGGCGGTCACGTCATTCAGTTTCTCGGTTTGGTTATAGGCCCGGGCAATTATGCGGTTGTTGCTCACCACCACTGCCCCAATCGGAATCTCCCCTTCTTCGTAAGCGTACTGCGCCTGCAGGTATGCCTGCTGCATAAAGTGTTCATCGCTGTGGATGGATAAAAAGTCTGTTGCCATAAAGTAAATTTGGCCATAACAGGTCAGAAATGCAAGTATGGCAGGCGAAGCAGCATACTCCTGAACAGACGTGCCAGGGGCTGCAGATTAGTCGGAGCGCCAGCTGCGCCAGTTGCAGGGGGCGGCATAAATTAGTACATTAGTTCGTATTCGGCTGAAAGGCAGAGGGTGTAGGTTTATACGTTATATGCGATATCAGCCCTAATAAAAATTAAAAGATGCTAAAGAACATATTGGCAATTCCCCTGCTGTTGCTCGCCCTCACCGCTAAGGGCCAGGACATCATAAGCGTGGCTGAAAAGCCTTTTGTGCCGGAGTCAGCCGTTGGTATTCGGGGTGGCCTGAACTACACAGGCTTTAGCTTTAGTCCTGCCATAGAAAATAAAATGATACTGGCCCCCACCGGAGGGCTGGTCTTCACGCACATGGCACAGTCTAAGCTGGGAGTTCAGGTAGAGCTCAACTACGTGCAGCGTGGATGGGAGGAAACGCTTGACTCCACCACCTCCTACACCAGAAGGCTGAACTATCTGGAGCTGCCGCTCATGACGCGGGTTGCCCTTGGCAGCAGAAATACCAGATTCATCCTCACCCTGGGCCCATACGCCTCCTATATGCTGTCTGAAAAGAGCAGCGTAGACGGGAACATTGTTAGTGGAGAGGGTACCGGCTACCTGTATAAAGATGTCGTTAATTCGTTTATGTATGGCCTGAACCTGGGAATTGGCGTTGCACAGAAAACCGGCCTGGGCACTTTTCAACTGGAGAGCAGGGTGACGCATAGTTTAAGTAACTTGTTTGATGCCGTAGAACCGCAAGGTTTGTCGTCTTCTAAAAATCCGAACATAGCCTTGACTTTAAGTTACCTGGTTGGGCTAGGTAACAGGAAGAAATAGGCGCGCCGGCAAGTATAAAACAAAAAGCCCCTCCGGATAGGAGGGGCTTCTGCAAAATAGATAGGTAGGTAGTAGTGGTTTATTTAATGCTGACAGAGGCCATGATCTCCCGCGCAGTTTCCTGCCAGTCGTTCTTCATGGCAAAAGGCACGTGCATCGTGAAGATGTACAGTTGATTGCCTTTGATGGTGTACTGCACAATGCTGTACTTATTCACCGGTTTCTGGATGGAAGCGCCGCGCTCATCGGCCAGTTTGCTCACAAACTCAAACACCAGGTAATCCTTGCCTTTGATCTGGCTCACTTCCTGTCTTATAAAATCAACCTGAGTAAAGGTTTCCATTAGGTTTGCCTTATAAAATTCGCGCAGCATTTGCAGGTCGGCTTCTTTGAACTGAGAGCGTTTCTGCGTTACGCTAAAGTCGACCTCGCCATTGGGGCTGGTGTACACGGCAAGCGGCTTGGTCGTGGCCGGGTATTCCCGCGCAATAGCATCGTCCGGCATCGGCAGGAAATCCTTTGGCAACTGCACCGTCACCTCCTTGCTGATCTGTGTTTTCTTCAGTTTTCCCTGGCCAAAAGCGGCTCCGGCAATCAGAATAATAGCTAAAAAGGCAATGTATCGCATATTCATGTGTTTGATTCGGCAAAGCTATAAAATCCCGGGCACAATGTGGCGGTTACGGCCTTAAGTGCAAATTTATTGCCAAACATTTGCCCGTTTGTAGTTCGTTCAGAAATGCCTTTAAAAATATCTTATACCGCGCATCTCCGTTATATAAGTGGGGCAACGCTGAGGCCCCGCTAAGTATACACAACAGATTTTAAGCTCACTAATTACACTAGCTATGATAAACGACATTATCAATAACCTGAAAGGACAACTTACCGGAGAACTGCAAAGCAAGTATAACCTACAGCCCGACACCGCCAACAAGTCCGTTGACCTGGCAAAGGACAACATCACGGACGAAATGAAGCAGCGTGCCGCCAGCGGCGACATCGGAGGCCTGATGGACGTGTTCAAGGGCAACAAGGCACCCGGCGAAAGCAGCGCCGTGGACGGGATGATCGGCAAGTATGTTTCTGACCTGACGGGCAAACTGGGAATTCCGGCGAGCGTTGCCCAACAGGTAGCGCCTTTCGTCATCAATTTCATCATGCAAAAAGTAACCGGCAAGGTGAGCTCAGGAGGCGTTAGCCAAACCGATCTGCTAGGCGGCTTGATGGGCGGCGGGCTGAAAGACTCGCTAAGCAAAGGACTAGGTGGCCTGTTCAAGTAAAGAGCAAGTATAAACTGATACAGATAAGTATAAAAGAAGCCATACCCACCGGGTATGGCTTCTGCTTTTGATAGGCGACACGTTTAACTCTCACCTTAATTCATGCGCCTAAATTGACAGGGGGTGTTTGTTAGCTAGCTGTCAATGTCTTTGTATTATCGTCCGGGTTGCGGTCTATCAAAATGTGGTATGGATCGATGCCGGCTTTCTGCGGCTTCTCCTTCACGATAAACTCAAAGGTGTTCTCGCCTGACTTCAATTGGTGCTTCTGCATGTAAAGCGGCTTGTCCTGCCACTCGCCGTTTATTTTCTCGCGGGCAATCACGCCAATGTCCACCCAGTCGTCCATGCGGGCTTCGCTTTCAGAGCCCAGGCTGTCGGCGTACCACTTTTTGGCATCCACCGTTAGCTTCACTTTATACCTGCCGTCCTTCAGTTTCTCGTAAGTCGCCTCGTTTGTTTTGTTCTCATAAAGGGTGATTTTCTCGAACATATCGGTGACAAGGTACTGCAGCGAATCAGGCGTGGCACTGCGGATGTACTTCATAAGCTCAAGCGAGTTGGTGTAAGGCGCCTCCTGAAAGGCGACTTTCTGCACATACTGCTTCAGGGCGGCGTTCAGTTTTTCCTCTCCAATGTAGTCGGCCAGCGCGTACATCACGAGGCTGCCTTTGCGGTAGTGGATGTAGCCCTGGTTCTCGACGCGGTACAGGGGCAGTTCCTTTTTCGTTTCGCTTGTTCTTCCGGTCAGGTAAGTGTTGAGCTCGTACTCCAGGAATTTGTTCATCTTCTCCTCGCCATACTCCTTCTTCATTACCATCAGGGCGCTGTACTGGCTCATCGTTTCCGACATCAGCACCGAGCCCTGCACGTTGCCCCCGATTACCTGGTGCGCCCACCACTGGTGCGCCACCTCGTGCGAGGTTACATAGAAAGGGTAGTCAATATCTTCCGGATCTTTGTCATCCACATCGGCAATAAAGCCGATGGCCTCCGAGAACGGAATGGTGTTCGGGAATGCTTGCGCAAAGGTCTGGTAGCCCGGGAACTCAAGGATGCGTACCTGGCGGTGCTGGTACGGGCTGAAGTTGGTGGTAAAGTAATCCAACGACTTCTTCACCCCCTTGATCATGCGGTTGAGGTTGTACTCGTGGCCCGGGTGGTAGTAAATCTCGATGGCGACTTCCTTGCCGTCTTTGCCCACCCATTTATCCTTCTTCACAGCGTAATCTGCCGAAAGAAACGCGTAGAAGTTAAGTATGGGCGCATCCATTTTGTAATGGAAGAAGCGGCGGCCGTTTGCCTTCCACTCACGCTGCAGGTAACCGGGCGCAATGGCAATCTGGTCCTCCACCGTACTTACCGTGGCCTCAAAGTCAATCCAATCGGCTTCGCTGCTGATGTAGGTGTTCATGCGGGCAGTGGAGTCTGCCACATCAGCCATGCGTGGCTTAGGTGCCAGACCATAATCCTTGCGTACATCGTCCTGGCTCAGCTCAAATCCGGACTGATAGCCGATTTTCGGCAGGTACTCGCTGTTGATGAACGTGCCGTTGTACACGATGCCGGTGTTAGAGCCGCTGTTGCGGAAGCCCTTTGTTTCATAAAACAGGTCCATGTTCAGTTGCAGGGAGTCGCCGGGCTGCAGCGGCTTCGCCAGCCTGTAGATGTAGTAGTTGTTGTCCTCATCGTGGAGCACCAGTTTTGCCTTTTTTGAAAACTCCAGCCGCTTCACACCGGCTCTGTCGCTAAGCATCATGTGGATGGAGTCGATGGGCTGCTGGTTTTTGTTCTTTAGCCAGAAGTGCCCCTCAAACGCAAAGTTGCGCTCTTCCGGGTAAATGTCCACATTCAGCTTTACACCTGTAATGCGTGGCTGCGGAATGCCGTCATACTTCTTGTAAGTCTTCTCAAAATTAGCTTGCTGCTCTTCCTGCTCATCAGAGGTCTGATACTTGTTCAGGATATTGGTGTTGTAGAAAATGTAGCCGCCCGTTACCAGGAACAGTGCCATGCCCACGCCCGTCATGGTAAGAGTAGGGCGGTTGAGCTGTAGGGCCGCCAACTTAAAGCGCCACTTCAGCATCGACTCAGAGCCACGCACCCACAGCATGTTGCCCAGCACCGCCAGCAGCAGCGCAAATATGCCCCAGTAGATTTTGTACACTGTAAAGGGCCATACAAAATGCCCGTAGCCGTTCATGGCGGAATAAGTAATGCCGGGGTCGGAGTTGAAAGAGTAGAGGTTGTGCTCCCAGCCCAACTGGCCTTTAAAGATGTTGAGCAGGTAGTACACCACCATCACAAAATGGCCAAGGTACTTGTTATTTACGATCACCTGCACCAGCATCGCCAGCACGCACAGCAGCACATAGTCAATCAGCTGTATGCCAAACAGTCCTTTGAAATAGATGCCAAACTCGTAGTTGTAGTAGCCTTTGGTGGTCTGGATAATGATGCCGCACAGCATGATAACGAACAGCAGCACCACCTGTACCAGGGCGAGTGCCGTCAGTTTTGAGACGAAGGGAACCCAGTTCGGGATCGGCAGCGCATCGTAGATCTGGTTTAGGTGGTTGTCGCGCTCGCGCCACACCAACTCCCCGGCGTAAAAGGTGATGATGATCAGGAAGAATAGGGCAAAGGTACCGTTCAGTACCATCAGCACCGACGAGGTAACGGGGTAAACCGTGGTACCGTACAGCTCGCCTACCTGTGCGCCAGCCACGAACAGGAAAAGCACCCCGGCAGCGGCAATCGCAATAAAGTAAACGCTCTTTACGATGCCCTTGAACTCCAGCTTGGTGAGCTTGAGGAACATCTTAAAGCTAAGGTTGAAGGAGAAATGCTGGTGTACTTTCGGCAGCTTCAGACGCTCGGAAGGAAGGATGGCGCCCACCTCTTCGGCGCTGCTACGGCGGCGGAAAAGCTTGAATCCCTTGTTCGCAAACGAGAAGCTGAAGCGGAAGTAGCAGAATGCCAGCAAGGCCACCCCAATACCTACCCAAAGCGCGCGGTTAAGCAGAATGTGCTCACTGAACGGAAGCATGAGCGTGTTGCGCTCGGCTGTGGTCCAGTAGCGCTGAGTGTAGTAAATGGCAGAGGCGCCCATCGGGTCCAGCAGGTTGGCCAGCATCTCATTGTCGAGGTCGCCGGTGAGGCTGTTGGAGACACCGTAGAGTACCAGGAAAATCACACCGCCCACATAGATGGAGAGCGCGCTGCGGGTAAGCGTTGCCAGCGTAAAGAAGATGGCACCGGTGAGCAGCAGGTTCGGGATAATGATGGTCAGGTAGGGCTGCAGGTACCACATCAGGTTAAACGGCCCGATCTTCTCGGCCTCTATTCCTGGCATTATCGTGCCCGCCATGGCACCTGCGGCTACTCCCAGGAATACCAGCAGCGTGATCAGAAAAGAGCCCCAGAAACGGCCGAATAAATAACCTGCCTTGGTTATTGGTGTGGTATAGTAGAGTGAGTGTGTTTTATGCTCGAAGTCGCGGAAAATGGGTGTGCCCATCATGGAGCAGGTAATCAGCACGCCAAACCAGCTTAGCACCGTCACGATCCAGTTGATCTGGTAAGGTGAGTTGGCGAATACCTTGCCACCACTCACATCACCAATAATTACGCCACCACCAAAGGCTCCCGCTAAACTGATCATCGCCAGGAAGGCCATGAGGAACAGCAGCACGAAGTATATATAAGTCGCAGGCCGCTTGAGCCTGTACTTCAGCTCGAAAAGGAATATCTCTTTGAACATCTTCTAATAATTATGAATGATGAATTATTAATTTGTGTCTTGCTTCAAATTATGATGAAGTATGAAAGAAAATGTTGTGGCGGATAAATCGTATGCCTTTGCGCTTCGCGTTGTGAAGCTTTACAAGCACCTCTGTTCTGAAAAGAAGGAGTTTATTCTTTCAAAGCAGGTGCTGCGAAGCGGTACATCCATCGGAGCCAATGTGGAGGAAGCTGTTGCTGCCAGTTCCAGAGCTGATTTCATCAACAAGTTGAACATTGCGGCAAAAGAAACCAGGGAGACCATTTACTGGCTAAGGCTGCTAAAAGACAGTGACTTTATTTCTGCTGCTTCGTTCGAATCCGTACATCAGGATGCGATTGAACTGAAAAAGCTTCTAAGCAGCATCCTGCTCACCACCAAGTCCATTCATAATTCATAATTTCTAATTCATAATTGCGTGGGCAGACGAAGTCTGGTCGCGCAGCGCTGTCTCGTGTATCTTGCTGAAGTATACATCCTCCAGGTCTGGTGCCACGGCTTCGAACTCTGGCCCTGGCTGTACTTCGGAGAGCACGTGAATAATAGTTTTGCCAGCGAAGAGGCGGGAGGAGATTACCTCATGTTGCAGTTGGTGCTGTACGAGCTCGTCTTTGTTGATGAACTTGCGCCAGATGCGACCACGGATGCTGTCGATCACTTGTAGCGGGTCGCCCTCCAGCAGCACTTCACCTTTGTTGATGATGGCAAAATTGCGGCAAAGGTCTGTCACGTCCTCCACAATGTGGGTGGAAAGTATAACGATGATGTTCTCGCCAATCTCGCTCAATAGGTTATGGAAGCGGTTGCGCTCGGCAGGGTCGAGGCCAGCGGTTGGCTCATCCACAATGATGATCTTCGGGTTGCCGAGCAGGGCCTGTGCAATGCCGAAGCGCTGCTTCATACCGCCGGAGTAGCCGCCCAGGTTCTTCTTGCGCACATCGTACAGGTTTGTTTGCTGCAGCAGCGCCTGCACCACCTCTTTGCGCTCTTTGGAGTTACTGATGCCTTTGAGTACAGCAAAATGATCCAGCATTTCCTCTGCCGATACTTTTGGGTAAACGCCAAACTCCTGGGGCAGGTAGCCCAGCACTTTGCGCATTTCCTCCTTCTCCCGCAGCACATCCATACTACCCAGCATAATGCTGCCCCTGTCGGCCTCCTGCAAGGTGGCAATGGTGCGCATCAGCGATGATTTTCCGGCACCGTTAGGGCCAAGTAAACCGAACATGCCTTTCGGAATGGTCAGGTTGATGCTCTTTAGCGCCTTTGTTCCGTTCGGATAGGTCTTGGAGAGGTTTTGTATAACTAATTCCATATAGATGTTGATGTTATGCGTTAGAAATGCACCTTCTGAAGTAAGTTAATACAAATCGAATATAAAAATAAACTATACCAACCAAGGCCTTTTGTCGACAGAAACGAACGTGGCCAGTGGCCTGTGCCTGGTGATATTCAGTGTTCAGGCACAGATTCAAAAGCGGAAGGATTTGTCTCTTGCCATAAGTCTGTTACTTTTGTAGCGCCTGTGCTGTAGCCGGTGCAGAACGCAAAGCATTAACTGGATGTCAGAGAGTTTACAGAACCTTTTCTTCAAGTTCTTTAAGTTTGGAGTGGTGGGCTTTTCCGGCCTGCTGCTTGACTTTGGGGTGACGTACCTGGCCAAGGAGAAGCTGCGCTGGAACAAGTACGTGGCCAACAGCTTAGGCTTTCTGCTGGCCAGCGCCAGCAATTACTACCTCAACCGCATCTGGACCTTCAACAGCGCCGACCCGGAAATAGGCATGCAGTACGGTAAGTTCCTGGTGGTGGCACTGGTAGGGTTGCTGCTGAATAACTTCATTATCTACCTGCTCACTGAGCGGAGCAGGCTTAACTTTTACGTGGCCAAGTTCTGCGCCATCGTGCTCGTTTTCTTCTGGAATTTTTCCCTCAATTATATTTACACGTTCACGCGGTAGGCCTGTATGAAGTATAACTTCCTTGTAATCCTGCTGTTAAGTATAAGTGTGCCGGCATGCGCTCAGACGAAGGCAGTGGTAGACTGTGGAAATGCGCAGACGCAACTGGAAATGAACCGTTGTGCCGCCGAAGCCTACCAGCAGGCAGATAAGGCGCTGAACGACGTGTACAACGCGATCATACCAAAATTAAGTGCAGAGGCAAAGACACTGTTGGTAATGGCGCAGCAGAGTTGGCTGGTGGTAAGAGACAGCCATTGCGGCCTGTACGAGCAGTTCTACGAAGGTGGCTCCATGATGCCCCTGATGCTGTATACCTGCAAAACAGAACTGACGCAGAACAGAACCAAAGAATTGAAAGCCATACTGGAGGAGGTTGATGATAAGTAGTGTTGTTTCAGGCGAAGTTAAAGTATGTGCGATAATTCCTCCCCAGCCCTTTCCAAAAAACAGGGGAGGGAGTGCTAGATTCTGCAACTATAAACGCGGTAGCTTGGGTTGCTCTGAATAATCCACCCCTAACCCCTCCTTATTTAAGGAAGGGAGTTCCTGTAGTAGCAGGAACATCCCCCTGCCCCCTTCAAAGGGGGACTTAGCCTTCGTTGCATAGCATGAGCCATCGGCATCTGAACCGATTCCAGTCCTTGGGTTGAGCGCCTATGGAGTTTTTCGGTCCCGCGCTAGCGGGATTGCAAAGCGCAGCGAGCAAAGAAAAGGTTCCAGCGCGATGCCCGAGGACAGGGCCCCGCGGCCGTGAGCGCTCCAAAGCCAGAGGTGGAACAGTAGGTATTTGGGAGCTAGAGGATCAGCAGTGGCTAGAAAAAATAGCTTGTTTCTAGTTGTAATAAGCAGCAACTATGAAAGTGTGGCTTTTCAAGCCAGTAGAGTTACAAACTCAACATCATACCAGGACACAAGTCCAAAGACTTGCGCCAGTACACCCATCAAAACAATTTCCTCTACTCTTTCACTTCATAAATCTGCACCACCTCATTCTTATGCACACGCGGGTTGAGCAGGTGCAGCACCCTATCATAGAGGGAAGGAGAGATAGTATGATCTAACTTGAGGTTGGGGTAGAATTCGTGGAGGCGGGCCATGCGCTCTTCCATGTCATCGGTACCGATAACTGCTACATAATCTGCTTTGTAGGGCGATGCCGTTATTTCTTCGTTGAACTCCTGCTGGGTCTTGTCTTCGTTCAGGGTATACACCATCACAAAGTTTTCCGGCAATTGCTTTTGCCCCTGCAGGTATTCTTCCCACACCATGTCCTCATCGATTACATACTTATCATACACCACGCTGGGGCGGCCGAGGTAAAAGAGGGGAGGAGTTTTGACGCTGTGGTTTCCGAACTCCAGCACCACGCCATCCACGTCAGGCTTGTCTGATAAGTATACCAGCGGCGCCACGCGGCTTTTCTTGGTATAGGTAAAAGCCATGCCCACGGTAGCCAGCAGGTTCAGCACCCAGAAAAAGCCCCAGCAGGCAGCCAGCAGTTTGCGGCGCTTGTTCCAGAAAGCCGACTGGCGCACAAAGCTCTGCCATCCGATCACGCCGAGCACCATGATGAGGGGGAGCAATGGAAGTATAAAGCGCTCCTGCTTGTTGGGGAACAGCGAGTGCGCCACGAAAAAGATCAAACCACCCCAGAAAAGCTTCGGTGCCAGCTTTGCCGTGCGCGAATAACCCACCACCAGGAACGCGCTCACCGGCGGCACCAGGAAGCCAAGTATGGTTAGGGCAAAGCGGTAAACGGGTCCCGTGCTGTAGCCATAGGCATGCTCGGTATTATACAGGAAGTAAGCTACAATGGAGTGGAAAGGGTAATCGAAGAAGATGATATCGATTGTGCCCTGGATCAGGAAGGCGGCTACGGCAAATCCAACCAGAACGGCTATGGCCTTGCGCCACTGGCGCTTGTAAAGCAGCACCAGGCCGGCACCCGCGCCGAACAGCACCGTATGGTAGCGGAACACGAATGCCAGCGCGAACAGTACACCTGCCCAAAAGTAAGGCATCACGCGTTTCCGCTCCGATTGATCTTCGCGCACCATCAGGTAAAAGGCAGCCAGGTAAGGTGGAATACACACCATCTCCACCAGGTTGCGCACGCTCATGAAGGGCATAAACCACATCAGCGCCAGCATCAGGCCCACCAGCCGCGCGTTGGCCCTGTTCGATAACCGCTCTGTTAACTTATAGCCAAAGTATACTACCAGCAGCGAATAAACCGCGTGGATCAGGCGCACTACCGTCATCTTCACCTCCGGGCTGAAAATGCCCATTGCCTCCATCACGTAAAACAGCGCATAATGCAGCAGCACGTAGAGCATGCTGTGGCGCGGCGGCATCGGCTCGTTCAGCCACAGCGGGAACCCGTCCAGCCATCCCTGGGCAATGGTGATCACGTCAAAATGATCGTCGCTGAAAGCAAAGCCCTTGGAGAAAAAAGCAGCTATCAAGCGTATGGCTAGCGCAATTAGCAGAACAGTGGAAAGCGGAATAAGGTAACGCTCCTGCGGCTGACCCAGCGTGGCGGCGTCTGCCGTGAATATTTTGGTGAAGGTTGTTTTCGGAGTTCCGGACATCTGGCTGTGTTTGTGCGATCGCAAAATTAAGAGTATTTATAAAGATTCTGTGTTACCTTCGTTGTTTAATCATAAATTTTACAATTGGCTACTGTACACCACATGTCGAAGCGGCAGGTGCCGCGCAAGGTAAAACTCGCGGTGCTGGCATTTGTGCTGTTTGGCCTGGCTCTCGGTGGCTGGCTGCTGTACCGGCACGACAAGATAGTGCATACCGATGTGCAGGTGATTGGCCATGCCGGTTCCGGCTTCATGTCGCCCTTTAATCCGTTCAACCCGCTGCCTTCCAATAGTATGGCCTCTATTTTGCAGGCGGTGGAGGAGCACAGCGCAGATGGCGTGGAGGTGGACGTGCAGCTGACGCAGGACGGGGTGCCGGTGCTGTACCACGATCCAACGCTGGAGAGCAGTACCGCCGCGACGGGCTTTATAGATGATTTGTCGGCTAATGAGGTAATTGGGTTGAAGTATACTGGCGGCTTCGGCTACGATCTTTTCCAGGACGAGGAGATCATCACGTTAGAAGCCATGCTGCAACGTTTTGCTACTTATCCGGAACTGCCGTACCTGCACCTGGACCTGCGCAACCAGAAGCCGGAGCGTCATCTAAACTATGCCCAAACGCTGCTGGCGATGCTCCGCAAGTATAACTACCCGGTGCAGCAGCTGGTGTTTATCTCGCCCAATCCTGATTTCCTGATGGCCTTTCGTGAGGTAGAGCCACAGGCGCAGCTCATGCTGGACACCGGCGGCTCGTTCGACGAGGCGCTGCAGACAATTCAGAAGTATAAATTGCAGGGTATTTGCGCCAACGGACGCAACGTGAGCGAAGCGCAGGTGCAGCAGGCGAAAGCTTTGGGACTGCAGGTAGCGCTGTTCGGCGGGAAGTCCCGCTCCCGCATCGCCAAGATGATCAACATGCAGCCGGACGCCATTCAAGTAGACAACGTGGCTGCGGCACGTGACCTGCTGGAGTAAGTTCTTTCAGCGCCAGGGAGCAAACGCGGCGCAAGATTATTACCTTTGTATCAAACTATAGAAGTACATCATACTATGTTCCGAACTCATACTTGTGGCGAGCTTCGCCTGGCCAATGTTGGCGAAGAGGTAATTTTAACCGGTTGGGTGCAGCGCCTCCGCGACAAGGGCGGCATGCTGTGGATTGATTTGCGCGACCGGTACGGCATCACACAGCTGTCTCTTGACGAAGGCATCACCGCCACTGAACTGATGCAGCAGGCCCGCAGCCTGGGCCGTGAGTTCGTGATTCAAGCCACTGGTAAAGTCATTGAGCGTCATTCTAAAAACGATAAAATACCTACCGGCGACATCGAGCTGCAGGTAACTAAGATAGAGGTACTGAACCCGGCTAAACTGCCGCCTTTCCTGATTGAGGATGAGACAGACGGCGGAGACGACCTGCGCATGCGCTACCGTTACCTGGACCTGCGCCGCACGCCTGTTCGTCGCAACTTGGAGTTGCGCCACCGCATGATGCGCGAAACCCGAAACTACCTGGATGGCCTGAACTTCATCGAAGTAGAAACGCCTTACCTGATCAAATCTACGCCGGAAGGTGCCCGCGATTTTGTGGTTCCGAGCCGTATGAACGCAGGTGAGTTTTATGCCCTGCCACAGTCGCCGCAGACCTTTAAACAGCTGCTGATGGTGTCGGGCTTCGATAAATATTTCCAGATCGTGAAGTGCTTCCGTGACGAGGATTTGCGTGCTGACCGCCAACCGGAGTTCACGCAAATTGACTGCGAAATGTCGTTTGTGCAGCAGGAGGATATCCTGAACACCTTCGAAGGGTTTATCAAGCACCTGTTTGCGCAGGTGAAGGACGTGAACATTGAGAAGCTGCCGCGTATGACCTACGCAGATGCCATGCGCCTTTACGGTTCTGATAAGCCGGATACGCGCTTCGGAATGCAGTTTGTGGAGCTGAACCCATTGGTAAAAAACAAAGGCTTTAAAGTATTTGACGACGCCGAACTGGTAGTTGGTATCTGTGCTGAAGGTGCCGCCTCCTACACCCGCAAGCAACTCGACGAACTAATAGATTTTGTGAAGCGTCCGCAGATTGGCGCCACTGGTCTGGTTTACGCCCGCGTAAACGAAGACGGCAGCGTGAAATCATCTGTTGATAAATTCTACTCTCCTGAAGACCTGCAGGAGTGGGCAAACGCTTTGAATGCAAAGCCAGGCGATCTTATACTTATACTTGCCGGTGGAGCAGATAAAACACGCAAAGCGTTAAATGAACTGCGCCTGGAAATGGGCACACGCCTAGGCCTACGCGATAAAAATGTATTCTCTCCGCTATGGGTGGTTGATTTCCCACTGCTGGAGTGGGACGAGGAGGCGCAGCGTTACCACGCGATGCACCACCCGTTCACGTCGCCAAAGCCGGAGGACCTGCACCTGATCGAGAGCAACCCGGGTGCTATTCGTGCCAATGCCTACGACATGGTAATTAATGGCGTGGAAGTAGGCGGCGGTTCTATCCGTATCTACGACCGCACCCTGCAGTCGCAAATGTTCAGCTTACTGGGCTTCACCAAAGAAGAGGCAGAGGCTCAGTTTGGCTTCCTGATGAACGCGTTTGAGTACGGGGCGCCGCCGCACGGTGGCATCGCCTTTGGCTTCGACCGCCTGTGCTCCCTGTTCGGTGGCTCCGACTCTATCCGTGACTACATCGCCTTCCCGAAGAATAACTCCGGCCGTGATGTGATGATTGATGCACCAGCCCCAATCTCTGAAGCGCAGCTCGATGAGTTACACATAAACATGAAAAACCTTCCGAAAGGGTAACAGTCGTTTTTCCACAAGCTATAGAAGGCCTGCCGCTGATTTCAGCGGCAGGCCTTTGTTTTTCATCCACATTTCATACATGCTGTTGTTTAAAATGTGGATAACTGTGTGGATTGAAGTATAAAAGTGCCCTTTATCCACCATTTTAGGCTGCTTTGCTTATAGTAGTGTGGATATGTGGATAAGTGGTGTTGATTGGGGGTTGTGTAGCGGGAATGACTGGTGCTACAGTTTTTATACTTGGATGGGTAAATGCATGGCAATACCGTTTGATATTAGTTTGTAGGGACAGGTCGCGACCTTTCCAATCGTGCACCTGTTATCCGAATCAGGATTTCTAGGATTTGCGGGATGGGAGGAAATCGGAACAGCTGATCCTACAGACGCTCGCGGGTCTAAAGACACCGCGAGGTCTTTTGAGCAGGCGCAGTGTAGGTAAGACCTCGCAGCGTGCGCAGCTCCTGCGTGCGTCTGGTGGAGTAGCTTTGTAGCCGGACACTCGCGTAACCTTTGGATATCGCAAAGTCTTTGCTGATCCACGAGATTGATCTATAAAACAACAGCGGCTGCCTTTTGCAAGGCAGCCGCTGTTCCTGTGAAGTGTAGTTATGCTAGAGTAAGTCGCTTACCAGGGCAGGCGCTATGCCCAGTAGAATAGTCAGGATGGTGATGAAGATAAGAGTGAAGGAGGTAAAGCTACCTACCTGTATTACTTCACGGTTTTCAGCAGGGTGCATGTACATCGCAATCACTACCCGGAAGTAGTAGTAGATACCAACAGCAGCCAGAATCACAGCCAAAACAACCAGCCACAGCAAGTCAGGGTTCTGCAGCACTGAAGTAAACACGAAGAACTTACCGAAGAATCCTGCCGTGAGCGGAATACCAGCCAACGAAAGCATGGACACAGTCATGGCGAAGGCAAGCAGCGGGTTTGTTTTGCCCAAGCCGTTGAATGCCTCGTATGCTGCACTGCCGCGCTGATCCTGTACCATTTTCAGTACGCCGAAGGCAGCGATAGTTGCCGACGCATAGGCTACAGAGTAGAACAGGATAGAGGAATCAGACAGTTGGTTGAAAGCAATCAGCGCCATCAGCATATAACCGGCGTGCGAGATACTGGAGTAAGCCAGCATGCGCTTCATACTTGTCTGTACTACGGCGCCCACGTTACCAACAATCAGCGTCAGCACCGTAATGGCGATTAGCGTTGGGAACCAGGTGATGTAAGCAGCGGCGAAAGCGGCCACCATCAGCTTGTAAAAGGCAGCCACACCAGCCGTTTTCACTACTGTCGACATGAAGGCTGTGAAGAAGGTTGGGGTACCGTCGTACACGTCAGGAGCCCAGAAGTGAAAAGGGGCGGCAGAGATTTTGAACGAGATACCGATGATCAGCAGCAGCATGCCAAGTATAAACATAGTGCTCATTAAGCCATCAGCGGCCACTTCCACAGCGCCAATTTCGGCAACGTTAAAAGTACCCGTTGCACCGTAAATCATCACAATACCGAACAGCATGATGCCGGTAAAGAAGGAGCCCATGAGGAAGTACTTCAGCGCGGCTTCGTTCGAGCGCAGGCTCGACTTGTCGCTGCCGGCCAGTACGTACATCGCAATGGATAGAATCTCAACACCAATAAAAAGCATGAGCAGGTTCTCGTAACCCACCATCATGATAGAGCCCACCAGCGCGAAAAGCAGCAGGGTATAATACTCTGCCAGGTTCGCATCTTCCTTGTCTACGTAGCGCTGGGAGAAAGGCAAAAGCAGGAGCGTGGAAAGCACCATCACGCCTGTAAACGCCACCGCGTAATTATCGATGGTGAGCATGTTGTTGAAGTAGCTCTGCGTATCGTTCCAGCTCAGCAGGTTTACGCCAAACACCACCACTAAAAACAGTAGCGACAGGGGCAGTAAGACCTTCTTTGATTTCATAAATCCTACAAAGAGGTTTATGATGCCGAAAACAGATAGAAGTATGATCGAAGTCATGTCGTCGTATTTCTGTAAAAACGTTTCTCTTTAGCTGCCTAGCGGTTAATGATGGTCAGCAGGTTATTTACCGCGGGCTCTGAAATGCTCAGGAAAGTATTCGGGAATAAACCGATCCAGAACACCATCACCACCAGCGGAATCAGTACGGCCTTCTCGTTCAGCGTCAGGTCTGTAAAGTGCTGCGTCAGCTCCGATTTGGTGCCGAACATCACACCCTGAAACATGCGCAGCATGTACACCGCACCAAGTATAATCGTTAAGCCAGCCACAGCGCCAAACCATGGGTTGTACTGAAACACACCGGAAAGCAGTAGGAACTCACCAACAAAGCCGTTTGTAAGCGGCAGTGCCACCGAGCCCAGCAGCAGGATCATGAAGAAGATGGAAAGCATTTTCGCGTTTTGCGTGATACCTCCCAGACCAATGATCTCGCGTGTCTGTGTGCGGCTGAAAATAATGTCGATGATAAAGAACAGGCCTACCACATTAATACCGTGGCTTAGCATTTGAATAACGCCACCTTGCAGGCCCTGCTCGTTCAGCGTGAAGATACCCGCCGCAATCAGTCCCACGTGGGCGATAGAGGAGTAGGCGATCAGGCGCTTCAGATCGCTTTGGCGGATGGCGATGATGGAGGCGTATACTATACCGATGATAGAAAGTACAAGTACCAGCTCATCCCACTGGCTTACTCCTAATGGCACCACCGGAAGCAACCACCGCAGCACACCGTAAATTCCCATCTTCAGCATGATGCCTGAAAGCAGCATCGTAGCCTGAGGGGGCGACTCGGTATAGGTGTCGGGCTGCCAGGTGTGGAACGGGAACACCGGCATTTTAATGGCGAAGGCGATAAACAGGAACCAGAAGATCCAGCTTTGTGACTCGCTGGAAAGCGCCAACTGGTAGAACGCGTTTACATCGGATGAGTGTGTGCCCGGCGTCTGCAAGTATAAATACACAAACGCAGCCAGCATGAACAGCGATCCGAAGATGGTGTACACAAAGAACTTGAACGTAATACGAATTCTGTTCGCCCCGCCCCAAACAGCAGCGATAAAGTAGATCGGAATCAAGGCTACTTCCCAGAAGAAGTAGAATACGAATGCATCAAGCGCCACAAATACACCGATCAAGCCAGTTTGCATAAACAGGATAAGGGCGTAGAAAGCGTTCGGGTTCTTGTAATCGTGCTTGAAAGCGGAAAGAATGATGAGCGGCACCAGGAAGGTAGTCAGCAACACCATCAGCAGGCTGATACCATCCATGCCGATGCTGAAGTTAATGCCGGCGCTTGCTACCCATGGCGTGCTAAGGGCAAGCTGTGTGGTGCCAAGTTCCGTGTTGAAGCTAGTCAGGGCCACCAATGCAAGTGCAAACTCAACGAGCGCTGCTACAAAAGCCACTTTCTTAGCACCCTGTCCTTTTATGAGCAACACGATAAGTGCGGCTAAGGCAGGCCAGAAAAGTAATAGAGCTGTAATGATCATCTGCTAGGAACCTTATCCGATAAAGAAGTTTAAAAATAGAATCAGCACGATGCTGCACACCATCACGAGCAGGTAAAAACCAATAGCACCGCTCTGCGCAAACCGAAGCGTACGGCCGCTTAGCATGGTCAGCCTGCCAAAGCTGTTCACAATGCCATCCACTACCACCACATCCAGCACGCGGTGGAAAACACCCGACAGCCACATGATCGGGCGAACAATGATGGCATTGTATAACTCGTCAATGTAGTATTTGTGGTACACCAGGTTATGCAGCGGGGCAAGCTTGGTCCCCTCTGTGGCAGGAACTGTTTTCTTGCTCACGTACATGACATAGGCAATGATGGCAGCGATTACGGCCACACCCACGGATAAGCCCATCAGCATCCATTCGGTGGCGTGGTCCAGGTGAAGCGGTTCTACAGCGGCGGCGTTTGCTACGCGGGCGTAAGTATAAATAGGAGCCAGGTAGTTCTGCAGTACATGGCTGTTCTCACCGAACACGGCCGGAATCCCCAAGAAACCACCCACGGTTGAAAGTATCGCCAGCACGATAAGCGGCAGCGTCATAGAGATCGGTGACTCGTGCAGGTGGCTCTTCTGCTCTACTGTGCCCCGGAACGTACCGAAGAAGGTCAGGAACACCAGGCGGAACATGTAGAACGAGGTCATGAAAGAGGCCAGCATGCCCAGTGCCCACAGCACTTTGTTGTATTCCCACACATGCGCCAGCAGCTCATCTTTAGAGAAGAAGCCCGCGAAAGGAGGAATACCGGCAATGGCCAGCGTACCGATCAGGAAAGTAACAAATGTGATAGGCAAGTACTTGCGGAGGCCACCCATGCTGCGAATGTCCTGCTCGTTGCTCATGGCGTGAATCACAGAACCGGCACCCAGGAACAGCAGCGCCTTGAAGAATGCGTGCGTGAGTACGTGGAACAGCGAAGAGGAGAAGGCCATCACACCCAGCGCCAGGAACATGTAACCCAGCTGCGATACGGTGGAGTAAGCCAGCACTTTCTTGATATCATTTTGCGCCAGACCGATGGTAGCCGCCAGCACTGCCGTGGCTACACCAACAATGGCAATGATTTCCATGGTGGTAGGAGCCAGTGCGTATAATACGTTTGAGCGAACCACCATATAAATACCGGCCGTTACCATGGTTGCCGCGTGTATCAGGGCCGAAACAGGCGTAGGACCCGCCATCGCATCTGGCAGCCAGGTAAACAGCGGCAGCTGCGCGCTTTTACCCATCGCACCTACAAAAAGGAGCAGCGTAATGGCAATCATCACGGTAGAATCGATACCACCTGTGTAGCCTGCAGCCTCCGCAAAAACCTGAGGGTAAGACACAGAACCAAAGGTCATGAAGATCAGGAAAATGCCCAGCAGGAAACCTAGGTCACCGATGCGGTTCATCACGAAGGCTTTCTTGGCGGCGTTGTTGTAGTTGGTGTTCTTGTTCCAGAAGCCAATCAGCAGGTAAGAGCAAAGGCCCACGCCTTCCCAGCCCACGAACATCATCACGTAGTTAGAGCCCATCACCAGCAGCAGCATGGAGAACATGAACAGGTTGATGAAGGAAAAGAACTTCCCGAAGTTCTCGTCGTGGCTCATGTAGCCGGCCGAGTACAGGTGGATGAAGAAGCCGATTCCCGTTACCATCAGCATCATGAAAAGCGTGAGCTGGTCAATCAGGAACGAGAAACCGATTTGCATGCTGCCTACCGATATCCAGTCATAGAAATCAACAGTATAGGCGCGGCTTCCGTTTGCGGTAAAGTCGAGGAAAATATATGCGGTGATCAGGAAAGAGGCCAGCACAGTGCTGCAGCCAATAAAGCTTACCAGGCCCTTTGGGATCGTGCGGTTGCCCAGTCCGTTGATGATAAAGCCGGCAAGCGGCAGCAACGGAACAAGCAAACAGAGCAGTGCCATTCCCTGGTTGTTAAGCGGCATTACAATCTCTTGCATCAGTATAAGTTTTTTAGGCTAGTCGATTTTGGGAGGGCTGCTACCACTTCAGGTAGTTCAGCAGTTGTACATCAGTAGAGCGGATGTTGCGGTAGGTCATCACAATAATGGCCAGTCCCACGCATACTTCGGCGGCCGCTACGGCCATGATGAAGAACACGAAAACCTGTGCATTGGCATCCGCGCGGTAAGCGGAAAGGGCAGTGAGCAGCAGGTTCACAGCATTCAGCATCAGCTCGATGCACATGAAAATAACGATGGCATTGCGGCGCGTGAGCACTCCAATAACACCGATTACAAATAAGGCCGCACTAAAAAAGAGGTAGTATTCTAAAGGAACGGTTCTGATGACCTCAGGTATATTGTTCATTTTGTTGGGCTGAACGAATTACGCTTTTACTTTAAGTCCAAAAATCAAGACGCAAAGTTATCCCCATTTTCTTAAAAACCATAACATATTTCCTATTCTTATTCAGGGGCAACTGGTACCCAACTTATGCTTTTTTGTGCTTAAAATGGCTTTTTTTGCGGCCTTGGCACTCTAAGCTTCCTGCTGCCACCAACTTGCCCGTTTATACTTTTGAGCCAGCCTTGCGTAGCTAGGATGGAACGCTACATAAACCATGAAATATCCTTACCTGCTATGCTTTGCCTGCCTGTTGTTTCTGTTGCCCTCCTGCAAAACAGACGTACCTGAAACTTCGGATACCGCAGCCCCAGCCCTGGAACGCATGAAAACACTGAACCTAACCGCCACCACACAGCGCAAGTACTTTTACCAGAACATCCCATCCGCCTCGGGGGTGGAACGGGTGCAGGACAGTTATTATATAATGGGAGATGATTCGCCCTTTCTGTACAAGTTGAATGAGCAGTTTCAGTTGCTGGAGCAGCACGCGCTGTTCGATACAGCAGAATTTTCCTCCGGCCGCATTCCCAAAGCCTCCAAACCCGACCTGGAAAGTATGGCGCATTTTACCTATGGCCGTGACGAAATGCTGCTTTTGCTGGGCTCCGGCGCCAGCGAAGCGCGGAACAGGGGCTTTCTGGTGAACCTGTCCGAAGGGAACGCGGTGCGGGAACTGGACATGAGCCGGTTTTATACTTTTCTGAAGCATGTGCTGAAACTGGAGACGGAAGGAGAACTGAATCTGGAAGGGCTGGCACTCGACAAAACCTATGTGTACCTGCTGCAGCGCCCTGCCGGGGGAGGCGCGAATGTGCTGATTCGCCTGGATGCGGATGCTTTCAAGCGTTTTGTGATGGAAGGTGCCGAGATTCCTGCCGCTGCGGTATACCACTTTACCTTGCCTGCTATGGGGCAGAACAAAGCCAGCTTTTCTGGCGCTTATGCGTCAGGGGACCGCCTTTTTTTCACCGCCTCCGTCGAGGATACACCAAACGCCATCGAAGACGGCGAAGTACTGGGCAGCTACATTGGGGTAATCGACCTGAACGCGCTGCCGTATGCCACGGATTCAAACAACCCGTTAAATGTACCAACGGTTCTGATTCAGAACTCGGATGGTTCTCCTTACCTGGGTAAGGCTGAGTCGCTGGTGGTGCTGGCAGGAGAGGAGCAGGGGCAGTATGAGGTGGTAGTGGTGTCGGATGATGACTTGGGACACTCCGAGTTGCTGGAGGTGCAACTGCAGGTGCAGTAACCTTATAAAACAAAAGAGCCTGCTTTCATGAAAGCAGGCTCTTTTGTTTTAAGTATAACGATGAACGCTAGAAGTGCGCTTCGCCTTTTTCTTTCTTACCCAGCATCACGGCGCCCACCATGGCCACCAGGAACAGCACCGAAGCGAGCTCAAATGGCAGCAGGTACTGCGTGTACAGCACAAAGCCAAGGTTCTCCACCATGCCCACCTGCGAGTCATACACAGCCGCATCATAGCCCATAACACTAGTGTCTTTCAGGGCAGCGATAAGTATAACGAACAGCAAACCACCGGCAATGGTACCAGCAAACTTGCTTAGGGTGGAGGTCTTAACACTTTTCTCAGAGTCCTTACTCATGTTCAGGAACATGATCACGAACAGGAAAAGCACCATGATTGCCCCGGCGTACACAATAATGTTTACCGCAGCCAGGAACTGCGCGTTGAGCAGGATATAATGGCCGGAGATGGTAAAGAACGTAATGATCAAAAACAGGACGCTGTGCACCGGGTTTTTGGAGATCACCACCATCAGGGCGCAAAGCAGTGTCAGCGAAGCAAGAAAGAAGAAAAGACTCTCGGTCATCGGGTTATTTTGTTTCAGTGGTTTTAAGAGGCTCAACTAAGCGGTCTTTGCCGTAGATAAACTCGTCGCGCTCGTAACGGGCCGGGGCAATTTTATCGTCCTGCAGGAAGATGGCCGCTTTCGGGCACGCTTCTTCACAAAGGCCGCAGAAAATGCAACGCAGCATGTTCACCTCGTATGTTACCGCATACTTCTCCTCCCGGTACAGTCCTTCCTCGCCGGCTTTTCGCTCGCCAGCCGTCATGGTGATGGCTTCGGCAGGGCAGGCCACGGCGCACAGACCACAGGCCGTGCAGCGCTCTGCGCCGTTCTCGTCGCGCTTCAGCACGTGCAGGCCGCGCCAGTGCTCGCTGCGCTCGCGGGTTTGCTCCGGGTACTGTACGGTCGCTTTCTTTTTGAAGAAGTGTTTTAAGGTAATGCCGAGTCCCTGGGCGATAGCAGGCAAATACGCGCGCTCCGCGAATGTCATCGGCAGTTTCTCTATATTCTTTCTTCTATTGGATAGTGGTTCCATTTATATGTCGATTATGCGTGTTGCAAAGCTATTTCCCCTATAACAGGTAACTTGCCAGCAACATTCAAATTTCGGTACTATAGTTTAGAATAAATAGTCTTTCAGCAGAATTCCGCCACCTGTCAGCAGGATGTTTAGAATCGCCAGCGGGATCAGAATCTGCCAGCCCAGCTTCATTAGTTGGTCATAGCGGAAGCGCGGAAGCGTCCAGCGTACCCACATGAAGAAGAAGATGAACAGGAAGATTTTCGTGAACATAGCGCCCACGCCAAGCATCGTTACGATGTTGTTTGCTGTCACCACACTGTCAGTAGCTTCTACCAACCAGGCTTCCAACTCAAACATGAACGGGAAGTTGTAGGCGCCAAAGTATAAGGTAGCCATCACAGCAGATGCCACAAAGATGTTGATATACTCTGCAAACAGGTACATCCCCAGTTTCATGGAGCCATACTCTGTGTGGTAACCACCGATCAATTCGGCCTCACTCTCAGGTAAGTCAAAAGGCGTACGGTTACACTCTGCAAAGGCACACACCAAAAAGATGATGAATCCCAGCGGTTGGTACCAGATGTTCCAGTTAAAACCTGCCTGCTGCGCCGCGATCTCGCGCAGTGAAAGGGAGCCCGTCATCATCAGGATAGCTATCAGCGAAAGGCCCATAGCCAGTTCGTAGCTGATGTTCTGCGATGCGGCACGAATAGCACCCAGCAGCGAGAACTTGTTGTTAGACGCCCATCCACCGATCATCAGACCATACACGCCCAGCGATACCACACCGAACACATACAGCACACCTATATTTACCTCAATCGCCTGTAGCCAGAGCTCACGGCCGTCAATCAACAGCACATCGCCAAATGGAATCACAGCGCTGGACATGGTAGCCACCAGCATCGCAATGCCTGGGCCGAGTATAAATAGCGCCTTGCTTGACTTTGCAGGTATAAAGTCTTCTTTGAAGAATAGTTTACCGGCGTCGGCCAGCGGCTGCAGCAAACCGGCAGGACCAGCGCGGTTAGGCCCAACGCGGTCCTGAATGAAAGCGGCTATTTTACGCTCAAAGTAGGTGGAATAGGTCGCTATCAACAACGTTACTCCAAAAATCGCCAGGATGTAAATTCCCTTGTATACTAGGTCTACAGACTCCATATGTTATTCCTGCGGCAGGTTTTTCTTGGTAGATGATGGTAAGTTCGGTACGATCGGCACGTTAATCACCGGCAGTTCGTAATGGTTGGCCGAAATTACAGAATTACTTTCGATGTGGCGCGGGCCTTCAATCGTCCAGTCTTTCATCTCTTTCTTGTCGAAGCGGCAGGTATTGCAGATAAACTCTTCCACCTCGTTGTACTGGTCTTTGCGAGCCGTTACGCGGAGCACCTCCTCGCCACGCGCCCAAAGCGTTACCTTACCTGAGCAGGTAGGGCAGTCGCGGTGCGCATCAAGCGGTTTGGTAAACCACACGCGGTTCTTAAAGCGCCAGGTTTTGTCTGTCAACGCGCCCACCGGGCATACATCAATCACGTTGCCCGAGAACTCATTGCCCACCACGTTCTCAATATAGGTACCGATCTCCGCAGCATCGCCACGACCCAGCACACCGTGCACGCGCTCAGGCGTGATCTGATCTGCCGTGTACACGCAACGGTAGCACAGGATGCAGCGCGTCATGTGCAGTTGTATGTATGGTCCAATGTCTACTTTGTTAAAGGTACGGCGCTGTTCTTCGTAACGGACGGCACTCACGCCATGCTCGTATGACAGGTCCTGCAGGCTGCACTCACCGGCCTGGTCGCAAATAGGGCAATCCAGTGGGTGGTTGATCAGCAGCATTTCCACAATGCCTTTGCGGGCATTCAGCACTTCTTCGTTAGTGGTGTTTTCCACGACCATGCCGTCCTGCACCTGCGTGATGCACGAGGCAACCAGCTTTGGCATCGGGCGTGTGTCTTTGGCGGAGCCTTGCGTTACTTTTACCAGGCACACACGGCACTTGCCGCCGCTGCCTTTCAATGGAGTATAATAACACATGGCAGGAGGGACGATGTCGCCTCCGATTTTTCTTGCAGCCTGGAGAATGGTAGTTCCGTCTTCTACCTCTATCTCTATGCCGTCAATTGTTACTTTAGCCATTTTAGATATCGTTGTTCGTTATTTGTTGTTCGTTTTTCGATGAAAGCAGAACAGCAAACGATTTAAGCTATACTTATATATTGATTAACCTTCTTCATTTGTCATACTGAAAGGACCTTGTTTGCTAGTCGCAACTGCCGTCGCGCTCCGCCACTAAGATCTTTCAAAGATGACATAAAGAAGATGGCATAAATGAAGACGATAGATCAAAGCTGCCTTTGAAGGCCTAAAGTCTTGTGTCTTACGTCTTGATTCTTAAGTCTAAAACTACGCTGTTACCGCGTCTAGCTGGCCTCTGTACACCGCTCCCGGGGCTGTTGCCTCTCGCGGGTGTTTGATGTGCCATTCAAACTCGTCGCGGAAGTGGCGGATAGCGGCGGCTACCGGCCATGCGGCTGCATCGCCCAGTGGGCAAATGGTGTTACCCTCAATCTGCTTGGCAACGCTTACCAGTAGGTCGATGTCCTGCGGATGGCCGTGGCCGTACTCAATGCGGTGCAGCACTTTCTCCATCCAGCCCGTACCCTCGCGGCATGGGCTACACTGGCCGCATGACTCGTGGTGATAGAAGCGGGAGTAGTTCCACGTGTTGCGCACGATGCACTGGTCTTCGTCAAACACGATAAAGGCACCGGAACCTAGCATAGAGCCACTCACAAAACCACCGTCTGATAAAGACTCGTAGCTCATGAGGCGCTGCTCACCGGCTGCTGTTTTCAGGATTAACTCCGCAGGCAGAATCGGCACGGAAGATCCGCCCGGTACCACCGCTTTCAGTTGCTTGCCTTTCCAGATGCCGCCGCAATACTCATCAGAGTAAATAAACTCCTCTACCGGCACACCCAGGTCAATCTCGTACACACCCGGCTTGTTGATGTTGCCGCTGGCAGAGATCAGCTTCGTACCCGTGCTACGGCCGATACCTATTTTTGCATACTCGGCACCCGTGTTGTTCACGATCCAGGGAACAGAGGCGATTGTTTCCACGTTATTCACCACCGTTGGGCTTTGGAAAAGGCCTTTCACCGCCGGGAATGGCGGCTTGTTGCGCGGGTTGCCACGCTTGCCTTCCAAAGACTCCAGCAAGGCAGTTTCCTCACCGCAGATATAAGCACCACCACCCGGAGCTACGTGCAGGTCCAGGTCGTAACCTGAGCCGAATATGTTTTTGCCCAGCAAACCGGCAGCATACGCCTCAGCGATAGCTTTCTCCAGGATGCGCAGTACAAACATCAACTCGCCGCGGATGTAGATATAAGAAGTATTGGCTCCCAATGCGTAGCTGGAGGTGATCATACCTTCTACCAGTGCGTGCGGGTTTTTCTCCATGAACCAGCGGTCCTTGAAAGTGCCCGGCTCTGATTCGTCGGCGTTGCACACCAGGTAACGCGGCACACCTTCCGGCTTGGCCAGAAAGCTCCATTTCATACCCGTCGGGAAGCCGGCACCACCACGGCCACGCAGGCCGGAGGTCTTTACCTCTTCCACCACCTCTTCCGGAGACATCGTTTTCAGGGCCTTCTCTACAGATTTGTAGCCGCCGTGCTTACGATACACTTCCAGCGTTTCGATGCCGGGTACGTTGATATGTTCAGTTAATATTTTCAGTCCCATTGTAGCAGGATGTATAGCTGTTTAATTGACAAAGGATTTTGTGACAAAGGACAAAAGAGTGACTCTAAAAAAGTCTTTCGTCAAAAAAGTCTTTCGTCTACCGGTCTTTTGTCACAATGTCTATGTTACTGTGCCCAGGTTGGCGTTTCGTGCTCCTTGCTGCGCATCATCTCCAGGAACTCATCCACACGCTGCTCGCTATCGATGTTCTCGTAAAATACTTCACGCACCTGCAGCATCGGGCCTGTTCCGCACGAGGCAAGGCACTCCACCGGCTTCAGCGTAAACATGCCGTCGGCCGATGTTTCGCCTTCCTCAATGTTCAGCTTTTGCTTCAGGGTTTCGATGAGCTGGTCGGCACCGCGCAGGCAGCAAGGGCCTGTGCGGCATACTTCCAGCACGTGCTTGCCCACCGGCTTCAGGTTGAACATGGTATAGAAAGTAGCTACCTCGTATACTTCAATTGGCTGAATGTCCAGGATCTGTGCAACCTTGTCCATTACCTCCGGGCTTACCCAACCGCCAAACTCAGCCTGCGCGATATGCAGGATAGGTAGTAGCGCAGATTTCTGTCGACCCTCTGGGTAGTGGCTGATGTAGCGCTGTATCTCGGCCATCGCCGCGTCAGAAAACGTTACTTCGTTTAGTGTCTCTGCCATTTTTATTTGTCACTAATCCTTAAGTATGGATTAATGTTGAATGGTATATGATAAATGTTTAAGCGTCCAGCTCGCCAGCAATCACGTTCAGGCTACTCAGGGTCAGGATCGCGTCAGCCAGCTGGCCGCCTTTGATCATCTCGGTGTAGGCCTGGTAATAGATAAAGCAAGGGCGGCGGAAATGCAGGCGGTAAGGCGTTCTGCCACCGTCGCTGATGAGGTAGAAGCCCAATTCGCCGTTGCCGCCTTCCACGCTGTGGTATACTTCACCAACCGGTGCGTCAATCTCGCCCATCACAATTTTAAAGTGATAGATCAGCGCTTCCATGCTGGTGTATACTTCCTTCTTCGGAGGCAGGTAGTAATGCGGAGCATCGGCGTGGTAAGATCCCTCTGGCAGGTTTTTATAAGCCTGCTCAATGATCTTTAAACTCTGCCATACTTCCTCGTTGCGCACCAGGAAGCGATCATACGTATCGCCGTTAGAGCCTACCGGAATTTCGAATTCGAAGTCTTCGTAAGACGAGTACGGGTTCATCACACGCACATCATAATCAACACCAGCAGCACGCAGGTTCGGGCCTGTAAAGCCGTAATTAAGCGCTCGCTCTGCTGAAATAGGACCCACACCAGTGGTGCGGTCGATAAAGATGCGGTTGCGGGTGAACATTTTCTCAAACTCTGCCCATACTTTCGGAAAGCGCTTCAGGAACTCGTCGATCAGGTGCAGGGCTTTCGGCGACAAGTCGCGCTCCATACCCCCGATGCGGCCCATGTTCGTCGTCAGACGGGCACCGCATACTTCCTCGTAAATATCATAGATGTGCTCACGCTCCTGCATCACGTACAGGAAGCCCGTAAAGGCACCGGAATCCACGCCCAGGATTGAGTTACAGATCAGGTGGTCGGAGATACGGGCCAGTTCCATCATGATCACACGGATGTACTGCGCACGCTTCGGTACGGTAATGCCGAGCAATTTCTCTACCGTCATGTGGTATCCCATGTTATTAATGGGAGACGAGCAGTAGTTCATGCGGTCGGTGAGCGGCGTGATCTGGTAGAACGGACGTCGCTCTGCTATTTTCTCGAAGGCACGGTGAATGTAGCCGATCGTAGGCACAGCGTCCATAATCTTCTCCCCATCCATCTGCAGGATGTTCTGGAAAATGCCATGCGTTGCCGGGTGTGTCGGGCCCAGGTTCAGCGTGGTAAGTTGCGGCTCGTCGCGCAGGGCAAGTCCGTTGTCTTTGCGGAACTGCTCCAGCTCGGTAAGCTCGGCGGTTTTATGTTCAGTAGCCATTTTTAGTTTCTTAGGTTGTTTGCCGCGCAATTGGTAAGTGCCGGCAGCCAAACTGGCTTAACGTCCGAAAAAGGTATCTATCTTGTCTTCCCGCGTCTGGTCTTCCAGTGGGTACTGCTTCAGCATCGGGTGGTACTCCATCTCCTCAATGTTCAGGATGCGCGTCAGGTTTGGGTGGCCCGTAAACTGCACGCCGTAGAAGTCGAAAGTCTCCCGCTCCATCCAGTTCGCGGCGGAGTACAGGTTCGTCAGCGTGGGCATAACGGCATCGGTCGCAGGCATAAACACCTTGATGCGGATGCGGTAGTTATGGCGCAGGCTGTGCAACTGGTACATCACGCACAGTTCTTTATCTTTGAAATCAGGATAGTGGATACCGCACATCGTAGTCAGGAAACTGATGTCCAGCTCCTTGTCTTCGCGCAGGTACTGGATCAGCTCGATGATCGATGCACGGTTCGTGGTGATCGTCATGATGCCATCCGGGCTAAAAGCGTCCCAGATGTTCTCTTCCCCAAACTTACTGATGATTTTGCCGAGTACGTTTTCGTTCGTAAGCTCCATTTGCTTATTTAATGTTGTAAGAGGCCAGCAATGCCTGGTACTCCGGAGAGTTACGGCGGCGCAGCGATTCGTTTTCTGCCAGGTCCTGCACGCGCATCAAGCCGTCCAGAATCTGCTCTGGGCGAGGCGGGCAACCTGGTACGTACACGTCCACCGGCACCACGCGGTCAATACCCTGCAGCACAGAGTACGTATCAAAAATACCACCGGAAGATGCACAGGCTCCCACCGCGATCACCCAGCGTGGCTCGGCCATCTGCTCGTATACCTGCTTTACCACAGGGCCCATTTTCTTGGCAATCGTACCCATCACCATCAGAATGTCTGCCTGGCGTGGGGAGAAGCTTGGGCGCTCCGAACCGAAGCGGGAAATATCGTAATTGGAGCCCATGGTGGCCATGTACTCGATACCACAGCAAGAGGTGGCGAAAGGCAAAGGCCAAAGCGAGTGCTTGCGGGCCAAACCGATTACCTTCTCGAATGATGTGGCAAAGAAACCTGCACCGGAAATACCGTCTGGCGCGTCTACTAGCTTAATATCGTTATTTGAATCGCTCATTTCAAGGATAGTTTGTTTTTACATGCAGGCAGTGCGTCGCCCGTAAATGCAACACAAATGCGCTTGTAAAAGTTTAATGCCTTATTCCCAATCCAGGATGCCTTTTTTGATCACGTAGAAGAAACCTGCCATGAGCAGGGAGATGAACACCAGCATCTGCAGAAATCCCTCCAGGCCAAAGGTTTTGAAGTTAACCGCCCATGGGTACATAAAGATAATTTCCACGTCGAACAGCACGAATAGGATGGCCGTCATGAAATACTTGTAGGAGATAGGCGTACGCGCATCGCCCACAGACTCAATACCACTTTCCCAGGCGGCACCCTTTACTTCGCTCTCTCTTTTAGGGCCGAGCAGGTGGGTAAGCGTAAGCGCAAAAATCACAAAGCCCAACGCCGCGGCAAACTGTATCAGGATGGGCAAGTAGTCGGATGGTATGTACTGATTTACAGTTGGTTCCATAACTATATAGTGCTCTCTTAAATTAGACAGCAAAATTAGGTATAAATCAGCAACAATCAAAAGTATAAAGTGCTTGTAAAATGTGCGGCCAGGCAGGCACAAACACAAGAGAATGATATTTTGCTGTCCATGTTGTTTCTGACCTGTGTTCATACATTGTTACAAGCAAAAAGGCCACGCCCCTTGCGGAACGTGGCCTCTGTTACAGGAATGCTTTTACAAGTTTTCCTTACTTGTCTTCGCCCAGGAACGGGTAGCGGTAATCTACCGGCGGCACGAAGGTTTCCTTGATCGAGCGCGGCGATACCCAACGGAGCAGGTTCAGCATAGAGCCGGCCTTGTCGTTTGTACCGGAGGCACGCGAACCACCGAATGGCTGCTGCCCAACCACGGCGCCTGTTGGCTTGTCGTTGATGTAGAAGTTACCGGCTGCGTTGCTTAGCTTGTTCATGGCATACTCAATCACGTAACGGTCCTGGCTCAGGATGGCTCCGGTCAGGGCGTAAGGAGAGGTGCTGTTTACCAGTTCCACCGTATCCTCGAAGTTGTTCTCGTCATACACATACAGCGAAATAACCGGCCCGAAGATCTCCTCGCACATGGTGATGTACGTCGGGTTGTGCGATAGCAGCACGGTTGGCTCAATGAAGTAGCCTTTCGACTTGTCGTAGTTGCCGCCCGCGATGATTTCCACCTCATTGCTGTTCTTGGCGTCCTCAATGTACTTGGCGATCTTGTCAAACGACTTCTCGTCGATCACCGCATTGATGAAGTTGGAGAAATCCTCAGGAGCGCCCATTTTGAACGTCTTCAGGTCCTCAATCACATAGCCTTTCACCTCTTCCCACAGGTTGCTCGGGATGTAGGCGCGTGAGGCAGCAGAACATTTCTGGCCCTGGTACTCAAACGCGCCACGCGTAATAGCCGTGGCCAGCGCCTTTGCATCAGCCGACTTGTGTGCAAGTATAAAGTCCTTGCCGCCTGTTTCGCCCACTATGCGCGGGTATGTTTTATACTTGTGGATGTTGGTGCCGATGGTTTTCCAGATGTTCTGGAAGACGCCTGTGCTGCCTGTAAAGTGAATACCTGCAAAGTCAGGGTGTTTGAAGATCACTTCACCCGCCTCCGGGCCATCCACATACACCAGGTTGATCACGCCATCAGGCAGGCCAGCCTCGCGGAACAGCTCCATGATCATGTGCGCAGCATACACCTGAGTGTTGGCTGGCTTCCACACCACCACGTTACCCATCATAGCGGCAGAAGCAGGCAGGTTACCGGCAATGGCTGTGAAATTGAACGGCGTCAGCGCAAAAACAAAACCTTCCAGCGGGCGGTGCTCCATGCGGTTCCAAACGCCCGGAGAAGATTCCGGCTGCATCTGGTAAATTTCTGTCATGTACTGCACGTTAAAGCGCAGGAAGTCGATCAGCTCGCAGGCAGAGTCAATCTCGGCCTGGTAGGCGTTCTTTGACTGGCCCAGCATGGTGGCGGCGTTCAGTCTGGCTCTCCAGGGGCCAGCCAGCAGTTCGGCAGCTTTCAGGAAAATGCTGGCGCGGTGCTCCCAGCGCATGTTTGCCCAGGCCTCGTGCGCAGCCAAAGCCGCGTTTATCGCTTGTTCCACGTGCGACGCGTCGCCATAGCTGAAATGGCCCAGCAGGTGCTGGTGGTCGTGTGGCTGCAGCATCGGCTGCTTGTTATCAGTGTATACTTTGTCGCCGCCAATGTACATGGGTACATCCAGTTGCTGCGACTTCAGCGCTTTATAGGTACGCTGCAATTCCTCGCGCTCCGGTGAGCCCGGGGCGTAAGATTTTACAGGCTCGTTAACAGGTGTTGGTACTTTGAAAAATCCGGTTGCCATTTTTTTATAGTTACAGATTCAGAATGATTTTCTAACTCAGTTACCTCTTAGGAGGGCTCCTTAACAAAGGTAAGGCTTATATTTTGATTTTGCCGCATCAGGGGACTGGCCTCTCATAACGCTGGTTTATACTTGTTGCCGGGTAAAGAACAGGCACTACAGCAGCTGCTTCAGCTCACTAAGGCAACTGATTTCGTGCGTGGGCCGAGGGTGCTTCCGGGCCTTTATCTTTTCCGGGTTAAAGTATACCTGGTCGATGCCGGCGGCACGGGCACCCTCCACATCGCACTCGTAGTTGTCGCCGATCATCAGGCAGTTTTCCGGCTTTATCTCCAGCTTATCCAGCAGGTGCTCAAACATGCGGCGGTCAGGCTTTTTGTAGCCGCAGCACTCCGAGGTAATCACCTCCTTAAAATAGTCGTGTAGCTTAGATGAGCTCATTTTGATGTGCTGCACCTCCTTAAAGCCGTTGGTTACGATGTGCAGGCCATACTTGGGCTGCAGGTACTCCAGCACCTCGTAGGTATGCGGAAACACGGCTGTCTTGGTGGGGCACATGGAAGTGTAGGCCTCCGATATGCCCTGCGGCAGCTCATGCTCTGCCAGCCCCAGGCCTATAAGCGTTTTGGTGAAGCGGTCTTCGCGCAGCTCTTTCTGGGTGATCTTTCCTTTATTATAAAGGTCCCAGAGGCGGGTGTTGATAAATTTATACTTGTTGTAAAAGGAGTTGCAGTCGAACCTGCCGTGCTTGCCAAGCCCGAACTGCTCGTATAAAGTATAAAGCGTCTCTTCGGAGTTCTTCTCAAAGTCCCAAAGGGTGTGGTCTAGGTCGAAGAGGATGTGGGTATATGTTTTCATTTGCCTTGATTTCAGGATTAGATAAGGATACAACGCGCGAGCGGCGGCGTTGTTTTAAAGGAGTGGCAACTGCGGACAAGCAGGCGAATACTAAAAGCGCTGTATTTGAGTTAAGTATAAAGTGCCGTTACGGGGCCGGCCAGCGGCGGGTTTGCTGTTTGTTCGCCGCCAGCTCCCGGTTGGAGTAGAGGATGTTGTATACTTCCCTGTCTTTTTGCAGCACAGTATCGCGCTCCATGTAGTTGAGTATCTGCGTCACAAAGTCAGCTGCCTCGTCTTTTATGGCATAGTACACCCACTGGTCGGTTTTGCGGTTGATGACCAGCCCGGCGTTGCGCAGGTAGGAGAGGTGGCGCGATGTTTTTGTTTGCGTAAAGTCGAGCACCTGCTCCAGGTCAGAGGTGCACATCTCTTTGTTGTGCAGGATCAGGTGGAGGATGCGAAGCCGGGATTCGTCGGCCAGTGCCTTTAGCACCTGTTGCCCAAAGGTCAGGCTAAAGTGTTTAAGTCTCATGGGTTAATAGTGGGCGGTCTGAACAAAATTAGGCAAAAGCTGCTATTATAAAAGATAAATAAGTATAATTGTACCTTATGACGTTTGCTGCCAAACCGTATTTTACGCCTTCCCCCAATACACTGAAATGGCTGTTTCTGCCGCTGCTGGCCCTGCTGCTTTTGCTGCTGCCAGACCAGGCGCAGGCGCAAAGCAAGCAGCGGGTGGTGCAACTGTCCGGCTTTGTGGCCACCGGCGATAGCCTGTACGGCGTAACCGGGGCAGGTGTGTATGTACCCAAAACAAATCGCGGCACCTACACCAACCAGTTTGGTTATTTCTCCATGCCGGTGCTGGCCGGCGACAGCGTGCTTTTCAGCGCCCTGGGTTTTAAAACACAGTACCTCATCATCCCCAGGAACTTCGAGAACCAGAGCTACTCGGTGATTATGCAGATGGAGGAAGACCCAACCGAACTCCCGACGGTGGATGTGTTCCCGTGGCCGACGGAGCGCGACTTTAAGGAGGCCGTGGCCAACGTGCGGCTGCCGGACAAGGGCAACGCCATCATCACCAAAAACCTGGACCCGCGGGTGCTCGACGAGATGGCCCGGATAACGCCTATGTCTGATGCGCAGAACTTCCGGTTCTGGCAACAACAGCAGATGCAGCAACAGCAGCAGCGCTACATGTATCCCTCCCAGATTAACATGATGGCCATTCCGGGATTGCTCAGGTCGCTGCTGAACGGCGATTTTAAGCAGAAAAGCGGAAACTAAATTCCCCAAGTAAACTAGTATAGGTATTGCCTGCTGCTGGTACAGCAACAGGTAAAGGGCTATTTGTGGCCGTGATTTAACGCGCCGGGGCTATATTGGTAACTAACAACCGTGCAATGCGTTATTTTCCAGTGTAGCCACACGCGTACGCTGCCACGCAGGTACGCCGACGGAGTGCAGTGCCGCTTCCGCAGGCTATCTCAATTCCCAAAACAGCTCATAAACTATGCTTGAACCAGATCAACTCTCCTTAAATATACCTGATACCACCAAGCCGCGCGTCATTATCATCGGAGGCGGTTTCGGGGGAATAAACCTGGCCAAAAAGCTTTCGGGTAAAGATTTCCAGGTAATTATGTTTGATAAACAGAACTACCACGGTTTTTGGCCCCTGCTTTACCAGGTGGCTACTGCCGGTCTGGAGCCTGATTCCATTGCAGAGCCGCTCCGCAAGATGTTCGGCTCCGACGATTACGAGGACTTCCACTTCCGGTTGGTAAAGGTAACCAACATCAACCCCGAAGGCAGGATCGTGTCTACCATCATCGGCGATATTTCCTACGATTACCTCGTGATTGCCACAGGCACCAAACCCAACTACTTCGGCAACGACCAGATCAAGAAGTTCTCGTTCCCGCTGAAGCAGGTGCCGGAGGCGCTGAATTTGCGCAGCCAGATGCTGCAGTGCTTTGAGCAGGCCAGCATGTCGAAAAACCCAGAGACGCGCCGTAGCCTGATGAACTTTGTAATTGTGGGCGGTGGTCCGACGGGAGTGGAACTGGCGGGTGCCCTGGCAGAGATGAAGCGCCACGTGCTGCCCACCGACTACCCCGGGCTTGACTTTAACCAGATGAACATTATTCTGGTGGAGGGCATGGACCGCGTGCTGCCACCCATGTCGGCGGAAGCAAGCGAGAAAACGCACAAATACCTGAAGGAGTTAGGTGTGGAGATGCGCCTGAACACGTTGGTGGAATCCTATGACGGGGAGACGGCCACCTTTAAAAGCGGAGAGCAGATCCGGACCAATACGCTTATCTGGGCTGCCGGAGTGGCAGGCGCCTTGATTCCGGGCCTGCCAGAAACATCGGTGGAGCGTGGCCGCATCCTGGTAAACGACTACAGCCAGGTGCTGGGCTATGATAATGTATTTGCCATCGGCGACATTGCTTTCATGAAAACACCGGATTTTCCGAAAGGGCACCCGGGCGTGGCGCAGCCAGCCATTCAGCAAGGCAAGCTACTGTCTAAAAACCTGAAGCGCATCCTGCGGAAAGAGCCACTGGAGCCATTCAAGTACAAAGACAAGGGCTCGCTGGCCATCATCGGCCGTAACCGCGCCGTGGCTGATCTGCCCGGAAACCTGCACTTCGGCGGGTTCTTCGCCTGGGCCATCTGGCTGTTCGTGCATGTGATGGCGCTGGTGGGCTTCCGCAACAAGCTGGTGGTGCTAAGCAACTGGGTCTATAAATTCTTCACCTATGAGAACGGCACCCGCCTCATTATCCGTCCATTTGTTCGGAAAGGCGACAGGGCCAAGCGCAAGTTCATCAACAAGTATGGCGAGGAGTAACTTAAACTTTAGTAGTTAGATTTTAGATGCTAGGCATTTTGTTGAAACAGTGGTGACTGCTTGTTAAGTGCTATGGCCAAAGTTCCCTCGCCCCTTGGGGAGAGGGCTAGCGTGAGGGGTATTTTGCTCTTAGAAAAGGCAGTCCTATAGGCTAACACTCCACCTCACCCTAGCCCTCTCCTGCCAGGTGAGGGGATCTCTGCAAAGGCCTCGTCGCGTGCGCAGCTCCTGCGAGTGTCTGCAGGAACGGTAGCCTTAAATAAAAACAAAAGCGCCCTCCGGATACAGTTCCGGAGGGCGCTTTTGTTTTAGTAAGTATAAAACTATTACTGACCGTTGCCAGCAGGAGTAGTGCGGTTACTGGTGGCACGTTCTTTCTGCATCGGGTTCTGGCCATTGTTCTTCTGCTGGAAGATCTCAAAGCGAGAAGGCGCGGCACGGCGTGGGAACTGGTTGTCCGACAGGTCCGTGTCAGCAGTTTCCTGGTACGGGTCCAATTCGAAGCTTACTACCGGCTTCTTAGTGATGAATACCTTTGTAATCTCGTCGTTATTGTAGCGCCAAATTTCGGCAGGGATGTTCACTACTTCCTCTGTGCCGTCCTCAAAGTTCATGCGCACGATCAGCGGCATTACTAACCCACCTTCGTTAGCAAAGCTCACCTCGTAAAAGTTCATCCCGGAATTAAGGGTCTCCTTCTGCTCCGGCGAGAGCTTGCTCATGAACTGGCGGTATGCCTGCTCGTCGGCTGCAGTAGTTGCCAGCGGGTCGTAGCTGTTGTAGAAATCCTTCAGCTCTGGCCTGTCGTCTACGCGCGTCTTCTTAATATCTTTCAGGTTGCGCTGCTGCGACAAGGTCTGTGGTGCCTGGTTTTGCTGCTCACGCAGCTGTGCGTTCACAAAAGCCGGGTCCTGCGAGTCAATCGTATACCATTTCACGTCTGTCAAGGCAATGTCGGTGTGGTCGGTGGTGTAGAACCAGCCTCTCCAGAACCAATCCAGGTCCACGCCAGAGGCATCTTCCATGGTGCGGAAGAAGTCGGCTGGCATCGGGTGCTTGAAAGCCCAGCGCTTGGCGTACTCCTTAAAGGCGTAGTCGAACAGCTCGCGGCCCATTACTGTTTCACGTAGAACATTCAGGGCAGTGGCTGGTTTGCCATAGGCGTTCGGCCCGAACTGCAGCACTGATTCTGAGTTGGTCATAATCGGCACCTGCGTGTTTTTGGCGCTCTTCATGTACTCCACAATATCCCGTGGCTCTCCGCGGCGCGACGGATAGCTGCGCTCCCACTCCTGCTCCGACAGGTACTGCATAAAGGTGTTCAGGCCCTCATCCATCCACGTCCACTGGCGCTCATCCGAGTTCACAATCATCGGGAAGAAGTTGTGGCCCACTTCGTGAATGATCACAGAGATCAAGCCATACTTGGTACGGTCTGAGTAGGTGCCATCCGGCTCAGGACGGTAGCCGTTAAAGGAGATCATCGGGTACTCCATGCCGCCTACCGGGCCGTGTACCGAGATAGCCACCGGGTAAGGGTAATCTATGGTGCGCTTAGAGTAGGTTTCCAGCGTATGGGCTACGGCCTCAGTAGAGTACTGGCCCCACAGCGGGTTACCCTCTTTCGGGTAGTAAGACATAGCCAGCACGTTTTTGCCGCCCACTTTCACGTTCATCGCATCCCAGATGAATTTACGGGAGCTGGCCCAGGCAAAGTCGCGCACGTTATCGGCAGCGAACACCCATGTTTTCTTATTTTTGGCTTTGTTCTTCTCAGCCTGCGTTGCCTCTTCCTGAGTCACGATTACCACCGGCTTATCGCTCTTGGCGGCCTGTGCCCAGCGCTTCTGGTGCGTGGAAGAAAGTACCTGGCTAGCATTCTGCAGCTCGCCGGTACCGGCCACTACGTGGTCGGCAGGAACGGTGATGCTCACTTTGTAGTCGCCGAAAGGCAGGGCAAACTCACCGCTGCCCAGAAACTGCTTGTGCTGCCAGCCATTTACGTCGTCGTAAACAGCCATGCGCGGGAACCACTGGGCCATCTCGTACAGGTAGTTGTCATCACCCGGGAAATACTCGTAGCCTGAGCGGCCACCCAGTGTTTTCTGGTTGTTGATGTTGTGCTTCCAGTCGATGTTGAAGGCAAAGTTCTGGTTTGGCTTCAGGGGCGAAGGCAAATCGACACGCATCATGGTGTTGTTGATGGTGTACTTCAGCGGCTTGCCGTTGCGGTCGGTTACTTTGCTGATCTTGAAGCCACCATCAAACTCTTCGCGCGTCATGTACTCCACGGCGCGAAGCGGCACCTTTTCGTTCAGCTCAGCTGTACGGGTCAGGTTACTCATGGAGTTTGGCTCAAAGATGTTCTGGTCCAGCTGCACCCACAGGTACGTCAGCACATCGGGAGAGTTGTTGGTGTAGTTGATGGTTTCGGAGCCTGTGATCGACTGGTTCGTATCGTCCAGTTCTACTTTAATGTTATAGTCGGCGCGCTGCTGCCAGTACTGGTGTCCGGGTGCGCCCGAAGCTGAGCGATAGGTATTTGGTGTGGGCAATTCCTGGCCCAGTTGGCCGAATTTGGTATCCTGTGCCAGCGCCGCCAGGGGGCCTGCCACTAAGCTTACCATCGCCAACCCTGCAATTAGGTTTCTCATTATGTTGTGGTTAAGGTAGATCGGTTAAGATTTGAAGTATAGATTTATAAAGATAGTGTGCAATCGCTAAAAAATATTTGTTTCCATCATCAAAATCAGGGAAACACCTGCCGCGGCACTCGAAAGAACCATAATCCAGTCGCGCTTTTTGGCATGGAACAGGTTCATAGCCACGAAGCTAGCAACAAGAATGATGCCTACAATCAGCAGCTGCCCCAGCTCAATGCCGATGTTGAAGGCCAGCAACTGCTGCCAGATATTGCCGTTACGGCCCAGCATCTGGCGCAGAAAGTTTGAGAAACCCATGCCATGGATCAGTCCGAAGAAAAGAGCCATCAGGTTGTGCAGCGAAAGGATAGTGGCTTGTTTGGCGGCAGCGCCTTTCAGCTTGAAAAAGTTGGTGATGCAGGTAAGCAGTATGGTTACGGGAATCAGGAACTCAATCAGAGCGGAATCGAACTGGATGATCTTGAACGTGGCCAGTGCCAGCGTAATGCTGTGCCCAATGGTGAAGCAGGTGACCAGTGCAATCACTTTTTGCCAGTCGTTTAATGTATAGATGGCACTCAGCGCCAGCAGAAACAGCATGTGGTCATAGGCTTTGAAATCAAAAATATGATGGAAGCCTAATTCGATGTACGTGGAGAAAACAGATGGCACAGCGTAACGTGAAGTATGATAGTATGAGCTAAGTTGCAAATTAAGCAGGAACAGGCGCATTTGCAAAGCAGCAGGATGGAGGGTGCTCAGTTTAGCGGATGTTGCAACATTTATTAGACGAACATGGTCTGTAGGTCGACGAAGTGAAGAGTAGTGAATCAGCAGGAGTAACCCCTCCCCAGCCCTCCCCTAAAAACAGGGTTGGGAGTGCTGCTGCTGTACTGTATCAAACCACCCCCAACCCCTCCTTGTCCAAGGAGGGGCAGTTTGTAACTGCCGATCCTCAGGTATAAGCGCTGTGGTTTAGGATATTCTGGTGAACCCACCCCTTAACCCCTCCGAGGAGGGGAATTATCAGCAGTACTGAAACATCCCCCTACCCCCTTCAAAGGGGGACTTGGCCGAAGCTCCGTTAGCAGTGGCCATTTAAACTGATTCCAGTCCTTGGGTGGGGGTAGGGGCCCTCGAAAAGAGCGCCTTTGGAGTTTTTCGGTCCCGCGAGAGCGGGATTGCAACGCGAAGTGAGCAAAGAAAAGGTCCCAGCGCGATACCCTTATCGAGGGCCCCTACCCCCAAGACGGGGCCCTGCTTATATAGGGCCCCTACCCCAGCCGTGAGCGCTCCAAAGCAGGAAGTGGAACAGTAGGTATTTGGGAGCTGTAGGGTGAACAGGAGCAAGGAAAGATAGCCTGTTCGGAGATGCGGCTAACAGAAACTATGCAAGTATAGCAGGAGCAATCGACGGCACAAGCGGACGCTTGCGCCAGGTAGTGTAGCAAGTATAGCCGCTATGCAAGATGGCTGCAACAAGTATAGCCGCCGCCTAACAAGTATGGCTTTTCAAACCAGTCGAGTTGCAAGATCAATATCAAAGCAAGACACAAGTCTAAAGACTTGCGCCAATATGTGAAGTATGGCTTGGGATAGTTGAACAGCCGCTAAATATAGCCGCAGCAAAACACACCACTCTAAAAGATTAAACACATTTACACCAATCATCAACTCCCCGCCATAGCCGCTGCCCGTGCCTTCTGGAAAAACAGCAGGTGATACTCCAGCGCATTGCCCCAGTAAGGCCAGGTGTGGGCGCCGGGGCGCTCCATGTAATCGTGCGGTACTTTTTCGTAAACCAGGCGGCGGTGCAGTTCGCGGTTAGCCTCTATCAGGAAATCATTCACGCCACAATCGATGATGAGCTTTACCCCGCTGGCTTTTAGCTGTGGCACCAGGTACACTATCGAGCTTGCATTATAGCGCGCTATATTCTCTGCTTTCGGGCCCAGCAGCGGCGCTATGCCTGTGGTAAGTATGTCGCCCTCGATGGCAGAAAGGTCTACGGCGCCGCTCATGCTTCCGGCAGCCAGGTACAACTCCGGGTGGCGGGCAGACAAATATAAAGCACCGTGCCCGCCCATACTTAAGCCAGAGATAAAGCGGCTGTTCTTATCCTGCAGCGTGCGGTATTTTCCCTCCACCTGCTGCACCAGCTCCTTCGTGATGAACGTCTCATACTGGTTGGCTTTATCAAGCGGACTGTCGAGGTACCAGCCGCTGTAGCCGCCGTCGGGCGTTACGATGATCATTTGATACTTATCTGCCAGCTCCGACACGAGGTTTTTGTCAGGTGTTTTGGTTAGCCAGTCTCTGAAGCCGCCGCTGTAGCCGTGCAGCAAGTATAAAACCGGGTAAGGACCATTCTTTTTCTTTTTGTAGGAGTCAGGCACCACTACGCCGGCACGCAGGGTTTTGCCCATGGCTGTACTGGCAATTTCCAGCGTATCTACCTGGGCGGCGCTGGCACCGAAAAAGAAGAGGGATAGGATCAGAAGGAGTAAGCGTCTTTTTATCATAAGTGAAAGTATGTGGCTTACGGGCAACGGGTCTGCTGCGCACGCGTAAGGATTTACTTAGGCTAATATAAGAAGAATAGTTACTTTGGGTTCAGTATTATACTTATTTGCCATCCAATAGAAGCGGCACCCAATCAGCAAGAAAAAAGAATGAGAACAGTTGACAACCATAACCGCCGCAGCTTTGTAAAAATAGCTGCCCTTGCCCTGGCCGGGTTTTCCATGGCGTTTACCGCCTGTAACTCCTCAGGCTCGGAGCAGGCGGAAACTGATGCGGTTGTATCAGAAACTGAAACAGAAAGCGAATCAACGTCTATGGTCTACATCGGTACGTATGCGGTGGCAGATGCCCCGGGCATTTTCCTGTATCGCCTGAACCCGGGCACAGGTGAGTTAACAAAAGTTAACAGCTTTGGCGGCGGCGAGAACCCCTCTTATCTGGCACTGGACTCGGCAGGAAGGCACCTATACGCGGTGAACGAAACTCAGGAGTATGAGGGACAGCCGGGCGGCGCGGTGAGTGCCTTCACGGTGAACCAGCAGAACGGGGAGCTCTCCTTGCTGAACAGAGTGGCTTCTAAGGGCGGCGCGCCCTGCTATGTGGCCGTGGATGAAAATACGGTGCTGGTGGCAAACTACGTTGGGGGCAATGTGGCTTCTTTCCCCGTGAAGGACAACGGGCAACTGGGCGAAGCTGCCTCGGTGCTGCAACACGCAGGCACCGGGCCTAACCAGCAACGGCAGGAGGCGCCGCACGCCCATTACATTGCGCCAGACCCCTCCGGTAAATTTGTGTATTCCGTCGATTTGGGGGCTGACAAGGTTTTCGGTTACCGCCTGGAGGGAAGCACATTAATTCCGAACGAGCCAGCTGTGGCCTATGCATCGGAGGCCGGATCCGGGCCGCGCCACCTTGCCTTTCACCCGAATGGCAAGTACGCGTACCTGCTGCACGAACTCAACTCCACCATGACTGCCCTGGCCTACAACGCGGACTCAGGCGCTTTCACGGAGATACAAACACTGCCTACCTTACCCGAAGATTTCACGGGAAACAACCAGCCTGCCGCGGTAAAGGTGTCGGCAGACGGCAAGTATGTGTACGGCTCCAACCGCGGGCACAACAGCATTGTCGTTTATTCAGTTGATGAAAACACGGGCAAACTGGCCCTGGTGCAACACGTGTCAACGGGCGGCGATTGGCCCCGCGATTTTGCCATCGACCCAAGCGGCAGTGTGCTGCTGGTGGCAAACGAGCGCTCAAACAGCATTACTACCTTTAAAATAGATAAGACTACCGGCAAACTGACCGCCACCGGACAGGAGGTGGAAGTGAGCAAACCGGTTAACCTGGTGTTCCGTCAGGAAAAGTAAAACACAAAAAAGACCAGCTAGTACAGCTGGTCTTTTTTGTTAAGACTGGCTAAAACCAATTGCGTAGCGTGTTCTTTTCCTGGTTGTGAACCCAGTAAATCAGGTAGCTAGCTATAAAAGGAATAAAATAATTAGAAGTAACACGGCTTTCATAAACGAAAAAGGAAGTACCAAGTATAACTGCGGCAACGGCGTAAACGGTGGCCAAGCCGGCTTTGGTTTGGAAGAACGGTGTGCCGGCCATGATTTGCTGCCGCTGTTGAATATGGCTATTGTGAATGATCACCTCTTTTTCAAACGCTTGCAGGAACTCCAGAAAGCCATGCTGGTTTATGTCTGCCGTATCATGAGCCAGGGTGATGGTCCTGCCTTTGTGCAGTTCTAACTTTAACTGGCTCACGATCTCTTCCTCCCCACTAATGATGGTATAGGTTTTTATTTCGCCCCACTGTATTGTGCTGTTCGGTCGGCGCTGCATCGGAAACTGCTTCAGCCAGGCGCGGCTTAGGCCAGCATCGGTTAAGCTAAGGCGCACAATGCCGCGGCAAAAGCGTTCTGACAAGTACCAGGCCAGTGCCAACAAACTAATTAGCGTTAAGGCAAAAGGCACTAGCTGCCCATCCGGAAACAAGAAAAAAGGAATGGCAAACCCAGCAGCCATGCAGAAGAGCCAGATGAGCACACGGTGCCAAAAGGAGTGCAGGGTGGTGTTAAAGGATATTTTCATAGGAACAGGAACAAGTCATGGTCCTACAATATAAAGAAATTATAATATATTAAAACTGGTACAGCCAAAAAAGGTGTTTGAACAAGTAACCTAGAGCGGCTGGTGAACATGCAGCGCTACTCTGTTACCCGCTCCATAATGGTTTTGGTCTGGCCGTCTGTGGTGGAGTGCACCATGCGGTTTGCGCCCTCCCACGAAACCAGGGCGGTATCGGTGTGGGCGCCGTACGTTATACTTAGCACCTGGCTGGTGGTGTCGTAGTAGTAGCCACCGCGCAGGCCTCTGCCATCTGCATCCAGGGCCATCATAAACTGCCCCGACTCCTCAAACACCAGCCGCATCTCGTTTTGGGCAATAGACTTCTTAATGCCGCTCCTGGCTTTAGCCTTTTTGTTGTTGCCGATCTGCATGTCCACCAGTTTCCACTGCCCCACAATAGAATAATGGTTTTGCTGGCTGCTGAAGGTAAAGCCGGCAAGTGTAGTAAGTATAAGCAGGGCGAGGAGTGGTACGTACAGCTTCATGGAAAGGGTATGAGGTATATGGAGTTAAAGGACAGCACTGGTGCGCGCAGGTATGTTTTGGGCGCAACGGCTACAGGTTAAACGTACTGTTATTCGCCTTAGTTCTGGCACTTTGCAGCTTTTGCTTCCGTAAGTATAAACCAGGTGCTCCCCTATAGTGGTGGTATGCCACTGCGGGTGCTGGCACTTAAACTCAAGTCAAAATTTATGCCCTATGTTAGAGATATTACCTGAAACACACAATAACCTACTGGCTGTACGGGTAAGCAAGGCCCTCAGCATTGCCGACTTCGACCAGTACCGCAACCTGCTCCGCGACCTGATGGGCAAGTATAAAGAGGCACATCTATACTATGAAATGGTAGATCTTGACCTGGGGGAGGTAAATGCTGTGGCTGCCATAGAAAACGGAATGTTTGATGTGGTGCACGGGTTGGATTATGGCAGGGTGGCCATGGTAGGAGAGAAGAAGTGGCAGGAGTGGGCCGCCAACCTTATCAGCCCCGTTAAAAAGAAAGGCGTACGCTACTTTGATCTATCGGAGAAGAAGGAGGCCATGGCGTGGGTGCAGGAAAAATAAACAAATACCTCACGGTGTCCGAAGGTTTCGCGAGCGGCTGGTGCTGCGGAGCAACAAACTTTCCTTGTCAGGCGCTCCCCGAAGCTGAGTATTCTGGAAAACTCCCTACAGCTCAAATCATTTGCTACTGCCGTTGGTTCACAAAACTTTGTAGCTGATGTCTGGCATTGGTATACAGGGTTTGATCGCCATTGATGATGGTTGTCTTTTTGCCGCTGCTTGCCAGGGCACCAAGTGCCATTCCAGGGCCTATACCGGTTACACCGCCTATAACGGCTTTATCCCCCGCAGAAAGCTGGAATAAGCACCATGAGCCTGGGGGGCAGGTGTCATCGCCGCTGGCGTAGCCCACAATTGCGCCTACTGCCATACCACCCAAAGCGCCGAGCAAGACCCCTCTTGCCACCTTACCTTTTTTTCTGACCTGAATTTTACTGATAGAACTAACAGGCACAACCATAGAGGCATTTGTAGAAACAATGCTGTTTTTCCGGATGTACACCCGTTGCACAATTCGTATGGCAGAGTCCTGCACCTCTATTAGGGCCCCTTTCAATGGTCTCGGATTATCCTTCACGTGTACCCATACCTGGTAATCGATTTTGGCATCGCTGTTCTGAGCGTTTGCGGTGCAAACAGCCAGACAGAGGAATAGGAGAACACAGAGCGCTTTCATAAGTATAGCTGCACGTAAAAAAATCCTTTAAAGCTGGGGAGGGGAGGCAGGTACTACTTTAATATACGATAAGTATAATCTTGTGGAGATTTAACAGGATAGATAAGTAGTTCAGGGTTAAAGAGGTATAGAGGTAAAATTGTACAGGTTCAACAAGACCTTGCGGTGTCCGAAGGTCCCACGAGCGTCTGACGCTACGGAGCAACAGCCTTTCCATCATCCAGACGCTCGCAGGAGCTGCGCACACTGCGAGGTCTTCGCGGGAGATTTCTTAAGTATCAGTAGTATGGAATTACATAACTGATAATGAGCAGAAAAGAAGCAAGTGTGCCTCCAACGGTGTTGTATAGAAGCAACTGAAACTGATTATGTTATAACTAGCCCCTCTATCAAATTTATGAACCTGAAGTTGCATAAGCCACAGCTATTGCAATGATGGCAACAATGACACTAACAGCTGCAATTTTCAATGAGGCTTTGCTTAAACTTAAAGTTTCTTCTTTCTGTGCTTGATCTTTCAAATAATCTCTTCCTTCCTGTGTTAAACGCACTCTAGATAAGGGTTCAGCTTCTCGATTAGGCACAGGATCTCCTAAATTCCATATAATGACATCTGCGAACTCCCTTTCAACAAATTTTTGGAGGTTATAAAATGCATTATCTAATTTCTCCTTCGGTGGTATTTTGCTCTTGAAAGCAGGAGTGACATCTATGAATTCTCCATTGTCATTCTTATACAGATAAGTGAGAATAATTTGGTTTATATGCTTCATTCTTACAGGGCTTTCTATAAATATAAAGGATTTCAAAATAAGTCTAAACAAAAAGCCTCACCAAGGGTGAGGCTTTTGCATCAACTAAACTTTTAACTTTATACTCCTTACTCTCCCGTAGGGATTTCCACATCCACGTTTATGAAGCGGATTTTACCATCTTCCAGCGTGGCTTCCACCACGGAATCCTTGCTGATTCTGCCAGCCAGGATATCCTTCGAAAGCTCGTTCAGGATTTGGCGCTGCAGCACACGCTTCAGCGGACGGGCACCAAACTGCGGGTCAAAACCTTGCTCACCCAGGTAATCCAGCACCTCGTCCGTAGCGATTAGTTGAATGCCTGTTTCCTCCAGGCGCTCCTGAATGTGGCGGAACTGAATTGTCACAATCTTACGGATGTCGCCACGGCTCAGCGGACGGAACATCACCAGTTCGTCGATGCGGTTCAGAAACTCCGGCCTTACCGACTTCTTCAGCAGGTCGAAAACTTCATCCTTCGTGCGCTCAATCACCTCGTCGTGGTTAAACTCATCCATATTCTCGAAATTACTTTGGATGATGTGTGAGCCAATGTTCGAGGTCATGATGATGATAGTATTCTTGAAGTTCACCACACGGCCTTTGCTGTCTGTCAGGCGGCCATCATCCAGTACCTGCAGCAGGATGTTGAACACGTCCGGGTGCGCTTTCTCTATCTCGTCGAGCAGCACCACAGAGTACGGCTTTCGTCGAATAACCTCTGTCAGCTGGCCACCTTCATCATATCCCACGTATCCCGGAGGCGCACCAATCAAGCGGCTCACCGCGTGGCGCTCCTGATACTCACTCATATCAATGCGCACCATGGCGTTGTCGTCGTTGAACAGGTAATCGGCCAGCGCCTTGGCAAGCTCTGTTTTACCCACACCGGTTGTACCCAGGAAGATGAACGAACCGATCGGACGACGTGGGTCCTGCATACCGGCACGGCTTCTTCGTACGGCATCAGAAATCGCCTCAATTGCCTCTTCCTGACCAGCTACGCGTTTGCCCAATTCCTGTTCCAGGTGCAACAGTTTCTCGCGGTCGCTCTGCAACATTTTGCTTACCGGAATACCTGTCCATTTGGCTACCACCTCGGCAATGTCCTCGGCATTCACTTCCTCCTTCAGCATTGGGTTCTCGCCCTGCATTTCGCGCACCTGCTCCTGCAACTGCTTCAGATGTGCCTCGGCTTCCTGAATTTTACCGTAACGCAACTCTGCTACGCGGCCATAGTCACCTGCGCGCTCGGCCTGCTCAGCCTCCAGCTTATACTGCTCAATGTTTTCTTTCTCCTTCTGCAGCCCCTCGATTATCTGCTTTTCGTTCTGCCACTTGGCTTTCAGATCATCGCGCTTGCCACTCAGGTCAGCAATTTCCTTAGAGAGCACCGTCTCCTTGTCCTTGTCGTTTTCACGGCGGATGGCCTCACGCTCAATTTCCAGCTGCATGATGCGGCGCTGAATCTCATCCAGTTCCACGGGTAGCGAATCAATCTCGATACGTAGTTTCGCAGCCGCCTCGTCCATCAGGTCGATGGCCTTGTCTGGCAAAAAGCGATCGGAAATATAGCGGTTGGACAGCTCCACAGAGGCGATGATCGCATCGTCTTTAATGCGCACGCCGTGGTGCAGCTCATACTTGTCTTTGATACCGCGAAGGATGGAAATGGCATCTGGTACGTTTGGCTCGTCTACCATCACGGCCTGGAAACGTCGCTCCAACGCTTTATCTTTCTCGATATACTTCTGATATTCCTTCAGCGTCGTGGCACCGATAGCATGCAACTCACCGCGCGCCAGCGCTGGCTTCAGCAGGTTGGCAGCGTCCATGGCGCTCTCACCGCCTGCACCGGCACCGATCAACGTATGAATCTCGTCGATGAAGAGCACAATCTCCCCTTCGGCGTCAATTACTTCTTTAATCACTGCCTTCAGGCGCTCCTCAAATTCACCTTTATACTTGGCACCTGCCACCAGCAGGCCCATGTCCAGGCTCATCAGCGTCTTCGACTTCAGGTTCTCGGGCACGTCGCCAGAGACAATGCGTTGCGCCAGGCCTTCCACGATGGCGGTTTTACCCACACCAGGCTCACCCAGCAACACCGGGTTGTTTTTGGTACGGCGACTCAGAATCTGGAGCACGCGGCGAATTTCTTCGTCACGGCCAATTACCGGGTCAATTTTACCGGCACGCGCCAATTCGTTCAGGTCCTTCGCGTAACGCTTCAGTGAGTTATACTTGGCCTCAGCGTTCTGGTCGGTTACTTTCGCGCCACCGCGTAATTCTTTAATGGCTTTTTTGAGGTCTTTCTCATTAAAGCCTACATCCTTCATCAGGCCAGCCACTTTATCGCGACCAGCCAGCAGCCCCAGCAGCATGTGCTCAATGGCAACATACTCATCGCCAAACTCCTTCAGGAAAGAGGTGGCTTTCTGCAGCGCCGCATTGGCATCATTTGCCAGGTACGGGCCGCCTCCGGTTACTTTTGGGTAGGCTGCTACAATTTCGTCCAGCTTGCTGTTGAGAATGTTGCCGTTAATGTTCAGCTTCTGCAACAGGAAGTTGGTCACGTTCTCGTCCGTAGCGAGAATCGCTTTTAAAATATGCCCAGTTTCGATAGCCTGCTGCTGGTTGCCGCCTGCTATCTCGGTGGCCTTTTGGATGGCCTCCTGCGCTTTGATGGTATAGTTATTAAAGTTCATGTCTTCGTCTGTTTTCCTTTGGTTTCACTTACAATAGACATACCTTCAATTTACGCTCCAATGGTACTTTTTGATGAGAATTATGTAATTATGTCAGGTTGTTTTTGAGAAAATTCGGGATTTTAGGACAAAATGTCTGAATCAGGATTTTCAGGATATTTAAGAATTTGCAGGATTTCTGTAGGTGTAAAATTTAAGGATGTGTGAGAGTTAATAGTATTTATGAGATTGTTGAATTTAGAGTTTTAAGATTATGGTATTGATTTGTAGCTGTTGTTAAACACCTTTTTGTATTGGAGGCTGAGGGCACCGAAGTTGATGAGCAGGCCAATCGGAAAGTTGTAGGCGACAGTATAGTTTTAGCTTGCGCCAGGTGTATATCCTCAAGATTAACTAGCGCTTTCAACTCTACTACAATGCTGTTCTCGATTATAAAGTCTGCCCGCCTGCTACCGACCTCCATGCCACTATAGAAAATTACCTGCTCTTTCTCCCGCTCAAAATTTAGTCCGGCCTGCTGCAGTTCAATAGCCAGGCAACGCTGGTAAATCACCTCCTGAAAGCCACTTCCCAAAGTGTTATGCACCTTCATTGCACATCCGATTACTTTATAAGTTACTTCATCCAACTCCATCATTTAATTCTAAAAATTTAAATCCTTAAAATAACTCGTGCTGAAAATCCTGTCCATCCTTACACATCCCGAAAATCCTGATTCAGACAAGCTTCTTGAACTCTCCTGCATAATGGTCCGCCAGCCGCGTAGGCTCCGGCAGTTTGTGTTTGATGGCGCAAGCCATGGCTATACTTGTGGCCGATTCCAAATCCAGCAGGTGGCCAGGCGATACGAAAACGGGTTTCACTTTGTCCTTCGTTCGGAGCACGTTGGCGATTACCTCATTTCTATAGACGAGCGGAGAGACGGAGCCTTTGGTGACAGCAGGCTCGGTATACTTGCCCACCAGCACTTTCTTGGCTACGCCCATGGTAGGTTTGTTCAGGTGCAGTCCCAGATGCGTGGCAATACCCAGACGGCGCGGGTGCGAAATGCCGTGGCCATCCACCATGATCAGGTCGGGTTTCTGTTGCAGCTTTTCGTAAGCCTTGAGTAGGTTGGGTGCCTCACGGAAGGCCAGGAATCCGGGAATATACGGCAGTTCTACCGGCCCATGGTGCCATACTTTCTCCACCACCTCCAGGTCTGGATAGCTTAGAAGTATAAAGGCCGAAAGAATGGTATCCTCGCCAATAAAAGACGAGTCGCAGCCGGCAATCAGTTTCAGGTCGAAATCCGGCTTCTGGAGAATGATACGCTGCTGCATTTCATTCTGCTGCTCAGTCAGTTTCTTCAGCACAACCGGATCGGGTGGGGGTGCATCAAAATTTCTGTAATAGGCCATGGTTTTTAATGATGAATGATGAATTAAGAATTATGATGGTGTACGGAGGAAATGCTGTACTTGTACATCAGATTTCGTAGTTCGCCATACTTGCCCATTCACTCAACCACACATTCAAAATTCAATCATTCAGTCATTCAAAATTAAAATCAGGCGCTGCAGGGCACGCGGAGGTCGGCGAACAGGAGGTGCCAGCGGCCGTTGCGGTAGCCGAAGTGAAAACGGTAGGAACTAGCCGTGTGCAGCACAGTTACATCCACCTGTTGCTGTAGTTGCTGTACCTGTGTCGCCTGCTCTTTTGTGAGGCTCGCATACTTCCACATGTCTGTATTCCTGAAGTCTTCAGTGGCAGTTGTGTAAAAGCAGCCGTCCTCCGCAAAGCCGGTGCTGCCCTGATCCATGTTGGCGCAATCAAATGAGGGGAGCGTCTGGCGCTGCTGCAGCTGGCACTGTTGTACCTGCTGGTTTATACTTGTGAAGGGCAGTTGCCGGTAACTGCGCTTCACCGCCTGTATACTTGAAAAATGAGTATAGGCTGGCACTGCGCCTGGCTGCTCTATGAGCCAGACTCCCGCTTTCTCAGCTACAAAGCTATTTAGCGCGGCTGTGTCTCCGGCCTGCAGGGCACTAAAGAACTGGTTGAACGCCTCCTGAAAATTGGCTGTATCGGCTACGGCTGGCGCTTTTGTGCGCAGCGGCTCTTCCTGCACAGCCTCCATTGCATCTGTTTGAGTCAGAGGGGTTGTGTCTTCCTGCTTTCCATCGTTTCCGCAGGAGGCAAGGAGGCAAAGCAGTAGCAGGAAAAGGCAACTGCCGGTGCGGGCAAAATGTGTGGTAGCCATACTTTGCTGTACGGCAGGAGGGGCTACCGGAGTTGTACTTCCGAACTTTGGGCAAGGCAGGTCGTACCCTAAAGAGCAGCCGTTTGGCTGCCCGAACTATACTACCACGCTATGACAAACTATAAAATGAATGAAAGCGTCCGCATAGACATGGAGGATGCTGCGCTTATAGGCGACCTGGCCATTCCGAAAGATGCCCTGGGGCTGGTGATTTTTTCCTACGCCAGCGGCAATGGACGGCTGAACGAGAAGAACCGCTTTGTGGCCGAGCACCTGCAGCGCTCCGGCTTCGCTACCCTGTTGTTTGATTTGCTGACAGAGGAAGAGGGTGAAGATGCTAAAAACGAGCGCGACATCGTTAGATTGACCCAGCGCCTCATCCAGACAACGTATTGGGTGCAGCAGGATCCGCGCACAGAAAACTTCGGCATCGGCTATATGGGGTTCGATACTGGCGCAGCCGCTGCCATTGGTGCCGCTGCGGCGGAGGGCTCTGAAATTGCGCAGGCGGTGGTGAGCTACGGTGGTCGCCCGGATCTGGCGGATGCGGTGCTTCCCGACCTGCAGGTGCCAACGTTGATGATTGTGGGCGGCAAAGACGAATCGGTGCTTGAAATGAACATCCAGGCGCAGAACCAGATACTCACTATAAAAGACGTAGAGATCGTGCCCGATGCCACGCATAAGTTCGAGGAGCCCGGTGCCCTCGAGATGGCGGCACAGCTGGCAACTGACTGGTTTAGGAAATACCTGAAACGAGGCAAGCAGCACCCGCTGCACCAGGACCAGCCCTAATGAGAAAAGGAGTGCTATACGGCGCTCCTTTTCTGTTTGCTTTCAACTCTGTAAACTAAGCCGTACCTGGCTCAAATATACTTACCATGTGTGGTCGAGCATTAAATAACTGCGCCATACTTGGTTGCATCAATTGAGTTGCAACAAGCGGGCTTTAGGACGATACTGTGGCCGCTACTCTACAATAAACTTCGATGTATACACGCTGCCCCCGGTCATAACCCGAACAAAGTAAAGTCCGGCGCCATGCAGTAGGTTAATAGGAATGCGGGTAAGCAAGCTGCTGCCCCGGCTTTGCAGCCCCTGCTGCCGGTGCACCAATCTGCCTTCTGAAGTATAAACATCTACAGCCGTTTCTGCCGTGGGATCATTGTGTTGCAAATGAAGTGTGACGTGTGCCGCGCCATTGCTTTTGGTAGGATAAACTTTCAGCGCCTGCGCTTTTTCTGCCACCTCCACCTGCACCACCTTAGAGTAGCTGCTGGTGCCGTCAGTATCCACCTGCTTTAGCCTGTAGTAGTTAGGGCCGTTCGCTGCCACCGAGTCTGTGTAAGTATACTGCTGTGCGGTAGCGGTAGTGCCTGCCCCCTTTACTTGTGAGCGCGCAGTAAACGTAGTCCCATCCGATGAGTGCTGCACCTCAAAAAAAGCATTGTCTTGCTCTGATGCGGTAGTCCAGGCCAACTGTACAAACCCCTGCGAGGTGCTGCGGGCGGTAAAGGATGAAAGTTCTACAGGCAGAGGCGTAATACTGGGTTCGATCGCTGCAAACCATTTACTGGCCATTTTCAACTCTCCACTGGTGTTCGGGTGCACGCCGTCATGTGTATCCACTCCCATAGTTGGGTTAAAGCCTGTAAACTGATCCACCAGCACAACCGGCGATCGGGTCGTGTTCAAGTCGTTTACCAGTGCCGGGATAAGCGCATTCAGCCGCTCAATGTTTTGGGCTATGGCAGGACCGACTTTCTGGGGATCAGCCGGAATGAGCTGGGCCATAAAAATTTTTATGTTTGCGTTGTCATTCCGAAGTACGCGCACCACTTCCCGCAGCTCGCTAATTGTTTCCTCATAGCAGTTTGGGTTGCCTCCGCACTGCCGGAACATGTCGTTTGTGCCCAGGTGTATCAACGCAATGTCAGGGGTATAGTCTTCCAGCCACGAGGCCAGATTGCCTGTCATGATGTCTCTACCGTTCAGGATTTCGTCAGTGCTCCACCCCCAGTGCCCCTCGTTGCGGTTGGTGTATACTTTCCCGTTATACACAGTGCCTTTCACGGCGGGGTCGCCGCCTTCGTTTGTATCATGGGAGCCTACCAGTTCCACGTCCATGCCTTCGTCTACCAGCATCTTCCAAAGGGGGTACCTGTAGCCGGGGAATTCCGTGTTGCCCTGTGTAATGGAATTGCCTAATGTAAGTACTTTATACTGTGCCGTGCCCGGTGTTATGGAGCACGTAACACTAAAGAACAGCAGGCAGATTAAGGATAACAGGCGGGTGAGCCAAAGTATGTTTTTCATAGGGTGGGGCTTAGTGGTTTGTATTGCCTAAACGTACAGAAGGAAGAGTAGTTGGTGCGGAGCCGTAATCTTTAGCTTCTGTTATAGCGGAGTAGTGGAGGCCTGATGTCTGGCGTGTGGCTTCTCCGGCTAGCGTTTCAGGCCGTAAATACAAGCGCTGGTCAGAAAACAACTACCGCCATACTTTACTCCATTTGCGTTTGAGTTCCTCTTTCGCGTTGCTGAGCACGTATGCTAGGAAAGCCGGTATTCTGGCTACCAATATCAAAAAGACTCTTTATATTTGTTCTTATAACTATGTGCGGCTTCCGTGGCAGGAAGTGGCATAACCTTAAATCAAACAAAGCACATGACAACAAAAACAGCTAAAATTGTTTACACCATAACCGATGAAGCACCCGCGTTGGCAACGCAATCTTTCCTGCCAATTGTGGAGACGTTCACGAAGGCCGCAGGCATCGAAGTAGAAACAAAGGACATTTCGCTGGCGGGCCGTATCCTGGCTGCTTTCCCCGAGAAACTCTCTGACGGGCAGAAGCAAAGCGATGACCTGGCTTACCTGGGCGACCTGGCCAAGACAGCGGAAGCAAACATCATCAAACTGCCCAACATCAGTGCCTCTATTCCACAGCTAACCGCTGCCATCAAAGAGCTGCAGGAGCAGGGATACAACATCCCGGATTACCCGGCAGAACCAAAGAACGACGAGGAGAAAGAAGCAAAAACGCGTTATGCCAAAATTCTGGGCAGTGCCGTGAATCCTGTGCTGCGCGAAGGCAACTCCGATCGCCGCGTGGCAGATGCGGTAAAGCAGTACGCCAGGAAGAACCCGCACTCGATGGGTGCCTGGAGCTCAGACTCCAAAACGCACGTAGCCCACATGAGCGAAGGCGACTTCTACGGCAGCGAGAAATCAACTGTAGTGGAGAAAGCCGGCGATGTGAGAATCGAGTTCGTTGCCGCCGACGGATCAAACAGAACACTGAAAGAGAAAGTTTCGCTGAAGGATGGCGAGGTGATTGACACGGCAGTGATGAGTCGCAAAGCCTTGCGCTCGTTCCTGGAGAAGGAAATAGCCGACGCCAAAAATAACGATGTGCTGCTGTCGCTGCACCTGAAGGCAACCATGATGAAGGTGTCTGACCCTATCATGTTCGGCCATGCTGTTACCGTTTTCTTCAAGGATGTGTTTGAGAAGCACGCCGAAACCTTCCAGAAGCTTGGGGTAGACGCCAATAACGGTTTAGGCGATGTATACGCCAAGATCAAAAGCCTGCCAGAGGATCAGCGTTCCGAGATCGAAGCTGACCTGAAGGCTGCCTATGAGAATGGCCCTAAGCTGGCCATGGTGAACTCCGACAAAGGCATCACCAACCTGCATGTGCCAAGCGATGTGATCATCGACGCTTCTATGCCGGCTGCCATTCGCTCGTCTGGCCAGATGTGGGGACCTGATGGCAAACTGCACGACACCAAGGCGATTATCCCGGATCGCAGCTACGCGGGCATTTACCAGGAGGTAATCAACTTCCACAAAGAGAACGGCGCGTTTGATGTGACCACTATGGGTACTGTGCCGAACATCGGCTTGATGGCCCAGAAGGCCGAGGAGTACGGGTCGCACGACAAGACTTTCGAGATGAAGGAAAGCGGTACGGTACGCGTAGTTGATGCATCAGGCAACACGTTGCTGGAGCAGAAAGTAGAGGAAGGTGACATTTTCAGAATGACGCAAACGAAAGACCTGCCAATCCAGGATTGGGTGAAGCTGGCCGTTACAAGAGCCAGAATCACGAACACACCGGCTATCTTCTGGCTTGATCCGCAAAGAGCGCACGACGCCAACCTGATTAAGAAAGTGGAGCGCTACCTGCAGGACCACGACACCAATGGACTTGAGATCAAAATCATGTCGCCAGTAGAGGCGATGCGCTATACTCTGGACCGTGCTAAGTCGGGCAAAGACACCATCTCTGTAACGGGCAACGTGCTGCGTGACTACCTGACGGACCTGTTCCCGATTCTGGAACTAGGCACCAGCGCTAAGATGCTTTCTATTGTTCCGTTGCTGGATGGCGGCGGACTGTTTGAAACAGGTGCCGGTGGCTCTGCCCCGAAGCACGTGCAACAGTTCACAGAGGAGAACTACCTGCGCTGGGATTCACTGGGTGAGTTCCTGGCTTTGGCGGTTTCGCTGGAAGACCTGGCACAGAAAACAGGCAATGAGAAGGCACAGGTGCTGGCGGAGGCGCTGAACAAAGCTAACGCGGAGTTCCTGGAGAAAGACAAATCTCCATCGCGTAAAGTGGGTGGCATCGACAACCGTGGCAGCCATTTCTACCTGGCACTTTACTGGGCAGAGGCACTTGCCGAGCAGAGCAAAGACCAGGAGCTGAAAGACAGGTTCACGAAGTTGGCGAAGGAACTGGGCGAGAACGAGCAGAAGATCGTGGACGAGCAGATTGCCGCCCAAGGCAAGCCTGTCGACATCGGCGGCTACTACCACCCGGATTTCGAAAAGGCTAGTAAAGCCATGCGCCCAAGCGAAACACTGAACAACGCTTTAGCGAACTTCTAAGCGAAGTATAAAGTATAAATATAGAGAAGGCTGCCTGAGAAATTGGGCAGCCTTTTTTGATGGCACCATAAGATAAGTGGCTATACGCGGGGACAGTGTCATAAACAGAATAAACCTGTAGCGCTATCCCTTTGGGTGTACGCCAGCTGTAATTTGATTCTACTTAGAATTTCGTTAGTTTAACTTGCTCTTACCGCACTTAAAACCAAACTATCATGAAAAAAATCTACGCCTGGGCATCTGCTGCCTTTGCTGTGGCAACTCTGCTTGCCGGGTGCCAGCAAAATAGGTCTGGCGAAAACCAGACAGCTGAATCGGTGGTACAGACCTATACCATTGAGCAGTTCATGAACACCACTTCTATCACAGGAAATGACTTCGCGCCTGATAACTCTAAAATTCTTTATTCAAGTAACCAGACCGGTGTATTCAATGCCTTTGAGGTTCCGGTAGCAGGCGGCGAGCCACGGCAGCTCACTACCTCCACTGACAATTCGGTGTATAGTATATCTTATTTCCCGAAAGACGAGCGCATCTTATACTCCAGTGACAAGGGAGGGGACGAGATCACGCACCTTTTCGTGCGCAACACCGATGGCACCACGAAGGATCTTACCCCTGAACCTAAAGCCAAGGCAACGTTTGCAGGTTGGAGCCACGACCAGAACAGCTTCTTCTTCCTTTCTAACAAACGCGACCCGAGGTATTTTGACCTGTATGAAATGGACCTGCAAACCATGACACCTAAATTGGTGATGCAAAATGAGCAGGGCTTTGATGTAGTGTCTATTTCCCGCGATAAAAAGCACATCGGCCTGCTGAAAAGTATAAACACAAACAGCAACGACATGTATCTGTACAACACAGATACGAAACAGCTGAAAAAGCTAACCAATCACACAGAAGATGTAAAGTATTCGCCAGAGACATTTACACCGGATAACAAGAAACTATACTTCCTGACGAATGAAGGAGGTGAGTTCATGGAGCTGAATAGCTATGACCTCAGCACAGGTAACATTGCTGATGTAGAGAAGGCTAACTGGGACATCTCAAATACATATTTCTCCCGCGACGGCAAGTATAGGGTTACATCTATCAACAACGATGCCCGTATCGAAATAAAAGTGTACGAGGCTGCCACCGGCAAGCAAGTACAGTTGCCGAACGTGCCCACAGGCGACATTACCGGCGTAAATTTTTCGGATGATGAGAACCTGATGGCTTTTTACGTGAATAGCCCTACTTCATCCAGCAATCTCTTCGTACACGACTTCCGCAATGAAAAAACCACCCAATTAACCAACACCATGAACCCGGAGATTAACCCGGATGATCTGGTGAAAACAGAGGTGATCCGGTATAAATCTTATGATGGCCTGGAAATACCTGCCCTGCTGATGAAGCCGAAGAATGCAAGCGCAGATAACAAAGTGCCTGCTGTGCTTTGGATTCATGGTGGACCGGGTGGGCAAACGCGCCTGAACTATAGCCCGCTGATGCAGTATCTTGTGAATCACGGGTATGCGGTGCTGGCGGTAAACAACCGCGGCAGCTCTGGCTACGGCAAAACATTCTTCGCAGCTGATGACCTGAAGCATGGCGACGTGGACCTGAAAGACTGTATAGCAGCAAAGGAGTACCTGGCTGCAACCGGTTACGTAGATGCGGATAAGATCGGTATTATGGGTGGCAGTTACGGTGGCTACATGGTGCTGGCTGGCCTTGCCTTTACGCCGGATGAATTTGCAGTAGGGGTAAACCTATTTGGGGTAGCCAACTGGCTCCGCACGCTTCAAAGTATACCTCCTTACTGGGAGTCGTTCAGGGAAGCGCTTTACAAGGAATTGGGCAACCCGGAGACAGACTCAGCAGCCTTGTACAACAAATCGCCACTGTTCTTTGCTCACCAGATCAAGAAGCCGTTAATGGTGCTTCAGGGCGCCAACGACCCTCGCGTGCTCAAAGTAGAGTCGGATGAGATTGTTGAGGCCGTAAAGAAGAACAATGTACCCGTAGAGTATGTGGTGTTCGATGACGAAGGCCACGGTTTTGTGAAGAAGGAAAACCAGATTGAAGGCTACAGCGCTATTCTCGCTTTCCTGAATGAACATCTGAAAGGAGATGAAGCAAATCCTGCCAGCACTGATACGGAATAGCTGCTTTAGCTGATCTGTGGAAGTTTAAAAATGAAGGGCTGCCCGAGTGATCGAGTAGCCTTTTTTGTTTGTGAAGTTTAGTTACTCATAGGTGCCTCAGGTTTAGAGTCAGGAAAACTCGTAACAGGAAAAGCAGCAAGGCGACAACTAGCGCGTGTTATCACGGCTGCACTCTCTGTTGCTTCTTAAGCTTCTGATTCCTCACATAAGAGTATAGCAAACCTATCACACCACCTGCTGCAGTAGTGTAGCCGAAACCTATCAGGAAGCCGTATGCTTCTGAATCTTCGCCAAAATAAAAGGATGCCGCGAGGGCAATTATACCTGCCAAAAGCATGATCATGCCTTTGCCGTACTTCATGGGTTTGGTTATACTTTCCATATGCAGCTTTATTTTATAGCGACAATTTGCTCCTGTACTAATGTAATAAAAATGAGCTTCTTAGATACACTCATTGCTCCAGTTTTCGACTAAACCGAAAATCATACCGATAAAAAAGCGGCAGCCATACTTTGGCTGCCGCTTTTGCAATTGTCTGGCATCTAAGTACTAGCGTCTAAAATCTAAGCTAGTACCCGAACAGTGTCTTCAGGTCCAGCTGCTTCACTTTGCCATACTTCTCCAGTGCCTTAAAGTTCAGGCGGTCTTTGGAGCCGATAACAAGTATAGCCTGTGGCTGGGCCTTCACATACTTCTGCTGGAATTCTTTCAGTTGGTCAAACGTCATGCTGTTGGCGCTTTGGTACACGTCCTGGCGGATGTCGTAGTTCAGGCCCAGGCGCTTGGCACGCTCATAATCGAACAGAATGCCAGACTTGGTGATGCGCTCCGTAGAGATGCTGTTGCGCAGCGCGGCGCGGGCATTCTGGAAGTTGGCATCCGCCAGCGGCATTTCCGTCAGCAGTGCCTGCATACCGGCCATGGCCTCCTCCAACTTGTCGGCCTGTGCCCCGATGTAAGACATCAGGTAATTGGAGCGGTCTTTCTTGGAAGCAGTACCATAGTAGGAGTAGGTAGAGTAGGCGAGGGCCTTCGACTCACGCAGGTCCTGGAACACGATGCCACCCATGTACTCGTTGTACAGGCGCACAACCGGTACAATATCCTTGTTGTAAGGAATTGACTTGCTCAGGAACAGCAGCTCTGCCTGCACCATGTCGTAATCTGCCCAATACACTGTTGGCTCCTTAAAGTCGATCTCGGCGTAAACCTTCTCTGCCGGAACAGGCTTCAGCTTAGCCGGAACGTTGTGCCCGGCGTTCAGCGCTGCGATCAGGTTATCTGTTTCACGTGGACCATAGTAGAGCACGCGGTGCTCGTAGCTTGGGATGCTCTTGATGATGCTCACCAGTTCCTGCGGCTTCACGGCTTTCAGCTCTTTCTCGCTCAGCACCGTGTTGAACGGGTTCTTCGGGCCATACTTGGCAAAGTTCACCATGGCCTGCTGCAGAATCACGCCTTTGTTTTTCTTGGCGTCCTGGCGTGCCTTCAGTGTGCCGGCTACCATGTCGTTCAAGGCTTTCTGATCTGGCTTGGCGTTGGCCAGTACACTTTCAAACAAACTAAGGCCCTGCTCGAAGTTTTCATCCAGGCCAGTTAAGCTCACATACACCTGGTCGCCTGACGAGAACACGTCAAATGAAGTGCCCAGCTGGTAAAACTGCTTCTGCAGCTCCTCTGCGGTATACTTGTCGGTGCCCAGGTACTTGAGGTAGTTTACCGCCATACCCAGCTTCTGGTCGTTGTTGGTGCCCATGTCCAGGATGTAGTACAGTTGGAACAGGCCGTTGTCCTTGTTCTTGGTGTAGATGAGCGGAATGTCCTGCTTCAGTTTCGTCTCCACCAGGTCTTTGCTGTAGTCGATGAATACGGGCTGCAGCGGCTCCACTTCCTTCGCCATAAAAGCCTTATAGTAATCAGACTGCGCATCGCGGTTTACGGCTACAGGCGTAATTTGCGGCTTCTCTACTTTCTGGGCGTTCGGGTCTTTGCCGTTGCGCTTGTACACCAGCACGTAGTTGTTGTTGAAATACTTGTTCGCCACATCTACTACCTCTTGTTTAGTGATGCTGGCATATTCGTTCGGGCGGCTCACGTACTGCTGCCACGGAATATCATAGATGAAGGCGGTTACAAAGGCGTCGGCGCGGTTGCCGTTGTCTTCGTAGGCTTTCATGGTGTTGATCTTGTCGTTGTTCACCACGGCCTGCATGAGTTTCTCATCAAACTGCCCCTTCTTGATCATGTCGAGCTGAGCGATTAGCAGGTCGCGCACCTGGTTCAGCGACTGTCCCTGGCGCGGCATACCCGTCATGCGGAACGTGCCATAGTCCTTCATTGGCGTGTCGTAGGCGTACGACTGCAGCACCTTCTGCTGCTGGTTCAGGTTCAGGTCGATCAGGCCGGCCGCACCGTTATATAGCAGTTGGCTGATCATCTGCACCACCAGAGCTTCGCGGGTATTGATACCCGGCGTGCGGTAGGCCAGGGATACGTTCTCTGCATCCGGGCCCAGCACCTCACGCACAATCGGCTTCTGGATTGGCTGCTCCTGTGCTACGGTAAAGTTCGGCACCGGCTCCTGGTTGATTCCTCCCCAGAACTTGTCGATCAGGCGGATGGTCTGGTCAAAGTCAATGTCGCCGGACAGTGCAATGGCCATGTTGTTCGGCACATAATACTTATCAAAGTAATTCTTGATGGCGGTGATCGACGGGTTCTTCAGGTGCTCCACTGTTCCGATCGTTGTCTGAGTGCCGTACTGGTGCGTCGGGAACAACTCAGTGTTGATGACCTCTGCCACTTTGCGGCCATCGCTATCGAGGGTGCGGTTTTTCTCTTCGTACACGGCCTCCAGCTCGGTGTGGAACAGGCGCGGTACCATTTCCTGGAAACGGTCAGCTTCCAGTTCCAGCCAGCGCTCCAGTTGGTTGCTCGGGATGTCGTTGGTGTACACCGTCTGGTCTACCCAGGTATAGGCGTTAGTGCCTTTTGCGCCGAGGGCCGTCAGTAGCTTGTCATATTCGTTGGCGATGGCATAAGTGGCGGCAACGCCGGAAACAGAGTCAATCTGGGCGTAGATGCGCTTGCGGGCAGCCTCGTCCTGAGTGCTTCTATACTTCTCGTAGAGCGCCTCGATTTTTGCCAGCTCCTCCTGCTCTTTCTGCCAATCGGCTGTGCCCAGTTCCGTGGTACCCTTAAACACCATGTGCTCCAGGTAGTGGGCCAGGCCAGTGGCATCGGCCGGGTCGTTTTTGCTGCCCGCCCGAACAGCAATGTAGGTCTGAATGCGCGGCGCCTCCTCATAATCCGACAGGTATACTTTCAGGCCATTGTCCAGGGTATAGATGCGGGCATTCAGCGGATCGTTGGGTGCAGTTTCATACTTGTACTCCTTTTGGGCAGGAGCTGTGGCGGTTGCGGCGGGCGCATCCGGGGAAGACTGCGTTTGATAAGTTTCGTTTTTACATTGCGTGAACGTAAGGCCCAACGCAAGCAGCAACAGAGATGAACCTCTTTTACTAGCCATAGTTTTGAGTTTGTGGTTATACCTCTAAATATAGGAATTTTTTTAGATTAAAAATCAGCATCCAGCCCAAAGCGCTGCTTTAAATCGACGAGCACCGGGTATTTCTCGGCGAGGTAGTTGAATTTATCCTGCGAAGTATAAAGCTTGCGCCCTTCGTCCTGCAGCTCCACAACCTCCGCCCGCAGCTTTATGCCGCGGTTGCCCAACTCGCGCTTCAGCTCGCCAAGTATGGCAGGGCGCAGGCTGGTGAACTGGTCCATCATCACGTGGTTCTCCAGGTGCAGCACAATTTCGTTTTCGTCGCTCACGTGGTACTGCCGGTTCAGGAGCGTGAACTCCATCATGTTCTCTGCCTTTTTACGGCGCAGAATGGCATGCCACACCGTCTTCAGGCGGACCTGGTCCACAGGTATGGCTACACCATATGCGTCTTCTTCCTCCTCGGCTACGGCCACTTCGGCTACGGCGGCCTGCGGGTTTTGCAGATCTTTCAAGCTAGGCAGCTTACCCAGCTTTTTCGGCGGCGGCAGGTTCACTCCTGAGCGTGGCTTTTCCGGGCCTGAGCCGGGAGGTGTTTGCGGCGTGGCCGGGGCAATATGCGCATCGGGCGTTACTTCCTGCGGCGTGGGCGGCTGCTGTAGCTTTTCAGAGGGCACGCTGTCGGGTGTTGGTTGCTGCAGGCGCTCGGATGGTACTGTTTCCGGGGTATGCGGGGGCTGCATCTTTTCAGACGGCACCTCGCCCTGCTGCGGTTGTTTGGCTGCCGATGGCGAAGAAGTGGCACCTGCGGGTGATCCGGTAGCGGCGGGTGCCGGCGCTGCTACCTTAGCTTTTTTTGCTGTTTCTCCTTCTTGTGCAAAGCTGAGCGCGGCATTCAGGTGCGCCATCTTCATCAGGCACAGTTCCACATGCAGGCGCTGGTTTTTGCTGCTCTTGTAGTGCATGTCGCAGGTGCTTACCAGGTTTAACCCGGACAGCAGAAAGCTCACGCTGGCCTGCTGCGATTGCTCGGCATACTTGGCCTTGATGTTATCCGACACCTCCAGCAGCTGCACCGTCTGCGCGTCTTTGCACACCAGCAAACTGCGGAAGTGCTCGCCAATGCCCACCAGGAAGTTGTGGGCATCAAACCCGTTCTTCAGTATCTCATCAAACAAAAGCAGGGAACCCGACAGGTTCTGCGCGAGCAGGTGGTCCGTCAGGCGGAAATAGTAGTCGTAGTCCAGGATGTGCAGGTTCTCAACTGTGGCCTTATAGGTCACGTTGCTGCCCGAGAACGTCACCATCTGGTCGAAGATAGACAGGGCGTCGCGGAGGGCACCGTCGGCTTTCTGCGAGATCAGGTGCAGTGCATCCGGCTCGGCTGCTATACTTTCCTTTGTGGCGATGGAGCCCAAGTGGCGCACCATGTCCTCGATCCGAATCCGGTTGAAGTCGAATATCTGGCAACGGGAAAGGATGGTTGGGATGATCTTGTGCCGCTCGGTGGTGGCCAGTATAAAGATGGCATAGGAAGGCGGCTCCTCCAGCGTTTTCAGAAACGCGTTGAAGGCCTGGTTCGAGAGCATGTGCACCTCATCTATAATATAGATCTTGTACTTGCCCGTTTGCGGTGCATAGCGCACCTGCTCCACCAGGTTACGGATATCCTCTACCGAGTTGTTGGAGGCCGCATCGAGCTCGTGCACATTAAATGAGCTGTTGGAGTTAAAGCTGCGGCACGACTCGCACACGTTGCAGGCCTCAATCTCCGGGGTAATATTCTGGCAGTTGATGGTTTTGGCCAGGATACGGGCGCAGGTGGTTTTGCCCACGCCGCGCGGCCCGCAGAATAGGAATGCCTGTGCCAGGTGGTTGCTGCTGATAGCGTTTTTAAGTGTATTCGTTATATGGTGCTGCCCCACCACACTGTCGAATGTGGTCGGACGGTATTTTCGCGCTGATACTACAAAATTTTCCATTAAACAAAGATAAGCAATCCGAAGCTGAGATGTGACAGCTTTTTAGCCAGTACTTTTCAAGAGATTTATCCACTTCAGCCATACCTAGTCACCATATGCTTCTGCGATAGCGCAAACATGGTTTAGCCAAAATTTAATGTGGTATATTTAAAAAATTTAATAGTTTAACATTAAATTGCTGTGCCGAAAGCTGTCAAGTTACTGTTGTGCCTCTCATTAGGGAAATTCACGATGTAATGATTGCCAAGGCCTATAGAAGAATCTGATTCCCCATCATCAAGCCATGAAAACGCAAAAGTCCCTATTTCTAGCTTTCCTGCTTCTGTTGGCAGTACTGGCAACGCCGGCACTGGGGCAAAGCAATTACAAAGGGCTACCCTTGCTAAAGGCAAATTCAAGCAAAGTAAACGTGCGCGTGGGTGATGTTTTCGTGAGTGGTTTCTGGACGGTGAAGCCGGAGTACACTCCGAACTCTTTGCACATACAGGTAAACGGGCAGAAGGAAAAGCTGGTGTTTTACACCGACATCGACTCGGCCACCTACGAGGTACGGCCCGAGGAGGCGAAGCGGTTTTACGTGCTCCTGAACAAGCAAAACTACGTGCTGACAGAAGTAAAAGGCTTTCGGCTGGATGAAGGTAAAAGTGTGGCCAAACCCGATAAATTTCTGAACATCGCAAAGCCTCGCAGTAAGACCTTCGGCACCTTATGGGAGAAGCATCATGTAGGGGAGGTGGTAAACGAGATTAACGAGTATGCCGACAAAGCCTCCGGAGCTGTGAACTGGGCGAAGGGGAAGTTGTTTGGAGATCAGTAAAGTTTAGCTAGGGCAGTTCTATATAAGGTATCAGGGTGCTTTAGTTTTCACATCCCTGCTCCTGCGCAACACAATGGCTGAGCATTTACCTACTCTTGCGTTCTGTATTTCTTCGCGAACGCCAGTAAGTCTGCCATCTGCTGATACCATTCAGCATAAGCCCCGTCTGGTTGGAAATCGCTGTCGAATTTTTTGAAGTAGCTTTCAGCTTTTCCACTTCCTGAGGCTGCGGCAATCATCAGGCGGTTTGCCAGTTCCATCTTCTCCTCTGTATACGCTTCTGATGAACCATTTTGTGTTTTCCATTGCGTATGCTCATACTCCTGCAAGGTCTGCTCAATCTGGCTTTGACTGTAGCCTATTTTAGAATTCAGCTTCTTTTCCCGCTGAAGTATGTCCTCCTTATAGTAGAAGTATTCGGTAAGCCATTTCTCTTTTACAAGTGTACGATTGTCGCCAACTGCGAGAAGCTCTATTTTTTGAAGCTGCAGCGTGTCTGAGGCATATTCCACTTCATACGCTTCTACCGCGCCCCAGAAATCAACGATGCTATCGTTTCCGCACTCGGAAAGTATAAATTCAGAGTATGCCTTTCTGTTATCCAGTATCTCGGAATAGCCACAGATGAGGAGCTTTTTACCGTTGGAGAAGGTAAATACTGTATCTGGCTCAGGTCCTGCGTAGTTTGATGCAGGGCATTTTTCGCATTCAGCTTTTGTCTTGACCGTGCTTTCTACTTCGACTACTTGCCTGGTATCCGATTTTTGTTCCGGCACACAACCAGCTAGGAGTAGAACAAAAAGCAGGTATAAATTCTTCATGTTGAGAGGAGTGGGAACGGAGAGTCAGAATCAACTACACCGTGTACAGCGTCACCACCACCACGATCAGTCCGCTTACCACAAGCAGCACCCCGTAAGACAGGAACAGTACAAAGAACTTATAGATCGTGCGCCAGCGGGAGCTTTGGTATATGTTGCGCATGGAGCGGTAAATATACCACAGCGACACTACCACCCCGATAAACTGCAGCCAGTCTGCGGTGCCCGGCAGAATCCAGCTAATCAGGATCAGGATAGAGACAAACAGGAAAAGAAACGAGTGCACGTGTATGGAGTAAATCAGATGCTCCACGTAATATTTGGTTTTGGAACGGTAGTTAACCAGTTTCAGGATCAGTGCAAACAGGGGCAGCAGAATAAACATGATCTTCGGCAGGTGACTCACCAGCTTGTTAATGAAAAGCTGGCCTTTCAAGTCGTCATCGGCCACTTCTCTCGCCTTAACTTCGAGCGAGTGCAACACGGCACTTTCTTCGGCTGAAGCTAAAACCAGCTCTTGCTGCTCCGGGTCGTACTTTTCAACCAGAGCTCCCTTTTTTCCAACAGGGTTGGTGAATATTATCGCATCGTTGTGGTCATTTGTGCCCGTATCAAGAGCCGCCTCAGCATTATCAAGGATGGTGTACGTATAAGTCGCTGCTTTATCGGATACTTCTCCGGTGATCGCCTTTTTCTCTACCGCTTTCCGCAGCTTGGTGAGGTCTTGTTTGGTTGCCTCTGTAATTTTCGTTGCCTCAGCAGCAGTCTTCTCTTCTATGATGTCCTTCTTACCCATATTAGAGTTGGCGGTAAAAAGAAAAAAGAAGAGGATGCTGATGAAGATGTACATGCTGATCGGGTTGAGGTGGGAGGCCCGTTTGCCAGCAAAGTACTCTTTGGTTAGATAGCCTGGCCTCGTGAAAAGCGGCACGATGCTGTTGAAGAACTTCGACTCGAAGTGAAAATAATGCCCCACGCTGTGTATAGCCACATGCAGGAAGTCTTCATGCAGCTCCAGGTTCTCCTGCCCGCAATTAGGGCAGAACTTGTCAGGTACAGTAGTGCCGCAGTTCAGGCAGCTTTTATCGGAGCGGTAATGCTTTTTCATGATGACTTCAGCTTTTGATCTACCGGAAACATATCACAACAAAACTCCCATAGCCAAATTAGGCTCTAAAATAATCATTTTTAGTATTATTTTGTGACGTTAGGGGATAAATATTTAGCTGTTCCTGCAGTGGCTGATGGCCGCTGAAAAAAGGCTTTTTCTGTGCTGCTACGCCATGCTACCGCACAGGGCATCATCCTAAACGAAATGTAAGGGCAGGCGCAGGAAGCGGCTAAACCAGTAGCCGTTGCAGCCGTGGTTCAGACAAGTATGGAACTGAAGTAGAAGATGCTACCGGATAGACTGGTAACCGCCCGGCATGCCTTTTTTGGAGAGCACAATTTGCCAGAGCTGGTTGTTGCGCGAACGGAAAGAGCCGGCGCTGGAGAGCAGGTAGTATTTCCACATGCGGTAAAACCGTTCGCCATACTCGCCCTGTATCTTGTCCCAGTTCTGATCGAAGTTGCGGAACCAGGCCAGCAGGGTAGGGTCGTAGTAGGGGCCGAAGTTATGCAGGTCCTCCACCACGAAAAGCTTCTCCATGGCGCCGCTCATTTGCTTCAGCGAGGGAATGAGGCAGTTGGGGAAAATATACTTGTCGATGAACGGGTCGGGGGAGGTGCGTGAAAAGTTGAGACCGATGGTGTGCAGCAGGAAAAAGCCGTTGTCGTGCAGGCAGCGGTTGGCCACCTGCATGTAAGTGCGCAGGTTGCGGTAACCCACGGCCTCGGCCATCCCGATGGACACGATATGGTCGAACTTCTCGTTCACGTCGCGGTAATCCTGGAAACGCAGCTCCACGGGCAGCCCCTGGCACATCTCCCTCCCCAGTTCCAGCTGCTTTTGCGAGATCGTAACGCCCACCACCACAGCGCCATACTTTTCTGCCGCGAACTTGGCGAAGCTGCCCCAGCCGCAGCCAATGTCCAGCACCCGCTGCCCCGCCTGCAGCCCGATCTTCCGGCAAATCAGGTCCATCTTATTTTCCTGTGCCTGGTCCAGGGTGGTGGCGTTTTCCCAGTAGGCACAGGTATAGGTCATGCGCTTGTCCAGCATCAGTTGGTAGAGCTGGTTACCAATGTCGTAGTGGCGCTGGATGTTGTCTACCGCTTTGCGCCTGGTTTGCAGGTTCGTTACCTTGGCCAGTAGCACCTCCAGCTTCGTGCGCCAGCCAAAGCGGGCCTGGCGGTAAAGGTCAGCGCGGAAGGCTTTGTTCACGAACTCATCTATACTGGCGCAATCCCACCAGCCGTCCATGTACGACTCACCCAGGCCCAGCGTACCCTCCGAGAGCAGGCGCTTAAAAAACCGCTCGTCGTGCACCTGCAGGTCCCAGGGATCGGGGCCGTTAATTTTAATATCCGCTGTCGCTAAAATATCCGTCACGTTTTGCCTTAAGCCCGAGGTGCTCATAACCTTATTGCTAGAGAGTGGAAGGAATTGACTGGTGCTATACTTGTATTCCCTAATATAGTACGAGTAACGTATTAAGAGCTTAATAGTTAGCCAGTAATCCTCAAAAGGCGGATAGGAGCAAAGGACAGTGCAGTAAGAGAAATAGCGGGTGTTATTACCCGGGAGCAGTGGGCGTTGTCAGGCAAGTATAGGACGCGCTAAAATGTCAGCCGGAATACAGTGCCTACGCCTTCTTTGGTTTCCACATCGATGCTGCCTTTGTGCAGCAGCATAATATGTTTGGCCAGGCTAAGGCCGATCCCGGAGCCGTCTTTGTGTGAGGTGAAGAACGGAATGAAAATACTTTCCAGCAGCTCCTCAGGGATGCCGGTGCCGTTGTCCTCCACCTCAATTACCGTTTTGCCGTTTAGCTCGTGCGCTGCGAGTAACACTTGTGGCTGCGGTCGCCCCTGAACCGCACGGCGGGCGTTCAGGAGGAGGTTGATGAGCACCTGTTCCAGCAAATTCACATCAGCGTTCAGTTGCAGGTCCTGTGGCGATACCTTGCAGATCAGTTCCACGCCCTGCGCCTCCAGCTGTGGGCGCATCAGGCCGTCGATGCTGTTGAAAAGCTCCTGCACATAAACAGTAGTCAGCAACAGGTGCTGCGATTTGTTCAGGTTGCGGTAAAAGTGCGCAAAGCGCAGCAGTCCTTCGCTCCGCTTTTTGATGATGGAAATACCTTCTTCGGTGTCCTGCAACAACTCCGGGTCTGGCGCTGCATCCGGCTCCTGTTCCTTCTTTTCGCGCTCGTGCTGCAGGTGGCGCCCTAACGAGTCGGCCAGTGAGGCAATGGGGGCCACAGAATTCATTATTTCGTGCGTCATCACGCGGAGCAGCTTCTGCCAGGCCTCTGTTTCGGTGGCATCCACGGTGGCGCTCACATTTTTCAAAGCAACCAGCAGCAGCGGCCGTTGCTGCATCGAAAAGGCCGTGGCGGTTAGCAGCAACTGCGACTGCCCACTTGGTAGTTTTAGCTTCAGGAGTGTGTTGTCGCCGGCTTTTATACTTTGCAGTGCCTCATACAGCGCAGGGTAGCGCATATCCAGGCTCGCGATGCTTTTCAGGTGGGGCACGCCCAGAATCTTTTTAAAGGCATCATTCACCCACTCCACTTCACCCGTTTCTTCGTCCACGGCTACAATACCGGTGTCGATTAACTGCAGGATAGTTTGCATGTACAGGAACTGCGCCTCCTTCTCGATGTGCAGCTGCCGGTACGTGTCGTTGATGAGGTTGAAGGAAGCATGCAGCTGCCGCAAAGAGCTGTTGGTGGTGTGTTCGTTAAAGCGCTGCGAGAAATCGCGCTGCTTCACGGCCTGCAGGAACTTGGCCAGCTCGTTGTTGCTGCGCGTCACGTACAGGGCCAGTTCCCATACTTGTGCCAGCATCACCAGCACGCCGGAGGCCACCTGCAGCCAGGTATACTGCACCAGGTAGTGCAGCGTGAGGTACATCATCCCCAGCAAAAGTATAAACCGGACAAATAGCCCGAGTTCCAGGCGCTTAAATATCATGCTTATTCAGTCGGCGGTAGAGGGCGGTGCGGGTAAGGCCCAGTTCTTTGGCGGTGCGGGAGATGTTGCCCTTATTTTTCTCCAGCGTCCGGACAATGGTTTCCCGCTCCAGTTCGATGAGCGGCACTGGCTTTTCTGAAGCGGAAGCATACGCAGTCGTGGCTGCTGGCGGTCCCAGCTCCATGGCAGAGAAGCTGAAGTCCTGGGGTTGCAGCGTGTTGCTTTCGGCAAGTATGATGGCGCGTTCCACGGCATGCTGCAGCTCCCGCACGTTGCCGGGCCAACTGTGCTGCTTCAGTTTCTGCATCGTAGCCTCCGCAAATTCAGGTACAGGCTTATGGTTCTTCTGGGCATAAAGCGCGGCAAAATGGCGGGCCAGCAATTCCACATCACCAGTGCGCTGGCGCAGCGGAGGCAGCGTGATTTCGACGGTATTGATGCGGTAGATCAAATCTTTACGGAACTGGTTGCGTGCCGCCAGTTCATAGATGGGCTCATTGGTGGCCGATATCAGGCGAATGTCCACCGGCACGGGTGTGTTGGAGCCAAGCGGCGTTACCTGCCGGTTTTGCAGCACCGTGAGCAGCTTTGCCTGCATCGGCGGCGTGATATTCCCGATCTCATCCAGGAACAACGTGCCGCCGTTAGCTGCTTCAAATCTGCCGGCGCGGTCTTCGCGGGCATCAGTAAAAGCGCCTTTCTTGGAGCCGAACAGCTCGCTTTCGAACAGCGAATCGGTTAAAGCGCCCATGTCCACGCTCACAAACGGCTTGTTTGCCCGGAACGACTTCTCGTGCAGGGCGCGCGCCACCAATTCTTTGCCGGTGCCGTTCTCGCCAAGTATAAGCACGTTGGCCTCAGTGGGTGCAATCTTTTCTATCTTGTACAGCACCTCTTTGATGGCATCCGACTCGCCAAGTATGGTGGTGCTGGTGTTCTTTTTAGGTGATGTGTTCGCGGCGCCGGCTTTCTTCGGTTTCCTGGCTTCCAGCGCGTAATGCAGCGTTTCCAGCAGCTTGTCGTTGTGCCAGGGCTTCACGATAAAATCGGCCGCTCCCTCTTTCAAAGACCGCACTGCCAGTTCCACATCGCCATAAGCGGTGATAAGTATAACCGTGGCTTCTCTGTCCTTCTCCAGGATCTGGCGCAGCCAAAAGATGCCCTCGTTGCCGGTGTTGAGGGCGCTCTTGAAGTTCATGTCCAGGAATATAGCGTCGAACTTCTCGCGCTCCAGCAGGCCGGGCAGGTTGTCGGGGTTCTTTTCCGTCACTACCTGTTTCACCTCAGATTTGAGCAGCATTTTCAGGGCGAACAGAACGTCCGTCTCGTCATCCACCACTAACACGCGGGCATTTTTTACAGAGGCCATGGCTAAGAAATAAACTGATTCATGACCGAAGATAAATAATCTATCTGATAAATGTAATATGGCCGAAAGAGGGCTCTGCACCCGCTGTTCCAGAGCAGTTTATACTTGTAACGGAAGCGCACAGGTGTCACGGGGGCAGGTGTATCGGAAGCGAACACTTATAGTTAGTGTATTGTGATTAACTATTTGGGAAACAGTAATTTATACTTTTGGCATCTTAATTTCTTGTCTCCCGATGAAGAACAGGAAATAAATTTTCAGCTGACAGGAAAAACAAATCCATACCATCACCATACTTCTAAAACTATGTTGAAGAACTACCTCAAAATAGCCTACCGCAACCTGCTGCGACACAAGGTTTTTTCGCTCATCAACGTGCTGGGCCTGGCGCTCGGCATGACCTGCAGCATTCTTATCCTGCTGTGGGTGCAGGACGAGCTGAGTTACGACCGTTTCCATGCAAATACGGGAAAGCTGTACCGCGTAATGGGCACCCAGCATTACCCAGGTGCCGACGACCTGACCACTCCGGCCGGGCCAGGAAGATTGGGGCCAGCGATGGAGGAGGAGTTGCCGGAGGTGGAGGATGCCATCCGTGTTACCTGGTACATGAATAGCCTGTTCAGCAACGGCGACAAATCGTTTAAAGCGGTAGGGTACTACGCCGACGATTCGTTTTTTGAAGCCTTCACTTTTCCGCTGATCCACGGCGACGCAAAGCAGGTGCTCAAGCAGCCAAAGTCTATTGTGATTAGCGACAGCATCGCGCAAAAGTTTTTTGGAACCAACGAGGCGGTGGGTAAAATGCTGAAGCTAAACAACAGCGAAAGCTATAAAGTAACAGGGGTCATGAAGTCTGTGCCGCAGAACTCTTCGCTCCAGTTCGACTTCATTATGCCTTTTAACGACTACCTGCAGCAAAACGAGTGGCTGAAAGAGTGGGGCAATTACGGCATCTTAACCTATGTGCAGCTGAAGCCCGACGTGGATGTTGCCGCATTCAACAATAAAATAAAGCTGTTTTTAAAGCAGGGCGACAAAGGAGAGCGGGACACCGATTTGTTTGTGCAGGCGGTGGAGGATATGCACCTGTACTCTGACTTCAGGCCGGGAAAAACGAATTCTGGGTTGGTGATGTATGTGCAGCTTTTCTCGGTGGTGGCGGTGTTCATCCTGCTTATCGCCTGCATCAACTTCATGAATCTGGCCACGGCACGCTCAGCCAAGCGCGCGAAGGAGGTCGGCGTTCGCAAGGCCATCGGTGCCAGCAAGCAGTCGCTTATCAAACAGTTCATGGTAGAGTCGGTCCTGATCGCTTTCCTGGCGCTTTTCATCGCTGCAAACCTGACCGGAATCCTGCTGCCCGCCTTCAACGACTTAACCGGAAAAGCAGTGCAGTTCGATTTGTCTGACCCAAGCCTGATTCTGTTGCTGCTGGGTGTGGCTTTGTTCACGGGTATTGTTTCGGGCAGTTACCCAGCCTTCTTCCTGTCGTCCTTCAACCCTGCGGTGGTCCTGAAAGGAACGGTGAAGTTGAATGACAGGGTAACGCTTTTTCGCAAGGGACTGGTGGTGTTTCAGTTCATCCTTTCGGCCCTGCTGATTGTGAGCACGCTGGTGGTGTACCTGCAGCTGCACTTTATCCGCACCACCGACATTGGCCTGCAGCGCGAGAACATGGTATACATCCCGATAGAAGGGCAGATGCGTGAGCGCTACGACGTGATAAAGCAGGAAGTACAGCAAATTCCAGGTGTACTTGCCGTGACGGCCTCTGATAACAATCCCCTCACGCTGGGCTCTAACACAAGTGACGTGGAATGGCCGGGCAAGGTGCCGGGAGCCGAGATTCTGATAGATTACCTGCACGTGGATTACGGCTACCTGGATGCGCATGGCATTAAGCTAAAAGATGGTCGGGATTTCTCAAGGGAATTTGGCACCGATACGGCCAACTACATCATCAACGAGGAGGCTGCAAGGCTCATGCAACTGGAAAACCCGGTGGGACAGCCGCTAAAGCTGTGGGATGTGAGTGGGCAGATCATCGGGGTGGTGAAAAACTTTCAGTCCCGGAAAATGGAGATGGGGGATATGCCGCTGATCATCAAACTGGCACCTGAAAATACGAGATTGTTGTTCGCGCGGGTAGCCCCCGGTAAAACGACATCCGCGCTGGCTTCTATGGAAGATGTGCTGCAAAAGCATAATCCCGCTTTCCCCTTCGAGTACCACTTTATGGATGATACGTTCGAGCAAATGTACCGCAGCGAAAGCGTGATAGGAGAACTCACGAACTACTTTGCCGGCATTGCCATCTTTATTTCCTGCCTTGGCCTGTTCGGGCTGGCCCTGTTCACGGCTGAACAACGCAAAAAGGAGATCGGCGTCCGAAAAGTGCTGGGGGCCTCTGTGTCCGGTATCGTGTTCATGCTAAGCAAGGATTTCCTGAAACTGGTGCTGCTGGCCAATATTGTTGCACTGCCCCTGAGCTGGTACCTGATGAACGCCTGGTTGAACGACTATGCCGTGCGCACCGAGTTAAGCTGGTGGATTTTTGCGATAGCGCTCCTAGCCACCTTTGCCATTGCCATGTTTACGCTAAGCTTCCATGCCATCAAAACGGCGGTAGCCAACCCTGTAAATTCACTTCGATCAGAATAGGGTATACTTGCAGCATAGGGCAGAGGCCAGTTTTATCGGCCCCTGCTTTTTTTTATACTTCTGGGTGAAACCCTGCGCGGCTAAACGCTGTTTTAGTAAAGCTGCCACTAGCTTTAGAAGTATAACTTCGTACCTTTGTGGCATACTTCTTGAAGTATGAAAAACACAAGAACAACGTTCTTTTACTTATTGGGGATGACCGGAATTGACAGCTTGCGCAGATTGCGTGTAAGCATGCCGGGTGATGAACGTACCACCTGTTAAAAATTCGTTCGAACAATAACTGGCGAATCTAATTACGCCATGGCTGCTTAATCTAGGTATTAAGCAATTGCCATAGTCTCGTGCAGGTTTCGTGAAACTGCTTGCACATCAGAGGCTTCGACTCGTTTGACTAGCTTGTGTAAGGGTGCGGTGCACAAGCGAAATAAAGCATCTAAGGAGTGCGCATAAGTTTGGTTTATACTTGCAAGCTCCCGACAATCTGAATGAACCTAAGCATGTAGAAAGCCCGATAATTTCCTTGTCTGGACCAGGGTTCGAATCCCTGCATCTCCACATTAGCAAAAAGGCCACCTCGTTAAAAACGGGGTGGCCTTTTTGTTTTTATGCCTTTTTGGCTGATTGTTCTGTCAGGGAGGATCGAAAGGAATTTATATGTTACAGTTTCCCATATTCCCGCTCCCATACTTCATTTATGGCTTTACCAGTGCTGCTCTGTCCGCTATGGTGCCACTTGCCGTCTTTTACTTCGAAATCAAATGTCAGATTAGCGCCCACGCGGCTGGAGTCGCGGGAGAAGAATTCAATGTTCTCGGTGTACTTCCCGTTTTCTGCAGTATAGGTGCCGCCGCCGGTGCCGGAAAACTGCTTTGTCTCCGGGTTGAATGCGATCCACTGAAACCGGTTGCCTGACAAAATCTTGAGTGTTTTTCTCGGCCCACGTCGCATCGGATTGATGGTGCCGTCCTCGCCTGCGCGCCCTGTGATGCGCCAGGTCCCTGTAAGCGGTGAGGAAGTGTTGCGCCCTGCTGCTTTCGTCCAGGTTTGTTTTATACTATTGCCTTGGCCGTTGCCTTTAAGTTGCAGCTGGCCATTTTTTAGTGTGTAAGAGAAGGAGTTAGTAGCGCCAACAGTGGTGGAGTCGAGGGTGTTCCATTCCAGCTTTTGAGTCAGCTTTCCGTTTTCCGAAGTGTAGGTGCCGCCAAATGTGCCTATAAACTTCTTGTTGTCCTTATCAAAATAGGCGACTGTAAAATAGCCGTCTTCAAAGGAGGCAATGGCTGTAGCTCCTTCCGGAATTTCCGTGAATTGTGTCGCTCCCGAAGCTAGTTGCCAGGCCCCTTGTACTGCCTGTTGCTGCTGCACTGTGGTTTGTTTTGGGGAATGTGGCGTTTGCGTGATAGGTGAGATTCTCCAGGTAAAAGCGAGCAGAAAGAGAAGTAGGTTTAGAAGTATAGCATTCATAAAAACAGAGGGTTAGGTCTGTCTTCTAAAACGTTGCCGCAGCTTTCTGGTTAATCGAGCAGGATTCTAAATGCCTTTACCCGGCACTTCAAGTATGAATGGAGCGTCAAGAATAAAAGCACTATTGGGGGAGTAGTGGTGGAAGGATAGGCTTAATTTCTAATCAACCTTATCAGGGCATCCACCATCAGGATGAATGAAACGATAGCAGTTGCAAATCCGAGGATCAGAAGGAGTGTTTGAAGTTTTCCTTCCTCCATTGTTGTAGAAGCTACCAGGTTTACCATCAAACCAGCTAAAAGCAAGGTGAAAAAGGCGATTACTTTGATTCCGTTGTTCCTCATTTTTATAGTCTGGCTCCTAATAAAGAACTTATCCGTCATTTTCAAAATGAAGCCTGAATACCAGGTGTTGTTCGGGAAGTATAACTTACAATCTCCATCTGGAAGATGAAGCGCTTTCGGGATGAGACAGGCTCGTGCACGGTATGGCAAACGTAGCGGAGAAGGCCCTGTGCTGCTTTTCAATCCTGGCAGTTACTCCTTCAACTGCCTGCAAATATTCTCAAATTCTTCTCTGAAATCTACTTAAATTAGCCTTGACTTAATACCCTTCATTGGAAAATATGAGAAGCTATTTCAGAAGTTCAGTACAGCTGTTGCTGTTGGTTACCCTCCTTTTCTCCTGTTCCCAGCAGGACAAAGCCACCTCCTCCACGGAAGTGTCGGAGTGGAAGGCGCAGGCTGATCGCGTGACCATCATACGGGATGATTTCGGTGTGCCGCATGTCTATGGCAAGACAGATGCCGATGCCGTATTTGGCCTCCTGTACGCGCAGTGTGAGGATGATTTTAACCGGGTGGAGCGCAACTACCTGTGGGCCACCGGGCGATTGGCAGAGGTGGAAGGAAAGGAAATGCTGTACAGCGACCTGCGGGCCAAGCTGTACATGACCGAAGAAGAAGCCAAGCAGCAGTATGAGAAAAGCCCGGAATGGCTTAAAGCACTTTGTGAGGCGTATGCCGATGGCATCAACTATTACCTGCACACACACCCGGAGGTGAAGCCGAAACTACTCACGCGCTTTGAGCCGTGGATGCCCCTATACTTTAGCGAAGGCTCTATTGGCGGTGATATAGAAAGCATATCGACCAAAAGAATTCAGGCATTTTATGAGAGCGACAAATCCTTAGGCTACAACAAGTATGGCCATGGACTGGTGCAGCCCGCGCTGCTGGCCGAGCCAAAAGGCTCCAACGGATTTGCGATCGCCGGAGAGAAAACTGCCTCCGGAGATGCCATGCTGCTGATTAACCCGCATACGTCTTTCTTTTTCCGCGGCGAGGTGCATGCCGTGAGCGAAGAGGGACTGAACGCCTATGGCGCCGTAACATGGGGCCAGTTCTTTATTTACCAGGGATTCAACGATAAAACCGGCTGGATGCACACCTCCGCCTATGCCGATGTGATTGACGAGTTTGAGGAAACGATTGTGAAGCAGGACGGAAAGCTGTTTTACAAGTATGGCGAGGAACTGCGCCCGGTGGAAACCAACGAAGTGACCTTAGCCTACAAGGAGGGCGATGAAGTAAAGCAGAAAACCTTTACCACGTATCGTACCCACCATGGCCCCATCACACACAAAAACGGCGACAAATGGGTTGCGACAGCATTGATGTGGAAACCCGTGGATGCGCTCATTCAATCGTATACCCGCACCAAGAAGAAGAACCTAGAAGAGTTTCATGAGATGATGAAGATGCGGACAAACTCTTCGAACGCCACTGTGTATGCCGATGCGGATGGCAACATTGCCTACTACCATGGCAACTTTTTCCCGGTGCGTGATACTTCCTTCGATTACTCCAAGCCCGTGGATGGCAGCAACCCTAAAACAGACTGGCAAGGCCTGCACCCGCTGGAGGAGACGATCACCGTGATCAACCCGCCGAACGGCTGGATACAAAACTGCAACTCCACGCCCTACACCAGCGCCGGCCCTTACAGCCCAAAACCGGAAAACTACCCGGTATACATGGCGCCATCGCCAGAGAATTTCCGGGGGATACATGCCATCCGACTACTGCAAAAGGCGGACGATCTGACGCTCGACAAGCTGATTAACCTGGCTTACGATCCGTACCTGCCGGCCTTTGAGGTGCTGATTCCGGGCCTTGTGAAAGCTTACGACAGCCAAAAGCAGAACGACCCGAAGTTGAAAGCAGCCGTAGAGGTAATGCGCAACTGGAATTATGCTGTGGCTGAAAATTCCGTGGCCATGTCGCTCGCCCATTTTTATGCCACTAATTTATTGCGGAATGGCAGTGCGCCTGAAGGGCTAAACCTGATTGAGCGGATAAATTATTACGCCACTGCTGCACCGGAGAAAGAGCGCCTGGAAATCTTTAGCCAGACCATCGACCAGGTGGAAAAAGACTTTGGCCAGTGGCGCACGCCTTGGGGAGAGATTAACCGCTACCAGCGCCTGAACGGCGACATTGAGCAGAAGTTCAACGATGCACTGCCTAGCCTTCCGGTAGGAATGGCCTCGGGCAACTGGGGTGCGCTGGCTTCGTTTGGAGCGAGAATATACGATACCAAGCGCCTCTACGGAACATCCGGCAACAGTTTTGTGGCCGTGGTGGAGTTTGGCGATAAGGTAAAGGCCAAAACACTGCTGGCCGGAGGCCAAAGCGGCAATCCGGCATCGCCGCACTTCGATGACCAGGCACAGCGGTATGCGAATGCTGAGTTTAAAGATGTAGCCTATTACCGCGAGGATGTGGAGAAGCGGGCGCAGCGGACGTATCATCCGGGAAAGTAAGCTGAAAGGAAAGCCACAGGAAAGTATCAATCGCAAAGATTTCGTTGTTGAATTCTGCTAGCAAGTATAAACATGGGCTCCTATACTTGCTAGCCAGTTCCCGCACCGGTAGAGCCCGCTGCGCAGCGCTGCAAAACTTTGTGCGGGTAAAACAGAAGGGGCAGACACGCTGCGGGTTGCATATAAATATGCCGCAGCCCTACCGCAGAACCGAGCCTTTTACGTATGCCCATTCATGCGTTAGTGGAAAACTGACAAGTATAAAGTAACTCATGAGGTTGACATTATTACTGGTGCTGCTGCTGTTGAGCTCCTGCGTTACGCAACGTGGGGCAGAGCGCTATTTTGATGACAACCCGGAGGAGCTGGCGGCATACGTAGATGATAATGAAGCCTACACCCAGCAGCACGGAGCCGCCTACGCAGCGAAGCATTTTCCGGTAAAGCCAACGCCTCCAGCCTTAGCCCCGACAGCAGCCATTCGGCCGGGGCGGCTTGCTCCCTGGCCTTTGCTGGAACGAAGCCCGGCTGCCCGACAATATTCCCCGCTGGTACGATGCCCGGAATGTAAGGGCACGCACACGATTGAAACAGTTTACCTGCAGGACACAGCAACGCTCCAGGCGCTAGGGACGCAGCTACGACAGGTGCGCACCGCAAACAAAGGGCTGGCGCAGCAGCTGAAACGCACCGAAAAGGAACGGGATTACTGGCAGGAAATGAACCGGAAGAAGTTATGGGCTTTAATTGCCATGGCCATTTTCGCCTTGCTGTTTATACTATTCAGGGTACTGGCTTCCCGGGTGCGGGTCTCCTGAGTGGGCAAAGTATAAGTAAGTTGCAGACAAAGCCTCTCTTTTAAGAATTGTTTCCTGAAGTTCCGCCACGCTATCGTTCCTGCATCAAGCACGAAGTATAAATTATGCTCCCAAAGCAGTAAAACATTGTTTCAATCTTCCCACCCAATTCTTTCTGGAAGTACTTTCTAGTACAAATGGTGGGCTGTTTGCCGGAGTTCTGAACCGGGAGGCAGGGCTGTCGTAAAAAAATAGTGTTTGATTAATAATTTAATTAACTGCTATGGAACGATACAACAGAGACCGCTACGACAACAGCGGCTACAGACAGGATAACAGGTATGATCGCGAACGGGACGGCAGGTCTTACCGGGATATGCAGGATCAGTTCGAAAGAGACTACCAGCGCAATAATACCTACAGGCAAGAGGGCAGCGGTGACCGCTACAGTCAGAACCGCGGCTACAACGATGACAGAGACCGGAGTTATGGCGGCAACTACAGGAGAGATGAAAATGGTTTTGGTAGGTACTCCAACAACTTCAGCCAGGACAGGGACAGGTACAGTAGCACCAGCTACCAGAGCGATTTCAGAAACGACCCGACTTACTACAGAAGAGACAGTGACAATTATAGGGGCGACAACGACCTGCGTGGAAACATCCGCCAGGGCTACGGCATCTCCAGTTTCGACGGTACCTCAGATCGCTTCAACACCCTGGACAGCGAGCATAACAGGGGTGGAGCCGGCGATGAGCAGGCGTACTACTCCGGGGCAAGAGATGGCTACAGGAGCACCCGCTTGGGCGGCGGTGTAGGTGATGCATTCCCAGGGTCGCACCACGGTGTGCCTGATACAAATTACGGGCTAAGCAACTTCGCGGACGATTATGGTTCTGGTATCGGCAGCTCCTACGGCGGGAAAAATTACGGCGGCGGCACCGGATACGCGAGCGGCCACCGTGGCGGCTCGTTTGGCAACCATACCTATGGCACGTCAGCCGGAAACTACGGGGGCTACGGTTCCATGGGCAGCAGCACCTATGGCGGCCGCAGCAGTAGCACCGGCGATACCTCGCACAACTCTGATCGGGGTGTGTCTGAGTTTGGCGGATTTTAATTTATAGTTCAGGCCCTGAGACAGCTCTAATGAAATGAGCTATATCCTAAAAAGGGAAGGCGGCTAACTATCAGTTAGCCGCCTTCCCTTTTTAGGATATCATAAACTCTTTGATCATCAAAAAAGAACTCTTTGGAAGAGAAGAGAGAGTGTCTGTTCCTACGCTTTAGAAACCTGTTTTAGCCATTCTTCCGCCTCGCTTTTGTCGTCAAATACATTTGCTTGAAAAGCCTTTAGCTTTGCGTAAAAGTTAGATGCTGTGGAGCCGCCAAAAGTTTCTGGTGTCGTGATCATGGCAAAATACTTTAATCCGGCGCGTGCCGCACGTGGAGCCCAATCGTTTAAAACCCACTCCAGCGAATGGTCCCAGCCGCCTACTATCAGACGAGTGTCGTTGATCACGCAACTATACCCTGCATCAGAAAGAACTTTGGTGTAGGCAAGGGCACCGTTTTTAACGTTTTCTTCTGTTAAATAGCCCATCCAGTTTACGCGCACCCACTTGTTTCTTCTATCATCTTCAACTGTCAGGTATACCCGCCCAAAAGGGTTTGTCAGTTCTTGTATCATGAAAAGCGAAATAAAGGCTGCAAGTTACTAAAACAATGGGTGTACGTGAAAGCGTTTTGCAAAGCTGCTAGCTAAGTCAGAAATTTGGCAAAGGTGGTACAGCAATGGGAAGTTAAACTGCCTCGCTGCCCAGCAGGTGCCGCAGAAAAGGAGCCGTCTTGCTCTCCATGGATTGGGCCACCTGCGCAGGCGCGCCGGCCGCTACCACCTTACCACCCTCTTCGCCCGCTCCAGGTCCGATGTCTATCACCCAATCGCTGCCTGCCACTACGCGCATGGTGTGCTCCACCACGATGACCGTGTTGCCGGCTTCTACCAAATTATTCAGTTGCACCAGCAGCTTCTCCACGTCGGCAGGATGAAGGCCGGTGGTGGGCTCATCGAGGATGTAGAGCGTGTTTCCGCGCTGAGCCCGTTGCAGTTCGGTAGCCAGTTTGATGCGTTGCGCCTCGCCGCCGGAAAGCTCTGTGGCCGGTTGCCCCAAACGCAGGTAGCCTAAGCCTACCTCACGCAGCACGATAAGCGCCCGGTGCACCGGTGGCTCCTCGGCGAAGAACTCCCAAGCAGCATCTACCGTCATGGCCAGTACTTCAGCAATGTTCTTGTCGCGGTAAGTTACCTCCAGGGTTTTGGCGTTGTAGCGGGCGCCGTGGCAGACAGGGCAGGGGGCGTACACACTTGGCAAAAAGAGTAATTCAACCATCACAAAACCTTCGCCCTGGCAGTTTTCGCAGCGTCCTTTGGCTACGTTAAACGAAAAGCGGCCTGCGTCATACTTGCGTTCCTTTGCCAGGGGCGTGGCCGCAAAAAGCTTGCGCACGTGGTCGAACAGGCCAGTATAGGTGGCCATGTTGGAGCGCGGCGTACGCCCGATCGGCTTCTGATCTACCCGCACCAGCCGCTTTATACTTTCCATGCCCGCAGTGATGTGCCCATCGGTCTGGATAGGTTCGGTACGTTCTAAGGCCTCGCCCTCTTCTTCCTCAGTCGGTAGGGGCTGGCCCAGGGAATCAGCCACCAACTCCACCAGCACCTGGCTCACCAAACTTGATTTGCCCGAGCCCGACACTCCTGTAACGGTGGTGAAAACGCCCAGCGGAAACTCAGCTTCTAAGTTGTGCAGGTTGTTTCGGGTAACACCACTCAGCTGAAGCCAACCGGTGGGAGTGCGTGGGGTATGGCCAGGAGCTTCATGGCCGTCAAAAAGATACTTTGCCGTTTTAGAGGCCTCCACCTGCTGCAGCCCTTCCGGCGGACCACTGTATAGCACCTCGCCGCCTTTTTCGCCGGCTTCCGGACCGACATCCACCAGCCAATCGGCGTGTCGGATCACGTCCAGGTTGTGCTCAACTACAAAAAGCGAATTGCCTGCCTTCTTCAGGCCTTCCAGGGCAGTTAAAAGTGCTACTGTGTCAGAAGGATGCAGGCCTGCGGATGGTTCATCAAGCACATACACTACGCCAAACAAGTGGGAGTACAGTTGCGTGGCAAGCCGCAGCCGTTGCAGCTCCCCCGGCGATAGGGTCGGTGTGCTGCGCTCCAGCGACAGGTAACCCAGTCCCAGGTCGAGCAGAACTTTAATGCGTGCCACCAGATCTTCTGCAATTCGCTGCGCCACGATGGTTTGTTCCGGGTGCTCGGTTTCCTGCTGCTCACGACGACTAGCCGTGCCTTCAGCGAAAGGCGTAAGTATGGCCGCGATCTTCTTCAGTGGCAGCCGTGATAACTCGGTAATATCATAGGCCGCAAATTTCACGGAAAGCGATTCCGGGCGCAGGCGCTTGCCCTGGCAGTTAGGGCAGTCGGTGCTCAGCATGAACTGCATCACCCGCTTTTTCATCTGGGGACTGTTGGTGTTCGCAAACGTATGAAACACGTGGCGGCGGGCGCTGCTGAAGGTGCCCATGTAGCTCGGCTCCTCTTTTCGTTTAAGGGCGCGCTGCGTTTGTTCGGGGGTATAGCCTGGGTACACCGGCACCACCGGTTGCTCGTCGGTAAACAGAATCCAGTCGCGGTCCTTCTGGGGCAGCTCCCGCCAGGGCCGGTCCACATCGTAGCCAAGCGTAACCAGAATGTCGCGCTGATTTTGCCCTCCCCAGGCAGTAGGCCAGGCGGCAATGGCCCGTTCGCGTATCGTCAGCGAATCATCCGGCACCATCGACTGCTCCGTTACCTCGTAAATCCGGCCCAAGCCATGGCAGGTAGGGCAGGCACCTTCGGCGGTGTTCGGCGAAAAGGCTTCGGCATAAATGATAGATTGACCTGGAGGATAATCACCGGCCCGGGAATACAGCATGCGGACCAGGTTCGACAGCGTGGTGACACTGCCCACTGAGGAGCGCGTGGTGGGCGTGCCGCGCTGCTGCTGCAGGGCCACAGCCGGAGGCAGTCCCTCAATAGCATCTACCTCAGGCACCGCCATCTGGTGAAATAGCCGTCGGGCATACGGCGAAACCGACTCCAGATAACGCCGCTGTGCCTCGGCGTAAAGCGTACCAAAAGCCAGTGAGGATTTACCTGAGCCGGACACGCCTGTAAATACTACTAGGGCATCGCGGGGAATGGAAAGGTCTATGTTTTTGAGGTTATGCTCCCGCGCCCCGCGCATGGTTACAAAGCCGGAGAAATTTTTAGGTGAAGTATTTAGGTGATTTTTTGCCATGTGGCAAGATACGGAGATTTGAACTTTTGGCTGGATCTGCACAGGCAGGCAACATTGTTCAGTCGTCTTTCGCAAGTACAACCAACAGGTGCCAAGGGAAGTATGGCCTAAAAACTTTTTATATGTTTAGTATTTGTTTCAATCTGGCTATATATTGAGAGTTGAACTGTTATTAAGAGAAGAACTGTTTGGCCTGTACCAAATGCTGTAGCATACCTGGTTAGGTTGAATGTAAATCACAAAATATGAAGCAAGCGCTATACTATTATACCTGCTGTTTACTGCTGGTGCTGGGAACCCTTACAAGCTGCGGAGAAGACGAGCCTACGGCTGCACCTGCCGCTACACAAATCAATATCACCGTAAAAGACGCCACTGGGGCGATCGCTTCCGGCGTGAATGTCTACATGTTCTCAGAGCCTGCCACCAAAGCAGAGGGGCGCGACCCTGCAAAGGCTTTGAAGATTACCTCTACCAACACCAGTGGTGTTTCCAGCTTTGACTTAAGGCAGTTCCCGACCCTTGGAAAGGAAGGCACTTTATACTTCACCGTGCTGGAAGGAACGCAGTTTAATGTGAAAGGAACAGTTAGCGTTGCCTACAAGGAAGGGGAGACGATAAGCAAAGAACTGGTACTGCAAAGCAACAGCACCCCAACCACAGGCAATACAAGTTATGCCCATGGCTTCTTGCCTACTACCGTGACGCGTGCGTTGGCTATGAGCGAGTATGAGCGCTGGAAAAGCACTCAGGTAGTTACCTGCGGCGACGGATTGCGGGTAATAGCAGCCCCAGCCACTGAAACCAAGGTAGAGGGCGTTGGCTTTGGCCTGCTGCTGGCCGCCTATGCCGAAGACAAGGCAACTTTTGATGGCATTCTGCGCTTCTATAACAGCAAACGCACACCTGAGGCGAAAAATATGATGGCCTGGTCGGTAACCTGTGACGGTATTCTTGACCCCGGTAGCGCCACCGATGGCGATATTGACGTGGCCTTTGCCCTGATTGTGGCCAGCAAGCACTGGGGCGATTCTTACCTGAATGCCGCCAAAGAGATCATACAGCTCGTGCGCACTAACCTGATTGTGCAGTGTGCGGTGGGCGGCAGAAACATTTACATACTTGCTCCCGGTTACTCCAACGGTGCCTGGGGTGGTTGTGGCATGACGGATTTGATGTACCATACGCCTGCTTTCTTCCGTGTGTTTGCGGCCGTAACAGGAGACAATGTGTGGTCGCAGCTGGCCGATGATACCTATACTTTGTTAGAGGCAGGCGCAAACCCAACAACAGGCCTGGTACCTGACTGGCAAACAGCCACTGGTACGCCCGGCCCTGGAGGTAGAGTAGGCTACTTTGGCTATGATGCCGCCCGCGCTCCCTGGAGACTCACACTCGATTACCTGTGGAACGGCAACGCAAAAGCCGATGCCTGGGCTGATAAAGTGTCGGGATGGGCTGAAACAGTTGGCCCTGCCAACATTGTGGATGGCTATGAACTAAACGGAACGCCCCGTGGTACTAACGGCCTGAACAGCGCCTTTCTGGGTGGCTTTGCCGTGGCAGCCACAAGCCACAGCCAGGCCAGGGCCGACAAGTTTGGTGCGGAGCTAAGCAAACTTAGGGATACGTACTGGTTCAACATCAACACGCGCGTACTATACCTCTTCACCCTGACTGGCAACTTCTACAACCCGCTGGAAAAATAGAACTTACTGCGCCAGAAGCTTCCTGAAAAAAGGCTCCAGCTCCTTTGCCATAACGGCATGGTCTTCCACGCTAGGGTGTCCGGTGCAGCCGTTTGCCTGCATCGGCTGAAAAAAGTATAAAGCCACGGGTTTGTCTGAAGGATAGCGCCTGTCGATCGTTTCTTTCACTCTTTTCAGGCTGTTTTCAAGGGTGGCGCCGTTTTGGCCATGCACCATGGGGCTGCTGAGGAGGGCAATCTGAGCCTGTGGGTAGTTGGCTTTTACCTGCTGCACAAATTCGATGTAGTTGTTCACAAACCGTGTGCTGTCAAATGGCAGGCGTTCTTTTATGCCGTCGCCCAGACTGAAATCATTGGTACCCAGTGCAATGCTGACAAGCTGTGGGGTAACTTTGTCGAAGTTCCATCTATGGGGCGTATCCTTCTGGAAATCCAGCTTCTCGTACACCTGGGGCATGGTGGGGCCGTCGCTGTTCCAGTTGCGGTAAACGCCAATGCCGCTCACACTGTTCAGCACAAAGTCCGCTCCTAGTGCCCTGGCTACCCGAGGGCCGTAGGCCATGTAGGCATTGTGCTGGTCGTGGTACTCGGCCGTGTTGCAAGGCACCTCCGACGGATCAGCGGCAGCGCCACTGGTGATACTGTTGCCGATAAACTCAATAAGCGGGACATCCGGTTTCTGAACAACCGAAACATTTTCCCCAACTACTTTCTCTATTCGGATGGGGCCGGTGTGTGCCTCTGTCGCTTTGTAGATCCAGACCGTGTGTTTGCCAGCCGTTGGTGCTTTTACCAGAACAGGTGCTGTGGCGTTGGGGGCGATTTTCACCCTTTTCTGATATTTTCCGTCCAGTTCGTACTGCAGGTAGCCATGTGTTCCGCCATCAGGAACGGAGGCAAATACCTGGCTTTCAGTTCCCTCAAACGTGTAGCCGAAATGTGCGGCAGAGGTGATCAGCTCCAGTTGCTGCGCATCGTTTACCATCGTTCGGCCATAGGGTTTTAGCGTCGTTGCCGGTAATACGCTGTTTTCTGCAGCATCACTTTTCAGAGAGCTACAGCCAAAGCAAAAGAAGCCAAGCACTGCAAGAAGGAGTGTATTTCTAAGTTTCATAACAAATGAAGTAGAGGTTATGCAAGAATAAAACATTCCGGTGTCTTCGCCTAAAAGCAGCCACGAAATGAAGACCGAAAAAGGATAGTGGCATTTTGGATATGTGCTACTAGCATGATGTAATAAACCCGGATGTAAGTTTAAAGTGCTAACAAGGCACTATCAACCATAAGCTGGCGCTGTGGTCTCTACTTACGGAAGATTTTTGTGATGCTTCTGGCAATGAGCAATGTGGCTACACTTCCGATAGCCACTATTTTTACGATGGCCTGCGGGTCCCGGATGGTGCGGAAGCGGGTTTCTCCATGCTTTATCTCAATGTAGCCTACGGGCATAATGGCCGCACCACCGCCGCCTCCGGAGCCTTCTTCGTTTGCCTTAAAGCCGGCACCGCCGCCAAAGCCATACATTGCTTTGGAAACAGGAATCACCGTGACTCCATCCCGCTCTACTGGTTCCCCATAGATTGTAGAGCTGTTAACTGTCGAGCCGAGCTTTTCGGCGAGCCGTTCTACGAAACTTGGCTGCAAAGCGCTGCCGGAGCTGTTTTTGGTTTCCATAGGTACAGGTATAAAATACAATAGCAATACGTGCAGGTGAATGTACGATTGCCCCCTGCTGAAGTTCTTTCCACGGCAGGAGCAGCACCAGACGTTGCTTCGCGGAGAGTCAATTCAGAATTGAACTTCTTTAAACTTAAAGTTGGAAGAGAAGTACAGGATGCTCCCAAGTATACTCGGTAAGGTTATGCGGAAAAGGAAAAATATATTTATACTATTTAAATAATAATTGTGGTATAAATGTGTAAGTGTGGGAACTATGACGTATAAGGCTATGAACTTAGGCACATTACATTTCAAACTTAAACAATGGCGCTTCATGAATCCTAAAACAATTTACTTACAACCGATCAGGTACACCCTTTCGTGGCTGCTACTAAGTATAGCGATGGTGCTGGCCGCCTCCTGTGGAAAAGAGGCTACTCCCACGGCATCAGACACGGCGACGGCTGCTGCTGCTACAACTGCTTCGGGCACAGAAGCCACCGCTAACATCCAGGTGCCCGTTGAGTACTACACTCTGGATAATGGTTTGAAGGTAGTGCTATCTCCTGATCGTACGGCTCCGATTGCAACAGTGGCGGTATACTATAACATCGGTTTCCGGATTGAGCCGAAAGATAGAACCGGGTTTGCCCATTTGTTTGAGCACATGATGTTTCAGGGGTCCGACAACCTAGGCAAAATGGAGTTTATACAGCTCGTGCAGAAGAATGGGGGAATACTTAACGGGAGCACCCGCTTCGATTACACGAACTACTTCCAGATTGTGCCGGCCCATAAGCTGGAAACCATGCTGTGGGCAGAAGCCGACCGGATGCGGGGGCTCAACATTACTCAGGAAAACCTGACCAACCAGCAGGGTGTGGTGAAGAACGAGGTAAAAGTGAACGTGCTAAACCAACCATACGGCGGCTTTCCATGGCTCGACATGCCACAGTATGCCAACAAGAACTGGCATAACGCACACAATTTCTATGGCGACCTGGAAGACCTGGATGCTGCCACGTTGGAGGATGTGCGCTCCTTCTTCAATACCTACTATGCCCCCAACAACGCGGTGGTGGTGGTAGTCGGAGACTTTGAGATTCCGGCCGCCAAGGAGTGGATAAAGCAGTACTTCGGCGATATCAAGTCAGCAGACGTGCCGCCGATACCTGACCTTTCGGAGCCGCGCCAGGAAGAGGAGCAGCGCTTCACGAAAGATGATAAACTGGCAAACCGCCCAGCACTTGCATTTTCTTACCACATGCCGGAGCGCAATACGCCGGAGTACTATGCTATGGGCTTACTCGACCAGATACTGCTGCAGGGCAACAACAGCCGCTTGTATCAGGCGCTGGTGCAGGACAAGGGCTATACGGGTTCTGTGGGTGGTGGCATCAACGCAGACCTTGGCAACATGTTCAACTACCACGGGCCCATGCTCTGGACAGGCAGCCTGATTCACGACAAAAGTGTGCCAGCCGACTCTATTGTAGCGGTGCTGGACCAGGAGATTCAGCGGCTGCAGCGGGAAGGAGTTTCTCAGGAACTGCTGGACCAGGCCATGGTGAAAATGCGCTCTTCGCTTTACGACCAGATGAGCGGGCTTTACGGTTTTGGCAAGGCAGACCTGCTGGCTTCCTTTGCGCTTTTTGATGACAACCCCTCCCGCATTAACGAACTGGAAGCGGAGTTCAGGAAAGTAACGCCGGCCCTGATGCAGAAAACAATACAGGAATACTTGCGGCCAACCAACAGGACCGTTTTAATCATAAACCCACAGGCACAGATATAACGCTATCGTCTCATGAAAAAACTACTTTCTTTTACAATAGGCCTGCTAGTGGTTATGGGTGCCACCACTGCCACAGCACAGAAACAGACGCCTCCGGAAGGTGGCACACCGGCAAACTTTAAGTTGCCGCCTAAACAGGAATTTAACCTGCCTAACGGGTTGGAGGCGACGCTGGTTCCTTTTGGCGAGATTCCGAAAGTTACGGTAAGTATGGTGGTGGAGGCAGGCAACGTGCACGAAGGGCAGAACCAGAATGGTCTGGCAGACATTGTGGGCAAACTTATGGAGGAGGGCACCGCCACCCGCAACGGCAAACAAATAGCGGATGAGGTTGCCCGTATGGGAGGGTCACTCAACGTGAGTGTCGGCCCGAATCAAACCACCCTTTATGGTTCTGTGCTTTCTGAGTTCGGCCCTGAGTTGGTCATGCTGATGAGCGATGTATTGCAGCATCCGTCTTTCCCAGAGTCTGAGCTGGCGCGTATCAAAAACGATTTTAAGCGGCAGATGAACCTCGCCCGTTCACAACCGGGCACCCAGGCCCAGGAAGCATTCAGGAGTCAGCTGTATCCCAACCACCCCTACGGCCGCGTAATGCCCACTGACAAGGAAATCGATAGCTTTACCCTGGAGGATGTGCGCAGGTTTTATGAAGAACAATTCGGAGCCAAGCGCACAAACGTGTATGTGGCAGGTAAGTTTGATGCAGGTAAGACGAAGCAAGCCATCACCTCCGCTTTCAGCGACTGGAAGGAGGGGCCTGCCCCGCATATTGCAGTCGCAAAGCCTGTTGCCAAATCAACCATGCAGGTGATAGACAGGCCGGGGGCGCCACAGTCCACCATCGTGTTTGGGTTGCCGGTGGTGGACCCATCGCACCCGGATTACATGGCCCTGCGCATTACGAACGCGCTGCTGGGCGGCTCCTTCGGCTCCCGGATTACGCGCAACATCCGGGAGGATAAAGGCTATACCTACTCTCCCTCAAGCTACATTTCTTCCCGCTACCGGGTGGGGGAATGGGCGCAGACGGCCGATGTAACAACAGAGCATACCGGTAATTCGCTGCGTGAGATTGTGTATGAAATAAACAGGTTGCGGAAAGAGCCTCCGACAGAAGAGGAACTGCAAGGAATAAAGAATTACGCTGCGGGTCTGTTCGTGCTGCAGAACTCTACTCCGGGGGGCATTATCGGGCAGCTTAGCTTCCTGGACTTGCACGACCTGCCGGACACATACCTTACCAAACAGGTAGAAGCCATACATGCCATTACGCCGCAGGAGGTGCAAGCCACAGCAGAAAAGTACATCCGACCTGGTGAGATGACCTTGGTAGTGGTTGGTGATAAAAAGCAGATCGACAAACAGCTACAGCAGTTCCAGGCTAATCTGAAGAAGAAACCTGCCGCGCAGTAAAGCAGCATTCCAAAATTTAAGGGCTGCCTCTTTTAGAAAGGGGGCAGCTTTTTTTGTAGCTACCATACTTACAGGCACAAGTATGGCCGTTGTGCAGGGGCAGGTGTTAAACTTATCTGTGCATGCACGGTTTATTTGTGGTAGATTTCCTGCTTCATTTACTAGGCTTAAATTACAGTATGCACTGGCTTAGTATCCATCAAACCCACTTATAGTTTATTACCAGTACCCTCTTTACAACATGCATGTCAAAATCTAAGAAACTTAAGAACGTAACGCTGGGGCACGTTTTTAAAACAATTATATGGCCCCGTAAGAAATATCTTTCTGTTGGCCTTGGGTTAATCATAATCAGTCGTTTAGCGGGATTGATTTTGCCGGGCGCCAGCAAGTACCTGATCGATGATGTAATACCGAACAACGACTTCATCATGCTAAAATGGCTGATTGTGGCTGTGGTGGCAGCCATCGTGGTGCAGTCCGTTACCTCGTTTGCGCTTACGCAGATATTAAGTGTGGAAGCACAGCACCTCATTTCCCAACTGCGGGCAAAGGTGCAGCGGCATATTATTCAGCTGCCAATCCGCTTTTTCGACAACACAAAAACAGGTGAGCTTGTTTCCCGCATCATGACGGATGTGGAAGGGGTACGAAACCTGGTAGGCACTGGCTTTGCCCAGATGATCGGTGGGGTGCTTACCTCGCTTATCTGCCTGGTGCTCCTGATTTACATCAGTCCGCTGATGACCTTATTCGTGCTGATTCCAGTGGCCATTTTCGGGATTATTTCGCTCAAGGCCTTTGGAAAGATTCGGCCAATCTTCAGGGATCGCGGGGTGATAAATGCTCAGGTAACCGGCAGGCTTACAGAAACGCTGGGCGGGGTGCGCGTAATCAAAGGGTTTAATGCGGAAGCGCAGGAGATCAGGATATTTGAACATGGCGTGAACCGGCTTTTCCTGAACGTAAAGCAAAGCTTAGTCACCACCAGCTTGGTAACCAGTGCGGCAACCCTGCTGCTGGGTATTGCATCGGCGGGCATTATGGGGATTGGCGGTTACCAAATCATGAACAACGACCTGACCTACGGCGACTTCGTGGCCTATACGCTTTTCCTCGGCTTCCTGATTGCACCAATCGTGCAGATGAGCAACATCGGCAGCCAGTTTACTGAAGCCTTTGCCGGCCTCGACCGCACCGAGGAAATCCTGAACATGCCCCTTGAGGACGAAGGTGGCCACAGAACCCTGAAGCTGGATCACATTCACGGCGACGTTGTTTTCGATAACGTAGCCTTCGCCTACGAGGAAGGAAAGGAAGTAGTGAAATCAGTCAGCTTCAAGGCCCCTGCTGGCTCGGTAACGGCACTGGTTGGCACCTCGGGCTCAGGGAAAACCACCATCGCCGGCCTGGCGGCTTCCTTCCTGAACCCGGACAGTGGCACGATTACGGTGGATGGGCACGACCTGCAAAAAATAAACCTGCAAAGCTACAGGAGTCAGCTGGGTGTGGTGCTGCAGGATGATTTTCTGTTTGAGGGCACTATACGGGAAAATATCCTTTTCCCGCGCCCCAATGCCACCGAAGACCAACTGATGCAGGCGGTCCAGGCTGCCCACGTGCAGGAATTTACCGACCGGTTTGAGGATGGTCTTGACACGCTGATAGGGGAGCGAGGCGTGAAGCTTTCGGGCGGGCAAAGGCAGCGTATAGCCATTGCCCGGGCCGTGCTGGCTGATCCGCGCATCCTGATTCTGGACGAAGCCACCTCCAACTTGGACACGGAGAGCGAAAGCCTGATACAAGCCAGTCTCAAAACCCTGATGCAAGGCCGCACCACCTTTGTAATCGCCCACCGCCTCAGCACCATCCGCCAGGCCGATCAGATACTGGTGATAGAGCAAGGCAACATTGTGGAGCAAGGCAGGCATGAGGAGTTGCTGGAGAAGAAGGGAAGATATTACCAGCTGTATACTTACCAGGCGAGGATTTAGAATTCAAAGCTTAATGCGTACTTGTGGCACGTACCGCTGTTCATGCTGGAGGAGGCAAAGTAGCGTCGAGGAAGAATGGCGTGAACTGGAGGTTCGCGCTAGCAGGGCAACGTTAAAAAATAGAATAACCGGTCAGCGTCGTGAGCCTTTCCAGGGCTGCCATGCCCCGAGCAGAGTTTCCCTTAGGATTGAGTGGTGGGCTCCATACGGCTACGGCGTAATGGTTGGGGTGAACGGCTACAATCCCACCTCCAACACCACTTTTCCCCGGTAAGCCAACTTCAAAACTAAACTCGCCCGCTTCATCGTAAAACCCGCAGGTAAGCATGAGCGCGTTGATGCGTTTTACTTGTTTCCCTGTGAGTAATTGCCGGTCTGTGTCCAGTAGGTTGCCTTTGTTAGCAAACACGATAAAAGCCTGCGAAAGCTCTTTGCATGACATGGTGATGGAACACTGGTGAAAATAAAAATCCAAAACCTCCTCTACATCATTCTTAATGTTTCCGAAAGACTTCAAATAATTAGCCATGGCAAAATTTCGGTACCCTTCCGACCTTTCAGAGGCGGCCACTGTTTCGTCGTACGATATGGTACTGTTGCCCGTCAATTCGTGCATGAAAGAGAGGAAGGCAGCTTTGGGGTTGCTGAAACAGGAAACCAGTACATCTGCTACCACAAGCGCTCCGGCATTGATAAAAGGGTTTCGGGGTATGCCGCCATTGTCTTCCAGCAGAGAAAGTGAATTGAAACGGGCTCCTGAAGGTTCCACCCCAACCCGCTTCCATAGATCAGAATCTATTATTTTCATGGCAAGTGCCAGGGAAAAAACCTTGGAAATACTTTGGATAGAAAAGCGTTCCTCACTGTTCCCGAAGCAGTAGTTTTCCCCTTCCAGGTTGTAGAGGTGCATTCCGAACTTCTCGGGCGAAACCTTGGCAAGCTCAGGTATATAGGCGGCTACTTTCCCGGAAACTTCTGCTTGAGAAAGTTCTTGCTGAATCTGATTCAGTATCTTTTGATAATCTGTTGTGCCTACCTTCATTTTGTACTTGGAAAGGTGATTTTGCTGCTTTAAAGCTCCGGGCATTTTTACTCCTTTCAATAAAATAGTGTTTTGCTTAACCGTTCTCAATGCAGCGGACTTCGAACTGGCAACTGTTTCTGAGTACACTTCACCAGGAACGGGCTATGACTTTTTTCGTCAGCAGAAATACTTCAGGGAGAAAAACAGGCATACTTCCCTTTGTGCCTGAGGAAGGCTACAAGCAAGGTCAGGCAAGACCTTCATCTTCTTTTCCAAGAATGTAAGCGTAAGGGCTTAACTGTGGGATCTGATCAAAAACAACTTTGAGGCTGGCAAACAAAGGCACGAACAGGATCATACCCGGAATGCCCCACAGCAGGTTGCCAAATAAGATGACCAGAATCGTGGCCATGGGGTTGAGTTTTACCCTGGAGCCGGTGATGTAGGGCGTTAGCAGGTTGGCTTCGAGTAGCTGGGTAACCATGAAAAACGCTAGCACCAGCACCGGATACCACATAGAATCTTTGGTGAGGAAAGCGAATGCAATGGGAAAGGCAATCCCCAGGAAAGATCCGAAGTAGGGGATGATGCGTAGCAGCGCCGTAATCATTGCAAAGAGTAAGGCATGCTCAATGCCTATTGCCCAAAATCCCAATGCGTAGGCCACACCCAAAATAAAAATGACTGTAAAGGTGCCCTTCAGGTAGTCGTGGATGATGCGGGAGATACGGGCAAGCAGCACCTTCGATTCTTTTGTGCTGTCAAACACATGTAATCTAACCAGGAAGTTCTGTATCTTTTGCTGGTAGAGCAGGAAGAAGAAGGTATAGGTGAGCACGATGAAGATGAACAGCAGAATGGTAAATCCCTGCACCAGTAAATCTCTTACACTTTTAAACACAGCCTTGGCAATATCCGGCTTTTTCTCTTCCAGAATTTCCTCCTGCTCATATGCCGTCAAGTCAGTGGTCTCGTAAAGCAGCCATTGCAGCCTGGCCGTCTTTTTTTCTATTCTTTCCTCCAGCCGGGGCAGGTCCGCCTCCAGGCTTTTAGTCTGGTAATATACCAGGGTGCCTATGGCAGTGATTACGCTTAAGAGCAGCAGAATGGAAATCAGGGCAGCTATGGGTCTTTTAATGCGCCGCCGCTGCAGCCTTAATACCACCGGAAACAGCAGCATAGCAAAGAAAGCGGCAATGGCCACCGGTACAAGAAACGACTTGCCCAGATACAGAAGAATGGCTACCAGGAAAATGGTCAGCAGGCTTTTGTTAATACGGGTATGGTTGATCTGTTTTACGTTCATACTTGAAGACGAATAAACGCAAAAGCAGTGATGTTGTTCCTCCCATAAGAGACAGCAGCGATTCTGACGTGGCTTAGTTCTTCTTTTCTAAAGTGTAATAGGAGTGCTGCAGTAAACCAGCCGTAAGGTTGTGGTTATGGCTTCTGTCTTTTTGCCACACATTTGCTCTTTGGAGGTGGTACCTGAGTGCAAGGTGGGAGCGGCATAAAATTCATACGCCGTTGCCAGGACTAGCTGGCAACGGCGTATGGTGTAAGGAACTATAGGTTCTTAATCTGCTTAGTCGCAATGGCCTGGGCCAACTCTTCCTTCGTTGTAATCGGCCAGTATACCCGCCCATCTGATCAGGTCTGCTCTGCTTGCAGCACCATAAGGGTTAGCAGGCGTAGCAGTTGAGAAATAAGCCTCTGCGCTGTTAAAAGCCGCTGTTACCTCAGGCGTTGACGAAGCATTTACCATGTTCAATTTAGCCGCAATAAACTGATGTGCTAAAATGTAGTAAGCGTTTCCTCCTTTAGGGGCTGTGTTCAGCACTTGCAGGTAGGTGCTTCCGCTCTGGTAGAATTGGTCATCATGCATTCCGTTCCAGGCTGCATCAGCCTTTTTGCCAGTAGCGTGGTTTTTCCAGTAGCCCTGAGTGTAAGTACAGCCATATTCCTGAGGCGGACGGCAGAACACGATGTTGTCCACGGCTCCGGAACCAGTAGAAGCGCCAGTTACGTCAGGACCAAGGTGAACAACCATTCTTGCTACACCTGCAGTATTGCCAAGGTCTACGATTTGCTTGCCGTTGCTTTCGCTTATTTGGACGGGTACCACACTTAGCAGGTTTCCGTTTGCGCCAAAGAGCTCTATCTTGGACGCACCCTCATAACTGTCAACATCGAGCACGGTAATGGAGCTCATGGTCACTGTTCCCATAGATGAGAAATCAAAGCTTATCATGCCGCCGCTGTTATTGTCGTAAGGCTTGTTCGCTTCGTCAAAACGGTTAATGATCATCATGTCACCCAGGTCACTATCATTAGCATAAGCGCTACCTCTCGCTCCGCCAGCTCCAACGCCGCCTCCGCCAAAGTCCTGGTGCGGCGTTAAAATATCCACAACCTGCATATCGTGTAGATGCTGCGACCAATCCTGGCTGGAATCAAATATGTTCGCAACATTCAGGTTTGTGCGGTAGGAGCCGCTCGCTGTTCTCTGATAGGCATGCACCATGATCTGTTCTGACCCCGGGCTGCTCATAACGGCTGTTACAAAGCCGTTTGTCCCGGTTACCACATGGTCAAACGTAACCATTTCGCATCCTGGCTCAAGTATGGCTGCCTGTGCTCTATTAATTTTTTCGAAATCCGCCATTTCCTCATTGTCCGGGGTACAACCATACAATAAAGCGATACAGGCAGCTGCCGTACATGTTTTAAATAACCGTGTTCTCATAATGTTTAGTGTTAAGCTTCAGGAATTGCTTTAAAAATCAATGTTAAAATTTATGAGTTGATTATTTGTAAACAAATATTAAATATGATTATATGGTTAGCGGTTGCTAATCCATGTTCAATGTGCCGTGAAAGAGGGTGTAAAAAATTGTTGTTTTAAGCGTGTAGGTACATCCCTGCTGTAATCAGTTTGGGATTGGGTAAAGCAAGCAGCTACCGTTAGCAGGGAAAGGGGGTGAGGTTCTCTAAAGCCTGCTGTTTGCAAGTGCTTTCAGGTATGCACCCTGTACTTGCAAGGCGGCTGTTGGCTACGTATAAAGAGCAAGATGAAAGATACTTATTATGGTGCACAAGCCTACAAAAGTGGAGTTAGCGGCAGCCGTTGGTCGTACGGTGCCTGACGTGATTGCCCCGAACCTAAAGGTGCTGTTCTGTGGCATCAACCCAAGCGTGTACACGGCGGTAGTTACGTATAATTTTGCGCGGCCCGGCAACCGCTTCTGGCCCACCTTGTTTGCCGCTGGGTTCACTCCCAGGCTGTTCAAGCCCGAAGAGCAACAGGAGTTGTTGCCGTTGGGGTTCGGCATTACGAATGTGGTAGACCGGGCCACCGTAGCCGCCGCCGACCTAAGTATAGCGGAGCTGAGAAAGGGAGGAAAGCAACTGGTGGAGAAGGTGCACAAGTATAATCCGCAGGTATTGGCCTTGCTGGGCATCTCGGTGTACCAAGCTGCTTTCGGACAGAAGGGGAGCGGGGTGGGCCTGCAGAACCTGATGATCGGAAATACGCAAGTATGGGTACTGCCAAACCCCAGTGGCCTCAACGCCCATTTCCCACCCAGGCGCCTAGCCGAAGTATACCGGGAGCTGCAGAACTATGTAGGTTAAAAAGGTTTACTGCTTACGAATGAGCTGCATTGTTGCTTACTGCTATCCCTTAAATGGCACCATCTCCTCCCACAGCAAATCGAACTGCTTGCGGTAAGCCAGCATGGTTTCGCGGTCGTGGGTAATCAGGATGTTTTCGTGGTTGTAGTTGGCGGCGCTTCGGGTCCAGTTATAGCTGCCGGTAAGTATGGCCCCGTTATCGAGTATTGCAAACTTGTGGTGCATGTGGTTGTGCGATATATCCACCCGAATGTCCAGTCCGGCTGCGGCTAAACTTTTGATATCGGAGCCTGTGTCATACAGTTTCTCATTATCGGTAATGATCTTCACCTTCACGCCCCTTCGGTGCGCTTGCTCAATAGCGCTGGAGATGCGGTCGTCGCTGATGGTGAACACGCAGATCTTCAGCGAATGGGCTGCTGTGTTTATACTTTCAAGTATGGCATGGAGGCAATCGTCTCCGGGGCTGAAGTAGGCGCTGTTGGGTGGTGTTGCCAAGGTAGTATGAATATGGTGTGGTGATTTACTTTTCCAGTTGCTGCACCCGCAGGTTCAGTTGCTGCACGGTTTCTTCCAAGAGGGCCAGGCGCTCCTCCAGCGGCAGGGGCTGTGAAAGCAGTTGACTGTACACACCCTGCACTTCCCATACTTCGCTGAGCTGGGTGAATGGCAAAGTATAAGCCGCCGTACCTGCCTGGTCTGCTTTCACTAATAGTTTTTCATCCTGTACAGCCAAAAGCCGCCGGAGGAGCACTTCCTGCTTTGTAACCAGCACATATACCTGCCCTTGTTGCAGTGCCGGGAGCTCTGTTAAGTCAAGGGCTGCAGCGATGGCTATACTTGCTGGTGGCAGCGTTGGTGCCATATCGTGGGCTGCCACCGCAAAGGCGCGGGTGGTGCGGTTACCTGCCGGTGCCAGGTGCAGCAGCGGGAGTTGGTCCAGGTACTCCTGCTCGCTGTGCTGTTGGGCATACTTGGCGGCATCTGTCGCTTTTACAAGGGCTATGCTGTCGGGTGGCGCGGTTGGAGTAGGAGCTTCTGCTACTTTTATGAGAACATCCCCTTTTTTATAATTCTGCTTGAAGATGTCGAATTTGTAGAGCTCGTTGATGGTGAGTTCCTTGGTGAGCAAGGCATCAACAGAGACGCCAAAATGCTTCGCTATCTGCACCAAAGTATCAATTTTAGGCTCTGAACGCCCTTCTTCGTAGGCGCCAACGCTCGGGCGGGCAAGGTTGAACAGCTGCGCGAAGGCAGCCTGGCTCAGGTTCTTAACCGTGCGGATCTTCTTTATATTTTTCCCGATATATGACATAATAAAAAATAACCTTGCTAATATTTTGAGCGTATTCTATTTTGTAGTATAATTACATCATCGAATTGAGCAATAATACGCGTTGTTAGTTGGTGATGTTCTATAAATATGAGCAACAGGAGCAAGTTAAAAATATTTTACCCTATATAGGCCCTCTACTATAAGTTTATTAATTTACGGTTCCATTACCCAGCTAAAGTATAAACCACCCTTTATACTTCCTTATATCAGTTGTCTGCGAGGCTCAACCCCAAAAGACACTCCATCGCCACTTTATCTTATCCCGGTGCCCCGGCGCCGGACAAAACTATGCAACTGGTGTGTAAGATCCTGCATTTGGCGGTGCCATGTGCCTGTCTGTTGTCTTGTGTCTACTATATTATATCTACTACATGGAAAACAACTACTTTAACAAAGTGAAGGGCTACCTGCTCGAACTCGACTTCCAGATCACTTACGAAGATGACACGGAGTGCGTGTTCGTGGTGGAAAAGGAAAGCCTTGGGGTAAAGAACCTCGTGATTGGTTGCGCTGAGCCGCTGCTGATTATGGAGCAGTATATCCTGGAACTGCCCGAACAGGCCTCTGCCGATATCTACCGCAGCCTGCTGCAGAAAAACAGAGACATTATACACGGCGCTTTTGTGCTCGACGAAACGGGCCGCAAGGTGATTTTCCGGGATACGCTGCAGATCGAGATGCTGGACCTCTGCGAGATTGAGGCCACCTTTAACTCGCTGGCGCTATTGCTGAGTGAGTACTCTGACCAGTTAATTCAATTTTCAAAAGATAAAACAGAATACAGCTATGAACATATTTAAGCGCATTTTCAAGATAGGGCAGGCCGAGGCGCATGCCGCTGTAGACCAGCTGGAAAACCCGATCAGGCTAACTGAGCAGGGCATCCGGGACATGAAGGAAGACCTGGAGAAGAGCCTGCGCGCCCTGGCCGAGGTGAAAGCCATGGCCATACGTGCCCGCAACGATGCCGAGCAGTACCAGGAGAAGTCTAAAGACTACGAAAACAAAGCGGTGCAACTGCTGCAGCGCGCCCACAAAGGCGATTTACCGGCCACAGAGGCAGACCGCCTGGCAGGCGAGGCGCTGCTAAAGAAAGAAGAGAATCAGAAGCTGGCGGTGCAGGCGAAGGATGACCAGGAGAAGTTCGAGAAATCAGTGACCCAGCTGGATGGAAACGTGAAGAACCTGCGCGGCACCATCAGCAAGTGGGAAAATGAGCTGAAGACGTTGAAAAGCAGGGTAACGGTGAGCAACGCAACCAAAACCATCAACAAACAACTGGCCCAGATCGATTCTTCGAGCACAGTAACGCTGTTGGAACGCATGAAGGAGAAGGTGGCTGTGGAGGAAGCACTGGCCGAGTCTTACGGTGAGATCGCCAACGAGAGCCGCTCCATCGACCAGGAAATCGAGAAGGCCCTGCAAAACAGCGACCAGCGCAAAGCATCCGACGATGTGGCCGCACTAAAGGCAAAGCTTGGTCTGACCCAGGCACAGGCGCCAGCTCAGGAATAAGCGTGTACTACGCTTTATACATTTAAACGAAAGGAGGAATCATGTTGCTGTTTTTAGGAGGCTTAGGTGGAGTAGAATTCTTAATCTTACTTATTCCCCTTGCCCTGTGGCTTTGGGCATTGATCGATGTGCTGCGGAGTGATTTTAAATCCGGTACTGACAAGCTGGTTTGGGTGGTCGCGATCATTTTTGTGCCGTTGCTGGGCGCTCTTCTTTACCTGCTTTTTGGCCGCTCCCAAAAGGTGAAGCATGGCGTGTAGCCACTCGGTTTATCTTTAACCTTTGTCGATAACCTATGACAGAACTTTTACAAGCGGCTTTTTCATCCGTCAACATCATTCCAACGGCCTTCCTGGTGTTTGTGCTGCTCTACTGGGTGGCGGTGATTTTCGGTTTGCTGGACCTGGACTTCTTCAACGTGGAGATCGAGGCTGACCTAGCGTTGGATTCGGGGGTAGATGCCGACGGCGTATCGGCAGTGTCGTGGCTGAACCATGCCCTTGCTTTCTTTAACCTGGGCCGGATTCCGCTCATGCTGTTCCTGACCTTTGTGGCGCTGCCTTTCTGGGTGATTTCCATACTTGCCAACTATTACCTGCTGGGCAATGTGGCGCTGCTGGGTTGGCTGCTGCTGCTCCCGATGTTTATACTCAGCCTGTTTGTCTCCAAAATTCTGACCACCCCTTTTGTGCACCTGTATGCCGTGCTCGAGAAGGAGCACCCATCCAGCGTCACGATTATCGGGCAGGTGTGCACGGTTATACTTCCTACTTCCACCACGGAGCTCGGGCAGGCCAGCGTTCCTACTTCCGGCGCTCCGCTCTTACTCAACGTCAAAAGCACCCGGGGCAGCCGCCTCAGCAAAGGGCAGACGGCCCTGGTGATCGACTACAATGCTGAAAACAAATTTTACCTTATAGAACCTTACGAAACCATTTAACATGATTGCACAATTATCCTTGACTATCGTCGTGATTCTGGCGGTAGTGGTGATCGGCCTGATTGCCCTCGTCATCAAAATGTACCAGAAAGCCATTCAGGGCGAAGCCCTGGTGCGCACTGGCCTGGGCGATACTAAAGTATCTTTCTCCGGTATTTTCGTGGTGCCCGTAATTCACAAACTGGAGGTGATGGACATCACCCTGAAAACCATCGTGATTGCCCGGACCGGCTCCGAGGGATTGATCTGCAAAGACAACCTGCGCGCCGATATCAAGGTGAACTTCTTTTTGCGCGTGAACAAAACACCGGAGGATGTGGTGCAGGTGGCACAGGCGATTGGCTGTAAGCGCGCCTCTGACCATGCGGCGCTGGAAGGCCTGTTTGATGCCAAATTCTCGGAGGCGCTGAAGACAGTCGGCAAGCATTTCGAGTTTGTAGATCTGTACCAGGCCCGCGACGAGTTCAAGCGCCAGATTCTGCAAACGATCGGCACCGACCTGAACGGGTATGTGCTGGACGACTGTGCCATTGACTACCTGGAGCAGACGCCGCTCTCGAACCTGAACGAAAACAACATCTTGGATGCGGAAGGCATCAAGAAGATCATCGACCTGACGGCAAGACAGAAAATCCAATCGAACCTGATTGAGCGCGAGAAGGAGAAGACAATTAAAAAGCAAAACGTAGAAGCGCAGGAAACCATACTTGAGCTCGAGAAGCAGCTGGCTGAAAACGAGGAGAAGCAGAAGCGCGAGATCGCCAACATCAAGTCGAGGGAGTTTTCTGAAATGGAGAAAGTGCGCCACGAAGAGCGCCTGAAGTCAGAGAAGGCACGCATTGCCACCGATGAGGAAGTACAGATTTCCGAGCAGAACCGCGACCGCCAGATCCTGGTGGCAGAGCGCAGCAAGCAACGCACCGACGCCATCGAAACCGAGCGTGTGGAGCAGGCGCGTATGCTGGAGGTCAACGAGCGCGAGCGCATCGTGGCACTCGCCCAAATTGAGAAAGAGAAAGCCATCGAAGAAGAGCGCAAGAACATCCAGGGCATTATCCGGGAGCGTGTAACCGTGGAGAAAGCCGTGGTGGAGGAAGAAGAGAAGATCAAAGACACCAAGGCCATTGCCGAGGCTGATCGCCAGAAAGCGGTTGCCATTAAGAATGCGGAGCGCGAGGCAGAGGAGTCGCTGGTGAAAGAGATAAAGAGTGCCGAAGCAGGCCGCCAGGCAGCGGAATTCCGTGCCAAGCAAACGCTGATTGATGCGGAGGCCGAGCAGGCATCTGCCAACAACAGAGCGCAGGCTATTAAGGTGATGGCTGAAGCCGAAGCCACACAGGCTGCTGCCATCGGCTTGTCCGAGGCCCAGGTGATGGAGGCGAAAGCGCAGGCAAGGCAGAAAGAAGGCGAAGCAGAGGCGATGGTGATCATTGCCAAAGCCAAAGCACAAGCCGAAGCCGACGAGCAGGTAGGCATGGTAGCCGCCAAAATAGCCAAGGAAAAAGGATTGGCCGATGCCAGCGTGGTGGAGAATCTGGCCGCAGCGGAAGAGAAGCGCGGACTGGCCGAGGCACGCGTAATCGGCGAGAAGTTTACGGTGGATGCCAAAGGCATAGAAGCGAAAGCCGATGCTATGCGCAAACTGGATGGCGTGGGCAAGGATCACGAGGAGTTCAAGCTGCGCCTCGACAAAGAGAAGTCGATCGAGCTGGCGCAAATCAACATCCAGAAAGACATCGCCGCATCGCAGGCCGAGGTAATATCCGAAGCCCTGAAAGCTGCGAAGATCGATATTGTGGGTGGCGAAACGATGTTCTTCGACCAGATCATCGGCTCTATCTCCAAGGGCAAGTCGGTAGACAGGCTGGTGAGCAACAGCCGGGTGCTGGAGACGGTAAAAGACACCTTCTTCCAGCCAGACAGCAACGGCCACGTGGACTTCAAGACAAACCTGCAGCGCTTCATTAACCAGTTCGGCATGACCTCAGATGATGTACGCAATCTAAGCGTATCAGCCCTGCTACTGAAGATGATGCAGAACAGTGCTGATGACGAAAGCACGCTCAGCACCCTAAAGCAGCTTACCAGCGCCGCAACCGCCATGGGCATCGCTGATAAGCCTTATATCTCATTGAATTAAGTTAGCTGTTTGTAGGCGTAGAGGCACAGAGTTTCGTGCCTCTACCTTATAAATTCCTACAGTAAGAATTGTCCCCTTGAGGGGACCGTAGGGGTGTTTACATCAGTTGGTTTTGACACTGGGAGGTATGAATTCAAAGAATAGCAGTATCCCATACAGAAAGGACCTGAAAGAGAAAGCTAGAGAACTCAGAAAGAACAGCACTCTTACAGAAGTCCTACTGTGGCAGGAAATCAAGGAAGGGAAGATGCATGATGTACAATTTCACCGTCAGGTGCCAATGCTGAATTTTATAGTTGATTTTTATTGCCACGAATTGAGATTAGCCATCGAGGTAGATGGTAACAGCCATGAGCACAAAGTAAGCTATGATGACAAACGCCAATTTGAACTGGAGCAGTACGGGCTAAGCTTTCTGCGCTTTGATGATTTAGAAGTGAAGAAAGACATACAAAATGTTCTGCGCACAATAGAGTACAGGATACTGGAGAGACAGGAACATGAATTATAGATGTAAGATTCACTGATGTAAACGCCCCTGTGATCCCCTCAAGGGGACAATTCTATTTCCATGACAAAACAAACTTTAACAATATCCATTCCTCCAAACAATGGAAGATAATACCACAGTCCCCACACAGCCGGTTGCCGAAGAAATCGTGCAGTTGGAGGGAGGTACCTATGAGATACTCCGGAACCGCCTGCAGAAAAGCGGCAGCGAGTTGCGCACCCAACTGGATCAGCTGAACCAGGAGCGCAAAAAAGTATTTGGTGCCATCGAGACAAAACTGCTGGCCACCGACCGCATCACCACCGAAAATAACTGCGTGGCCTGGGACATGGTGCCTGTTGGCTTTAACATGCTCTTTGGCTACAACGTGCACATTGGCCTGAAGTCGGAGGTGGAGCTGAGCGATGTGTTTGGCGTTTATACGTATGCAGGCCACACCTTCAAAGAGCAGTCGCTGGAGCTGATAGGAGACCAGACCTTTAAAGAGGATTTCCAGAAGCTATACAAGTATTACAAGAACACCCAGTTCGTGAAGTTCGCGCTAATTGGTACGCACCTGTTTATGGTGTTCCGGGTGGGCAAAAGCGCCAGCGATATCAAGACGTTCAAGTGGCTGGTTCAGGGGAACGAACTGGTGTACCTCGATAACCGCAGCGACCACGAGTACGTGTTTCCCAACCAGCACGACTTTACCTGGAAGCGCACGGTGCGGGAGTCGCAGCGCAAAGGGAAATACCCGCATGTGTCGATCGAAGACAAGGTTTTCGTGGAAACGCTTGGCGGTGATTTAACTATCAAAGTAGAAGACAACACCGATTCCGGCCACGGCATTTACTCCGAAGAAGTGGAGGACAAAGACCAGTCGCTGGACGATTCGGAGATCTACTATGCCATCATCGGCAATATCATACTTCTAAAGATCCGACCTTACCGCGAAAACAACTACCGCTATTTCGTTTTCAACTATAAGCTGAAAGAGGCACGTCGGATTGATGCGCTGGAGCAGAGCTGCGTGCTGCTGCCCGACAACCAGGGCATCATTTACCCTTATGGCTACTACCTGCAGACGGGGGAGTACAAGGAGTTCGACAACAACCTGCGGGACATGCTGTTCGAGAAGCGCATTGTGTCGCCGAACGGGGAGGATTTTCTATACGTGTTCTACAACAAGGAGCAGGGTACGTACCTGCTGCTCTCTTACAACCTGATCAACCAGAAAATCGAAACGCCGATCATCTGCCACGGCTATGCCATTTTCGAGAACGGCGAGCTGAACTACTTTAAGGCAGATGAGGAGCCGCAGAAGCACCATGCGGTGCAGATTTGGCAGACGCCCTACATTGGGCCGAACTACAGCATCCCGGTTACGCAGGAATCATACTTGTACAAGATCGGGAATAAGGAAATTGTGCGCGCCATGGCCGAGTGCACCGAGTTGCTGTCGCTGCTGCAGAAGGAGGATTCTTACACCAATTTATACCTGGACCTGATCAAGCTCACCACCAATGTGCTGGATTCTTACCATTGGCTGAGCCGCAAGGAAACTTTTAACTTGGCGGCACCGCTGGGAGGTATCCGGCAGACGGCCACTGCGGCAGTTGATGAGTATGAGAAAGTGCTGAGCATCCGCAAAAGTACTAAAGAGCAGGTGGAGGGGGTACTGGGGCAGGCAGAAGCACTGATCAATACACTCAAGCTTCAGAAGGCAGAACACATTAACGATTATGTGAAATATCTGGCGGAGCTGCGAACGCTGCGCGGAGAGGTGGTATCGTTGCGCGACCTGCGGTATGCCGATCTGATGAAGATCGAGGCATACGAGGCGCAATTACTGGACTTTGCCCAGAACATGGCCAATGCCACCGTTACCTTCCTGCTGAAGCCGGATGCGTTGCAGCCCTACGAGCAGCGGGTGCAGCACCTGAATGCTGCCATCGACACCGTAACAAAGGTGGTGGAGGCTGATGCCATCGATAAAGAAATTACGGGTGTGGCAACCGAGCTGGAAATGCTGATCGACATTGTGAGCAACCTCAAAATAGAGGATGCCACCCAGACAACCAGCATCATTGATACCATCTCCGGTATTTACAGCACCTTCAACCAAACCAAGGCTACCCTCAAACGCAAGCGCAAAGAGCTACTGAGCCGGGAGGGGAAGGCGGAGTTCAGTTCGCAGCTAAAGCTGATCAGCCAAAGCGTGATCAGTTACCTGGATGTATGCGATACGCCTCAGAAGTGCGAGGATTACCTGGCCAAGCTGATGGTGCAACTGGAGGAGCTGGAGGGGAAGTTTCCGGACTTTGATGAGTTTATAGAGCAACTGGCGGTAAAGCGCGAGGAGATTTACAGCGCGTTTGAGTCGAAGAAGGTGGCCCTGCAGGAGGCGCAAAACAAACGTGCCACGAACCTGCAGCAGGCGGCGGACCGCATCCTGAAAGCAGTGCAGAGCCGTATCAGCAAGCTCGGAAGTATAGCTGAGATCAACGGCTACTTCGCCTCCGATCTGATGATTGAGAAGGTGCGGAACACGGTGGAGGAGCTGCTAAATATAGGCGACACCGTGAAAGCGGACACCATCCAGAGCCGCCTGAAAACGGTGAAGGAGGATGCCATACGTCAGCTGAAGGACAAGCAGGAGCTGTTCGTGGCGGGAGAGAACGTGTTGAAGTTCGGCACGCACCACTTTACCGTAAACACGCAGCCCTTTGAGCTAAGCGTGGTGCACCGTGATGGCGCGATGTTCTTCCACTTAACCGGGACCAACTTTTTTGAAAAGATAGTGGATGACGCATTCCTAAGCTACAGGCAAGTATGGGAGCAAACGCTGGTATCCGAGAACAACAACGTATACCGTGCTGAATATTTAGCTTTTCAGGTGCTGCAAACGGCACAGGATAAAAGCTTAACAAGTATGGCTGGCGAAGGCTTCAAGTACCTGACCGTGGACGAGCTGTATAAACTGACCGAAGCGGAGCTTCGGGAGTATGTAGCCCGGTTTATGGCGGCGCGTTTCAACGAGGGCTATACCAAAGGCGTGCACGACCACGATGCCGCGCTTATACTTGGGGCTATGGTTCGGCTAACAAAAACAGCGGATCTGCTGCGGTATACTTCTGAGGCGCGTGCCTGTGCGCAGCTGTATTGGGACGTGTTTGCTTCTGAAAAACGCAAGGCAACGCTGCACCATCAGCTCAAGGGCATTGGCGCAATCTTGCAGGTTTTCCCGGACACGCACCAATTTGACAATGTAGTAGAGGAGTTGCAGCAGGAAATAAGCGCTTTTCAGCAGGAGACAGCATTGTTTGCAACGGCCCTCGCAGCAGAAGCCGGAGAATACCTGTTTTATGAGCTTACGCGCGGCGACCATTTTGTGATAGACAAATTTGCCGCCACTTTGTATGACGGTTTTAAGCACTACCTTACAGATAAGAAGGCCCTGACTGCCTTCGAGGCGTCGGTGAAGGCGCTGGAGCATAATCCGGTAGAGCAATTTGAGCTGATACAGCATTGGCTAAAAGCGTACGCGCTGCAGGCCAACCAGCAGGACAAGCTAACTTATACTTCGGAAGCGGCCGTTTTGCTTCTGCGCAATGGATATAACGGGCAGCATGTCATCAATACGGTGCTGCAGGAAACGCTGGCGCAGTTGCATGGGGTGCATCACGTGGTGCAGGAGCAGCAGTACCAGTTGCAGTATCATACTTTCCTAGGCAAGCTGCGCAACTATACTGCTACCACGGCCACACAGTTTACCCAGTTCACCGCTTTAAAAAAGCAACTGACGGCAACGTTTGAGGAGCAGCTGCGCCTGCAGGAGTTCAAGCCACGCGTGCTGTCGTCGTTTGTGCGGAACAAGCTGATAGATCAGGTATACCTGCCGCTGATCGGGGCAAACCTGGCCAAGCAGATGGGTACCGCCGGAGAGGCAAAACGCACCGACCTGATGGGCATGCTATTGCTGCTGTCGCCTCCGGGCTACGGTAAAACAACCCTGATGGAGTACATCGCCAACCGCCTCGGCATCATTTTTATGAAGATTAACGGCCCTGCTATCGGGCACCAGGTGACAGCCATAGACCCGGCAGAGGCGCCCAACGCAGCTGCCCGCGAAGAACTGAACAAGCTGAACCTGGCGTTTGAAATGGGGGACAACGTGATGATTTACCTGGACGATATCCAGCACTGCAACCCCGAGTTCCTGCAGAAGTTCATCTCCCTTTGCGATGCGCAGCGCAAGATAGAAGGTGTGTACAAAGGCAAGAGCAGAACCTATGATTTCCGGGGCAAGAAGGTATGCGTGGTGATGGCCGGAAATCCCTACACCGAAACCGGTGAGAAATTTCGCATTCCGGACATGCTCGCCAACCGCGCTGACATTTACAACCTGGGTGATATTATCGGGGATACGGAAGATGTGTTCAAGCTAAGCTACATCGAAAACTCCCTTACCTCCAACGCAGTGCTAGCCAAGCTGGCGGGGCGCAGCCAGCAGGATGTGCACACCTTGCTGAAACTGGCGCAGACCGGCAATAGCGAAGGCCTGAGCTATGAGGCTAACCATTCGGCAGCGGAGATAAGCGAATACGTGCAGGTGTTTCAAAAGCTGCTGCGGTTGCAGGATGTTATTCTGAAAGTGAACATGGAGTACATTCGCTCGGCGGCACAGGCAGATGAGTATAGAACCGAGCCAGCCTTTAAACTACAAGGCTCCTACCGAAACATGAACAAGCTGGCCGAAAAGGTAATGCCGATCATGAACGACCAGGAGCTGCAGACGCTTATCCTATCGCACTACGAGTCGGAGTCACAGACGCTGACAACGGGGGCAGAGGCCAACATGCTCAAGTTTAAGGAGCTGCTGGGGCTGCAGTCGGAGGTGGAGGCGCAGCGCTGGCAGGATATCAAGGCTACTTTCGTGCGCAACAACAAACTCAAAAGCTTCGGCGACGGCAACCAGGTAGGGCAGGTGCTAGCCCAGATGGAAAGCATCACCGGTGGGCTGACAGGTATACAAGAGGTGCTGCGCGGATTAAAGGAGGAGGATAAATAAGGAGCGCAAGTATAGATCAGTTAATCGGGCTTGTTTGCCACCTGTTAGAAAGAAACAGATAAGCCTTCCTTTACAATACATTTGATACAGAAGCGGCACCCCATGCAAAATGAGGTGCCGCTTCTTTTTGAGCTATTCAGGCCTGGCAGCGCGTAAAAAATCACTTACTTCACCGGTGCTGTACCTGAGCCATTTATACTTGATGACGTTGCACAGCGAAGGATACTATGGCGCAATCCTCAAGCTAGTGTTGTCTTATACTTGTAAGTATAGAATTCTGGATGGTGTTATTAGGCCCAGTAATTTTTACGGATCACGAGCACGTAATAATCTTCTTTGTTGCCGTTCATCCTGTTTAAAAGGCGTAGTGCCGAAGCAATGGAAGTGGCGCTGTTCTGGGTGCTGGTGGCAGGCGCCTCCTGTAATTGCGCAGCCCAGGGAGTAGTGTCAGTCTGTGCTAATTTTTTCCGGGTGTTTGCATATACAACCTGCAGGCTGGCGCTTTTGCATTTTTGGGCCATGCGTGTCATTGCCTCCTGGTCCGGGAAAGCCATGATGAAATGAGAATTGTTTAAGTTTAGAAGTTCCATATAGTAAGGGGTAAGTCGGTGCCGAGGATATTAAGTATATCCTATATCTATATAGATAAACGAAGTTTATTCTGCGGTGTTACATGCTTGTAAGCATTAGTCTTATAATTATTCCAATAGTGCTGCTACGGCTACTAGTGCCCTGTTGTGGAAAAACTCGCAAAAGGATTGATTGATTTATAGGAGATTAACATGTTCGGGCTATCTTTTGCAAGACTGAGCTGCCACCAGGCAAGCTGTAAGTATAGGTAGTTGTAGGCCGGTGGGAACAGGGCCAAAGTGCGCTACTCAGGCAACAGGAACAGGCTGGTTTCTAACACCACAAGCTTAGTTGCGTTACAGTGGTTAACTGCGCAAACACAACTAAAATGAAGAAACTACGGGAGATCCTTTTAATTGACGATGATGAGGCTACCAACTTTTTAAACCAAAGGCTCCTGCGGTCACTGGGCATAACTGAGCAGGTGACGGTGCAGCTAAACGGCGAAGTAGCTTACAACTACCTGCTGGAAACCTGGCAGAAAGACAAAACCCGCCCGGAACTGATTATACTAGACCACCACATGCCGGTGATGGACGGCTTGGAGCTAATGGAAAGGCTGGGCCACAAAGGCTTACTGAATGAAGTAAGTGTTTTGTTTCTATTGCTGGCTGTTGATTCCTCCAAAGAACAAATACAGTTGTTTAAAGAAGCGGGTGTACAGGAGTTCACTGACAAGCCTTTATGTAAAGAAACAGTGATGGAGGCTTATGCCAAATATTGGGCAGGAGACACTGTGCAAAACCACAGGCAAGAACAGGAGGGGCTGAACGAAAACAATACTAAATAGCGAAGGCTCCCACAACGGGGAGCCTCCACATATGCTGAAATCTATAACCAATTTCAACTTTTAGCCGAGAATTTAATTAGCATAAATCATGCCATTAATTTCTGAATGACTGCAAGTTATAAAGTATAGTGAAAATTATATATAACTGACGATTTTGCTGTCAGCAGTGCCATGCCAAACTGGCTGACTCCAAGTCTTTACTGCCATTCTCTACTACAGGCCAAAAACCCTTGGCAGCCACAGGCTAAGCTCCGGAATGTACGTTACCAGAAGCAATGCAACCACCATTGCCAGGAACATAGGGACCAGCGGTTTTATCACTTTGCTTATACTTATGTCGGCCACGCCGCAGCCCACAAACAGCACCGACCCCACCGGAGGCGTGCACAGCCCGATGCACAGGTTCAGCACCATCATGATACCGAAGTGTACCGGGTCCACGCCCAGCGCCGTTACCACAGGCAGGAAGATAGGCGTGAAAATAAGCACGGCAGGCGTCATGTCCATGAAAATCCCAACGAACAGCAGGATCAGGTTGATGATGATCAGCACCACAATCTTGTTATCGCTGATGGAAAGCAATGCCTCGCTCACCCCCTGGGGAATGTTTGCGTAAGACATCATCCATGACATACCCATTGACGTGCCAATCAGCAGCATCACAATGGCTGTGGTGATAACCGTATGAATAAGTATGTCTGGTAGCTCGCTTACCTTAACCTCTCGGTAAATCACCATCGAAAGTATGAGCGTGTACAGCACCGCAATGGCCGATGCCTCGGTGGCGGTAAAAATACCGGCAATAATACCTCCGATCACCACAATCAGCAGCAGCAGGCTTGGCACGGCATCCAGAAACTTTTTAAACACTACTTTCAGTGGCGTTCGGTCGCTAACCGGATACTTGTTTTTGTAAGCGATAAAGCCAGCTACCGACATCAGGGCCAGTCCCAGTAGTATACCCGGCACGTAGCCCGCCACAAATAAAGCCGCAATAGACACGCCACCGCTGGCGAGCGAGTAAACGATCAGGATGTTACTGGGCGGAATAATCATGCCGGTGGTGGCAGACGTGATGTTGACAGCCGCACTGAAAGGGCGGGAGTAGCCTTCCTTTACCATGCGGGGCGTCATGATGCCGCCGATGGCAGAGGCCGCGGCCACCGCAGAGCCCGAGATAGCCCCAAAGAGCATGCAAGCCACGATGTTCACGTAGGCCAGGCCGCCCGGTAAAGTGCCCACCAGGCCTTTGGCGAAGTCAATGAGCCTGCTGGCGATGCCGCCCCGGTTCATGAGCTGCCCGGCAAGTATAAAGAACGGTATGGCCAGCAGGGCAAAGCTGTCGAGGCCGGTGGCCATGCGCTGGGCCAGTGTGGTGAAGGCCGCTTCCGGCGCAATGCTTACCAGCATAGTCAGGAGCGCCGCAATGCCGATGGAAAAGGCAATCGGAACACCTATAATCAGCAAAAAAAGAAAGCTTACTACCAGTACTATAATCTCCAGAAAATCCATTGCTTGTGGTTAGATAGAAAACGTTGTCAGCTTCGTGTTTTTCAATTAGGGCGGGCAGTGCCTAGGCCAACTCCTTACCGATCTCCTCTGGGTCTTCCTCTTTCTCGGTTAGGTTCATGAGGCTGTAGAAGATAATGAGCAGGCCGCTAAGCGGCAGGGCCGTGTATACATAGCCCAACGGCAGGCCGAGCGAGGCTGAGGTTTGCCCCAGCGTCAGGGTGATGTACACCAGGTTGATGCCTCCCCACACCATCACAAAAAAAGCGAATAGCGCCACCAGCAGGTGAATGAAGATGTTGAGGTTACGGGCACCCTTTCCCTGCATTTTAGAAGGTACAATATCGATGGCGAGGTGCAGCTTTTTGCCGCTCACGTAGCTGGCGCCCAGCAAGCCTACCCAGATCAGCAGGTACCGCGACAGTTCGTCCGTGAAAGAGCTAGGCGACTGCACCACGTAGCGGGAGGCCACCTGCCACAGTACGTTCAACACCATCACCGACATCAGCACCACCAACAGGGTGAAAAGGACACTGTCTACCGTTTTCCGTAGTTTCATTTCTTATAAGTTAAATTCTCGCTATTTAACGCTGTTGGCAGACGTGTTTTCTGCTGCTTTAATTCTTTGGATGAGCTCGTATACTTCCGGTTCGCTTTTGTATCCTTCATACATCGGCTCCACCAGCTTTGAGAAAGCCTCTTTGTCTGGGTTGATGATCTCGACACCAGCCTTCTTTACGGCTTCCAGGGCTTCCTTCTCGGCCTCTGCCCATAGCTTGCGCTGCACCACCGCCGACTCTTCCACCGCCTCCGTAAGCCACTTTTTCTCCTGCTCCGTCAGGTCTTCCCATACTTTGGAGCTAATCATGAGAATGTCCGGCACCATGGTGTGGTCGTTGAGCGTGTAGTATTTGGCCACCTCGTAATGGCGGGAAAGGTAGAAACTGGGCGCGTTGTTCTCGGCTCCGTCTACCACGCCCTGCTGCAGGCCGGTGTACAACTCGCCCCAGGATACAGGCGTGGCCGAACCGCCGAAACTCTGCACCATGTCGATGGCTGTTTTGCTGTCCTGCACCCGGATTTTCATTCCTGCCAGGTCACCTGGTGTCCGGATTGGCTTTTTGGTGGAGTAGAAGCTGCGGCTGCCGGCATCGTAAAATGTAAGGCCATGCAGCCAGTACTTCTCTCCCTGCAGCAGCAGGTCGTCGCCGATGTCTCCCCCCAGTACATCAAAATAATGGGCCTTGTCCTTGAAGATATAGGGCAGGCTAAGCACCTTAAAGTTCGGGGAGAACCCCTCCATCACGGCCGCAGATACCTTTGTCATTCCCAGGCTGCCAATCTGTAGCAGCTCCAGGCATTCCCGTTCGGTGCCGAGCTGCGAGTTCGGGTAAATATCAATGGTCAGTTTGCCGCCGGACTTCTCCTTTACCCGCTTAGCCATAAATTCCATCGCTTCGTGCACCGGGTGCGTTATGTCTAGCGTGTGGGCAAGCTTAATTTCTTTTGTTTGTTTGATCTTATCGCAGGAGGTGGTTACCAGCAGGAGGGCCAGCAGGAGCATAGGAGTGCTGAATAGCTGCGCGAGCTTCAGGAGGCCTCCTTGTAAAGGGCGTTTGGTATACTGCATAATTAGGGTCTCTGCATCAGAGCTGTCAGGTTAGCGTAGGTCAGGATTTCAAGGTGCATTTATACTTGGCAGCAGCGGAGTGGTGAAGTATAGCCGCAGCTTTTGCCTTGCTATACTTCACCACCCCGTTTTCGCCTTAGCGGCTCGTTTTCACCAGCTCAAGGGCCTGCTGTGTTTGCGCGTGCAGCTTTTCGTACTGCCGCTGCGCCAGCACATCTTTGCTGATAAGCTTGGAGCCCATGCCCACGGCGCAAACACCGGCCTTAAACCAGGTGCTGATGTTGTCTTTGTCAAGCTCTACGCCGCCGGTAGGTATAAACAGCTGGCCGGGGAACAGCTCCTTTATCGAGGACAAAAAAACAGGACCCAGTATGTTGGCCGGGAACAGCTTGATCAAAGCTGCCTGCGCCTGCTGCGCCACATGAATCTCGGTTGGCGTAAAGCAGCCCGGAATCCAGAGCAAACTCGCTTCGTACGCAATGTTGCCTACTTTCGGGTCCACAATTGGAGCAACGATATAATCAGCGCCCGCTTTGATAAAGGCATTCGCCTCTTCTGCTGTCTTAATCGTGCCGATGCCCAGGTGCAGGTCCTGGTGTTCTTTGTTCAGTTCAGACTTCAGGTAGGTGAAATTGTCCAGTGCGGCAGGGCCCCGGTTGGTGTACTCGAGCGTGCGTATGCCGGCTGTATAGAGCGTTTTGATGATCTCCAGGCTTACTTCCGCGTCTTCGTAGAAGAAGAGCGGCAGCAGGCCCTGATTCACGATAGCCTGTAAGGCAGTTTGTTTAGTTGGCATAGTTGCTTATGGTTTCTTGTACCTCGGCTACCGTGGTAGAGGTAGCATCGCTGGGTATGAATAGTTTCTTGAAGGCGGCAGCCGTGGCAAAGGCCAGTGTGTCGGAAGGCGAGAGTTTGTTATGGAAGCCGTAGATCAGCCCTGCCATAAAGCAGTCGCCGCTGCCTACTTTGTCCAGTATCTTCTCCGCCACATATTCCTGCGAAACAGTTAGTTCGCTGTCTTTGTAAAGCGTGGTGTAGTAGCGGATGCCTTCCTTATGATCAAAGCGGAAAGTGTTGGCTACGATGCTGCAGTTCGGGAATTTCTTCGTGATCTCCTCTGATGTAAGTTGCGCGTGCTGCAGCAGGCTTTCCTTTTCCCCGTCAGCAATCAGCTCCTCATTCAGTTTGATGCCAAGCATCTTATTAGCCGCCCAGATATTGCCCATGATCAGGTCGCAATAGTTGGCCAGTGCAGGCATTACCTCCACCGGGTCTTTGCCATACTTCCAGAGCTTTGCCCTGTAGTTGAGATCGAGCGAGATAAAGATATTCCTCTCTTTGGCAGCTTTCAGCGCCTCTTCGCATACATCCGCCACGTTCTGGTTAATGGCAGGGCAGATGGCGCTGAAGTGAAACCAGCTCACGCCTTCAAAAGCCTTATTCCAGTCTATCGTACCGGGTTTCAGGTCTGCGTAAGCCGAGCCGGCTCTGTCGTAGATAACCCCGGTGTTCTTGAGGTCCTTGCCCTTTGGCAGGTAGTATAAGCCCACGCGGTCACCTTGGTAAACGATGGCATCCGTCTCCACCTTTCGGCCCTTCAGATAACCCACCAGCTGCTCTGAAATGAAGTTGTCAGGCAGCGCAGTGATGTAAGCAGACGGCACATTCCAAAGCGCTAATGCGGTGGCCACGTTTGCCTCTGCCCCGCCCACGTAAAACGGCAGGTTGTTTTCCTGTAGCCACTGTCCGCCTTCATCCGGACAAATCCGTAGCAGCAGTTCCCCAAACGAGAGTACTTTCCCCATAGGTTTTAAAAGTTGAAGTAGTTCTTTGCGTTATTGTAGCAGATGTTTTCGACCATCTGGCCATACCATTCCATTTCGCTGGCTGGCAGTTCGCCGCTCTCGACATCATTGCCGATCAAATTACACAAGATTCTTCTGAAATACTCATGGCGTGGGTAAGAGAGGAAGCTGCGGGAGTCGGTAAGCATGCCCACGAAGCGGCTTAGCAGGCCCATGTTCGACAGCGCGTTCATTTGCTTCTCCATGCCGTCTTTCTGATCCAGGAACCACCAGGCAGAGCCGAACTGAATCTTGCCCGGCGTGGAGCCGTCGTTGAAGTTGCCGATCATGGTAGCGTACAGCTCGTTCTGACTCGGATTCAGGTTATAAAGTATGGTCTTGGCTAACTGATCAGAGTTGTCCAGCTTATCCATGAACCTCGAGAGCGGACGCGCCACGTCAAAGTCGCCGATGGAGTCGAAGCCGGTGTCAGGACCCAACTCGCGCATCATGCGGGTGTTGTTGTTGCGCAGGGCTCCGAGGTGAAACTGCTGCGTCCAGCCTTTGGCGTGATCCAGCAAGGCCAGCTCCACCAGCATCGCCGATTTAAACTTCAGCACCTCTTCCTGCGACAGCTGCTGTTTATTCAGCGCCTTCTCAAAAATAGCTTTGACTTCTGCTTCTGTGTATTCTTCGGCATAAATAGTCTCTAGACCGTGGTCGGAGAGGCGCCCGCCTAACTCGTGGAAGAAGTCGTGGCGCTGCTTCAGCGCGTCCAGCAACTGCTGGAAAGTGCCGATGGAAACACCAGACGCTTCCTCCAGCTTCTGCAAGTAGGGCAGAAACACCTCCGGCAGTTCTATGGCCATGGCCTTGTCGGCGCGAAACGTTGGCAGCACCTGCACACCAAAGTTGTCGGCCTTTATTTTCTGGTGATACTCCAGGCTGTCGATCGGATCATCTGTGGTGCAGATAATCTCCACGTTCATTTTCTGGAGGATGCCGCGCACGCTGAACGCGTTGGTCTGCAGCATGGCGGTGCAGTCGTCGTAAATTTCGCGGGCTGTCTCGGGCTTCAGGATTTTCTCAATGCCAAAAGGCTTTTTAAGCTCCATGTGCGTCCAGTGGTAAAGCGGGTTGCGCACGGTGTAAGGAACAGTCTGAGCCCACTTCTCAAACTTTGCGTAATCATCCGCATCGCCGGTGCAGTACTTCTCCGGGATGCCGTTGGTGCGCATGGCGCGCCACTTGTAATGGTCGCCTTCCAGCCAGATTTCGGTCAGGTTCTTAAATCTCCTGTCTTCGGCAATATCCTTGGGTGATAAATGGCAATGGTAATCAATGATGGGCATGTGCTTGGCATGCGCATGGTATAATTGCTGCGCAGTTTCCGTCTGCAGCAGAAAGTTATCGTCTAAAAAGGACATCATGTATACTTGTTTTCCTTTGCCTGATGATGGCAGAATAGTAAGCTCTTAATTCGATTCTCTTTTGGGTGTTTGGCCTGTGGTGAAAATCTTCCCTAGCCCCACCTAAAAGGGGCAAAGGGAAGATTCAATTCAACCATCACTCAACTTCTTTATAATAGCTCCTGCTAAGCTATTTTTTCTTTTTCCTGCTCTGTACGCTGCAGTTGTCCTATTTTTTCCTTCACCATACTTGCCAGGCCTTCCACCTGCGTCAGGTCTCTGTCCCAGAAATCGGTGTTGGCGAGCGTAGCATCCACAGCAGCTGCGGCGTCATTGCCTTTCCAGGCTTGCTCGAAGAATGCCAGCACTTCCGCTGTGTCATTCAATGGGATTTTCTCGCCCTGCCATTCGCCTCTGTAAAACAAAATAAGGGCAGCCAGCGAGGTGAGCAGGCGCTCTGGCAACTGGCCTTTTCGATGCTGATACTCTAGCACTGACGGTAGCACGCGCACTTTATACTTCGAGACAGAGTTAAGCGCAATTGAGATCAGTTCGTGGTGGATGAACGGGTTCTGGAAGCGCTCGATCACATCGTTTGCAAACTGCTCCAGCTCTTCTTTCGAAAGATCAAGCGTAGGAATGATTTCCTCAAAAATGGCTTCTCTGATGAAAGGGCCCGTATATGCATCTTCCACCGCCTCGCGTACCGTGCGCAAGCCGTGCAGGTATGCTACCGGTACCAGCGCCGTATGCGCTCCGTTCAGGATGCGTACTTTGCGGGATCGGTAAGGGGTGAGGTCTGTTGCGAACTTTACCTGCAAGCCTGCTTTTTCGGTTGGGAAGGCTGCCTTTACAGACTCCGGCGCCTCGATTACCCACAGGTGGAACGGCTCTGCCTTTACCACCAGGTTGTCCTCAAAGCCAAGCTCCTGCTGGATTTGCTTGATGTCGTCTTTCGGGAAGCCTGGTACAATGCGGTCTACCAGCGTGTTGCAGAAGATGTTGCTCTCGTTGATCCAGTTCGTAAATTCTTGCGGCAGGTTCCAGTGCGCGGCAAACTGAAGTATGGTTTCCTTCAGTTTTGCCCCGTTCTTCTCGATTAGCTCACAAGGGATGATGTTCAGTCCTTTGTCTGGTGCGCCGCTGAAGTGACTGAAGCGGTGGTAAAGCAAGGCAGTCAGCTTGCCCGGGAAGCTGGATGGAATCGTATCCATACTTGTGTCAGCTTCTTCAAAGCAAATACCCGCTTCCGTTGTGTTGGAGATGATAAACTCCAGGTCCGGGTTCTCGGCCAGTTGCAGGTATGCACTATAATTGTCGTAAGGGTTCAGTGCGCCGGAAACGCTGGTAATCAGGCGTGTTTCCTGTGTTTCCTTGCCGCCCTGTATGCCGTTGAGCAGCACATGGTACAGGCCATCCTGCTGGTTCAGCAGGTGCACGATGCCCCGTTCGATCGGCTGTATAATCTTAACGCTTCCGTTAAAGTCCGTTTTTTCGTTCAGGATATCGATGATCCAGTCTACAAATCCGCGGAGAAAATTGCCCTCTCCAAACTGCAGCACCTTAACCGGGTAGTTGCGCGTGATGTTAGCTGTCTGTCTGTTTAATTGCTTCATAATCATTTCGTTTGGCTTACGGAGCTGTACCTGGCTGCATGCCTTGTTCCGTTTTATGTTCCTTCTAAAGTCAGGCTTTCGGCGTGAGCTGCGGGGCCTGTGCTATACTTGTTATATCCCCTTTTTAAGGGAGGATTTTCGGATAATCAGTTCGGGCTTCAGCACCGTTTTCTGAGGTACGGCCCTTTTATCGCCTGCCTTGAGCTGCTGAAAGAACAGTTCTGCCGTTCTGCGGCCCATCGTCAGGCTTAGCTGGTCCACGGTGGTCAGCGGCGGATCGGTGAAGGAGGTGAAGGGGTCATTACTGAACCCAGCCAGTGCTACCTGCTCCGGAATTTTGATGCCACGCTCTTTTAGCACCTGCATGGCGCCCATGGCCCCGAAATCACTTGCCGAGAAAACGGCGTCCGGCATCTCTTTCAGTTGCAGAAGCTGTTCCATACTTGCCCGGCCATCCTCCAGTTGCAGGTTGCTTAGCACCACCAGCTCCTCGTCGTAAGGCAGTCCGTTGTCTTTCAGCGCATCCACGTACCCGCGGAGGCGCTCCTTAAACACGCTTACTTTTTTTGGACTTGTGAAATGCGCAATGCGCTTGCAACCCTGCTCAATAAGGTGCTCCACGACCTTGTAGGCGCCCAGGTAGTCGTTTATCATGACCTGGCTTACATCCAGGGCATCGGTGGTGCGGTCAAACAACACCAGCGGAAAACCTTTTTCCAGCGCGTTTTTGTAATGGGCAAAGTCTTCGGTGTTCTTTCCGATGGAGGCGATAATGCCGTCTACGCGGGCACTGAAAAGTGCATCGATCGTCTGTACTTCCTTCTCGTAGTTGTCGTACGATTGGCTAATGATCACTTTGTAGTTGAAGGTGTTCGCCACCTCCTCAATTCCCCGGATAACGGAGGCGAAGAAGGCTCTGTCGGCCGTGGGTACGATAATGCCAATAATATTGCTTTTGCCGTTCCGAAGGGCGGCGGCAATGTTGTTGGGCTGGTAATTCATTTGCTTCGCCGCCTTCAGTACCGCCTTTTTGGTTACTTCGCTGATTCTCGGGCTGTTGTTGAGAGCGCGTGATACGGTAGAAGCCGTCACATTCAGTTTCTCGGCTATATCGTGTATCGTTACTTTCGCTTTCGTTTCCATTCCAGTGTGTTGTGTGTAAGTGCTTTGTGCCTGTTCTGCTCGGCGGCATCCATAAGCTAACCTAGTTCTCGTTGCTAGGTTTGCCAATAGTGGCTAATATACCACCATCCACATATATAATCTGGCCGTTTATGAAATTACTGGCCTTGCTGGCCAGGAATATAGTAGTGCCTTCCAAATCCGCTGGGTCGCCCCATCTTCCTGCGGGTGTTCTGTTGATGATAAAGTCATTGAAGGGGTGACCGTCCACACGGATGGGAGCCGTCTGGTCGGTGGCGAAATAGCCCGGTCCGATGCCGTTCACCTGTATGTTATACTTGGCCCATTCGGTGGCAAGGTTACGGGTCAGCATCTTCAGGCCTCCTTTGGCGGCGGCGTAAGCCGAAACAGTGTCCCGGCCCAACTCGCTCATCATTGAGCAGATGTTAATGATCTTGCCGCTGCGCCGCGCTACCATGTTTTTGGCCACATACTTCGACATGATGAAGGGAGCGGTCAGGTCCACATCCACTACTTTGCGGAACTCCGCCACATCCATTTCAAGTGCCGGCACCCGCTTAATCATGCCGGCATTGTTTACCAGAATTCCTATCGGGCCAACTTCCTGCTCAATCCGGGCCACGTTCTCCTGCACCTGGGCCTCATCCGTCACATCAAAAAGGTAGCCGTGCACACTGTAACCTTCCGCGCTGTAGTTGGCCAAGGCAGCCTCCATCTTGGCGGGGGTGTTGCCGTTTATTACCAGCGTGGCACCGGCCTTGCCAAGCGCTTTGGCCATCGCCATGCCCAGGCCGTGCGTGGCACCCGTAATCAGGGCAACCTGCCCTTGTAAGTCAAATAGATTCATATCCGCTTATTTCAGGTCCGTCGGTTGTACTTTGTCCATGTCGTTGTAGTCCAGGTTCTCGCCGGCCATACCCCAGATAAAGGCATAGTTGTAAGTGCCCGCGCCGCTGTGGATAGACCATGGCGGGGAGATAACGGCCTGTCGGTTTTTTACGAAGAGGTGGCGCGTTTCCTGGGGCTCGCCCATAAAGTGGCTCACCACCTGGTCTTCCGGCAGGTTGAAGTATAAATAGGCCTCCATTCTTCTGTCGTGGGTGTGGGCGGGCATGGTGTTCCAGACGCTTCCCTGCTGCAGCTCGGTCAGGCCCATCTGCAGCTGGCATGTTTCCACCACCGAGTTGATGAGCAGTTTGCGGATAATGCGGTGGTTCGAGTTCTCCAGCGAACCCATTTCCACTGTCTCAGCCTGGTCAAGCGCTACCTTCTTTGTAGGGTAATTGCGGTGTGCCGGGGCCGAGTTAAAATAGAAGAAGGTATCGGCACCGTTGGCGGCAGGGTGGAAGATTACTTCTTTGGTTCCCATGCCTACATAAAGCGCCTCCTTGTTAGCCAGTGTAATCACTTCGCCATCTACGGTTACCGTACTTTCTGCCCCGATGTTAATGATGCCGAGTTCGCGTCTGTCCAGGAAGTTTTCCGAGCGCAGTGTCGGGAACGACTCCAGGGGCAGGGGCTTATTAGCGGGTTGCGCGCCACCTACTATCAGGCGGTCATACATAGTATAAACACCCTGAACAGCGTCTTTTTGAAATAGGTCTTCTATAAGGAATGCCTCGCGAAGCTTTGCTGTGTCATAGGTCTTGCTATCGTTCGGGTGAATGGCGTGTCTGATAGAATAGGATGTGCTCATAGTTCTATAAGTTGTGTAAACGTTTGCGCAAAATACAATTAATTTTCAATAATTATAAGCCAAGTACGGTTTTAATTCGATTTGCGTTGAGGAAACCCACATCGGGTGAGTAAGTACTTACGCTAAAAATTATAGGGCTATACTTGTTACAATGGCTGTTTTGATCAAATTAAGGTAAAAATGCCGCTGTTTATTTTGTAAATGAAGAGAAAAATTTTTAAAATGCAATCGTTTGCGCAACAAATCTAAATCACTACCGGTAAGTGATTAATCATCAAAGCACAGATTCAGGGCAGAATACAACTTGTTTTGCTTCTGATACCGCGAGGAGAGGCAGGTGCAGCCGCAGGTAAAGTAAGGATGCACTCACCAGTTGCGCAAAAGGCGGCACAGGGTAAAAGGACCGATTAACCTGGTCGCCGTGCGATTTGAGAATGAAAATGAATCTAACCTATACACTTACACTTAATAAACAACCTATGCGAAACGCTTTACTAGAGAAGATGAGGTGTTTGTTCTTCCTGCCCCTTTTCTTTATCGCCATGTCAGGTGCGCTTGCTCAGGGCCTTACCGTAACCGGAACCGTTACAGACGAAAACGGCGACGGCCTGCCTGGGGTAACGGTGCTGCAGAAAGGAACCTCTAAGGGAACGGCAACCGGGGTGGATGGAACTTTCACGCTCCCTGCTGTTGATAGCGATGCTACCCTGATCTTCTCCTTTATCGGTTATAAGACAAAGGAAGTGCCTGTAGAGGGCAGGCAAACAATAAACACTTCTATTCAACCTGACCAGCAGGCGCTGGAAGAAGTAGTGGTGGTGGGTTACGGTACCGTGAACAGAAGGGACCTAACGAGTTCTGTGTCGTCGGTAAATTCGAAGCAATTGGCCGATATACCTGTAAGCACGGCTGCGGAAGCGCTTGCCGGCAGGCTGGCAGGTGTGCAGGTAACTACCTCGGAGGGCCAGCCAGGCGCCGAAATTCAGATTCGGGTACGCGGCGGAGGCTCAATCACTCAGGATAACTCTCCTTTATATATTGTGGACGGTATCCAGATGGAGGATGCCTTGTCTATACTTTCGCCACAGGAGATTGAGTCGATTGACGTGCTGAAAGATGCGGCCTCTACCGCTATTTACGGTGCCCGCGGTGCCAACGGCGTGGTGGTGATCACGACAAAAGGCGGTGTGGCCATGCCAACCGAAGTGACTTACAACGGATTTGCCGGTGTAAGAAGCATCGTAAACAAGCTGGACGTGATGAAGCCGTACGACTACGTGAAGTATCAGTACGAAATCTACAACTACAACACCGACCAGGAAACGAAAAACACCTTTACACAGCGCTATGGCCTGTACGAGGATATCGATATCTATCAGAACATGCCGTTTGCCGATTGGCAGGAGGAGGTTTTCGGACGCGACGCATCAAGCCAGACACACATACTTGGCGTGAGGGGCGGTAGCGAGAAAACCTCTTTTAATTTTACGCTGAACCACTCCGATGAGCAAGGCATTATGCTGAACTCTGGCTTTGTCAGAACGCTCGCCTCTTTTAAGTTCGACCACCGCGCTACTGACAAGCTGCGTTTGGGTCTTAGCACCCGCTACAGCCGCCAGTCGATAGAAGGCGTAGGCACTTCCGCTACCGGCTCGCAGAGCAACAACAGGCTGAGAAACGCCGTGCGCTTCAGACCATTTGTGGCGCCAGGCATGGAAAGCACAGTAGATGAGTTTGATCCTGAGTTCGCCAACCAGACGAACCTGATCAGCCCGCTGCTGCTGGCCAACCAGGAGCTGCGCGAAAACAACCGAAACGACATCCTGGTGAATGGCTGGTTCAGCTACGACATCATCAAGAACCTGACTTTTAAAACGGTTGTCGGTATCACCAACACCAACACCGACCGCTACGATTTCGACGGCCGCTACACCAGCCTTGCCAGACAGAACGCAGACATGCCGGTATCTGAGATTCGTAAGGGAGAGGCGCTCTCGCTGACAAACTCCAACACGCTGAACTATAGATTCGATCTGGGGTCAGATCACGAGTTTACGGCCCTGCTCGGACATGAGATCTGGCAGCGCCAGTCGAACGGCTCTACCATAATCACCAAGTACCTGCCAGTGGATATCACCGCAGAGCAGGCCTGGGCCGGTATCGACAAGGCAACACCGCCATCGGGCTTGATACAGGATGCGCCGGCTACGTTTGAGCAGGAAAACAGACTCCTGTCTTTCTTCGGGCGTGCCACCTACAACTACAAGGGCAAGTACCTGGCCACAGTAAACCTGCGCCGTGATGCCTCTTCGCTTTTCTCTCCTGAGAACCGCGTAGGCTATTTCCCTTCTGCATCCCTGGCCTGGCATATTGCTGATGAAGACTTTATGGCTGGTACCGACAATTGGTTGTCTGACCTGAAGCTGCGCATCAGCTACGGCGAAGTAGGTAACAACCGTATCGGGCAGGACCTTTGGAAAACGCAGTTCACCAACTCAGGCAACTATGGCTATGCCTTCTCTGAGGCGGTGACTCCTGGTTTTGTGGCGCCCGACCTGGCTAACGCAAACCTGAAGTGGGAAACAACCATCTCCAGGAACCTTGGCCTCGACTTCTCCCTGTTTAACAACAGGCTAAGCGGCTCGGTGGATGTGTACCAGAACAGCACCAGAGATCTTCTTTTGATGGCCCGGATCCCACAAACCAGCGGTTACTCCACCCAGTTGCAGAACATCGGTGAAACAGAGAACAAAGGACTGGAACTGCAGTTAAGCGGCGTGGTGGTGGACAACAGCGCCTTCACCTGGAACACCAACTTTAACATGGCTTTCAACCGCAACAAGATCGTGAGCCTGGGAATTGACTCTGAGGGCAACCAGCTGCAGTCTTATGCCGAGATGTCAGGTTGGGTGAATAACCTGCAGGATTTCTGGGTACAGGTGGGTCAGCCAATCGGCCAGTACTATGGCTACGTTACAGACGGCTTCTACACAGTGGATGATTTCAACGCCGCCTTCAACGAAGCCTCCGGTACCTGGACGTATACGCTGAAAGAGGGCATTCCGAACAGCAAAGACATTGCTCTTGGTAACAGAGACCCGCAGCCAGGCGACCTTAGGTTAGCTGACCTGACAGACGATGGCAACTCCATGATTACTCCGGATGATAGAAAAGTATTAGGTTCTTCACAGCCGAAATTCATCGGTGGCTTTGGTCAGCAGTTCACCTACAAAGGCTTTGACCTGAGCGTGTTCATGAACTTCTCCTATGGCAACAAAGTGTACAACGCCAACAAGATTGAGTTCACTACACAGTACCTGTACCGTGATAACAACATGCTGACGATGGTGAACGACCGCTGGAGACGCTTCGACGACAACGGGCAACTGGTAACGGACCCTGAGCAACTGGCTGCCCTGAACCAGAACGCTCAGTTCTGGACACCGCCGCTGGGCCAGTACTTCCTGCACTCTTTCGCCATCGAAGATGGTTCTTACCTGCGCATCAGCAACGTGACACTCGGTTATACTTTGCCGCAAAGCATTGTTGACAGAACAAGGGTTTTCTCCAAGTTCAGAGTATACGCCACCGTAAACAACCTGCTGACCTTAACAGGTTACTCAGGTTACGATCCGGAAGCAAACACCCGCCGCGGCAACCCGCTGACGCCAGGGGTTGACTACGCTGCCTATCCGCGCAGCCGCTTTATACTGGGTGGTGTGAATGTTACTTTCTAATTTTTTAAGGTGATGAAGATGAATAAGAACTATATAAAGTCGCTGCTTTTACCACTGGCACTGGGGGGCATCCTGACATTCTCCTCCTGCGAGAACTACCTGGACGTGGAGAACCCGTCCACCGTATCGCAGGCAACCGTTTTTACAAGTGTAGGCTATGCCAACTCCGCCGTAACTGGTATTTACAACAGCCTGATGGGCGACAATGGGTACGGCAGCCGTATTTCAACGCTCTACCCGAACGCGGCCGACGATTTCAGGATCGGTGGCACGTACAACCCGCTTGACCGCAGAGGTATCAGCGGCTTCGGCGTTAGTCCGGACAACTCGGAGCTCAACAATCCCTTTCTGCAGTTGTACGAAGGCATAGAGCGCGCCAACATTGCCATCAAGTATATTCCGGCCTCCGCCCTGTATACCAGCGGCACCCCGGCCGAGCAGGCGGCGCTGCGGAAACTGCATGGCGAGGCCCTGACGCTTCGTGCCATCTTCTACCATGAGTTGATTCGCAACTGGGGCGATGTACCGGCTCCTTTCGAGCCATCCGCAGACCAGACTGATTTATACTTGCCAAAAACAGACCAGGACCAGATTTACGACCGTCTGCTGGAGGATCTGGCACAGGCTGCCGAGTTGGTGCCGTGGCAGGATGAATCGGGAGACCCTAACACGCGCATCACGAAAGCAGCTGTGAAGGGCCTGCGGGCAAGACTCGCGCTAGCCCGTGGCGGTTATGCCCTCAGAAGAGACTCCCGCCAGGTAGAGCGCCGCTCAGATTACCAGACCTACTACCAGATAGCACGGCAGGAAACACTGGACATCATGCAGAGCGGCAAGTATAGCCTGAACCCAAGCTTTGAGCAGGTTTTCAGAAACCTGCACACAGGTGTTAGTGGCGGAAGCGGCAACGAGATGATCTTTGAGGTGGGTGCCTTTGGAGGCAACTCCAGGACAGACAGCAAGCTGGGCTACAGCAATGGCATCCGCATTGACCGCAGCTCCAAGTATGGCGCGGCTAACGGGCAGCTCGAGGCCATCCCAACATACTTCTATGAGTTTGACTCAATCGGTGATGTAAGGAGAGATGTTACCATTGCTTACTTCCAGATAGACAAGAACGATGAAAAGGAACTGACACGCCTCACACTCATGCGCGATGGCAAGTTTCGCAAGTACTGGACAAGCATCGCCGGAACAGCACAGAACGTGGGCATCAATTGGCCGGTGCTGCGTTATGCCGACGTGCTGCTGATGTTCGCTGAGGCTGAGAATGAGCTGAACGGACCAACGCCACAGGCCATTGAGGCTTTCGAGAAGGTGAGAAGAAGAGCCTTTGTAGGCCACGAAGCCAGAATGGGCAACACGCCAACAGACAAGGAAGGCTTTTTTGAAGCACTTGTACACGAGCGCCTGCTAGAGTTTGGAGGAGAGGGAATTCGCAAGTATGACTTGATTCGCTGGAATCGATTGGCAACCATGGTAGCCGAAACGCGGCAAGACCTGAGGGATTTGATGAACCAGCAGGGGCGCTATGCCAACGTGCCAAAGTATGTGTACTACCAGCCAACACCGGTGGTAAACCTCACGGTGCCGGCAGAGGTGGAGAGCTTTAACTTCTATGGCGGCCCGATCAGCGACGTGATGTTCACGCCAGCGCCTTCATCGGCTCCCGTGGGCTATACCCGCGTGAACTGGGCAGCGGCTGTGGACGCAGACTACGTGGCGAGTTTCGCCGTGGCGTTCGAGGCAAACAAATCGGAGCTGTTCCCGATCTACTCAGGCGTCCTGAACCAAAACTACAGGCTAACTCAGGACTACGGCTATTAATTCAAAATCTGAATCATGAAATCTAACCTTCAAGATATGAAAGAGGCTATAAACAGAATATTCCGACTTCTACCGGTGGTGCTGCTGGGCATGCTGGCGTTGTCCTGCGAGGAGGACCCGGATAAGCTGGCCCCAATGCGCATGTTCACGCCCGCCGGCGACATCCAGTCGCAGTCCGGCATCAATCAGGTAAAGCTAACTTGGAACCCATCGCTGTACACCACCGCCAGCAGCGGCGCTACTTATACCGTAGAGGTGGCCGCAGACACCCTGTTCCAGTCACCCGTAATTGTTTCGGTGCAGACAGACACGGCCGGTGTGGTACTAACAGACGAGCAACTGGACGTACGGACAAAGTACTTCGCCCGCATCAAGGCCAACGCACTGGGTGACAGGCCGGAGTCGCACTGGGTAACCAGCAATAGCTTTCAGATAAGGGGAGAGCAGGTAATGCTGCCACTCTATGGGCCGGACATCAAAGCAACGAGCGTCCTGTTAAGGTGGAGACCAACTCCGACTTTGACGCGGTTAGTGCTTCGTCCTGCCACGGGCGATGCTATTGAGGTAGCGCTAACTGAGGAGGCCATCGCCTCGGGCTCCATCACCGTGGGCAACCTGCAGCCGAACACGTTCTATAACGTAGAGATCTATGCCGGCAACAGAAGCAAGGGCTTCTCTTCGTTCACCACGGCCATGGAAACCATGTACACCACCGTGCTGACGCCGGAAGACAACCTGCAGGAGGCCCTGGAAAATAGTGCAAGCGGTGACGTGATTGGCCTGGAGCCGGGAGTGTACTCTCTTTCAGAAACGTTTAAAATCAACGGGAAGAAAATCACACTCCGGTCTACTTCGGGCAATCCCAGAGATACTAAGGTAAACTTCAAGCAGTTTGATGTGGAAGGAGAGGGTGCCGGAGCGACCTTCGCTGGTATCGAGTTTGACGGTAGCGTGGAAGGTGCCGATTACTTCTTCAACTTCGTTGGCGGTGCCGCCAACTTCGGAAATTTCATCGTTGAGAACAGCATTATACACGGGGTGGGCAATACGATCCTGCGTGGCAATAGGGGCAAAGACAACGATTACAAGGTAAACACCATCAGAATCAGCAACTCCCTGGTCTACAATGTAGGTGAAAGCGGCGGTTACTCTTTCTTTGTGCTGGATGAGATGCAGTTTCAGCGCCTGGAACTGGTGAACTCCACCTTCTACGGCATTGGTCGCCAGCTTATCAGCTGGGCGAAGGATTTGCCAGGGGCACCTGTGCCAACCATCCTGATTGAGAACAGCACACTGGCGAACTTTGGTTACAGAGACTATCCGCTGCTGGATGCAAGAGGAAACATGGTAAACTTTACCATGCAGAATTCTATACTTGCCAATATTAACTCGGCCGGTGGGCTGGATATGATTCGCGTGAGCAGCACAGGCTCTACTGTAACGGTAGCTTACAACAACCTCTACAATCTGACAAATGGAGAGGGTGCAGCGTTAATCTTCCCTGAGTTTGCGCAGCTTATCGGCAATACCGCCGTTGACCTGGGATGGAATGAGTCGACAACTAACTTTACTTTGCCGGCTGGCTCGCCTTTAAGAACGGCCAGTAACAACGGTGGTCCTGTTGGTGACCCACGTTGGATTTACTAACACAGCTATAATAAGGGTGTGGCCATACGTATGGCCACACCCTTATTATTTAGTGATCAGAGAAGAAGCAAGAAAGGCACATATTGCCACCTGAAGTAAAGCGCTGAAAATGAACAACAGACTAATTGAGAGCCTGACATACTGGATACCACTCCAACTGCTGCTGGTTGTGCTGTTCGCACAGGATGCGCACGCGCAGAACCTCAAGCAGGAGTTCCCACGGGCACTGAGCATGGAAGTGAAAAATCCGCTGAGCCAGCCGCGCCAGAACGTGATGGTATTTATAGCGGAAGCGGATTTAAAGAAATCTGCGCCTGACTTCAATCCAAATGCCTTTGTGGTGCTGAACGGCAAAACGGAAATTCCGAGCCAGTACAACAGCAAGTTAAAAGAAAAAAAGGGAATTATGCTGGTGCTGGATGAGCTGAAAGCGAATGAGGCGCGCAAGCTTACCATCCGATACAACAAGCAAGGCATAGCAAAAAGAGATTATACCAAACGCACCCAGGCCGAATTATCGCACAAAGTAGGCGGGAAGTTTAAAAACAGGAAGTACATCGGCGGCACGTTTCAAAACGTGGATTCACTGCGCGTGCCGGATGAAGTAACTGACCACTCCTACTATATCCGCTATGAAGGCCCAGGCTGGGAGTCTGATAAAGTAGGCTACCGCTTTTACCTGGACTGGCGCAATGGTACGGATGTGTTCGGGAAGAAAACAAACGAAATGGTGCTGCAGCAGGTGGGCCAGGATGGCTATGACTCTTACCATGAGGAAGGCGCCTGGGGTATGGATGTGCTGAAAGTAGGCAAGTCTTTGGGTGTGGGCACCCTCGCTCATTTCCACAACGGGCAGGCAAACCGCATCGCTGAGACAGACAGTATGATCAGCGTGATCAGGGAAAACGGCAACCTGTACTCCTCCATCGGCACCAACTACTATGGCTGGAAAGTGGCCGATATGGAAATGGGCGTACAGTCGCAGTTGGGCATACACGCCGGCAGCCGCCTGACGCACCACCAGGTGCAGGTAACAGGGGCAAACCCGGAGAATTTAAGTACCGGGCTGATAAAGGATGCGAAGGCAAAACTGCTTTCGAGCACAGGCAGCGACAAGGCGTGGGGCTATCTGGCCACCTACGGCCAGCAAAGCCTGAACAACGACAAGCTGGGAATTGCCGTGCTGTTCCGCCCCAAAGATTTTATCCGTTTCACCGAAGATGCCAACAGCCATGTGGTGCAGCTGAAGCCTGAAGCGAACCAACTGGAGTATTATTTTCTGGCAGCCTGGGAACTGGAGCCGGAGGGTATAAAGAACGAAGCGCAGTTTACAGAATACCTGAACAAAACGGCAGCCGAGTTGGCTAACCCGGTTCAGGTTAGGCTTTCGAAACGGTAGCCTGCTAAAGTGAATTTAGTGATGCCAGTAGCCTTAGTTGTGAAGCATCATCCAAAATAAGAAAACACAAATGTTTAAGAATAGAATTAAGGTGAGAGTGAGTTTGTTAGGATTATTTTTGCCGATGGTATGCTTTGCTGGCTGCGTACAGCAGCCGGCAAGCGTATCTTCCGGTGAACCTGCACCCGAGGCTGTTACTGTCCCTGTGGCAGCTGTGCCTGCAACAGAAACTGTGCAGCAGCTGGCATTCCCTGGAGCAGAGGGCTTCGGTAAATTCACGACCGGTGGCCGCGGCGGACAAGTGGTGGTGGTTACGAACCTGAACGATGAAGGGCCGGGCAGTTTGCGGGAGGCCGTCCGAAAAAAAGGACCACGCATGGTGGTGTTCGCTGTCTCTGGTATACTTGACCTGGAGTCGCCGCTTGATATAAACAATCCTGATATCACCATTGCCGGCCAGTCAGCGCCGGGCGATGGCGTCACGATTCGAAACTTTCCTGTTAACATCAAGGCCGATAATGTAATTGTACGCTACCTGCGTTTCCGCATGGGCGATGTGAAGGGCGTACAGGCGGATGCGCTGACGGCAAATAAGGGGAAAAGCAACATCATTGTGGACCACTGCTCCATGAGCTGGGCAACCGATGAGAGCGCTTCCTTCTACGACAATACAAATTTCACGCTGCAGTGGTGCATCATTTCCGAAAGCCTGAACCAGTCTATACATGCCAAGGGCGACCACGGGTACGGCGGTATCTGGGGAGGCGTGGGCGCGTCGTTTCACCACAACCTGCTGGCCAACCACATGAGCCGCATGCCGCGTTTCAGTGGTTCCAAAACCACGGCCAACTCACCTGACGAATTGGTGGACTTCCGTAACAACGTAATCTTTAACTGGGGTGGCAACAACACCTATGGCGGCGAAAGGGGAAGGTACAACATGGTGAACAACTTCTACAAGCCCGGCCCGGCCACACCAAAATCAAAGAAAGACAGGCTGCTGGAGCCTTACGCACCTTACGGGCAGTTTTACCTGGCAGGCAACGTGGTGGAGGGAAGTCCGGAAGTGACGCAGTATAACGCCTTAGGCGTAGCGCTGGAACATCCGGATTCTGCGCTGGTGGGAAATCCGTTCAACAGCACGGCCATACCGGATCAGTCTGCGCAGGAGGCTTTTGCCTCTGTGCTGGCCCATGCCGGTGCCAGTTACCGACGCGATGCAGTGGATGCGCGCGTGGTACAGGAAGTAAGAACAGGGCAGGCAACCAACGGCAAAAACAAGAACGGCATTATCGATTCGCAAAAGGACGTGGGTGGCTGGCCAGAAATGAAGGCTGTAGAAGCACCTGCCGATAAGGACCAGGACGGCATGCCGGATGCATGGGAGCGCCAGCAAAAACTGAATGCTGACGACGCCGCAGACGCTGCCGCTTACACGCTGGACAAGCAGTACACGAATATCGAAGTATACTTGAACAGTTTAGTAGAAGGAAATCTGGTTAAGTAAGAACACACTATGAAACGACTGTCAGCCCTACTTATACTTTGTTTGATTGCTACGCTCGTGCAGGCGCAGCAGGGCAGGGTAGTTGTGGCGCAGGACGGAAGCGGAGATTATACTTCCATTCAGGCCGCGGTAGATGTCGTGCCTTCTTTCCCGGAGAAGCGGGTGGAGATTTTTATTAAGAATGGCATCTACCGCGAAAAGATCATTATCCCCACCTGGAAGTCCAACCTTTCCTTTATCGGGGAGGACAAGTATAAAACCATCATCCGCTGGGATGACCACTCCGGCAAGGGAGACATTAACACTTTTACTTCTTATACGGTACTGGTGCAGGGCAATGACTTCAGGGCAGAGAACATCACCTTCGAGAACAGCGCCGGCAGAACGGTAGGGCAGGCGGTGGCATTGCATGTAGAGGCCGACCGCTGCGTGTTCGAAGACTGCCGCATCATCGGTGACCAGGATACGCTTTATGCCGGGGTAAACGGGAGCCGGCAGTATTACCGCAACTGCTACATCGAGGGCACCACAGATTTTATCTTCGGCCCGGCCACAGCCGTATTTGAAAACTGCATCATCCACTGCAAGAAAAACTCCTACATCACGGCTGCCTCCACCCCGGAAGGGCAGGCGTTCGGCTTCGTTTTCCTGAACTGCACTGTCACCGCCTCAGAGGAGGCAACTAAAGTATACTTGGGCCGCCCCTGGAGGCCTTATGCCAAAACGGTGTTCATCAGCACAAAGCTCGGGAAGCACATCAGGCCGGAGGGATGGCACAACTGGAGCAAACCTGAGGCGGAGAAGACGGCATTCTATGCAGAGTACAAATCAATCGGACCGGGCGCTGCTCCCAAGGCAAGGGTTAGTTGGGCAAAACAGCTGAAAAGGCGTGAAGCACGAAAGTATACAGTAAATAATATATTATCGGGAAATGACGGTTGGAAAGTAATAAGTGAGTAATCAGTTGACAATGCAAAATTTTTTATTAAATTGTGCAATCGATTGTCCTGCAGAAGTATGGTTTGGTGTTGCAGCATTAACCTAGAGTAGAAAGCAAGGGAGAAGGGATACAACAAGGAGCCGGCAAGGGGCTTAAGGGTGGCGTAGCAAGCACATCTTTTAAGTAGCGTTCAAGATCAAATCCACAGCGAATAAAATAACTATACATATCACTGTTTTAATTTGAGGATCTATGAAAAGAGCATTACTTAAAAAAGCGAGGTACTTGTGTGGCCTCCTTTTGATGCTGGTCGCCGTAACCGGGGCAATCGCACAGGGTACTACCTTGCAGGGGCAGGTAGTCGATGAAAATGGCAGTCCTCTCCCCGGGGTTACGGTGCTGGTGAAAGGCACTACGAACGGCACGGCCACCGGCTTGGATGGCAGCTTCACATTAAATGCATCCACCGCAAACCCAACTCTTGTATTCTCCTACATCGGGTACCAAACCAAGGAAGTGCCGGTAAATGGTCAGGCTAACATTCGGGTGTCTTTGGCTGTAGACTCCAAGGCTCTGGAAGAAGTGGTGGTGATCGGCTACGGTACGGTGAAAAAGTCAGACCTGACCGGATCAGTTACCTCAGTACGGGGCGAAGACCTTACGGCTATACCCGTTACCAACGGCCTGGAAGTGCTGCAGGGCAAGGTGCCGGGCCTGGACCTGACCAGAACAAGCGGCCAGGCAGGCGCTGCGTTGAACTTTAACATCAGGGGAACAAGATCCATCGGTGCGGGTAACGCGCCACTTGTGCTGGTAGACGGCATCCGCTACGACGGGCCGCTGGACGTAAACCCGAACGACATCGCCTCGATGGAAGTACTCAAGGATGCCACCGCTACTGCTATTTACGGTTCGCTGGGTGCAAACGGTGTTATCCTGATCACCACCAAGAGCGGCGGTTCAGGTAAGGCCAAGGTTACCTTCAACTCCTACTATGGCATTTCGGCGGCAAACGGCTATGCCGATATCATGTCCGGCCCGGAGTGGGTGGCCTTGCGCAGAGAATCGCGCAGAACAGTTGGCGAGTGGGCAGGTCCTGAGGATGACGAGAAGATCTTTAACCCGACTCAGCTGGAGAATTTCAGAAACGGCATTTACACTGATTGGGCAGATGAGCTACTGGGAACCGGAAGCCAGCAAAACTACCAAGTAGGTGTTTCCGGAGGAACGGAGAAGCTTAGCTATTACCTGTCTACTGAATATTTCAACGAAAAAGGCCTGCTGGCAAATGACGAACTGACCAGGTACAGTGGCCGCATGAATGTAGGCTACAACATACTGGACAACCTGAAGGTGAGCACCAGCCTGATGTATACGTATAAGGATCAGGACATCAGAAGAGACCCCCTGAACCAAGCCAACAAGATGAGCCCACTTGGCCGCCCGTACGATGCCGAGGGTAATTTCCTTCCTTTCCCGGTAGGCGATGCCTCTACCCTTAACCCATTGGTGGACGAGCAACCGGGAGCCTTTGAGAACAACGACATCAACAAGCGTTTCTTTGGAAACCTTTCCCTCGACTATACCCCAATCAATGACCTGGTGCTGACCTCCCGGTTTGGCGTGGACCAGTATAACAACCGCAATGGTTTATACGCGGCTACCAACACCATCGAAACAGGTGTGAACGGCTTGTCGCTGGCTCGTGCAGAACTGGGTAATTTCTCCAGGATCACGTGGGAAAATTTTGCCAACTACTCCAAGTCACTTTCCGATAACCATGAGTTTTCCGCTTTGCTTGGAACAAGTATCTGGTCAGAGCGACAGGAACTGTTTACTGCTCAGGGCAGGAACCTGCTTTCATCTACCTTCTTATTTTACAACCTGGGCGCAACGCAGTCGGCTTACCAACTGGGCAGCGGCCTGCGGGAGCAAAGTATGGCCTCTTTCTTCGGCCGCCTGAACTATAAGTTGCTGGGCAAGTACCTGTTCACATTCGTGATGCGGGCAGACGGTGCCTCGGTGTTGGCAGAAGGAAACAAGTGGGACTACTTCCCGTCGGCTTCCGTGGCATGGATTGTGAAGGAAGAAGCATTCCTGCAGAACGTGAATGCCATCTCTGACCTGAAGATCCGTTTGAGCTACGGTTTGTCGGGCAACAGTTCAGTAGGCGCGTACCAGACCTTGGGTGGTTTAGGAAAATCGACCTATGCCTTTGATCAGGGAACTACAGAAGTACCTGCCTTCGGGTTTTACCCTGGCGCGCTTGCCAGCCCCGCGCTGGGTTGGGAAACAACGGCCACCGCGAACCTGGGCATAGACTTCGGCTTGTTCAATAATAGGGTGACTGGTACGTTGGATATCTACCAGCAGGACACAGAGGACCTGTTGCTGGAAAGAAACCTGCCGACTTCTACTGGCTTCGAGCGCGTGTTCGATAACATAGGCGCTACCCGTAACCGTGGCGTGGAATTGCAGTTGGGAACAGTTAACATAGACCAGACAGACGGATTCCGTTGGACATCGGACTTCAGCTTTACCAGAAACAAGGAAGAAGTGGTGAAACTGGCCGACGGTGTGGAAAGGGACCTGAACTTTGGTGACTTCGGACTTTTTGTGGGTGAGCCGATTAACGTGTTCTACGACTATGAGAAGATCGGCATCTGGCAAGTGGGCCAGGAGGATGAAGCAGCACTGAACCAGCAGCAGCCTGGCGATATCCGCGTGAAAGACCAGAATGGCGATGGCATCATTACCCCTGAAGACAGAACGGTAATCGGCAACGAAACACCTGATTGGACGCTTGGCGTAACCAACCGCTTTGGCTACAAGGGCGTGGAGCTTTCGTTCCTGGTGTACGCCAGAATGGGACAGACCATCATTAGCGAGGCAGCCGGTTCTTATAAGATAGACGGTTTGGAGAACGGCCCGGTAGTGGATTACTGGACACCTGAGAACCCGACGAATGCCTACCCAAGACCGAACGCAGGCACCAGCAGGGCAAGTACACGCTACTACTCTACACTGCAGTACGTGGACGGCTCCTTCATCAAGGTAAGAGATATTACGCTTGCCTACAGCTTCCCGCAGAGCATCTCTGAAAGGTTAAGACTCTCTAACCTGCGCGTTTACGCAACGGCGAAAAACTACTTTATCCTGAAGAGCGAGATCGACCCTTACGATCCTGAAAGAGGAGGAGCTTTAAGCTTCCCGATGACGAAGCAGATGGTGTTTGGTATTAATGTAGCCTTCTAGAAAACAGGAATCATTTAAAGTTAAGATCATGAAAAAGATATTATATAAAATACTGCTTCCTGCCTTGTTACTCGGATCGGCCTCCTGTGAGTCTTTCCTGGATGAGGAAAATGTATCAGGCCTGACGGCTTCAGGATATTATTCAACGGCCGAAGGCATTGAGAGCCTTGTAAACTCCCTGTATACGCCCATGCGTTTCTGGTATGGCAAGGAGAACGGCATCGCCCTGACTGAAACCGGCACGGACATATTTACCCGTGGCAATGGCATGGAGAACCCGCCCGTTGCGCTTTATAATTCAGATTTGTCCGGTGCCAATGCGCCGATCAACTTCTACTGGGGCCGCTTTTATGCCGCACTGAACGCCACGAATGCAGCGGTAGCCAGAATTCCGGATTCGCCGCTGCCGGAAGCACAAAAGGCGATACGGCTGGGGGAGGCAAGGTTCCTGCGGGCGTTTTACCTGTGGCACATCGTGGAAACCTGGGGAGGCGTTCACTTCACTACCCAGGAGCAGATAGGTGTATCCACCACGGCCAATCGTACACCGGTGGAAACGTTCTATGCGCAGATATTTGAGGATCTGACGTATGCAGCAGAGAACCTGCCTGTAACATCAAGCCAGTACGGAAGGGTAACAAAGCCAGCTGCAGAAGCTTTTATGGCCAGAATGCACCTTTACCGCGGAAACTACGCAGAGGCCTCCAGACTTGCTAAAAAGGTGATCAGTGACTACAACTTCAGTCTGGTACCAAACTACGCGAGCTTATGGACCGCGAGCTCCAGGAACCCAGAGATTGTCTGGAACGTGAACTTCACGGCAGACCTGATCCTGAACAGGGAGTTTGATGGCCTGACCAACAGTACGAGCGATGACATATTGCTGCGTGATGGCGGCAACAACTCGCATCTGTTCTTCCTGATGACCTATGACCAGTTGCCGGGCATGCAGCGCGACATCAGGTATGGCCGCCCGTTTGCGCGTTTTATGCCAACTGCCCATTTGCTGGATTTGTTTGATGAGAAAAAAGACGCCCGTTTTGACGCCACCTTTCAAACTGTGTGGTACGCTAACAAGCCCGGGACCTACAATGTAACCGATACGAAAGGCAATCAGCGCCAGGTAACGTTTGCTGCGGGGGATACGGCTATTTACGCCACCAAGTATGTGGTGCCGAACGCTGTGAAAGATGCCAAGCCTTACACCATCATAGACCGCAGCAGAACCTACAACGTGAGTGCCAACGATGCCCCTGTGGTACGTGACCGTTACATGTCGCTGAAGAAGTTCCTGGACCCGGCGCGTCAGACGATTTCGCAGCAGCAGGGGCAGCGTGATGCGTACGTAATCCGCCTGGCCGAAATGTACCTGATCGTGGCGGAAGCCGAAATGATGCAGGGAAACATGAGTGAGGCCGTGCAATACATGAACGCGGTGCGCAGAAGAGCGGCCTTGCCGGGCAAGGCAGCCGAAATGGAAATCACGGCAGACCAGCTCGACATCGATTTTATACTTGATGAGCGCGCCCGTGAGTTTGCAGGGGAGCAGCAGCGTTGGTTCGACCTGAAGCGCACCGGCAAACTGATAGAGCGCGTGAAGGCGTTTAACCCAGACGCGGCGCCAAACATCCAGCCATTCCACAGGGTACGACCAATTCCGCAGGCACAGCTGGATGCTGTGTCTAACCCGGGTGAGTTTAAGCAAAACGAGGGATATAATTAACTGAAACAGGTGAACCAGCGGGAGAATCATACTTTCCACGCTGGTTCACTTTTCTGTTTTACGAAAGACAAATAACACTGTAACTAACCAAAGAACGATGCAGCTTACCAAATTCG